>JBBRQG010000031.1:0-1673 GCA_038226785.1 Tepidisphaerales bacterium | reverse complement strand
ACTGCGCTACGGCGCAGCGGGAAAATCCTACGAGCGCATCCCGGCCGAGGAGGTCGAGGCGGCGACGGTCGCGCAGATCAAAACGGTGCTGGCCAGCCCCGAGTCCATCGCATCCGTGTGCAACTTCATCAAGAAGAATGGTGCGCAGATTGACGAGTCCAGCGCCGTGATGGCGATGCATCGGCTCGGCGATGCGTGGGAGCAACTGTACCCGGCAGAGCGCCACCGCATCTTCAATCTGATGATCGAACGCGTCGATCTGGTGTCCGGCGGCCTCAAGGTGAAATGGCGGGAGCTGGGCTGGAAGGCACTGATCGGCGAATTCACACCTGACAGTATCGGTGCCGAGTTGGTCGCAATGGAGGCCACGGTATGAACGACAACCTGGAAACCTTTGTGCCGCTGACTTTCAAGCGGCGCGGCGTGCAGCGACTGGCATCTACCGATGCACCGGCCCACGACACGACGTTTCTAGAGGGGCTTGGCCGCGCCTTTTATTGGCAAAAGCTACTCGACTCCGGTGCCATGAAAAGCGGCTCGGAGATCGCAATCAACGAAGGTCTGCACCATTCGACGGTGAACGAACTGCTGCGTTTGACACTGCTGGCTCCCGACATCATCGAGCAACTGATGGCTGGCCGACAGCCAAGACGGCTGACACTGATGTGGTTCCAACGCAACCGCCTGCCGGTGGACTGGCAGGCACAGCGCCACATCATTGCGAATTTCGAATAGGAGGAGAGATGGCAAAAAAGGATAAAGGGGTACTGACCGGCGACCCAGTTACATACCAAACGCCCAGCCCGGCAGGCGGCGTACAAATGGAAACCTTCATTCCTTGGACGCTGGTCAAGCGCGGGGTGAAGCGGCAGGTCTTTACGCCACTGGACGCCCCACAAGAGTTTCATGTCGAAGCCGGGACTGAGCGCCGGGAGCGGGACGCCGCGCGGCACACGCCCTTGATCCGGGCGCTGGGGCTGGCGCATTACTGGCAGCGGCTCCTCGATGAAGGCAAATACCGAACGATCACCGAGATCGCCGCCGCTGAGGGCATCGACCGAGGACAGGCCAGCCGGATCGCCCAACTGACCCGGCTTGCTCCTGACATCGTCGAGGCATGCGTGGCCAACGAAAACACCGGTCTGGCGCTGGAGCACCTGATCCGCCGGGGCATCACCACGACGTGGGTGGAGCAACGGGGCCAACTGATGCGCAGCAAGACGTGACGGCCAGCAGCCCAACGACAACCGCTTTCGGGCGGTTTTTTTGCGTCTGGCGTTCCGTTTCTTATTCTCGGTCGCTTGCGCTAGACCAACTCAAAATCACAACCGGAAGGCCGGTAACCCGCGCCAATGCTGGCTTTGTGGCGTTGAACGCTCACCGGTGCAACAGAGAACAGAGAGAGAAAATCGGGGGAAGTGACGCCAGACACGCAAAAAGATGAGGGGTGCCGCTCACCGGTGAAATGCGCGGAACCGCGCCAACACTGGCGCTCCGGGCAAAAAAAATCCCAACCGATAAGGGTTGGGATTTCAAATTATGGTGGAGCCGGCGGGAATCGAACCCGCGTCCGCAAGCCCTCTACAGGCCGCTCTACATACTTAGATTCCATTATTTGATTTCGCCCCACGTACGCCAATGGCCGGGCTGACGCGACGCTAGCCACCTAAATT
>JBBRQG010000030.1:0-3829 GCA_038226785.1 Tepidisphaerales bacterium | reverse complement strand
TTGATCGAGCAACCGGCCCACCCGGACGTCGTCGCCGACATCATGGCCGAGGTGCAACGGCACACCGCGACCGTCACACCGGTCGAAATGCAGTTGGAAGAGATGAAGCAGTAAGAGCGGTGGTCGCGCGGGCATCCTCATTCGATAGGTGAAAAAGCACGAAATAACGGTGCGTGATCACGCGCTAACCCGGATTATTCACGGGTCGGTATTCTTTGATGGTATTCGTGCATCAGGCTCCGCGGAGTACACCGGCGGCCGAATTGGGCTCTGCAGGCGCAAACCGCCCCCATACCCCCATCGGTTCTCCGGGATGTCTTTGAGTCACGAACTTGGAATGAATGACGCGGAGCCGGGGGGAGCTGACATGGATCGAACTGCCACCGCCGTGTAGAGGGGCCACCACGGCCAGTTGGCGGCGACGCTGACGACGATTCTCCGGCTGGTCTGCACGATGATCGCCGCCACCTTGATCACCATCGTTCGCCAGGTGCAGGGCTGGCCCACTTGCAGCACTTGTGGAAGCTGCTCGCTCTGCCGCAACGCTCCCAGCAGGTTCATCGCCGACACATGAAGGAGCAGGCGAAAGAAGTTGGCCATGAAGCGATGGCAGCTGAGGCGGTCCATGTGCAGGCCGTTCTTGAGTTCGTCCATGCGGTGCTCGCTCTCACCGCGTTGAACGTAGTCGTCATACTCGCGTTGGCCGTCCTGAGGGGAACTGACCCCAGGGCGGTTGGTGACGACAAAACGCTGGTTGGTTCCACCGTCGTGGCATTCGGCTTTGGCGATCACGGTCCGGGAGCCGGGCCATGAATCGCATTGATATTCGAAGCAGTCAAACAGCCGTTGCTTCTGTTTGCTTTTGGCGTGTTCATCGACGGCCCGCTGCATCAACCCCTCAGTCAACCGCTTGAGCCGGGGGTTGGTCGAGAAGCCAAAGGTGTAGGTGAGGCCGTTTTTCTCGCAGGTTTCGTACATCATCGGCAGGCCGAATCCCCCGTCGCCGCGGACATGAATCTGGATGTCGGGCCGCTCCTTGCGCAGGGCGTTGACCACCCGCATCAGGTCATCGTCGGCCCCGATCGAAGCATGCACCGTTCCCGGCCGCAGCCAGGCAAGCAACACGTGCTTGGTCGTCGGCTCGCTGATGATCAGCGGAAAATACTGGTACTGGCCATAGTAGCCGTGGAAGAGCGTCAGTTGCTGCCGGCCGTGAGTGGGATCGTCTGTCGCGTCCAGATCGAGAGTGATGCCGGCCGGCAGCGTGCCGCCGTGCTTTTGCTTGAGCCGCTCGATGCCGGTGGCGATGGTGAAGTCGATCAACCGCTGCAGCGCCGCGGGCGTCACCGAGTTTTCAAAGCGGCTGAGCGTCGGCTGGCTGGCCAGGGCCTCATCCTCGGGCAGGCGGTCGGCGATCATCTTGAACACCGGTTCATCCCGCAGCGTGTCGTGATCGTTGCAGTCTTCATAACCGGCAAGAATGCCGAACAGCCGCTGGCGCAGCATCTCGATACGCTGATGCTGGGTCTGCGGCTTGCGATGCTGCTGGCGCGGATCATCGGTCGGCGGTTCATCGAGGCAGGCCGCCATGCGGGCGGTATAGTTTAACTGCCGATCGAACTGGGCGATCGGCAGCAGACCCGCATCACTGGTCAACTGCCCCGCATGCTGCTGGACAACGATAGGCAGATCGGAGAGAAACTTGAACTCGATCGATTCTGCACTCTGCGACGACATACGCGGCCTCCGTGTTTTGGTTTAACTGTTCCTGGTAGAACTAATTAAATCACACGGGGGCCCGTCGCGCGATAGGACTGCTGAATAATTCGGGCTAGCAGCCCGTGGTTTTAGTCCCTTTTGGCCGGGTTATCCACTGGAATCCTTTGATCGGAGATATATGCTGTAATTGTAGTAATTACTAAGGATATCCGCATGGCCATGGGCAAACGAAACCGGCATTCGCAATCTTCTCTGTTCGTCGTTGCGGCGGACCTGCCGCAGACCCCCGCCCATCCGTTTTACTGCAAACTCAACGAAGTGCTGGCTGCCGGGGACTTCGACGTTCTGGTCGAAGGACTCTGCGCCAAATTCTACGAGCAGACGATGGGCCGGCCGTCGCTGCCGCCGGGTGTTTACTTCCGGCTGTTGCTGCTGGGGTACTTCGAGGGGATCGACTCGGAGCGGGGAATCGCCTGGCGGTGTGCCGATTCGTTTTCGCTGCGGTTGTTCCTGGGCTACGGGATCGACCAGTCGACTCCGGACCATTCGACCCTGAGCCGCACGCGCCGGTTGATCGATCTGCAAACGCACCAGGCCGTTTTCCAATGGGTGCTGAAACTGCTGGCCAAGCAGGGGTTGGTCCAAGGCAAGACCGCCGGGGTGGACTCGACCACGCTGGAAGCCAATGCCGCGATGAAGAGCATCGTCCGGCGGGACACGAACGAGAGCTACGACCAGTTCCTCACCGGCCTGGCCAAGTCCAGCGGCATCGAAACGCCCACCCGCGAAGACCTGACCAAACTCGACAAGAAGCGGAAAAACAAGGCCAGCAATGAAGATTGGGAGAACCCGCACGACCCGGACGCGAAGATCGCCAAGATGAAGGACGGCACCACGCACCTGGCTCATAAAGCCGAACATGCGGTGGACATGGAGACCGGGGCGATCCTGGCTGTCGTGCTGCAGCCGGCCGACCAAAGCGACCACCAGACGCTGATCGACACCCTCGTCGCGGCGACCGAGAACCTGGCGGCCGTCGGCGACGATCCCCGCACCGCCGACTGCATCCACCCCGACATCGTCGGCGAGGCCGTCGCCGACAAGGGGTATCACTCCAACGGCACGATGGAAGACCTGGCCACGATCGGCACGCGGTCGTACGTCGCCGAGCCCGACCGGGGCCGGCGCGACTGGGAAGGCAAGCCCCAGGCGCGGGACGCCACTTACGCCAACCGCCGACGGATCCGCGGCGAGCGGGGCAAACGCCTGATGCGCCAACGCGGCGAACTGCTCGAACGTTCCTTCGCCCACGTGTACGAGACCGGTGGGATGAGACGCCTGCACCTGAGGCACCGGGACAACATCTCCAAACGGCTGCTGATCCATGCCGGCGGCTTCAACCTGAGCCTGATCATGCGCCAACTGGTCGGTGTGGGGACGCCGCGCGGCCGGCAGGGCCTTTTTTCGTCGATATTCGGCCTGATCGGGCGACTCTGGATCGCCACCGGCTTCTACAGGAGCGATTCTGGCTCATCGGATCATCGGCAGACGATTCGGACGCGCTGGGCTGTCGCAGCGTGAGGTCACTGTCGGATCCGCCGAAAGGGACTAAAACCACGGGCTGCTAACGGGGTGCGCTGCCCGGTGGACGAAACTGTGGGTCCACGGGCGGTCGCACGCCTGATGCCTCGGCGTAGTCTACCGGACTGCGGGCCCCGTTTTTTGTTGATATTTGCATATCAGCGGCGGGGATCGTCGTGGCGGTGCCAAGACTTGAGAAGGGCCTGCCATGTCCATCAGCGTAGAGTGTCCCGCGTGTGGTGCCGTTGCCAGGGTGCCGGATGATGCGGGTGGAAAACGGGGGAAATGTCGCGCCTGTGCCAGTGTCGTGCAGGTTCCGTTCCCCAGACCCCTGTCCAACGCGCCAGTCCAAAACCCACCCGCGCTACAAGTCCCGAGCATGCCGTCACCGCCCGGGCAAGTTATTGCACAGTCGGTCCAAGCGATCGCTGCTCTCACGAATCAGCAGTATGGGCAGGTTCCTTACTACCGAAAGAACGGTTTTCTCAGCATCCTTACTGGGCTGGGCGTATTTACCGGCATTCCTCTT
>JBBRQG010000029.1:0-15415 GCA_038226785.1 Tepidisphaerales bacterium | reverse complement strand
ATGGGATAAATCGATACGTCCAAGTAAGCATGGCAAACTGCGTAGGATTGGCCATCCGCCCGCAACTACCCGACTTGCCCAGCGCTGGCAGTTAAATGGGCTTACGACGGCGGCAGCGCGGCGCCTGTCGGCGCGTCCAACGACCGCTTCCGGCGGTTGCCCGCTGATTGGCTCCCACTGGGACGGTCCTTCAATCGCTGCACACCCCGAGACATGGCGATGATGCCCGTGCGTGCGAGTTCTTCGATCCCGTAGGGTTCCAGCAACGAGGTGAAGCTCTCCAACTTTTCTTCTGTGCCCGACAGCTCGACCATGAGCGAGTCCGGCGCGACATCCACCACGCGGCCGCGGAACAGGTCGACGATCTCAACGACCTCAGCACGGTGTTCCGGGCCTACATTCACCGTTAGAAGCAGTAAATCGCGCTCGATGTAGGCCGTGCCGCTGAAGTCACGCACTTTCACAACCGGCACGAGCTTTGCCAGTTGCTTGCGGACCTGCTCCAGCGTGTTGTCGTCGGCCGTGACGACAATGGTCATGCGCGAAAGTCCGGGGTTATCGGTCCTGCCGACGACCAACGAATCGATGTTGAAACCGCGGGCCGAAAACAGCCCCGCCACCAGCGAAAGCACGCCTGGCTCGTTTTGGACCAATGCTGAGATGACGTGACGCATATCGTTTCCTTGCTTTGAATCGGCCACTGACCTGCCAGTGCTCTGTCACCACACTTTAGAACCGTGGCCACGTCAACCGCAAGGCTGCCAACTGCCATTAATTCCGCAAATATCGACGGCTGATTTGCAGACTCGCCGGGCCAATCGGACATCTATAGCTACTGGCCAGCCAGCGGCCGGGGGTACCACCGTCACAAGTGGTGACCTGTCATGGTCGATGGTTGGAGAAGGTCGGAGGATCGGTGAGCAAAGCGGAACAAAGTCGGCAAACACCGGACGCGAACAGCGTCCCGGAAGAGATCGCGCCCGGCGTGGACGTCGCACAGACTTCGTGGAGCACTCCATTCGCCGAACTATTTGGCATGCATTCCCGGTCATGGGCACGTGCCATGATCGTCATTCAGGGCACGCTACTGACGGGCGGCATTTTCGGACTCATCGGGCTGGGCCGTTTTGTGCAGGGGGGTATTGCGCCGGCCGGCCGGGTCTGGTGGTATCCATTGACGGCGGCCGTCAGCGTCGCAGCGGCGGCACTGGTCTACATTCGCCATCAGCGTAACTGGCTCGGACCCTCACGCCGGTTGCGCGAGCTGACGAGTATGGCCCGCGAAGGGGTGATCCCGATCGACGAGGTTTCGCGGAAGGCCGGGCACCTGCTGCCGCTGGCGGAAACAATCTGCGACGTGCTGCGTGACTTGCGGCAGCAACGGGCCGAAGTGGCCGCACTGGAGGCAGAAGTTCGCCGCAAGGTCGAAAACCGGACGCAGGCACTTGAGCGACAGATCAGCACCCTCAAGACACAGGCATCGCGGGACGCGCTGACGGGCCTGTTTAACCGGCGGGAACTGGAACGCACCCTTCCGGAACTGGTCGCCACCAGCCAGCAAGGCCGGACACTGAGCCTGCTGATGATCGACGTTGACTACTTCAAAACACTGAATGACACACGTGGTCATGCGGCCGGAGACGAGTTCCTGAAGACCTTGGGCCAACTGATCCGCTCGTCCATTCGGCCGGAGGATTACGCCTACCGGTTGGGCGGCGATGAGTTCGTGATCGCCCTGCCCGATAGCGGTAAGAACACCGCGACGCAGGTGGCCGACCGACTTGTGGAAATGGTCGAGCAGTACGTCAAGCCTTGGCGCATGCAGACACCGCCGGGCCTTTCAATCGGAATTCTCAGCTCACGCGAGTTGGGGGCGGCTGCCACCGCGACCGAGATGCTGAAAGTGGCGGATGGGCTGTTGTACGAGGCGAAGAGTGCGCGCAAATCCCGTCGGGCGGGGTGACAACCGTTGGCGGCACGGCCAACGTGCCGGCACGGGCCATGCCCCCGTATGCTCTCCAGCGTGCACCGTCGGACTGCCTACTTCCTCGCCTTCGCTCTGGCAGCGCTGACGGCAGCTCCGGCACCCTCAGCCACACCAGTGACAAACGACGTCATCGTGACACCCGCCATCGACCGCGCGATCGATGGCGCCTTGAAGTACCTGGCGGCCAACCAGAACCCGGACGGCAGTTGGAACGTCGGGGGCGGCCATCGTGCCGCGATCACTGCCTACGTGCTGCACGCTTTTCTAGCCACTGGCAATACGCCGAAGCAGGGCCCTTACGGCCAGCAGGTCGATCGCGGTGTGCGGTTCCTGTTGAGTTGCGTCCGGCCGGACGGCTACATCGCCGCTCCGACCGGTGAACACAACATGTACGGCCACGGCATTTCGACCATTGTGCTGGGTGAGGTGTACGGCATGACCCAGGACGAAACCATGCGTCCGAAGCTGGAGAGCGCAATCCAGCTCATCATCGCCTCGCAGAACAAGCAGGGCGGTTGGCGCTACCAGCCACGGCCCGCCGACGCGGACGTCTCTGTGACGGTGCTGCAGGCTGTGGCGCTTCGCGTGGCCCGGAATTCCGGCATCGCGGTGCCCCAGACAACTTTGGACCGCGCAGCGCAATACGTTCGATCGTGCGCAGCCCGTCAAGCCGGCGGAGGCGTCGCCTATCAGGCGGGCGGAAACGAGCCCGGGTTCGCCCGAACGGCGGCCGCCATCTACTCGCTACAGGTGCTGGGTCACTACGACGACCCCTTGGTGGCCGCCGGCGCCCGCTACCTGCAAGAGAACAAGGATCAGATGGAGTGGTTCAGCTACGGCCAGTTCTACGCCATGCCGGCCCACTACATGATCGGCGGCCCGGCGTGGCCCAAGTGGTACGAGCGCGTCAGCACGCAACTGCTGACCAAGGTCGAAAACGGCCCGCAGGGCAGCTTCTGGCATCCGCTGGATCAGGGCGGCAACGGTGTGGGCGAAGTCTGGGCGACGGCCGTCTACACGACGATGCTGGCCATCCCGTATCAGTATCTGCCGATTTACCAGCGATAAGATTCCGTGGTTTTGCCCCGCAAGCCTCCGCGACTCGCTCGTAGGTAGAGGTCTGTCTGTTACCTCCGACGGCGACCCAGCAACGCGGTACCGGCGAGGGCCAACACACCCATGCCTGTCGGTTCCGGCACGCTTCCGCCAGCCCGCAGACCGACCCCCTGCAGGCCGTACGCGTTGTTGATCAGGAAGAAATCCGTGTCGTCCACGGTACCGCTGTAGTCGAAGTCACCATTTACCCAACCCGTCAACCCGTTGCCGTAGCCATTGTTGACCAGGAAAAAGTCGGTGTCATCCACGATGCCGTTCAAATCGGCATCGCCGAAGTACGTGAACTTCACGAGCACATCGGTCAGCCCGACCGTCACGCCGTCGAAGGTGTTATAGAGGGTGCTGCCATCGATGTTGTTCTGCACCACACCCACCGCATAACGCAACTGACCCGCCGCATCGGCCGCGGCGACGCTGCTGGTGATTCCGTTCCCTGCAAACAAGGTCGCACCGTTCTGCCCGGCACGGGCCATATCGGCAAGGTCGGCCAGGCTGCCGTTACGAACGATCAGGTCGGTGGTGGTGATATCAATCTGCGCGTTGTAGAGGCGGCTGCCGAGCGCGGCACCATTGTTGGCCATGCTGACGACGCCCAGCGGCGACACCCCGGTGCCGACGTCAGAAACAACCAACTTACCTCCATTGACCTTCAACGCACCCAGATTCAATGGGTTCACCGTCAGCGTGCCGCCACCCTGCTTGACCAATCCTCCTACGGTCCCACTCCCGGCAAAAAGAGTTCCCGAGAAGGTGGTGGAAGCGGCATTACCGACGGTGAGGGTGGCAGTGCCGAGCAAGATCGTACCGCTACCGGCCAAAGACCCGACCGTCTGGTTATAGTTGCCCGCCACAACGCCATTCTCCGTGATTGCGGCATAGAGAAACAGATTTGCACCCGCAGCCACGGTAAGGGCGGTGCCGCTGGGTAACGCGCTGGTAGCGGCGACAAAAAGATTGCCTGCGTTGATGTTGGTGTCGCCAACGTAGGTGCTCGGTGCAGTCAGTGCTACAAAGGCAAAGCCATTCTTATCAAGACCCCCGGCGCCAGACACCGGCTGCGTGAGCACCATGTCATAATAGGAGTTGGAAAGCACATTGTTGTAACCCATGGTGTGCTGACCAGCAGGCAGGCTGATCCGGGCGTTGACCAGAGCCGGAGCGCTAGCAGGGCTCGACCCGTTGTAGGTGATGTTGCCGTTCACGGTGACCGTTGCGGCCGCCGCGCCGGTATTGGAGAGAGTGCGGACCGCTCCGGATGAGCCGTTACCGAAGGTTAGGTTACCCACAGTCGTACTGAAACCGGCGATATCCACCGTGCCGGTGTTGATGTTCAGACCCCCGCCAACGGGCAGCGCCGTGTTGGAGGCACGCTTCAGCGTGCCGCCGTTGATGGAGGTGCCAAGACCATAACTGTTATTGCCCGACAGGTTCAGTAGCCCCGGACCAACCTTGGTGAGGCTAGCTGCGGCCGTGAGGTTGCCAGAGAAGGTGACGGTGCTGGTGGCCAGGCTCGCGTTGACGTTGTAGCTACCACTGGAAGTCAACAGTGGCGCGGAGATCGTCAGATTGGAGCTGGTGTTATTGGTCACACCGCTGCTGCCGACAGTGAGAGCGCCGCCGGACGAGCCAATGGTCATGTTGGCGGTAACGCCTTGCGATCCGTCCGTGCGCAGACCAAGGACGGAATAACTGGTTGCGCCGAGGGTGTTCGTGAAGTTGACGCCGCCCGAACCTGCGAAGACGGCGATGTCGGCCGGGCCGGGTAGCAGGGCGAAGTTGGTCTGCGTGACGTTGCTCCAAACGATCGTGTTGCCCCAAGAGCTGCCGCCGTAGCCCACCCACCAGACATCGGCCGCACGAAGTGCAGCACTCGGCCCAAGCAGTGCTGCCGAAACAGCACAGCCAGCGAGTATTCGGGTACGCACCGGACGACGAGCATGCTTGAGGCAGTGGGTTGTTCGCATCTACAGCAATATACCGTGATGACTCGCCCAGCAGCAGAGAAAAGTCGCCACTTTTAAATTGTTAAACGCTGAATTGATGGCTCGCCACGGCCGGTGAACCAAAGCCAATCTGACAATCTCTTCGCTGCAACATTTCCGAATCAACAACTGAGACTATCTTAAGGGTCACAATTGCTTGAACCACGGCCGCTACCAACGCAGCGCAACTTTACTGGATTTTGGCGCACTCGAAAGTGTCACTCCCACAACTGACACATCTAAAAAAGAAGCCGGGTCGGCCAACATCGGCCGACCCGGCAGTTCTTTGTTGCATCGCACTTCCGTTCGCAGGCTGGTCACGCCGGGGCACTTTTGCACGCGAAGCCCCGGTCACGCCTACCTGACTCGATCGCCAGCGGACGCGTCTTACTTACTTACGACGGCGGCCCAGCAACATCCCACCGGCCAGGGCCAACACGCCCATGCCCGTCGGCTCCGGAACCGCACCACCAGCACGCAGGGCAGAACCCTGCAGGCCGTACGCGTTGTTGATCAGGAAGAAGTCCGTGTCGTCCACGGTACCGCTGTAGTCGAAGTCGCCATTGACCCAACCCGTCAGCCCGTTGCCGTAGCCGTTGTTGATCAGGAAGAAGTCCGTGTCATCCACCACACCATTCAGATCGGCATCACCGAAGTAGGTGAACTTCACCAGAACATCCGTCAGCCCGACGCTGACGCCGTCGAACGTGTCATAGACGGTGCTGCCGCCGATGTCGTTCTGAATCACGCCCACGGCGTAACGCAACAGGCCGTTGGCATCCGCTGCAGCCACGCTGCTGGTCAGGCCGGCGCCACCGAAGAGCGTCGCTCCGTTTTGGCCGCCGCGCGCTGCGTCCGACACTTCAGCGAGACTTGTCAATCGAACGACAAGGTCGGTCGTGCCGATATCGAGGGTCGAGTTGTAGACGCGAGTCCCAAGAGCTCCACCCGTACTGCCGATGTACAGATTATTGATCACCGACACGGTCGCCGGGCCGACCCGCGGCAGCGAATCCGAATGCAAAGACATCGTCCCGCCGACCACGCTGAGCGAGCCGACACTCAGCGCATCCACGTGTACCACGCCCAGTCCGGTCTTGGTCAAAGTGCCGCTGCCACTCAGTGACGCGATCGACAACGATGCGTCAGCTGCCGCATCCACGGCCGAACTGTCATGAGTCAGCGTGACCGGGACAGAGATGGTGTGAGAACCTGCCGTGGCGCTGATGAGCGAAGTCGTGGCAGTTCCCGCCATCGTCAAGGAGCCCGTACCGCTCAGTGTGTAAGACGAGGGACTGCTGAACAGCACTGTCTGAACCGTTCGGGAACCGTCGACATTGACCACATGAGCGCCAGCCGGAGAGGCCCCAAACACGGCGCTCGCACCCGCAGCATCCGGTGTGCCGGCATCCCAGTTTCCCGCATCCGACCATGTGCCGCCTCCGCTGGCCGTCCAAGCCGTCGGTTTGGCACTGATGCCCAGGTTGTTGCTGAAGACGTCGCTGAAATCTCCGGCCTGAAAGTTGAAGACCCTGATGCTGTCAATCGCGCCAGCCGTGACGCCCGTCCACTGGTTGCCGTGGAACGACGCCGAATAGGTGCTGTCGCCCGTACGCGTCACGATGAATGGTGTGAGCGTCTCGAAGTTGTAGCCGATGCCTGTCGGGCGTTCCGTATAGACCGCATCCGTGAACAGATAGTTCCCCGAGGCAGAACCGCCCACAAAGCTCAACGTCAACACCGCCGAGCCCGAGCTCAGCAAACTGACACCAACAGACTTCCCGGTGGCAATAAACCGGTTGGCGAAGTCGATGGAAATGGTCTGCCCCACGCTGAGGCTGCCCCCGCTGAGATTGCTATCCATGCGGGCCTCACCGGCAGTCGGTGACCCGTACGAGTACAAGGCCCAGCTGTTACCCGGTCCGCCCTGGAAATCCCCGGCGCCGCCGTCATTCCCCTGCGTCGTCAACGACCAGACGTCGGTAGTGCCGTTTGAGTCAGGGTTCGAACTCGGCGACGCCGATGCAAAAAAGCTGGCCGGGTCAGCGGCAAAAACCGCGCCTGTGGCACTGAGGATTGCCATGAGACCGAAAGCCGTCATACGTGTACTGGACATAATTGATTCTCCCATTAAACCGGCGGACTGCCGCGGCCTGTTGAGCCTGCACCCGCCGTAACTCCCACCGAATAGCCGCCGACAATCGACTGCACAGACTTTATAAGATGACCAATTTTGCCGATGCGTACCATGCCGTTTACAGACAAACAATCGTCGTTTTGCGTCATCCGCTACCCCATTCGGGGCCGCGGAAAGTCATCGGCAGACCCCGACCGCAGCGTCTGATGGTTGGTCCGGAACTCCGACGGCGTCAGCCCCGTCAAATCGCGAAACGTGATCCCGAACCGGCTCGAATTGCTGAATCCACACGCCAGCGAAATGGCTGACATCGAAAGCTCGGTGCTCTTGAGCAACTGCTTGGCCCGCTCGATGTGCAGCCGGCGGATCTCTGACAGGATGGATCGCCCCATCACCTTGCGGAACCGCCGCTCCAGCGACCGCCTGCCCAGCGGCACCGTAGCCAGGACATCTTCCACCCGGATCGGCTGGTCGGCGTGGTCCCGGATGAAGGTCAGGGCCGTGATGATGTCGGCATCGCTGATCGCCGAGACGTCGGTGCTTTGCCGCGTGACGACGCCACCTGGGGCGAAACAGATCGGTTCAGTCGGCGGTGCCTCCCCGTCCAACAGGCGATCCAGCAGACTTGCCGCTTCGAACCCGATGCGTTCCGTGGGCAGCTCAATACTCGATAGCGACGGATGGACGAGCGCATTGAGCAGATCATCGTTATCAACGCCCATGATGGCGATCTCCCCCGGCACATCCAACGCAGCCCGCCGGCAATCATTCAGCAACCGGTGGGCCCACTGGTCATTGCACCCAAAAACGCCGATCGGCTTGGGCAGGCTGCGGGCCCAGTCCATCATGTCACTGCTGCGTGGATCGCAGACATGTAGTTCGCCGCCCACTTCTGCCACGCGCCGCCGGAAGCCCTCCAGTCGCAAGACAGAGAAACCATGGTCCTTTGGCCCGCAGAACCCGAAGTGGTGGAAGCCACGCTCGCGAAAGTAGTCGGCGGCCATCCGGGCGACCGCGAAGTCATCGGGAATGACGGTGGGCAACTGGTTGTCAGTGATGAAGTTGCTGACGTTGGTCGCGATGATTTTCCGGGCCAGAATCCGGCGCTGAAACGGCTTGCTGTAGACGAATGCGATCACGCCCTCGACGTCCCAGTCCTTGACGTCCGGCGCATCTTCAAAGCTCCAGCGAGGCTCTATCGCCACCACCCAATTCCTCGGCTTGGCGTAGGCCATGATCCCCCGCACGACGCCGCGCCCGTAAGCCCCTACGACATCTATCACCAGCCCGATCCGCCGGGGTTTGAAAGATCGATTGAACTCGCCAGCCATGCCATCAGACTACCCTAAAACTGTCGCAAAACAACGATTGTTTGTCGGTAAGAGACATGGATGAACTGCGGGGTGTGGGCTTACCTTTCTAAAGTCAGTCAACTCGGCCGATCCCTTCCCAACACACTCTGCGAAATCGATGTCCGGCCGCAGAAAAATGTTTCGTTGTTTGCACGGAGTCTCACCCATGTCGCGCCCCTCAGACAGCACCCGAATCACCCGCCGAACCCCGGCATTCACACTCGTTGAGCTGCTGGTCGTGATCGGCATCATCGCCGTCCTCATCTCGATTCTGCTGCCCTCTCTCAACGTCGCCCGGCGTCAGGCCTCTCTGTTGTCTTGCCAGTCCAACCTGCGGCAAATCGGATTGGCGGCAAGCATGTATCTCAACGATTCAAAACAGTGTTATCCCACTGCCATCCTCTACGGCTGGGATTATGGCGAAATGACCGGCTATGACGGGTCACAAAGTGATCAGAACCGCTGTGGGAAGTCGCGCGCGGGGCATGACAACTTCAATAACGCGTCGACGTACTGGTACCCCGCCGCCACCCGCATTCCCTGGCCGTGGGATTTCTCGCCTTCGCCAACACCCAGCCGGGGCTGGTTCCCCAGTTACACGCCCGAGTTCTTCGACAAGAAAGGACTTCTCCCCTCAACACCGAATCCCGTTCGAAACGCCAACAACGGTACCGGACAGCCTTCGATTCAGCCGACCTTTCCTGACGTCAACAAGGCATGGCGTTGCCCCGACGTCGTAGCCGGCAATGCCCCACTGCCCTGGCTGCTGGATGCCCATTGGGTCAACTACAAGTACAACATCGCCTATGCCGCGGGCGCGAAAAGCAACAGCGCCCAACGGCCGACCGAAGCCGTTCTCTACTGGGACATGTGCTGGCCCGACTGGCAGGTGTCCTGGTACCCGCACCTGAAGGGCCGTGGCGTCACCGGCATCAACGTTGGCTACGCCGACGGACACGTCGATTTTGTCACGAGTGCCGCACTCCAGAAATCAGGCTTCAAAGGGAACGTTGGCTCCGGTTACCGTACGAGCTTTCTCTCCACTGGCTGGCGTAAGTAAACCAGCTTCACCCCCATTCGTCTTCACCTGCACGCTCTACTCGGAAACCGATGAAACTTCCCTTCCTTGCTTCTTGCGTCGCCGCAGCGATCGTTCTGGCGGCTACACATCTCGTGGCCGCCGACCAGAAACCCCCCGCCCTTCCGCCGCTCCACGTCCAAGACGGCCACATGGTCAACGCTGAAGGCCGGCCCGTGGTGCTCAAGGGCACCAACCTTGGCAACTGGCTCGTCATCGAAACCTGGATGCTCGCCTGGAGCGACGTACCGGATCAGCACACCATCCTCGAAACCCTTCGCAGCCGCTTCGGCCGCGACGAAGGCGACCGCCTGCTCAGCGTCTACCGCGACAACTACATCACTCAGCGGGACTTCGACAACATCAAGTCCCTCGGCTTCAACCTCGTCCGCCTGCCGCTGGGCTGGGACAACATTCAGACCGAAGAAGCCCCCTACGGCCTGCGCCCCGATGCCTTTAAATACATCGACCGTGCCGTGGATATGGCCGAAAAGGCTGGAATGTACGTCATCCTTGACCTGCACGGTGCCCCCGGCGGACAGTCCAAAGAGCATCACACCCTCAGGGGCGGCCAGAACAAACTCTGGAGCGACCCCGTCAACCAGAGGCGCACGACCGAAATCTGGGACGCGCTGTCCAAACGCTATGGCGGCCGCCCCTCCGTTGTCGCCTATGACCTGCTCAACGAACCTTGGGGCGACTATCAGCAAGACCTTCGCGCTGACATGCTGAAGATCACGGCCGACCTCTACACCGCCATCCGGAAAAATGACAAACAGACCCTGATCCTGCTGCCGGGCCTGCTCAATCGCGGCATCGAGTTTTATGGCGACCCACGCTCACGGGGCTGGGTCAATGTCGGTTTCACCGAGCACCACTACCCCGGCCTCTTCGGCGACAAAGGCGGCGAATTCGCCCAGAGTCGGAAGCTCGATCGCGAGTTCCCGGCAACCAAGGCCTATCTCAGCAAGCTGAAAGCGGCCTACCTCATCGGTGAGTTCAATGTCGTGAACCAGAGCAACGGCGGCGACGCCATGATGCGTCGCTATTTTGATGCCATCGCCGCCAACGGCTGGATGGCGACCCAATGGGCCTACAAAATGGTGAAGCCCGAAGCCGGAACCGGTCCGGATCACTGGTACCTCTGCACCAATGCCGACGCCCTGCCCAAAGTCAGCGTCCTGACCAGCAGCAAGGAAGAGCTCGAGGCTTTCTTCAAATCGATGGGTACTATGCCCTTGGTCATGCACGAGGGCTTCCGTCAGGCCATCACTGCAAAAGTTGCGCCCCCCGTTGTATTCCCCACACGTACGGGCTTCCTCACCACCACCCCGACGGCTCCCGTACCCACCGGCTGGATGCTCACCAACGTCGGCGCGGCAAAACCGGCGGGCGGCCTGCTGACGGCAGCCGTTGGCAGCGGTCAGAAGTTTTCCAGCCTCAGCATGGCTGGCGGTGGCGACGATATCTGGACCCGCGAAGACTCCTTCCTGTTCCTGTCGCACCCCGTTGCTGCAGACTTCGACCTGACCGTCACAGCCAACTCCATGCAGGAGTCCGATCAGTGGGCCAAGGCCGGCCTGATGGTCCGCCGAGGTACCGATGCCCACGCCGGTCATGTCTTCGTGAATACCTTCCCCTCCGGCCATGTGGCCCTTTCAACACGCACCGCCGCTGGCGAGGTGATGACTGAAAAGAACGACGGTGAGGCTGGTACATTCCCCATCCGCCTGCGCCTCGTAGGTCACGGCGGTTCCGTCACGGCCTCCTACGCACGCGGCACCGGCCCATGGACGGAACTTGGCACCCGCCCCCTGCCGACAGGATCTGAACCCCTTAGCGCCGGAATGGCCGTCTGCGCCCACGACAGTTCTGTCCTGAACACCGTCCAGTTCGCTGACTTCGAGCTGAAGTAAGGCCTGCCAGCGGCATCCAAACTTTCCGGCGGCGTTACCATCGCTTCCCTCAGTCAACCGGAGGGCCGCGATCTCACGATGGACGCCAAAAAGCACCGAATGGCACACACAGGCACTGCGTGTGGCATCAATGCTTTTGACCGGCCTGATCGCCGTCGCCGTCTTCTGGCCGACCGTCCACTACGGCCTTCTCGACTGGGACGACACGTTCCACCTGACCAACAATCCGTTCCTGCAGCCGGATTCTGCCAGCCGCTATATTCACTTCTGGCGCGAGCCCTACGGCAACCTTTACATCCCTGTTACCTACAACATCTGGGCATGGCTTTACCCGGGCAGTCACTTTCATCTGGCCAGCGTTCTCGTTCACGCCGCATGCACCGCACTCGTCTTCTGGCTGATCAGCGGACTGCTTCTGCTGGGCCCAGCCGGGATCAAAAGCGACTCTCGCCCCAGGCCCCACATTCTCATGGCGGCATTTCTGGGCGCAGTCTTCTTCGCCGTCCACCCGTTGCAGGTCGAGTCCGTGGCATGGGTCAGCGAATTTCGCGGGTTACTTGCCACTCTGTTTTCACTGGCCTCGGTGATCGCCTACCTCCACGCAACCCGCGCGGACCCAGTACGCCGGGTGAGCTACACGGCTGGAGTCCTCTTCTTCGCACTGGCACTATTGTCAAAGCCCAGCGCCATTGCCCTGCCAGCCGTCATCGCGGTGCTTGACATGCTGATACTTCGAAAAGTGCCGATGCGGAGTTTGCGACAACTAGTCCCGTGGCTTGCGCTGGCGACCCTGCTGGGCGCAATAACATCGCTCCTTCAGGTGGGGGCCAGAACGTCCGTTCCAATAGTGCTACGGCCACTTGTCGCAGGCGATGCTTTGGCATTTTACCTGACGAAGCTGGTCTGGCCGTTTTCCCTTTGCTCTGATTACTCCAGAACCCCAGAGATCGCCCGTCAAGGCGTCTGGTTTTGGATTGCCTGGATCGTCCCCTCGGCTGTTCTCGCAGCATCCGTCTTTTGGGCCACATCGCGCCGAAATCGGGCCGGGCTAGGCCTCGTCCTATTGTTCACTGCTGCGCTGCTTCCGGTGCTTGGGCTATCTGGTTTCGACTTTCAGCGAATTTCGACCGTGGGAGATCGCTACGTCTATCTAGCCATGCTGGCACCGGCTTTCGGAATCAGCATCATTGTGGGTCGTGCTAGTGGTAGATGGCGGAAGTTCCTGATTACGGTCGCTCTTGCGACGCTGGGTCTGCTCATCTGGCGATCTGAAAATCAGCTTCGATCGTGGGAAAGCGACCGAACGCTGTGGGTTCACGCAACCGCGGTAAACCCCAAGGCGGTCATCGCCACGTCCAACCTGGCCGAACAAGCGGCAACTGCCGGCGACCGAACTGCGGCTGAAATGGGGTTTGACCGCGTCATAGCACTGGCACCGGGCCGGGCCAATGGCTACATCGGCCGGGCGAAAATCCTCCGTGATGCGGGCGAACCGGCATCCGCCGAAATGTGGTATCGAAAGGCCATCGCCGCAGACCTGACCGACCCGGTGGCGTTGAATGATCTCGGATCGATGCTGGCCAATCAGCCTGAACGCCGCACCGAAGCGGAATCGTTGATCCGCAGGTCGGTCGAAGTCGACAGACGTTACGCCGACGGCTGGAACAATCTCGGGGCTGTGCTACTTGAAAAGGGCGCAGGCCATGAGACCGAAGCCATTGCAGCCTTCGACCGGGCCCTGAGACTTCACCCCCGGTTGGTCAACGCACACATCGGCATGGCACTCGCGTTCCAGCAAATGGGTCAGGGGCAGAAAGGCGTCCCGTTCATGTTGGTGGCCGCCCGCCTCAGCCCGGCCGATGAGCGCCCGCTTCGATTTCTCGTCCGTCGCGCCGCTGAAAAGCAGGACTGGCAACAATGCCTGCAACTCCTCAGCGCTCGCCTTCAGGCTGAGCCATCCAACATCTGGGCACTGAACGAACTCGGACAGCTCTACGTGGCCACGGACCGGCTGGATGATGCCATCGCAACGTTTGAACTGGCAGTACACCAGCGGCCCGACCTGCCGGCGCTTCGCGACAATCTCGCCACAGCCCGCAAACTCAAGATCTCACCCTCAACCAAGCCCTAAGTCCGCCCTCCACCCCCCACCCCCCACCCACCCCCAACCCCGCCCCCGCCCCGCTTGATTGCCCCGCTGTCCGCTAGCGCCGCCGTCGAAGCGCCATCAGTCCTGTCGCAGCCACCAGCGACAAACCAGCCGGCTCGGGGACCACGAACTGAAAAATGCCCGTCTCGCCATTGGCCAGCGATGCCTCAAACACCACGTCACCGTTTGCCAAAACGCTACCTGTATCCAGCATCAATCCAGTGACAAACGACCCTGCCAGCGGATCACCAACGGAAATCAGCGTCATGCTGGAATAGAGACTCGGTGCAGCGGTGCTGTTCAACTCCGGGGCCTTCCATCGAAGGGCTGTGCCATCCACTACAGCCACGACTCCAGCCTCGTTCATAAAGGCTTCGGCCTCATTGGCTGAATCAAGCGTCGCAACCGGAGTGAAGGCGTAGTCATGCCCATCAGCCGTGGGTGTACCAATTTGCAGGCTGGACAATATTCCGGTTGGACCATCGGTTAGCACATTGACGAGCAAACTTTTCTGGTTCTCAATAATCTTGGGTTGCGAAGAGGAAAGCCGGGCGGTCGGGCCGAAGCGAACACCTTGAACGGTAATTGGTATGTTGCCAGCCGAAGGTACGACAAACACGGCCAGCGTCCCATCACTTCCTGCACCGGCGAATGCCACGTCCCCAGCATCGTTGATCGATGGCATCGCGCGCAGATTGCCGTTGCTGATGATGATGTTTCCCCGAATCGTACCCTTGTTGCCGCCCCCTCGAGCGGCAGTAAAGATCGCCGGCCCGTCCGCGTCAACACCCTTGAAGGCGATGTTGCCGTTACGGCTGACCGTTGGCGCACCTTCGGACGTTGCAAGCGAGCTGCCAGTAATCGTGATCAAACTCCCTCCGGATCCCGGCTTGGAATAAATGCCTGAATCCGCCGGATTGGTGCTGGAGACCGCTTGGAACGTGGCGTCTCCGTCATCGCTCAAACCGACCGGGCCGACGATGCGCCCAGTGAAAGCTGTGCCCGTGATCGTAATCAGGCTGCCCCCACCCGCACCCCGCTGATAAAGGGGATTTGAACCGGAAGTCTCATTCCCTTTGTACAGAACTGACCCTTGGCTGTCACAGGCAAAGTTACCACCCGGCAGGAGGTCGTTCACCGACGACATCACCAGCGTCTGAATGTTTGCCGCCGCCAACGTCGACACCCCGCAAACCGTGAGCAAGAAGACGCCGGTGTACGTGGCCAGGAATTTTTTGTGCATCGAAAGCTCCAGTTGAGAAGAGATGAAAACGTCTTCGACAACGATCAACCATAACACAAGGTGCAAGCTTCCCACTGCTGAAATTGTGGCATCCACAAGCCCACATAGATTGATGAATCGGTCGCGACCAACATGCACCAACTCTTCACGAGCCTGATGCCATGAAAAGCAACGTTCTCACCGTGGCCATGACTTAAAAAAGAAGCCGGGTCGGCCAACATCGGCCGACCCGGCATTTCTTTGTTGCATCACACTTCCGTTCGCAGGCTGGTCACGCCGGGGCACTTTTGCACGCGAAGCCCCGGTCACGCCTGCCTGACTCGATCGTCAGCGGACGCG
Source organism: Tepidisphaerales bacterium (assembly GCA_038226785.1). GTDB lineage: Bacteria > Planctomycetota > Phycisphaerae > Tepidisphaerales > Tepidisphaeraceae > JBBRQG01. The sequence continues at coordinate 116 of JBBRQG010000029.1, read as the reverse complement.
TCTTACTTACTTACGACGGCGGCCCAGCAACGCGCCACCGGCCAGGGCCAACACACCCATGCCCGTCGGCTCGGGAACGGCTCCGCCTGCACGCAACTGCGAGCCCTGCAGCCCGT
>JBBRQG010000028.1:0-17704 GCA_038226785.1 Tepidisphaerales bacterium | reverse complement strand
TGGAATACTTCTGGACCGTCACCAGCTGACAAGCCTGGGTCTTAAACGCTTCGCTGTAAAACTTCCGTCCCATGTGAGTCGCTCCTTCGACCGGGTATTATCCCGGTGTTGGTCGCGCTCACCATTGCTGGGGAAGGTCAGATATGGCGAGCGTCGAATCAGATGGTACCTATTTGCTCAACTATTCGGATTCTTCTCTGCACGGCGAAGGATTACCTTTACTGTGGAATGCAGTCGCCCATGCATATAGCTCATATTTGTCGGAGTTAGAAGCGCTCAAGCAGTTTAAGCGAGCGAATGCAGGGTTCTACCTGAATCGATTGGCCCACTTCGCAGATTTGACGCTGATTTCCTATAACTACGACCTGATCGCCGAAGATGCCATTGTTTCCGACGGAACAACTCGTCTGAATTTAACAGACGCATATGGACCACCGGCGGATACTCTTCCAACGCTGCCTACGCGGCTCGGCCTTAAGCCGCACGGAGCACTTAACTGGTGCTGGTCCCCAATGTCAGCTGTTGGAATATCACCGAATGGCCAAATAAGCATGCAGCATTGCAGGGGAATGCCGGCGATTGCAAAAGAGGATTGGAAGAAATTCAAAACCTGTCCGCGATTCCCCGCTATTGTTCCCCCCGGTGCCGCCAAGCTTAGGAGCATGCTCGTATCACCCACGCAAGAGAAATTCATTTCTCAGCGACTACAACAGGCCGATTTGGTAGTAGTTCTCGGACTTTCCGGCCGAGCACCGGACGACGAGGAGTTCGAGCGACTCTTTCACAGAGTCCAACAACGCCCCGTTGGGGTGATTTTCGGTTTGAAAAGTTCGCTGAATGAGCCACTTGCACAGTTGATGAAAAGAACCTGCAGGATCATCGATTTTGTAGATGGTGCCAGAGGTATGCAGGCTGTTTGGCGGAAAGCTTGGGGCCTGGACCTACCGTGGCTAGAAAATATTTAGATGCTGTAAAATGCGGGCTTAGCCTTTCCGCAGCTGAACCATTCTCCACGTTTTCCGCTTAAACGGATCCAGAAACTGCCGCCAATAAGATTTCGGAACCGGATGCCCCTCCACCCCTTACCTCGCTGGCCAGCGATCCCCCGCCATATGGTGCGTGCCGAAGAGGCGATCAAACAATGGGAAGTGGATGGCGAAGTTCACATCAATCGCGTCCTTCTCCACGCCATGGTATCGGTGGTGGAACCTCGGCGTGACGAGCACCCGGCCGACAAGGAATATGAAGCCAACGTTGTCACTGTTCCCGCCTTTATCTGTGTTCATCTGAGTTCATCTGAGGTTCCAATTCCCCGCCTTTGTTCCCATGCCAATGCCCGCCGATTACAGTCCAGTGGCACCGCCCGATGAACAGCCCCCACCCCATCAACATCCCCGTTTCGCTGGCCAACCGTGCTTACAACGTCCAGGTCGGCGTCGGGCTGGCCGCGCAGTTGCCGCAGGTGCTGAAGCAGTTGTTCCCGCCCCCCCACTCGCCGAAGCAGGTGATTCTGGTGGCGGATCGGCACATCGCCTCGTTGCACGGCCACGCGCTGGAGCATGCCTTCGCGGTGGCGGGGTTTCGGATGCTGGTGCATACGCTGACGGTCAGCGAAGAGCGGAAGCGGATCGAAACGCTGCTGCCGTTGATCGAGCCGATTCTGGCCAGCGGGATCGACCGTAAGACGCCGCTGATCGCCCTCGGTGGCGGCCTCACCATGGACATGGCCGGATTCCTCGCGGCCATTCTGTTGCGCGGACTGCCGCTGATTCAGGTCCCGACGACGCTGCTGGCGATGGTCGATGCGAGCGTCGGCGGTAAGACCGGCGTCAATACCGCTGCGGGCAAGAACCTCCTCGGTGCGTTCCATCAGCCGGTGCATGTGATGGCGGATGTGGACCTGCTGCGGACACTTCCCCCAGGACAAATGGCCGAAGGGCTGGCCGAGTGTATTAAACATGCGGCGCTGGCGGACTGGTCGCGGCTGGATTGGCTGCGGGATAACCTCGCGGCCATCAAGGGGTTTCATCTGGATACGCTGCGCGACCTCGTCGCGTGGAACGTGACCATCAAAGCGGCCATCGTGCAGGCCGACCCGACCGAGCAGGGGATCCGGGCACACCTGAACCTCGGCCATACCTTCGCCCACGCGATCGAAAGTGTCTCCGGCCACCGCTATTCGCACGGGCAGGCGGTCGGCCTCGGTCTGGCGGCGGCGGCGCACCTCTCGTACAAACACGGCGGTGCGGCGGCCGGAGGGACTGGACTGACATATGCACAGTCCCGCCAGATCATCGACCTGGTTCACGCGGCCGCGCTGCCCACCACCAACCTTAAACTGCCGGTGACCGCCCTGATGGCCGCGATGCAGCACGACAAGAAGACCGAAGCAGGCAGACTCCGCCTGATCCTCCTTCGTGCCCCGGCCAGCCCGATCATTCGGTCCGACATTCCCGCCGAGCTTGTGATCGATGCGTGGCAATCCATCGGTGCCACAATATAAATACGTACCATGCCCCCTTCGCCCGAAGCTGACATACTCGCGTGGCTCACCCTCGCGCTCGCGCCGGGTGTCGGGCCGGTGATAGGGCCGAAGCTGGTCAAAGCCGCCGGCGGCGACATTCACCGTGTGCTTTCACTCGACGCCGCCGCCATGGCCGACCTGCCCGGCATCGGCCCGAACTCCGCCGCCAAACTGGTGACAGCGCTCCGTCAAGGCCGCGATGAAGGCCCCCTGATGCTCGTCCGCTGCCGCGAACTGGGCCACCAGGTCATCACGCTCGCCGACCCGCTCTACCCTGCGCTGCTGCGCGACATCTACGACCCGCCGATGGTTCTCTACGTCTGGGGCACGCTTGTGCCGCTGGACGTACTGGCTGTTGCCATCGTCGGCAGCCGCAAGTGCAGCATCTACGGCAGCGAGCAATCGCGCCGGTTCGCCGGCATGTTCGCCACCGCAGCGCACACGGTCGTCTCGGGCGGGGCACGCGGCATCGACTCCGCCGCGCACGAAGGGGCTCTGTCGATTCCTTCCGGCCGCACCATCGCCGTGACCGGCTGCGGGCTGGATGTCATCTACCCGCCGGAGAACGGCCCGCTGTACGACCGCATCGCCAGCGACGGCGGCCAACGGGGTGCGGTCGTTTCGGAGTATCCGCCCGGCACCGAGCCGAACCGGCAAAACTTCCCCCGCCGCAACCGGATCATTTCCGGCCTGTCTCGCGGCGTGTTGGTGATCGAGGCCGAGGAAATCTCCGGCGCCCTCATCACCGCACGCGTTGCCACCGATGACCACAACCGCCCCGTCTTCGCCCTGCCCGGCCGCATCGATAACCCCGCAGCCGCCGGCCCGCATCAACTCATCCGCGATGGCGCAATCCTCGTCACCCGGCCGCAAGACGTTCTGGACGAACTCGGCGACCTGCCCGATGCCGCGGCCGAAGTGCTGGAAAATGCTCCGACCCCCCCGGCCCCTGCAAGTCTGTTTGACACCCCCCCCGCGCCCCCCCCGCCCCCCTACCCCACCCCGACGCCCCAGGTCCCCCCGGCGACGACGCCCGTGAGCCGACCAGCACAGCCGAAGCCGAAGTTCGTGCCCGCAAGCCCCCTCACGCCCGGCCAGGCGGCCATCGTCGCGGCCCTCAAGGGGGAGACCTTATCGGTCGATCAAATCGTAGAAAGGTCCGGTTTGGAGCCCTCCGCCGTGCTAGGGCAACTGACGCTGCTATCCCTCCGCGGAATCGTGGCCCGCGTGGAAGGCCGTGGATACACAGTGCGTAACACCGGCGGCAGATCCAAGGCATAATCAACGCTCATGGCCACCGTCCCCAACGCCCCGACCGGCCTGACCCCCGGCAACTCGCTGCGCCTAGCCGCCATTGATGTCGGCAGTAACTCCATCCACATGATCGTCGCCCAGATCGATGCCGACGGCGGCGTCACTACACTCTGGCGGCTCAAAGAACCTGTCGGTCTGGGCCGCATGAGTTTCCCCAGCCACCGACTGAACAAAGAAGCCATGGACCGGGCCATCGCCACCCTCGCCCGGTTCCAGCAGGCGGCGGTGCAACGGCAGTGCGAAAAGATCGTCGCCGTCGCCACAAGCGCCATCCGCGAGGCCACCAACGGCGGCGACTTCATCGAACGTTGCAAGCGTGAACTCAAGCTCTACATCAAGGTCGTCAGCGCCCGCGAAGAAGCGCGGCTGATTTATCTGGCCGTGCGGCACGCGCTTCCCCTGACCACCAAGCCCGGCCTGATCATCGACATCGGCGGCGGCTCGGTCGAGTTCATCGTCGGTGACGGTAAACGCGCGGGCATGCTCGAAAGCCGCAAACTGGGCGCGGCCCGCATGACTGCCCGATACGTCAAGAGCGACCCCATTTCCGAGGACGATCAGAACAAGCTCACGAAGCATTACCGGGCGGAACTGGTTCCGCTGGCCGCACAGGCTGCGATTCTCAAACCGGATTTCGCCATCGGGACCTCCGGGACGCTCGAAAACATCGCGGCCATGTGCGCTGGCGGCCAAGAAGCCGAGGCCGGCACGCCACGCATCATTGAGCGCAAGGCGCTGGAAAAGCTCGTCAAGTCGCTGCTTCCCATGACCTCTGCCCAGCGTGCCAGGTTGCCGGGGCTGGATGATGGACGGAAGGATCAGATCGTCGCGGGGTCGCTGCTGGTCGCCAAGATTTTCCGCCAGTTCGATTTGAAACGCCTCACCATCTGCCCGGCGGCGTTGCGCGAAGGCATCCTGCTCGATTACCTCACGCGGCACGTCCCTGATCTGCAGATCCGCCGCGAGGTTCCCGACCCCCGCCGCCGCAGCGTCATTGATCTCGCCCGTCGTTGCGACTGGCACCAGAGCCACAGCGAGCAGGTCGCCAACCTCACGCTGCAACTGTTCGATCAGACGGCCCGTATTCACAAACTCGGGCCGCTGGAACGCGAGCTGATCGAGTACGCAGCGCTGCTGCACGACATCGGTTGGCACATTGACCGCCGCAAGCACCACAAACACTCGGCCTACTTGATCCTCAACGGCGACCTGCGCGATTTCAGCCGGGACGAGGTCGAGATCATCGCCAACATCACCCGCTATCACCGAAAACAAACCCCCACCGTCAAGCACAAGAGCTACACGCGGCTGAACATTCATCAGCAGCAGGTCGTCAACGTCGGCTCAGCCCTCCTGCGGATCGCTGATGGGCTCGATCGCAGCCATGCTTCGGTCGTCCAGACCATCCGCAGCAAGTGGGAGGACGACCGCCTGACCCTGCGGTTGCTGACCCGCGCGGATGCCGAACTGGAAGTCTGGGGCGCCCGCCGCAAGCGGCAATGGTTCGAAAAGGTCTTGGGCCGCAAACTGCGGTTCCAGACCGCCGAAGCCTGATGCCTGAGCTTTGGTCGAGAAAAGCCACTATTTGCTGAGTTGCTTCTGCCCTTCAGGGTCAACCCGCAGCAGGCCAAGTTGCCACGGGAGTTGCACGTATTCAAGATGTTCCGGCCGATTCGGAGTCATTCCCTGATACAGCAGTTGCAGGTTTGCCGGATCTATGGTCATGGTCTGTTCGTAACCGTCGCGCACCAGTTCGCCGTGGCTGATGTCGTCGGTCCAGAGCTTGGAGCCGTCCTCCGTGCGGATGCGCGTCGTATCGGCAAAGGAGGCGCCCCACGCCGCGGCCAGCGGACGCCACGCTCCATCCAGCGAGTCAGCGGTGAACGCCTTGTAGTAACGTTTCCATCCCTCATTTCCCGCTTCGATCAGGGCGATGTACTGGTTTGTGCCTTTCACTCGATAGACGCATCCGCCTTCAAACAGGTCGCGGGCGACGGGTTCCTGCAACACGATCACGGGTTCATCAAAACCCTTGGGAAAGTCGGCCAGCTTCGTCCGGCTGCGGTACCAACGCCCGTGATCGTCGGAGAAGAAGAGGAAGGCGTGGGCGTCATCGCAAATGATCCAGTAGTCCAGCCACCCTTCCACGACGGACTTCGGTGTGCCTTCAAAGAAGTTCTGCGGCTTGGTCCAATCCTGAGGCTTGGCAATGTCGGCGTTGGTGGAAAACTGGGGCTGCTGCGACTGATACACCAGATACCACTGTTTTTGCGGGGCGAAGTAGAAGACCTGTGGCGCACAGTGATAACCCTTCAGATTTGGGTTTTCGTCCATGAAATACTGCGGGGCGGTGGCCGCGTCTTTCCAGTCGGTGAAGCTGGTGTAGACCATGCCCCACCTACCGCCCTGCGTGGCGTAGGTCGCATAGATGTGCCACCGGTCGGCAAAGCGCACGACCGATGGATCCTTGATGGCAACAGCCTGCCTAGTGGCATCCGGCCTGACCGTCACCACCGGGCCGCTGGAGACCCACCTGAACGGCGGTCGCACGCCAGCGCGAGCGGACGGCTGGGTCGCAGGCTGATCGGCAGCGGTTGCGAATGACGCTGCGATCGACACGATCAGCGCCGCCGTGAAGAAACCTTGCCCCGCACATCGATTGAACATTGCCATGTGATCTCCTGACGAAGTACCGAAGGAAGGCTCTCTTGTTGATGGCGACTGCCATCGTCAGCAATCATCTCATCCCACCGGCCGGACCGCCACGTCCCGCGCCAGCAAATACTCCTTCACCTGACCCACGGTGTACTTCCCAAAGTGAAAAATGCTGGCTGCCAGCGCCGCATCCGCGTGGCCGCCGGCCGTGCCGTCATCCAGCACCGCCCGCACATGCTCCGGCATCCCCGCCCCGCCGCTGGCCACCACTGGCACGTTGACCGCGTCACTCACAGCAGCCGTCATTTCCAGGTCGTACCCCTGCGTCGTGCCATCGGCGTTCATGACGTTCAGCACGATCTCCCCCACACCCATCCCGGCCGCTTTCTTGACCCACTGCATCACATCAATCCCCGTATCCACGCGGCCGCCATTCACGACGACATTCCACGACTCTCTTCCGTCCGCGGCCTTCACCCGCTTGGCATCCACGCCCAGCACTGTGGCGCACGTTCCGAACCGCTTGACGATTTCCGAAATCAGTTCCGGCCGCTTCACCGCTGCGGAGTTTAGGCTCACTTTCTCTGCCCCCGCCTGCACCAGCACCAGAGCATCCTCCAGCGTGCGGATGCCGCCGCCGACCGTCAGCGGCATGAAGCACTCTTCCACCACAGCCCGCACGACATCAACCATAATGCCTCGCCCGGCGTGGCTGGCGGTGATGTCGTAAAATACCAACTCATCCGCGCCCTGCTCCTGATACCGCTTGGCCTGAGCCACCGGATCGCCCGCGTCCACATGATCAAAAAACTGGACCCCCTTGACGACGCGCGCGCGGCCATCGGCCGAAAGGTCTACGTCAAGGCAGGGGATGATGCGTTTGGTCAGCATGGGGGTCGCAGGTTACCAGATGCCACAAAGGGCTGTCGCCGCACTCGAGCTCACACCACACTGACGGCGCCGGTCAGAGGAGGCTCGGCCGCCGGCGTCCCGCGAGCCGCCACAGTTTGGAACCGCAGACTTATGCCGCCGGGCCAGACTCCCGCCCCGGTTGCCGTCATCCTTGAGAAACACCGCCGCAACCAGCCCTGAAAAAGTCCGCTGGGTTGTCGCCTTGCTTCCGCGTGACAAACCGGTGTTATCACGAACATGCTGAAGCATTCCCCCGGATTTAACCCCAGCGGCAATGCCCCAGTTGAATCTCACCCCATACCCCCGCTAACCTCTAGGTCTTATGGGCTTTCACCCCGACATGGCGAAGAACGAGCACCTCAAGGCCGCCAAGGACGGCTTGGATGTCTGGGGCGACATCGCGACTTTCGCCGCCAAGGGGTATGCGTCCATTCCGGATGACGACTTTCCCCGCCTTCGGTGGTACGGCATTTACCAGCAAAAGCCCAACGAAGGCCACTTCATGTGGCGCATCAAGCTGCCCGGTGGGCGCGTCACGCCGCAGCAGGCTGTGGAGCTTGCAAAGGTCGCCGACAAGTTCGGCCGGGGCATCGTCGACATTACCACCCGGCAGGACGTGCAGTTCCACTGGATGACCATCGAAGACTTCCCCGAAGCCCTTGACCGTGTTTACAACCGGGCTGGCCTGTACGTCGATTTCGCCTGCGGCGACACGCCGCGCAACGTCTGCTCGTGCACCCTTGATGGCATGTTGCCCACCGAGATGTTCCCCCTTGGCAACCTCGTCCAGAAGCTCAGCGACCTTTACAAGGCCGCCGGCAAAGAGCTGAGCAATCTGCCGCGCAAGTTCAAGACCAGTATCAGCACCTGCCCGCTGCACTGTCACCAGCCGCAGATCAATGACCTCTCGGCATTTGGCGTCATTCGCGAAGACGGCTCGCGCGGACTGGGCGTGATGGTCGGCGGCGGCCTCAGCAGTACGCCGCACTTTGCCCAGAGCCTGCGTGTGTTCGTCCCTCAGGCCGATGTGCAGCGAGTGATTCCCGACATCTGGTACCACGTCTGCTGCATCTTTCGCGACGCCGATGAGCTGCGATACAAACGCAAGCGGGCCCGCATCAAATTTCTGGTGGCTGACAAAGGCTGGCAGTGGGTGCGGGACGAACTGGAGAGACGTCTGGGCTACTTGCTCATTCACGACGAGAGCATCATCAACCCCCGTGGCGCGATGCACACAGACCACGTCGGCGTCGGTGACCAACTCGACCCCCGAGTTTCCCCGGCCGACCCCTCCGCCACGGCCCGGCTAAAGTACGTCGGCGTCCCCGTTTCACGCGGCCGGCTTCGGGCCGAACAGTTCGCTGCCATTGGCGAACTGGCGGCCCGCTTCGCAGCTGGCGGAGTGGCTGGCGGCCTTGGCGAGATCCGCCTCAGCCAGAAACAAAACCTTGTGCTGATGAATATCGATCCGGTTGGCCTTCCGGCCCTGCTCAAAGAACTGGAACAGATCGGTCTGCCTGCCGTCGCGCCTGCCTGGCGGCGCAGCCTGGTCAGTTGCACAGGCGGCCAGTTCTGCAATCTCGCGGTGGTGGAAACCAAGGAGCGGTCGCGCGAAATCCTTCGTCATCTGGAAGAAACTGTCGGTATTGATGTGCCGTTCATGCTCAGCATCAGCGGGTGTGCCAACGCCTGCGCACAGTTTCAGGTGGCCGACATCGGCATGACAGGCACCAAGGTTCTTTACAACGGCCAGAAGGTCGACGCCTTTGACATTCTCATGGGCGGCCAGATGGGCGACGTGCCGCGCTTCGGCCGCGAAGTGCTGGAGAAAGTGCCCAGCCCTGTCGTGCACCAAGTGCTGGAGCGGGTGACCCGCGCCTACATGGAAAACCGCATCGTCACCATCGAAGGCGATAAGGAATCCTTCGCGGATTTTTCGGAGCGTATCGACGACGCGCAGTTTCAAGCATGGGCTCAGGTTCCGCCGCGAGAGGTACGGGCGCCGACGGGCGCTGACGCTGCGGTGTGAATCAGCGGTGGTCGGACTTTTGTCCGCCCAACAGCCGCCCTATCGAATCGAAAAGGGCACAGTCGCCCCATCATCGGTCTGCGACTGTTTTAGGACATTTGCGGGGTCGAGGGTCACGTTCAGGACATAACTTCCGCCCGCTTTCGGGCCGGTGAACGGGATTGATACCGATACGGATTGACCGATACCGATGGCCTGTTTTGTCGTGGTTTTCGTCTGGCTGACCAGTTTGCCGGTGGCATCGCGCACGGTGACCAGGATTGGCAGGGCTTTGTTGAACGCCACGTTCGAATCGTTCCGCACGGTGAGCGTGGCGGTGCTGGTTTTGCCCTTCGTCGCGCTTGCGACCTTCAGTTTCCCCGCCGCCAGATTCAGCACCGGTGCCGCCAGCGCGAACTTCCCCAGCACAGCGACATCGTCCAGTGTCGTACTTTCCAGCACAGCCACCGTCCCCTTGCTTCCCGGCGCGTTGGCCCACGCCAGCAGATCCACCGTTCCAGTCATGTTCACTGGCAGTTTCACGCTGAAGGGCACAGTTACCGTCTGTTTCGTCTTCAGCGAGATCGGTGTTTTGACTTTCACTGTCGTGAGCAACACATCCTTGCTCGACACCAGATTGTCCGATGACAGGTAGAACCGCACGGCAAGCGCACCTTTGGCCAGTCCCTTGCCCGTGTTCTTAATCTGCACTGTCCCCGTTATCACGTTGCCGCCGACGATGGCACCCTTGATCGTTTTCGGCAGAGCCAGTTTTACCGGCGAGAAAACCAGATTCGCCGCGTTGGCCGCACCCGACCCCGCCTCGGTCAATAATGGTGTGTCGATATAGACCAGTGTCGTGGCATCGGCTGCGGTGGGGATTGTCTCCACGCGACCGGCCGCGTCTGTGGCGACCGTGTAAAAGTTGTAGCGGTGCCCGTCCACGCCCGTATAGGTGGCTGTGGTCGCCTGAGTACTGCTCAGGAATGGGGTATAGGCACCGCCATTGTCGGAGACAAAGACGGCGTAGGTCACCACGCCGGTGGCGTCATCCGTTCCGCTCCACATGAGGGGTATGGCGGTGGCCGTTGATTTCGTTGGCAGGGCGGCCACCGATGACACGGGTGACGCCAGATCGACCAGAGTTGTTACCTGAGCAACGGCCGGGGCGGCTTCCAAGTTGCCGGCCACGTCGATCGCCACCACATAGAACCCATAGCGGTGCCCACCGATACCGGTGAAGGTTGCGGTTCGGGCGCGTGTGCCGCTCAGGAAGGGCGCATAGGCACCCCCATTGTCCGATACAAATACCGAATAGCCTGCAACGGTGCCGGTTTCAGGATCCGATCCGCTCCAGGTAAGTGGGATGGCCGTCGTAGTTACAAACGACGGAAGCGCATTCAGCCCCGACGTGGGAGCCTGGGTGTCAACATAAGTTACCACCGGGTTGACCGATGACGGTTCGACATTACCGGCCACATCCGTTGCGCGCACGTTGAACGCCAGACTTTGTCCATTGGCGGCCGAGTATTGGACAGAGGCGGAGGTGGTGGTTTGAAACAGGACGTACTGCTTGCTATTTACCGAGACGTACACGTTGTAGAAGGCGACGCCCGACCCTGCCGCTCCGTCCGAGGCCGTCCAGTTGAGGGTGACGACTTTTGTGGTGGTGTAGGCCGGCAACGGGCTCACAGAAGTCACGGGACTGGATGTGTCCACCAGCGTGGTGGTCTCGGCCACCGCCGGTTTGGCGGTGGTGTTCCCGGCGACGTCGGTCGCAACCACGTAAAAACCGTAGCGGTGTCCGTCGACGCCGGGATAGGTGGTATTTGTGAGTTGTTTGTTGGTCAGCACCGGCGTGAACGGCCCGCCATTGTCCGAAGCGAAAACCGAATAGGTGAGGGGCTGCCGTTCATAAGTACTCGCATCGGTACCCGACCAGACCAATGAAAGGGCCGCGGTTGTGGAGGTCGACGACAGTGGGCTCAGTGCGGCAGTCGGGGCGGTCGTGTCGATCGTTACGGAGTAATCCGCGGTCTCCTCATTCGGGCTGGAGTTGCCCGCGGCATCCATCGCGAGGATCCGGAACGTGTATCTGCTGCCTGCGATTCCGGTAAAGATCGAGGAAGTGGCCGTGGTCTGTGTGACAAGGGGGTTGATGTACGTCCCGTCTCTCTGGAGGAGAATGGTATAGCTGGCGATGCCCGAACCGGTATCTGTTCCGCCCCAGTTCACCGTGAAAGTGGTCTGATTGGTGTAAGGCGGCAGCCCGATGATGGAGACCACCGGGAGGCTCTGGTCGATGGTGAGTGTCGCCTCGGCCTGTGGGGACGGCTTTAGCTCCTGATTGTAAACGGTATCTGTGGCAAGGCTGTAGAACCGGTAGGTCGATCCGGCGACGCCCGCAAAGTTTGCCTGTGTAAGCGTCGTATCGGTCAGGTACGGAACGTAAGGGCCAGCATTTGTCGAGACGTAAATCGTGTAACTCGCGATGCCGCTGGCGTCGCTTCCCGTCCAAATCAGATTGATGTTCAACGAGTTTGTATAGCCCGAAGCGTTGTTGAAAGGCACAACGTTCGAAACCGGCGGCACAGCCTCCACGCCGCCCTCCAGTGCGCCGATGTCCGGCAGTGCCCCCTGCACACGGGCGGCGCCCACAAGGTCCGTCGTGACCACAAACCCCGTCGATGTGGTGCCGGCATCGATGGCGGGTGAGCCGTTACGCAGGCGAAGGTCTCCCGGCTGCAATACCCCACTCGTCCGGGTCGGAGCCTTCACAAAAATCGGGTCCTGGTTCAATATTGCGGTGCCCGCCAGCCCGCCTTTGACGATGCTGTATTTGGCAGTGACTGTTGAAGGTGGCGTCGTGTTGGAAAACGTGAAAAACTCCGAACTCGCGCCCGCCGCCGAATCATTCCAGAAAATGGAGTCGGCCACCGTTGCCGTGGACTGATAGATATCGACGGCTCCGCCTGCCGCGGAGGATGTGTTCAATGTGAATGTGCAGTAGTCCAGGATCAGGCTGGATGAAAACACATTCTCTATCGCACCACCGTTGCCGCTCAATGCACGGTTCCCGACGAAGGTGCAGTCGGAGACGGCGGCTTCTGACGTGATCATGTAAATTGCCCCGCCGGTGTTGGCCGTGTTGTCCGTGAACGTGCACTGGCTGATGTTGAGGTAGCCGGTTGCCGCTCCGCTGGACAGGTCAAGCGCCCCACCGGTGTTGGAAGAAGTGTTCTGCAAAAAAGTGCATTGGCTGAATGTCGTGAAAACCGTTGCCACGAGGGCTGCACCTCCCTGATTGGCTGTATTGTTCTGAAACGTGCAACTGAAAAACGATGCTGCGCCACCGGCCCCCGAATTGACGTAGACGCCGCCGCCGCTGGTGCTGCTGCTCCCCGTGTTATTCTTAAAAATGACGGAAATGAACTGCACTGTTAAAGAGGAGGTGTCAAACACTCCGCTGCCGTTGTTCTGGTTCGATCCTCCACCGTCTGCCCGTCCGCCCGAGATAGTGACCTTGCTCAGATTTAAGGATGTGGCGCCTGTGATCGTCACCACATGGTATGAATGGGTGCCATTGTTCAGCAGTCCCGACAGAATTGTCTCGCCGCCCGGCTGGTCGGCATTGGCACCGCCCCCCTTGCCGAGGTATCCGCCCGTGACGTTCAGTTTAGACGGGAGCGCAAAACTGAGCGTCCGATCCGTGCCATTGGTCGGCGTGTAAACACCTTGTGCAATGTGGATTGCGTCATTTGCACCAACCGCAGCGATCGCGGCGGTCAGGGTCGTAAACGCGTTTGCCCAGCTCGTTCCCGACCCGGTCCCACCGCCGGCGGCATCAACGTAATACGTGGCAAACAGCAGCCTGTTCTCCAGCCGTGCCATTGTCACAGCCTTGCACCGCCGCTTGGCTGGCCGACCCGCTACTCGACTGCCGACACTACCACGGAAACGGCCCAGCAAGTCCCCCTTGCGATACGTGTTCATCCCAGCATGGTCGCCCGCATTGGCGATGGCGACAAGTCGATTTTCACCACAAAAACGGGGTTTTATGGGGCATGTTGTGTGGGCTGCGAACTTCCAGACAACGATCAGAACGGACTACTGGGTCACAATCGATCTGGGCGTTGGCGACTTTACATATTTCCGGATGAAGTACGCACTCAAGGGCAGGCCAATCGCCGCCGGCCACAGCCATTGAATCACCGGGCTGTGGATGTAGTCGCCCAGTTGCTGGGCGCTGAACGCAGTGCAGGCCGCGATGTAGCTGCCGATCATTCCCGAGATGTGGTGCCGCAGCCAGCTTCTGGGGCCCTGCCGCACCTGCCAGATCCGTCGCCATTCCCCATAAGCCAGGCTGGCGGCCGTTGCCCCGAAGGCAGCCAGAATGATTCCGAAGATTTGCCCTCCGTGCAGGTAGTTCCATAGCCCCCACCCGATCATTACCGTGACAAGCAGCACGAGGCAGGCGTACAACGCCCGATCCAGCACCGTGCCTCTCTGGTTCTTCAGCACCTTCGCCCGCACGCCCGCCCAGATCAGATAGAACGAAAAAAGGCTCAGACAGAACAGAAACTGGTCACCGAAGTTGCCGGGCAAGCCCCGGTCAATCGCACGCCAAGCTGATAGCGCACCTGCCGACAGGGCCACCGTGCCCATGCCGGCCGCATAAACCAGTCCGGAAATCCGGTGCAACTTCCCGCCCTTTGTCGCTATCAAGGCTACTGGGGCTAGTGAAAACGCGAAAAAGCCCAATGCGCCGTGGGCGTAACGGCTCAGATCAAACAAACTAAGGTGTGTCGCCGCCATATTGCCCAAGTATTACAGAAGATTTGATCCGCTGGAACAGGACCATTTGGCAATCCTAGTATCCGCCCTTATGCCATCTAGCCCGTCCGCCATGCCAGTTGCCAAATCGCCCCATCCCGTGCCAGCCACTGTGGGCCAACTCCGCCAGAGCGGTTACACGCCGGCCTCGGTCAAGGACGAGCTCCGTCGCAACGTCATTCAAAAGATTCGAAAAGGTGAGGAACTCTTCCCGGGCGTCCTCGGCTATCGCGATAGCGTCATCCCACAAGTCATCAACGGCATTCTGGCCCGCCATGACCTGCTCTTTCTAGGCCTGCGCGGTCAGGCCAAAACCCGCATGCTGCGCATGCTGCCGCTGTTACTTGATGAATGGATTCCGGTCTTGGATGGTGTGGAGATTCCCGATGAACCCCTGAAGCCCATCACCACCGCCGGCCGAAGGCTTGTCGCAGATCAGGGCGACGATGCGAAAATCCACTGGCTGCACCGCAGCAAACGCTATCACGAAAAACTGGCCACGCCTGACGTCACCATCGCCGACCTCATCGGCGAGATCGATCTCGTCAAATACGCGGCCGGACGAGAACTGAGCGATGAAGCCACCATGCACTTCGGCCTGATCCCGCGTTCCAACCGTGGTATCTTCGCCATCAACGAACTGCCTGACCTTGCCCCGCGCATTCAGGTCGGCCTCTTCAATGTTCTGGAAGAGCGCGACGTCCAGATTCGCGGCTATGACGTCCGCCTCGAACTCGATGTCTGCCTGACATTCAGCGCCAACCCCGAGGACTACACCAATCGCGGCCGCATCGTCACCCCGCTCAAAGACCGCATCGGCACCGTCATCCGCACGCATTACCCGGCCACGCGACAGGAGGGCATCACCATCGCCCAGTCCAACGGCTTTGTGAATCGCGACACCACCGGCAGCGCCTCTGGCGTGGAGGTCGTCGTACCCGATTTCCTCGCCAATGTGGTCGAAGAAGTGGTCCGTCTGGCCCGCAACAGCCCGCACGTCTCCCAAGCCTCCGGCGTGAGCGTACGTACCAGCATCGCCAACCTCGAAACTGTCATCAGTTCCGCCGAACGCCGCGGCCTCTTGACGGGCGAAAAGCGGGTCGTCGCCCGCCCGTCGGACCTCGTTCACCTCGTCGCCAGTTGCCGCGGCAAGATCGAAATGACCCTCGCCGAAGACGATGCGAGTGAAGACAAGCTGATCAAGTCGCTCACCGGTGAAGCGCTGAAAAACATCTTCGCCACCTACATGGACTTCAAGGAATTCGACGGCATCATCGATTCCTTCAAGGGCAATGTCACCTTCCCCGGCGGCGATGAGCTTTCCGCCGCTGAGTTCGTCGCCAACATGAAGGCGCTAAAGCCAATCCATACCGCCGCCGGAAAAGTCGCCGCGGAACTTGAGTTGAACGCCGCCAACGACGGCGACCTCGCCGCAGCCGGCGAGTTCCTCCTCGAAGCCCTCTACGTCAACGACCGCCTCAGCAAGTACAGTGCCCGCGGCAAGACCTTCTTCAAGCGCTAGATTTTCGGTAGCATGGCCGGTCCTGAAGATGGCCGATCTCAAAGCGACAGCGCTAGAAGTACTCGCAGCCGAAGCCGCGGCAGTGACCGCCATGGCACGCGCCGTCGATGCCTCCTTCGAGGCAGCCGCCCACGCCATCCTCAAATCCACCGGGCACCTCGTCTGTTCCGGCGTCGGCAAGGCCGGCCACATCGCCCGCAAAGTCTCCGCCACTTTCGCCAGCACCGGCACGCCGTCCCACTTTCTCTCGGCCGTCGATGCCCTCCATGGTGACCTCGGCTCAGTCCGTAACGGCGACGTCGCGCTGCTCTTTTCTTACTCAGGCGAATCCGAGGAGATCACCCGCCTCCTCAGCCTGCTGAAAAAATTGGGTAACACCACCATCGCCGTTACCGCCTCGCGTACCAACTCCCTCGGCCGCTTCGCCGACCACGTCATCGCCACCGGCAAAATTGAAGAGGCCTGCCCGCTCCGCCTCGCCCCCTCGGCCAGCACCACCGCCATGCTGGCTCTGGGTGATGCCCTCGCGCTTGGTGTCATGGCCGCCCGCGATTTCTCCCACGACGACTTCGCCCGTTATCACCCCGCCGGCCAACTTGGCCGCAAGCTCCTTCGCGTGCACGAGGCCATGAGCTTCCGCCTTGACGCAGGCAACCTCCCCGTCGCCCCCGACACACAGACCGTGGCCGAGATTCTCCAATCCGTCAGCACCATCTCCCGCCGGCCCGGCGCCACGATTCTCACCGGCCCGGATGGCAGGGTCTCCGGCGTCTTCACCGACGGCGACCTCCGCCGCCTGCTCACCACCCGCCCCGATGTGCTCTCGATCCGCATCGGTACTGTCATGACCAAAAACCCCAAGCGCATCGCTGCGACAAAGCTCGCCAGCGAAGCCATGCACCTCATGCAGCAATACCGCATCGACGAACTTCCCGTCGTGGACGAAAACGACAAACCGATCGGTCTGATCGACGTGCAAGACCTCGTCCTGCTCCGCATGCTTGATGTGCCCGAAGAGGCCACCCCGGCCAGAACCGGAAACGGACAATGACCGCCACACATTCCCGATCCATCCGCTCCGGCCGCGCCGCCGTCTGGGCCGCCGTCGGTCTGGGAGCCATGGCCATCGCGCTGGGCGTCTACCTCTACTTCCAGCCGACGATCGCCGTCGTAGCCGCTACCCGTCCCGCCCCCTTCGATCCCCTTCCCGGCTCGGCAAGCGGCGGAACCATCGACCAGCCCCTCGGCCCCGGCGTGCGACCCTGGACGATGCAATACGACGACCGCGGCCAGCTCGCCTACCGCTTCAAAGGCGACGACTACCAACCCCAACCCGATCGCCGTGTGCTCGTCAAAAACCCCCAAGCCGAGTTCTTCACCTCCGGCGGTCAGGTGATCCGTCTCGTCGGTAAGACCGGGCTGGTCACCATGAAAGAGCGAGGCCCGAGCGGCCGGGCCAACGGCGGCGGTGAAAACAACAGCAATAGTTCCCCCATGATCGGCATCCCCACCGCCGGCCAGTTGAAGGAAGTGCAGATCCAGCTCTTCGATGGCGACGCCGCCACCCCTTCGCTCATCGCGTCGGTCGACAACGTCCTGTTCGACAACGAAACCCTCCGCATCTTCACCCAAAACTTCACCGCCGCCGACGGCACCGTTGTTCCCGCCGATCAGGTGCCCGTCACCGTTCGCGGCCGCGATGTCGATTTCGATGGTCAGGGCCTCACCGTTCGCGTCAGCCAGAAAGACCGGTCCATCCAATCCCTCGAGATCGCCCACGGCCACCAGATCACCATCCAAAATCCCGGCACGTTCACCAAGACCCGGGGGGCGGGGGGGGGGCGGCGCCCGGCCGCGCCCGCGGGGGGCGGGGCGGGGGGGGGCCCCCGCCGGGGGGGGGCGGCGGCCCCCCCCGCCCCGGGCGGCCGGCGCGCGG
>JBBRQG010000027.1:0-36101 GCA_038226785.1 Tepidisphaerales bacterium | reverse complement strand
GTAGGTGTATTTCGCACGCCACAGGGCGGTGATGGAGAGGGACGATGAACGCAAGAGCTTCAATTCGTGGTGTGTTTGATCGCCCCTTGACGCGTGTGGCCGTGGGTCTTCTGGTGGCGGCGGCCATGGGCGAGGTTTCATCGGCCGATCTGGAGATTAAGTTCAAGCCGATCGCAACCGGCTTTTCTTCGCCGACGCAAGTCACGTCCGCGCCGAACAGCTCGCGGCTATTCGTCACCGAACGGAGCGGACGCATTCGTGTCATTCAAAACGGAACCGTGCTCGCCACCCCCTTTTTAGATATCCAGAACCTTGTGAACACTGGCTCCGGTGAGTACGGCTTTTCCACCCTTGCCTTCGACCCCAACTACGCGCTGAACGGCCGTTTCTATGTTTCCTATAGCGACAAGACCAACAACGAGATGGTGGTCGCCCGTTACACGGTCTCTGCCGACCCCAATGTCGCTGAGCCGGTGGGTCAGGTCGTCTATCGCACCGGTGTCGGCATCTTCCGAAACATCCATATGTCCGGGTGGCTTGGCTTCCGCCCCGGCGAGCCGAGTCTGTACGTCGGCGTGGGCGACAATCAATCCGAAACGGCGGCTGCATCCACTTCCACGCCCAACGGCAAGATTCTTCGTCTGGATGTATCGGGCAACGGCCCGGCCGTCGGTGCCGCTGGTAACCCCTTTCCTGCGAACGGCTCGCAGGCAACCTGGGCTTATGGGCTTCGCAATCCCTATCGCAACTCGTTCGACCGGCAGACCGGCGACCTGTATGTCGCTGATGTTGGCAACTACACGCGAGAGGAAATCAATGTGGAAAAACCTTCACAGGGCGGCCGCTACTACGGTTGGCCCGTGCGTGAAGGAGCCGGCCCCAATCCGGATTACGTGCCCGGCTCCGTTGACCCCCTTCCGCCCGTCACCGAGCCCGTGTTTTCCTACGATCACAGCGACCCCGTCCTCGGGTATCAGGGTGCAGGCTACAACTTTGCCGCCGCGATCGGCGGTTATGTCTATCGGGGTAACAGACTGCCGGAACTGAAGGGAACGTACCTCTTCGGTGATTTCTGTTCTGGGGCTATCGCCTCGTTCAAGTACGACGGGGTTGGCGGCATTACTGACTATGCCACCCTCTCGGGCCAACTGAATCCCGGCCGGTCCAACTTCGGTTATTTCTCGCTGGTCTCATTCGGCGAGGGGGCGGACGGCGAAATCTACGCCGCGAACATCAGCAACGGCACCATCTATTCCCTGGCTGCTCAGTCCCGCTGGACTTCGGGCGCTTCCGGTAGTTTTACGGATCCGGCCAACTGGCTGAATGGCGACGTACCGTCGGGCACTTTTGCGGCGGCCAACTTTAACTCTGCCGCGATAACGGGCACGGTGAACTGTGTCGTCACGGCTCCGCTGACGTTGGGGACGCTTCGCTTCGCCGGGCCGGGTTCATACCGGCTGGCCGGATCGACGACGCTGACGCTCGCCGGGGGCGGCAAGGCCGTTATTTCTGTTGACAGTGGCAACCACCAAATCGAGTTGCCCACTTTGCTCGAGGCCGCAACCACCCTCGACATCGCCGCTGGCAGCCTGATGTTCTCCGGCCCCGTCACCGGCGCGGCCACCGCCACGCTAACCAAAACCGGACCCGGTACGGTCGCCTTCAGTACGCTGAACGGCCCGACACTGGTGGTCGCCGCCGGCACGGTGGTGTTTGATTTGACCACCCCCGGTGCCTCCGTAGTGGCCGGGCTGACAATCGCCAATGACGGTGCGGTCTTGGGTGAGCGCAAGTATGCGGCATCGATCGATATCGGCGCAAGTGCCCTCGTTGTCCGTGGTGCTTCGGTCGCCGATTCTGCAGCCAAGCTGCAGTCGCTGTCCGACATGGTGCGCGCTGCAATCGCGGGCCCGACCCTGTTTACCGGTGGCGGACTGACCAGCAGCCTCGCGGCAGCTGACGTGCTTTATGGCCGCTACGCGGTCGGGGTCATACAAAACAACGTTGATGGTGTTCCCCTCTATGACACCTTTCAGGGTGTCACAGTGGGTTCGGCCGACCTGCTTGTCAGATTCACCTATTTCGGCCATGCCGACCTGAACGGCCTGATCGACGATACGGACTTCTTTCTCATCAACAGCGGCTATGCCAACGGTCTGACCGGTTGGATCAATGGCGATTTTGATTACTCCGGGGTGGTCGACGACACCGACTATTTTCTTCTTAACAGTGCCTACGCTTTGCAGGGCGCTGCGATTCCGGGCGTCCTCCCGGAGCCGGGTCCTGCCATCGGCGCACTGGCCTTGCTCGGCCTATCGCGCCGTCGCCGTCTGTGAGCTTTCACCGTCTACCGACAATTTTCCGCCAGTTTCGCGGAGATTTTGGTGTGGCATCGTGTCGCGATACCTACGGGCTGCAACATTTTTGCGCCTGTGATTCCAGTGGCAGTAACGATATCGCCCCGGTTCGGTACTATTACAAACATTCATTTGTTCTGGAAAGAGCCCCCCTCTTGCCACAAAGTGCCCTCCCGGGGATATCATGCCGACTCTCTCGGTGAGGCCACCGTGGCCGCCGTGCACCACAAGTCCGGACGATCCCTTTCCCGATATCTAATCCATGACTCTCATCACAGACCCTGCGTTCAACGGTCCTGGCACTCCCGAAAAACCCTCAGCCGCCTTGAATACACCCACGCTTGAAATCGACCTCGCAGCCCGCGTCGTCGCGCTTTCAACGGTTGATGGTGCGGCAGATGAAATCACCGAAGACGCTACACTGGAGCCGATCACCCTTGGAACGCGCGTTGCCAACCTGATTGGAATCACCGTTCCGTTCGCCGGACTGATTGTCGCCATTGCCATGCTTTGGGGCTGGGGCTTCAGCTGGATTCACGGCGTTTTGCTGGCCAGCCTTTACTTGGTCACCGCGCTGGGCATCACGGTTGGTTACCACCGCTACTTCACTCATAAGAGTTTCGAGACCCCCCGCTGGATGCAGGCGATTTTCGCCATCCTCGGCGGTATGGCGTTTGAAGGGGCAGTCCTGACGTGGGTGGCCAATCACCGTCTGCACCACCAGCATTCTGATCGCCCGGGCGATCCGCATTCGCCGCACGAACACGGCGAGGGTGTGATGGGCGTCGTCAAGGGCTTCTGGCACGCTCACATCGGCTGGATTTTCCGCGCAACCGACCCCGGCAACATGGCCAAGTACGTCCCCGATCTGGCCAAGGATCGCATGCTTCGCACCATTGGCAGCCTTTGGTCGGTCTGGGCCATTGCAGGTCTGATTCTTCCGGCCGTGATTGCCGGTCTGGTGACCGGCACTTGGAGCGGGGCGTTCCTCGGCTTCCTTTGGGGCGGTTTGGTCCGCGTTTTCCTGGTGCACCACGTCACGTGGAGCGTCAACAGCGTTTGTCACATCTGGGGCAGCCGTCCGTTCCGCAGTGCTGACGAAAGCCGCAACAACCCCATCTTCGGGCTGCTCGCCATGGGTGAAGGCTGGCATAACAACCACCACGCCTTCCCGGCCAGCGCCCGCCACGGCCTTCGCTGGTGGGAGTTTGATATCAGCTACTGGACGATTCGGGCGATGAAGCTGGTCGGCCTCGCATGGGACGTGAATGTCCCCAGCCAGAAGCGCATGATGGCCAAGATGGCCTGAGTCATATCTTTTTGTCTTCTCAAAAACTGGCGGCCCGGCGAGACGTGCAATCTCTCGCCGGGCCGCGTTCTTTTAATGGCAATCGCGCCCATATCCACGTTGATCAAATCGAGTTGCGTCTGATCCAAGCCGGTTGTCGGACCTTTGCCTGAGATCCGCACAATCTTTCGGGCATTTTTCAGGGTTTTCTCCCGGCCTATCGGGTCTGGGCCATTGGGAAAACGTACACTTTGCCCATGCCCTTCGGCCACATCGGCTATCGCTCGCAATGGAGAAAGAAGGCCCACGCGGCCGCAGCGGCGGAAGCTGGCGCGGATGGTGAGGCCGCGCTCGAATCCCCCTCTGATTCCCCGGAGAGCCTCGCGGCTGGAATTCCCAAGCGTCCGCCAGAATGGGTGGATCGCGCCAGCCGTGTTGCAGAAATCATCGCGGCCATTCCCGATGACGCCGTGCTCGCGTTTGATACCGAGTTCATCGGCGAGACCACCTATTCGCCGCTGTTGTGCGTCGTTCAACTGGCGACGGCGGAGGATATCTGGCTGCTCGATCCGCAGGCCCCCGGGATGACCGAAGGGTTGCAGCCGCTGTGGGAGTTGCTGGTCTCAGGGCGTATTCAGTGCGTCGTGCACGCCGGGATGCAGGACACCGAGCACGTTTTCCGGGCCACACGCAAGCCCCCCGCGCGCGTCGTCGATACGCAGGTGCTGGCGGGTTTCTGCCGCATGAACTATCCGGCCGGTCTGGCCAAGGTGTTGCAGCAGGTGATGGGTATCAAGCTCAACAAGGCGTGGACCTTCAGCCAGTGGGACGTTCGCCCGCTGACCAAAGACCAGATGAAGTACGCGGCCGATGACGTGCGCTATCTGCCAGCCCTTTACAGTGCCCTTCGAGGCCATCTGGAAAAGTTGGGTACTTGGCCGTGGGCCGCGGCCGAGTGCGGCATCCTCTCCGACCCTGCCAATTACGCGGCCAGTATGGACGATGTTGCGTCCCGCATGCGTGGGTACGAGGGCGTCCCCGAAAAATGCCGCCCGACGCTGGTGCGTCTCTGCCAGTGGCGTGACAGCGTGGCCCGTGACGCCAACGTGCCCGTGCGCGTGGTGGCGAAGGACGAAGTCCTGATCGACCTCGCCCGCCAGCCCGCCAAAAATATCCAGCAACTCGGCCGGGTTAAGGGTCTGATGCGTGAAGTCATCGAAAAGCACGGCGAAGAAATCATGACCGCCCTTGAAGGCGCCGTCGCCAGCCGCGGCACCACCGAACGCGCGGATGAACCCACGCCCGGCGAAAAGTTCAATCACGAAACCGTCTGGGCCGCAGCCACCCTGCTTGCCGCCGCGCACGGCGTGGACATGGCTTTGGTAGCAAGCCGTGCCGAAGTCGGCCGCTGGCTCAAGGCTCTTTCTACGAATGACGCAAAGGCCATCGCCGCCACCCAACTCGGGCAGGGCTGGCGTCTGGAAGCTGTGGGCACCGATTTGGCCGAGCGCGTCACAGCCAGCGAGCTGGAGGCCCTTGCCGCGCCAAAAACATCGGGTAGAAAGAAGTAACGATGCCCATCTACGAATACGCCTGCGAAGCGTGCCACGAGAAGTTTGATCACCTCGTCCGCAGCATGAGCGGCAGCAACACCGACGCCGTCAAGTGCCCCAAGTGCGACAGCCCTAAAACGACCCGCGCGCTTAGCCTTGTGGCGGTGGGCGGCTCGTCCGAATCCGCATCACCGGCTTCTGCCAGCGGTTTGGGTGGGTGCTGCCCCTGCGGCAAGACCCCCGGCAGTTGCAGCCGCTAGTGCCCCGCCCCGCCCGCAGCGCCCCCCTCGTCGTCCTTCTTGTGCACGCGTACCGTCGGGTAAAACTCCCCGGCGTATTCTTTCTTTTCTTCCGGCTGGGCTGGCCCCGCGGCCACTTCCAGCGGCTTGTCTGACAGAATCTGAATCGGCTTGGTTCCGGCCGTCGAGCTGCCGCCGGAGGCGTTGGCCCCGGCTGCGGGCGTGCCGGTCATTCGCAGGTCGGCGACCCGTTCTTCCATGCGGTCGACCATGTCATCCAGTTGCGATTGCCGCTCTGCCAGTTGTTCGTCGGTGAGGGCGGGAACTGCGGATGACTCTTCTGCGCCCGAACCTCCGGTGTTGCCGGCGCTGAAGCGGTCGAGATCGTAGGCGGCCACCTTTTTTTCTCGCTTCGGGACGAGGCCGGCGCCGGTCATCAGGCCGATCAGGCTGGGCCACACGCCGCCCACCAGCACGAGCCCGACACCGCTCCAGATGTAGTAAGCGGTCGGCGCGATGTCGTACCAGCGGTAGGAATAATGGATCTGGGGGAAGTCTTTTTTCTGGCGGGCGAGCCAATCGACGATGTTCTCGTTGGTGCCGGCGTAGTTGCCCTTGACGGTCAGACTCCACGGCTGGGGGGTCCAGCCCTTGCCGTCTTCGCTGGGGACGTACCACGTGAAGTTCAGGGTGTAGACCCCTTCCACCGGCGGGTAGACGACAATGTCATCGATGCGGGGGATTTTTCCTTCGATGGGGTTGGCGAACAGTTCGTTCTCGAACCGCTCGCGCGACAAAGTTCGGGCGTTGGGGGAGGGGTCCATCTGGGTCCGCGCGTACCCCACGGCCAGGCCGCCCAAAACACCCAGTACCGCCCACTGCCACCGCTTAAGGTCCGTCAAATCCATGAGTCCGACCCTGCTGTTAAACGCTTGATCCGTATGTTGTACCGCAACAGACCCGGTTTGGTTGAGGAGGAATCTTCGAAGCCATTGCCCGGTCTCGGCGGCATAGCTCTTGGCCGCACCGATGCGACAAGGGGGATGACTGCCTGCAAGTCTCTATAGCACAATGGTTTAGAGCAATGTTCCGTGAAGGATGATCGTCGCCACCGTGAAGTAGATAATGAGTCCGGTCACATCCACCAGTGTGGCAACGAAGGGTGCCGAGGCTGTCGCCGGGTCGAAGCCCAGCTTTCGTAGTAGGAACGGCAGCATGCTCCCCACGACGGACCCGAACGACACCACGCCGACCAGACTGGCCCAGACCGTGAAGCCGATGAGGTAGGGGTGCCCGTCGTACTTCTGCCAGCCGAACCAGTACCACAGGCAGATCCGGAGGAAGCCGATCGCCCCGAGGAACACACCCAAGGCCAGGCTGCTGATCAGTTCTTTGCGGAACACCCGCCACCAGTCCCTCAGCTTCATCTCTTGTAGTGCCAGCGAGCGGATGATGATGCTGGTCGCCTGCGACCCGCTGTTCCCGCCGGAACTGATGATCAGCGGGACAAACAGCGCGACGACGGCAGCCCGCTCGATTTCCGCTTCGTAGTGGCCCATGGCGGTGGCGGTCAGGGTTTCGCCCAGAAAAAGCGCGGCCAGCCAGCCGCCGCGTTTCTTGGCCATCGGCCAGAAGCCGACATCAAAATAGGGGGCATCGAGCGCTTCGGAGCCGCCCAATTTCTGCATTTCACGTGTCGCTTTGCGTTCGGCAAATTCCAGCACGTCGTCGATGGTGATGATGCCCAGCATTTTTCCGCCCACCCCTGCCGCATCGACCACCGGGAGGGCCACGCGGTCGTACTTGTCGAAGGCGGCTACGACTTCATCGCCGGTGGCCGTCGCGGGGATGCTGACGAGGGGACGATCTTCGATCTCGGCCACGCGTTGATCGTCCGGGGCCAGAACCAACGCACCCAGCCGGATCTCTTCGCGCAGGACGCCGTCAGGGCTGACGACATAAAGGATGTTGAGCGTTTCTGCGGCCCGGCCGGTGGCCTTGACGTGCTTCAGCGCTTCTGCGGCCGTCATGTCGGGGGCGAGTGCGACGTAGTTCGGCGTCATGTAGCGGCCGGCGGTGCCGGTCGGATAGCCCAAGAGGTCGCGGGCGGCTTTGAGTTCGTCGGGGGAAAGGCTGG
The DNA here is from genome assembly GCA_038226785.1 of Tepidisphaerales bacterium. Lineage (GTDB taxonomy): Bacteria > Planctomycetota > Phycisphaerae > Tepidisphaerales > Tepidisphaeraceae > JBBRQG01. Next base: position 28,527 of record JBBRQG010000027.1, on the reverse strand, counting down.
CGAGGATTCTGCGGGTGACTTCGGCCGGCAGGTCTTCCAGCAATCGGGCCTGATCGTCCGGGGTCATGCTGCCCAGCACCACGCGCATCTGGTCGCCGGAAAGGACCTTGGCAAGTTGTTCTTGATGGTCCAGCGGCAGATAGCTGAAGACCTGACCGGCAAACTCGCGAGGCAAGACCCGGAAGAGTGCTGCGTCATCCTCATCGGGCACGTCGATCAGCAGCGTGGCGACGTCGGCGGGGTCGAACTCGACCAGCACGTCGCGCAGTGCCGTCCACTCTTTGTTGACGATCATTTCGTGGAGATCAGGCTCGAGCAGAAGGGAGATCATGGCAGTTGCGGACGATACCGCCGGCAGTGCACTCCGTCTGCATTTGTCTGCTGGTGGCCGCCTTCAGACGTTGCGGCGTCTAGTAGAAAATGCCGATGCGCAGCTCCAGCTGACCGTCGTACTGTCGGTAGTCGTCGACGACTGGCAGTTTCAGCACGCCGGAAACGACCACCGAAGGACCGAGCTTTTTTCCGACCCCAAATTCCAGCGGAATGAACGCTTTCAAGCTGTCATTTAGGTTGAATTTCGTTTCGGACCCGATCGAACAAAACCATTCGCCCGGAAGATTGATGTGGAGGGTGGGCTCTACGACAAGGTCGTTCACGCTGCCGCTGTCTTCGTCGCCGACGGTGAACTGATTGCGGATGAGCAGGCCGAGGAAAGTTCCCTCGCTGATTTCGGGGATGGTCCAACTGGCGGCTACTGTCGGGCCGAGTTGCCATTCGTTGCGGGCGAACTGGTCTTGGGTGGCGGTCGGGATGATGACGCGCAGGCCGCCACCAAAGTCGAACCGGCCGAGGAACCCCCTGCGCGGACCGATGGCCAGCACCTGTACCAGCATGTCGCCGAACCCCGTGCGCCACTTGCCGTCCGGGTTGTCGTCGCTTACGCGGTCGTTGGTGACCACGGGCGCATCCACACGGCCGGTGACTTTCCAGCCCGCTTCACCGAGACGGAACGGCGCGTCGACACGCACGATATTGGTAAAGGAGTGGTTCCCGTTCTTTTCATCCTGATAGCGAAAACGGAAGTCAAGACGTTTGAGGGGTTTGACAGTGTCTTCGCCGAGATTGCCGTTCTGGCCCAGCTCATCGTCGGTGGCATTGCCTTGGGTGGTGGGCTGCGTATCAGGGCTGTGGGAGGGCAGCGTTTGTGCAGAAGTCAATGACGCAATGGCGATCAGTGCCAGAAAGAACGGCACGGCTGTATGCAACGATTGTCGGCTCAGCATGGGCTTGTTGTCCGGGCAGCGTGTTCAGAGTTCGTGGTTCTTGCAGTCGCCTTCATGCAGAGAGGTGGGCGGATGAGACGAAGAGCGACTCTGCCACAAAAGTTCGCTTTTTCAATGGTTTGCAGCCTACACGGTGGCGGGTAGGATCATTTTTCTGCAGAAAGTCAGACGGGGTGGACTGTATTTCAAAAGGACTTCATGAACAGGCCTCTGGCGCGGAGTTGCTGGTTGGGGGTTTGTCTTGGCGCGATGTCGTTTATCTCCGCGGCGGGGGCGGCCGTGAATGATCTACCCAGCTTGATTGTCGGCGGGCTGCAGGGCATCGCGAATAAAAAAACACCGATTGGTGTGACCGATGGTAATCCGTTCGCTGCTCCGGAATATTTTGCCGCGGACGCGTTTGACCGCTTCGCCTTGACGCCAGCAGTGTTGACGCAGACGCGCAACATGGCAGCGGATGTCAGGTCGACGTTTTCCGACATCAACCTCCATCGTGCTTCCAGTTCGGCAATAGAGCTGAGTCCCGGTTTTGCCACGCGATTGAGTGACAATGTCGGGCTGTCGCTGTCCTTGCCCATGCAGTTTCGGTCGGTGGGTGATGCGGATGTTTACATCGGCGGCATCGTGCTGGGTGTGCCGATCAGTGTAGTGGCGGCCAAGGAGGGTGGTCTTTCGTGGGATGTGACGCCGTGGTTCAACACCGGGGTCGCCGGCTCGACGGATCTGGCCCAAGGGGGCTATATGTATGGGGGTGGAGTTACATCCCGCGTCGGGCTGGTGTACGGGAACTTCACTTTTGCCTATGGCCTGCAATTGGGATGGGAAGGGGCGTTTCCCATCGGCTACGGGTCGGAGTTTAACTACGAGCAGACGGTCAGCCAGCCGATTTTGAAGAATGGTTTGAAGGCGGAATGGACCTGGGGATCTTTCGTCCCGTTTGCGTCCATCACCTATACCAATCTGCTGGAGGGTGGCTACGTCGATAACTATTGGACGCCCACTGCCGGCTGCCAGTGGAACATCAACGACCACTGCCATCTCTCAGCGGCACTGGTGGGTAACTATGCCAATGGGTTCAGCAGCACGGGTGGAAATCTCAGTTTCGGAGTTGAGTTTTAGGGCGACGGTCGGGTGCTTGCTGACGGTGTGACATCGCGCACGCAGCGGAAACCCAGGTGGTTGGTGCTGGTCATGGGTTCGCCTTTGCCCCGGCCACCGGGCATGTAGCGGGTGCAGTATTGATCGGTGCAGAGGAAGCTGCCGCCCTTCTGGACTCGCTTTTTGACGCCGGGTTCGGAGGGGTCGATGGCGGCTCGTTCGGCCGGACCGCGCGGGTTCAACGTCACATCTCCCTGTTGGGCATAGGCTGCGTAGGTTTTTGGGTTGTACCAGTCGGTGGTCCATTCCCAGACGTTGCCGGCCATGTCGTAGAGCCCGAAGTTGTTGGGTGGAAAAGACGCGGCGGGGGCGGTACCGGCGTAGCCATCTTCGGCAGTATTTTTATCTGGAAAATGGCCTTGGAAAGAGTTCGCCATGAACTTTCCATTGGGCATGAACTCATCACCCCATACGAACGGTTTTCGGTCGAGGCCGCCGCGGGCGGCGTATTCGAATTCGGCTTCGGTCGGCAGGCGCTTGCCGGCCCACTTGGCGAAGGCTTCGGCGTCTTCGAAGGCGATGTGTACCACCGGGTGATGTTCGCGGCCTTTAAGGTCGCTGGCCGGACCTTCAGGGTGGTTCCAGCAGGCACCCGCTGTGTACGTCCACCACTGGTAATGGTCGGTAAGCGGCACAGCGGTCGAGGGCGGGAGGAAGCAGACGGAGCCGGCGACCAGATTCTCCTTCGGGGCACCGGGGAAATCCTCGGCCTTGGGCACGCGCTCGGCGACGGTGACGTAGTGAGTGGCCTGCACGAAGGCAGTGAACTGCTCGATGGTGACTTCAGTTTTGTCGATCCAGAAGCCGTCCAGCCGCACCCGGTGCACCGGCTGGGCATCCTGGAAACGCGAATCGTCGGAACCCATCCAGAACTCGCCGGACGGAATGAGGACCATGGAGTCTTTTTCGGGCAGCGGCGCCTGAGCAGGTGCGGTGGCGGGGCCCGCCTGAGCGGCGGACGTCAGCAGCAAAAGTCCGCCGAGCGCGCGAGCAAAAATGGCTTGTGTATGAGGCATGATTCCTTGGGTTGCTGGTTCGCGCATACTACACCGCGTGCCACGAATCGTAATTGAAGACCTGTCGGGCGCGATGGAGCAGTATCCGCAGCTGCGGGTCTACGACAATCTGAAAGACCACGAGGTGGCCGCACGGGGCATGTTTCTGGCAGAGGGCCACCACTTGGTGCAGCGACTGGTCGCGGCCAGCCGTGTTGAGGACGGGGGAAGAGGGCGGCCGTACCTGCTCGATTCCGTTCTCACGATTCCGGCCAAAGCCGATGAGCTGGCGGCACTAGCTGCAACGGTGGACGAGTCGGTGCCTGTGTTTGTCGCGCCCGCGCAAATGATCAATGCGATAGTGGGGTTTAATTTCCACACCGGCGTGTTGGGGGCGGCAAGGCGACTTCCGCCGCTGAGCCTTGGCGAGATGCTGGCGAAGGTCGATCTTTCCGCGCCCCGCGTCGCCCTGCTGGCGATGCAGGAGCTGAATAATGCGGCAAATCTTGGGGCGATCATCCGCACGGCGGCCGCGCTGGGTGTGTCAGGGGTGTTGATCGGTGAGCGTTGCATCGACCCGTGGATCCGCATGGCCGTGCGGACCAGCATGGGCACCATGTTCAGCATGCCGATGAGTCAGTCTGTGGACCTGGTGGACGATTTGCGTCGGCTTAGCACGGCCGAAAGCGAAGGCGGTCTGGGGTTCACGACCATTGCCACGACCCTCGGACCGGCTGCGGTCAATGCCAAGCAGTACGTCTGGCCGGCACGGTCGGTGCTGGTGCTCGGCAGCGAAGGCAAGGGACTGGACGCGTTGTCGCTCGGCGCGTGTACGCAGGAGGTGACCATCCCGATGCACCACGGGACGGACAGTCTGAATGTGGCGGCCGCGACGGCCATTTTGCTGTGGGAGATGACGCGGGCGATATAAAAAAAATCGGTCCCGCGCGGACTGAGGTTCGCGCGGGACCGGGGTTAGTGGCAGATACGGGCTGTGTGCCCGCAGAACAGATTTACTTCTTGGCGCCGAGGATCGCGTCCTTGGCGGCCTTGGCCACGCGGAACTTCAGGACCTTCTTCTTCGGGACCTTGATGGTCTTGCCGGCATCGGGGCCGAAACGCATGACCATCTCGCGGGGGGCGCGTTCGCTCAGAACGAGCTTGCCGAGGCCCGGCACGACGAACGTGTTCTTGGCCTGCTTGTAAGCCAGTTCAGCCTGTTCGGCGAAGAACGTGGTGACCTGCTTCTTGCTGATGCCGACCTTTTCAGCCAGGTGAGCGGCGATTTCCGACTTGGTGAGCGCCTTTGCGGCGGTTGCTGCCTTTGCCATGAGGAGAGTCCTTTCTTAACTCCGGGGCTTTCCGCTGGCGGCCTCTCCACAAGCTGCCGCAGGCGGACTGGCCCACACTTGTCGGTGCCCTTGATGGGGCACAAAGGTGTAGGCCGCACGCGCGTTCCCGTCATCGCGCGGTGCACCGGAAGGCAAACGGCCATTTTCTTGAGGAAATCCACCGACACCGGAGGCTTCCCTGCCTTCCAATGCGTGTGAAACTATCTGTGTTTTCAAGGGTTTCAAGGCCTGTGCGTCAAAAATCAGTGAAATTTCGTTGAATTTCACATTCGACGCACTAATTTGTGGTGGCCAAGGGCTGATTTCGCCCGCACGAAGGACAAGTCAGGCCTACGGAACCAGCTGATGCGTCCGCTTTTTCGCACGGTTCAATGTGTGCCGTCGCGTCACATTCGACCAGAGCCTTCTCGATTTTGTGCTCGAGTCGCGAGGCAATCTCGTGGCTCTCCGCCACGTTCAACCACGGCGGCACCTGCACATGGAAGTCCACCCAATGCACGCGCCCGGTATGCCGATGGCGCAACTTGTGGTAGCCGCAAATCTTGCCTTCTCCGGCCGCCCCGACCACGCCGACTTCTTCATCCAGCAGCCGACGGATCAGCAGGTCATCGTCCGCGTCCTGCTCGTCCATCAGACCGCCGGCGCTGCGCCGCATGATGCGGCTGCCGAGGAACACCAGATAAATGCCCACCAAGCCCGCGCTCACCGGATCGACCCACCACCAGCCGGTGCCGTGGACAATCCCCATCGCGCTCAGTGCTACAGCACTGGTAACCACGTCCGCCAGCAGGTGCCAGCCGTCGGCCTGAAGTGCCGCTGAACCGCTACGCCGACCCAGCCGCAGCAGAATGAAGCCAGCCACACCATTCGCCAAGGTAGCCAGAAACAGCAGACTTCCGGCCATCCAGCTCATTTCCGCACGGTGTGGGCCGAGCAAACCGATCGCAGCCTCCACCCCCACCAGCCCCCCGGCTACCGTCAGCATGGCGCCTTCGGCCCCGGCGCTGAAAAATTCGGCCTTGCCATGGCCATACGGGTGCTCGGCATCGGCCGGGCGGTGGCTCATACGGACAGCCCACAAAGCCAGCAAACTGCCCACCACGTTGACCACAGATTCAGCCGCATCCGAAAAGACGGCCACCGACCCGGTGAGGTAGTAAACGTAAAACTTCACGCCCAGCAGGGTCACAGCCAGAAAAACCGCCACGCCGGCCGCCCGCAGCTCGATCACCCGGTAGCGCGGGTCAGCCTGCCCCGGCACCGGCAGCACGGGATGCAAGCTCTCCACGATGGGTGGCGTGTGCGGCAAGTTGGCAAGTGTCATGTAGCAGCGGAAAGTTGCAATGGCCATCAACCCGCCGGCGATGCTGTTCGGGGGTAGTGGGCCGAAGGGGGTGGGGGGGGCGGGGAGACGAAGTCATTCCCGGTAGTTCAAGTTGACGGGCCTCTCGGCTACACTTCCCGGCAGGTGGGGGGCGAGGTTCGGCCAGCCGGGTACGGATGCCCGGGTCGGTCGGACGACGGTTGGTAATGACGGCGAAATCGCCACTTGCGCTTGAGGCACACATGATCCTTTCTCACACTGAATCGAAGAACCTTGTTTCGCGTCGGCTTTCGGCCCCTGTGGTCATGGGTTGCCTGATGCTGGCCTGCCTGCCGTCGGCGGCATCGGGCCAGATGGCAGGTGGCGGCTCGAACACGCCGGCCAATGCCCCGGTGGTCATCACGCCGGCGGTGCAAAACATGGAAGGCCGGACGACCGCCAACAACGTTTTTGTGCGGTCCGGTCCGGGCGATAACTACTACCCCGTGCTTCAGTTGCCCCTTGGCGCCAAGATTGTGGTGACGGGCAGCTACAACGACTGGCTGCGAATCGTGCCGCCCGCCGGGGCCTTCAGCCTGGTGGCCAAAGACTTTGTGACCGTGACCGGCACAAGCGGCCAGATCAAGGGAAGCGTGGTCAACGTTCGCGCGGGCAGCACCCTTAGCGGACAGGATTCCAAAATCCAGACCAAACTGCCGATGGGCTCGGTGGTGACCATCCTCGGCGAGCAGGACGCGTATTACCGTGTTTCGCCGCCGGGCGGCGCGTACCTCTATATAAAGAAGGATTTCGTGCAGCCGGTCGGTGCGGCCGGGCCGGGCGATGTGCCGCCGGAAGTGGCACCGCCAGTGAAAATGTCCCCGCCGGGCACCAGCACCATGACACCCGCCAATGGCTTGCCCGGTGTGTCGGGGATGATGACCACACGGCCTTCCATGGCGGTGGACACCACCACCATGCCGGTAACGCCGGGTTCGGTTGTCACTCCACCCAGGACATATACGCTGGCCCCGCCGCCTGTTCGCACCGCAGCCCAGGATGCCGCCGAGCAGGCATACGATGCGGCCGAGAAAGCCACCAACGATATCAAGGACACTCCGCTGGCCGATCAGCCGCTGGAGTCTTTGCTAGGCCAGTGGCGTCCGCTGGCCGGCAACGAAGCCCTGCCTGCAACCCTGCGCAACAACGCGCAGGTGGCAGTCAAGCGACTGGAATCACGGCTGTCGGTGCAGAAGGAATTGGTGGCCCTGAAGCAGAACAGCTCGGCCACGCAGCAGAAAATCGCCACGATGGATGCCGAGCGTTCGCGCCTGATGAGCAACGTGACCATACACGTCAGCGCCAACTACACGGCCGTGGGCGAACTGCAAACCAGCACCTTGCGTGAAGACATGAACCGCACGCAGCTGCTGCGGCTGGTCGACCCGGCCACCCGCGACACGCTGGTCTACCTGCGGGGCGTGACCGATGCGTCGATGGTCGGTCGTTTTGTGGGCGTCAAGGGCGACCTTGTGAATGATGGGGCGCTGTCGACGCGCATTGTCAACGTGACAAGCGTCACCAGCGTGGATAGCAGCATGGTCGGCCGCGGCGTGGTCGCGACGATCGCGCCGCAAAGCCTTGTCAGCGGACTGGTGCCGGAAGTGCCGGCATCCACCCAGCCGGTTGTTCCCGTCAAGTAAGCGTTCACGTTCCGAATCATGAGCATCGTTCGACTGCTGGCCATTGGTGATGTTGTTGGCCGGCCCGGGCGGCTTGTGCTGAAGCAGAAACTGCCGGAGCTGGTACGTAGCCGCGCAGTCGATCTGGTCATTGCCAACGTCGAAAACGCGGCCGCTGGTTCCGGGATTACCCAGACCATTTTTAACAACGTGCGGTCGTATGGCGTGGATGTCGTAACGCTGGGTGACCATGCCCTGCGCAAGGCCGACATCTACCCCACGCTGACCGCCAGCGAGCGGATCATCCGCCCGGCGAACCTGTCACCCAAAGCGCCGGGCAAGGGGTACACCGTGGTGACAACGCCGGGAGGCGTGAAGGTTGGCGTGATGAACCTCATCGGCCGGATTTACATGGACCAGCTGCCCAGCGACGACCCCTTCGCCACAGCCGACCGGATTCTGGCATCGCTAACAGCGGCCGGTGTGAAGGTGATCGTCTGCGACATGCACGCCGAGGCCAGCAGTGAAAAGGTGGCGATGGGGCATCATCTCGATGGCCGGGCGAGTTTTGTGTTCGGCACGCACACGCATATCCCCACGGCCGATGCGCGGCTGCTGGCCGGCGGCACGGCCGTTATCAGCGATGTCGGCATGACTGGGCCTTATGACAGCGTGCTGGGTAGGCGGAAGGACCGAATCCTGAAGTTCATGCGCGAAAGCGTGAGCCAGCATTTTGAAGTGGCCACGGCCGATGTACGGCTGTGCGGGGCACTGGTGGAGGTAGACACGGAGACGGGTAAGGCTGTGAACATCGAGCGCATCGAAGTGCAGGGGGCCGATGTGGACAAGGCTTATGATGCGGATGATAAAAATCCGAATGCGCCGGGTCAGCCGGGGGGCGAGTAAGTGAACGCGCAGACGAAATGGCAGGCGACGCGTGCCCGGTTTCATGTGCCGCCGGGGAAGATTTATCTGGATGGGAATTCGCTGGGCGTGATGTCGATCGAGGCGGAGGCAGCGTGCCAGCGCGTTTTGGCCGAATGGAAATCGCTGGGCATTGATGGGTGGCTGGGGGCAAGTCCGCCGTGGTGGGGATTGGCGGAGCAGGCAGCGGGGCCTTTGGCGCGGCTGTTGGGCACGCGGGCGGAGGAAGTGATCGCCACCGGCAGCACGACCGTGAATCTGCATCAGTTGCTCGGCACGCTGTATCACCCGACATCCCACAATTCCACGGCGGGGCGGTTCAAGGTTCTGGTGGATGATGGGTGTTTTCCGTCGGATGGATATGCGGTGCAGTCGCATGTGCGGTTGAGGGGGGGCGGTGGGTTGACGGGGGAAAACGCCATCGTGCGGGTTTCGGCACGTCAAGACCGGTTTTATGACGAGGCCGATTTCATCGCGGCCATGACGGCGGATGTGGCCGTGGTTCTGCTACCAGCGGTGGTTTACACGACCGGGCAGTTGCTAGATATGCCGAGGATCACAGCCGCCGCGAGGGAGCGGGGCATCGTGATGCTGTGGGATTTGTCGCACTCCATCGGTGTTGTCGATCATGACCTTGGGGCGTTGGATGCGGATGGGGCGTTCTGGTGCAGTTACAAATATCTCTCTGCCGGGCCGGGGGCGGTGGGCGGGCTGTATTTGAACCCGCGACACCACGGGAAAGTCACGCCGGGGATGGCAGGTTGGTGGGGGAGCGACAAGGAAAAGATGTTTGAGATGGCGGCGGAGTTTACGCCAGCCAAAGGTGCATGGGGTTTGCAGATCGGCACGCCGCATATGCTGTCGCTCGCGCCGGTGGAAGCATGTGTAAAACTGGTGGCGGATGTGGGCATCGAGGCGATACGACGGCGAAGCACGGAATTGACCGAGTTGCTGCTGAAACTGGCGAAGGGGCTGCCGTCCCCGTTTGGCATCGCCACGCCAGAAGAGGCCGCCCGGCGCGGCGGGCACGTGGCTATTACGCACCCAAATTCAAAGCGATTGTGTGCGGCGCTCGGTCAGCGCGGTGTCATCGTCGATTTCCGCCCGCCAGACATCCTGCGGTTCGCCCCAGTGCCGCTGTACATCGGGGAGCATGAGATTCAACGGGCGATCGATATTCTCGCTGACGTTGCCACATCGCTCGGTACTTCCTGATCTGTGCCGACATGTATCGGCATTTGGAATCAGGGGAAACTCAGGCGGTCCGGCGGTCGTAATCGAAGAATCGCTTCAACCCGAGAATGGGCTGCTCGATGAGGTGGTAACTGGTCACAGCCACCAGTGCGCTGAATGCCATACACAGCACAACACGCAGAATGATTGCGGGCAACACACCGGGCAGGCTTGAAAAGTGCGATGAATCGAACCAGTGGTCCATGAAGGCCAACAGCATCGAGTGATAGACGTACAGGCCGTAGCTATACAACCCGAACAGCCGCAGGGCGCGGGATGCCAACACCCGGCCGAGTACCGATCGCGGATTGGTCCGTACGGCGATCAGCACGAATAGTGTGAACAGAGCCGCCACGCCTGAATATCGAAGGATCTCAGAGTAGCGGCTCAGGCCGGTCGTCTTCAGTAGCGTATAGACCCCGAGCAGGGCGACGACGACCAGCAGCACCGGCACGACTCTCGAAAGACGCCGCACCCAGACCAGACCCGCGTCGGATCGCATCGCCAGTGCCAACATGCCACCCATGATCAGCGCGTCCATCCGGCACAGCGTGAAATGGTAGGTCTCATAGCCAAAGTGCTGAAGAATGAATCGCGACACGACGGCCAGCACGATTAGCGCGCCGCCGAGGACCGGCAAACGCCGGTGTGGTGTCAACACCAGCAGTGTGGGCCAGAAGAGGTAAAAGTGTTCCTCTACTGCCAGAGACCAGAAGTGTTCAACGAACGGAAAGACCTTGCCAAAAAAGGTGATGCCGATGTTGCTGCAGTAGAAATAGAGCCAGAGCTGATTGGTAACGGTGGGTACGGTTGAAACGTGAAGCAGCGGATAGATGAAAAAGACGATGACCAGTGCCAGGTAATAGAGCGGAAAGATTCGCAGTGTCCGCCGGGCGTAAAACCGCAGCAAGAAACCCTTGGTCCCCACTTTGTCCAGCGCGATACCCGTGATCAAGAAGCCCGAAAGCACGAAGAACAGGTCCACGCCGAGGAAGCCGACGCTGTGAATGGCCGAAAGAACAGACCGTAGCGGACCGCCAACCCGCTCCATGTCGCTTTCAATGAAGTGAGCGATCATCACCATCAGAATGGCGATGCCGCGAACACCATCCAGACTCGGAAGGTGACCCCGCACATTCGGCTGGTAACCGGCCAACCCCTCAACTGCATGGTCATGCGTTGCAGGCTGATGTGCAGTAGCGCTGATGGTTTCGTTCATGTCGCTGTGCCCGAATCCCGTTCTCCTCGACGCCAAGAAGTCAGATCCCGGCGCGCAGGGTCGGACCGTGCTGTTGCAGCCTAGTGAAAAACTGCCATAACGCTAACTGGTACTATTGGCCTGCCCGGTTCAGGATTTCCCGCAACACCTCGCACGACCAGCTCGCACTACCGTCCGGCCTGAGAAGCCAGTACCCCTTCATGATTTCCTGCGGTCGGACCATCGCCTCGTGTCGGCCCACGCCGTCGAGTGGTTCGTTGCAATAAAGCTCCCAGTGGACGATCCATGGCACGTTCAAAGCCAGCAGCACCGCCAGCCGCACGTCCCACCATTCACGCACGGCCTCGCGGGTTTGTCCGTGTTCGGGGTGTCCTATCTCGCCGACAAAAACGTCCGGCCGTCGCTTCGGGTCCAGACAGTCTGCTTGCCGCAGCATTTCCACCCCGTGCCACAACCCCGCGGCATTTGCCAGACCGTCGTAACAGCTCCAGGAAATCAGATCGACTGCCACGTGCGGCAGGACATGTGTGTGCAACGTCGGGATGCCCCGGGCGGCGTCGTGCACCTTGTTGACCTCCACCGCATGCAGCACCCGGGCTTTTGCGGCCGGAAAATCGGCGCGGGCACGATTCACAGCCCGCTGACGGGCACTGAAAAACTGGATCATCAGATCCACCCGCCGCGCGACTTCCACTTCGGCAACGCCCGCAGGCCATTTGCCGTCGAATGACCCGCGCAGCATCCAGTCCCCCTCCCAGTTCTGCAGGATGAAGGTCACATCGCGCTGGCCGTAGGTTTTGAACAGGTGCCTGGCGACCTCATAGACCTCACGTTCGTGCTCGTCAAACTTCGCGACCGTGTTCGGGGCCGGATCACGAACTTTCAGCGGCCCGACCTCCAGAATGATCGTCGAAAACGGAAACTCGAACGCCGTCGCGTAGTCCGCGTGACGAATGATCTGGTCCAGCGGTGCAGGCGGGTGCGGCGGCGAATAAGGCCAGTCGCTGTTAAACGAGTACCCCACCATGCTGTGGTCCAGCCAGAACTTACCGATGCCGAAGCCCAGCTCATGCAACTTGCGCGCACCCTCGACAAGGAAGGGCTCCTTGGTCAGGTAATACTTACCGTCGAAGTGGGTGGCACCCAGTCGCTCCTCCACGTGTTTCGGCAGCGGCGCACCTTTGAGCGGTCGAGCCGCTTCGACACGACGGTCTATCTCAGCAGGATCGGTCAGGCGCATGACCACCAACCTAACGCTGCAGGCCCCTGCCGCGTCAAGCGAAACAGGGGCCTGCGTACGATTCTAGATAAACAGCGTTCCCGTCGGTCGGTACTAGGCTGACGCTTTCCGCTGTTCCGGCGGAATCTTGAAAAGGCTGGCCTTGCCTTCAACCACCTCTTCGGTGATGACGAACTTTCCACCCTTGCCGTGGTCCGGCAGTTTGTACATCAGGTCAAGCATGATCTCTTCGCAGACGGCGCGAAGGGCACGGGCACCGGTCTCGCGCTTCAAGGCGCGTTCGGCGATCAGGCGAAGTGCACCATCGGTAAACTCCACTTCGCTCTCTTCCATGCGGAAGATTTTCTTGTACTGCTTGACGATGGCGTTCTTCGGCTGGGTCAGAATGTTGACCAGCGTGGCCACATCCAGCGGTTCCAGCGTCGCCACCAGCGGCAACCGGCCGATGAACTCTGGAATCATGCCGTAGGCGACAAGATCTTCCGGCTGAACCTGTGCGAGCAGTTCAGCGTTTTCCTTGCCGTTTTCGAGTGCCGAGTTTTCCGAATCGAAACCGATCATCCGCTTGCCCAGACGCTTGCGGATGATGTCTTCCAGCCCGACGAAGGTGCCACCACAGATAAACAGAATCTGGCTGGTGTCCATCTGGATGTACTGCTGTTCCGGATGCTTGCGTCCACCCTGTGGCGGAATGTTGGCGACGGTGCCTTCCAGCATCTTCAGCAGTGCCTGCTGCACGCCTTCGCCGCTGACGTCGCGCGTGATGCTGACGTTGTTCTGTGTCTTGCCGATCTTGTCGATTTCATCGATGTAGATGATCCCGCGTTGTGCCGCTTCCAGGTCGTAATCCGCAGCCTGCAACAGCTTCAGCAGGATGTTCTCCACGTCTTCACCCACGTAGCCCGCTTCGGTGAGCGTCGTGGCGTCGCCGATGGCGAAGGGCACGTTCAGGATACGCGCCAGCGTCTTGGCCAGCAGCGTCTTGCCGCTGCCCGTCCGGCCGATGAGCAGCACGTTGCTCTTGTCCAGTTCGACGTCATCGCCGCCGGACTTGACGGTGGTCCCGGCATCGGCCACGTTTTTATCGACACCGCTCAGCCGCTTGTAGTGGCTGTGCACTGCCACCGACAGGGCTTTTTTCGCGTAGTGCTGGCCGACGACGTAGCCGTCCAGAAACTCATGGATCTGGCGCGGGGTCGGAATAGTGTTGAACAGCGGCTGGCTCGATTGAGCCTTCCGCTTTTCCTGCCGGATGATGTTGTGGGCCAGATCGACACAGTTCGAGCAAATGAAGACATCGCTCGGACCTTCGACCATTGGACCGACATCGCGGCTGGACTTGCCGCAGAAGCTGCACGTGGTCACCCGCCGACCGCGGAAGTTGCCGCCGCCACCCCCGCCTGAGCCACCGGCTCCGCCGCCGCCACCCCCTGAGGTTGCTGGGGGAGTGGGGGGACCGCCGTTGCCTGGGCGCTGGTTAGTTGCCATCGGGTTCCTCTTGTGCTTTCCTTGCTGTGCTGGCGCGTGATCCAAATCACTGAATGCCTGCGATATGTTGCGTTCCATCGGCTTGCGTTCGTTACCGAACCCTCACCGCTTCATGCTTCAGTATCGTGACCTGCCCCCCTGCTACTTAAGCACGGGCATCGGACCGATAACCGCAGGCAAGCGAGTGATAGGCAGTATACGCACGCCACTGCCAGATTCATCGGCGAATGTGTTATCAGACCCAGCCCTTGCGCAGATTTTTCCTCCTAACGCCGCGGAAAAGCCTTCTATTTTGTGGGTGGCGTCAGCTTTTCGTCGATCGCCGCATGGCTGCTGGCGACCACACCGTGCAGGGCCTTCTCATACTGTTCCTTGCTAATTTCGCCGCTATCACGAAGTTTGCGCAAGGCAGAAAGCGAAAATCCCCCCGGCGGGCCAAGGTCTTCTTCGTTCCGCATCGACTTCCGTATGACCGAAACCACAAAAAAACCGGCCACCAGCAGGACGATCAGGACAATGCACCAAATGACGGCCTGCGCCATATCAGTTTCGGCCAGAAGATGGCCCCGAAGCGCAATGGCAGTGGGTTGAATGCTCACAACGTCATAGGATAACGCCAGACCGATCATGGCAAAAATCTCCCTATCCACATCATCACCGACGTCCACCCCACTTCCGCAACAGGCCCCAAAATCCTTCGAGGAGGCCGTGGCCGAGCTGGAACAACTGGTCTCACAGATGGAACAAGGCCAGCAGCCGCTGGAACAGTCCATCGAGCAATACGAACGCGGCAACTATTTGCTTAAGTGGTGCAAAGGCGTTTTGGGCGAGGCGGAGAAAAAAATCGAACGAATTTCGCGCGGCGGCGGCGAGGCTCCGACCGAACAGGCCTAACGGCCCGGTTGCATGACCGGCTGCGTAACGGCAATGCCGGTTCGCTGCGATTTCATCCAGGTCACCAGATACAGGTTTTGGGCGTAAACCGGCACGCATAGCCCCACGGCTGCGATGAGGATCAGTTGTCGCCGCAAGCCTAGCGCAACCATCACCTCGGCCGCTGGGAAGAGCAGCAGCGGGTTCAGGAACAGCCAGATGCGGATCGTCTCCACGGGCATCCGCCCCGTCAGGGCCAGCACGATGTATTGGACCAGTGCCGCCACGGAAATGAACGCGGCAGGGCGCCAAGGAAACCGCTGCCTTCCCGCGCCCCTCCCCGACCGGGCTCGCACGACGGCCAGCACCATCCAGGCCAAGAGCAGTACGTGCAGGGCAAACGCCAGCCCGAGCGCGTGGTCGTAAGTGTCCAGCAGCGCACTGGTGTGGCCGGATCGCCCGGAGATCGTCTGAAACTCGTGCTCGTTGACCAGTGCCTGCCGAAACGTGCTGACAATGTCGAACCGCATCGCCAGATAGAGCGCCACGAACGGCAACAGGGCACCGCCCAGTGCCACACCGCAGGCCAGCAAGGTGCGCCGTCGCTGCGAGGCCATCAGCCCTCGTGCGGTCAGCGTCAACATGAACAGCCCCAGCACCAGAAAGTTGAAGGTGAACAGGCACGAAACACCCAGTAGCAGTCCGGTTCCCGCTGCCGCCATCATGGACGGCCGCATCGCCGTCTCCGGCCTGAGCGCAATGGCCCACAGGCCGACCAGTACACACGTCACGGTGCAATAACCCGGGTCGACCATCGGGAAAAACAGCACCATCGACGGCAACACCGAGATCAGTGCCGCTGCCGCGATACCGTGCGCCGTGGTTCCCCCGAGCACCCGAATCAGCCAGTAAGTCGAGCCAACGGCCGCCGCCGCCAGTAGCCCTAGTCCGACAGCCCCGATCATCGCGGCCGCCTCTGCGTCGCCGCCCGTCACGTTCAGCAGTCCGATGTAAACGATGATCCACCCCGGCCCACGAATCCGCGTGTGGACCCCCAGGTTGACCATGAACTTCGGGTAGTCGGCAACGAAGCGCCCAAGGGTCAAACGTCCCGCATTGATGTCCTTGTTCAGCCGGACCGCATCAGCCAAATACGTGCTCTGAACCGGGTCGAGCACGACCCCACGCACAGCGGTCAGGCTCGGCGGGTCGGTCGCACACAGGCTGGCGGAGATCATCAGGCCCCCGGCAGTCAGTGTCGCGAGGGCCACCGCCACACCGCCCCGGATCTTGCCCGCAGAAAACAGCCACAGACCCGCGACCGTCGGAAGCAGTGCCAGCCAGCACAACGGATACAGCGGGAAAAACCGCAGGCTGCGATACGGCAAGTGCCAATAGCCCGGAAGCGTGACCCACGGCGTGTGCAGGCCGATCAGCACCGCCGCCGTGAGTGCTGCAGCGACCACGGCAAGCAGAATGATATTGGCGGTGAGTTTGGTAAGAGGCGGCATCAGGTCCTATCTGAATCAGCACTCAGGGTCGGGATGGCATGATCATTTTCTGTAGAAACGGTTTGGCAAAGTCATGACCGGCCAGTTGCAGGTTCTGCGCGTAGACGGGAACGACGAATGCCATGGTCGCAAGAACCACAACGCGGCCCACAGATGGCAGTCGCGCGAAAAATATCGCCGCCGGCAAAAGGATCAGCGGGTTCACAAACAGCCAGACCCGCGCCGTCTCCACCGGCATTTGCTGGCTGACTCCCAATACGACGAACTGCAGCAGTGCCGCAAATGCGGCCCACATTGTAAATCGACGTGTCCCGCCCGAGGCCGGGCTGTGACGGGTCAGCCACCACCCGATGCACAGCAGCGGGATGACGAAGGCGGCACCCAGGGCGTGGTCGTAAAAGTCATAGAGCGCCGTCACCTGATCCGCCCGCCCGCCGGTGTGCTCAAACTCGCGCTGAATCGCGATCGCCTTGCGAAACGTGGCGATGGGGTCGAAGCCTGTGAGAAAACAAAGTGGCACATAAGGCGCGGCCGCGGCTACAGCCGCCAGCCCGCATAACAGCACGGTCCGAACCCGCCGTGCACCGTCACCAAACCAAAGCGGGTAGGCAGTGATCGCCAGCAGAAAAATCCCCAGAGCCAGAAAGTTGTAGGTAAAGAAACAGACAAGTCCCATCAGCAGACCGGTCAATCCTGCCGGTACCCATCGCCCGGTGCGGCAAGCCAGACACCATGTGCCGCAAAGTAGGGCCGTCACCGCGCAGTACCCCGGATCGACCATCGGAAAAAACAGCAGCATGGCCGGGCATAGCGACAGTAGCAGGCCGCCGTAGACCGCCTGCGACTTCGTTCCTCCCATTGTCCGGATCAGCCACGCCGTCAGCGGTACGGCACCAGCGGCCAGCACCGCCAGCACAGCCCCACCCATCGCAGCCGCCTGTGGAATGTCGTTCCCCGTCAGGTAGAGCAGGCCCATGTAAAACAAGACCCACCCCGGCCCGCGAATGCGCGAGTGTGTCCCCATTCTGACCATTGCCGCCTGATAATTGCGGACAAACCGCGAAAGTGTGGGCTGGGCGGCCGGGTTGGTGGTGGGCGTCTGAATGTCGCGCGAGATGCGGGCCGCATCCGACAGATAGGTGCTGGCGGCGGGGTCGATGACGACCTCTCGAAACGCCGTCAGGCTGGGAGGGCTGGTGTCGCAAAGGCTCGCACCCACCATCAGTCCCAGTGCCCCCCCCGCACCGATTCCCAAGGCCCACGTCGCCGAGAGCCGACCCCGCCCGAACATCGCACCGGCCCACACCGTCACTGCGCCGAGAAACCAGCAAAGCGGATACAGCGGCAAAGCTGCCAGTCGCCTGTACGGCCACGGCCAGTAGTCGGGCCCGTTCACGTGCGGCGTGTGCAGAAGGATCAGGCCCGCCCCAGTCAGCGGCGTCAGCACGGCCAGAAAGAGAATCAACCGGGTGACAAAGTCTCCGGCTGGCCGGGTGGGCGACATAGACCGAGGGTAAGGCAGGCAGGCGGCTGGCCCAAACCCGCTGGGCGATTGCGGCGGGGCGATTGCCGCGTGGTGGGGGCCTAGCGGACCGCTTCGACGGAGTCCGCCTCAAGGCTGTAAACCCGCTGAACCGCCCCGTCACTCTTTTCAACCTTCACTCGCAGCGTCCCGGTGACCGTTACCAGACCACCCACGAACTCCACACTGCGCGCCGTGGGAATGATGCGCACAAAGTGCTGAACCTTTGGTGGGCCGCTGAAGCAGCACTTGGCGATGCTGTACACAAGATCGACCGCGCCGCCCGAACCCCCGGCACTCTGGGCGCTGTACAGTTCGCCAACCAGCGCCACGCGCTTGCCGTTCAGATCGCGCCACTTTTTGGGCACATCCTCATCCGTGGCCGTGTGCTGATCCATTTCAAAGTTGCTCATCGTCTTGAGGTCCACCTCAAGGTAACTGCCCCGGTCATGGATCCCACCACTGATGGCGTCATCCAGGAATACGTAGATCGGGAAACCGAGCAACGCGATGGCCAGCGCAGCGAAAATTAGGACTCGCGGATTGAGCAGTCCGGCCAGCGGCGACTTCGACGGCTTCCAGCCCGCCACAGGCTGGCCACCGGCTGAAGATTGGGTGGGGGTGGTTGCCGCCGGTGAGACCTTGGATTGTGTGGGGTTGACAGTGGTCATCGGGCTGCCGGCTTAACACTCGTGGCCGATACTTCGAATATCGAAACGATAAAGCCGTCCTCCTTTTTTTCTTCAACGGTCAGCGGTCCTTCCACGATGATTTCATCGGGGAAATAGCTGACAGACTTGCCTTTGGGTGTCACAACAACAATGGTGTGCTGAATCTGCGGTGGCTGACCGAAACAGCAGGCAAAGAGGCTGGGCACCAGCGCAAATTTCTGAATGTTCTCGGCCGAGTCCATGGGAATCATGAATCCGTGCATGCGGACGGTGCTCTGGTTGAGCCGCACCACATCCGCCGGGATGTTGCCGCCCTTGTCCACGTCGTATTCAAAGTTGCCCAGGTCCTTGATCGATTCAAACTCTTTCACCTCACCGGGCGCCGGCGCGGGGATGGGCACCCGCGCGTCTCCGGTCACGGGGCCGAGGTTCACCAGCCGCTCGAGCCGACGCACTTCCGTCGTTGTCGCGTTGGAAAGCTTGCTGCCGGCCGGGTAGCGCTTCTGAAGTTCACGCAGCAAAGGAAGGGCGGCCGCGTTGTCGCCGGTGTTGGAGAGTTGCAACGACTTCTGCTCCAGATCCCCGGTCGACATTTGCGCGGGGTCAGCCGGCCCGGCCATCGCGGCGGGCGGCGTTACAATCGCAGGTGTCACCGCTGCCGATGGCTGAGTGGTTTGCGCGCGGACCGGCGCACACCAGAACATCGCAACCAGCGAAGCAGTCACAGTCCAGAGACAACACGATCGGATCATGAAAAACTCCATCATTTTGTCATCGGTTCCAGGCCAACCATCGGTCATCACATCACCGCAGGAACCCAAACCACGCCTCCGAAGTATACGACCTCCAGCACGGGCGTTTTCCATCATCTCGGGCATGGAAATTGCCGCAAACTCACGCAATCGCCGTCATCCTACGGTCAGATTCTCGGCCACCGGCGTGCGATATGCCTTCAGGGCCGGTACCAGCCCCGCCACAAAGGCCATGCCGACGACCAGTGCCAGATAACCCCATTCCAGCGGCCCGACACTGATCCAATTGATCGGCTGCCCCATGGTTCGCTGCAAAAAGGCGGACCCGACAGCGCTTAACAAGTGCCCGCAAACGATCCCCAAGAGGCCACCCAAAAGCCCAATCAGCACGGCCTCAGTGCAGATGATTGTCAGGATGCGAGCACGTGTTGCACCCAGCGCCCGCAGTATCGCGATTTCCCGCAGTCGGGCCGAGACAGAGTTGTAAATCGTCGTCAAAATCGACGCCGCCGCCACCACCGATACGAACGCCGCGATCAGCAGAAGCACGTTGGCAGTACCCGACAAAAACGTATCAAAAAACTCCCGCATGATGCCAGCCGGGTTCACGGCCGTGGCCCGGTCGTCAATCACCTTGAAGTTGAACTTCAGACGCTCGGTTGCAAACCCGCTGCGCGACTGCACCAGAATCGCCGAGAGCATCCACTCCTCCGGCGGTAGGTCGGGGATAATGTCCCCTTTTTCGTCCAGATGGAACGCATCCGGGTCTTCTGCTTCATCGTGCTTGGCCTCGTCGGCAGTCGGCGGGGGTGTGGCCGACTTCATCAGTTCGTCAACGTCTTTCGGTGCGGCCGCTGGGGCTGTCGCGGCTGCTTTCAGCTTGAACTTTCGCCGCACGGATTCTGGGACATTCTGCGGATCAATACCCAGCTTGACCAGCACTTCATCAACGCGCTCCGGCGGAATCCGCGAAGGGTCGATGTTGGCCTTCAGAAGCGTCTGATCGATGATGCCCGCCTCGTGTTCGGCGATGGCGTAGAGGCTGATATAGGGGATGAACAAGACCTTGTCGTTGGCCGTGTGGGTGGGTTTGAGGATGCCCACGACGTTCCAACGCGGCTTATGAACGTCAGGCGTCTCGTTCGGCCCCGGCATTCCATGGGTGGCGCGAAACGCCCCGCCCCGCTTTTCGTTTTCCTCCACCGACAGGCTCGGATCATAAAGCCGCAGCTTCAGCTGGCTGGCAACGTCCGACCCGATGACCGCTTCAAACTTTTTAGACTTGAACATCCTGCCTTCGGCCAGTTCGTACTTCTGGTTCAGGCGATATTCCATGGTCGAAGTGCGGACCGGCACGCCGCGCGGCCGCTGGTCTTCGTCAAGGTGCCAGTCAACGAAGTCCGGCAAGGGCTGCCCGAGTTCGTCATAGCCGGCCAGCGGCTTGCCGTCGTTGTCGAAGCCGAACATCGCCGGGCTTGTGCCGATGAGCCGCCGCCCGCGATAGCTGTCCCCCACCATGAACGGCACCGCATTGCGGACATAAGGCCGAAAGTCCGGCCGGCCCGGCGGCGGGGCGGTTTTCCGGGCCATGTCGTCGTAGATCGCAAACGGAATGACGCCGGGGCTCACGTCCATGTGGTAAACGGTGTTCAGCGTCAGCTGCAACGGCGACCCCTTCGGCGGCCCGATCAGGATGTCGTAGCCAAAGTCGCGCTGGCCAAAAAGGTTGGGTCCCTCACGCCGCAGGATGATGATCGCCACCGCCAGGCTCACGCCCAGCAACACCGACAGCAATGTCAGCCACGTGGAAAGTGCCCGCTGGCGCATCTGCTTGGAAACCAGTTGAAAGAGATTCATGGCAGGTGGTGTCCTGAAATATTAAGCGGCGGGTTGGGCGGTGCGAAAGGGCTTCTTTGCCGCCAGATTGATGCTGGCCAGATCGACCTGACGCGGAAACTGCCCGGCGATGTCGCGGTCGTGCGTGACCAGTAATAGCGACGCCCCCACCTGCGTGCAAAGGTCGCGGATGAGCGCGAGAACGGCCGCGGCCGTTTCACTGTCCAGCGCCCCCGTCGGCTCATCGGCCAGTACCAGCGACGGCTTGTTCGCTAGTGCCCGGGCCACGGCCACCCGCTGTTGCTGCCCGACCGACAACTTGCCGGGTTTGTAGTCCAGCCGCTCCGACAGGCCGACCTTCCCCAGCAGTTCCCGTGCCCATGCCGGGTCGGCCCGCCGGCCGGTAAAGCTCATGCCGAGCAGCACGTTCTCCAAGGCCGTGAAGCCCGGCAGCAGGTGGTGCGTCTGAAAGATGTAGCCAATGTGCCGCCCGCGAAAAATGTCGCGGTGCGCCTCGGGAAGCTGGGTGACATCGACCGAACCGTCGGCCGGGGAGTCGATCAGAATCTGCCCGGAATCCGGGGTGATAATGCCCGCGATGGAGTGCAGCAGCGTCGTTTTTCCCGACCCGCTGGTGCCGACAAGGGCCACGTGCTGGCCGGACGGAATGGCAAACTCCGGGACGTCAAGAACCGTGACGACTGAACCATCCGGGGCGTGATACTGCTTTTTGAGGGCGGAGATGGAGAGTCCCATGACTGGGAGTGTAGGCCATGGGTTTTCGTAATGCAATCAGATTGCATTTATACCCTGCTGGCGTGTGGGGCTCAGCAGTTAGCTGGCCGCGCGATGGGTTCTGAGGAGGTCATCCGCCCGGATGTGCAGCTGCGATTCGATCCGGCGGGCGCGCTCCAGGGCGTCCTCTTCCTGATCCTGACGGCGGACATCGTCCAAGGTCCGTTCGATCCCGGACAGGATCTGGCTCCGAAGTTCGGCGGCCACCGCGGCGATTTCCACCTGTGTCGTCTGTCGCGGCAGGTGCTGCTGGACGTAGTCGGAAAGATGCTGCTGAAGGCGGACCGTCAGCGGATCGATGGGAGCGGCCGGCGGCGGCGGTGGGGGGAGGGCTTCGAGCGTTTGGCGAGCCTGACTGACGAAAGTCTGCACGCGGCTGTCGGCGATTTTCAGGGCCTCATCCACCTGCTTTTGGGCAAGAGTCAGGGTGGCTTCCAGTTTGCCGGACGCGGGCTGGGCGGCCGCGATGGCGGCGCGAAGGGTCGCCACTGACCGTAGCAACTGGCCTTCCACCAGCTTGAGGGCCTCCATGCGTTTGTCGATCCGGAGGGCCGCAGCGTTGGCTTCGTGGATCCGCCGGAGGATCTGCTTGTCAATGCCATCCACCCGGGCGGCGACGGCGGGAGCAACAGGCGATTGTTCGATGGCTTCGGGCATGGGTGGATCGTGGTTTGACGTGAGCGGGAAGTAGGGGGTCAACATGAGTTATCGGCCGGGACGCTGTAGATGGGTGAGGGTGGACCGGGATGGCTTTTCGCCAAGTGGCGGGGCATGGGGCATGATGGCGGCCGATGCCATTTGTCCGCCGGGCTGGTTATTGGGTTTTTGTGCTGGCCGGGGCGGCGGTGCTGTTCGCCAGCCGGGGGTACTACCGGCCGGTGGCCGGGGTGGTTTGGGTGGTAGCCACCGTGGTGACGCTGGGTGTCGCCTTGTGGGGGTTGCCGGCCGGGGTGACTGCTCTGTTGGGACGAGTGTGTGCGGCCTTGGAGCGTCGGCCGGGTTGGGGTGCGGGCATATTGGCCGTCGCGGGCTGCGGGTTTGTGTGGGGGCTGGCGGAGTATCAGGGGCGGCCGCTGTTTCCGCGGTTTCACGATGAGTTCGCGTATTTGCTGCAGACGCGGTTGCTGAGCGAAGGGCACATCGCCCTGGATCATGTGCCGATGCCGGAGTTTTTTGACAGCACGTACGTGTTGACCAAGCCGGTTTATGCGACGCAGTACTTTCTCGGGGCGTCAGTGGTGTTTGTGCCCCTGATGTGGCTGGGGTTGGCACCTTGGCTGATGGGCTTGACGGTGGCGGGGTTGGCGCTGTTTTTTGTGATTCGTTGGGCCATTGCGGCGGCGGGCGCGGGTGCGGGTCTTTGGGTGGCGGTGCTGCTTCCAGCCAGCCAAGTGTTTCGGTTGCAAGCGACCAGCGTGCAGGCGCAGATGCCGATGCTGCTGGCGGTGGGGCTGACGTTGTGGCTCGGGCAACACGGAAGGAAGGGGGCGTGGGGGACAGTGGCGTTGGCGGGGGCGGTTGGATGGGCGTGTCTGGTGAGGCCATTGGATGGACTGTGTTTGGCGGTGGCGATGGTTGTGGGGCGTGCGGAAAAGGGGGGTCGGCGTTGGGTGGCCCCGTTGCTTGGGATGGTGGCTGCGTTAGGCGTGCAGATCGGTGTGAATCAGACGGTGTTGGGTACCCCGTGGACGACGCCATTCGGGCGTTATGCGGAGACACACATGCCGGGGTTTTCGCTGGGAGATTCGCCGACGAACCATTTGGCACCGGCAGAGGCATTGGCGCAGCAGCGGGATACGTGGGTGTACTTGAAGGGCCTGGTGCGGCCGAGTTGGGCGGAGAAGGTGGTGGAGGAGATCGGGCTGCCGCTGTGGGTGGGCGGGACGGTCTGGCCGGTGGCGGGGCTGGCGGTGGCGGGGTTGCCGCTGGCGTGGCGACGGCGAGAGTTGCGGCCAGCGGCAGTGTTGGCCGGTGTGTGGGTGGTGGGTTATTGGTTTTACCCAATCTTTTTGCCGCACTACGGCTTGGTGCTGATGCCGGTGGTGGCCGTGGCTTGCTTTGCCGCGTGGCAGAGGATTGGGGGAAGGTTGAAGATCGGCCTGGCGGCGGGAGTGGTGGTGCTACTGGTGGGGACTGCGGTGGGTGGCGGACCAGATGATTTCGCGCGGGATGACAGCATTGGGGCGTTGAACTGGCAGTTGGCGGGTCAGCTCAAAGCCGGGGAGCGGGCTGTGGTGATTTGCAGCTACGGGCCCGGTGCGGAGACCGGGGCGGCGAATTTTCTGCAGGAGCCGGTCTACAACATTGAGACCGCCAACCCTTGGGGCGGGCGGGTGGTCCGCGTCCAAGACCTGGGCCCGGCCGCCAATGCACGGTTGCTAGATTATTTGCTGCAAAGTGACCCGGACCGCGAAATATTCCGTTTTGATCGGCGGACACACGAGCTGAATCGTTTGGGTGCCGCCCGAACGCTCAACGCGCTTGAAAGCCCAAAGCCCTAGCGACTACCGCTGCGGACCCTGCCGTCATACCTTTCAGTCGAATCGCAAATAGGAGATTATCGCCATGTTAAGCCGCTCTGTCCGTCGGTCGTTTGTTGCGCTGTTTTCGATGACTTGTATCGCATCGGCCGTGAATGCCGCGACGGTCGATCTACCCCGCTTTCCATCCATTTCGCCCGATGGTTCGCGCGTCTGCTTCACCTGGCGTGGCGACTTGTGGACCGCCTCGACCACCGGCGGGCTGGCCCTGCGGCTGACCACACACACCCACGATGACCTGCAATCCGCCTTCTCGCCTGACGGGAAGAAAATCGCATTCAGCTCCAGCCGGGCGGGCGGGAACAACTTGTTCACCGTCAATACTGATGGCAGCGAACTGAAACAGGTGACGTTTGGCGACAGGCCGCTGGCACTGTCGCAATGGGGCATGGACGCGGCCGGAAAGCCGCTGCTTTACTTCACGGGCCGCATTGATCCTGATCCGTTCGCGGTGTTTCGACCCTACACCGTCCCGGTCGAGGGCGGCGACATCACACGCATCAATGATGCGCTCGGCAGTTACCCCGTTGCCAGCCCGGATGGGACCAAGGTTCTGTTCGGACGCGGCACCACCGGCTGGAACCGTCGGGGCTATCGCGGGTCGGACAATCGCGATGTGTGGCTCTACGAGCGCGCTGCTAACAAGTTCACGAAGCTCACACAGCACGATGGGAACGACGGCAAAGCCCGCTGGGCCGGAAGTGACGGTTTCGTCTTCCTCTCCGACCGCCCGGCAACGGCAGGTATGAAGGGCAGCACGCTCAATCTGTTCCGAAATAACATCGGCACTGCCGATACCGATGCCAAACCGCTGACCACATTCACCGATCACGATATCGACGACTTCGACGTGACATCGGACGGCAAGACGGTGGTCTTCTCGCGGTGGAACCATCTCTATACGCTTGACCTCTCCAAACCCGGCGCGACGCCGGTCGAGCTGATGCTCACGGCAGCCGATGACGAGGCCGACCGGTATCGCTTCCAGGATTTGTCGCGGGCCGCCTCTGAAGCCGCCCTGTCGCCGGACGGTAAGGCGATGGCTGTGATCGTCTACGGCGAGCTTTATGTGAAGGCGACCGAAGGAAAACTGCCCGCACGCCGCGTGTCGATGGCGGCCGGCCGGAAGCGGAATCCCGCATGGTCCCCGGACGGTAGCCGGCTCTATTACGCCTCTGATGAAACAGGCACCGATGCGATTTATGTTGCGACCGTCAAAGCCGTCCGCAGCGAGCTGAAAAAGAAGCCGACGACCACACCCAGCACCCACCCGACCTCCCAGCCGGCGGAAGAGCCTGAACCCTTCGGCGCTGCCGGAAAGAGCACGACCGACGAGCTTGTCGCCGGCGATCTCGCGGCACCGGTTGATTCGGATGTCGTAGCCGATCAAGCGCGGCCGCGCCGTGGTGGTGGGGGCGCGGGCGGGGCCCCTCTGACGCCCGGTGCGGCAGGCACCGGCCTTGCGACCCGTGCTGCAGCTGCGGTCGCTGAGACCAGCCGCTGGGGCGAGGCGATCAACTTTACCGTTCGACGGGTCATTGGCACGCCGGCCGGGGAACGCGACCCGCAGGTTTCGCCGGACGGTCGGTACCTCACCTTCCGGCAGGGCCTGGGCAAGCTGGTGGTCATGGACGCCCAGACCCACACCACCCGAACGCTGGTCGACGGCTGGAGCGATGCGCTGTCGTGGAAGTTCAGCCCGAACTCTCGCTACATCGCCTACGTCACCGAGGACATCAACAACAACGCGGATATTTGTCTGACGCCCGTCGATGGCTCGGCCGCGCCGGTGAACATCAGCCAGCATCCCGATAACGATGGCGGCATGTGCTTCAGTGCCGACGGGAAGATCCTCGCGTTCCTCTCCAACCGGCAGGGGGCAGAGACGCAGGTCTATGCGGTCAACCTGGATAAAGAACTCGACGCGTTCAACGCGCTCGAGGCGGATGCCTACTTCAAAGACGCCGCCGCCGCGGTCAAAAAGCGCACGCCACCGGCGGCCAATAAACACAAGCCGACCAGCCGCCCCACTCCCCCCACCCCCCCCACCGCCACCACCGCCTCCACCGAACCCGCAACGACGGAACCGGCTGCGACCGAACCCGCCACCACCGAACCCGCCACGACCGAGCCGTCGACGGACGTCAAGGCGACCGACTACAAGCCCGCTGATCTGGCCGATGCCTGGCAGCGGGTGCGGAAGGTGACCTCCATGCCCGGCGGCGTCAGCGGACTGGTTCTCAGTCCTGCGGGGGACAAGTACTTCTTCGGCGCCAGCGCCGGCGGCACGCGGGCCACGTTCTCGCTGGGCCGCGAAGGGGGCGAGCCGACGCGTCTGGCCGCGGATGTCGGCCTGCTCGAGCCGACGCTGAGCGGCGATGCCATTACCGTGATCGATGCCGGCCGCGCCGGGCAGATGAAACTGCCCGCAGGGGATCTGGAATACACGGACATCGCTGAACGCCTGAAGATTGACCTGACCGCCCTCAACAAACAGAAGTTCCTCGAAGCCACCCGCATTCTCGGCCAGCAGTATTACGACCCCGCCATGGGCGGGACCGACTGGCCTGCCCTGACGCGGATGTACTTCCCGCTGGCGGCGTCTGTGCGGACGGCGGAGGAGTTTGACTTCGTCGCCAACAAGCTGGTGGGCGAACTGAACGGCAGCCACCTGGGCATCTCTTCGCCGCCGGCGGCCCCGAATCCGCTGGCCCAACCGCAGGGGCGGCTGGGGACGATGACGAAGCACGCCGCCTCCGAGTCCGGCTATGAAGTGCTCTCCGTTCTGCCGGATTCCCCGGCCGATCGTGCCGCCAGCAAGCTGCTGGTGGGCGACATCATCACCACGGTGGACGGTGAACCCGCCGACCCGGTGCGGCCGTTGGAATCACTGCTGGCGGGCAAGGCCGACCGCGAGGTGCTGCTGTCGTTGAAGCGGGCTGGCAAGGGTCTGGAACTCCTGATCACGCCGACGAGTGCCGAGGCGATTGCAGGCATTGCGTACAACAACTTCCGGCTGGCGATGTTGAAGAAGGTCGAGGCGCTTTCCGGTGGCAGGCTGGGTTACATCCACATTCAGGGGATGAGTCAGGCCAGTCTGGAGGTTTACAAGCGTGACCTTTACGCGGCCTGTCATGGCAAGTCCGGGATGATCATTGACGTGCGTTACAACGGCGGCGGTTCCACGGCCGATCTGCTGCTGGCCAGCATCATGGTGACGCCGCACGCTTACACGACGCCGCGCGGGGCCGACCCCTCGGTGCACACGGGCTATCCGGATGACCGGCTGTACATCCCCAGGTATTCCGGGCCGATCAACATGCTTTGCAACGAGCGGAGTTTCTCCAACGCCGAGATCATCTCCCACGCCTTCAAAACCCTGAAGCGGGGCACGCTGGTGGGGAACACGACGGCCGGGGGCGTCATCTCGACCGGCGCGGCGACGCTGGTGGACGGCACGAGCGTGCGCACGCCGGGGCGGGGGTGGTTCACACCGGACGGGGTGAACATGGAACTGCACGGCGCGGTCCCCGACATTCTGGTGTTGCAGATGCCGGAGGAAGAGGCGGCCGGGTCTGATGCGCAGCTGGAGGCCGCGGTCGCCGATCTGCTCAAGCGGGCTAAATGAAAAACGGTTTAAAGGGAACCACTGATGCACACAGATAAACACGGATAAGAAGGGATATTCCTACCCTCTTCATCTGTGTTCATCTGTGGTTAATGGCTCTTTAAGCCGCCGCGCGATCGCTTTGTACGATCTTCATCATCGTGCTCCCGCCGACCCTGCCGAAGCTCATCGCCACGTTGGTCGAGTCGGCGCTGACCAGACTGTTGCGTAGGCCGTAGACCCGGTAGATCGCCGAGGCCGTCCCGGTCGGGAGGGTCGTGTCGGCGTAGGTTTTTTCGCCCACGGTCGCCACCCCTTCGAACGCGCCCGTCCCGTTGAGTTGCCGCTGCACGATGAAATACTACCGCTGGGCCAGCGATCCCTTCCACGTCAGCACGACTGCCCCGTCGGCGTTCATGTAGGCCGACAGTTCCGTTGGGGGAGTGGGCAGGGGGAGGAGGGTGGGGGGTGGGGGGGGGCGCACGCGCTGGGGGTAGGGTGCGGGTCGCGGGGGGCGGGTTCCGGGCGGGTTGCCCGGCGGTG
>JBBRQG010000026.1:0-42872 GCA_038226785.1 Tepidisphaerales bacterium | reverse complement strand
GCCGGTGCCGCCGCGTTGGCGCCGGCGCTCGGCCGATTGCAGGCCCTCGCCCGGCTGGACCTCTACAGCAACAGCCTCGGCGAGGCCGGTATTCTGTTGATATTGAACCGGATGTTGCCTGTCGAGGTCACGAATGAGGTCATGGGCGGCGTCCTGGCATACATCACCATCGAAGGCAATGGCCTATCGGAGTACTCGGAGGAAAGCATCACCGACGCCGCCGAATTGTGGCGCTGGTTTCAAGAGCGTCGCTAGGGCCGCCCGCTGTTGCGAATCAAGGTGGTGGTGCCGACGGGTGGAAGGCAGCCTGGTAGGGCGGGCGTTCGCCGCCCACGTTTTCGCCTGAGGTGCAACGGCCATGCTCATCGTCTTGTCCGATGCGGCGTGTTGATGACATTCGCGCATTGTCACGCGCTGTCGGTGCTCGGTGCAAGGAAAATCTGTGTGGCTAAGACCGCAGGTGTTGCGGGGGGACATTGCGGCAGTCGGTATCGGGTTGTGCGGTTAGGGTATTTGAATGCGGGTACGCCACTGGAATTCTCGCTCGGGGAAGTCGCTGGTGGAAATGCTGGTGGTGATTGCGATCATCCTGATTCTGCTGTCGATTATTTTGCCGCTGGGAATAGCGATTCGGAATGCCGTGATGCACTTGAAGCGGTAGTCGGGCTCGACCGGTTTACAGTGGGCGGTCGGGTGGTTAATGAGGTGTGACGGCAACGGGTGGTTGCGGGTCGAATCAGGCGAGGACTCCGGCGTCGGAGGTCAGGGGGAAGGGGCGGGTGTGGGGGACGGTCAGCTTGGTGCGGGAGAAGGAGGCGAGTGCGCTGGTGGTGGGGGTGCGGGTGCTGGGGATGCTGGTAGTGCTGCCGTTGCCTGAGGTGTTGGCGGATTTGATGGTGGGGGTGCTGCCATCGGGCAGTGCTTCCAGCGGTTTGGCGATGGTGTCGTCTTTGCCGACGAGGGAGAGTTCGAGGAAGCGGGGGCGGTAGATGTCGCCGTAGCTGAACTCGGGGCTGAACTGGCCGGCGGGGCCCCATGTTTGGAGGTGGAAGGAGAGGAGCAGTCGGCCGGCGCGGGAGGCACCGGTGCCGGTGGGGGCTTTGGAGAGCTGGGGGTGCACTTTGGCGCCGTAGGTGACGTAGCTCCAGTCGGTGCCGCTGAAGCCGCGGGGGAGGGCGCGCAGGCCGAGCTGGCCGTTGCCGGAATCGGGGGTGGGGATGGTGTAGATGACGGTGGGCGAGGACCACGGGCCTTCGGGGTGGCCGGCTGGGGCGTAGCGGGCGACGATTTTGCCGGAGATGTCGTTCTGGTCGTAGACCATGGCGAAGCGGCCATCGGGCATCTGGAAGACGGAGAACTCGGAGGCGGCGTCGTTGACCTTGCCGTTGGAGGTGGTTTTCATGGGGGTGGCGACGGCGAGGCCGGGGGAGGTGCCGGAGACGCTGATCCAGCGGTTGAATGTGGGTGCCCACCATTCCCATGCGGCTGGGGTGGAGAAGTTGGCTGGGGTGGCGCGGCCGACGAAGGCGTATTTTTCGAAAAAGCCGGTGCCCTGTTGTACGGCGTAGGTGTAGATGTAGCCGTCGCCGGCGTAGGCGGTGGTGTTGTTGCTGAGGTCCATGACGGCGGCGGTGGCCGAGCGGTCGCCGGAGTAGGGGTCGCTGACGCCGGTGTTGGTGTGGGCCTGGTAGAGGTTCGGGTTGTTATCGGCGACGGTGATGCTGGCAGTGCTGGCGTAGGGATAGGCGGAAGAGGTAATGGTGGCGGGAACGGGGGCCTGAATGAGGGAGACGCCGGCCTGAACGAAACCGTTCATGCGGATGGCGAGCTGGACGACCTTTCCGTTGACGACCTGACCATCGGAAGGCCAGTAATATTGGCCGGAGGTGTTGCGGAGGATGATGGCCATCTGTTCCTGAGCGGTGGAACTGATAGAGCCGCGGTATTTGTAGATGTTGGCGGCGGGGGAAGCGCCGGAGGTTTGTTGCATGCTGACGACGTTATTGACGAACTTGCTGGCGCCGGTGCGTACGCCGCTTGCGGGGTTGTACGTGCCGAGGAAGGTGTCGCCGGTGGTCCATTGCTGCCAGCCGGGGGTGTCGTAGGCGCTGCCGAGCTTATCGATGCCGTTCAGGGGGATGGAGACCATGCCATCGGAACCGGTGTAGGTGGCGGAGTAGGCTTTGAAGGAGTTGGACCAGTTGTTGGCCCATGTGGTGATGGGTCCGGCACCGGGGAGCGAGATGCTGTAGGTGACGGCGAAGAGCTGGCGACGCTCGAGGGGTTCGACCGTGCAGGGGCGCGGGGTCTTGTGGGGGGCGAGGGAACGGCGAATCGATTGGGCAGACAATGGGTGCATGGGGGGCCTGAGAACTTCTGGAATGAGCTGACGGGGCGGTAGGGCGAGGGTGCCGCTGGGGAAGAGTGTACCGCGTGGGCCACCTGAAAGAGGGGATTTCTGACGGCTGGGCGGCGCATTGGCATGTCAAAACGTGCCGGTTCGGGGGAAGGCGGGGGAGGAGGGGGGGGTTATAGGGCCGCGTGGGCGGCGACCTGTTTTTCGGCGTGGTAGCTCGAGCGGACGAGCGGGCCGGATTCGACGTGGCGGAGGCCGCGTTGTTCGCCTTCGGTTTTCCAGTGGGCGAACTCGTCGGGGTGGACCCAGCGTTCGACTTTTAGGTGTTGGTGGGTGGGCTGGAGGTATTGGCCGAGGGTGAGGATGTCGGTGCCGATGGCGACGAGGTCTTCGATGACGGATTCGATTTCGTGGGATTCTTCGCCGAGGCCGAGCATCATGCCGGTTTTGGTGGTGAGGCCCTGCTGCTTGGAGATTTGGAGGAGTTTTAGGCTGCGGTGGTATTTGGCCTGGGGGCGGACGGTTTTGTAGAGGCGGGGGACGGACTCGATGTTGTGGTTGAGGATTTCGGGGCGCTGGTCGAGGACTTTTTGGAGGGCGGTCCAGTCGCCGCAGAAGTCGGGGATGAGGACTTCGACGCTGGTGCCGGGGGATTGCAGGCGGATCTGTCGGATGGTTTCGGCCCAGACGGCGGCGCCGCCATCGGGGAGTTCGTCGCGGTTGACGCTGGTGATGACGCAGTGTTTGAGGGCCATTTTGGCGACGGCGTCGCCGACGCGGACGGGTTCATCGAGGTCGAGGAAGGGGGGCCGGCCGGTGGCGATGTGGCAGAAGCCGCAGGAGCGGGTGCAGACGTCGCCAAGGATCATGAGGGTGGCTGTGCCGGCCGACCAGCACTCGCCGAGGTTGGGACACTTGGCGGATTCGCAGACGGTGTGGAGGTTGTTTTCGCGGACGAGGGATTTGAGGCGGGAGTAACCTTCGCCGGCGGGCATTTTCATTTTGAGCCATGCGGGTTTGCCGACGGCGTTGGGCTTGGCGGCGGGGTCGAGAAGGAGGTGGTTGAGGGAGATCGCCACGGCTGTAGAGAGGTTAGGGGAGGTGGAAGGTCGGAGCAACGGGAAGGTTGGGAGCGGTGTGCTGAAGGCTTTAGTCCGATTCAAACGGCCGATTGTTGTTTGGGGTGGTTTCGCGTCTGGTTGTGAAAATGGGGTCAGCGGTGTGAAAGTGAGGGGACACCCCTAAAAAATATCGTAAAAGCGACATTCGCATGGATGTATCGCAATGTTTCCTTGTTTGGCTGCGGGGCAGGTGTATTCTCCCCCCTGTCCCCGGCGGAAGGTCTGATAACTGCGATGGCCGGCGACAGAGAGGGAGACAGCGGTCCGATTCCGATCAGTCGGAGGTCAGTTTCTGACTTTTGACTGATGAGAGGCCGTTTTTTCCCTGGCACGCGGTTGGCCAAGTGCTGCGGGTATAGCCCGCGTGGCACGGGACCAACCGATGACTTTTTGGGGCCGGGTTGGGAAACGGAGTCGTCCCAGCCTGGCCTCGCTTTTTACCTAACTTATCGGTGTGCCGGGCGAACGGTTCAGGAGCGCAGGGGGCGGGGAGAGTCTGACCAGACTGGAGTCGGATCGATGGCGGGGTTGCAGGGGGTGCCGGTGTCTTTTTTGGTCGAGCCTGCCAGACGTGAGATGACGCGGACTGACATGTCGTGATCACAGAGCATCTGGCAGGAGAGGCGGACACCTGCGGTGTCTAGAAGGCCTTTGGTTTTCAGGACCTCCAGTTCAGCGATGGTCATCTTTGCGGGTTCACCAGTGAGAAACTCGACACGGCAGGAAGTGCAACGAGCGAAGCCGCCGCAGGAGTGAAGTTGGTCCTGACCTGCGGCGGACTCGAGCGCGATGACGAGGCGGGTGTCGGCGGGGACTTCGAAAGAGCCGACATTTTCGACGGTGAGGGTGGGCATGGGGTCAGGATCCTGTGGGTGAGAGGCGGGGGTGCGGGAAGGTGGGGGGAGGGGGGAGGGTTATTTGGCGACGGCGACGACGAGGGTGCGGTCATCATCCGGGGGTCGGCCGTGGGCGAAGGTGTCGAGGGCCTTGAGGATGGAGTCGATGGTGGTCTGGGGCGACTCGCAGCGGGCTGCGACGATGGCTGCGTCGAGGCGTTCGTAGTCGAACATGTTGCCTTCGTGGTCGAAGGTTTCGGTGATGCCATCAGTGAAAAGCACCAGATGATCGCCGGGGGAAAGATGTACGCGTGCGGAACTGAAGGTTTCGCCGGGGAGGATGCCGAGGGGGAGGGCGCGCGGGGGGGAGATGACTTCGACTTTCAGGCTGTTTTTGCGAAGGAGTCGCGGCGGATGATGGCCAGCGGAGGCGAACTCGATTTCGCGGGTTGCGGGGTCGTAGATGCCGTAGAAGGCGGTGACGAAGGTGCCGTTGTTGCTGGCTGGGCCGTTGGCGAGTTTGTCGTTGAGGTAGGCCAGCATGTC
The DNA here is from genome assembly GCA_038226785.1 of Tepidisphaerales bacterium. Taxonomy (GTDB): domain Bacteria; phylum Planctomycetota; class Phycisphaerae; order Tepidisphaerales; family Tepidisphaeraceae; genus JBBRQG01. The sequence continues at coordinate 38,013 of JBBRQG010000026.1, read as the reverse complement.
GGAGGGGCTGGAGGGCGGTCCGGGGAAGGCGTGGGCGAGGGAGTGCATCATGGCCATGACGACCGCGGCGGGGGTGCCGTGGCCGGAGACATCGGCGATGAACCAGCCCCAGCGGCCGTCAGGGAGTTCGAAAAAGTCGTAGTAGTCGCCGCCGGCACGGCGGGCGGTGTTGTAGTACGCGCCGAGTTCGACGCCGGGGATGTCGGGGAGGACGGCGGGCAGGAGTGAGCGCTGGAGGTCGGCGACGACTTTGAGTTCGTTGTCGACGACTTCGTAGGCGGCCTGCAGGTCGCGGGTGAGGGCGAGGTTATTGACGGTCCGGCCGAAGAGGTTGCTGACCCAGACCATTTCCGGGAGATCGTCGATGGTGAAGTGTGCGTTCTCTTTGAAGAGGTGCAGGACCATATTGACGGACTCGCCTTTGTCGTAGTGGGGGATGGCTGCGAGGGTGTTGGTGGAGGCGAGGTATTCGGCGGCGGGGTCGGCTGGGTTCAGGTGAAATGGGTGGATGAGGTGGGGGCGGTTGGAGTAGATGAGTTCCGCAAGGATGCCACCTTTCAGCAATGGAAGGCGATCACGGTTTTTCCAGGGGTCGAAGTCTCTGGCCCACTTGGCTGAGCGGGTGACGCGATAAAATGGGTATTCGAGGCCCCGGCGGCTGATGGAGAGGAAACCGTCGGAGCGGACGAACTCCTGCATCCTGCGGCCGTAGCTTTGGACCATGGCCTGAGGGTCGGTCTGGAGTGACATCTCGCGCATCATCTCAATGACCACTTCGAGACGATGATGAGGATCGGGATAGACACCCAGACCGAACATAAGCGGGCCTCCGGCGGACAGGGGGCAGGACAGACCCCGGGACATACGAGCGTCCCGGAGTGTAGGAGAGATAGCGATGCAGAGCGTAGCCCATGTGACCCACGAAGCCGTCAAGAAGATTGGCGGCATAGGTGCTGTTTTGCAGGGGCTGCTGACGAGTTCGGCGTGGCGGGCAAAAGTGGACCGCGACATTCTGGTGGGGCCGTGGTGGGACACGGAAACACCTGCCCATGAAGCGTTGGGGCCTGACAGTCAGGTGCGATATTGCAAAAAGCAGGGTGTCAATGAGGGTCCGCTGGGACAAAATATTTCGCATGCACTGGCTGCGATCGAGGCGGACCTGCATGTGAACATTCTGTATGGCACGCGGCGGATGGCAGCGGAAGACGGAACGGCGGCGCAGGATGTGGAAGTATTGCTGATTGACGTGGCGGGAATGGACGTGCCGGGCGGCAACGGGAAGTTGAACGACCTGAAGTACACGTTCTGGGCGGAGTACGGGATCGAGTGTGGGCGATTCGAGAATAACTGGGACTTTGAGCAGTACCTGCGGCTGGGATTACCGGCACTGGCTGCGTTGCGTGCGCTGGGTGCGGTGAACGGGACGGGCAAGAAGTGCTGGATCATCAGCCACGAATACATGGGGATGGGGACGTGTCTGGCGGTCAAAGCCACCGGACAGAGTGGGATATTTCAGACGGCGTTTCACGCCCATGAGTGTGCGACGGCGCGCCGGCTGGTGGAGGACCAGCCGGGACAGGACCTGGGGTTTTATTCGGCGATGCGGGTGGGGCTGGCTGGGGGCATGAAGATTGACGATGTGTTCGGGTCGCAGGCGGACTTTTACAAGCATCAGTTGGTGAGGAACGCGCACCGTCTGGACGCGGTGATGGCGGTGGGGAAGTGGACGCTGACGGAGATGAGCGCGGTGACGGGGACGAATGTCACGGCAAGCGGCGCGAAGTTTCGCGTGGCGTACAACGGAGCGCCGGCTTGGAAGCTGGATGCGACGACCAAGCACCGCAGCCGGGCGATGTTGCGCAAGTACCTTGCGAACCTGCTGGGCTGGGAACCGACGTACCTGCTGACGCACGTGACTCGGCTGGTGCCGAGCAAGGGGCTGTGGCGGGATGTGGGGTTATTGAAGGCGATGGAACCGCACCTCGCGGCGGAGGGGACGACGGCGGTGTTGATCGTCCTGAGCACCGAAGGACGGGTGCGGACGCCGGCGGAGGTGCACTGGATGGAACATGCCTACGGGTGGCCGGCGGTGCACCGCGAGGGGCCGGCGGCGGCGTGCGATCTGGTGGGGTCGGAGGCGCGGTTCGGTGCGTTGGTGCAGCGGCACAACGTCATGGCGCGGCACACGCGGATTGTGTACATCAATCAGTTTGGGTTTGATGCATCACTGATCGGGGCGGCGGTGCCGGAGGGGATGGATTTCAATGAACTGCGGCAGGGGACGGATGTGGAGCTGGGGCAGAGTACGTATGAGCCGTTCGGGATCGCGCAGATCGAGCCCATCAGTTTTGGTGGGATTTGTGTCTTCAGCTCTGCGTGCGGGTGCGCGGCTGCCGTTGAGGATGCGGCACCCACCGGAACGATCGGGGCGATACCGGCGGACTATGCCGGGTTGAACCGGCCTGTGACATTGTCACTTACCGCGGCGTTGGAACTGGGGGCCAGCGAACTGCACGTGCAGGAGGCGGCGGTGCAGAAGGAGATCGCCAAAGCGTTGTTTGCGGCACTGCCGCGGAACAAAGCGGACGTGGAGCGGCAGTTGGTGGAGGGGCAGCGGCTGGGGAACGAGATGGGGTGGGACGCGGTGGCGCGGCGGCATATTTTGCCAGCACTGGGGATGTGAACTCGCTTTCCCGAGGTCAGTGGCCACACAGGCTATCGAGCATCAAAACGTGCCATACCAGCGCTACCTAGCCGGACGGCGGCGACGGAGTAGGCCGATGGTAGCAAAGGCAAGATACGCGCAGGCTGTCGGCTCGGGGACATCGGTCGCGGAGTATTGATAGCCCCACCACTCGCCGCCGTACATGGTGACGGTATGGGTTGCCACACCGCCAACGTCGTCGATGCTGTCGCTGGCCAGAATCACCTGGAACTGAACGTCGGCGATAGGGTTTAATTCGTATTCGTTTTCAAGTGTCAGGGGTCGATCTACAAAATACCCCCCGCCGTCGGCGAGTGTCCCTGCAACGCCGGGGGTCAGGCCGCCGTCATAGAAAGGCGATGTGTTGTCGCGGGTGAAGGTGGAGAGGCTGGAAAAGTTGTCCAAACCGGTGGGAATTGAATTTCCCCTGATTGTGCCCGTCAGGCCCTGCATCCAGTGGAGATTGGGGAGGGCTGGCGCGCCCGGCTGTGGGGTGTATTTCAAGTTCATGACAGCGCCGCCGTATTCGCCGGGGGCGTTACCGGCATAGGTTTTGCCGTTCGCACCTGTGACTGCGGGACTCTTGACGACGAAGGGGTAGTAGTCGGTGATGCTGATACCAGCTTCGATCTTGGCTTCATCGGCTACGCCGGCCCAGTTAAAGTTCCACGCCGCGTGGGACGGCCCGGTGCCGTCGGCTGGATTGGCAGTCTTGAACAGGCTGGTACCTGTATTGATCCAAGGGCACTCTCCGGGTGGAGAGACGATGGTGCTGACGGCAATCGCGGGATAGGGATTGACCTTTGCTGTGTGATTGTCGTCGCCAAAGAAGGTGGGAACAGCGGTTTCGAATGTGGTTCCAGCGGCGCGCGGGGCGAGCAAAAAGCCGACTGTGAACAGTGCCAGAGTGGGCAGAGCGATGCCTGCCGCGCGGCAAGTACCCTCGTGCACGCCAAAGACGGGCTGTTGCCGAGAAATCCCGCATGCTTTCTGAGTGGCCTGTCGCATGAGCGACCTCCTGCTTGGGTGTGAAAAACCACAAATCCTGTAAGACGGGGAAGGGCTGAGATTGCCTTATCTGGCAAACTGAGCACTCTAAAACGAATATACCATCGGTGCCGTACGGAAGAACAATATTTAGGAGTTATAATTAATTACTCAGTGGCGGGTACGGGTGCGTGATTTGCACATATGCATTTATTGACTTTTGTATATGTGTTCGTGATGTAGCGTCTGCCGATGGTGCCCCGTGGCTTGCGCTTCGTGGTGGATTTACCCGTTACGTTGGACGTGCTAGGGCGTTGGCGCGATCTCTCGGAGGTACTGGAAAGAGTAAATTCCGGCGGAGTGGTTGTCGGACCAGTCGATGCGGAGGGCGTAGTTGCCCACGAGTTCGGCACTGAGGGCGGAGAGCGGTTTGGAGTAGTCGCCGGGGAGGATGGTCAGGAGAGACTTTTTGGCGACCTGTTCTTCACGGAGTTGTTTACAGGTGGCGCAGGGGCACTTGGAGCGCAAGTAACCGATGGTGTAGCGAACTTCGCGGCCGTCTTCCCATGTGACAGTAAGGGCTTGAGAACGATCCAGATGGAGTGATTGGGGGACGGGGGCATCAGGTGGTGTGGAGGCGGGCATTCGCCTGCATAATAGGGGCGTGGAAGCGAACGGTGGCGATCAAGGGATGGGTCAGGGAAAACTGGCCAGCGGATTCTGGTTAATTATTGCCCATGCGGCGGCGACGCTGGGGTTGACGGTGTCGCTGGCGCTGAGTGTGGCGCGTGGGGGTGGGAGTGTGGTGGGGTGCCCGGACGATGGGGGGTGTGCGCGGGTTCTGGCCAGTCATTTTGCGCTGTTTCTGGGCGTGCCGGTGGCGTGCTATGGGGTGATGTATTACGCGGGGGCGCTGGCGTTGCTGGCGGTGGCCGGGCGGACCGTATGGGGGCCGCGACTGCTGGTGGGGATGTCGGCGGTGGGGGTGGCGGCATCGCTGGTGTTGCTGGGTATTCAGGGGTTTTTGATCAAGGCGTGGTGTCCGCTGTGTTTGACGAGCGCGACGGCGACGATTGTGCTGACGGCGGCGTCGATTTCGCTGCTTCAATTTCGGCAGACGCCGCCGGGGTCGGTTGCGACATTTTTGGCCAGTGGGTGTGCCTGGCTGGGCGTGGCGTGGGCGATGCTGGTGCTGATTCAGCGTTCAGTGCCGAGTGGGGATGATGTGGTGCTGGCGCGGTTCGATGGGGTGGACCTGACGCTGAAGCAGATGCGCGATGAACGGCCGGAAGAACTGGAGCAGATTGACGAGGCGGGCTATGCAGCGCGGCGGCGGTGGGCGCTGGACAAAATGCTGGGGATTGCCATGGAGCACGAGGCGCGGAAGCGCGCCATCGGGCGGGATACGTTATTTGAAATGGAAGTTGAACAAAAAGTGATGGCCGATGAAGGCCTAGCGGCGAAACTGGAGCAGGCCGAAAAGATTGTTGATCCGAAAGCGCGGGCCGAGGCGGTGACACAGCTGAAACAGGAGGCCCGGCACGATCGGATGGGGGCGTGGTCGGCGGAGTTGCTGGGGCAGCACAAGAGTCGGCTGCTGATCGAGCCGCCCTACGGGGCGAAGGTGATGCTGGAATATGAGCGTGCGCATATTTTTGGGCCGGTGGATGCGCCGGTCACGCTGGCGGTGTTTGGGGATTACCAGTGTCCGATCTGCATGGAACTGGACCGGCTGCTGGGGGAACTGCGGAGGCAATACCCCACGCGGGTAAGGGTGGCGTACTTCACGTATCCGCTGGAGCAGCATGAGTTGGCGGTTCGGGCGGGGACGATTGTGGAGCGTGCTGCGAACGGCGGTCTGGTGAAGGCGGAAGCGGCGCATGAGGCATTGGTGAAGCTGCGGGCAGAGCTGTCGGAGGCGAAGCTGGCGGCGCTGGAGGACGGGTTACCCACCGACGGTCAGGCCGAGCGGCGGGTTGGGGCGAGCAGGATGTATGCCAAGAGTCTGGGGCTGAACGGTGCGCCGGAAGTGTTTGTGAACGGTCGGCGGCTGCTGGGGATCGACCCGACGGACGAGCGGGCGTGCATGGACTTGCTGCGGGCCGCGGTGGAGCGGAGCCGCTAGAGGTGTGAGAGGCCCTGCTGAAGGAAGCGCAGCTCGTGCAGGGCCATGCCGCCGAGTTTGGGGATGGGGCCGCCGAACTTGGGGACCATGGCCTGCGAGATGCCGAGGCGGGAGGCTTCTTTGAGACGCTCGACGAGGTGGGGGACGGGACGGACTTCGCCGCCGAGGCCGAGTTCACCGATGGCGAGGGTGCCGACGGCCAGCGGCCGGTTGAGATGGGCGGAGGCTATGGCGAGCGCGATGGCCAGATCGATGGCGGGTTCGGCAACTTTCACACCGCCGGCGACGTTGACATAGACGTCATCGGCGGCGAGTCGCATCTCGGAGCGTTTTTCCAATACGGCGATGATCATGGCGACGCGGTCGGCGGAGGCATTGGAGACCTTGCGGCGGGCGGCGCCGATGACGCTGCTGGCCGTGAGGGCCTGCACTTCGACGAGGCGGACACGGGTACCTTGCAGTGCGGCCGCGACCACGCAGCCGGAGGGAGGGCCTTTGGGGCCGTACTGCTGCATGAAGAGGTTGGAGGGATCGACCACTTCGGCCAGGCCGTTTTCGGTCATTTCAAAGAGGCCGACTTCGTGGGTACTTCCGAAACGATTTTTGACGCAGCAGACGACCCGGTGGGCGTGGAAACGGTCGCCTTCGAAGTAGACGACGGTATCGACGATGTGTTCGACGATTTTTGGGCCGGCCAGCGTGCCGGCCTTGGTGACGTGACCGACGAGGACGACGGCGGTGCCCGTGCTTTTGGCGTGGTAGACGAGGTCCATGCAGCAATCGCGGAGCTGCGTGACGCTGCCGGGGGCGGCGGGCAGCGAGGGCTTGTAGAGCATCTGGATGGAGTCGATGACGACGATGTCGGGCTTGTGCTTGGCGAGTTGGCCGAGGATGCGTTCGAGGTTCGCTTCGGCCAGAACCTTCAGGCGGGTGACGTCGATGCCGAGTCGTTTTGCGCGGAGGCGGGTCTGGCGGCTGGACTCTTCACTGGTAACGTAGAGGACAGAGGGGTGTTGTGTGGATTCGGACTGGGGGTTACCGCCGGAGAGCATGTGGGCCGCCTGCAATAGCAGGGTGGATTTGCCGATGCCGGGTTCGCCGCCGATGAGCACGGCCGAGCCGGGGACGATGCCACCGCCCAGAACGCGATCGAACTCGCCGATGTGGGTCTTGTAGCGCGGGACTTCCTGATTTTCGACTTTGTGGAGGAGTTGCGGCTCTGCGACGACATCGGCGGCGATGCCGCGGGAGACGGCGCGGGCGTCTTCGGCCGGGACGGTGTATTCCTGCAGGGTGTCCCATGCCTGGCAATCCGGGCACTTGCCCATCCATTTGACCTGGACGGAACCGCAGTTGTTGCAGAGGAAGGATTTTCGAGCTTTGGCCACGCGGGGAGTGTACGGCCGCTGCGATCAACCGGCTTTGCGGGCGGAGACGATGCCGGCGGTGTTCGAAAGGGCGTCGGCACCCAGAACGGTGGTATAGCCGCCGCCGTCGTTGCCGCCGCTGGCCCATGGGTTTCGGAGTTTGATGCCGATGGGCGCGCCTGCGGCGTTGGTGACGATGGAATCGATGGAGTAGGCGTGGTTGCCCGTGAGTTCGGGCATGCTGACACGGTCCTGCGTGGCGTAGGTCATGGGGTTTCCGCGGGCGAGTTCGGCGGCCACGAACGTTAGCAGGCTGAGCGGTGACGCGAAGCCTAGTGCGGACTTGGCGACGAAGCCGAGGGAGGCGTAGACGTCTGCCATCCAGCCGCCGTTGTCGAGCGATTTGTAGCTGGAGCCCTGAGCGGTGGCGAAGGCCTTTTCAACGAGGCTGACCCAGAGGGCGTCGTTCGTGCCGAGCTTGGCGTAGGCCAGCGAGCCGGTGCCGCCGGGACGGGTGGGCAGGTCGGCGTCGACGCGGTAATAGCTGGCGGTGCGGCCGGTGAAAAGGCGGACGGCGTAGGTGCCGTCGCCGAGGTCGGTGATGGTCTGGCGGATGGTTTGGGGGCTGAACTGCGCGACCGATGAGAGCGAGGCCACGAGGTAGCAGTCGTTGAGGTAGCCCTGATGAGGGTCGGCGGGGGAGGCGATGTTATCGGTGGCGAAGAGGGGCTTGGAGGCGAAATTGCCGTAGGTGAATCGGGTGTTGGTGACGGCGGGGTCGGAGATTTTCATGACGCCGTCATCGACCGCCTTCACGGCGGAGGCGGCGGCTTTCTTGGCTGACTTTTTTGCTTTGGTGGCGAGGGTCTTGGTCTGCTTGACGACGTCATCGACCTGACGGTTGAGGTCGTCGAGGCCGAAACGGACGGTTTTACCGTCGGACCGAATGAGTTTCGCGTCGCCATCGTTGCGGAATGAAGCGAGGCGGTTGGTGCCGCCGGTGCCCTTGACCGTGGCGGACGGTCCGGCCCAGAAGGCGTTTTTACCCGCGGCGTCGATGAGTGTGCGGGGGCGCGTGCCGATGGCGGTCAGCGTGTCATCGCCGGGGCCGCCGTCGAGTGTGACCGGGACGAGGACGGCGGGGTCGATGGTGAGCTGATCGTTGCCGGTCAGGCCGTTGAGTTGAACGCGGCTGACGGTGCTGGCGGCGAAGGTGGCGACCACAATGCGTGAATCGATCACTTCGAGGGTTGCGCCGCGCGGGCGGACGCTGATGACGTCGGCGGCCGGGCCGCCGGTGACGGAGAGGAGGCCGTCCTGCAGAACCGCAGTGGCGGTGAGGAGCTGGCGCGGTTCAAGCAGAGTGACAAGGGGGCGAAACAGCATACCCCTTTGAAGTCGGATATCGGCTGGCGCACCACAATGGGGCGGGGATTTACCGGACGTTCGTCGCGCACGGTAAATGCCGTGCGGGCCGGAGTGTTCGGTATAACCGGCCTAAATCGCCATCGGGCTGGCGTGGTGGCTAGTTGCCGGCAGGCAGCGAGGTGGCCGAGCCTTTGGTCTTGGGCTTGGCGGAAGGGACGATGATCAGGCGGTTGAAGAGGCGCTTGCCGGCGACGGGCTCGAAGGTGGCGGTGAGGACGTAGTAGCGGTCTGTGCGAATCGTCGGGTTGGTCAGGTGGAAGGTGTAGGTGCGGGTGGTGCGGTTCCAGCGGGCTTTTTGTTCGGCCTCGGTGGCAAGCGAACCGACCCATGGGTTGACGATGCGCGGGCCGCGGGGGTCGGGGGCGTCGCGGCGGTATTCAAAGAGTTCGAAAAAGACGCGGCCCTCGGCCTTGATGGGCTCCTGCTGGGCGTCGTTGAACTCGAGCTCGGCCTCGATGCCACGGATGGTGCCGGGTGCCTCGCCGTCGATGACGCGTGTGAACGTCGGGTGCAACCGCATGGATTCCGGGAGGAGCAGCGAAACCGGTGCAACGGTCCGTGCCAGCGGAGGAGCCGATTCCGTGCGACCGCAGCCAACAAGTGCCGACTGGAGCAACAGCCCGGCCGCCGCCATTACACACACGACCTTCGACTGACATTTCATCGCCGGAAGGATAAAGGCGTAGGGCGGTGGGGAAAAGCCGACGGCCCGTCTTCTGGGGTTCAGAAGACGGGCCGGGTGTGGAATTCGATGACGAGCCGTGCGATTTACATCGCAGCGGTGACGTAGGGAAGGAGGGCCATGTAGCGGGCCCGCTTGATGGCGCTGGCCAGCATGCGCTGCTCGCCGGCGTTGGCACCGGTGCGCTTACGGCCAAGGATCTTGCCGTTGCCGCTGATGGTCTTCTTCAGCGATTCGGTATCCTTGTAGTCGATGTAGATGGTGCCATCGGCACTGGTCCGGGTGATCTTGATCTTGGGGCGGGGCGTGAAGGACTGAAACTTCGAGTCACGGTCTTTGCGGTCGCCACGTTCGCCACGGTCTTTTGAAAACGCCATAGGTCTGCCTGCTCCTGAAAATCTTGGGCCGGGTAACTTATAACTCGGAGGCTTTGTCTGCAAGGTTCAGGTCGGGCGCGCCAGACAAACCGGCGAAATCGGGCCTGAAATATCGTTTTATTGCCAAATACGCTGCCGCTATGATCGGCGTCGTCCTTAGGACGGAGCGCAGGGACGGGCTGAAGATTGTCCATGGAAGTGTTCACGGAGGCTGACTGTGCGTTCAAAGACCGGGTGTTGGAATCTGGAAGGGCTGGAAGTTCGGGCGCTGCTATCGGCGGCGGCGGACATTACGAACCTGACGAAGTTGCGGGCGGACCCGACCTATAGCCAGATCAACGGCCGTGGGATTGGCGTGGCTGTGATCGACACCGGCACATGGGCCCAGCACCCGGACCTGAGGGGCAATTTCAAGGTCTATTTTGATGCGGTGAAGAACAACGCCAGCAAGGCTGGCGATACGCGGGTGACTGCGGCAGTGGACCCCGACGGGCATGGCAGCCATGTGGCGGGGATAGCGGTCAGCTCGAACCCGGATATTGGCGTGGCGACGGGGGCGGGGCTGATCGCCATTCGCGGGCTGGCGTCGGGGAACGAGCCGGAGCCGAGCTTTGACCCGGTGGCTAATGCGTTGCAGTGGGTGTTGAACAACTACAAGACCTTTAACATCAAGGTCGTCAACATGTCGATCGGGGTGCCGACGGTGAACGACAACACCGGCACGCTCCGCGATCAGGAATCGGCGGTCATTCAGAGCCTGGAGGGGGTGGGGGTGACGGTGGTCTCGGCTGCGGGGAATAACTACGCGGACTTTGCGCCCAAGCCGGGGGCTGAGACGCCGGGCAGTTACAGCACGCTGGTGACGAGTAACACCTGGGCAGATAACGGTACGCCGACGGAGTTTCCGATCATCTCCGGCAGTGACGGGAACGTCCGTTATTTTGCGCAGGAAAACGACGCGGCGCCGGATCGGTTTGCCGCGACGAGCCAGCGCAGCACGCTGCCGGGGCAGATCGCCGCGCCGGGGACTGACATCCTTTCCACGTGGAATTCTTCAAGCAAGCTGTATCAGCAGGAGAGCGGCACATCGATGGCGTCGCCGTTCATCGCGGGGACGGTTGCGCTGATGCAGCAGGCTGCGTTTCAGTTCGGGGGGCGCTATCTGACGCCGGCGCAGATCCGGAGCATCATCATCAATTCGGCTGACACGATTGTGGACAGCAACGTCTCAACCAATGCGCGGGTTCCGGTGACGTTTGATTCGGCTGGCAACCCGGTCAGGTCGGGGCGAAGTCAGGACCTGCCGGAGACGGGGCTGACGTTCAAGCGGGTGAATGTTTACGCGGCGGTATCCGCGACCCGGGCATTTGTGCAGACGGGTGTGGCCAAGCCCGACACCGACCCGACGCAGCCGAGCACGCCGACGGCCGACAGCGACAACACGCTGGCCACCTCGACGGTGACGCCGGCGCTGGATGGCAACGCGACGTTCAACTTCAACGGCTCGGTCGGTAGCGACGGTCAGGTGAAAGTGGGTGCGGCGGATGTGGATTTGTACAAGGTCACGCTGGCTTCGCCGGGGGTGCTGTCGGCGCAGCTGACGGCTGGAACGACGACGTTTTCGGCCACGCTGCGGCTGTTCGATAGCAACGGGACTTTTCTGACCAGTCAGAGTGGAACATCGGGGGGCTATCCGACGTTGGTCTCGGGACGACTGGCGGTGGGGACGTATTACATTGGAATATCTGCCACTGGGAACAGTAGCTACACGCCGGGCAGTGGTGGTTCGGCGGTATCAGGGAGCGGGCAGGGGGACTATGCACTGACGCTGGGCCTGGCCAATCCTGATCCGAACGGTGTGCCGACGGGCTCGACGTTGAGCGACCTGCTGAGCCCGAATGCGGTGGACCCGATCAACGGCCGGACGTCGCTGCATTTCCCCGGCAGCATCGGTTCGGACCCGAACCCGTTGAACCCCGGTGGGACACGGGTGCAGATCGGGGCGACGGATGTGGACATTTTTAAGGTCGTCGCGTCGGACAGCGGCAGACTGCTGATCAATACGCAGGGGTTCTTTTCATCGGTGCATGCGACCGACGGCGTGATCACGTTCCTGCGCGTTCTGGACAGCAACTTTAAAGAGATCGCGCGGACCGACCCGACACGCAGCACGGACGCATCGCTGTCGGTGAAGGTGACGTTTGGCAAGACCTATTATGTGGCCGTCAGCTCGGCGGGTAACACCGACTACGCGATTACCAATCCGTTCGACCGCACCAACCCCGCCAATGACAGCGGCAGCTACGAAATCTACATGTCGCTGGATAACGGCGACGTGAACGGCACGCTGCCCACGGCCACTGCAGCCAAGGTCGGCACCACCGTCATTGGGAGCATTGGCAACGTCGGCGGCAAGTCGCTGCTGCTGGGCACAGCCAACGGGGGGAAGGACGTCAACTTCTACAGCTTTACGGCCGCTTCCACCGGGCTGATCGATCTGACAGCGACCGCCGCCAAGAGCGGATTCAGTCCGGTGATTGCCCTGTGGCAACTCAGCAGCGACGGAAGCAATGTCAACCGTGTGGCTGATACCTCGGGCCGGTCGGCGCACATCATCACGAACGTGACGCGGGGCCAGACGTTTTACGTTTCTGTGACCGGGCAGGGGAATGACGACTTCAAGTGGTTCGTCACTGGCAGCGGATCAGGGGGGCAGACCGGTAACTTCATGCTGACCAGCCGGATTCGTCCGGCCGGCGACCTTGCCGCGCTGACCAACAGTTCCATCAAGTTCGGCCAGCCGTCGCGTGTGGTCCCGGGGACGCCGGTCTACGCGAATCTGGGGCAGACCGGTGCGGTGACGGTGGGTGCGTCCGCTGTAAACCTGTACCGGTATGTCGCAACTTATACCGGGCCACTGACGGCACGCGCGACCGTGCCGGGCGACCAATCGACGGACCCATTCCTGCGCGTTTTCACGGCCGACGGTACCGAAGTCACGAGCAATGATGACGTTGCCAGCAACACGCGCGACGCACAGGCGACGTTTACGGTGAATAAAGGGCAGACCTACTACATCGGGGTCAACCCTTCCTCTGCCGACGCCCGGAATTACAACCCCGTGACCGGCACCGGGGCGGCCGCGGGAACGCAGGGGGACTATGTGCTGCTGCTGACGGCGCCGGCGCGGGCGACGTTGTCGGCTGCAGTGGCCGCGCCGAGTGGCGACACATTCGCAGCGTCTCCGGCCCTGTTTACGCTGAGCCTCAGCGCGCCGGCGACAGCGCCTGTCACGGCCACTTTCACGGCCAAGGGCATCACGGCGATCGCCGGTACGGATTTCAGCGCGACCACGGTGAATCTCACCGTCCTGCCGGGTCAGACATCGGCGACGGCCACGGTGCCGCTGTCGCTGACAGGCCCGCCGGGCGCGGTAAAACTGATCGGCGGCAGCCTGACCGGCGTGTCCGGGGCGATTATTGCTGACGTCGATGCGTCCACGGTGCTGGCTGTGACGGTTCCGGGGACTGCACAAAAGGTGACGGGCAGTGATCTGGCGGTGATATCGCTTTCGGCCAAGGTGCCGGCATCGACGATGCCGGGGGATGGGATTTCGGGTGTGGTGACGGTGCGGTCGGCGGGGACATCGGTGGCGAAAACACGGTTCTCGCTGCAGCTGGTGGCCAGTGCTGACGGTAACCTTTCGCCGGATGATTTACTTATCGCGCAGGTCAAGGATGCATCGGTCAACTTGCCCAAAGGTAAGACACAGGCTTTCAATCTTGACGGCAAGCTGCCAGCCAAACTGTCGCCGGGAAAGTACCGGCTGTTTGCCCAACTGGTGCCGGTTTCGGGCGACAGCAGCTCGCTCGATAACGCGGCGACGACGAAGGCCATCAGCGTGCAGTATCGCTTTGGCAGCGTGCCGGGGCGCGGCGCGAGCACATCGACCTCCATCACGCTGCCCGGCGGACTATCGGTTTCGCTGACGGGCGGCGGGTCGGGCACGGCCACGTTTGACGCCGACAGCGGGCTACCGTCGCTGGCGCTGACCGGAACCACCAGTAAAAGCGTACTGACCCTGACCACGGCCAAGAAGGCCGTGCTGGATGTGCTTCAGATCACCAGTACGGGCGTGCTGGGTTCGCTGATCGGACCCACGGTGAATGTGATCGGGGACCTGACGACTTCCGGGACGATTGCCGCGGTTCGTCTGAGGAATCGTTAAGGCCGCCTGAAGCGCGGCCGGGCTTACAAGGGCGATCGGGCTTAAGGGTAGGTGTAGCCGAAGGTGTCGTCTTTGCCGACGGACACGCTGAAATCCAAGCGGAGAATGTTGTAGCCCGTGTAGTGGGGCGGATGGAACTTGCCGGCCACATCGCGGCCGACGAAGTCGCGGATGACATAGAACGGACCCACGCCGTGCTGAAGCTTCAGGGGGACGTCATAGGGGTCGACAAACTTCAGCTCGTACTTCCGGCCGTTGAGGTACTTGAGCGAAAAGCCGTACTTGGGCGGCGTGTTGGTCTTGGCCCCGGAAAGCGCATCGTAAGTCTGGGCTTGCCCGTCGTAGTTGTTGGCCGAACTGATCCGGTAACTCACCGCGGGGCTGGCGGTGCTGTAGGCCAGATTCGGTGACGGGCAGAGCAACACCTTGCCCGAAGCGATATAGGGCTTCATCACGTTGACGAAGCTGTTCGGCTCTTTGCGGGGGTCGGCTGAAAAATCGAGAGCCCCTGTGGGGGTCCACAGGGGCTCGATGATGTACGGAAGGCGACCGCGGTAGTCGGTCACGTAGTTGTAGAGGGCTTGGCCGAGGACGTGCAGGTTGGCCGTGCAGGCGGTTCGGTTGGCTGCGGCCCGGGCACGATTCAACGAGGTGAGCAAGAGGCCGATGAGCACGGCGATGATGCCGATGACCACCAGCAACTCGACCAGCGTGAATCCGTGTTTGGCTCGCCGCATTCCATCCATGCTTCCGGCATACTTGCCTAGGCCTTGCGGCGACGCAAGAGGGCAGCGGCACCGACGAGACCCAGAGCACCGGCTGCGGTCGGCTCAGGGACGGCCACGATCTGCAGGATGGGCTGGTTGGCGGCCGCGCGCGAACTGGCGTAAACCGGCGTTACCTTGCCACCGTTGAGGACGATTTCGTCCTGGCGGACCAAAAAGCCATTGTTGGTCTGACCGGCGTTGAGCCAGCTGTCGACAAGGTTGGTCACATCGAACGTGACCCACTTGTTGATGCCGTCCACCAGTGAGGTACCGGACTGGGTGCCCGCTGGCGGGCGGGTTGCCCACGTCACAGTGTTATAGGTCCAGTCCGAACCAACCCCATAAATGGTGGTGCTGGCGGGGGTGCTGGGTGAGGCGTTGGTGGCCGGGAATCCGACGACGCTGGCGTCCAAAACATAGAGGCTGAGCTTTGCCGTTTCGCCCGGAGCCAGTGTGAATCCGGTGAGATCGAACTTGAGCAGGCCTTCAATATCGTGGCCGGAACCGGTCACGCCGGAACCGAGCAGGGCCGAGAACGAGGGGCCAAAGCCAGCCACAAAGTTGCCATTGGGGATGCCCTCGTAGACGAAGACATCGCGGCCGGCCGAGCCGGTGGGCTGGGTGGTGGCGGGATTGGCCGAGGCGGCCGCTGCCAGCGCAAGACCGACGAGGACCGAAAACCATGAAATCCGCTGCATAATCTGCCTCCTTGAAACCTAGGCAAGGTGACCGTCCACGCGGGGGCGCTTCACCAGCAACTGCAAGAAATAAACAATTCGCCACATTTACTGAAATCAAATCTCAACAAGGTTGCCCGCAGGCCACGCTTGTTGATGCGTCGATATGTTAGCGGCACAACTGGAAAAATCACTGTCTTCGTTGTGCGGTGAAGTACCGCAGCCGGGTTGTCGATGTGTTAAGACGGGAAGGACAGGCGATTTAGGTATGGGGATTCAGCATTTTGATCTTGTGGTCGTCGGCTCCGGTCCGGCCGGACAGAAAGCTGCGCTGGGCGCTGCGAAGCTGGGCAAGCGCGTCGCCATTGTTGATCGCGAGTATCAGGTAGGCGGGACGTGCCTGCACAACGGCACGATTCCGTCGAAGGCGATTCGCGAAGCCGCTTTTCATTTGTCGGCCACTAACGAGCGCCGGATCTATGGCGCGAACTACGCCGTGAAGCACAACATCACGATGCAGGACCTGCTGCAACGGGCGAACTATGTGATTCGGACGGAAGTGGAAGTGATCCACTCGCAAATGGAGCGGAACAACGTTCGGATGATCTTTGGCACGGCCAGCTTTGTGGACGCGGCGACGCTGCGCGTGGTGGGCGGGTCGGAGACCATTGATATTTCGGCTGATCACATTCTGCTGGCGTGCGGTAGCGAACCGACGCGGCCAGCCAACGTTCCGTTTACGCCGGGACGTGTGATCGACAGCAACGGCCTGTTGGAGCTCGACCACCTGCCCAAGAGCCTGATCGTCATTGGCGGTGGCGTGGTGGGGACAGAGTATGCGTCGGTCATGGCGTCGGTGGGGGTGAAGGTGACGCTGGTGGACGCCCGGCCGCGGCTGCTGGAGTTTTTGGACGATGAAATCGCGGAGAACCTTCAGTTTCGCCTGCGCGACATGGGCGTGCGGTTGAAGCTGGGTGAGATGCTTTCAAAGATTGAGTTCGTGGGCGCCCGCGAAGTGCAGGCCACGCTGGAAAGCGGGAAGGTGCTGCACGCTGAGACCATTTTGCATTGCATCGGGCGACAGGGCGCGACCGGGCAACTGAATCTGGCGGCTGCAGGGCTTGCGGCGGATGATCGCGGGCGGTTGAAGGTGAACGAGTACTTGCAGACGTCTGTGCCACACATTTATGCGGCCGGAGACATCATCGGGTTCCCGGCGCTGGCTGCGACAAGCATGGAGCAGGGTCGGATGGCGGCCAGCCACATGTTTCATGAGTTGCAGGCCCCCAGCCAGCCGTGTGTTCCGTACGGCATTTACACAATTCCCGAGTTGTCGATGGTGGGCCAGACCGAACAGCAATTGACGGTGGCGAAGATTCCGTACGAGGTGGGTATTGCCCGGTATCGAGAGATCGCACGCGGACAGCTGATGGCGGACCCGCACGGGCTGCTGAAGCTTCTCTTTCACGTCGAGAGCCACCGGTTACTGGGTGTGCATTGCATCGGTACGGGTGCGACGGAACTGATTCATGTGGGTCAGGCGATTCTTCACGCCGGACTGCCGATCGAATACTTCGTGGAGACGGTCTTCAACTACCCGACGCTGGGCGAGTGTTACAAGGTCGCGGCGCTGGACGGGTTGAACCGAGCCTCGCGGAAAGTGGTTCTGGGCGAGGAAGATGAAGCGGCGCCCACGGCGCTGCCGACACAGACTGCCGCACCGATGCTAGCGGCGGAGAAGCCGACGTTAAGAGCGGCCTGAGTTACTTCGGCGTGTCCGACAGATTTTTCAGATACTGCTCGATGAGCGGGTTGTATTCCGGCGGGATTTTTTCCGACTGGGACTGTTCCAATACTTTTCGTTCGCGCTCGGGCAGTCCGGTGAATCGACCGTCGGCGGAGGGTGTGTTGGCTTTCTGAGTGGGGAGGTCTGCACCGGAACCCTTGTCGCCGGGCTTCTGGCCCGGTTTGCTTTTGTCGGGAGTGGGAGGATTTTTTCCTTCGCCGGGGGGCGGGTTGCCGGCCTTCTCGCCGGGCTTCTTTTGTCCGTCCTTGGCTTGGGCGGATTTTTGTTCGCCGTCTTTCGGATCAGTCTGCGGGGCGTCTCCTTTTTTACCGTTGCCGGCAGCTCTTTTTGCTTGAGCCAACTGTCGGCTGGCGGATTGAAGCTGATCGGCGGCGCGTTGCTGGCTTGCGCCCGCACTTTTGCCCTGACGCAGTTGTTGCTCAGCGGTGCGCTCTGTGGCAGTGGCCTCTGCAGCTGCGTTGGCCGCGGGCTTTGAGACGCCGGAGAGGGTGTCGGCAGCGGCAGTTGCCTTGGCGACGGCGGCGGCCTGCGCATCGGCACGGGAGTTTGTGTCGACATCGGGAGAAGCGGCGGCGGCCTGTGCTTTTTTCTGGGCGTCGATGGCCTCGTCTAGGGCCTGTTCAGCCTGACGGAGTTGTTCCTGCTGACGGGCGGCGGCGGCGGGGTCTTGCTGCTCATCGGCGGACTGATCGTCGGCTGCGTCGTTCTTCTCGTCGGCCTTCTCTTCTGCCCGTGCCTTTGCCTCCGCCTCTTTGAGAAGCGCCATCGCCTTTTGCAGATGGCCGATTGCGGTATCGCAGGCGGTTTCCCGGCCGGGGCGGCCCGTGAGCAGAAGATCGCGCGAGGACCAGATGGCGACGACGGCAGACCGCATCTCAGCGCCGGCTGGTGGATGTACGGCTGCGGTGGCACCGGCTGCGAGGTCGGTCAGGTCGACCAGTTCGCCCATCACACGTCCGTTGACGCCGGTGCCTTGGCGCGCGGTGGTGGTTCGTTCGATCAGACCCGCGATTTCGGCCAGAAGCTCGGCGATGACGGCGGACTTGACTCGTCCGGTGCGGATGTCGCGGGCCAGCTCATAAAGCTCGCTGCGTAACTGCCGGGTGTGCGCTGCGGCGGAGAACATGAGCGTAGCGCGGAGGTCGGACTGAATATCGGCGGAGAGTTCGTCCATGCGAGAGGTGCGCCGCAGGCCGCGGGTCACACCGGCGTTCGACGTGCGGTGGGGTACGACCTTGCCCGCACCAGCTTCGGTAGTACCCAGACTTTTCAGTAGCCGAAGGGCTGCCGACAGACGTGTGCGGTCGGATGCGTTGGACTGGTTGAGGCTCTCCGCTGCGGACTGTTGGTGCTCGTCCAGCGCATCGGGGCGGCCCTGACTTTCGGCGCCGAGTGTGGCTGCCTGAAACATTTGCCGCTGACAGGCGGCTTGTAACTCATCGAGTTCTGCGAGCAGGCCCTCGATATCTTGCCGATAGCGGGCGCGGGCGAGGAGTCGCCGGAGAGTCGTTGCCAGACGGACCTGAGTGTCATGCGCCGCCAGCAGGTGTGCTGGCTCATCGGGGTGGGCCGCGGCCTCTTCGAGAAGTCGCCCGGCGATGTCGAGGTCGCCGGAGCGGGCGGCTTCAAGCTCGGTCCGAAGTTCGTTGAGTTCGGTGGCGCGCTGGGGATCGCTTGCTCCGGTGTCGGCCATCATCAAGGTCAGTGCGGCCAGCTCGTGCTGGAACGCTTCCACTTGAAACGTGATTTCCTGTTGACGGCGAATGACATCGGCAAGGCTGAGGTCCGGGGCTGCGCGAGGGCTGCTCGCGACGGCAGACAGGGTCGCGGCGAAAGCAGTTATCATGGCAAAGGCGATGAAAACGAGGTGGCGGGAGGTCATGGATGGGCCCCCGGCGTTGGGCGCGTAGAGGGGGATCCTTGCAGAAGCTGGGCTACCTCGTCGGCCAGAGACTGCTGTTGGCGGGCGCCGCCTTCGAGGGTTTCCAACTGCCGGCCCATGACACCTGTGAGGTAACGCTGCACACCCGCCACATCGGCAACCACGACGCGCTGACGGCTGGATTGGGTGGAGTTGCCCGCGCCGTCTTCAGCCATGAGCCACCAGACAATGGTATCGCCCGACCTTGCGCCCGCCGTGGTAAGGGGCCAGTCGGTCTCGATCTGCATTTTCCGGCGGCCTTCGCCAGTCTCAAGGTTGACCCGGCGGGCTGCGAGACCGGTGGCCTCAGGCGTTGCTCCGGCCATGAGTCGGGCGACGGCCGCGTTGGGTGTTGAATCGGCCGATGCCGAAATCGCGACGCCAGCGGGCTTTGCTTCAGGGGGGACGACGACATAAGCGAGGGCGAGCGTGCTCACGCCGTAGTCGTCCGAGGCCGAACCGCGCAGGCGGACTTGGCCGGAGACCGTGCTCATCTCCGGCCAGGGGGGAGAGGCTGACAGATCGATGATCGGCGGTGCATCGGGCACAACCGCCAGCGGGACGATGACGGGCAGGCCTTCGATGCCATGGACATCCCGCAGGCGGACAACCACCGCAGTCGCCGTGAGCGGCACAGGTACAGAGGCTTGCGTACCGTCGATGGCGCAGAGCGCCCTGCCCACCCCGCCTCCGAGCGCAGCCGCGCGGCGTTGTGCATCAGGGTCAGGCTGGACCCGATACGAGGGGGCTGGCACCAGACCTGAGAACGTCACCATGGACAAGGCGGGTGATGCATCGGTTTCAAAACGGATGGCCAGTCGTGAACCAGCGGGCACAAAGGGATTTTTGGGCTGAAGGGGCTGCGAGTGCAGGCCGGTATAGGGCGGCGGGAGCACGGTAATGACCAGATCCTTGGCTGTGGGCCGGGGGACAATGGAGACTGGAATCCAGTCGGTGCGGCCGTCGGCTAGTTCTGCCTGAATCTGGAGTGGGCCAGAGGTGTCAACGATGGCGGTAAGTTCTGATGGCTTTCCCGGTTGAACGCTCAAAGGCACCGCAACGCGCTGGTCGGTCATGTAACGGACATTGACGTGGCCGGACTGAAGTTGCTCCGGCGATGGCACTTTCCCCTCGACACGAAAGTGGATCGACCACTGTTCGCCGGCTGGCGCGAACAGGGGCAGGGGATCCATGACATCGATGCGTGTGTCATACGGGAAACGAATGCCCGGCAGGGCCATGGCCCGGCCCAGCAGCCGCGCGGCCACGCCAACACTGCCGTGGGCCGCCCACGACGCCAGAATAAGCGCGATGGATGCCAGTAGTAGAAACCGTCCGGCTGCGACGAATACCGGACGCATTGGAACGAGTGTTGCGGGAGATAAACGGGCGACCGCATCCAGAGCCGTGGCGAGTAGCTGGGCCCTGAGCGTTTGGCTGGTCGGGCCGTCTGCGGGACCGGCCTGCACCTGAGAGGCCGACACGAGTGTGTTGTCGGTGATACCGGCTGCAGCTTCGACCCACAGGGCACGGGCCGAAGGGTCGTTCAATCGCCGCCAGGGCCGGAGCACCCAAGCGCGCACCAAAATGGCTAATGCCACCGTCCAGACGACGAGGGCTGTCAGCCGAATCGCGTAGGGCAGCACCAGAAGGCGATCTGTCATCATTACGACTGCAAGGGTGACAAGCACCAGACCTGCAACAAGCAATGAGGCTCTCGCGCCGGTCAGCCATTGCCTTCGGCGGGCCAACGCGCGAAGGCGCGCATCCAGCTGTTCGCCGATTGCGGCAGTCGCGACTTCAGACAGCTGGTCGGGCGGGATCATGCCAACCCCCAGCGTTTGCGCAACGCCCATTCCGTCGCAGCGAGACCCACGACCACAAGCATGGCCAGAGGTGACGACCAGATGGGCAACATGTGGTTGATGGCTACGGGCTTTCCCACGTGCTTCAGCAAAGCTGGCAGGGTGGAGAGGTCTTTGGGATACAAGACGGCACCGCCGTTGGAGTCGGCCAGTTCCTTCAGTGCCCCGAGATTCATCTGTGGGTGCCGTAACTCGGCATCAGATTCGCGGACGGTCAGAAGCTTTGGCGGCGGGGCGGGTTCAATTAGAGAGGGGTCAGCATCGGCGGATGGGACTGTGTCGTCATCGACTTGAAGCCGATACTGGCCTTTGACCGGAGGGGCGGCGAAGTCGGCGGAGTATTGGCCGGGTTGATCTCGCAGCGCGCGGAGTGTCAGCGCGAGCGCCGCTTCGGCGGCCGGTGCCCCTTCGCGGCGAAAGTGTGCGGCGATCATGGGCGTGGTCCGGGCTGAATAGTTCTGGTCGAGCAGTTCAGCCGACAGGCGCACTTGTTCGCCCGGCGACACTTCATCGGTTGGCGCGGACCACCGGATCCGACTGCTGCCGCCCGCACGGTGCGCAAGTGCCATGCGCTGAACGAACTGCCCCCAGAGCCGCCCATGATATTTGTCGCCCACGCCGCGGCGCCAGCGCCAGAGGTTGTCTGTTCCGACGTATAGCACCCTGCCAAGGCCGGCCGGTGTATCGACCACCACAGGAACATCCACGCTACCAACGGCCGGTCTTGCGCTCACCAGCACCAGCGCGCCAGCCTTGGCACGCACCGCCGGGGCCACCCAGTACACCGGGGGCAAGCTCACCCACAGGCGATCGCTTTCGATCAGCGTTTGATCGAGGCGCAGCATGGGGAACGTCTTGCCGATGGCTGTAAGAGCAAGCTGGATCGGCGTATCACCCGATGTGGGATCATCGGTGGAAACCGTCAGGGCGCGATCGCCGGCCGTGGCTGCTTCCACGGGTACGAGACGGCGAAAGCGGGCATCCACGCTGGGGGCGAGCCACGCAGACGGTGTGGCCCCCTGCCCGGCCAGAAGAATGAGTCCGCCGCTGCGACGGGTGACCCACTGCTGCAGAGCATCGGCGAAGCCGGCCGGAGCGGATGCGGGGTCGACATCGCCCCAGATGACGGTGTCGTAGGCGTCCAGTGCTTTGAGGTCGGTCGGCCACTCGGCAAGGTAGGGCGAATCAGCGTCCGTTTCGCCTGCCCGGGCTTTGCGTCCGGTGAGAATCAGCCGGGTGGTGAGGCGTGTGTCGCGGAGCAGGATGGCGGTCAGATATTTGTATTCCCACCGCGGCTGGGCCTCGATATAGAGCACGCGCAGCTTGCCATCCAGCACTTTCAACCGCACGGCAAGTGAGTTATTCGTCGTGGTGATTTCGCCGGGCAGAGGGTCGACGCGGATACTGAACCGCGAAGGGCGTCCGCCGGGCGTTGGCTTTTCGGGTTTGAACCGGAGTGTCACTTCCTGAATCTGCGGGTCAGAGGGCTGCGTGCCTGCGCGACCGGTTACGGCAATGAGAAGGTCTCCCGTGGCCACTTCGCGGTCGTCTTCCAACAAGTGCATACGGCTGGTGATCGGCCCGTCACGGAAACCGCCAGCCCGCACCGATGCGACGACGGCGACTTCATCGCCGGGGAAGGCATATTCCGGACAGGAGACTTCCGTCACGGCAAGGTCCCGTGGCTCGACTTCGCCGACTGCACAGACGAAGACCGGAACACGCATCTGCCGGGCCCGAATGGCCGCGGCCGCAAGGCCGGCCCCAGCGTTGTCCTGACCGTCGGACATTAAGACGGCGGCGGCAGTGCCGCCACTGGAGTCATTTGCGGCGTGGTCAATCGCGCTCGAAAGGTCATCGCCCAGCGCCGAACCGCCTGCGACCGCGAGCTTCATGGCTGCCATGTCCGGCTGGGCCGCAAGCTCTCCGCCGCCGGAAGAAAAGTACCGTACGTTGCCCGCTTCGCGCAGGCGGCCATTGAGGTCGGCCGCCTTCATTGCCCAAGCTGTCTGCAGTTCAGCCAGCCTATTGACTGTGGCGGAAGAGCTGGCGACCAGACCCATGGAGGGGCTCACGTCTGTCACCACCGCGATGGTGCGACGGGGCAGCGTCTCAGTGGTGAGCCGCAGTGCGGGCAGGGTGGCCAGTGCAATAAGCAGTCCGAGCAATCCGCCGCGAAGCAGACCCAACGTGCGCTGTCGAGCGGGCGAAATCGAGCGGCAACGGGCGTATAGATAGAGCCCCAACGCAATCGCCAGCACCATGGCCGCGCAGGTGACGACAAGTGGAACACCACGCACGCCTGCCCAGCGAATACTTACAACATGGAAGTCTTCACCCGCGCGGTTGGCGATCGTAGAGCCGCCACCCAAAAGCCAGAGTATCCAGGCACTCATGGCCGCTCCCGGACTGGCTGCTTGCCACGCCCAAGCACCCACAGGGTTTCCAGAAGGACGCCGGCCAACGCAGCGATGAGCCACGTGCGCGAAAGTTCGGTCTGACCGCCGGAAGTTTGCGGCGAAGGCGCGGCTGATGTTAGGGCTGATCCGGCATCCACCACTCGTCCGCCCGGCCACATGGTGGCGGCGTCTATGGTCGAGGAAAGGTCCGATTCAGACGTTTCGGGGGCGATGGTGAGCCAGTGCTTGTCGCCTTCGACCTGACGGTCGATCTCAACGGTGTAAGCACCGGGTAGAAGCGGTAGCGCGTCTGACAACTCGGCGCGACATACGCCGCCCTGATTGACCGCGCGGGTGAGTAGTGCATCACGCGTTGCGGATCGGCAGATCACGTGAACCATTTTGCCCGCCGCAGTCGCGGGGAGGTTTATCGTTACCGGGGCACCGCTGGTGAAGCTGGCGGCCTCACTTTCCCCGCTGGCAGCCCAACGTGCGGCTTCGTGCACGAGCGGAACGAACACGCCGGGACGCAGCGGAAAATCGCCTGTGATGGTCTGCGCACTGAGGCCAAAGACCACGACGCGGCCACCTTGTGGCATCGTCGCAGCCACAACTGCCGGTGATCCATCGGCCCAATTGACGACGGAGGCGAATCCGTCGGTGGGTAGCGGCCAACGCCGGGTCGCTGTGACCTGTGTCAGGGATGTTTCGGCCTGCGCGATCCAGCGCGATGTGATCGGGTGGACCGGCTGCTGGCCGGCGAGGTGGGTGGATGGCACTTCCGGCTGGGCCTTGGCCAACCCGAAATCTGCACAAGCCGGGCCCTCGCGCCCGCCGGGAAAGAGGAGCACGCCGCAACCACGAGCGGAAAAATATTTCATCACAGGACCAAGGGCCGGCAGCATTGCCCCGCCACAGACCACCAGAGCGTCCACATCTTCCACCGACGCCCGGCCGCTGGCGATATCGGCGGTTGAAACACGCTGGACATCAAACAACGACCCGCCAGATAAAAGACCCGCGAGATAGAAACCATCCGCCGACCGGACATCTGTCCCGCGAGAAGATTCGGCCAAGAGCAGCCTGAGTTTCTTGTGGGCCTTGACGGCTAAATGTCGGGTGTCGTCCTGCGGCAGGGTGTCAAGCGGGACGGCCGCAGACACCAGCGATTGGCCCGCATGGCTAATGCGACAACCGAGATTGACCGCCCGCGACTGGCCGGGACCGATTCGATCCAACACGGTTTGGTCGGCCGGGGCTGCAGCGGACTGGCCAGTGGGGTCGTCGATTCGGAGCGTAACGGGGACGTTCAGCTGCTCCGTCGTGCCGAAGTTTCTCACAACGATTTCGAACCGTGCCACGGCATCAATGGCCACCGGCGTGGCGGCTGTCACCGAGACGATGGCCATGTTCGCTGCGGGCAGTCCACCGCATCGGACCAGAACGACCGCAGCGGCTGGGGTGTTTTGCAGTCTGGGCTGGGCTGGCCATGTTGCGGCCTGAAAGTCACTGAGAGCCCAGACCGTACCCGATGGTCCGACGGACTGGGCTGCCTGTCGCAGGGCCGTGGCCATGTCGCCGCCGCAACCGGTTGGCTGAAGTTCGTCGATCGCCTGAAGAACGGTTGGCACATCGTCTGTTGGTTCGGCGATGATGCGTCGCGCCGTCGCCCTTGGGCTACCCCCCGCCCCCGCCCCACCCCCACCCCCACCCCCGCCCCCCACGGCCCAAAGTCCGATACGGCTACCAGCGGGCAGATTTTCCACACAGTGCCTTGCCCACTGCCTTTCAAGGTCGAGGGTTGTTGGCTTACCGCTGGCGGTGGAGAGCGTGGTATCGATCACGAGAATGCCCTGCAGTGCCGCGCTGGTACCGGCGGCGCCGCTACCAAGCACCCAGCGACTCATCGCCGCGACGACCGCGGCAAGAACGGCACACCTCAGAAGCATCAACGGCCAATCCTCCGGCCAGCGGCGCGACCGTCGTGGCGGCGCTTCACGGGGAACGAATCGCATGGCCGCCCACTTCAGCGAGCGCGTTTGCGGCCGGCTGAGCAAGTGGATGACCACAGGCAGGCTCAACGCAGAGAGGCCGAGCAGCATCCATGGGCTGAGAAATGTCACGCGCCGCCCCCGCCAGAACTGCTGGCGCTGCCGCGCATGCGACATCGTGCCAGGTATTGCCCCACCACATCAGCCATCGGCCGTGCGGTGTCGGCCAATGAGTAATCGACGCCGGCCTTGGCGCAGCCACGCTTCAAGGTGTCCAGATAGTCGCCCATGGCTGAAAGGTAGTGGCTTCGCGCCTCGGCCGGACGGGCGAACGTTTCACCGGTGTCTTCCATCCCGTCGAGCCGCACCACGGCCGATGGCGGGCTGCCCGGGTTGCTGTCGAACTCGAAACTTAGCTCCTGTGGGTCGAGCGTGTGAAACACCGCGACCTGATGGCCACGAACGGCGAGTGAGCGGAGGGATTCAAGGAACGACGTTTCATCCGAAAGAAGATCGCTGATGATCACGACCACGCCGCGCTTGCCCGCCTGCTGGGCCAGATGGCGTACCGCTGCGGGCATGTTTGTCAGAGAGGTGGCCTCGGCTGCGGCCAGCGCCGTCAGCACTGCTGGCAACTTTCCAAGGCTGCCCATGCGATCGAACGACCAGCGAGTGCTGGTGTCGAAGAGGGTAAGCGTGCAGGAATCCCCCTGACCCAATACCAGATACAGCCAGCAGGCCGCCAGTTGCCGGGCATAGTCGAACTTGCTCATCACACCCGATGCGAACGCCATCGATTCGGAACAGTCGACCAGAATGTGGGCGATGAGGTTGGTCTCCTGCTCGTACTGCTTGATGTAGTGCCGATCGGTGCGGCCCAACACGCGGTGATCGAGGTGGCGAAGGTCTTCGCCTTGTGTGTAGGCACGGTGCTGGGTGAACTCGACCGAGAAGCCGTGAAATGGCGAGCGGTGTTCGCCCACCAGAAACCCTTCAACGACACCTTGGGCCGTAAGGCCGAGCGCCTCGGCCCGGGCGACGGTGTCGGGCTCCAGCATCCACTGTCCCGGTTCGAGTGAACTGCCCACGAACTACTTCCCCTCGGCAGTGGCGGGTTTGATCAGCTTGAGCAGTTCGGCAATGACCGAGTCCGTGGTCAGCCCCTCGCCACGGGCTGCGAAGTTCAAGGCAATGCGATGACGCAGTACGGCAACCGCCACCGATCTGACATCCTCACAAGAGATGTGCCCCCGCCCCGCCATGGCTGCCCGCGCTTTGCCCGCCATGACGAGTGCCAGACTCGCACGCGGCCCCGCACCCCAGCTGAGCCACTTCTTGCTGACCTCGGCGGCTTCGGGCAGACGGGTCCGCGTTGCGCGAACGAGCCGTTCGGCGTAGTCGATCACGTGGTCAGCCACGAGAATACGCTGGACCAACTGCTGGAAACGCAGGATCTGCTCGGCCGTCATGACCGCGGCCGCCTTCTCTATCTGCGGCGAGGTTCCACGCCGCATGATGAGTTTTTCTTCGGCACTGGTCGGGTAATCGACGTGGATCAGAAACATGAACCGGTCCAGCTGCGCTTCCGGCAGCGGGTAGGTTCCTTCCTGCTCCAGTGGGTTTTGTGTGGCCAGCACGAAAAATGGGGACGGCAGTGGGTAGTCTTGCCCCATCACCGTGACCTTGCGCTCCTGCATGGCCTCGAGCATGGCGGCCTGTGTCTTTGGTGGTGTGCGGTTGATCTCATCGGCCAGCACGATGTTGGCGAAAATTGGGCCGCGGTTAAAGCGGAAGATGCGGTGGCCGGTGGCCGGGTCCTGATTCATGACTTCCGTGCCGGTGATGTCGCTGGGCATGAGATCGGGAGTGAACTGGATTCGCTTGAAGCTCAGGTGCAGCGTTTGCGCCAGCGTGCTGATGAGCAGCGTCTTGGCCAGCCCCGGCACACCCACCAGAATCGCGTGGCTGCGGGCGAAGATCGCCATCAGTAACTGGTCGATGACCTCTTGCTGGCCGACAATGACCTTGGCCAGCTCGGCCCGCAGCGAGGTATATCCCGCCTGAAACTCGAGCAGTGCCGCCACATCATCTTCCTGATCGGGCGGGGCGAGAGGAGTGAGTGGCTGCGGAACGGCTTCGAATTCTTCGCGCATCGTCGAACTTTCGTGCATGGTCGTCTGTGTTGGTTCGAACTGCTTTGTTTATTTGCTGATGTAGTAGTAGACACAATCCGGGTCGAGTGCGATCAGTGCGGTCCCGCCGACCAGAGCTTTCTTGGTGTATCCGTTGAGGTCCAGGGTCATGACTCGGAGCTTTTCCGCATCGGGGCGGCTGATGGCAACAGTGCCGGTGATGCGGCGGATCTGCCAGGGGTCATGGCCGATGCTGACGATCCGCATCCCGCCGCTTCCGTCCGGCTCGGTCTTCCAGTCGGTTGGCCGTTCTTCGCTCATCACCTGAAGCAACATGCTGCCACTTGTGGCAAGGGGTTGGCCGTCAAGGGCTACCGCTGAAATGGAGAGGAGGTCCATGTCACTGGTCACTGTCAGTGGCCCGGCCGTGACATGTCCGCCGGCAGCCTTCACGTTGCCGGTGACGCTGGCGATGCAGGGGGCATTGACCGTCAAGACGCCTGTCCTCCAGTTGATCTGCAGTTCGCGGGTGCTGCTGGTGACAGTGGTGGCCTTGCGGTCGATGAACTGCTCGAAGTTTTTTACATCGGCTCGGGTCACACCCGCCGGGTCATACTTGACCGCTGTCCGTCCAACGTAATGCACCAGCGGATCGAGCAGATCAGCCTTTGCCACAGTTGCCCCCGGTGGCACGTCCTTGGCCCGTAAAGCATCCAACGCCGCTTTCTGAACGGGGCCGACACCCTTGAGGCCGAGCACATCTGACTCTGCCAGTGTGAAGTCGGCCATCAGATCGCCGGTTGCCACTAGCCCCTTGCGAAACGCCAACGCCGCGGCCGGAAACTGTCCGGCCTGCGTCGGCCCCATGACCGTCCACGGCTGCATGAAAAACGTGGGCTTGACGCTCCAACGCCCGTCATCCACTGCAAAGTTCACGATGCATCCTGAATCCTGCAGTGCGGCATACGCCGCTGTGAACATCGGCCCTTCGGTGCGAAACCGGTTGGGGCGGTTGTACGTCATCTCGCTGACCATGGAGGGCTTGTCATTGCAGCGAATGTCGTTCGCGGGATTCGTGAAATCGGAAGAGCCGGGTTCGGTTCCCGTAAAGCGAAGTGCCGACCGATCCGTGTAAGTCTGACCAGCACGCAGGCTCCACCCTGAAAACTCTCCTTCGAGCTTTCCGCTGAAGTAGCCGTGCCGGTCGATGAAGTCGCCCGCAAGATAGGTCAGCCGCTCGATGGGGCCGAGAAACTCTGGGCTGGCGGTGATCCAGTTGCTGGCGGTGATCTGGCCCTTGAAACCCAGCTCGCGGAGATACTTGACCGTTCGGGCATAGAAGTCGCGCTGCGTCTCAGCCAGAAACGTGGCTGTATCAATGTCTCGCGGCGTTCGCTGGTTGGCGATATTCCACATCGGCCGGAAACCTGCGCGACCCGCGGCGAAATCATCCTGCGGCACCATCAGCCCACCCCATGCTGCGCTGGCCTTTTCGAGGCTGCCGTACTTTTTGGCCAACCACTCGCCGAACATACCTTCGATGACGTGCATCTGCGGTGCGGGGAGATTGTCGTAGTTGAAGGTCCAGAAGAAAAACGAATCTTCGTTGACGACCTCGATCCCGAATACGGCCGGGTCGTCCAGTAGCTGCTTGCCAGTGGCGGGGTCCGGCGTGGTCAGCACTGTCTTGAGCATCTGCCGGTACTGCTCTTGAAACTTCGGGTTGAAGTAGAGCACCGCGAAGCTGTTCTTCGAGCCGTCGTATCCCTCCAAGACGGGGTCGCCGGCCTTGGGCTTGTACCAAAGCGGGAAATACAGCGAGAGGTGGGTGTAGATGCCTGCACTCTTCATGCAGCGCACCAGCCGCTGAACCTTCTCGACCGACTCGGCACCGACGGCGAAGTCTTCATTAAAGGCCGGTGCGTGGGTGCGCACAAGATTGACCCCGCGCTTGGCAAAGGTGCGGGCCGCCAGCGTCATCGCCTGTTCATCCAGATCGCGCGAAGGCCCATTGACTGCCCAAAACCGAACGGGCTCACCGTTTGCGCTGTGAATGAAGTGGCCATCCTTCGCCTGAATGAATCCGCCATCGCCGGCTTCCTTTTCGTTCAGGCCGCGAAGGTCAATGGGGCTGAACTTAAACGTGTCGGCTGGCGGATCAAACGGCAACCACTCGGCGCGGGAAGGACCGTGGCCGGCCACCTGCCCAAACGCCGCCAAGGGAAAGAACAGCGGAGTCAGCCACCATTTTGAACGACGCGCCATGGGTCTACTGTAACGCCAGCCAACTATTCCGCTTCCCCAATTGACGGGCACCTGCGGCCATAATCGCGCCAACCGTTGTCAATGGGTTTACCACCGATCGTGCACCAGCGGCCCGATCTTTTGCTGATAAACCCGGCGAATCTTTTCCATGGCGCCTGCGTCCAGCGGTGCCAGATCGCTTGCAGCGACCTGACTATCCACCTGGTCAGCCGTCTTCGCCCCGGGAATGGCACAGGTCACGGCCGGGTGATCCAGAATCCACCGCAGGGCCAGTTGCGTCATCGTGCGGTTGGAATTTGTCAGCGGACGGAGTTCCTCGACGGCTGCCAAGGCCGCCTCCATGTGCCCACCGAGGCCGCTATAGGTTTCGCCATAGTCAAAGGCGGCACCGGCCCGGTTGAAATTCCGGTGATCGTCCTTTGGCATCTCGGCCACGCGTTCCCTTGTGAGCCGACCGGTCAGCAAGCCGCTGGAAAGCGGCACCCTGGCGAGCACGCCGACATTCCGCTTCACCACCTGCTCAAAAAACAGGCCGGCCGGGCGCTGTCGGAAGCAGTTGAAAATGATCTGAATAGTGGTGATGACGTCGTACTCGATCGCCTTCAGCCCCTCTTCCACCTTGGCTACGCTGGCGCCCCAATGCCGCACTTTGCCGCTCTTGCTGATCTTCGCCAGCCCATCAAAAAACTCGGGCAGGTAATAAACCTCCGTCGGCGGGCAGTGCAGTTGCACCAGATCAAGGCAATCAGTCTCGAGATTTTTCAGCGATCGCTCGATGAACCCCAGCACGTTCTCGGCCGTGTATCCCGCCGCCACATGCGGATTCAGCCGCCGCCCAGCCTTGGTGGCGACCCTGAACTTATCCTTGCCGACCTCCTTCGCCAGCTTCGCAATCAATTTCTCCGACCGGCCGTCCCCGTAGACATCGGCCGTATCAAAAAAGTTGACCCCCTTCTCAACGGCGTGCCGCATGGCCTTCAGCGAAACCTCATCATCCACCTGACCCCAAGACCCGCCGACAGCCCAAGCCCCGAAACTGATCTCTGAAACCTTGTAACCCGTCCGGCCCAGCGTGCGATATTTCATGCCGCCAGTATAGGCCGGGGCGTGCTGGTTCTGTTATGCTCCCGCCCGCTATGAGCAGCCGAAAATGCGTCAGTTACAAAGTTCTGGTGGGCCTCGAAATCCACGTCCAGCTCGCCACCCGCACCAAGATGTTCACGGGGGTCGCCAATGGCGCCCTGAGCGCCACCGCCGGCGAGGGCCTCGTGGCAGCGCCGAACACGCTGGTTGATGAGCAAGTGCTCGGCCTGCCCGGCACGCTGCCGGTGCTGAACAAGACGGCCGTGGAGTACGCGATGATGGTTGGCCTGGCGCTCGGCTGCAAGGTCAATCACCACACCAAGTGGGATCGTAAGAGCTACTACTACCCCGACCTGCCGAAGAACTATCAGATCAGCCAGTACGACATTCCGCTCTGCTACGAAGGGAAGTTCGACCTGCTGGTGGAAGACGGCGGCATCCACCCCGTGCGCATCCGCCGCGCCCATCTGGAAGAAGATGCCGGCAAGCTGCTGCACGAAGCCCCCGGCGGCTATGCCATCGACTACTCGATCGTCGACTTGAATCGCGCCGGCACGCCGTTACTGGAAATTGTGACCGAACCCGACTTCAGCACGCCCAAACAGGTCTCGGCTTTCGGTCAGGAACTGCAAAAGTTGGTCCAGTTCCTCGGCGTGAGTGAAGGCCAGATGCAACTGGGCCACATGCGCTTCGAGCCGAACATCAACGTCCACATCACCGATGAACAGGGCAAGGTCCACAAGACCGCGATCACCGAGATCAAAAATCTGAACAGCTTTAACGTGTTGGAACGCGCCACCGCCTACGAAGTGCAGCGGCAGATCGCGGCCTGGGAAGCCACGGGTAATCTGGGCAAAAAGAGCACCTACGGCTGGAACGAAAACTCGCAGGAAACATTCCTCCAGCGCGAAAAAGAAGAAGCCAACGACTACCGCTACTTCCCCGACCCTGATCTGGTCCCCGTCGAAGTGAGTGAGACTTGGATCAGTGAGATCAAAGCGCGCATCGGCGAGCTTCCGGCGGCCCGCCGCAAACGCTATATCGATGCCCTCGGCCTAAACTCGGCTGATGCGGCCACCCTCTCCGGCGACCGCGCCACCGGTGATTTCTTCGAGGCCGCCATCAAAGCCTCCTCTGATACTGGAGTTGCAAAGCGCATCAGCAACCTGATCCTTTCTCATGGCCGACGGCTGTCGAACGAATCCAACAAGGCGCTGGGCAACCTTGGCATCGCCCCCACCCGTTTTGCGGAAATCGCCAAACTCATCGACAGCAACGCGCTGGCCGCCAGCAGTGCCGGGCCCATCTTCGACGAACTGGCCAAGGCCGATGCCTCGCCCACGGATCTGGCTGCAAAGCTCGGCCTGACGCAGAACAGCGACAGCAGCGCGATCGACGCTGCCATCGACGCCATGCTGGCAACCAACCCAAAACCCCTGGCCGACTTCAAAGCCGGCAAGGCCACTGCCCTTGGGGCACTGGTGGGGATGGTCATGAAAAACGGCAAGGGCCTGAACCCCAAGATGGTTCAGGACCGCCTGAAGGAACGGCTTAGCTAGAGTGTTCGGAGCGGCTACTTCGGATTGGGCACAAACGCCCCGCCACGGCAGTGCTTCAAGTAGTTCAGACCGTGCACCTGTCCGGTGTATTCCAGCTCGCCTTTGTAGACCGGGTCGTGCCAGCCCTCGATATCGATGGAGCCCTTGAAGGCGTTCATCCGCAGGATGGAAATGATGTCGGTCCAGTTCGTATCGCCGAAGCCCGGCGTGCGGTGCCACACGTAATCCTTGCCGCCGCGAATGCCCCACTGCTTGATCACGTCCCAGCCAATGGTCGCGTCTTTACCGTGCACGTTGAACACCTTCTTGACCCACTTGCGCAACTGTGGAATCGGGTCGATCAGGCTGACCATCTGGTGGCACGGCTCCCAGCAGAGGCCGACGTTCTCCGACGGGAAGGCATCAAACATCAGCTCCCAGGCAGCGGGCGAATGGGCGATGTTCCAGTCGGGGCTGTTCCACGTGCCGCCCATGTCGCAGTTTTCGAACGCGATACGAACCCCGGCGTCCTTCGCCCGTTTGGCCAGCGGACCCCAGACTTCCTTGTACCGCCCGATGCTGTCGGCCACGGACGTCCCTGGGATTCCGCCGGCAAACCCCACCACCACATCCGCGCCAAACAAACGGGCGTGATCGATCATGCGGCCGAAGTCTGCTGCCGTTTTTTCATCCGTCAGCACCTTGCCGAAAACCCCCACGCTGCTGATGACCGCCTTGCCAGCCACGATATCGGTGACTTTTTTGGCCGTCTCTTTCAGGTCCACCTCGCCGATGTACTGCCATGCATTCAACTGAAAGCTCTCAAAGCCGTGCGGCAGAATCTGCGGAATCACCCGCACCGCATCCCCCATGCCGACCAGCGTGCCGACTCGAATATCTTCATGACTCATCTACTTTTTCTCCTGATAAGGTTATTACCGGGACAATAGCCGACACGCACGCGATCTGACCAGTGCCCTAGTGTCCGCCGGTCGGCAGGGTCGCGGGCAGGGTTGTCGGCTTCATCCCGGCGGCGGGGCCCGGCTGGGGTGTAGATTGCAACCGTTCAATGGCCGAAGCGTCAGGCAGGCCCGGGCTGATGCCCGTGGCCAGAACATCCCCGGCGACAACGCCCGAGGTGATTTCGATCTCTTGCCCGTAATCGCGACCGAGGGTCACGGACCGGTAGTGAATACGGTTCTCAGGATCAATAAGGGCCACCTTCGGTCCGGCGGCATCAATCATCAGGGCCGCAGCGGGAATGACCACGGGCGGCGCACTGCGTGGAACTTTAAATTTCACCGTTGCATACATGCCTGCGAGCAAGTCGCCGTTGGCATTAGGCACGTTTACTTCAACCTGAAGCGTCCGGCTGGCGGCATCCAGCGCCCCGGCGGTTCGTACGACCTTCGCATCGAACACGCGCCCGGGGTACTCGCGCACCG
Source organism: Tepidisphaerales bacterium (assembly GCA_038226785.1). Lineage (GTDB taxonomy): Bacteria > Planctomycetota > Phycisphaerae > Tepidisphaerales > Tepidisphaeraceae > JBBRQG01. Next base: position 4,225 of record JBBRQG010000026.1, on the reverse strand, counting down.
TCACTGCCGCCATTTGCCCGGACTTGATACTGACCGAGTAAGTCTGGGGAACGGCGACCCGAAGTCGGATCACGCTGGTATCGACCAGATGAAACATCTCTTTGATGCCCGAGTTGCCACTGCCCGCCGTAATCAGTGACCCGACATCCACATTGCGCAGACTGATGGTCCCGGCGAACGGTGCGACGACCTTCTGAAACATTTGCAACTCTCTAAGGCGGCTAACTCCCGCCTCCATGGCCGAGACGGTTGCCTGCTGAGCTTCCAGCGTCTTTTGTGCGGTGGTCGCGGCTGCAGCTTTTTCGTCCTGCTCCTGCTTGCTCACGCCGCCGCCGATACCAGCGGCCATGAAGCGATTGTAGGTGCTCTTGGCAAGGTCGAGGTCGGCCTGCGCCTTGTTGACTTGGGCGCGGGCTTGAAACACATTGGCGATGGCCTGCTTGAGCGACTGATCGGTTTCCGGTGTTTCGATCTCGGCCAGAAGGCGACCGGCCTCCACGCGATCTCCGATGTCCACAAATCGCTGCTTCACATACCCATCGGTGCGGGCGTAGATGCCGGCTTCTTGAATGGGCTCGGTGGTGCCCGGCAGCGGTACTTCCATTACAGGTTCAGCCTGACGAACCGTGATCGGCGTCACCTGCGGCAGGGCACTGGCACGTTCCCGGGCATCGGCCTCGACTGCCCTTTGCTGCTGGAGCTTTGGAATATACCCAAGCACAAAGGCCGCACCGAAGATTAGCACGACGCCTATCAGCAACAACGCGACCCAAGCCGTGTGCGTCGGCTTGGCTCCTTTCAATAGCTCGCGCGTCGCCTCTTCCTCGTGGCTGACGGCGCTAGACCCGCCCTGATCACCCTTCACGGTCTGACTCATTGCAACTCCGGTTCAATTTCTCTCACAGGCGACTTGCCACGCAACAGGCTGTACACGACTGGCACGAACAACAGCGTGGTAAATGTCGCAACGAGAAGGCCACCGATCACAGCCCTTCCCAGCGGCGCGTTCTGTTCGCCACCCTCACCCAGACCCAGGCTCATCGGCAGCATTCCCATGATCATCGCCAGCGCCGTCATCAGGACAGGACGAAGGCGAGTGGCGCCGGCCGCGAGGGCCGCCTCGGTCGCGCTCAGGTTGTGGTGTCGCTGCTCATTGGCAAAGGTGACCAGCAAAATGCTGTTGGCAGTGGCCACGCCGATACACATCACCGACCCCATGAGGCTGGGCACACTCAGCGTTGTCTGGGACGTAAACAGCATCCAGATAATACCGACCAACGCGCCCGGCAGGGCCGTCAAAATAATGAACGGGTCCAGCCAGCTCTGGAAGTTCACCACCATCAGCAGATAGACAAGCAGGACGGCAAAAACCAACCCTGTCGCCAGCGCACGATTACTTTCGCGCATCGCTTCGACCTGTCCTTTTACCGTGATCATGGTTGTACGCGGCAACCTGCTGGTGCTGGGGTCTTTTGGGTCGCCCGTGTACTGCGCCACCACCTTGTCAACCGCGGCACCCACGGTGCCAAGGTCCGTCCCCTGAACCGAGCACTGGACGTCCAGTGTCCGCTGGATGCGATAGTGGCTGATGACGCCCAAGGTCACTCGCCGCATCACCGTGGCTAGGTTCGTCAGCAACTGCGGCGATCGTCCACGGTCGGCACTCAGGATCGGGGTGTTGTTCAGCGCATCCACCGAATCGATCCGATACTGCGGGGTCTGCGTGACGATCGGGTAGCTGAAACCGATGCGCGGGTCCAGCCAGTAGTTGGGGGCCGTCACACTGGTGCCCGTCAGGCTGACCAGCAGGCTCGAAGCGACGTCGCGCTGCGTCAGGTTCAACACCTGAGCCATGCTTCGGTCCACGTTCACGCCCAGTTCCGGCTGCTCTAGTACCTGCTGAAGGCGGACGTCCACGATACCCGGTACCGCCCGCAGATCTCCCATGATGCTGGCGGCGATCTCGCGGTTTTTCGGGTCTCTTCCGGCAATCTGAATGTTCACCTGCGCCGGCAGCCCGAAGTTCAGAATCTGCGTGACGATGTCCGCGGCCTGAAAGTAAAACGTGAACGTCGGAAACTTTCTGGGCAACTGCCGACGCAACTCCGCCACGTAATCGCCTGTGGGCCGGTGGCCTTTCTTCAGCTGCACAAGAACCTCGCCATCGGCCGGGCCAACGGTGCTCGTGTCGCTAAAAGCAAGGTTCACACCCCCACCCGGAATGCCGATGTTGTCGATCACGGTCTCGATCTCGCTGGCAGGCACGACCTCCTTGATGGCCGCTGTCACCGCGCCGAAAAACTTTTCCGTCTCTTCAATCCGGGTGCCCGGCGGACATCGGACGTGTAGCCGCATCTGACCCGCGTCGATCGTGGGAAAGAAATCCTGACCGACCCGCGGCAATATCAGCAGCGCGGATAGCAGCATGATCCCAAGAACCGCAAACGGAACCCACCGGTGACGAAGGGCCCACGTCAGAAGGTTCACATACATCGACCGAAACTTTTCAAACTGCACGTTGAAGGACTGGTGCATCGCCCAGATCAAACCGCCCTTCGAAAAATGGTTCGCGTCGTCTGAGCCGTGCACCTGATGCAGGTGTGCCTCCGCTGGCAGCAGGTAATGCACCATGGTCGGCACCACCGTCCGGCTCAGGAAGTAACTCGCCAGCATCGCAAACACAACCGCCAGCGCCAGCGGTGTAAACAAGTACTTCGCGGCCCCGCTGATGAACAACACCGGAGTAAAAACAATACAGATGCAAAGTGTGCTGACGAAGGCAGGCGTCGCGATCTCCTGCGCCCCGTCCAGAATCGCCCGTGTAACGCCTTTGTCCATCGCTAGGTGGCGGTTGACGTTCTCAATTTCCACCGTCGCGTCGTCCACCAGTATGCCTACCGCCAGTGCCAGACCGCCCAACGTCATCACGTTGAGCGTCTGACCCATCGCCGCAAGTATGACAATCGAGCAGAGGATGCTCAGGGGGATGCTCACCGCAATCACTATTGTGCTCCGCCAGCTCCCCAGAAACAGCAGGATCATCATCGCTGTCAGCCCCGCGGCGATCGCCCCCTCCAACAAAACTCCGACCAGTGACGCCCTTACGAACACCGACTGGTCGAACAGCGGCTTCATTTCCATCGACTCTGGTACAAGGTTTTTTATCCGGGCCAGCCCACCCTTCACGCCTGCCACAATATCGAGAGTCGAATACCCCGAGCTTTTCAATATCGTCAGCAACGCACTGGTTCGCCCGTTGGTGTGCACCATCGACGTCTGCGGCGCAAACCCGTCGCGCACCTGGGCAACGTCTTTCAGATAAACCGTCGAGTTACCAATCTGCCGGATCGGCACGTTATTCAGCATGTCCAGCACGTCCGGACTGGAGTTGGTTTTGACTGAATATTCGGTCCCGCCGATTTTGGCCGTCCCGGCCGGCAAGACCACCACCTGCAGGTTTACCGCTGTAGCAACGTCGCTCGGGCTAAGTCCTTTGGCAAAACACGCCTCGGGGTCAATATCGACCATCACCTGTCGACTCTTACCGCCGAACGGCAGCGGAACCTGCGAACCCGGCACCGAGACCAGATTCGTGCGAATCACGTTGTTGGCCACGTCGTAAATCTGCTGCTCACTCAGTGCCCTACTGCTCAGACCGACCTGCAGCACCGGGACATTGCTCGCCGAATACCGCAGGATCAGCGGCGGCGTCGCCCCCGGCGGCATGATCCGCAGAATGGTCTGCATGATGCTCGTGACTTCCGCCGTCGCCGCCGAGATGTTGGTCCCCGGCTGAAAGTAGACCCGGGTCACACTCGCGCCAGCCAGGATGTTGCTCTCGATGTGCTCGATGCCGTTGACCGTCGTGGTCATCGCACGTTCCGAAACGCTGACGATTCGGCCTTCCATCTCCTCAGGACTCAATCCTCCGTACAGCCAGATGACCGACACCACCGGAATGTTGATCTCCGGGAAGACATCCTTCGGCGTCTGGATCACCGTCATCGCCCCGAGAATTCCAATGACGATCGCCATCACCACGAACGTGTACGTCCGCCGAAGAGCCAACCTGACAATCCACATGAGCCTGTCCCGTCTTACCTGATCTCAACGCCAATCAACACAAACAGTCGTTTGACCGACATGGTAGTCCGGGTTGCATCGAACAATCCACCGGAGGCCACCGCAACCCGATGCGTTCAGGCCGCATGCCAGCGGGCAGTAT
>JBBRQG010000025.1:0-53144 GCA_038226785.1 Tepidisphaerales bacterium | reverse complement strand
TTACCAGCAGAGGGGAAGGGAGAGAGGCAGCAGCATGTCTCGAGGGCGGGTTTTGGCCCGCTTGATGGATATTGGTTTGAGAGTTTGATCCTGGCTCAGGATAAACGCTGGCGGCGTGCCTAATGCATGCAAGTCGAACGGGGTATCACTTCGGTGATGCCGAGTGGCGAACGGGTGAGGAACGCGTGGACAACCTACCCCGGCGTGGGGGATACCCGCCAGAAATGGCGGCTAATACCGCGTACGGTTCTCCGGCGAAGGGCTGGGGAAAGAAAGCAGTAATGCGCGCTGGGAGGGGTCTGCGGCCGATTAGCTTGTTGGCGGGGTAACGGCCCACCAAGGCGATGATCGGTAGCTGGTCTGAGAGGATGATCAGCCACACGGGGACTGAGACACGGCCCCGACTCCTACGGGAGGCAGCAGCAAGGAATTTTCCGCAATGGGGGCAACCCTGACGGAGCAACGCCGCGTGACGGATGACGCCTCTTGGGGTGTAAACGTCTTTTGCCGAGGGAGAGAATGGACGGTACTCGGCGAATAAGGACCGGCTAACTACGTGCCAGCAGCCGCGGTAATACGTAGGGTCCGAGCGTTGTCCGGAATTACTGGGCGTAAAGCGTGCGCAGGCGGCCCGTGAGGTGTCACGTGAAAGCCCCGGGCTCAACCCGGGAGGGTCGTGGCAAACCGGCGGGCTTGAGGCCGGTAGAGGTGGGTGGAACTCCTGGTGGAGTGGTGAAATGCGTAGAGATCAGGAAGAACACCCGTGGCGAAGGCGGCCCACTGGGCCGGTACTGACGCTGAGGCACGAAGGCGTGGGGAGCGAACGGGATTAGATACCCCGGTAGTCCACGCAGTAAACGATGTCGACTCGGTGTGGGCGGTCTTGACCCCGTCCGCGCCACAGCTAACGCGACAAGTCGACCGCCTGGGGAGTACGGCCGCAAGGCTAAAACTCAAAGGAATTGACGGGGGCCCGCACAAGCAGCGGAGCGTGTGGTTTAATTCGACGCAACGCGCAGAACCTTACCTGGGCTTGACATGCTAGGATTATCTCTATGAAAGTAGAGTAGGCCCTTCGGGGTACAACTAGTACAGGTGCTGCATGGCTGTCGTCAGCTCGTGTCGTGAGATGTCGGGTTAAGTCCCTTAACGAGCGAAACCTTTGCCCTTAGTTACCAGCGGGTTATGCCGGGGACTCTAAGGGGACTGCCGGTGTCAAACCGGAGGAAGGTGGAGATGACGTCAAGTCCTCATGGCCTTTATGCCCAGGGCCACACACGTGCTACAATGGGATGCATAAAGCGAACCGAAACCGCGAGGTCATGGAAATCGCAAAAATCATCCCCCAGTTCAGATCGGAGGCTGCAACTCGCCTCCGTGAAGTTGGAATCGCTAGTAATCGCGGATCAGCTACGCCGCGGTGAATGTGTTCCTGAGCCTTGTACACACCGCCCGTCAACTCATGGGAGCCGGTAATAGCCGAAGCCGCCACAATACTGTGGCGTCTACGCTAGGATCGGTGACTGGGAGTAAGTCGTAACAAGGTAGCCGTAGGGGAACCTGCGGCTGGATCACCTCCTTTCTAAGGGATACTTAGAACGACTCCGGTGCGAACCGGAGCCGAACTGTTAGCACTTTCTCGTTAGAAATAAAACCGGCAGGGCAACCTGCTGGAATGGCTCTCGACTATCCTCATATTTGTGCCAAGGCCCCAGAGCAATCTGGGGCCTTGGTCTTTTTAAGCCCACCTATCGCGTCTGTACTTTCACGCCTCGCCAAGCCCTCGTATTGTCGGCCAGTATCGCCCGGCCAGGGCTGAAGATGGCTTTCCCGCCAACACCACGTTCGTCGCTCACCCGGCCCCGCTCGTGGCGTCTGGAGGCCCTTCCCTGAGGTATCGCTAGGTCGGCTGCAGCACCAGCCAAGCCCGAATTGCAATCACACCAATCTTTCGCAACACATTTCCCAATCAGTTCACTTCTACCCCTTGTGCCCAAGCCGCAAACTCGCATAATCACACTGTGCCGCGCACGATGCTCGGCACCTATCCCACCGACGAGTCGCTGCCAGCCTGGCCCCATCATGACGGCCACCCATGGACCTGCGGCGACTCCGCCGCTTTTGGTCTTTGGAGAAAAACCATGCAGCCCATCAACCTCGCCCTGGTACAGTTGTTTAGAGTCGATCAAAGCTTGCGCGAAGCCCAAGGCCGGCTCGCTACCGTGACCCATGAGGTCCGTCAGCAGGAGACCCGAGTCACCTCGCTCGATCAGCAGCTCAAGGCCGTCACCCACCGCCTGAAGGAAGCCCAGGCTCACGCAGCCACCATTGATCTCGAACTCAAGAGCCGCGAGGCCCACATCGAAAAACTTCGCGACCGCCAGAACTCAGCGACCAACCCCAAGGAATATCAGGCCCTCCTTCTTGAAATCGGCGCCGGCAAGATCGACAAATCAAAAATCGAAGAGCAGGGTTTCAAGACCATGGAACTGGTCGAAAATCTGAGTCGCGAAGTGGCCACCCTTCAACAGGTTCTCGCCACCGAAGAAAAGAAGCTCGCCGAACTTCAGTCCGGCGTCACCTCTCAGGTGGCCGAGGCCGAGGCCGAAATCTCCACACTCCGCCCCGATCGCGACAAGGCTGCCATTGCAGTCACCGCACTGAGTGCCACCGCCGTAGCCCAGTTCGACCGCGTTGCCCTCGCCCACGATGGCGAAGCCATGGCCCCGCTGTTCCGCCCTAACGAATCACTCGACGAGTTCTCCTGCTATGCGTGCCAGATGGATCTCACGCTGGACACTTTCAATAAACTTCAGGTGAAGAACGAAGCGGTCATCTGTCCCTCGTGCCGCCGCCTGCTCTTCATCGACCCTGAGATGTCCATGGAAGCCAAGAAGAAGACAGTGGCGGCCAAGCCCAAGGCCGTACGTAAGCCCCGCGCCACCAAGAAGTCTGGCGCGGTCGTCCCCGAATCCAAGTGGCACCCGATCCTTGAAAAGGCTCAGGCCGAAAGCCGAACCTACGCTTCGGAAACCCAATCCGAACCAGTCGACTGCCGCGTCAGCATCAACGGCGAAGTCGCCGGGATCTACAAGGCCAAGTCGGTCGACAATCTCCACCGCATCATCACGCTCATCCTCGACGATCAGAAGATGAAGGCTGATGTCGTGGTCGAGCCCGCCTCCGCTGCCGACCCCGCGGCAGAGATGACGGCCGACGCCGATCAGGCCCAGCCGGCCTAGTCCCTGTCCCAGCGCACGCTCCACTGAGTCCGCACGCCTTGTCCAAGTCCACCGCCAGGTTCGTCCTTCGTTTCGATGGCGGCAGCCGGGGCAACCCCGGCCCGGCCGGAATCGGCGTGGTCGTTGAAGCCGATGGCGTACCCGTCGTCACCCTCGGGCGTTACATCGGCACTGCCACGGTCAACGTCGCCGAATACACGGCCCTGATCACTGGCCTCGAAAAAGCCTTGGAACTTGGTGCTACCGAGATCGATATCTTTGGTGATTCCGAGCTGGTGGTCAAACAGATCAATGGCCAGTACCGGGTGAAACACCCACAACTGATTCCATTGCACGGCCGGGCCGAGGCACTGCTGTCACAGTTCAAGCGAGCGGTCATCCGCCACAACCCCCGCGGCAGCAACCGGCTTGCCGATGCCCTTTACAACGCAGCCGTCACCGCCCGGCGCGATGTGGATGAAGTTGCACAGCCCTTCCCGGCAGCGGCAGCAAGTGGTGACGCCACAGGACTCTTCGACCCCCCGCCAGCGCGTGCCGTCACTGCCACGGCTGAAAAAAATCGCGCCATCGTGCCTACACAGTGGACCTGCCCTGATTGCGGTTCGCAGGTGGTGGTTCTCAAGCCACCCACCCAGCCGGGCCCGTTTATTTGCCCGTGCGGTAACGTAATGAAAAAGAATGTCTGACTGCGGCCCGAGCGACGGCTGCTAACTAGCGCGATGCCGACGGCGGCCTACCAAGCCCGCCAAAAACGCTCCAGCGGCCGACACCATCGCCGGTTCCGGAATGATCGTTGGCGGTGCGTTGGGGTTGCGGTTGCCCGGTGCTCGATTGTCGTTCAGGTTTGATCCCGACTGGCTACCACCGGTCGCATCACCGCCGTAGGTGATGTACGCCCCGCCGGCCGGACCCACAGCACCCACAGCCAACGACACGGACGAACCGAGGCCAATATCCGACGGCACCAATCCGAGTTCACGGTTCTCCGGATCCCCATCCCCAAGGGAACCGAACGGGGGCGAGAATGTGACGTCGCCAATAAAAGTTGGTGACTGTAGCGCGTCCCCAATGGTCGCGTGGGCCGCAACAATACGGATCAGCACGATGTCAGGCTGCTCACGCTTGAAACCAACGAATCGGGCGTCCTTTGAAGGCGGCAGTGTCACGGAGTCCACGGTGTTGCCCACCGTGTCCAGAGCGGTAATGACAATGGAGGTCGCAAGCACGTCTTTGACCGTGAACCCGACATTCTTCTGCGGCGAGACGAAGCTGATCGACTGCAGGTTGGCGTTGTCCACCCGCGAAAGTGTGCTCGACTTGACGACAATCGCTTCCTTGCCCGGCACACGAAGTTCCGGGATCGATGTAATCACCTGCGACGGCAGAACCAGCCCCAGCTTCGAATACGGCTGGCCCACATCCAGACTGCCGAAGCTCTGGTTGATCTTGTCCTTCATTTCCTGGAACGTGATGACCATCGTGTTCGGCCGGGTGATCGGCGTCGCATCAAACACCGGCGCAGCAGTCGCCGCACTGACCACCGACAGAACGGCCAAGCCAATGGTCAAGCCCGTCCCGGAGGCACTGCGATTTTTGACAGATTGATGGTTCATATCGCTCCTGCAGCCAACGTCTCCCAACAACTACGGCCCGCGAACCCCGACGGATGTCAATGCATCCATTCAAAAGGGAGCGGCGTCGCTGGGGCGGCTAGGCTGCACATGTTCAAATGTATACCCATGTTCACATTTTGACGAATAGATATTTGCGTCAATGCGAAAAATCCCCGGCCAGTAACGGTTTTATTGATAACTTGCGATTTACTCGGCCAGCGTCAACTGGGCCATGGATGCCGCCATGCGGGCGTCTTCGAGATCTACCTCGCCCAACAGACGCCGGAGCACTTCATCGCCTACCACATCCTTGTCACGCAAGAATGTGATCATTCGCCGCTCGGCCGCTAGCGCTTCCCGCTTGATGACGATCATCTGCCGGTCCAGGTCGGCCTGCTCCGGGCCGGGCAGTTCTTCCGGCCGGGCGGCACCGAGCCGGGCCAACCGGGCGTCGTACTCTGCCTGAACACGCTGCAAGACCGGGTCGGCGAAGTCGCCCATGATCGTCATGACCTCGAGCCGGGCGACGGCCGCGTGGGCAGCCTCGATCCGTGCTTCGCGTTCTTCACGGGCGGTTGTGCCGTCGTCCGTCAAGCCGGTCCAGCGGATCAGCGGCCCCAGCGTCAGACCCTGAAACACCAGCGTCACCAGAATGACGGCAAAGGTGATGAAGATGATCAAGTCCCGGTCGGGGAATGCGATCGTCTGCTTCGCGTCGGTGTACATCGGGATCGCCAGCGCACACGCCAGCGAAACAATTCCGCGCATCCCCGCCCAGCCGATCAGCACGACCTGATTGAGGGTCGGACGGGGTTCGCTTCGCCTGACAGCGGGAAACAAGCGGAACGCATACGCCACCGTGGGCACCCAGATCAGCCGCACCACGATGGCCGTGATGGACACGACGGCGCTGTAGTAGCACAGCCGCCCCAGCGAAATCTGGCTCAGTCGTTCGGCGATGGACCGCAGCTGCAAACCGATCAGCACGAAGATGAACCCGTTCATCAGATAGACGATGGTCTCCCAGACGGCGAAACCGCGCAGGCGGCTGGCGGATGAACTGATTTCCGGCAGCCTGCGGGCCATGTAAAGCCCCGCAGCTACGGCCGCCAGTACGCCGGAGGCACCCACCCACTCCGCCGGCAGATAGGCGATGAACGGCGTCAATAGCGAGATGATGACCTCGACGTGCGGGTCGGTGATGGCCTTCACAACGGCTGCGACAGCGATGGCCGCCAGCAGGCCGATGAAGATTCCGGCGATCGCCACGTACAGCGTCTGAAGGGTCGCCCAGCCGAGGTTGAAGCTCACGCCCGACATGACGGTACCGATGGCAATCTGGTAGGCGACGAGTGCGGTGGCATCGTTCACCAGCGATTCGCCTTCCAGGATGGTGACAACGCGCTTGGGGACGCTCAGCCGCTCCAGGACGCTGGTGGCCGCCACGGCATCTGGCGGGGAGACAATGGCCCCCAGCAGGAACGCCGCCCCCAAGGTGATGCCCGGAATCATCCAATAGGAGACCGCCGCGACCGCGACCATGGTGGCCAGAACCAGCCCGACGGCTAGAAAAATGATCGGGCGAAGGTTGGCCTTGAAATCCCGCCAGGTTGTCAGAAGCGAGGCGAAGTAGAGCAGGGGCGGGAGGAAGATCAGGAAGACGATGTCCGGGTCCAGCTCGGGCCGGGGCAGGCCGGGAATCATGCTCAGGCCGAGGCCTGCCAGCACGAGCAAGATCGGGTAAGGGATTTTGAGGCGTGTTGCGGCCAACGCGACGATGGCCACGACGACCATCAGGCCGACGTAGATTTCGCTGGGATGCAGTGCAAGGGAGAAATCTGCCAGGAGCATGCGTCGGCGTAGGATACAGGACGCAGGGCTGGGGGGGGGAAAAGCGGGATTGCGATTGCGGACAAAACCGGACAGTTTCGGACACGGGGACGCTGTTGGCAGGGGTGGGCGGGTTTGGCGGGGATGCGGCTTCTGGACTGGTTTGAGCGGTCGGATCTGCGATTGCGGGATCGCCGACAGTGACTTTCTGGGGAGCGGGCGTCGGCGGCACAAGTGAGGCGAGCCAGGCGATTTCGCGGGCGGTGGGTTGAGTGGGGTTGCGGTAGGACGGCATGGGGGGGGGCTCCTGTGTTTGGCGCGTGACGTTGGTTGGAGGCCGGGTGCGGTCCCTCCGTATATACGGGCAGTGTTGCGCCGGTGGTCACATTTTGCCGATTGCACTGCCGTAAGTGCTTGGTAATCAACGACTCTTGCGCGTTGCGCAACACGACGAGTTGCATACCTGATTAGGGGTAATGTTGGGTACTAGATTCTGAGTGCTCTCGGAAATCGCAATGTGTTGAACGCTGTCGTCGCGGTCGCTGTGATGGCAAATACTTGGCTGGCCGCCGATGCCGGTGCGAACCTTAAGATCGAATTAATTGCAGTCAGCGTGGTTGACGGCGGCACTGTCTCGGCCCACGGGAAGACGGTCACTGATGTCATCGCCGGCTCGGTGGTTTTATATCCAGTGGTTGCCCGGATCTACGGCGCGGCTGTGGGAAGCCCCGCCATGCAAAGTGTCAATGGCCGCATCTATTCGAAGAGCGGCCCTGATTTGAGAAAAGGTAAGGCCACCATGTGAACGGCGCAGCCTTCGCGAAGGGGCGTTAGGGCTTTACGCGGCGGTGAATCGCCGTGAACGATGGTAACAGGCTGGACGCCGACTCGGACGATGAGCCGGTGGCTAGCGTTCCTTGGCGAAATCGGCTGAGGCTTTGACTGCTTCGCAGTGGTTGACTGCCACGGCTTCGGTTGGTAACCGTAGTGAAATGCGGATTCTCTATATTGATATCGACTCGCAGCGGCCGGACCATCTTGGCTGCTATGGATACCATCGGCAGACCAGCCCGAACATCGACTGTGTCGCCGAGCGCGGCGTGCGGTTTGAGAATTACTATGTCAGTGATGCGCCGTGCCTTCCAAGCCGAACGGCGATGTGGTCGGGGCGGTTTGGCATTCACAACGGCGTGATCAACCACGGCGGCGTGGCGTCTGAAATGTTCCCCGACGGCATCGGTCGCGGATTCCATTCGCGGCTGGGCGACACGGGGTGGATGAATGCGCTGCAGCGTCGGGGGCTGCGTACGGCGACGGTAAGCCCGTTCGGCGAGCGCCACTCGGCATTTCATTGGTACGCGGGCTTCAATGACATCCATAACACGGGTATGGGTGGGATGGAGTCGGCCGACCAGATCAGCCCGGTCGCGATCGACTGGATCAGTCGAAACGGGCGCAGCGACAGTTGGTTCCTGCACGTCAACCTGTGGGACCCGCACACACCCTACCGGGCCCCGGCGAGCTTTGGCGATCCGTTCGCTGATGCGCCGCTGCCGGCGTGGCTGACGGAGGATGTGCGGGCTGCACATTGGAACGGCTGCGGCCCGCATTCGGCCCGCGAGGTTCACGGATTCGTCCCCGGTGCCCACGACCGGATGGTCGCCGAGCGATTTCCCCGGCAGCCGAGCGTGATGGATTCGATGAGCGAAGTGCGGCGGATGTTTGACGGTTACGACACTGGTGTTCGGTATGCCGACCACCATGTTGGACGGATTCTTAACGCGCTGTCTGATCAGGGCGTGCTGGACGAAACGGCGGTCATCATCAGTGCCGATCATGGCGAGGCGCTGGGCGAGTTAAACATCTACGGTGATCATCAACTGGCGGACCATGTCACTTCGCGGGTGCCGCTGATTGTGTCGTGGCCGGGAGTTACCAGCGGACGGGTGGACAGGGCCCTGCACTATCACGTTGACTTGGCCGCGACGGTGATTGACCTGCTCGGCGGCGAGATTCCGGCGAACTGGGATGGCCGCAGCTTCGCCCCGGCGTTGAAGTCCGGCCGCGATGATGGTCGTCCGTTTCTTGTGTTGTCGCAGGGTGCGTGGAGTTGCCAGCGGTCGGTACGGTTTGCCGATTACCTGTGCATGCGCTCCTACCACGACGGCTATCACGGTTTCAATGACGTAATGTTGTTCGACATTGCCACTGATCCGCATGAACAGCACGATCTGGCGGGAGATAGACCGGCTGCGGTCGCTCAGGCGATGCGGCTGCTCGACAACTGGCATGGCGAGATGATGAGCACGAGTGCGACCGGGATCGATCCGATGTGGACCGTGCTGCGTGAAGGTGGCGCGTTTCATACACGGGGAGAGCTTCCTAATTACCTGAGGCGTTTGCGTGAGACCGGCCGCGCTGCCTGTGCCGATCGCCTGGCGACTCGGCACGCTGCGGAAGTGAAGGGTGTGCTATGAATTCCCTCATCGTAAGAGCTTTGAGTATCTGTCTGGTGTGCCTGTTGCTTGCCGTGCCAGCTTTTGCCGAAGTCCCGGCGGGTGGTGAAGACGTGGTGGAGGTGGCCGCCGTGAGGTACCGGGGCGCGGCGGCCGACGGGCAGGTGGATTTCGCACCGGTCCAAAGCCCCAAGACGCCGATCCGGTTTGCCACGCTGCGAAAGACTGACTACCCGTGGGATCTGGCTATTCAGGGCCCCAGCACCAGAGAGATTCAGCGGGATGACGTCCTGTTGTTCACGGTGCGGATTCGTGCGATCAGTACGGCATCGGAAACGGGTGACGCGCAGGTGGAGGTCGTATTCGAGCAGGCGTCAGCGCCGCATGACAAATCGATGATCGCCCGGGCGGGTGTTCGGCCCGAGGACGGATGGAAGACTTTGTATTTTCCGTTCCATGCCCAGCAGCGGTTCGCGGCTGGCGAAGGCCAGATATCGCTTCGACCCGGCTTTGGGCCGCAGGTGCTGGAGATCGCAGACATTCGTGTGATCAATTACCACAACGCCGTGGCGATGGGCGATTTGCCCATCACCCACGCTACCTACGCGGGCCGGGAGCCGGATGCGCGCTGGCGTGCCGATGCATTGAAGCGGATCGAGCAGATTCGCAAGGGCGACCTGAGCATCCGGGTAGTGGACGGGCAGGGGAAGGCGATGCCGGAAGCGAAGGTGCATGTGCAGATGCGCAGGCACGCGTATGCGTTTGGATCGGCCGTATCGGCGCCGCTGCTGCTGCAATCCGGTGCGGATGCGGACAGGTATCGCGAGCAGATCAAGCGAATGTTTAATCGGGTGGTCATTGAGAATGATCTTAAGTGGCCGGCGTGGTCGAAGGATTCCAAGCCCGGCCTTGATGCCCTGAAGTGGCTGAAGGAAAACAACATTCCGGTGCGCGGGCACTGCATTGTTTGGCCGAGCTGGCGATACACGCCGGGCTTTTTGAAGCAGCAGGCAAATGATCTGCCCAGGCTTCGAGAGACGATTGCGCGGCGTGTCAGCGAAGTTGCGACGGCAACCCGCGGGCTTGTCGTGGAGTGGGACGTGGTGAACGAACCGTTCAGCCAGCGGGACATCCTTGACGTGCTGGGGGATGATGTGATGGCCGAGTGGTTCCGTCTGGCGAAGCTTGCCGACCCGACGGCCCGGCTGTTCGTCAACGACTTTCCCAGCCTTGCTGGCGGGAAGCACCTCGATCACTACGAGAAGACGATCGCCCGGTTGCAGTCGCTGGGCGCGCCGCTGGAGGGCATCGGGCTGCAATGTCACTACGGTGCCGACTTGGTCCCGCCGGAGCAGATCATGGCGGCACTCGACCGATTTTCGAAGTTTGGCCTGCCGATTCAGGCGACGGAGTTCGACGTTGAGAACTACGACGAGCAGCTACAGGCCGACTACCTGCGCGATCACATGATCGCGTTCTTCAGCCACCCCTCGACCAGCGGCATCATGATGTGGGGCTTCTGGGAAGGTCGGCACTGGAAGCCGACGGCGGCCCTGTACCGGAAGGATTGGTCTGTGCGCCCCAATGGCGTTGTTTGGAACGAGCTGGTCTTCAAGCAGTGGTGGACCGACGAGATAGCAACCACTGACGCTCGTGGCGCGTACAAGGTGCGCGGGTTTCTGGGTGACTATGAGATCACGGCGGCACTGGGAGATCGAAATGTCACGCAATTGGTGCGGCTCACGCATGACGGCGCGGACGTGACGATCACTCTTCCATAGCTGCGTCAGTAATCGGACGCGGGGATTTCGAACCCGGCTGAGGTCGGTGCGATTGGTCGATCGATCACGCGGTCGGAAGTCGCCACGGCGGAGCAGATGTATCTCAACCGGGTGGTGACGTGGCTTTTACATGGTTGGTAGTGGCCCGCCAAGGGGATGGACGGCCTGCGGGAGCGCGGGTACGAACTGGTAGGTGGGGTCGGATTTTTGCCTTTTAAGGATCGAGTAGATCTGGATCCACGTCGCGATCAGGCCGCGCGGACACTCGGGCATTTCGTGCCGGATCAATGCATTCAGCTGTCCGAGTCGATAGCACGGCACGCCGGCATACATGTGGTGTTCGGTGTGGTAGTTCATGTGCCAGTAGAGGAACCGCAAGAGCGGGTTGAGGTAGATCGTCCGGCAGCAAAGACGGAAGTCCGACACGTTGTCCTGCAGCCCGATGTGCTGAGCGGCGTTGCAGTAGAACTGTATGATTCCTCCGTAGAGCCGGCAGAACGACGCCGCAATCGCGATCGGCCAGTACCCAGTGACGATCGACGTGGCAATGATCAAGCCATGGCCCACCAGCAGGAGTCGGGCCCAGTTCGCGCGGGCTCTGCGCAGGGCTGGCTTGTCGGGTGGGAAAAGGTGGTTCATCCACTGGCCCTCCACCCTGCCCATCGCAACGCGCACCGTGCCGTTGATGATGTGCCACACGCCCATGTAATCGATGAAGCCGCCCTTGAGCAGGTTTTGCCACTTCATGTGCTGCGGCAACACCACTTCCAGATCGTCAGGCGGGTGCAGGGTGAACTTATGATGCTCGGTGTGGCTGGCCCAGAACTCGGTATGGTTGTACCAGCCCAGGAAGCTGAAGATGCGAAGGAAGAATCCGTTGAGCCACCGGGTCTTGAAAATCGATTCGTGCACCAGTTCGTGAAAGCCGTTGATCAGGAAGTTGCAGCAAGTGCCGTGAAGGAAGAATGCCAGAAGTGTCAGGTACCAAGGCAGGTGCCACACTCCCCACACCGCCAGTGTGCCGGTGGCGGTGATGGTGAGCAGGTAGCCGAGGGTTTGGGCGAACCCAAGCAGGTCGCTCTTGCGGTTGAGCGCGGACATCTGCTCGCGGGAGAGTTTCGGACGGTACCACTTCACCGGGGTGCCGGGGGTACGTCCGCTGGGTTCAGACTGCAGATCGTCCTCTTGATCGGCGTGGGGAAGACTGTTCGCGATTGACATGTAAGCAATTTACGACGGGTTGCCTGCCGGTCGTTCACAAATGCTCGGGTGCTGTGCATAATCTCATGATCGCCATGAGATTTGTGAAGCCCGGGACGATTATCGCAGGTTTCCACGCCGACCATCCGGACTCGCGTGTGCCCGAGTTACATCACGTGGGCGAGCAGTGGGCACCCCGCGAGCACGCCATTCCCCGACACGCTCACGCGGTGTGGGAGCTTTACCTGCAGTTGGACGGGACCAGCATCTGGCACGATGCCGCCGGGCGGACGTATCGGTGCCCGCCGGGCGCGTTCTTCGCGCCGTCGCCGCGGACGGAGCACTGGCTGGGCCGGACCACCGGAAGCAAGCACCACTTCTATTTTGCGGCGATCGATGTTGAAGCGGCGTTATCGCAGCAAGAGTTTGCGCCGTTGGTGTCAGCCTGGGCCAAGTGGCGGAGGCAGGCAGTCCACATCGTGAATGCCCGATCGATCGAACCCGCGTTCCGAAGTTTGATTCGGGAAACCTCGATCGAGAAGCCGTTCCGGGCGCTGGGCATGCGGACGGCGCTGGAAGCATTGTTGATCGATGCCACCCGCCTGCTGACTGCGCCGAATACCGGCAGGCCGTTGGTTGCCGAACCGTTGGCGGTCGAGGAGGTACGCCGTGTTCTGGACGAGCACCCGGGAGAGCGTTGGCGTTTGCAGGACCTTGGCCGACTCACGGGGCTTTCGCCCAACCATTTGGCGCTGCTCTTTTTCAACGCGACGGGTCTAACCCCGTACCGCTACCTGCACCGCAGCCGGATCGAACGCGCCAGAGACTTACTGCGTAACACTGATGCGTCGATTACCGTGATCGCCCACCAGACCGGATTCGGCTCAAGCCAGCATTTCGCGCGGGCGTTCCGTGACGCGACCGGAAAGACGCCAACCGACTTGCGAACGCGACGACACCCATCCCACTCAAAAAGCGCTCGCACCCGCGAAAAGTAACACTAGGATGAGCGGACGTGGAACTGCCGCAGTACGGACTGACGGACCTGCCGCTGCCTGTGAAGCGCGCCTTATCAAAGCGCAGAGGCACTTGCAGCCGTCGCTGTTGTCGGCCTCGAGGGCGTCTCGAACGCCTCAGCGGACCCGGTCGGGGTATCTTGCGGTGGCAGCGTGATCGGTCGCATATCGTGTTGCGCGGGAGTTGGCCACCCATTACCGAGGCTCGCAACTATTCGTTCTACTGCCCCAAATCCTCGACCTTCGCCACACGCCTTGCGTGCCGGCCGGTTTCAAACTCCGTGGTGAGGAAAATCTGTGTAATTGTCCGCATCTGTTCATCGCTGAGCAGGTCGACACCCAGGCACAGCACGTTGCAGTGGTTATGGGCGCGGGCGATACGTGCGGTGACCACATCGTGGGCGAGGGCGGCCCGGATGCCTTTGATGCGGTTGGCGGCGATGGACATGCCGATGCCGCTGTTATCGAGCAGGATTCCCACCGTTGCCTCGCCGGTGATGATCTTGCGGGCGGCCGCCATCGCGAAATCGGGATAGTCCACCGGCTCGGTGGAACCGCACCCCACGTCCATGATAGTGTTTTGTCCGTTGTTGCCAATCGTCGGCATCAACCGCCGCTTGGCTTCGTATCCGCGATGATCACAGCCGACGACGATGTTCAAGGTCATCCCTGCCCTGTCTTGGGCTGTTGCATGCCAATCAGTCCGGCATCGGTCAGATGCCGCCGCACCAGCGGAACCATCCGCTCGGCCAGCGCTTTATACACGGCCGTATCCGAGCCGATGGGGTCTTCAATGTCGCCGTCAGGGTCGAGGGTTTTGACGCGGTCGCGGGCCGACGGCTGCACGTCCAGAATCAAACGCTGGTGGTTTTGGGCCATCACGACAATCAAGTCGGCCGTATCAACCAGCCCGCGTTCAAGTTGCCGCGACCGGTGGCCAGACAAATCAATCCCCATCTCATCCAGCGCCAGCACGCCCTGGCGCGAAGCCGGCATGCCGTTGGCCGCCATCGTTCCGGCCGAAATCACATTCAACCCGGCAGCTTCCAGCTCGTCCGGCTCGATCTGCAGTTCCCTCGCGAGAATATCCCGTGCAATGGCCGCCGCCATGGGCGATCGGCAGGTGTTGCCCGAACAGACGAAAATAAGGTTGTGTTTCAACATGCGTTCGATCGACCTTTGATCGTACACGCCCTCCCGCACCACGCTCCACCCCCTACCCCCCACCCCCCCGACCCCGCCGGCTGCCCCGGTACCGCCGCCAGCGGTTCCCAGTCGGACCAGGGTGCTGGGACGGCTGAACCGCGTTGCACCGGCGTCAAGAATGATTTTTGCGGCCGCAGCAACATCTCCGCCAATGTCATCCGCCCGAAGTGCAGGGTGTCCGCCGGGCGTGCCTGCCTGAATCAAAACAACGGCTCCCTGCCCCGGCGCTGCGCCCATTCGCGCATCAACTCCGGCCAGCACCGCCCGCGCCACCGCGTGGGCTGGGCAGCGCATCGTGATTCCCTCGTCCGTATAGATAAGGCTGGGGTCCAGACCCAGCCGCCCGGCAACTTCCTTCTGTCGCGCGGCCGATACTGTAAGCCGCAGCCCAATCGGCGCACCCGTCTGTACGCCGCCGCGTCCCCAAAGTAGCCGCATCGCCCGTGCCTGCCATGGCCCGGGTTCGTCGATGTAAGCCAAGGCGGCCTGAAGGCTGGCCACATGAATCGTGAGTGGCTGAGGGGGGCCACCATTTTTCCCAGTACGAATATCCGGCCGAAGCGTCGCCAGCCTTTTTAGTGCGGCGGGCAAACGCGTGATGGAGGCCACCCCGTAAACCGTCTCGGTCGGCAGCACGACCAACTCTCCGGCCACAAGCGTATCCACAGCCCGAAGGACGGCCGGATGATCGGCATTGGCGGCGACGTCGGCCTCGGTAACCCGCAGGACTTCCCCGCCCCCCCCCGCGGCCACCCCGACGCCCACGGCACTGGCAACCCCCCCTGCCCCGGCAGCACCGGCCGCAAGGGTCAGGCTGCTTGCTCTCGGGTCCGGGGTTGCCATGTCGCTACCGATCGTCGGCGACTCCAACCGCCTGTCAAGCCGTTTCGTCCGATAACTTCTCCCTGTCGGGCCGTTCATGCCTTATTCCTGCAACAACCGCATCCATTTCTGGAATCGCCTTGGAGAAATCCATTGTCCGGTTACATTGTGGTGAGCGAGTCAGCTCCGATCTCGGCCCTTCCGGTAACTATGGGGAACGAAAAACTACCAACCATGCAGGGAGCGGGCGTGATTCGCCATGACCACCATGCGGTCATACCGCTTAATCGCAAACCGCGGAAGCACTTCCTCTGGTCCTGCGAAGGCGACACCAAGGGGCCCGCCTACGAACTAGCCTCAGACAGCCTGACCATCGGTCGCGCCGAGGACATGGACATCTGCCTCGACTCGTCCGCCGTCTCGCGCCAACACGCCCGCCTGACCCGTGTGGATGGCGAATACACCATTCTCGACATGGAGAGCCGCCACGGGATCTTCCTGAATGGACTCCGGGTTCACTCGGCCGTCCTGCGCGATGGCGATATCGTTCAACTCGGCCCCATCGTTTTCATCTACGAGGAAGGTTGAAGCCATGCGGCTGCTGGTCAAGTTCTGGGGCGCACGCGGCTCCATCCCCACCCCCGGCCCCCAGACCCGCCGCTACGGCGGGAATACTTCGTGCGTGGAGATCCGTACCGAGTCCACAACCATCATCTGCGACGCCGGTTCCGGCATCCGCAACCTTGGTCAGGATCTGCTCCGCCGCGGCAAGAGTGCTCATACGCTGCACCTGTTGCTCAGCCACACGCACTGGGACCACATTCAGGGCTTCCCGTTTTTCGTCCCGGCCTATCTTCCTTCCACGCACTTCCACATCTATGACCTGGCCGAATCTCCCGGTCGCTTTCATGCCCTGCTCAGCGGCCAGATGACCACCGAGTATTGCCCCGTCCGGTTTGCCGATCTGCAAGCCACGATCACCCCGGAAGTCATCACAGCAAACCAGACTCAGATTGGCGATATCCTTGTCCGTGCCTATGCCGATCAGCACCATCCCGGCGGCAGCATCGGCTACAGCTTCGAGGCTCATGGTGTGAAGGTGGTCTTTTCAACGGATAACGAACTGGACCTGATGCGCGATCCGCCCAACCCTCCGCCGACGCCGGCCCAGAAGCAGCCCCGCCAGAACCCCGCCGCGCCATCTCCTCAGGCATCTGATGCGACCATCCACCGCTTCCGGCCCGGTTTCGTCGACTTCATTCGTAATGCCGATCTTCTCATCGCCGACGCCCAGTATACCGAGGCCGAATACGCCAGCCGCATCGGCTGGGGCCATTCCAGCTTCCGCTCGGCCATCGACCTTGGTGCCCAGTCCGGAGCGCGCCAACTTGCCCTGACCCATCACGACCCCGCCCGGTCCGATACACAAATGGAAGAAGTCATCGCCGCCGCGACGGCCCGCGCCGAACAAGTCGCCGGCGGGATGAGTGTCTTCGCCGCCCGTGAAGGTATGGAGCTGGCCGTGACCGCCGCCCCGACCCAGCCCGTCCCGACCGCATAAGGGCTCTCGCCAATGGCTCGGTTTCGGTCACGGCTTTGGCCCGACTGTGCCGCGAACCTCCGCATAACGCCCGTCGAGCCGGAGGGCGAAATCCCGCACAACTTGGCGAACCGCCCCAACGCCCCTATCTTGCGACTCACACGACATGCAGATCATCCTGAATGCCGCCGAAATCGATGCGACCCTGACACGGATGGCCGCTGATTTCCGTCGTGAGTTTTCCCCCGCCGAACCGCTCAACATCGTCGGCATCCGCACACGCGGCGATGTCTTGGCCGCACGCCTCGTCACCAAGCTCAGGGCCTCGGGCTTCTCCGCCATTTTCACCGGCGTTCTCGATATCACGCTTTACCGCGACGACCTCTCCGAACTCGGGCCGCGCCCGCTTGTCCGCCCCAGCGAACTTCCGGTCCTTTTCGATGGTCGTCCTCTCGTGCTGGTCGATGACGTGCTCTATTCGGGCCGCAGCATCCGAGCCGCGCTGACTCACCTCGCGGACTTTGGCCGACCGAGCGTCACGCGTCTGGCCGTGCTGGTTGATCGCGGCGGCCGCCAGCTCCCCATTCAGGCCGATTACGTTGGCGTCGAAGTTCCAGCCCCTCCAGAAGGCCGCCGTGTCTACGTCCGACTGACCGAAACCGATGGCTGTCCGGACGAAGTCGCCGTCGGCCCGATCAAAACCTCACGAGGTGGCGCATGAACACCACCCCCATCTGGACCCGCAAGCATCTTCTCGAACTCTCCTCCCTCTCTGCCGACGAAATCCGTTTCGTCCTCGACACCGCCCTCAGCTTCAAAGAAGTGAGCACGCGTAGTGTCAAGAAAGTCCCCGCCCTAAGGGGGCGCGTCGTCGTGAACGCGTTTTTCGAAGATTCCACCCGCACCCGCACAAGTTTCCAGCTCGCCGCCCAGCGCCTCAGCGCCGATGTCATCGACTTCTCGGAACGTGGCAGCTCTGTCAGCAAGGGCGAAACTCTGGTCGATACCGCCCGCAACATCGAGGCCATGGGCGTCGATGTCATCGTCGTCCGCCACTCCGCCGCCGGGGCCGCCCACCAGCTCGCCCGTACCGTCTCCTGCTCCGTGGTCAACGCCGGGGATGGCGCCCACGAACACCCCACGCAGGGCCTGCTTGACCTCTACACCATCCGCGAACGATTCGGCCGCATCGAAGGCCTGAACGTCGCCATCGTCGGCGATATCGGCAACAGCCGCGTCGCCCGCAGCAATGTCTGGGGCCTCACCAAGCTCGGCGCCAAAGTCACCCTCGTTGGCCCGCCCACGCTCCTCCCCAAAGCCTTCGCCCAACTCGGCGATGGTGGTGCCACTGTGTCCTACAACCTCGACGAAGTCGTCGAAAAAATGGACGTCCTCTATATGCTCCGCGTTCAGAACGAACGCATCGCCTCCAGCCAGTTCCCCACCGTCCGCGAGTTCACACAGATGTTCGGCCTCACCCACGACCGCTTCGCCCGCTGCCGCAAAGATGTCTTTGTCATGCACCCCGGCCCCATGAATCGCGGCATAGAAATCAGCAGCGAAATCGCCGACGGACCCGCCTCCGGAATCCTTGCACAGGTCACCAACGGTCTGGCTGTTCGCATGGCCGTCCTCTATCTCGTCTCGCAGGCGAATGGCACGGGGAACTAAATGCCCACCACCCGCATCATCAACGGCACCGTCATCGACCCCGCCACCGGCTACAACGGCCCCGGCGAAGTCTTGATCGAAAACGGCCTGATCACTGCCAGCGGCAAATCCGTCAGCGACAAAGCCGATGAAACGATCGATGCCAGAAACTTTCTGGTCACCCCCGGCCTGATCGATATCCACGTCCACCTCCGCGAACCCGGCGACGAAGAAGAAGAGACCATTGCCAGCGGTGCAAAGGCCGCGGTGGCAGGCGGCTTCACCACCATCTGCTGCATGCCCAACACCAAGCCCGCGCTCGATAACGAAGGGCAGATCGAGTTCGTCCTGCGTCAGGCCGAGCGGGCTGGGCTGGCCAACGTCCTCCCTGTCGGGGCCATCACCCGCCAGCGCGCTGGCAAGGAACTGGCTGAAATCGGCAGCATGTTGGCCCGCGGTGCCGTCGCCCTCTCAGATGATGGCGTCGGTGTCGCCGATGCCGGCGTCATGCGCAAAGCCCTCCAGTATTGCAAAATGTTTGATGCCCTCATCATGCAACATTGCGAGGAACCTTCGCTGGGCCATGGCGTCATGCACGGCGGCCGCGTCAGCGTCGAACTCGGCCTCGCTGGCATCCCAGCCGAGGCCGAACAACTAATGATCGCCCGCGACATCCTCCTCAACCGCACCATCGGCACCCGCTACCACGTCCAGCACATCTCCACCGCGTACAGCGTCGAACTTATCCGGCAGGCAAAAACCGCCCAGCAACCCGTCACCGCCGAAGTCTCCCCGCACCACCTCCTGCTCACCGACGAGCATGTCCGCGGCTACGACACCAACTACAAAATGAACCCGCCCCTCCGCACTCAGGCGGACGTCAACGCCTGCATCGCGGGCGTCGTTGACGGCACGCTTGACTGCCTCGCCACCGACCACGCTCCCCACAGGGCCGAAGAAAAAGAATTAGAGTTCGCTGCCGCTCCCATGGGCATACTTGGTCTGGAAACCGCCCTGCCCCTCTACGTCAAAGCGTTGGTCACCCCCGGCCACATCACCTGGCCCAAGCTCATCGATCTGATGACCCTCGCCGGTGCCAAAATCATCCGCAGTAACCGCGGCACCCTCACCCCCGGCCGCCCCGCCGACATCACCCTCATTGACCCCAACGCCGACTGGACGATCAACTCCCACACGTTCTACAGCCGCTCCCGCAACACCCCATTCAACGGCTGGCCTGTAAAATCGAAGGTGATCCGGACCATCGTCTCCGGGCGGACAGTCTTCAACGGCTGAAAACCGGGATGGGCTCGCTGGAGTCCTCGGTCAGCGATTTTGCCGGCGGCGGCGCCGGGGCTATTGCCCCGTGTCGATGTTGCTTAACCCGGGAATGCGGCGTCCTGCCTGAGTAGCCGAACTTCCCTGCGCAGGCGACAAGTGTGGATCAGAAAGCCCAGTGCCCCGAGTTTACCCATTTGACCACTGAAGGTTGAAATACCGCAGACTACTGTTCGGCAGCACGTCAATTTTTCGGTATGAGGATAAAAGCGACCTCGATTTCGCGAAATTTCTGCAAATTTCGCTTTTGCAATCGATTCAAAGTGGGTTATAGTAAATAAGTACTCATAAGACGATTCGGAGGAATAGTCATATGTAGTTGTGTTGTAAAAGTGTGGGTTACCAAATTTCTGAAGGAGGGAATATGCGTAAGATTCTTTGTGCAGCGGCAATGGCAGTGTTGGTTCTCGGCAGTGCCAAGAGTGCTTCGGCGGCGTCTGTTGTGTTCGACTTCGAAGACGGAACCGATCAGGGTTGGGGTCCGGCGTTTGGCACAGATTCTGGTGCCAACTTCCCGATCTCCAGCATCGGTGGCAGCCAGCGCATGCAGCTGGCCCGGACCGGCGCTTTCCAGGAAGCCAGTTACTCCACGGGTAACACATCCAGCCCGTTCTTTCTGGCGATGGCCGATGCCTTGGTCAACCCCACTCAGTACAACTTCAGCTACGACTGGCTGATCGACACCGGTGCCATGGGCACGGGTGCCGGCACATTCCTTCAGGTCGGCAGCTTTGCCAACACCGGCAGCGGTGCCTACTTCCAAGATTTCGGCAGCCCCAAGGAAGTCGAACTGAACGGTGATCAGCTCGCGAGCGGACTGGTGTTCTCCGGACACTTCTCGGCGACCTTTGCGTCACTCGGCTACAGCTTGGCAGCCCCGCAGACCTTCTTGCGAGCTGGCCTGATCCTGAATGGCAACGGTGCCAACCAGTCCGTCTACTTTGACAACGTCTCGATCAGCCCGGTCCCTGAGCCCACCATGGGTGGCTTGGTCGGCGGTCTGGCCCTGGCCATGGCTGGCCGTCGCCGCCGGTAGTCTGAGATCAGGCTTGTTTTGTGATTCTTCAGTAGCACCCAGTCCACACGGACTGGGTGCTGTCGTTTGCTGTAGTTAGTCGCGGGTCGGCGTGTGGCGTTTCTTCGCCGTTGTCGATGCTAGCCGGATCAACCTTTCCGTTCTGGTTGCTGTCCATTGGGGGCGCGTGGTCTGGGGCGTGTATCTGCCTATGACGCGCGGGTGGGGCAGTCTGTTATCCTAAGTACCGTGAGTGAAGTAACCCTTTTTCTTCAGGCCATAGAGCAGGGCAACACGCAGGCCGCAGCCGACCTTCTGCCGCTGGTCTATGACGAGCTGCGCAAACTCGCCGCCAGCCAGATGTCCCGCGAGGCACCGGGTCATACCCTCAATGCCACCGCATTGGTCCATGAGGCCTATCTCCGCCTTGTGGGCGATCAGCAGTTCCAGAACCGTGGCCACTTCTTCGCCGCGGCCGCTCAGGCGATGCGGCGCATCCTCATCGACAACGCCCGAGCCAAGGCCACCATCAAGCGCGGCGGTGACAGGCTCCGCGTGGAACTGATCGACCATCCCGCCGCCCTTCCCGATGACCCTAATTTCCTCCTGTCTCTTGATGACCTCCTGACGCGGCTGGCAGCCCAGGACGGCCCCGCGGCCCAAATCGCCCAATTGCACCTGTTCGCCGGCCTTTCCGTGGAAGAGGCCGGCGACGCCCTCGGTATGTCCCGTCCCAAGGCCTATCGCAACTGGAAGTACGCCCGCGCCTGGTTGCGCGAGGCATTGGAAAAATAGTTCGTACAAGGGTGAGACAGTTCGGACCCAGATAGCGCATTGAGGTTTGAGAACCTATTCTCCTCCTCCAAGGTGATCTGCATGCCCTTTGACGCCGTACGAGCAAAAACGCTGTTTCTCGCCGCCTCAGACCTCACCGCGGCCGACCTTGCAAATTTTCTCGACCGCGAGTGTGGTACGGACGCCGCACTGCGCGCCCGCGTCGAGAGTCTCCTGGCCGCCAATTCCTCTCTGCCTTCCCCCGCTCCGCCTTACGCTGACTCCCCGGAGACCGGGGCGGCGCCTTCTCCCGAGTATTCCGGCATGCTGCTCGCTGGCAAATATAAGTTGCTGGAGTCCATTGGCGAGGGCGGCATGGGAAGCGTCTGGCTTGCCCAGCAGGTCGAACCTGTCAAACGCAAGGTCGCCGTCAAGCTCATCAAGCTGGGGATGGACTCCCGTCAGGTCCTCGGCCGTTTCGAGGCCGAACGGCAGGCACTGGCCATGATGGAACACCCCAACATCGCGAAGGTTCTGGATGGTGGCCTGGCGCCCGACGGCCGACCATTCTTTGTGATGGAACTGGTTAAGGGCGTCCCCATTACCGACTACTGCGACGCTTGCAAACTCGGCGTCCGCGAGCGGCTCGATCTTTTTCTTCCCGTGTGTCACGCCATCCAGCACGCGCACCAGAAGGGCATCATCCACCGCGACATTAAGCCGTCCAACGTGATGATCGCGCTGTACGACGATCAGCCCGTCCCCAAGGTCATCGACTTCGGCGTCGCCAAAGCGACCGGGGCGGCGCTCAGCGAGCACGCGATGGAAACGCGCTTCGGCGGCGTCGTCGGTACGCCGCACTACATGTCACCCGAACAGGCCACGCTGAACAACCTCGACATCGACACCCGTTCGGACGTTTATTCGCTGGGTGTTTTGCTTTACGAGCTTCTGACCGGCTCCCCCCCGTTCAGC
This sequence comes from Tepidisphaerales bacterium, assembly GCA_038226785.1. GTDB lineage: Bacteria > Planctomycetota > Phycisphaerae > Tepidisphaerales > Tepidisphaeraceae > JBBRQG01. Next base: position 30,686 of record JBBRQG010000025.1, on the reverse strand, counting down.
AAGGCCGAGCTGGACCAGAAGGGCCTGATGGAGGTGCTGCGCGTGGTGCGCGAGGATGAGCCTCCCAAGCCCAGCACCCGTATCTCCACCGCCGCCGCACTCCCCACCCTCTCCGCCAACCGCAACACCGAGCCGAGGAAACTGACGGAGATACTCCGCAGCGAGCTGGACTGGATCGTCCTCAAGGCACTGGAGAAGAACCGTGCCCGCCGTTACGAAACGGCGAACGGCCTCGCCGCCGATGTTCAGCGCTACCTCGCTGGCGACCCAGTTGCCGCTCACCCGCCCACCGCGACGTACCGAGCGGGCAAGTTCATCAAAAAGCACCGGCTCGAGACCATCGCCGCGTCTGCCGTGGTGGCTGCATTGCTGTTGGGCATCGCGGGCACTGCCTGGCAGGCGAGGCGAGCCGCCGGACAGCGAGACCTTGCGGTCGCCGCCAACGAGCGCGAGCGGCAACAACGCGTACAGGCCGAGACCGAACGCGATAAAGCCGCCAAGATTGCCGAGTTCATCAGCGAAACCCTGCAGGGCGCTGGCCCCAGTCGGGCCAAGGGCCGTGACATCCAGATGCTCCGCGAGATGATGGACTCAGCAGCGGCCCGAATCGAAAAGGGCGAACTTAAGGCCGCGCCCGAAGCCGAGCTGCGCCTCCGCGACACCATCGGAGTCACCTACATGCAACTCGCGCTCTTCGCTGATGTCGCCCGCATGTTCGAGCCCGCAGTACCCCTGGCACGCGCCACACACGCCGGTGACCACCTCGATGTCGCCCACGCCGTTGAAGACCTCGCCCAACTGCGCCAGATACAAGGTGATCTGGCCGCCGCTGAACCGCTGTTCATTGAAGCGCTGGACATGTACAAGCGCCTTTACCCCAACGGCGACCAGTGGGTCGCCGTCGCCCTCAACAACCTCGCGTCCAACTATCAGTATCGCGGTAACCAAGCTGCCGCCGAGAAACTCTTTCGGGAGTCGCTGGCCGTCCGGAGGCAACTCTCGCCCGGTGACAGCGAAGGGGTGGCGGCCGCCCTGAGCAACCTCGCCCAGGTCCTCATAGCCCGCGCCGACTTCAAAGGCGCAGAGCAACCCGCCAGCGAAGCACTGGCCATGAGAAAGCGACTCTTCACCGGCGACCACCCCGAAGTCGCCAGCAGCCTCCAATCTTTGGGGAATCTGCTCGATTCCAGCGGTGAGCTGGTCGGGGCGGAATCCTATTACCGTGATGCGCTTGCCATGGAGACACGCCTCCGCAAGGGTGATCATCCGACCATCGTCCACGCGCTGGGCAAGCTTGGCGGCATAAGGCAGCGCCGAGGCGACTTGGATCAAGCCGAGTCCTTTTACCGCGAATGTCTCGCGATGGTAAAGCGGCTCTATCCGAAACCCCACAGCGATGTCGCAGGTGCACTCGGCAATTTGGCGACCCTGCTTCAGGCCCGCGGCGATCTGGCCGGGGCGGAGCCTCTCTACCGGGAATCACTACAGATTGATCGACAACTCTTCCCGGGGGATCACTACCAGGTGGCAGGTGCGATCAACAACCTCGGATTTCTGATGGAGGCCCGGCAAGAGTTCGTCCAAGCCGAGGCGATGTACCGGGAGTCGCTGGAAATGTTCAAGCGCCTCTACCCCCAGGATCACCCCTCCACCGCCCAGCAACTCGGCAACCTCGGGCATTTGTTCCAGCTTCAGGGCGATCTAGTGAAGGCTCGATCCCTTTATCAGGAGTCCCTCGATATGTATCGGCGGCTCTTTCCCAGCGGTCATCCCGATGTGGCCCGGTCGATGAATAATCTGGCAGGCGTCATTCCGCCCCAAGAGTCAGAGCCGCTCGCCCGCGAAGCCGTTGCGATGTTCGAGCGCATCGTCGGCAAAGACCATTGGTCGACGGGCAACGCCCGGGTCAAGCTGGGTCGAGCCCTCGCCGGTCTCGGCCGTTTCAAAGAGTCGGAAACAGAACTCCTCGAAGCCCAACGGGTCATCTTCAGCACCGAAGGTGGCCCCCCCACCCTCCACCTGCACGTCGTCGTCGAACTTGGCAACCTGTACCGCCTGTGGGACGAGGCCGAGCCAGGTAAAGGTTACGACGCCAAGTTGGCCGAATGGAAAGCAAAAGCCCTCGAATTGGGGGCCAAACCCTGATCGAGCGGGCTGGCCTGAATCATATAGAACGTTAGCCAGGCAGCATGCAAACCCCTCTCAATCGTACCGTTCCGGCTCTTCCCCCTTGGGCCGGGTCTTCCAGCGGCGATGGACCCAGAGGTATTGCGTGGGGTCTTCGCGCACGAACGTCTCGATGGCGGTTGTGAACCGCTGGGTGATGTACCGCAGCGGATCGGCTTCGTTCTCCCAGTCGGCGGGCAGGATGATGTCCTGTGTGCCGACATCAAACTCGAACTTCCCCCGCCTGCGCCGCGCGTAGCCGACAATCACCGGCACGTTGTACCGCATCGCCAGCAGGCCGATGGACTTGTAGGTACTGGCCTTCCTGCCGAAGAACTCAACAAATATCCCCTTGCTGCCGGCGTTCTGATCGGCGATCAGACCCACGGCCCCGCCCGCATCCATGATCGCCGGGATCTCGGCAATCGCCCCCGTCTTGGCCAGTATTCGCTGTCCCTTTTTCTCGCGCACGCCGAGCAGCCATTCGTTGACGAACCGGTTGTCCAGCGGCCGGGCGACGCTGGTCGTCTCAAAACCCAGCGTCGCCAGAACGTAGCCCAGAATTTCCCAGTTGCCGTAGTGCCCGGTCAGCAGCAGCAAACCCTTGTGCTTACTGAGTAGCAGCCCCAGCGTTTCGCGGAAGTCGTGCAGGTGGACCATCCGTGAATAGGTGTCGACCCGCACCAGCCGCGTCGTGAACAGCACCTCCACACCCAGCATGAAAAACTGCTGCATGCTGAGGCGGGCGATCCGCTTGATCTCCGCTGGCGGCTTCTCCGGGAAACTCCGTGTCAAGTTACCAATAGCCCGCTTGCGGTGTTTGGCATCCACCGCGTACATGAAATCCCCCAGCGACTTGGCCCCGGTCAGGCAAACCTCGACCGGCAGGCAATGCAACATCATCGTCACGCATCGCAGCGTGACGTATTGCAGCCAGTCGACAACATCATTGCGGGGCTTGAGTGCCATGAAGGGGTTCGGAAGGGGAAGGGCCGGACGGGGCTGCGAATCATACGAAACTGAAGCAATCTGGGTAACCCGGGGCCCGGCAACGCCGCGCCGAAATACGATTCGCACTGCATAATGCAGCAGTGGCCTTCAGCGATCCCGCGAATTCTGGCAACCCCGACCTCTGGTACTTTGCCACGAACGGTGTCCGTGCCGGCCCCTTCTCGCGCGATCAGATCGAGCAGATGTGGTCGGTGGGGGCTGTATCCACTGAGTCGCTCGTCTGGACCGTCGGTATGCCCGACTGGCTGCCGGCCTACGAGATTTTCGGCATGGGCGATGAAGGCCCGGCCGCCGAGCAGGCTGGTCCGCAGCTAATCCCGCTTGCGGGTCCGGCTGGCGAAGGCGCACCAGCGACATTCCCGATCGCCACCGCCGGCATGCTCAACTACCACCGGATGTCGGCCCGGCCGATGCTGCGCCCGGCCGGTTTCTGGCGACGATTTCTGGCATGGCTGATCGACTGGATCATCTATCTGGTGATCTATTTCTGCATACTCGTTCCCGCCATCACCGCGACGCTGGTCCATTTTGGCTGGCTGGTTCCCACGGTCACCACGATCCGCAGCTCCTCCGGCTCTTCAACGAGCGTGATGACCAATATCGCGTATTCGAGAAACTCCACTAGCTACATCGGCTGGGCGATGTTTTATTCCTACTTTGCGCTGATGGAGGCTGGACCATGGCAGGCTACGCTGGGCAAGCGGGCCGTGGGAATCCGTGTCGGCGATATCGCCGGACGACGGCTTCCGCTGGTCCGCTCGTTTGTCCGCCAGTTGGCCAGCCTCTTAAACTTTTTGACCCTCGGCTTGACCTACCTGCTAGTGGCTACCACCGCCGAGAAGACTTCCATCCATGACCTGCTAACGGATTCTCGAGTCGTCTGTGGCCGTGCTGGCACTGGCGATGACTGACCGCGTTCAGCCGCCGATTCGGCTCATGGCCGTACCGCCCCGGGCACTGTGTGTGTCGGGCTTCTGTGCAACGCAATCGACCATGGCCTGCGCGAGGGCCTCCGCCTGATCGCCCTCGAGACCACCGCGCAACAGCGGCTTCGTGTCGACTTCCCCCCCATCAAACAGGCACGCCCGCAGAAGCCCGTCGGCGGTCAGGCGCAACCGGTTACACGTGTCGCAAAAGGGTGCCGACATCGCCGAGATGAAGGCCACCCGGCCCCGTGCGCCAGCCAACTGATAAGGAATCGCGGGCCCGACACCCGGTTCGCTCTGACGATCTACAGGCACCAGCGGACCCAGTTCGCGCTCGATGCGTGCACGTACCTCGCTCTCGGGCACCCAGACTTCCCCTCGTAGTTGCCCACCGCACCCGGCTGAGGGACCGACGGCCGCCGGTAACTCTGCGGCCCGTAAATACGCAGCGTCACCCAGCGGCATGTACTCGATGAATCGAACCGTTATCGCCATGCCCAGCGTGAGCCGTGCGAAGTCCGCGACTTCGTCCTCGTTGATCCCCTTCATGACGACGCAATTGATCTTGACGGACGAAAATCCTGCAGCGAGCGCGGCTTCAAGGCCTCTCATCACGGCGTTCAGATCGCCCGTCCGGGTGATCGCCCGAAACCGACCCTGCTGTAAGGAGTCCACCGAAACTGTCACGCGGTCCAGCCCGGCTGACCGTAGCTCACTTGCCATGCCTGCCAGCAACTGACCGTTGGTAGTCAGGGAAATGTCACCATCGGAACTGTGTGAAGAATGAGGGTGCGCCAACCGTCCCAGCCGCCGGACAATCTCGACCAGGTCCGGGCGAAGGGTGGGTTCTCCACCGGTCAGCTTGAACCGCCTGATTCCGAATCTTTCTGCCGCAACCCCTGTCACTGTCATGAGTTCTGAAAGACTGAGGAACTCCGTTTTATCCTGCCAGGCGAGGCCCTCGGCAGGCATGCAATACGTACACCGATAGTTGCATCGATCGGTCAGGCTAATTCGCAAGACCTTGACTGACCGAATGTCCCGCGGTTGGGAAATGCTTGCAACATGGTTCTGCCGAGCTCCCGCTGGAGGCAGTTGCAGAACGGTCGAAGATTCCAAGACTGCCAATCGCACAGGAAGGCAGTATAGCCGCCCTCCTGTAACCCCCCTAACTGATTGTTCTGGTCCGTGTCTAAACGCGGTACTGCAGGCTTGCCGGGTCGGCCGGTTCGCCTAGCATACCCGCCTAAGGCTGCTGACCGGCGTGTGCCGTCCGGCGGTTCGAAGGCTACTCAAGGAGTGTCATGCGAAGGAAGTTTGCACTGTCTGCGTCTGCGGTTTTGCTCGCGGTGTTCGGCTCGGCCATGGTTCGGGCGGACATCACCGAAGTTCTCCCGGCGGAGACGGTCGCGGTTTTGAAGTTCGCCAAACTCGAAGCCCTCAATAAGAAGATCGGCGATTTCAACACCAAGCTCGGCATCGTGGCCTTCAAGCCCGAAGCCGCCGATCCCCTTTCGATGATGCTGGCCGAGGGTGGCATCAAGAAGGAGTCACTTGACCTGACCGGCGACCTCGCGTTCGTCTTCGTCAGCGGCGTCAAGGAAACCACAAAGGATCAGCCGCCGTTGATCGTTCTGGTCCCCGTCAGCGACTACAAGGCCTTCCTGGCCAACTTCAAAGACGTCAAGACCGAGGGCGACGTCACCGAATTCAAGGGTAAGGACGACAAGGTCAACTACGCCGCGGCCTGGGGTAAGTACGCCGCGATTTCTCCGATCAAGGATCTCGTCGCCAAGCCCGGTACCGGCATGAAGCTGCCCGCTTTCAGCGGCGCGCAGTTCGCCGAGAAGGACGTCGTTCTGTGGGGCAACATTCCTGCCCTGCGTGCCGACCTCCTTCCCAAGATGGAAGCCCACCGCGAAGAGTTCCTCAAGGGCATGGAAGAAGGCTACAAAAACTCCACGCGCGCCCAGCCCGGCGCCGAAAAGCTGGCCCCCATGGTCCGCGCGTTCGGCAGCCGACTGATGGATGCGGCACAGACGTTTATGAAGGAAAGTGACGGCTCAACGGCTGGCGCGACCCTGACAGACGTTGGCATCAATATCACTGTCGCCTCCGAGTTTGCTAAAGACACTTACCTTGGCAAAGTCGCTTCCGAAATCAAGCCGGTGGAAGGTTCACCGACCGTCGGCCTGCCCGAAGCCAAGTACTTGGTCTATGGCGGCGGCGGCTCACCGGCAGCATTCGCCCAGGTCATGAAGGACTTGAGTGCCCCGATCGTCGCCGAGCTTGCCAAGCTGGAAGGCGGCGACAAGGCCGCTGCCACCTCCGATTCGCTGATCGCAATGCTCGCCAGTGCCAAGAACAACTCGTTCGGCCTATTCGCTCCGACCGGCGGCTTTGGCACTGAATCCCTCATTCAGGTCGTCAACGTCGTCCATGCCGATGCAAAGGCTTACTCGGCCGGTCTGAAGTCAATGACGCTCGCCATGGGCCCGATGATCAAGTCGATGGTGCCGCAGGCCGCGGCCACGATTCCCGATTACGAAGTCAAGGATGCCTTCAAGACCGTTGACGGCCTGTCCGTTGACCGTATCGCCGTCAAGATGAACCCGAATCCGGCCACGCCTGAAGAGGCGCAGATGCAGCAGATGCAGAAGATGATGTACGGCCCGGAAGGCCAGTTCACGGACCTGGTTGTCATCAACGACGGGTTGGTCGTCGTCGGCCAGGCCACCACCGAGGCCAACCTCGCCAAGACCATCGCTGCCGCCAAGACCGACACCGACGGCCCGGCGAAGCTCAAGTCCCTGCCCGCCACGCGCGACCAGCTCCCCAAGAGCCAGTCCGTGGTCATGTACGTCGCTCTTGATGAAATCGTGACCACCGGCGTCAGCTACGCCAAGGGCTTCGGCCTGCCCGTCAACGTCACCCTTCCGCCTGACCTACCGCCCATCGGCGTTTCGTTCGGAGCCGAAGGCACCGTCATCCGCTCGGATGTGCATATTCCCACTGCCCTCGTGCAGTCGCTGGTTGCAGCCGGTATGCAGGCCTTCATGCAGATGCAGGGCGGCGGCGGCGGGATGTAAGTCGCCGGTCCACTCTGTCACCTCAAACCAATCACCCCCGGGGCATTTGCCTCGGGGGTGATTCATTGGGAATGACTTTTATTTGACGGCCAACCGTAATCAGGAGCTAGCGCCCTAACCCAGCAGCGCCTGGACGGCCGCACCAATATCTGCTTCCTTCATGAGGCTCTCGCCCACAAGAATCGCACGCACGCCAGCCTCAGAGAGCTTCTTCACATCTGCCGCCGTCTTGATCCCGCTTTCGCTCACCAGCACGGTCCGGTCTTCCACCAGTTCCGCCATTCGCAGGGTGTTTCCCAGATCCGTATGGAAGTTCTTCAAGTTGCGGTTATTGATCCCCAGCAGGCTGTACGACCGGTGCGGGAAGCCGATCACGGTGTCGCGCACCCGCATGAGGTTGTCCAGATCGTGCACCTCGATCAGCACCGTCATCGATAACTCCGTCGCCAGAATCTGCAGGTCTATCAACTCGCCTGTCTCAAGACACTCCGCAATCAGCAGGATCGCATCCGCCCCGGCCGCCCGGCTCTCGTATACCTGATAGGGATCAATGATGAAGTCCTTTCGCAACACCGGCAGCTTGACCGCATCCCGGATCAAGTGGATGTACGACAGATTCCCCTGAAAAAACTCCTCATCTGTCAGCACGCTCAAAGCGCTGGCCCCCGCCGCCGCATACGCCTTAGCGATGGCCAGCGGGTCAAAATTCTCCCTTATCACCCCGGCTGATGGGCTGGCCTTTTTCACTTCCGCAATCAGGTTCACCCGTTTGCCGTTGAGCGGCGGCTTGGTCACGGCATGGAAAAAATTCCGCGGCCGCCCCAGCGTTTCGATGGTCTCTTTTAACTGCTCCAGCGGCGTCTCCACCTTTCGGCGCGCCACCTCAGCCTTTTTGCTTTCCACGATCTTGCCCAGCATGTCGCCCATCATCTCTCTCCAGCGTATTCTTTCCGACGCGATTGTAGCCGCTTCCGGCCGATCGCAATTGTCGCGTTTCGTGGTGGATCGGGATGGATAAAATCGTCGGAGAACTCATCGGCTACGGCATCATTCTTTTGCCGGCGGTCGTCCTGTTGTGCGTCGGGCTCGCGCGTGGCTGGTTCAGCTTGAAGCCCGCACTTTGTCACGCGCCGCTTTGGGGACACGACGGCCAGGCGATTCTCGGCCTGCTATTTGTCGTAATCGGGGGCTACCTAGCGTCGGCCGTGGCAGGCGCTGTCTACTTTCAAGCTGGGTCTTCTGACAAAGAGCTCACCGGGACCAGCCTGATCGCCGTCAACCTGACATCACAAGTCGGAGCCCTGATCGCTGAACTCGGCTTCGGCCTGTTGATTCTCGGCAGGCGGTTGCCGCTATTGCTCGTGGGCGATGGCGACGCACGGGCACTACAGCCGCTGCTGGCAGCCCCCGGATTAGCGGCCGGGGTTGCGTTTCTTCCCTTCCCACCCCCTCCGTCCGTGCCCCTACCCGGCATCCGTCCCTCGTGGGAGGTCATCGAGGACGTAACGGCACTCCCCCTGACGAGCCATCCCCTTCCCACTTCGGATGCATCGCTGCCCGTTGTCGAGGACCGCTTCGTGCCGATCGCCACCGCACTTCCGCCGTCAAGCCTGCTCTCGCCTCGCCGCTGGCCATGGGGTGTCATGCTGCTCACGCTGCCGGCCGCCTGGTCGGTCAACGTACTGACGCAGTTGGCCCTCTCGCTAACCGGCCAGGAAACCGGTCAGGAACACGAGATGGTCAAGACCCTGCAAGAGCAGCCAGCCACACTCTGGCTGATTGCCCTGTCTGCCACGGTATTGGCGCCGCTAACCGAGGAGTTCCTGTTCCGCGGACTGATGCAATCATTCCTTCGCGGTTGGCTGGGTCGCTGGGGGGCGGTGGCACTGGCTGCGACACTGTTCATGCTGGTTCACCCCATGTTCTCGTGGCCGGCGATTTTCACACTGGGCATTCTCCTGGGAATCATCTACGAACGCAGCGGCACTTTGATGGCGCCGATCCTCGTCCACGTTGCGTTCAATGGCGTGACCGTGCTTATCACCGCTGCGACGACCCTCGCCCCAACCACCCACCCCACGACCACCACAGCCCTGCTACACGTATGGCCCCTTTTTCACTAAGATAACGCCCCCTCATGCCCTCCCCTTCCCCCCACTTGCCGAAAGACGCTGACTGGGCACTGCTCCGCCGGCGCGTCGACAAAATTGTCCCCGAGCCCGACCTGCTCAAAAAGCTCGAAGCCGCAGTCAAATCCGGTAAGTCGCTGCGCGTAAAACTCGGCATGGACCCGACCGCCCCGGACGTCACCCTCGGCCATGCCGTCCCCTTAAAAGTCATCCGCTGGTTTCAGGATCTCGGTCACAAAGCCGTGCTCATTATTGGCGATTACACCGCCCGCGTCGGCGATCCCTCCGGCCGCAACACTACCCGCCCCGTTCTCTCCGGCGAGCAGATCGACGCCAACGCCAAAACCTACGTGGCACAGGTCGGCAAAATCCTCTTAACAGACTCGGAACACCTCGAGGTCCGTTACAACGGTGAGTGGCTCGGCAAGATGAACATGATCGATGTTATCCGGCTGGCCGCCCGCAAAAGTGTCGCACAGCTTTTAGCCCGCGAAGACTTCGACAAGCGCTACAAAGAAGGCGTGGCCATCGGTCTGCACGAACTGATGTACCCGCTGTTGCAAGGCTGGGACAGCGTCGAGATTCAGGCCGATATCGAAATGGGCGGCAGCGACCAACTCTTCAACAATCTGGTTGGCAGGGAGTTTCAGGAAGAACTGGGCCAGCGGGGCCAGACGGTCATCGTCACGCCACTGCTCGTCGGCACCGATGGCGTCATCAAAATGTCCAAGAGCAAGGGCAACTATATCGGCGTCACCGATGCCCCGGCCGGCCAGCACGGCATGTTCGGCAAGGTCATGTCGCTGCCCGATTCGGTCCTGCCGATGTACTACCAGCTGCTCACCGACCTTCCCGCAGAGCACTACCAATCTCTGATTTCAACCAAGCCCCGTGACGCCAAAATCGCCCTGGCCAAGCACATCATCACATGGCTTCACAGCGAGGCCGATGCGGCTGGCGCCGAGCAGGAGTTCTTGAAAGTCATCGTCGGCGGCGGCATCCCCGAAGAAATGCCCGAGCTGAAAGTCCCGGCCGGTCCCCAGCGGGTCGTGCCCCTGCTCGTTCAGGCGGGCTTCGTCGCCAGTAATGGCGAAGGGAACCGCAAACTGAAGGAAGGAGCCGTCAAGATCGATGGCGAAAAAGTCGCCGGCGATCAGCCGACGGTTGAAGTCACCCAGCCCATGGTGTTGCAGTTAGGTAATCGTAAGTTTGTACGCCTCATCCCGTAAGGCAGCCCACCAGTCCCGTCCCATACCCACGTTAGGAAGCCCGAATGTCACGTCAATGGAAGCACGCAGTAGTCGGTACAGGTGTCGTCGGTGAATGGCACACGCGCCTCATCCCCAAGTTGCCCACCAGCAAGCTGGTCGCTGTCTGCGATGTCGACACCGCGCGCAGCCAGTCCGTTCTCGCCAAGAATAACCTCGATGGCACACCGATCTACTCTGACCTGCTTAAGCTGATCAAAGAGCAGAAGCCCGACGTGGTGCACGTCTGCACGCCCTCCGGCCTGCACGCCGACCCTGCCATTGCCGCACTTACTGCCGGGTGCCACGTCATTTGTGAAAAGCCGATGGAGATCGAACTCGACCGCATCGACCGCATGCATGAGGCCTCGGTGAAATCAGGCCAACGGCTGGCGGGCATCTTCCAGAACCGCTGGAACGACGCGAACCGCGCCTTGCGTGATGCAGCACAGGCTGGCCGCTTCGGCCGGGTCGCATGGGCAGGCTGCGTCACGCCGTGGCACCGCAACGACCAGTACTACCGCGACGGCGGCTGGCGCGGCACATGGAAACTCGACGGCGGCGGTGCGATCATGAATCAGTCCGTCCACAACGTGGACCTCCTCCAGTGGATCGGCGGCCCGATCAAGACAGTGGCCGCTTTCGGCTCCAGCCGCATCCATGCCGAGATCGAAGTGGAAGACACCCTCTCCGCCACCGTCCAATTCGCCAACGGCGCCCACGGAACGATCATGGGAAGCACAGCGATGTGGCCCGGTGGCCCCGTCCGCATCGAAATCGGCGGCGAGCTTGGCCACGCTGTTTCGGATGCGAACGAAGGCCTAAAAACATTCCGCTTCAAGGAAGAACTGCCCACCGACAAGGAACTCGTCGCGAGGTTGGGCCCAGATCGCAGGAAGGAATCCGTCGGCGGTGGTTCGGCGTCCGCGCAGATCGACACCGACCTTCACTACCGCAACATCACCCACATCCTCTCATCGTGGGAAGCCGACAAGGACGCCGACACCTTCGCGCCCGAAGCCCGCAAGGCAGTCGCGATCATCAAAGCACTTTACGAAAGCATGAAGAGCGGCGGCCGGCCGGTGGACGTGAGGTAGTGATTACCTGAGCTGCAGCGTCCGCCCGCTAAAGAAATCCTGCTTCATTGCCTTCTTTGCCAGCGCCAGCGTCTCTTCTGCCACCACGTTTGCTTTGGCTGTGCCAAGGCGAAGGGCATCAATCACATCGTCCGGCCGGGCGGCGAACTGGGCGTGGCGGGTGCGGATGGGTTCAAGAAGCGTGTTCAGGCACTCAATCAGCTTCTTCTTGATGACCACATCGCCGACTTTGCCAGCGGAATACATTTCGCGGTGCTCATCGACCCAGGCTTTATCGGGATTGAAGGTCTCCTGATATGCCCAGAGCGGGTTTTTTGTCGGGTCGGTTTCACCGGGGTCGGTGGCCCGAAGACGCTTGGGGTCGGTGTACATCCCCATCACGCGCTTCGTCACTGTATCGGCTGAATCGGAAAGGAAGATGGCGTTGTTGCTGCTCTTGCCCATCTTCGTAAGGGTCCCTTCGGCGTTCGGCGCGCCCAGGCCCACGAGGCGTTTCACCCGGCCGAGTTTCGGCTGGATAATGGGAAATAAACCGCCACGCGGGAGGTATTGATCGTCTTCGCTCTGCGGGTCCACGTCGCAGTACAACTGGTTAAACTTCCGCGCCACTTCCCGCGTCAGTTCCAAGTGCGGAATCTGGTCCTCGCCCACCGGCACCATCACCGGCCGGAACGCCAGAATGTCGGCCGTTTGCCCGACGGAGTAGAGCGGAAACCCGAACGGGTAATGATCACCCAGATCCTTGTCCTTGATCTCCTGCGCCAGCGTCGGGTTCCGCATGACGCGGTTAAACGGCAAGAGCATCGCGAAGAAGAACGTCAGCTCATCAATGGCCGGCACTTCCGACTGGATGAACATCGTGCTGCGGTGCGGATCAATGCCGGCCGCCAGATAGTCCGTGGCGATGTCCAGCACACTCTGGCGGATGTCGGCCGGCTGGGCGGCGCGGGTGGTGAAGGCGTGCTTGTTGGCAATCAGGAAGTAGCAGTCGTGCGTCTCCTGCAACGCCAGCCGGTTCTCCACAGAGCCTACATAGTGGCCGATGTGGAGTTTCCCGGTGGGGGTGTCGCCGGTGAGGATGCGGGGTTTGGTCCCAGACGTTGACATGGTTGTTGTGGCCCTTGGTGACTCAACAGCCTGTGAAAGGATTCACCCTCGCCCCGACCCTCTATCTGGAACGACTCAGGGTTTAGGCCTGTCCGACTTCGATCCGGACGTATTTGTGCAGCGTCGCCTTCTTGGCCTTCAGCATGTCGCCCACGCTGCCCTTATAGACTTCCGGGTTGATGAAGACCTGTTCGGGCAGGACGCGCTCTGCATAGAACGAGACCATCTTGCCGTCGGCGATCTTCTCGGCAATGGCCTGAGGCTTGCCCGAGGCGGTTGCCATTTCCACGGCGATTGCCTTCTCACGGGCGACCACATCCGCCGGGATTTCTTCGCGGGTCAACGCCAGCGGTTTGACGGCGGTGACGTGCAGGCCCAAGGCCTTGACGACGTCATCATGTGCCCCTTCGCCCGAAAGCTGGACGACCACGGCGGTCTTGCCCTTGCCAGCCGTCGTGTACAAATAGCTGCCGCAGAAGTCACCCTTCACCAGTGCCGTCCGGCCCAGAACCACGTTCTCACCGGTCGTCTGCGAAAGAACGGTCAGTGCGGCTTTGATTTCCGCATCCGCGGCCAGGTCAGTCACCCCGGCCAGCAGCTTCAGGCAGGCCGTTTCGGCGAACACGGCCACCGCATCGCTCTTGGCGGTGAAGTCCGTGTTGCAGTTCACTTCCACGATGGCCGCAGACTTGTGGTCGGCGGCGGTGTGGGCGGTGACACGGCCTTCGGTGGCGATGCGCTCGCTGAGCGAGGCCTTGACGCCCTTTTTGCGGAAGGCATCAATCGCCTTTTCGATGTCGCCGCCGGTCTCGGTGAGCATCTTTTTACATTCCATCATCCCCTGGCCGGTCTTGGCGCGGAGGTCGTTGACGAGCGAGGCGGTAATTGTGACTGACATGGGAATCTCCTCTTGACTCAATCTTTACATTTCACTTGACTAAGGAAAAGCAGGCACCGATCGCTCGGTGCCCACTTCTACTTTTTGACTGACTCATCCAAACCGGCACAAGCTGGTTAGGCGGTCGGGGCTGCGGGGGCCTCGGCCGGCACGGCCGCGGACTCGATTTCAGCGGGCTTGTCTTCGGCCTTGAACGCAGCGCGTGTGCTGCGGCGACGGCCTTCAGGACCGGCGTCAACGCCCTTGGTCTCGCCACGGCCGGTCTTGCCTTCGATGATGCTGTCGGCCAGTTCCTTCAGAATCAGCTTGATGGCCTGCATCGCGTCATCGTTGCCCGGAATCGGAAGGTCGATATCTTCCGGATCGCTGTCGGTGTCGATCAACGCGATCGTGATCACGCCGAGCTTCTTGGCTTCCTTGACGGCGATGTGCTCGCGGCGGGTGTCGACCACGAACAACACGCCGGGGAGGCGTTCCATCTTGCGGATGCCACCGAGGTTGCTCTTGATCTTGTCCATCTCGCGCTTGAGGGTGGACTTCATCTTCTTGGAGTAGTTTTCGATCTCGCCCGTGGTGAACAACCGGTCGAGTTCATCCAGACGCTTCAGACGGTCGCGGATGGTCCGGAAGTTGGTGAGCGTACCGCCGAGCCAACGCTCCGAGACGAAGTGCATCCCCGACCGGGTGGCTTCTTCTTCAATGTCGAAGCGGGCCTGACGCTTGGTGCCGACGAAGAGGACGTCCTTGCCGTCAGCGACGATCTTCTGGACCAGACGCTTGGCACGAAGGAGGCCCTTGACGGTCTCCTTCACGTCAATGATGTGAATGCTGTTCTGCTTGCCGTGGATGTACGGTTCCATCTTGGGGTTCCACCGCGAAACGCGGTGCCCGAAGTGAACGCCTGAATCCACCAACTGCTTGACCAATTCTGCCTGACTCGTAGCCATTCGAAGAACCTTTCAGCGGACTTTTGTAAGCCGCCAGCCCAAGCAGTGACTTCGCCCCGGTAGCAAAGCCCCGCCAGCGGGCTTGTGGAACAACTTTGAAACGCACATTCCCAAGATCAACACGATCCAAGGAACGGCCCAGCCGCCGGGATTGCTGGAACGCCGAACTTTACCAAAAACGTGGATCTTGGGCAATGGACAGGAAGAGTCAGAGGGCACACTTCGTTGGCGATTTCCTTAATCAGCCCGCAAAGGGCAGAGCGATATTCTGACAAATATTCAGGCATGACTTTGAAATGTCAGAAGATCTCATACACGGCCGGACATTCAGGAGTCTGGGAGCATAAAACCGATATTCTTGTGTAGCATCACGAGCTGAAAACACAGTCCATATTTTCGTGGTGGGTTAGGTAAGGCTTAAGAGCCTAAGCAGTGCACCGGTCTGTGCGTTTGGGGCTACCGGTAAGAGGTGTTCCAGATGACGGCGGGATTGCCGGGGAATGCGGCCGAATAGCCGGGGTGATTTCGTACACTCCATTGCATGATCCAATCTTTTCGGCCCGGCGTGCGGAGGGTGGCATCGCGATCAGCTCGGTTTCGGCCGGTGGTTCAGTGTTTGGAAGGGCGGAGGTTGCTTTCGCTGGGGGCTGGGGCCAAGATCACACTGGTCTTCACCGACACGAGTACGCCGAAGCCGACTTACCACTACGCGCTCACCTTAACAGACTCCGGGACCACTACACTGGGCACGTTTTGGCTGGCCTGGGTGCCGGGCGCGGACTTTCTGCCTTCTGTCCCGACGGCAGTTACCGACCCGGCTGGCTGGAGTCATTCGCTATCGGGCGAAAACACCACTGACAACGGGAACTCAATTCGGTGGGTGGCATCCGACGGGGCCAGGGTATCGGCCGGAAAGACCCTGACGGGGTTTGCATTCGCCAGTGCCGACAGTCCGGCGGTGCTGGCTGGGAAGTCACCCTCGCATCCGGGTTCAGACACGCTGACCTCCTTTGTATACAGCAGTGGTCCTTTTTCGGATGGGGGGCTGTCGTTCAAAGTAAGCGGGCTGAAAACGAGCAGCGGTCCGGTGGCGACGACAGTCTCATCGCCAATGTCGACAACGGTGGCCGTGGGTACGGCACTGAAACTCGCTGCGAAGGTTACCTCAAGCGACCTCACAGATCCCTACACCGGTACAGCCATGGTGACGGAAAATGATGAAGTGGTGGGTACGGCCAGCCTCGGTGCGGATGGGGCGATTGTGTTCACCTCAGCCAGCGGAAAGATTCCCGTCGGCGAACATCGTTACCAGTTCGTTTATTCCGGCGACGCCAAGCACGCATCGGGTGCTTCAGCGGTCTTCAAGGTGAAGGTGGAAAAGGCCAAGAGCGAGACGTCGCTTAAGGTGAGCGGTACGGCCGTCTTTGCTGGTCAAGCGTTAACACTGACTGCCGGGGTGTTAGCGGTTACTGCCGCCGCGAAGGGCATGCCGCGCGAGGGCACCGTAACCTTCAAGGACGGGGCGGCCGTGCTGGGGACGGCAAAAATCGCGGGGAACGCGGCGACGTTCAAGATAGCGCACCCCGCGGTTGGGACGCACAACTATGGTGCGGTCTATGGGGGTGGGGTGAACTTTGTTGCGAGTACTTCCGTAGCCAAAACAGTGGCTGTGGCTAAGAACACGCCACGGCTGGCGCTCAAGGCTGCGCCGACGGTGAAGGTGGGTGTGCCGATCCGTCTGACGGCTTCATTCAGCGGCGCTGCGCCCGGTACAGCGGTCCCCAGCGGCACTGTCACGTTTCGTGAGGGTCAGACCGTGATCGGAACAGGGAAGATTGCCCCTGACAGCACGGCGTTCATCGTGGCGACCTTGCGCACGGCCGGGACGCACACGTTTACTGCAACATACGCCGGTGACAAAAACACGGTCGCACCGGCCGCGGCCACCGCAAAAGTTGTGGCGACGGCGGGCTAAGGGGAGTTACGTGGCGCCCGCGGATGGGCCTGATCAAGTAAAAAAGCGTAGAGGTCAAACTTCGTGCGATGTTCCTGGCTCGTTCTGCCGGTCCACACCTCAGGGGCCGACACGGCTGATATCATTGACCCTTAACATGTTGGTCCATTCCCAGAGTTCACGTGACTCCGACACGACAAAAAGAGCGGGCAGGAATCACTAGAAAGTGATTCCTGCCCGTGGAGTTCTGCTCCGAGACTCATCTACCGACTACTTGGGCAGCAGTACGGAGTCGATCACGTGGATGACCCCGTTATCACAGACGATATCGGCTGTAACGACGGTCGCATTGTCGATGTGAACCTTACCGTCCTTCACGACTACGGTAACTGACTGACCTTCAACCGTCTTGGCCGATGTGAGTTTCACAACATCCGCCGCCATGACTTTTCCGGCCACGACGTGGTAGGTCAGGATGCCGGTGAGCTTTGCCTTGGCCTCGGGCTTGACGAGTGCTTCCACAGTGCCAGCTGGCAGCTTTGCGAAGGCTGCGTCGCTGGGTGCGAAAACGGTGAAAGGACCGGGGCCTTGCAGCGTGCTAACCAAACCGGCTGCGCCGAGCGCTGCTGCCAATGTCTTAAAAGTTCCCGCTGCGACTGCAGTGTCAACAATATTTGCCATCATCTATTCCTTGATGAATACAAAGCCTCTGTAACTTGGGGCAGTCAACGCGACTACCGCTCGACGTCAGTTCGTAGCGAGCCTAGGCACCGAGATTGCCAGTCGCGGCCAAATCTCCACACCAATAGTTTTGAAAGGCAGGCTGTAGAACCGGTGGCCGCCCTCTCTCCGCTGGCAGCTCGAGGAAAGATCACTGCCTCTCGTCATGCTTGTCTAAGCCGCGCTTGCGGCACGACTCGGGCCGCCGGTCGCTCTGGTCAACAGACGGCCGAGACCATCCTCTGCCAACGCGGACCAACGGGAGCTAACCCGCGACAGGTGATGTGCCCGATGCGGCCGAAGCAACGACGGGTGGAATCATCGAATCCACCACCTTCGCGCTGCACAGCACACCCGGCATTCCCGCGCCCGGGTGGGTGCCGGCACCGACCAGGTAAAGCCCTTCGATGCCGGGGGCCCTGTTGTGAAAGCGGAAGTAGGCGGACTGCTGGAAAATGGGCTGGATGCTGAAGCCGGAGCCGTGGACGCTGTTGAGATTCTTCTCAAAGTGTTCCGGCGTCACATAAAAATCTTCGGTAATGCATTCGCGCAGTCCGGGCAGTTCGGTGCGGGACAAGTAATCAATGGTCGCCTCGCGCATCTCCGGCCCAAGTTTCGACCAGTCGTGGCCATGGGCCTTGATGCCTTGCAGGTTGGGGACGGGGACAAGGACGTAGAAACTCTCGCAGCCCGGCGGGGCCATGCTGGGATCAGTGGCCGTGGGCCGGTGGAGATAGACGGAGAGATCGTGCTTTTCCACGTCGAACTTGTCGAACAGCCGGTAGATCAACGCTTTGTAACTTTCACCCAGAACGATCGTGTGGTGGGCAACGTTGGGGTAAGGCTTGGTCGTCCCGAAGTACATCACGAAGAGGCCCATGGAATACTTTAGCCGGGGCATCCAAAGTTTCGACAGACGGGTGTGGTGCTTCTTGTCGATGAGGTTTTGCCAGACGTGGGGGGCATCGGCATTTGCGACAACGGTTGTGCCGTCATGGGTATCTCCTGAGGTCGTAACGACGCCCGAGACGAACGTGTCGCGCTGTCCGAGCGCGTCCCCTTCCTGAATGCTGATCGATGTTGCCTCTTCGCCCAACCGAACCTGAATCCCCTCTTCACGCATCAGCTTTTCCAAACCGCGAATGATCGCACCCGTGCCCCCCATGCAGAACTGGATGCCCCATTCGCGCTCCAGGTAAAAAATGAGCGCGTAGATGCTGGTCGTATTAAAGGGATTCCCCCCCACCAGCAGCGGCTGAAACGAAAAAACACGCCGCAACTTTTCGGTCTTGAAATACTTCTTCGCCATCTGCCAGACCGTCAAATAATTCTGCAACCGGATCAGGTCCGGGGCACAACTAAACATCGTCCGCGGGTCATGAAACGGCACGCAGCCCAGTTTCGTAAACCCCACATCAAAAATCTTCTTCGAGTGGGCCAGATATTTATGGAACCCTTCCGATGCCCCCGGTTCCACCTTCTCCAGCTCCGCCTCCATCTGCTCCAGCGTCCCGCCGTAATTAAAATGCGTCCCGTCCGAGAACCTGATCCGGTACCACGGATAAAGGTCCACAAACGTCATGTAGTCTTCGCGCTTCTTGCCGAACAGCTCGAACAGCTCATCAAACAAAAACTTGGCTGTGATGACGGTCGGCCCAGCATCATGCACAAACGTCCCCAGCGGCCCCTTCCGCTCATACTGATATGCCCGCCCCCCCAGCTTGTCCTGCTTATCAATGACCGTGACCTCATACCCCTTGGCCCGCAGCCGCAGCGCTGAGCCAATTCCCCCAAACCCCGCCCCAATCACAATGGCCTTTGGCATAGGTTGGAGAATAAGCCGTCCGATAGGCGCTGCCCACCATCCCCCGGTGAACCGCCCTCGATTCCATCTTTTTGAAAGCTGAATACCGCCTCAACCTGAACTCGGCGCGGTCTCCGCCATCAAATCCCCTTAATCGACGCCCCTGACCCCGTCAGGCCCCTCACCCGCACGGAGTACCCCGCCGGCGGAGTCCCCAAGTCATAAGTCATCGTCATCTTTTTGTTCAATGGCTTGGTCGTCCCCGAATAACTCGTAGTGATCACATCAATCGTCAGAGTGTTGCTGACGTTCATCACTTCCGGCCCAAACAAAGCCTCCGCCCCGTCATCGGGAATCGTGTAGTTCACCTTCAGAATCGTGTGCCCGTTCTTAGCCTTCGCCAGAGAGAGCTTCGGCCCGTACGTCGAGATCCCCACCGGTATTGCCGTGTTGGGCGGCACATACGAATTCGGCTTGGTCACCTGAATATTGCTTCGGTTGTTTACCGTGCTCCCAGGCGGCGGCAAAACCAGCGTGTTCTTCCCGGCCCGGCCGCCACCATTCACAGCCTGATCATTCCCCTCATCCGGCGACAGCAGATCATTCCCATCACCACCCTGCAGGTTGTCATTGCCTTTCCCACCGTACATCCGCACATCGTACTTTCCCCCCTGTAGCGTATCGTCTCCATCACCCCCATAAAGCAATCCCGGCGCATCGCCGCTTTCCAGCCTGTCGTTACCATCGCCACCGTACAAAGTGCACTGTATCCCGGTCGAGTTTTGCAAGCGGTCATCCCCCGACATTCCATACATCACCACCCGCTTCACGAGTGACCGCTTGTAGGCAGCCGTGACTTCGCCATTTTCCTGAACCGCGATGGAATCCTTGATGCCGTAAACGTTCAGGTAATCATTACCGTCGCCGCCCGAGACGGTCAGTGTCCCATCGGCTGCAAGACTGAAGGAAAAAAAAGTGCGAGCTTCGAGTGGTTCGATCATGAGAGGTGGGTGAATGTGAAGGAGGGTACAGGTGGGGGGATATCAAAGAAGTTAGTGAAATGACGACAGCAACCGCCTGACCAACTCAAACCGGACTTTAATTTACGGCTGCGTCCTCCGCTGCATCGGCACCGGCAGCGTATCGCTGTCCACCAGCGGAATCGGCAGACTCTGCTTCATTCCCGCTGGCGGCGGGCTGATGTAATACTTGTTCAGGTCAATCCGAACCGCCGTTGCTGCATAGCCCGGTGAGGTGAACGTCACCACATCTCCCGCCTTCAAACCCGGCGCAAACAACGTGCCATGATTATTGGTCATACCGAGATTCTCACTTCCATCAGCGCGGGATAAGGTGGCCGTGACATTCAGCATCATCTGTTGGCTGGTCGTATCCGTCGGCCGGAACCCAAGCGAATAGGTCTTGCATCCGCCGCACAGCACCGCAAGCCCGGCAAGCAGGGCGAGAGAAAAGGTGGATCGACTCATAAGTCATTGCACTATAGCCGATTCCGCCCCTTTCAAACCACCCGCCACCCCGGTAGCGACGGCTGGCCCTGCCGAATCCCGCAAACCGGCGGTCAAGCCACGCCATATTTGCGCGTTCAAACCGCATAAAACCGAAGCCAGCTTTCAGCCAAATTCACATGACAAATCCCGCCCTTTTCAGTTACCCTCACCCGCCCGCATGTTCTCCCTAGCCCCGCTCATCTTTCGAAACGTGCTTCGTAACCGACGGCGGTCTGCGTTGACGCTGGCCAGCACGGCCATATCTCTGGCTTTGCTGGCGTTTGTAGTGGCGCTCTATCAGGGATTTTTCCTAGCGGGGCCGCAGACGCCGTCGGAAGCCAGTCGCCTGATTACGCGGCACAAGGTCTCTTTGGCCCAAAGTCTGCCATCGAGTTACGGCGACAAAATTTCCCGCGTCCCGGGTGTGGCGGCCTGTTCCACGCTGTCGTGGTTCGGGGGTGTCTATATCGAGCGCAAGAACTTTTTCGCCCAGTTCGCAGTCGACCCCGATACGATCTTCGAAGTCCACAAGGATTGGATCATTCCGACTGATCAGCTTGCCGCGTTCAAGAAATCGCGCACAGCCTGTCTAGCGGGGCAGAAACTGGTCGACAAATTCAAGTGGAAAATTGGCGACCGCATCAACATCACCGGCGAAATCTATCCGGTAAACCTCGAGATGACCCTTGTCGGCATCTACCAGCACCCGCCGCAGGGCGAGTGCGTCCTGTTTCAACGGGAATACCTTCGCGAGCTTTTTTCAAAGTCATCTGCCAGCCGTGACACAGTGGGTTCTTATGTTTTGCTGGCAAAAGACCCGGAAGAGGTCCCCCGCATTGCCAAAGCCGTCGATGCCATGTTCGGTGACTCATCGTATCCCACGTTGACCGAGAGCGAACAGGAGTTCGGGCGTTCGTTCCTGGCCTTTCTCGGCAATATCAAACTCTTCCTCGCTGCCATTTGTGCGGCCGTCACATTTACGATTTTGCTGGTGTCAGCCAATACCGTTGCCATGGCCGTCCGTGAGCGCACCCGCGAAATGGCCATCCTCCGCACCTTGGGTTATTCCCCCGGCGAAATCCTGCAGCTCGTACTCGGCGAAGCGGTGGTCATCAGCATCATCGGCGGCCTCATAGGCATATCGGGCGCGTTCCTTATGACCAAACTCGCCAGTGGAGGTGGTTTCCCGATCCCCTTCGAATGGCCCACTGCTGCTGTCACCTTGGTTGCGGCCGCAGTGATCGGTCTGCTTTCGTCGCTCGTCCCTGCCATTCTGGCCTCTCGAAAAAACGTGGTGGAATCTCTCCGCTTCGCAGGTTGAACACTCACACGGCACGAATATCATGGGCGTCCCCATTACCTACAATCTCCGCAACCTGGCCGAACGCAAGGCGACGACCCTGATGACGGCGTTCGGCATCGGTCTGACAGTTGCCGTTCTCGTGGTCTCCATCGCGCTGCGTCAAGGTCTGGTCCACGTCTTCTCGGCCAGCGGCCACCCGTTGCAGATGCTGGTCATGCGCAAGGGGGTTGCTTCAGAGGGCAACTCAACCGTCACCGCCGAAACCTTTCAGATCGTGCGCCAGCTTTCCGGCGTTGCCGTCACCAAAGATGGCGAACCGATGGCCTCACCGGAAGCCCTGACCGTCATCAACCTGCCCAGCGTTGAATCACCCAAGGGAATGAACCTGTCTGTCCGCGGCATGCTTCCCATCGGTGTGAAAATGCGGGACCTCGCGATCGTGTCCGGAAAAATGTTCGAGGCGGGTAAACGCGAGTTGATCGTCGGCGACGGCGTCGCCAGGCGCTACCCCAATGCCGCCGTGGGTCAGGAACTGAAGTTTGGCAGGGGCCTCTGGACAGTCGTCGGCACCTTCAAAGCCGGCGATTCGGCGGCTAACTCCGAAATCTGGACCGATCTCGACCAACTGCGGGGCGACTTCGAAAGCAGCGGCGGCAGCAATGTTGTTCTGGTCCGCGCGGACAACACCAGTGCCTTCACGCGGCTCTCTAAAACCATCGACGACGACCAGCGGCTCGGCTCTTCCACCACCAGCGAGAAGGAATACTACAAGGGGCTCACCTCTGCAGGTGCCCCCATCATGGGCCTGGGTTTCTTCGTGGCCGTGGTCATGTCGATTGGCAGCGCGTTTGCCGCGACCAACACTATGTACGCCGCCGTCGCCCGCAGGGGCCGTGAAATCGGCACGCTCCGCGCCATCGGTTTCGGGCGCTGGGCCATCCTCCGCTCATTCCTTCTGGAAAGTGTCTGTCTCTCCATGATCGGCGGCGTTGTCGGTATCTTACTGGCGCTGCCAATGAACAACTTCTCCACCGGCGTCGGCAGCTTTGTCACCTTTAGTGAGTTTTCGTTCCGATTCGAGGTCTTGTCACCATGGGCCATCGGGTTGGGCCTGACCTTTGCCGCCGTGATCGGCGCGGTGGGTGGCTTTCTCCCGGCATGGGCGGCCAGCCGAAAAGACGTGATCTCCGCGATGCGCGAACCGTAAGGCGCCCTGAAACCCTGTGCGACTCCTATGGACTCCGAACTTCACAAACTGCGCATCGATAAAAGCCACAAAGCCAGACGGCACGCCCCGCGCCGCTGGCCGGTCTTAGCAGCAGTAATCATTGCCGCCCTGGCGGTAGGTGGGTACTTCGCCGTGGCACAGTTCAGGGGCACCGTCGTGGAGGTCGCGACGCTTTCCGTGCGGATTCCGGAAGGTGCGGTTTCAGAAAATGATCTGGTCCGGCTGAACGCAACAGGCTATGTGATCGCCGCTGCCAAGATTGAAGTGGCCGGGAAAGTGGTCGGCCGGGTGAAGGAGATCAAAGTCGACCGGGGCGACAAGGTCGAGGCCGGTCAGGTTCTGGTCCGGCTTGAGGACGAGGAATACCAGGCGCGGTATATGCAGCAGCTCGGGATTCTCGACGCGGCCAAGGCCCGTCTGGCAGAACTTGAAGCCGGCAACCGTGAGGAAGAAGTCGCCAAAAGCAAGGCAGATCTGGATGTCGCACTGGTGGAGCGGGAGAATTCCGAAATCAATGTCAATCGGTTTCGCAATCTGATCGCGGCCAAGGCCATCAGCCAGCAGACGCTCGATGATGCCGAGGCAGATCTGCGGTCTAAAACGGCGCGGGTGGAATCAATCCGCCAAAGCTACCTGCTCATGAAAGCCGGCGCTCGAAAAGAGCAGATCGCCGCCCAGCGCGCCAACGTCACTCAGATGGAGGGTGGGCTCAAACTGGCACAAGTGGACATGGATAACACGCTGATCCGGGCGCCCATTGGCGGGACGATCCTGGCGAGAAATGTGGAAGTCGGCGAGTTCGTCACGACCGGCTTCGTGGGGGAGGCAGGGGCCAAGGGGTTTGTCGTGTCGCTGGCGGATTTGAACGATCTGCGGGTGGAGCTGGACGTGTCGCAGGACAACATTGCCAAGGCCACGCTTGGCCAGCCGTGCTGGATCACTACGGATGCCTACCCCGATCGGAAATACGAAGGCACGGTCGATCTGATCAGCCCCGAGGCCAACCGTCAGAAGGCGACGGTGCAGGTGCGCGTCAAGGTCTCCAAGCCCGACGGCCTGCTCAAGCCCGACATGAATGCCACCGTCAGCTTTCTCGACCCCGCCAAATACACCGCCTACAAAAGCGGCTCGACCACCCAGTCTGTAAGTCGGCCGGTGCTGCGGATCCCCTCGTCGGCAGTCAAAGATGGCAAGGTTTTTGTGGTCGAGTCGGGCAAGGCAGTTCAGCGGTCGCTTGTTGTTGGGGCAACGCTGGACGGGCAGACAGAAGTGCGCAAGGGGTTGATTGGCGGAGAAGACCTCATCACCGATCCGCCAGCCACTTTGAAGAACGACGACCTTGTTAAGCTGCGGAAATAAGCCATGTCAAAATCGACTCCAATCGTTGAAGCCAAAAACCTGACCAAAACCTTCATGCGCGGACAGACCAGTGTTCTGGCTCTGGACAGCGTGGATCTGGTGGTGAATCAGGGCGAGTTCGTCGCGCTGATGGGGCCGAGCGGGTCGGGAAAAAGCACCCTGTTGCACCTGACGGCCGGCATGGACAAGCCAACGGAAGGGACGCTGCTGGTACTGGGCGAGCAGCCCGGGCTCATGGGCGAGCGCGAACTTGCCCGATGGCGGAACCACCATCTGGGGTTCGTCTTCCAGGCGTTCAACCTGATCCCCGTCATGACGGCCCTAGAAAATGTGGAGCTGCCGCTGAAGCTGACCAAGCTGTCACGCGGGCAGCGACACGAGAACGCGGCGACGGCACTGAAGCTGGTCGGGCTAAGTGACCGCATGGACCACTTTCCGCGGCAGCTTTCGGGCGGTCAGGAGCAGCGGGTGGCGATTGCCCGGGCGATTGTGACGGACCCGGACATTATTCTTGCGGACGAACCGACGGGTAATCTGGACGCGGCCAGTGCCAAAGAAGTTCTTGGCCTGCTTCAAAAACTGAACAAGGACTTCGGCAAGACTGTGATCATGGTGACTCACGACCCGCATTCGGCTGCGGCCGCGTCCCGGATCATTCACCTTGACAAGGGCAAGTTTGTGGAAGATGCCGAGATGACGGCAGCGGCCAACTAACGGCCTGCAAAAGACTTGCGCTTCAGCAAAGGTAAAAAAAGGGTGACCGACGGGGCTCGAACCCGCGACGTCCAGTACCACAAACTGGCGCTCTACCAACTGAGCTACGGCCACCATCTGCTGGCGAACGCTCTATTTTGCCGTTGCCGGGCGAATAGTCAACGGGTCGAGCCGATTGAGGTCGTGGAAATCGCCGATAGGTAGGGGTGGCGGGCGGGCATTCGGACGCCCGCCGGCGATTTGTCGGAGAATGCCGTTGCCCATGGCGTAAAAATGGGTTGGCAGGCATGGAGGAGAGGGGTACGGTGTAGGGGCGGGGTTGTTCAGTGGCCGCAAAACATCACGGGAGCTTCCGGTTTGTCCAATCCTCCGAACGATCCACTGAAGGAAGTCGTGCCCTCGCCATCCAGCGACGCGAGCCGGGTTGGTATCGGTGTCGAAAGTCGCGGTGGCAGTCGTGGCGGTAGCCGCAGCGGTAGCGGGCTGTCGCAGAACATTGATTCGGATGTTGAAAAGGCCGTGCTGGATCTGGGTCTGGCGACGCGGACGGAACTGGAGTTTTGTCGCGAGCAGCAGAAGCAGTCTTCCGACCCCAACCAGCGTTCGCTGACAGATTTGCTGGTGGATCACCAGTTCATCACGAACAATCAGGCCAAGCGAATCCGCCAGCAGCTGGACGAGCGGCGCGGGAACAAGATTCCGGGGTACCAGATTCTGGGCAAGGTGGGGCGTGGGGCCATGGCCGTGGTGTATAAGGCCCGGCAGGTCAGCCTGGACCGGATCGTGGCGATCAAGATTTTGCCGCGGCGAATGAGCGAAGACCCCGACTTCGTCCAGCGGTTTTACAAAGAGGGCAAGGCGGCTGCACGGCTGAGCCATAACAATATTGTTCAGGCCATTGACGTGGGCAGCACGCAGGATGGTGTGCACTACTTTGTGATGGAGTTCATCGAAGGCAAGACGCTTTACGACCTGATCAGCGCGCCACATTCGGGTGGCGGCGGCGGCGACGGGGTGAAGTTCACGGAGAAGCAGGCGCTGGAAGTGGGCATTCAGATTACCTCGGCTTTGGCGCACGCCCACGAGCGCGGGCTGGTACACCGGGACGTCAAGCCGAAGAATATTCTGCAGACGCCGCAGGGTGTCGCGAAGCTGACGGACCTTGGTTTGGCGCGGGATGTGGATGACAAGCAGGCCGCGGCCAGCGAAGAGGGCAAGGCATACGGCACGCCGTACTACATCTCGCCGGAGCAGATTCGCGGCGACCGCGACATTGATTTTCGTGCGGATATTTACGCCATGGGGGCGACGCTCTATCACCTCGTGACGGGCCGCCCGCCGTTTGAGGGGGCGACGCCGGCGGAAGTGATGCAGAAGCATCTGAAGGGCGCGTTGACGCCGCCGGACCACTTGAATGGGGACCTGACACAGGGAATTTCGGAGATCATCGAGTGCTGTCTGGCGAAGCGGCGGGAGGATCGTTACGCGAGCACGACCGAGCTGCTTGAGGATTTGAAGGCCGTGCGTGAGGGAGCGCCGCCGATCCACGCGAGGCGGCCGTTGAATTTGGATGATTTGTCGGCCATCGAAAGTGGCGGGCGGGTGCTGCCGGATGTCAGCGTCGGGGGCCGTGGCGGTGTGATGCGGCAGCCGATCGTGCTGACGATGGTGGCTGTGGCTGGCGTCAGCGTTCTCGCCAATGTGATTCTGCTGGTGTTTTTGTTGAGTCGGTGATGGTGGGGTTGCTGGTTGCTGGGGTGGATGGTGGGGAGATTTGAGATCTGAGATTTCAGATTCCAAGGGTGGTATAGGATTGGAATCGAGAGGTTCGGACGGCGGAGCACCGACCGCCGGAGTACCGGCACTCGGTGGCACTAGGGATTGCAGCCAGGCGATTTCTCGGGCGGTGGGTTGGGTGGGGTTGCGGTAGGAGGACATGGGGTGGCTCCATTCCGGATTCGTGTTTGGGATTTGTTAGGTAGCGAAAATCAGTATGGGCGCGGGTTTGATGTGGCGTCAAGTTGTTGGTGATTACCGGCGAATGGATTGGTTGTAAGTGCCTGGGGGATCAGGCTTTGCGGCGGCGGGTAATGAGGGCGCCAGGAATTAGCGCTAGGCCGAATGAGGTCGGTTCGGGGACTTGGGTAAGGCGAACGATGCCAGTGGTGTAGAGGCTGGTGGTATCCCAGGTATAGAGGGAGGGGTCGAGGTTTGTGGTGATGGAATTGAAAGTGGTGGTGGGGAGTGGGCCGCTGAAGTTGAAGAGGTCGATGTTGACGCCGAGAAGGGTGGCGGGGTCGAGGGAGGGATCGAGGTTGAGGGCTAGTGTGCCGCCGAGGGTGGGGGTGAGGGAAGTGTTAATTACGGAGGTGAAATTGTTGTCAGTGAAGAGGAAGGCGAGGGTGGCTGTGGGAGCGATGGAGAAGGTGGTGGTGACTGTGATGGCGAGGGGATTGTCGCGGATGAGGAGGGAATCGGTGGAGAGAAGGTTCAGGCCGAAGATGGAGCCCGAGGACAAAATAGTATTTCTAATGACAGCACTGGCAACCGGGGAAAAGAATTTAGCACCGCGAAGGTCCGCAGCAGTGAAGTTTGCCGATTGCAACATAACACTGACGAGGGAGAAAGAGGTTGAAGTTAAGTTCGCGCCGGTCAAATCGGAACCAGTGAGATTTGTCTGATAAAAAAGCGAAGAACTGAGATTGGCAGAGACGAGCGAGGAGGACTTGAAGGAGGTGCTGGTAAGATTGAAAGAGGCCAGTGCCCAGCCTGTCATGTCATTGTTACTTAAGTTGACGTTCGTGAGATTGTGCGAGGAATAATTGGCTGTTGAGGCAAGCTGGGCGGAGGTGAGACCGTTGACTATGGCGTTGCTGAGATTAGATGCGGTAATAACTGCGCCAGTCAAAATAGCTGAGGCAAGCGACGCGCCCGACAGATTTGCCGATGTCAGATTGGCTGAAGTGAGATTGGCTGACGTGAAATTGCACCCAATGAGCGAAGCACCCTGGAAGTTGGCCGAAACCAGAGTTGAATTGGCGAAGTTCGCCGAGCTGAGATTTTGAGAAAGAAAGCTCCACGTGGAAAGGTTGTTTCTGCCGAGGTTGATACCGGCCAGGTTTTTGGTCACATAACTCGCGGTGGAGATGAGCTGTGCGGAAGTAAAGCCGAGGTTAGTCGTGCCGGAGAAATTGGCACCCAAAACGGTGGCATTTCGGAATAACGCCGCAGACAGATGGGCCGAGCTTAAGTTAGCGGAAGTGAGGTTTGAGGACTCGAGGTTTTCAGATGTAAAATCCCAGCCGGACAAGTTGTTATAGCCGAGATTCACACTATTCAGCGAATGCTGTTTGTAGGTTGTAGTGGAATAGAGCTGGGATGCAGTGAAGCCGAAAGAAGTAAGTCCCGCGAGGCGGCCGAGGAGTATGTTGGCACCGGTGAAATCCGCCCCGGCAACGGTTGTCGAGGACAGGTTCGCCCCCTGTAGATTGGCTGAAGTGAGATTGGCTGACGTGAAATTGCACCCAATCAGCGAGGCACCCTGGAAGTTGGCCGAAACCAGAGTTGAATTGGCGAAGTTGGACGAGTTGGCCGCGCAGGAAGCGAAGTTCCACCGAGTGAGGTCGTTATTGCCGAGATCGATCGCGCCGAGTGTGTGATTCTTAAAGCTGTACGATTCAGCGAAATTGACGGAGGTCAAGCCGTGGGCGACTTCGCCGTTGAGATTGGCACCAGTGATATTAGTGTAATACAGGTTGGCTCCTGTAAGGATTGCCGAGCGGAGATCGGCGGAGCTGAGGTCCCCGGTGGTCAGTGATTGGGAGGTCAAATCCCAACCGACAAGGCTGCACCCGGCTAGGGACATCTGGCCCAAGCTGCGGGCCTTGTAGCTGGCCGTGGAATAGAACTGCTGGGAAGTAAAACCGAGGGATGTGGTGCCGGCAAAATTGGAGCTGGCGATGGTGGCTCCGGTGAAGTCTGCCCCCGAGAGGCTGGAGCCTGAAAAGTCGGCAGATTGAAGGTTTTGCGACGAGAAATTCCAGCCGGTCAAATCGTTACCGCCCAGTAATAGGCCGGTTAAATAATGCGATTTATAGTCACTGGTTGAATAAAGCTGCTGCGCTGTGAAACCGCCTGCTGTAACTGCATTGAAATTCGCATTAAAAACGACCGCGCCGCTGAAATCGGTGCCGGAAAGATTGCAATTGGAGAGGTTGGCAGCGCTCAAACTCTGGCTCACGAAGTTCCAGCCGGCGAGATTGTTATTGGAGAGATTGATGTAAGTCAGACTTCGAGCCTTGTAGTTGGCGCTGGAATAAAGTTGGCTGGCGGTGAGGCTGCCGGCGGTTGCGCTGGATAGGTTGGCATTGGTCAGGTTTGCCGATGTGAAGTTGGTGGAAGTCAGATCGCAATGGGAAAGATTCGCACCCGTCAGGATCGCATTTTGAAAATTGGCGGATTGGAGAGAAGAAGAACTGAAGTTGGTGCTGGCGCAGTTGGCAAATATCAGTGAACTGGCGGCGAGATTGGCCGAAGTGAAGGTGGATCGCTGAATCATTGCGGAGCTTAAATCGGCACCGGGAAGACTTGAGCCGGAAAAGACCGCCTGGGCGAGATTCTGCGACGCAAAATTCCAGCCGGGCATTGAATTGTTGCCTAAATCAACGCCCACGAGATTGTGATTCTGATAGCTTTGAGTCGAGTAAAGTTGTTGTGCGGAAAGTCCGCCGGCTGTGGTTCCGCGCAACTTTGCACCAAGCAATGTGGTTCCGGCCAATACAGACGAAAGTAGAACCGCGGATGTCAGATCTGCGGATGTAAGATCGGAACCGGAAAGATCAGAACTGGATAAATCCGCCATTGTCAAGTTTGCGGTCTTGAACTGAGCAGACTGCAAGTGCGCCGAGGACAACCTGGCAGAAGCAAGATTTGCAGAGTTCAAATTTGAATACTGCAGATTAACGCCGGTCATTGTTGCAGCCGTGAGCACAGTACTTTGAAAATTCACGGATAGCATCGAAGCGGATACAAAGTTTGCGGAGGAGAACTGAGCCCGTATTGCAATGGCCGAGTTTAGTGTTGCTCCTGTGAAGATAGAACCGCCGCCCTGCACTCCCTGAAGGTTAGCACCCGTCAAATTGGCGGAGGTGTATTTTGCGCCGGTAATAATACTGCCCAAGCTGGCACCGGCCAGGTTTGCACCCGAAAAGTCGGCGGATGTGGCATTCGCCTCACCGAATCGCGCAGATGTCAGATTCTGGGACGTAAAGTTCCAATGGCTTAAGTCGTCGTCTGCGAATCGCAAGCCGCCAAGAAGGTGGTTTTTATAACTGGCGGTTTGAGGTTCCCCAGCGACGGTGAGCGCGAATCCTGTGTTCAGTTGTAGGCTGCCTCGAACGCTTCGGGGCTGACATAGCCTAACGAACTGTGACTTCTCTTGCGATTGTACCACCCTTCCATCCACTGGAAGATCGCATTC
>JBBRQG010000024.1:0-63600 GCA_038226785.1 Tepidisphaerales bacterium | reverse complement strand
TGGCCAGCCAGTCGATCCATTCCGCAAACGTCGGATGAAACCGCACACCGTCGGCCATGAGCGTGCGGACGCATGAAACGAAAGGGGCGACCTCCTCAACACCGAAATCGGTATCGGGGTCCGCCATTGCATCGGCCAGTGTCAGAAGCTTGACCATTTGTTCGGGGGTGGGTTTACTCATGTGCCGCTCCCTTGCCCTTCCGCGCATCGGCCAGCATCGCCGCGATGCCCGCCCGTAGTGCCTGCGGTATCGCCACCGGGCAAGCGTCCAGCCACTCGCCCAACGCATCGCCAGCCATCGAATCGCCGGGGAGTGCGCCGGAATCTGCGCCAACCGCCTTTGAAATATCCCGCTTTTCTGGCACTTTTCGCACTTGTGTAGAGGGTTCGACCCCCTTCACCCGCTTCAATCAAACGCTCGGTACCGAGCGTCGTCTTTTGGTACCGGCTTTTCCCCAAACAAGGCGTCTGGCGAAAACAGTCACAGACCCAGAAAGCTTCGGATGACCGGCTCAACCCTGGCGCGAATCGCGGCATTGGCATACCCGATCCAGTTCACCGAACTGGTGGTGTCCAGCGGACAGTCCAGCGGCTGGCCCGTTTCATCCGTGATCAGCACGCCAGCCTCCTGAGCGATCAACAACCCCGCACAGTCGTAAGGGTGGCAGCAGAGACCGGGCGCTTTGCCCGCCTGAGCATAGAACGCAGGCCGCAGATCGGCGATGAACCTGTCGTGCCCGACAATCAACTCATAAAACTGACCCCCGGTGGAGATGTATTGGTCGTCAAAGAGGCCAGCCCGCGTGGTGGCGATCTCACCCAGTTCGGCCGTGGCGATTGCTTCGGCCAGTGACGCAGCCTGACGTTTCGTGGCCGGGAAAAAGTTCACCACCGAAGCAAACCCGTGCGCCAGCGTTGGACTGCGCGAAGGCGCAAGCTCCAGCGGCACCGAGGACCGATCCGTCAGGTTCTCCCGCTGGCCGTACGCGCCCTGCCCCTTGACAGCCCAAAGTACATCCGCCCAACCCATCTTACTGGTCGGCAACTCCGTCATGACCGACACAACGCAATCGGCCAGCGTCGGCATTTTTCCATTGTTGACGGTCACCGCTGCCAATGCCCAGGCCGGGCGCTTGTCGTACATGATGCCCCGTGTCCCGTCGATCGGGTCCATGATGACCGTGATCTTCGCGGCCGATGCCGGCGTTCCGCGAGGAAAGGTGACAGCCGTTTCCGCCCCGTGTTCATCCTCAAGCCCCTCAGCCACCAGCGTGATCGGATAGGACTTCGCCCACTCTGCTACGAAGCGCTCGATGACCGGCTCAATTTCCGCATCAATGCTATAGATCGTGTCGGCCTCGGTCGTCCGTGATACCTCTGCAAGGCCAGACTTGGCACGAGCGGAAATCAAAGTGCTCCGGATCAGGCGCTGTAACTCCAAGAGACGCGCAACAATCGCGTCCGGCGACTCGGGTAGGCCAAGGCTATCGGGTTCATTGTTCACAGACTGACCTCCCGACTTCCCGTCCACCAGCCGCCGTCGCTGCTGCCGTCCAGTAGTTCCGCCTTGCGTCCCGTACTCACTTCATATTCGGCGATGATCTCTCCGATTT
Organism: Tepidisphaerales bacterium; assembly: GCA_038226785.1. Lineage (GTDB taxonomy): Bacteria > Planctomycetota > Phycisphaerae > Tepidisphaerales > Tepidisphaeraceae > JBBRQG01. Next base: position 61,987 of record JBBRQG010000024.1, on the reverse strand, counting down.
TCGAGCTCGCTTCCGGCGTATCTTGGTACAAAACGGCAACTGTTCCGCCGGACCCCCCACCTGTGATTTTTGCACCGTACAGGCCTGCCTTTTCATTCGCCCTTACCAACGCGACGAGGGTATCGCACTCGGGTGCACCGAGCATGGCCTTGTTCCCGTAACTTTCATGACTGGCATACATCAGGTGGCCCGCACGATCGAGCGCGAGACCTCGCTTTTCCGGCGTCTGCGCCGCCGTCGCGGCCGCAAGCTCGTCGACAAACCGTCGAACTCGCTGGGCTTCTAGAACATGGTGATCGGTGGCCGCCTGCACGTCATAGGTCTTAGCGGGGTCGATGACGGTTGCCGAGTCATCAGTGGGACCGTACTCGTCCAGAAACTTCTGGCCCTGAATCTGTTCCGGCAGGTTGGGTCGGAATAAGATCTTGTAGTCGTCGGGAATGAGGTTCGCGAGATAACCCTTCATCGGGTCGGCCACAAGCCGTCGCCCATGAGCCTCTGCCGCATCCCCCATGATCTTCAGAATCGCCTTGTGCCCCATAAAGGACGCGCATCGGGTCATCCCATACTGCCCACCCTCCACCGAATGCTTCACTTTGCTGTTAATGCCCACAACCTTTGTCCCCGGCGGCAGGAACAAAGGCCCTTGCAGTTCGTGTGGCTGGCAGACCATCCTCAGCAGGGCTCCCGCCCGCCCGTTGGCACTGGCCACCTGATCCATGATGCCACACGGGGCACCCACGACCTGATTCTCAACTTCCTGACACATTGCCGCCACTTCCAGCCCATCGGTCTTGTCGCGGAGACCCAGTTCATCCAGCAATCCCACCATCGTCGCCACCTCCAGCGCGGCCGATGAGCTGACCCCTCCGCCAAGCGGCACGTCGCTGTAGACAGCTATGTCCAGCCCCGGAAACGCCGGCTCCGTCGCGTCGATCAATCCATGCTTATGCAGCACATGCAGACACCCCGCAACATAGGCCGCAAACTTCCGACCCGGTGCCGAAAACTCCTTCCGCAGCAATGCGGTATCCGCTGCCAGCGAATGAACGGGGACACTTAGCGTAAACGGCACGTGGTCGTCCAGTAGATTGAAACTGAACACTCGCACCTGTCGGTCCGCGCGCCGCGTGATGTACACAGCCGCCGCTCGGTCCAGCGGCAGCTCGCACACCAGTGAACCCGTGTAATCCGCGATCCCGCCCATCACATCCAGCCGACCCGGACTGCGCGCGACACGTCCGGTCCGGCTCCAACCGCCTTCGGCTATCAGTTCTGCCCCTACTCGTTTCAGAAGCGTGGCAACCGGCCCGGCTTCCAGATAGTCACGTGCCATCAGCTCAGCTCCGCAACCTTGACAACCCACTGGGTCCCATACCCCGACTCCGTCAGGTGCAGCCCAAGCATCTGGTCCTTTTGGTTCTGCATGAACTTCAGTTCCTCCCCGGTATCCAACCACCTCACCCGTTTAATCTTATGAGCAAAATCACCGACCGCCCGAAAAGTTGTATGCCCCTGTGCAATGCCGGCCGGATGATGCCCGCCGGGCAGCACCCCCAGATCAAACGCAAAATAATAGAACTTGTCGCCAGCCCGCAGCAGAAAATCCCGCCCCGAGCACCGGGCAACCTCCGGCTTGGGCTCATAGATGCACTTGCCAAACACAGCCATCCACCGCCCGACCGCCGCCAGAACACCCGACTCGTATTCCGGCAGCGCACCGGTCGCTGTCGGCCCGACATTCAACAGATAGTTCGCCCCCACCCGGCGGCACAAACTCAGATTCTGTATCACCTGAGGCGGCGAAAGATAGTTGACATCGTTCGCCCCTATCCCCCAGTGAGAGTTCATCGTCTGGCACATCTCACCTGCGACGTACTTCGGCCAGCCGCGCCGATCAATCGGTCTCGGCAATGCCTGCTCGAACGTAACACTGTCAATCTCCGGATGACCCGTCCGACCCTCCGCCCCGATTCCGGTGTTGTTGATGATCATCGCATCGGGCTGGTGGCGACGAATCATCTTGTACAGCCGGTCCTCCTTCCAATCCGCCTTGGGGTGGGCCCAGTTGCCGTCGAACCACAAGCCGCCGATTGGGCCGTAATGCCTGCACAACACCTCGACCGATGCGTGCAGGTAATCCAAATAATCACCCCAGCTTTTCTTCCCGGTCCAGTCTCCGTGCACACCCCACCACTGCGGCTCCCACTGCCAGTCCAGCGTGGTGTGATACAAAAACGGCACGATCTTCTCGGCCTTGCAACCCTCTACAAACTCAGCCACCAGATCTCGCCCGGCCGGCGTGTGCATCGCGTCAAACTTTGACAACCCCCGCGTGTCGTAAAGCGAGAACCCCTCGTGGTGCCGGGTCGTGAGCACGATGTACTTCATCCCCGCGGCCCGCGCCCGACGTGCGATGGCCCGTGCATCGAAGTCGGCGGCCGTGAACGTCCCAGCCAGCTTGTTATAGTCGCTGACCTTCATCTTGCTTCGACACAGAATCCACTCCCCCTGACCCATCTGGGAATAAAGCCCCCAGTGCAGGAACAAGCCGAAGCCCAGTTTCTCAAATCGAGCGATCCGGGGCAGTGGCGTGGGAGTTTTTTTGCTCGGCGTTGGCATGATCTGCCCAACGTAACATCTCGCCATTGACATGCGAAATGCGCGCCTCGCACTACCCCGGTCACGGCAGCCTAAGCCACCCGGACCCTGTCATACGGCAGCCGCTTAAGTCACGTACTGGCCACATCCGAGGGCGAGAAATCCCGGCCGACATCCGCCACCACCGAATTCCCAGGCACCTTGGACCGAACACCGTCATCGGTCTCCATGAACACGATGCGTTCACTTCGCAAAGGCGGTCAAGTCCCATTTCTCCCGCCAGCCCACCACCGACACGCCATGGCGAAACTCCAGGGGCAACCAGACATATCGGCCCTGAATCGCATCCTTCGGCCGCCATCGGTCGGCCATGAAAATAAACCCACTCTCCTGATCGGCCGCCCGCAGGACAAAAGTCGATTGCGACTCGAACGTGTTTCGCACTTCTTCCACCGTCCCGACGCAAGGATTACCCACTTCCGTCCACGTCCCAAACATCGCCTCAGCCACTGAAAGCCGCGCCGCGTTGGGTGCCCAACCCGTGCATCCGGAAGTGATCAGGAAGTACTTCCCACCGCGCTTAAATACGGCTGGCGCTTCATGAAACCGCCCAACCAACGCCCGCACATAACGGCCTGAACAACGGGTGTAATCCTCACTCAGCAGCGAAATATGCAGGGTACCGTTCTCCTCAGAGGCATAAATGTGGTAGGCCGACCCATCGTCATCTACAAACAGCGTCATATCCCGCGCCATCTGTCCGCCCGCAAAATCCCTACGACAGATTAGCTCGTCTGGAAACTCCTCGACCGGACCACCGTTCAAGTTCATCCCGCGCAATCGCCCCGCCTCCAACTCGTCCAGCGGCAGTCGTTGCGCGATCGGCAGATTCTCCGGCCAATGCCCGGCGTTCGGTCTGAAGTTGCCAACCAACCGATAAGGTCCAGTCACACAATCTGCCACAGCTACACCGCTCTGCGCCCCTCCATAGCCGGCCCCAAGCGGCTCCAGGTGAAACCACATCACAAACCGCTTTGTCCTGTCATTAAAAATCACCTTGGGCCGCTCAAGTATGCACCCTCGCTGAATCGGATCTCCATGCTCCTCGGACACCGAGAGCGCAATGCCCTCGTTCTTCCAGTTGTACAAGTCCGATGACGAATAGACCCCAACCCCCACCTGAGCCGAGTTGCCGACACTCCCGCCCACCTTGTGCTCACCAAACCAGTAGTACCTCCCCTCGTGCTGCAGCACACCGCCGCCATGGGCATTGATGTGCACTCCATCCGTGTCCGGCCAGATGTCACCGGGCAGAAAGCAACTCAAATGACCCATGTCGTTTCCCAAGCCCCGGCTTACGCCAACAATTCTGCGAACAGCGTCATCGCGCTCGCCCGGACAATCTTCCCCTGAAACAGCTTCCCCTTCATGCCTAACTTCCCGTCAAACACCACCACCTGATCTCCACGCGTGCGCCCCACCATCTGCGTGATGCCATCGCTCGGCCGCTCGGCCACGGCTGTTGTGCTCTGCGGCTTGCCCTGCTCGCGCTTGCCGAGCAGCGGCAGCGAAAACCGGCCCTTACTCGCCACCGAAGATTCATCCACCCCGGCATCCGACGCCGGATAAGCGGCGGTGGTGGCCGGCTTGGCCCGCCGACTCACGAGCTTGCTCTCCCCTTCCACCAGCAGCTCCACCTGCTGACCCACCATCTCTACGTTCAACGCCGCCGAAACCGCCCCCTGCACTTCCAACATCCGCGAGTTCCGACGCCGCTTGACGGCCTCCGAAATATCATCCGCAAAGCGATCAATCGCGATGGTCCCCGGCCGCGGCGAATACTTGAAAATAAACGAGTTTTTAAACCGGCACTCCCGCACCAGGTCCAGCGTCCCTTCGAACTCCTCCTCCGTCTCCGTGGGAAAACCCACAATAAAGTCGCTCGCCACCGACACATCCGGCATCCGCTCGCGTGCCCGGCTCAAAAAGTCCCGATACGCCGCGACCGTGTACCCCCGGTTCATCATTTTCAGAATCCGGTCGCTACCGTGCTGCGCCGGGGCATGCAGATAGCGGCAAATGCGCGAACAATCCCGCATCGCATCCAGCGCCTCATTTGTAAAATCCCGGGGATAGCTGGTCACAAACCGCAGCCGCGGCAAGTGCGGCACGGCCTCATGAATCTGATACAGCAACTCCGCGAACGTCGTCTTCCTTCCGTCACCATGCGCAAAAGCGTAGTGATTGATCGTCTGCCCCAGCAGCGTCACCTCCACCACACCCGCATCTGCCAGCATCTTCACTTCATCAATAATGTTCTGCGGCGGCCGATGCACCTCCGGCCCGCGCGTATAAGGCACCACACAATACGTACAGAATTTATTGCACCCACGCGTGATCCGCACATAGGCCTGTGTCACGTCATCCGCAGGCGAGATCGATCGCGACAAATCCAACGACTCCAGTTGATCCTCCGCTGCCTCCAGCGTGCTGCTCCGCCGAACTGCAGCACCCATCAACGCAACCTGTTGTCGATCCGCCGCTCCGGGCGATGTCACCACCGCGTTATGAATCAGCCCCGGCAACTTATCCAGCTCCCCAGGACCGCAAAGCACATCCACATGCGGGAACCGCTCCAGCATCCGCGTCCCGTCCCGCTCGGCCATGCATCCGATTACCCCAATCACCATGTCCGGCCGCAGCGCCTTGACGGGCAATAGTTCGCCAAGCCGGCTCCAGACCTTCTGCTCGGCGTGCTGTCGCACGGAACACGTGTTGTACAAAACAACATCGGCCCCGTCGGGTTCCTCCACAATCTCATACCCCTGCGCGCGAAGCTGCCCCAAAACAAGCTCCGAATCGAGCACATTCATCTGACAGCCAAAAGTCTCAAGGTATAAAGTCCGGCCCATAGTTGATTGGCCCAGCCGACCGCCGGGGCGAGGCAGATTACCACACGCGGCCCGCTACGAAACTTCACACCCCAAATCGCCGGGGTTGTTATACTCTTGCTATGGGCGCATTCACAGAACTTGAGCGGTCGGTCAAGGAACACGATTTCACAGCACTGGCCGCCATGGCCCTCTCCTACCCCAATGAGGGAATGGCGCTCGCCGAAGCAGCCGCCATCACTGCGCAGAATCACCTGCCAATGGGCACGGTCCACGTCATCTCCGACGTCCACGGAGAGTTCGCCAAGTTGCGGCACGTCGTGAACAACGCCGCTGGCGCGCTCCGTCCGCTGGTTGAAAATCTCGTCGAAGGCAGGCTCGCGCCAGACCGGCAGAACGAGCTTCTCGCCGTCATCTACTACCCACGCGAAATGCTCGTCCGCATCCGCGAAAAGTATTCAGCCCCGGCCCAGCGTCGTCAGTGGGTGCTGACAACCCTTCGCCGCCAGTTCGAAATCGTCCGCAAACTTGCCGCACAGTACCGCTGGCAGGCCGTGTGGAGGCTCGTCCCTTCCAACTTCATGGAGTTGTTCAAGGAACTCTGGAGCGAGCCCATCAGCGCACGCCCTGCCGGCTACATCGAATCGCTCATTGACAGCCTCGCCGAGCAGGACCACGACTGGGCCGCCGTCCGCGCCGCCTCTCGCCTCATCCGAAACCTGACCGCCGAGGAACTCCTCGTCGCCGGCGATCTCGGCGACCGCGGCCCACGCATCGACAAGGTCATCGAGTTCCTGCAAGAGCAGCCCAGCGTCAACCTGGTCTGGGGAAATCACGATGCCAGTTGGATGGGGGCCTGCCTCGGCAACGACGCCTGCATCTGGACCGTCCTTCGTTTCAGCACCCGCTACCGCCGACTGTTCCAGCTGGAAGAGGGCTACGGCATCACCCTCGCCCCGTTGGACAAACTCGCACGCGACATCTACGGCACGGATCCTGCAACGCGCTTTGCAGTAAAGATGGAACACATCCGCGACGACCTTCAGCTCGCCCGGATGCAGAAGGCCGCCGCCATTCTCGAGCTGAAAAGCGTCGGACAACTCATCGATCGCCACCCAGAATGGGGTCTGCAGGCACGCAACCTGCTCCGTCACGTCGACTGGAAGAACATGACCCTGACGCTCGACGGACACAAACACGAGCTGGCCGACAAACTCTGGCCCACCATCGACCCCGAGCACCCCAACACTTTCACGCCGGAAGAAAGAGCCTGCGTCGACCGCATTCGCCAGTCCTTCGTCGAAAGCGCCCGCCTCTGGCAGCAGATGGACTGGGTCGTCCAGCGCGGCCGCATGTGGGCCACCCGCCACGACGCCCTGATTTTCCACGCCTGCGTTCCGGTCGACGAAAGCGGTGAGCCGCTCGAAGTCGTCATTGACGGTAAGCCCTACGCTGGCCGGGAACTCATGGACAAGTTCGTGCAGGTCGTGCGCCGGGCCTATCGCAATGCCGAAGTCCGTGAAACCCCTGCCGGCTATGCCGATAGCGACTGGTTCTGGTACCTCTGGGCCGGCCCCCGCAGCCCGCTGTTCGGCAAGGACAAGATCGCAACGTTTGAGGGTTACTTCATCGCCGACCCCCACGCGAAAGAAGAAGCCAAAAACCCCTATTTCGCACTCATCCATAACGCCGACTTCGTCCGCCGAATCGGCCGCCAGTTTGATTGCGGCCAGAACGTCCTCATCGTCAATGGCCACGTCCCGGTCAAGGTCGAAAAGGGCGAACAACCCCTCAAACGCGGCGGCAATGCCGTCACCATCGACGGCGCCTTCAGCGAAGCCTACGGCGACCGCGGCTACTCACTTTTGCTGTCAGCCACCCGCACCGAACTCGCCGAACATGCCCACTTCGAGTCCGTCGAGAAAGTCTTGGATGGCACCACGGACATGATCCCCAAGGTCACCATCCTGCGGACCTACGACCCACCACGCCGCGTGGCAGACACCCAAAAAGGACACCTGCTCCGCCTACAGGTCGAATGGCTTAAACGACTTGCCGAGGCCCACGCAAGCGGTGGCCTCGGCAAATAGCGGTCATCCTGACCAAGAGCTTGATCTGTAGTCGCCTGCTCTTTAGTTCTTCTGCATGAACACACTGCGCACCGACTCGCCATCTGCCACATGCAGACGGATCCCCTTGGCAGGGTCCGCCTTGCTGAGTGCCTTGGCCCCTTCGTCTGCATTTTTGACTTCCTGACCATCCACAGACGTGATCACATCGCCTGCCTGCAGACCCACTTCCGCAGCGATACTGGTCGGGCTGACCCGTGTCACCAGCGCACCTTCCTTCAGGTCGCCCAGCTTGAACTTCTGGTTCGTCGCGGTCGTCACGTCTTCCAGTTTCAGCCCGAGTTTGTCCACGGTCTGATTTTTGGCGGCACCTTTCTGGTGGTGCTGCAGCGTGTTGCTCGAAACAGACATCTGCTGTGGCTGCTCGCCCAGCTTCACGTGCGCCGTCTCAGTCTTGCCATCGCGGAAAATCTTCATCGCCACGTCGGTGCCCGGCGGCAGGCTGGCCACATACTGACGGAAATGGTTCATGTCCTTCGCAGGCTTCCCGTCGACTTCAGTGATGATGTCATCCACCTTTAACGTCTCGCTGGCGGGCGAACCCTGCTGCACACTGGCAACCAGCACGCCTTCCTTGCCTTCAAAGCCGAGGCTCTTCACCTGCGGCATCGAATCGCCGCTCGCCACATCCTGAACCCCAACTCCCATGTAACCGCGAGTGACCTTTCCGTTGTCCTTGAGTTGCTGATACACCGGCCGCGCCTGGTTCGACGGAATCGCAAACCCCAGCCCTTGGAATCCACCCGACCGCGACGCGATCGCCGTGTTGATCCCGACGAGTTCTCCGGCCGTATTCACCAGCGCCCCGCCGGAGTTGCCCGGATTAATCGGCGCATCCACCTGAATGAAATTTTCCAGCGCGTACTGATCGCCCAGCCCCACCCGGCGATTTAACGCCGAGACAATCCCGTGTGTCATCGACCCGCTGTAACCAAACGGTGACCCGAAAGCGATCACCCAATCGCCTTTTTCCAGCGAATCACTGTCGCCCCATTTTAACGGCACGACGCCAGACACTTTCACCTTCAACACCGCCAGATCCGCCCGTGGGTCCGATCCGACCACTTTCACATCTTTTATCCGCCGCCCATCCGACAGCGTCACAATGATTTCCGTTGAATCACCTGCCACGTGATGGTTGGTCAATACGTACGCCGTATCCCCGCTCGCCTCAACGATCACCCCAGACCCCTGCCCCACCTGCTCCAGTGTCTGGTCGCTGCCATCCCCGCCAAAAAATGGCAGCCCCGGCGGGACGGCCGGTGTCTCAGAATCCGCCTCCCCGTCCGACTCTGGCTGCTGGCCAAAAAACTTCTTGAACATGTCCTGCCCCGTCGCCGCACGCACCCCGGTGACGCTCTTCTTGGCCTGAATGTTCACGATGGAAGGCTCCACGGCCTTGCCAACCAGTTTGAAAACATTGGAAATTTGCTCGCCCGGCTTCGCGTCGTCGTGCGCAATCGCCGTTAGATCAGCACGCGCCGCAGAAACTTCGCGGACCGTAGCCGCGTAAGTCACCGTCCCACGGATTTCCCTGCCCACCCAGACCCCGCCCAACATGACCCCCGCCGCTGCCGCAGCCAACAGAATTTTGCTTTTCATCAACATGGTCTTATCTCCTTCGGTTTTCCTGACCCACTAGTGGTGCAGATTAGCGACCGCAGGTTTATCGCACTGCGACTATCGACCCCCGTTCCACATGCCCCAGCCACCCCGCCACTGCCGCCGACAGTGCCGCCGGGACCTCACTTCCCACATCCGGCACAAACGAAGGTTGTCTTGGCGTCAGTTTCAAAAGATCGTGCAAAACCACCACATCCCCGCAGGGCCCCGGCCCCGCCCCGCACCCGATCACCGGCACCGCCACCGCCTCGGCAACCGCCCGACCCACATCCGCCGGAACCGCCTCCACCAGTACCGCTGCCGCACCCGCCTCTTCACATTGCCGGGCCAGCGCCAGCACGGCCGCCGCAGAGTCCGGCGTCTTCCCCTGTGTCCGGTACCCCATCAACTGCACCGCCTGCGGCCGCAGCCCGATATGCGCCACCACAGCCACCCCAGCCGCCGCCAACCTTTCGATCAGCGGCAGGTGCAGTTCCGCCACCTCCAACTTCACGGAATCACAATTCCCCCGTCGGACCATCGCCGTCACGTTCGACATCGCGTCGTCCGTACCGGCGTGGTAGCTCCCGAACGGCATATCCCCCAAGACCCAAGCCAGCGGCGCGCCGCGTTTCACCGCCGCTGTCAACTCGATCTGCAACTCTAAACTCGCTGGCAGCGTCGTCGGATGCCCGAAGATGATGCTCGCCGCCGTATCACCCACCAGCAGCATCTGTATACCCAGCTTCGTCAACCACGTCGCCGTCGTGTAGTCGTAACACGTCAACATCGCCACGCGACGTCCGGCCGCCTTCGCAGCCCGCAAATCGCTCAGCGTAAAAGCCTTTCCGCTCACTTGGCCTCCACCTTGGCCGCTTCTGCGTCCGGACTCATCGAAACCACCGTCACCGGCTTCAGCGGATACGCCGCGATCAACGCCTGACATGCTGCCAGATCCACACTTGCCAGTTCCGCCACATCCTCATCCAGCGACCGATACGCCCCGGTGTACACCCACTGCCCCCCAAGCGCCCGCATCCGCCCGAGCGGCGATTCGCCCGAGATCACAATCTGACTCCCGATCTTGCTCTTCGCCCGCTCAATCTCATCCGTCGTCAACGTCCCAGCCACCTTGTCCAACTCACCCAGCATGATCCCCCACGCCTTCTCCACCCGATCCGGATCCGTCGTCAGCGAGATATAAAAACTCCCGCACCCATCGTGCGGATAAAATCCAAAATCGGCTTCCTCCGCAATCGCATTATCCACCAGCGCCCAATACAGCCGCGACCCGTCCGAATCCCCCACCACATCCGCCAGCACCTTCGCCGCAAACCGCCGCGGGTCCTGACTGCTCGGGCCGGGCATCAGCCCCATCAGATAACTCCGGTTCAACTTCGCATCCTTCAGCGTCAGCGTGCGGACTTCCGGCTTCGGCTCAGTCAACGCGCGCCCCGCCTTTGCCGGCACCCAATGGCCGCAATATTTCTCCGCGTACCGCACCACCTCATCAAACTCCAGCCGCCCACTCGCCACCAGCACCGTGTTCCCCGGCCCATACCGCCGGTCAAAATAATGCTGCATGTCATCCCGCTTCAAATCGGTGATCGTCTTGGCCGACCCCAGAATGCTCATCGCCAGCGGATGCGTCCCAAAGTGCTCGTGCATCAGCCGCTCATAAATCCGATGCCCCGGCTCATCCAGGTACATCGCGATCTCCTCCAGAATCACATTCTTCTCCGTGTCAAAATCCGCCTGCCGCAGCGCCGGCCGAAGCAGGTGGCTCAGATGCTCAATCGTCCGGTCCGTAAACTCCGGAATGACATTCGCGTAATACGCCGTCATCTCCTGACTCGTAAATGCGTTGTACCTCGCCCCCATCTCGTCAAAAATCCGGTTCATGTCCTCCCAAGTGTGCCTGGCGGACCCCTTGAACATCATGTGCTCAAGAAAATGGGACACCCCACAAATCTCCGGCGTCTCATCGCGCGTCCCCGTCCGTACGAACAACCCCGCCGCGAAAGAATGCGAGTCGGGGTTCCGTTCCATCAATATTGTCAACCCATTCGCCAGCGTCGTCGAGAAACTTTCCAATGCCATACCGGGATCATACGCACGAACGTAAGCCACCGTCTAAACCCAAACTCCTCCGATCCCCTACCATCTCCATCCTTCCTCCCATGCCCGTCCCCCTCCGCCTCCTTCTCTCCCTCGCCCACCCGGTCGCCCGCGACCCCATCGCCTGGGAAATCGCCGCATGGCAACTCCCCGCCGCCCCGACCCATTTTTCCCCCGAACACCTCTTGACCTACACCTGTGCCCACTGGGCCGTTCTCGCCTGTCAACCCACCCAACCAAATCTCGCCACCCTCCAAAGCCAACAAGACCTCGACGAACTCGCCACCAACGCCCGACGTTCCCTCTGCTGGCCCGATGACGGTCCCCTCAACCGCGGCCTCTCCATCGACCCCGACCAGCCGCACGAACGAAACCTGGCCCTCCGCGCAAAAACCCTCGCCACCGTCTTCCAACTCGCCGCCGCCCTCTCAACTCGTCCCCCAATTTCATTCAGAATCTCACTCCCCAACCCCGCCGCCGACCCCACCCCCATCACATCAACCCCTTCCCCGACCGGGTTCGCCCTGACCCCCTGGCCCTTCAGCCCACGCCGCCTCGAAATCCAACTCCCCGATGCCTCATTCCTCGAACTCCGGCCCTGACTCCCGTGCAGCCCCTCATCGCCACCCAACAACCTCGCGCCCTCAACCCGTGGCTCTTCGTCCCGACCCTCTACTTCATGCAGACGGTCCCCAACTCAGTCGTCAATGACGTCCTCCCGATCATCCTCAAGGATGCCCACCTCACCAACGTTCAGATCACCTCGATGGTCTCGATCGTTTCGCTCCCGTGGTCACTCAAACTTCTATGGGCGCCCATCGTCGACGCCCTCAGCACCACCCGCCGCTGGGTCCTCGCAACCCAACTCGCCGGCGCAGTGACGCTCGCCGCCATTGCCTTGGGACTTTTTGCACACCTCCCTCTGGGCAACTGGCTGACCGCAGCACTCATCCTGCTCGCCGTCTGCTCCGCCACCTACGACATCGCAGCCGACGGCCTCTACATAGCCTCTCTCTCCGCCAAACAGCTCAAATCCTTGACCGGAATTCTCACCATCTCCGCCCGCCTCGCGAAGTTCGCCATCTCCGGCGGCTTCGTTTTCGTGATCGGCCGACTGACCCCAAAAGACGCCGATCCTCTGCCCGCATGGGCATGGGGCCTGACTGCACTGTCCGCCCTGCAAATCCTGACCTCCCTCTGGCACACCCACGCCCTGCCGCACCCCCCGCCCCACACCGCACACACGCCCGCCGACACCCCCGCGTGGGCCAGACTCCACCACGGTCTCGTCGACTTCTTCACCCAGCCCGCCCTTCTCGGCGTCCTCGCCTTCATTGCCCTGTACCGCCTCGGCGAGGCCATGCTCGGCGCGATCATCGCTCTGTTCCTCAAGGACACCGCTGCAGCGGGCGGTCTGGCCCTTCCCACCGATGCCGTCGGCGCCATCAACGGAATAGCCGGCGTCTCCGGACTGCTCGCCGGCGGCCTGTTCGGCGGCTGGTTCCTGGCCCGCCTCGGCATCCGCCGCGCACTCTGGCCGATGGCCCTCTGCATGCACCTCCCCAACATTCTGTTCGTCTGGGCGGCCTACAGCCACGCCTCAGAACTCTGGATGTACCCCATCACGTTCATCGAAAAACTCGGCTACGGCTTCGGATTCTCAGGCTACATGGTCGTCCTAATGTCCCGCGCCAGACTCAGCAAACACAGCACCGCCTACTACGCCGTCGCCACAAGCCTCGGAGCCCTGGTCATCACCGCAGCCACCGCAGCCAGCGGCTACCTGCAACAGCGGTTCGGCTACCCCGGCTATTTCCTTCTCGTCTGCCTACTCACCGTCCCGGGAATGGCTACGCTGTTTTTCGTCCCCACCGATGAACCCGCCACTACCGCCACCACAGCCCCCCCCGACCCCGAATTGTGATCGCACCCCAGTCGTCTTACCCTTCCCTTATCCCATGAACTTCAAATCCCACAAGATCAGCCTCCTCGCCCTCCCCCTCCTTCTCACCGCCATCGGCTGCGAGTCCGGCGAGAAACGCGTCTACGAGATTGCTGTGAAGAACAACTCCTCGCACCCCATCACCGTCGGCCCCGTCAAAACCGGACCCACCTTCGAACCCGACTGGGCCAGCCCCAGCGAAGTCGCCATCAACACACCGAAAAACCCGGAACAAATGTGGGGCGTCATCCTCCAGCCCGGCAAGACCGCCTCCACCATCATGAAAGGCCAGTTCGCCCAAGATTCTCAGGCCTTCATACTCATCTATCAGGGTAACCTCACCCTCTCCGATATCCTCGCCATCACCAAGGACAGCCCCGCCCGCTGCGACTGGCGCCTCACCCACTCGCGCACCACCCTCATCGTTTCCGACCGCGGCGAGTTCATCGATGTTTTCGAATCCCCAAACGAAATGCCACTCGCACCCAAGACGCCCGCAACCGCCAGATAACTTCACCATGGGCGAATCCTCCCCATCCACCAACGCCCACCGTACCGCCTCAGCCGGACTCACCGTCCGCTTCGCACTCCTAACGCTCTCCGACACCCGCACCCCCGCTACCGATACCTCCGGCCAGCGGATGGCCAACCTCATCACCACCGCCAACCACACCATCACCACGCAAGACATCCTCCCCGACGACGCCACCGCCCTGAAAAATTGGTTAGACACTCAACTCGCCAGCCCCACCGTCGACGCCATCATCACCTCCGGCGGTACCGGTATCACCTCCCGCGACATCACCATCCCCGTCGTCACCCTCCTCCTCGACCCCATCCTCCCCGGCTTCGGCGAGCTCTTTCGAATGCTCTCCTTTGATCAGGTCGGCTCAGCCGCCATCCTCTCCCAGTCCATCGCCGGTATCGCCAGAATCAGCACCCCCGCCAGCCCATCCGCCAAACCCCTCTTCGCCCTCCCCGGTTCCCCCAAAGCCGTCGAACTCGCCCTGAGCAAACTCATCCTCCCTGAAATCTCCCACCTCATCAGCCACCTACGCCGGTAACGATCTCCACCCTCCATCTGCCAACGTCGAACCACCAACTACAGACAACCGACCACTCTTCTGCTAGCCTCCCCCGTTCGCCATCGACGGCCCCATCGTCTAGTGGCCCAGGACAGCTGATTCTCAGTCAGCGAACAGGGGTTCGACTCCCCTTGGGGTCATTGTAAGCCGGTCAAAATCGAAGCTTTGCCTGCTCCCGCCGCTTGAGCCCGCCCAACCCCAAGTCGGCCCTCACCACCCATTCACAAAACCGCCCCCTGCGTGGTGAACGCATTGTTCAGCAAAAAATAATCCGCATCATCGACCGTCCCGCTGTAGTCAAAATCACCATTCAACCAGCCCGTCAGCCCACTGGTGAAACCGCTGTTGATCAGAAAGTAGTCAGTGTCATCCACAGTGCCGCTCAAATCCGCGTCGCCAAAATACGTAAACTTCACCAGCACGTCATTCAACCCCACGCTCACACCATCGAAAGTGTCGTACAGCGTCGCGCCACCCAGCTTATTCTGAACCACGCCCAACGCGTACCGCAGGCCACTCAATGCCTCCGTCCCGGCCACACTACTGGTGATCCCGTTGCCGCCGAACAACGCCGTCGCATTCTGACCGCTCGCCGCAAGCCCGTTCACCAGCGACAGCGCACCCGTCGCCGCCAGCGCGCTCACCGACGTAACGATCAGATCATTGTCCTCCACGTCCACCTTCGAGGCCCCATCTACGGTCAGCCCCGTACCTGGCAGCCGCACAACCACATGGTTCGCCTGCGTGCGACCGGCACCCACCGACAGGATATCCGCCGTCGCCCCACCGCTCAGCATCAAACCGCCCAGCTGGATCACCCGATCCGTCGGCGGCGCCACACGCAGAACACTCCCCACGCCGCTCGCCGTGACCAAAGGCGCGTCAAGCCCCGGATCAGCAATGATCGTCGCGGTACCCGTCAGGTTCAGCGCATGTGTCGATGCGCTCCATGTCGCCGCGCTACCCGCCGCAAGCCAGTTCGGCAGTGTCGCCACTGCACTCACAGTTCCCTTCACTACCAGGTCGTTACCAGCCAGGTCATACACATACCAAGTTCCACCCGTGGTGGTGGCCCCATACGGAATCAGTCGGAAGTTGACTGCACTACCCGCCGGCACCGCGGTCAAACCGCTGACGCCGCTCAGGTTCAACTCCGCCATCGCGGCCCCGGAACTGCTCGTACTCGGAAACTCATTGGCCACATCGCTCACCACCGTCCACGCCCCGCCGTTCAGCTGATACTGCCAATACCCGCTGGACGGACCAGTGCTGCTGCGCCGGTAGTTCACATCAATCGCCGACAGGCTGGCCGTGTAGCCGCTACCGACCGTCAATCCAAACGTCAAATACTGCGAGCCCGAGATACCCGCCGCCGAGTTGGAGGCCCAGTTGTTCGCGCCCCACGCATTGGACGCCGGTGAGGACGACAGTTGCAACCCACTCGCGCGCGTCAACCCCAGCGAATCCGTGACACCCACCGCCACAGAGCCAGCCAGCAACCCCTGTGCGCCGAATCCGGTCTGCCCGGCCACGTTCCACCCAAGAAGTTCGCCACCCGTTACTGAACTCGTCACCGACAGCAACGCCGCGGCCGCCCCACTACTGACCGCCGCCGCATCCGTCGCCACCGCGTAATAGGTGTACGACCCCGCCGCCAGTCCGGTAGTCGCCACCGACGCCGACCATGTCGTGCCGCTCGGTGTCCCGCTGGCCACCAGCGTATCGCCAGCCTGGAACCCAGTGGTCCCATTCGTCTCGCGATAGAACTTGACGCTGCTGATCGTTCCCCCAGTTTCAGAAACATTGCCCGCTGTCAGGGTAACGCTCCCACCGGTGACGACGCTGGTCGGATTAACTGCAAACGAGCCAATCGTCGGCGTTCCATTGACGGCCGGGTCATAGACCTGCTGGAAGATCACATAGTGGTCGCCGGTAAAAAACGTATCCCCATCTGTCGCCATCAATATTCGCATCGGCCCCGGAAATGTGATCCCGCTGAAGTTCCGGTCCGTCCCGCCGCTCGGCTCCACCGTAAACTCGTACCACGTCCCATGCCCGCTCGGCAGTTCACCACCGTTATTGAAAACCGAACCATCGTTGGAGCGGTCCGGCCCATTGTTGGCCCGAATCCTGTCCAGTGTGTTCTTCACGTTCAACGGACCCGTATAAACAGTCGTCCCGAAATCAATCACCGATGTCGACGTGATCGCACCAGCCGACGTCGGCACCTTTGCAATCGCCGGCCCGATCGAACTCCAAAACGTGAACGACATCAGCCGCCGCGACTCAAGATCTTCCACCATGCGCGCCCGGACCACCGGCACAGCGCGAACAGACATCCCCAAAACCCGACCAAGACAACGCAATGGTTGCAACATCAAATTCTCCATTCCACAAACAGCACTGGTCCTCACCCAGTCAACCGACCAGGCGCCTCGTACCCGATCATCCCCCACTTTTCCCCAGACGCAACGCCCGCCAACTTGCACTAATCGTCCCCTCACATCCGCTCTCGCCGTGAAAATATCGCAATCTTTGCGGGGGCCCATGTTTGCGTTTCATAAAACTCCGGACACAATCTGTCCATGGCCTTGGATCTGGCACAACAACCCCTAGTGGATGGCGTCAAGGGCGGAGCCCTCAACACGCCTCTCGTCGACCTCGATATCTCCGACCCCGAAGCCCCGGCCGAAGCGGCAGACGGCGTCGTAGCAGACCACCCTGCAACGCTAAATCAGCCTCCCCTCACCTCACTCAGCCCCGACATTGCCCCGGATGTGCCGTCAGCCACAGCCACCGAGCCCTCACCCCTCGATCTCCCGAGTCTCGAAGCGCTCCTCTTTTCCACCCCGACGCCGCTGACAGCCGCCCGACTCGCCGACCTCCTCGGCCTCGATTCCGTCAAGCCCATCCGTCAGGCCATGGCCGAGCTGAACCGCCAGTACGAAGCCTCCGCCCGGCCCTTCCGCGCAGAACAAATCGCCGGCGGCTACCAGCTGCTCACGCTCCCCGTCTTCGGACCGCTCCTGCAAAAGCTCCACCAGCGCGAAGTCGACGCCAAACTCACAAGTGCCGCTCTCGAGACACTGGCGCTTGTCGCCTACAAGCAGCCCATCGTCCGTGCCGATATCGAAGCCATCCGCGGCGTAGCCTCCGGCGAAACCCTCCGCAGCCTGATGGAAAAACATCTCGTGAAAATCGCCGGCCGAGCTGAAGTTCCAGGCAGGCCCATCCTCTACGGAACCACTAAACGCTTCCTCGACGTCTTCGGCCTCAACAGCCTCAAAGACCTCCCCAAGGACGAACAGCTCCCTGCCCCCAAAAAGTCCGCAACCCTTGCCCCGAAAGAAGACACCGCAGACAACGCTGCAGACGACGCCGCGATGGTCGCCACGCCGACCACCGCTGAGCACGCCCCGTCAGCCACCCTTCAGGCCGCTCCACAGATCTTCCCCGAAGCCTCCCAACCCGAGTAACCCGTGCCCACGCTCTGGCGTACCGGAACCATGGGCTTTTCATACGCCCCATGGAAAGGTGTCTTCTACCCTGCCGATCTCCCGCAGGATCGCTGGCTCAGTTGGTACGCCAGCAGCTTCAACTGCGTAGAGCTTGACACGACTTTTTACGCCTGCCCCCCACCCGAACGTGTCAAGAAGTGGGCCACTCAGGTCCCCGACAATTTTCGCTTCGCCGCCAAAGTCCCCAAGCAGGCCACCCACGCCGATGACCCCGTCATCGCCCGCGAAGCCCTCATCGACTTCCTCCGTGTCATCCAGCACCTCGGCCCAAAACTAGGCCCGCTCGTGCTGCAGTTCCCACCCTCCCTCCACAACAACACCTTCGGCCAAAGCCTTCTGACGTCCCTTCTCTCGGCAGTGCCCGAAAACCTCCTCCTCACCGCCGAGTTCCGCCATAAGTCATGGTGGACCCCCGCCACCGAAAAGCAGCTTCAAGACCACAACACCGCATGGATCGCCGCCGACTACGTCGGCCACCCAGACACCATCGTCCGCACCGCCGACTTCTCCTACGTCCGCTGGATCGGCCAGCACGAACGCTACCCGGCCATGAACCACCACGAGGTCGACCCCACCTCCCAAATCGCCGCATGGATCCCGCGCCTCGAAGGCTTGGCGTTCAAGGAAATCTGGGGCTTTTTCAACAACGATTACGCTGGCTACAGCGTCGCCAGTGCCAACATCCTTCGCCAGCTTCTCGGCGAAATCGTCCGCCCGCCCAGCCTGCCACAGAGCCAGCTGCCTCTGTTCTAAAGCCGGCGAATCACGACTTTTACTCCAGATTTACACCGCCTTTACAAAAGGCCCTAGGTTCACCGCTTCCGGCCTAGTAAGTTCGTCTACATGCTCGCAGCGACCAGAAACCACAGACCCATCACCGCAGTCATAACCGCCGGGCGAGCGACGCAGACACTGGTGGCGTTTCTGTTCGCCGCCTTCGCCACAACTGCCTTGGCACACCCCATCCCCGTTCAGCTCCCCGAACCACTCTCCACCGCTGAAGCCTTCTCTGTCCTGCAGGAAACGTCCACCAACATCGACGAACTTCTCGCCACCCATCTGCTCGGCGATGTCCAGTTTCAGGTAGCCAACGCCTGCACCGCAGCCGCCTATCTCCGTCAGCACTCCGCGATCTCCGAAGACTTGGCCGCTGCCCAATTCATCTCCTCAGGCAAAGCCCTTGTAGACGCGTGTCGCAACTCCACCGACGCCACTACGACCGCCGAAGTTACAGCAGCACGGCACGCCTACCACGATGCCCTCGCGTCACTCGAACGCCTCTACCCCGACGCCGTCCTCCGCAGTTCCGTCTTCATCTGTCCGATGCACCCCCTTGACCGCCACACCGCCGCCACCGACCGCTGCTCCGAGTGCGGCATGTCACTCGTCCGCCGCCACCTTCCCGCCAGCAGCATCTACACCCACCCCGGCCAGCCCTCCATCACTATGACCGTCGTCTCTCCGGCCACAATCTCTGCAACTCCCCACCTGACCGACGTCACGCTCCGCCTCTCCTGGCAGGATGGCTCACCGGTACTCCCCAATGAACTGCTGGTCATGCACACCCAGCGCATCCACCTCCTTATCAACGATTCAACCCTTACCGATTACCAGCACGTCCACCCAATCCCCACAACCACCCCCGGCCACTACACATTCGCTTTCTCCCCGCGGCACCCCGGCCCCTACCGCGTCTGGGCCGATGTGGTTCCCGCCGTCACGGGCATTCAGGAATACCTCATCACCGACCTCCCGGCGGCCGCCCCGTCCCTCCCACTGACCGACCGCGCTACTTCATTCGCTGCGACCGTAAACGGACGGACCTATCGCCTCGTCATCAACGACGGCCAACCGGTGCATGCGGGCCAGCCTGTCATCGGCACCATTGCCATTTCCGAGTCCGACGGCACCCCGTGCACCCGACTGGAACCGGTGATGGAAGCATTCGCCCACATCGTCGGCTTCATGGATGACGGCAAAACCGTCCTCCACATCCACCCCGCTGGCCAGTCACCCAACACGCCCACAGATCGCGGCGGACCCGCCTTCGCCTTCAAACTCTATGTCCCGACCCCCGGCTTCCTGAGGCTGTACGCCCAGGTCCAGATTGAAAGCGCACAACAGTTCGCCCCGTTCGGCCTGACCATCCTTCCTTAATCCGCCCACCAACACATCCGCATTTAGAAACAGGAGCAACACTATGTGCCACATCCGCCCTCCCGCATCCGCCCGTCCGAATCGCCCGGCAACCGCACTCGCTGCGATATCAGTTCTCGCGGCTGCCGCCTCAGCCACGGCCTGCCCGGGCCATTGGGCCACAGGTGTTTCGCAGTTCGCCAACTCCGCCGCCACAACGCCGACGCCGCGCAGCTCATTCGCCACCGCCGATGATGCCGCCCGCGCTGCAGCCGCAATGCTCAGGGCCCAAGACGTCACCAACAGCCGCGCCGCTGGGTCCGCCCTCAAGACTCTCCTATCCGACGGCGGACCCGCCCCCTCCTCCTTCACCACCCCCACCGCCCACCCGGCCGCCCCGCCAACCTTCGCCTCCGTCGACGCCATCGCATCGTTCAAGATCAACTACAACGGCGCCACCGCCCACAGCCCCAACGCCACCCTCAACTCTCACATCTCGACCAACAAAACTGACGTCACCGGCGTCTGGTTCGACAGCAACTACCTCTACGTCACCACTAACGACAACCCCAGTTACGACATCGGCCGGGCCGACGGCAACAACCCCGCCTACTCCCGGGCCACCAACCAGACGCTGCGTATCACCCGGAATCCGACCCCAAATACCGGGACACTCACCTCGCCCGGTAATGGCCAGGTCGCCGTCGCGGTCAACGGCTCAGCCTTTTTCGATGCAGGCGACGCACAAACTTACAACAACGCCGGTACGTGGCGCCGCATCGCCAACTCCTTCGAGTCCTCCACGTTCGATGTCGGCCCCGGCCATTCCGCACCACAGGGCGCACCTTCCAACAACACCGCTGGAACCTATCACTATCACGTCGGCCCCACCGGCCTGCTGGCCCAGATCGACGCAGGCAACACCGGCACGCGCCACTCCCCCATCATCGGCTTCGCCTTCGACGGCTTCCCCATCTACGGCCCCTATGCCTATACCGATCCCACCGACCCCACCAGCGCCATCAAACTCCTGACCTCCAGTTACAAGGTCCGCACCGATCTTGTCGCCACGGGCTCTTTGCGCAACAGCCTCACCACCGGCGGCACCATCCTCACCGGCACTGCCGTCGGCCCGGCCGTTTCCACCACCTACCCTTCCGGCTGCTTCAAGGAGGACTACAACTATCTCGCTGGCTCCGGCGACCTCAACAACTTCAACATGCGCTACTCCATCACCCCGGAGTACCCCACCGGCACATGGGCCTACTACATGACGACCGACTCGCTCGGTAACTTCACCTATCCCTACATTCTCGGCCCGCAATACTTCGGCGTCGTCCCCACCGGGGCAGGCGGCAATGTCACCGTCCCCGGTACGGCAACAAAGCTCCTCGCCGGCGACACCAACTTCGATGGCGTCGTCAACTACACCGATCTGCTGGCGTTTCTAAGGGGCTACGGCCACACCGGCACAGTCCTCTGGAGCATGGGCGACTTCGACAGCAACATCGCCATCGACGATGACGATCTCGCACTCCTACAGGCCAACTACACCCCCAACGCCGGCTCCACGTTCGCCGCCGACCTCGCCCGCGCCCTGAGCCTCGTCCCGGAGCCTTCGGCCCTGACGGTCGTGGGTGGCATGATCACCGTGACGGCCATCCGCCGGCGCAGCCAGACAAGCCAGCGGTAATGCCGCCCGTGCAGTTCAAAGCTTGCGCACATGCACCGTCCTGATCCGGCCAAAAATGAAGGTGGGCTCACACAATGAATAACGGGACCGACCGAACATTGGTTCGACCGGTCCCGGTACTATGGAGGTACAGGGATTCGAACCCTGAATTCCACCATGCCATGGTGGCGTGATCCCATTTCACTATACCCCCGTTTGCCGTCGCGCCCGTTGCCGGGCTTGTCGGTTTGAGGTGGGCCACAAAGGGTACAACACCGGGCGAATTCGTCAAGCCGAATGGAGCGGCAGGGCGGGCTATCGGACCTAAACTACGCAGACTTCGGCCGCTGCCGCTATTTTGCAGCGTGTTATGGCACAGATTCACGCAATTATCGTCACAGCAGCCCCGCCCGGATTGTCGGCCGAGGCGGGGGCAGCCATGGTCAAAATCGACGGGCGGGAGTCCCTTCTGAGGTCCACCGACCTCTTCGCCAACCGCGACGTCATCAACCAGATTCATGTTGTGGTCGAAGCCGCACAGCTGGAAGGGGTCAAGGCCAAGTACGGGGCCCACTTCGCCTTCACCGGAATCAAGCTCGCTTCTGCCACGGGCGGCTGGTGGGACCAGTTGGCTGCCGCCGATGCCAAAATCCCTGCCGACGTCACACACGTTCTGGTCCACGACGCCGCACGGCCGTGCGTGCCGGGCTTCGACATCGATGCCATTTTGGAAGCGGCGCCGAACGCCAGCGCTGCCGCTCTGGCCACCCCGCTGCGGGCGACGCTGGTGGAGACCGATCCCGGGAACAATCCGGTCGCCATCCATTCCCCCTCGGCCTACCACCTGATGATGACTCCGATCATCTACAAACGCGCCGAGTTCGCGGCCGCCGTCAAGGCACGCCAGGAGATTCACGCCAGCAAACTGACGCTGGTGGCTGGCTCGCCGCTGAATGTCCGCGTCGGCGGCGTCGGCGACGAAAAGCTGATCCGCGCGCTGCTGGGTGTGCTTCCGAAGCCGAAAAGCAAGATCGGAGGGGCTTTTGACGAGGCGCAATGGTAACGATTGTTGTTGCGGCCCGGCCGGAGTGCTATTGTCTGGCTGGTCATTTTTCGCCTCCTGATCCCGCTTGCAAAGGATTTGACCGTGCTTCGTCAGTATGAAGGAAACGTTGCCGTCTTCGGCCTCCAGTGGGGCGATGAGGGCAAGGGTAAGATCGTTGATTTTCTGACCGAACAGGCGGAGATCGTTGTCCGCTATTGCGGCGGAGCGAACGCCGGACATACGGTGCGGATCGGCAGCGAGAAATATGCGACGCATCTGTTGCCGGTCGGAATTTTCCGGCCGGGTGTTGTGAACATTATTGGCAACGGTGTGGTGGTGGACCCGGCCGTTTTGCTGCGGGAGATTGACACGCTGAGTGCGCGCGGGATTGCGATCTCGCCTGTCAACCTGAAGCTGAGTTACAAGGCCCACCTGGTGATGCCGTATCACATGGCCGAGGACGCTGCCCGCGAGACGGCGCTGGCCGGGCCGGGCGGGGCGGGGAGCATCGGCACGACCAAGCGCGGGATCGGGCCGTGCTATGCCGACAAGATGCACCGGACCACGGCCGTGCGGGTTGCGGATTTGCTGGATGAAGAGGTGCTGAAGCGGAAGATCGCTGCGACAGTGACCGAGCGGAACAAGGTGTTGAAGGTGCTGTATGACGCGCCGCCGTTGGGTTGGCAGGAAGTGTTTGAGACGTATCGCGATTTCGGGCGGCGGCTGGCACCGTACATTGTGGACGCTGGGCACTTGCTTCTTATGGAGGCCCGGGCGGGCAAGCGGATCGTGTTTGAGGGGGCTCACGCTGCACTGCTGGATGTGGACCACGGGACGTATCCGTACGTGACCAGCAGCAACTGTTCTGCGCTGGGGATTTTCACCGGCAGCGGGGTGCCGCCGCAGACGGTGCGGAATTACATCGGGATCATGAAGGCCTACAGCACGCGCGTGGGCGGCGGGCCTTTCCCGACTGAGCAGGACAACAACATTGGTTCGTACATTCGCGAACGCGGGAATGAGTACGGCACCACAACGCGCCGGCCCCGCCGGGTCGGGTGGTTCGATGCGATGGCCGTGCGTTACGCCGCGGATTTGTGCGGCACCACCGAGATCGCGCTGACCATGCTGGACGTGCTGAGCGGGCTGGATGCGGTGCGGATTTGCACGGGGTATTTGTACAAGGGCTCGCGGCTGGATTATTTCCGGGCGGACATGGATACGCTGGCCGAGGTTGAGCCGGTGTACGAGACGCTGCCGGGGTGGCGGGCGGAGATTGCCAACTGCCGCCGGTGGGAGGATTTGCCGCCGGAGGCCAAGACGTATGTGAAACGGCTGGAGACTCTGGCTGGGGTGCCGATCCGGATGGTGAGTGTGGGTGCTGAGCGGACGGCCACTTTGATGCGGTAAGGGCGGCTGCGGAGTGAGTGATCCGTGACGGCCCGGGGGTTCGCCCCAACACGGCGTGGCACGCAGTGAGGACGGTGAGGCCGTTCTACTTGTTGCCGATGAGGATCAGCACCACTGCGGAGTGGTTTTTCTCGGAGACGGCGGAGGCGGCCAGGGGCTTGTCGCTGGCGGAACGGGTGGCGGGGTCCAGTTTCACGTCGTGCTTTTCCAGAAACTTCCGGATGCGGCCGTTACTGATGCCCAGGGCGTAGATGTCGCCGCCGGTGCCCACGCCTGTGATCTCGGCGATGATGGCGTCGACGTTGCCATAAGCATCGAAGATCGGGCCGCCGGAGTTGCCGTGGTTGGCTTTGATGTCCATCGTCACGTCGCTGCGGCCGAAAGGTGCGCCATTCTTGCCGCTGGAGATGATGCCCTTTGTGATCTTCAGGGATTCGTACATGCCGTAGCTGCGGGCCAGAGGGTAGCCCATCAGCACGATGTCTTCGCCGTCCTTGGGGTTGTCATTTTCGGCCAGGCGCACGAAGGCGAGCGGCTCGTCGCTTTTGATCTTGAGCAGGGCCAGGTCCTGTTCGTCGTCGATGGCGATGACCTCGGCGGTCACCTGCTTTTCATCTTTGCTGCCGATGTTCCGCTTGACCATGAGAGTGTTGCCAGCCTTGGCGACGTGGCGGTTGGTCAGGATGTAGCCGTCTTCGGAAATGACGAAGCCGGAACCCGAGCCGATCACACCCTTACGGTCTTGCTCGGTCTGGTCGGTTTCCGGCAGCTTGGAGGGGTCGCGCATCGGCAGGATGAGGATCTTGTCATCGGTGGAGCTTTCGTGCTTGGAGGCCAGCAGGGTGATATCGCCCACGGCGTCTTTGAGCGCTGCGGCCTTGGCGATGCCCGGGGGCATGCGCTTGAGGCACCACAAGGCATTGTTCACGATTTGACCGTCGTCTTCCAGTTTGAGGGCATCGTGGAAGGTGAGGATGGAGGTTTTGTAGTCGCGGAGGATGAACTGGCAGATGGCCAGATTGTTCTTGGCTTCTGGGCTGTTGGGGATGAGGGAAATGGCCTGCTCGAAGAAGGACTTGGCGATCTTGAAGTTGTCGATCTTGCCGGGGTTCCACTTTTCGATGGCGACGAAGCCGAGCAGGAATTTCACTTCGTAGCTGTTGGGGTAGACCTTGTCGGCCTCCTGCAGTTTCTTGACGGCCTCGAGCGTCTGCTGCTTGGCCATGCTGGACTGACTGTCGGCCAAGAGCCCCTTGTATTTTTCGACGATGGCTTTGAGTTCGTCGCCGCCGACCCACTTGTTGTTGATGCGTTCGGCGTCGTCGTTCTTGCGCTGTTGCCAGACGGCCAGCTCGGCCTTGGCCTCTGGCAGCTTGTCGGCCGGGCCAGCGTTGTCGACGTAAGACTGCCAGATGAGAATCGCGTCGTATGGGCGACGGACTTTTTCGGCATCGGCCTTGACGACTTCGAAGGGCTTGTTGGGAAGTTTGGGCTTCGGGATGGCTGGCTCGGAGGTGGCGGGCTTGGATGTTGATTTTGTCGGATTTTTGCCATCTTCAGAGAGTCCGACTTGGGCGGACCCGGCAACCATGAGGATGGACGTCAGACCCATGACATAAAAACGCGATGAGGGACTGGATTTCATGGTGGACGTTCTCCAGAGAGGCCATGGGCTGTGGCGGCGGCCGGGGCGGGGGGGGAGTGAAGCGGTCGAGGTAGCGTACGAGGTGCCGGGCACGGGTTGCAACAGATTTTTCAATCAGGCGGTTTTCACATTGAATGAAAGTGGGGGCCGGAGGATTGGGGGAGGGAGAAACCGGTGACTTGCGACATTTTCACGGGTTGCTATCATGCCCGACCCCCCATGCTTCCCCTGCGTGGAGGGTGAGGACGCGTCGTAGCGTTCCGTCAGGAAAGGGTCCGTTTCTGTCAGGTTTTGCATGCCGACCATCAATCAGCTCATCAAGAAGCCACGTCGGGCCCTCGCCCGGATCAATAAGGTTAAGGACTTGGAGGCCTGCCCGCAGAAGCGCGGCGTGTGCCTGCAGGTCAAGACCATGACCCCGAAGAAGCCGAACTCGGCCCTTCGTAAGATCTGCCGTGTGCGCCTGAGCAACGGCAAGGAAGTCACGGCCTACATCCCCGGTGAAGAACACAATCTGCAGGAACACAGCATCGTGCTGGTACGTGGCGGTCGCGTTCGCGATTTGCCGGGCGTTCGTTACCACGTCGTTCGCGGCACGCTGGATGCACTGGGCGTTGACGGCCGCAAGCGCAGCCGTTCGAAGTACGGCGCCAAGTCGAAGAGCAAGTAATCCATTCCGTCCATCCCCGATATTCATTAGTTGAAGAAATAAGTTATGGCCTACAAGAAGTTCACCGCATCCGAGTCGATCCTGAAGCCTGACCCTCGCTTTAACAGCAAGCTGGTCAGCAAGTTCATCAACTGCCTGATGTGGGACGGCAAGAAGAGCGTCGCCTCGAAGGTGTTCTACCAAGCGATGGAGACTGTCGCGAAGAAGAACAAGGAAGTGCCCGCGCTGCAGGTGTTCGAAGAGGCCATCAACAACGTCAAGCCGTTCGTTGAAGTCCGCAGCAAGCGCGTGGGTGGTGCCAACTATCAGGTGCCGATGCAGGTGAACAAGCGTCGTCAGCAGTCGCTGGCATTCCGCTGGGTTCTGGCCGCATGCCGCGAAGGTAGCGGTCGCCCGATGGCTGATCGTCTGGCGGATGAGTTTCTGGCAGCCTTCAAGAAGGAAGGCAAGGCCATGAGTACGCGCGATCAGACGCACCGCATGGCTGATGCGAACAAGGCGTTCGCTCACTTTGCCTGGTAAGTATTCCGGCCGTTTGCAAGATCATCAAAGCACCCCGCCACCGCGGGGTGCTTTTGTTTTTAGAGCCTTGTGGAAATTGGAGGGTGGGGGGGGGGTGGGGGGGTGGGCTTTATTGTTTGAAGTCTTCGCTCGATACTCGGGGGTCTATGACATGGAAATCCACTTGTAGGGCGTCGGCAATCTCCGGACTTTTTGCAGCGGCGACGGTATTGGTCGGCTGTGTCTCGACGGCCACTGTCCGGAAGATTGACTACCCGCCGTTTGGCGAGGCATATGAGCTGAAAAATAGCCGGGCTACAGCGGTGGTGGTCCCGGCCGTGGGACGGATCATGGAATACCACGTCGATGGCAGTGCGAACCTGCTCTACAACAATCAGGCTGAGATCGAGGCCTACGCGCCGGGCAAGGCTCTTGCCGAGCCCGACAAGTGGCACAACTATGGAGGGGACAAGGTCTGGTTCTGGCCTCAGGACGATTGGTCCCGGATTCTGCATCGCGGTTGGCCGCCGCAACACCAGTTGGACGGGATTCCGTGGGCGGCCAAGGTGCTGGATAGCGGGATAGAGCTGACCAGTGAGCCGGTGCCGGAATACGGTGCAACGGCCCAACGGACGATCCATCTTGAGGCCAGCGGGGCACTAAGGCAGGTCATCGAGGTAAGGCCTACGGTGGCGGTGAAGGGTGGGAAGGCGTTGGAGGTCAGGCCGCTTGCGGCATGGACGGTTTCACAGGTGAAACAGCCGACGGAAGTTGTGATGGATGCGTATGCGCTCAAGCCGCTCAATGGGCTGGGTTGGCGAACCATGACACCGGTTGCCGAGCACAAGCAGACACGACTTTTGGTTGACGCCGGGAAGTCACAGAAAATATCGGGGGCGGGGCGATTCCTGCAGGCCCATTATTCGACTGGTGTTTTGACACAGAACATCGTTTCAATGAGCGAGGGTGATGGAGACTCACGAGAGAGACTGCAGGTCTACTCGACGGATGTCGGGCAGGGTGGGAAGGCCGACGATGAGATGGTGGAACTGGAACTGACGTCTCCGCTGGCAGTCCCTACGAACGACAAGCCGGTGCGATTGGAAGTCTTGTGGGCATTTGCGCCGGCGGCACCCATGGCGGCACGTTTGCCGGGAACGATGACGCCGGAAGAGCCGAAGGCAATGACGCCCGCCGCGAGTACGCCGGTGATGCCGCCGATGGCTGTGCCGGCCGTTGCACAGCCGGCGGGCACGGCTGGACCTTCGGTCTTTCAGATAAAGTAGCGGTAGTTGGCGTAATTTTTGAAAACGGGGCTGCTGGGGCGGGCATAAATAAACGTTTGTGACCTGAAATACGAAGGAGTGGGTAGCGACTCAGGGATGAGGCGTGCCATTCCTTTTTCTGGCAGCAAGGTAAACACATCATGGCCACATCACCGAGTGACCGAATTCCGTCGAGCGAGATCACGCCGGAGTCGGTGTATTTGAACCGGCGTAACTTCATGCGGGCGGGTCTGGTGGCGGCAGCGGCCGTGGCATCGGGTGGGGTTTATCGCACGTTGAATGCCCAGCCGGCTGCCGTCAAAGAGACGGCTGCACTTTCAGGTTTAGGTGGCACCGATGAGGACGTTGCGACCCCCGCACCGGAAGCACCGCCCAGTGCCGGAACCGAGACGGCAACACCGGCGACTGGTCCGGCCGCGAACAGCGGCTTCACCGTGGATGAGCCAAAGACTTCGTATCAGAGCATCACGACTTACAACAACTTTTACGAGTTCACAACTGACAAGGAATCAGTCGCAGCGGCGGCGGTGGGTTTCAGCACGGCCGGTTGGAAGGTCATGGTGGACGGGCTGTGCCGCAAGCCCAGGATGTTTGATCTCGACGACCTGTTGAAAGTCGCCCGGCCGCAGGAGCGGGTCTACCGGATGCGGTGTGTGGAGGGGTGGTCGATGGTGATTCCGTGGGCGGGGTATTCGATATCGAAGCTGCTGGCAAAGGTCGAGCCGATGGGAGATGCGAAGTATGTGGCGTTTACGACGCTGCTCGACCCGACGCGCTTTCCGGGACAGAAGACCGATGTGCTGAACTGGCCGTATGTGGAGGGGCTGAGGATGGATGAGGCGATGCACCCGCTGGCGATTCTTGCCAGCGGTTTGTATGGCAAAGTGCTGCCCGGTCAGGATGGCGCGCCGATTCGGTTGGTAACGCCGTGGAAATACGGGTTTAAGGGCATCAAGTCGATCGTGAAAATTTCGCTGGTGGCCGAGCAGCCGCCCACAACGTGGAGCGCTTACGGCCCAGCCGAATATGGGTTCTACGCCAACGTCAACCCGCAGGTGGACCATCCCCGATGGAGTCAGGCGACGGAACAGCGCATCGGCGAATCTGGCCGGCGGCCGACGTTGATGTTCAACGGCTATGCCGAACAGGTCGGCGGGATGTACGCGGGGATGGATCTGCGGAAGAACTTCTAGGCGACGCCGAGCGTCTGACGCGAACGTAACAATAACGGTGACACCATGACGCCCTCCCCTTCCTCCTCCACTCTGACAGCCGTCCGACCGATGATGCCGGAGCGGAAGATTGCGCCGCACCCGCGAAAAAAGCCTGTGATTGACGGCGGGCTGCTTTCCTTGATCGCCATCGTGGGTTGTGCCGTGCCGGGTGTAGTGCTGGCATGGGACGCGCTACATCACGAGCTTGGTGCCAACCCGGCAAACTTTGCCATCCGGACGACGGGCATGCTGGCGCTGGTGTACCTGACGCTGAGCCTTCTCATTACGCCGATTCGCCGGCTCACGGGTTTGAACCTGTTGGTCGCGCCGCGTCGGACGCTTGGCGTTTTCGCATTCTTTACGGCTTTCACCCACTTCATTATTTTCCTAGCACTGGACCGCGGTTGGAGTATCAGCGGGACGATTTCCGAGGTTTTCAAGCGGCCTTATCTGGTGGTTGGCATGGGAGCAGTGGTGCTTATGGCACCGCTGGCAATCACCTCGACCAACGGGATGATCCGGCGGCTGGGCCCGACGAAGTGGAAGTTGCTACACCGACTGGCGTACGTGGCGGCGGCCCTGGGTGTGTTGCATTACTACATGCTGGTGAAGGCGGATGTTCGGCAGCCGGTTGCGTTTGCGATTGTGTTCGGGGCGTTGATGGTGTTTCGTGTCGGGGACGTCATAGTCCAGCGCGCCAGCAGCCGGGCCATGGCCTCTTTCTCCAAGGGGACCCTGGCTGCGTCGGCAACCGCGATAGTGGCGGGCCGCAAGCCAAAGTTCTGGACAGGGCAACTACGCCTTGTGCGGACTTTCGATGAGACGCCGACGGTGCGAACGTTCCGGCTTGTGTCGATGGACGGTGGGGAGCTGCCCTTCGATTATCAGCCGGGGCAATACCTGAACATTTCACTGGACGCCGACGGGACCAAGATCCGCCGTTCGTACACGATTGCTTCAAGCCCGACGCGTAGCGGGTACATCGAGATCACGGTCAAGCGCGAATCGATGGGGGCATCGTCACGCCATTTGCATGACCGGCTAAAAGTCGGGGACGTGGTGAATATCTCTGCACCCGCTGGTCGGTTTACCTTCAACGGCAGCGAGTCGGAAGGCATCGTTCTGATTGGTGGGGGTGTGGGAATCACACCGCTGATGTCCGTCGTGCGGTACCTCACAGACAAGTGCTGGGGCGGCCCGATTCATCTGATTTACGCCTGCCGGACGGAACAGGAGATCATTTTTCGAGAGGAGATCGGACATCTGGCAAAGCGGTTTCCGAACTTGAAAGTGATGCTGACACTGTCGGATGCGGCCGTACCGTCATCGTGGGATGCCGTCGGCAAGCGGGGGCGAATCACAGCAGCGTTGCTGGAGATGGTACCGACCCTTCAAAGGTCACGCGTACATGTTTGCGGACCGGAGCCGATGATGAATGCCACGGTTGAGTTGTTGATGGGCCTTGGCGTGCCGAAGGACAATGTGCACACGGAGGCTTTCGTGTCTCCACAGTCGGGGGGTACGGGGGGGTCGGGGGGGTCGGGGGGGTCGGGGGGGTCGACTGAAAGCGTGTCCGCTGAATCGGCGACTCCGCAGCCTGTGCTTGCTTCCGGCGACCCGGCAGTAGCCCGTGGCACAGTGGCTCTCACGTTCGCCAAATCGGCTCAAACGCTTGAGATTACGGCGGGGAAGGATGGGTTGTGTGTGTTGGAGGCTTCTGAAAAAGCAGATGTCTACATTGATTACGACTGCCGCAGCGGTCTGTGTGGGCGTTGCAAGACTAAATTGATCAGCGGCCAGGTGGTCATGGAAACGCAGGATGCACTCACCGCCTCGGACCGGATGAATGGAATCATCCTGGCCTGTCAGGCGAGAGCCCTGACGGATATCAGCGTCGATGCTTAAGCGTTGTGCGCGGGGGCGGCTCGATACTGGCTATTCGACGACGAACGTGCGGCTGCCCGTTCCGCCGGGGCCGACTCGAAAGGTGGCGGCTCGGGCGCATTTGGGGCAGCGGGCGAGGTAGTGGGTGCCGTCGGCCGAGCGGTAGACTTTTTTGACGATGCCGCAGCACTTGAAGTGCACGGTGAGTGCGGGAATGGAATCTCGCAGGGTCGGCGTTGAATCTTTTTCGATGGGGGCTGACGCTGCGGATGAGAGTTCGATCATGGCGTCGCGTGGGTCTGCTTCGTAGCGCTCGCCGGGAGTCACGGCTAAAACCCAGCCCGCTGCCGCACGGCGGCGACGCCTTCGCGGGCCAAGCGGTCAGCGTCGGCTTCCAGTTTGCGGCAATGAGCTTCCTGTTGGGCAGCATCGTCTGCGGGGCAGCCTTTGAGGTTGATGCGAATGTTGTGGACGGCTGAGCGGACGACGCCCGCGCCGATGTCGAGGGCGACGGCAAGATCGGATAGCAGATTGGGGTTGGCGATGGGAATGATCTCCACAGCTGAGTGCATGACGGTGGCCATGGTCTGGGCGATGGCTTCGGGCGGGCCGATCGCGGCGGCTTCAGCTAATGCCTTCGCGGGGTCGCCGACGGGGAGTTTCCAACTGGCTTGCAGGGCAAGATAAGCCTGTTGGTCTCGGGTGATCTGATCCAGCAGCTTGACGCGGGCTGCGAGCAAAAGGGGCCGGGCGATGGCAAAGACCTTTTCGGCCTCAGCATCGTTGGATTTTCGGCCGATGGAATAGGAGACCACCATTTCGACCATGCTGGTGGCTGCGGCACCGGATAGGGCGGCGATGGCACCACCGCCGGGCACGGGGACTTTGTCGGCTGCGGCCTTGAAGAAATCGGCGATGGTTGTAGTGGCGTCGAGGACGGTCATCGAGGATCCATTCGGTGCACGTCCGTTACGATACCCAAACTACGGCTCGCGGGTTTCTTCTGGTTCGATCTCGTTCAGATAGCCGAGCGCTTTTTCGAGCTCATTTTTCAGATGGCGCACTCGAAGCAGGCTTTTCACTCGGGTGATCAGTTCAAGCTTGTTCACGGGTTTGCTCACAAACTCGTCGGCCCCGCACTCGGTCGCCTGTTCGATATCGCCCAGTTCGTTGAGAGCGGTGACCATCAACACCTGAATATCACGTGTGGCCGCGTCGGCCTTGAGGCGGGTGCACACCTGAAAACCGCTCATGCGCGGCATCATGATGTCGAGCAGAACCAGGTCTACGGGGTTGGCGGCGACCTTCTCCAAGGCATCCACCCCATCCACGGCCGTCAGCAGCTTGACGGGCAACGGCTCGAGGAACGCGAGCAACAGTTCGACGTTCTGCGGATTGTCATCCACGATAAGAATGGTGCTGGAGGGTAGAAACGACTCGGCCGAAGAAGAAGAATCAGCTGACGGCGATTCACTGGCTGGATTGGCGATGCTCATAGGCCCCTTTGAAACGGCGGATGCTGTGGCGTTCCTGATGGTTGCGGGTCCGGTGGAAGACGCTGGCAACTCTTCACTCATCCGGTCCGGCCTTTCTTTCGTGTCCGACTTCCGCTCACGCAACAGTTTACCCCGGCAAGCTGATTCCTTCACGTCCCGGCAGCGTGAGTGTAACTATTCCAACACAAAGGCTGTTGTAGTGCAGGGCAATCCTTCGCACGGATCAAGTATGGGCAGCAAAAAGGGGGCGTAGGTAGTCGATTGACCGTCGGGCAGCGCTTTGGGGGTCGGCAAACATGGTGTAAAGCTCGACAGTGGCGAAGCGGGTGTATCGCACGTCCCGGAGCGCTGCCACCAACTCCGCCCATGGAAAGTTTCCGTCGCCGGGGATCAGGTGATAATGCTTGCGGCCTAGCAGGTCTTCCACATGCAGGTTCCAGATTCGGTTCATCTGGCCAAGCCGCCGGACTGCGTGGCCGACGCCTTCGCCAATCACATGAGAGTGACCCACGTCCAGATTTGCGCCAAGGGCGGGGTGGTTGATCGCGGTGATAAGTTCAGCGAGTTCGTCGGCGTATTCAACGAAGAGGCCCGGTTCGCATTCCAAGCCGAGCAGGACGTTGTGCCTGGCGGCGTAGTCCAGCAGCGGCGGAAGATTTTCCCTGAGCAGACGTGCGCCCTCAGCAGGCGGGACACCGCCCAGCACCTTACCGCTGGTGATACAGATGTTGCCCGCGTTAATCGCGGCGGCGAAATCAATGACTTTTCGGATCATGCGGTCACGGTCGACGCGGTAAGCGGGGACCGGGCTGATCAGGGAAGGCTCGAAAAAGGGCTCGGGTGGTGCGTGCCGCCAGTAGCCGAAGGTGCAGTTGGCATTGATGTTCGACACCTTCAGGTTCAGTCGCTCCAGATGATTCCGAACGCTTGCTGCGAGGGCGGGCGTGAGGTCATCCGGGTAGGCGTGGGGGGTATCGGCAAGGATCTCGACGCCTGCGTAGCCGGCCGCTGCGATATCGCTCAGCGCTTCGGCCAGTGTGAATCGCGTATAGGCGTTTGTGCTGAAGGCCAGCGGGATGGCTGGCTGCGGAGAAGGTGTCATTGCCTTGAAACGATAGCCTTTTGGCAGGTCGCGCGCCAAAGGCCTACTTTCCTAATTTTGCCTGAAGGGCTGAGCCAAACTTTTTGAGATAAAAGTCGTAGCCGATAAACATCTTCATGATCGCCCGCGGAATAGCTGATGGCACGGAGCCAGTCTCGTTGACAGTCACGATGCTTCGTCCATTGCCCAGGTCTTTGATCTGGTGATCCCACTCGCCGCTGAAAAACTGCTTGTCGTCGGCAATCGTCCGAACTACCCGTGTAGGTGGTTGTTTGAGGGTCTCTTCCAGCACGAAGCTGTTGCGGCCCTGATACTGCCGAAAAGACCGGTTCCCGTTGCGATCTGGGAGTATCTCCACCCGATCAACGCCGGGGCACCACGAGGGGAAGTCGTCGATGTTGTCCAGTGCGGCCCACACAGCTGGGCCGGGTGAACCGACCTCCACTGACATGGCGACCGTGTGTGTCACGGGCACGAAAGACCCGATCACGCCGAGCAGCCCGATCACGAACACGACGAAACCGACCGCACAGGCAGCGATGTAAATTATCATGCGCATTGTGCTCCCGTTATAAGTTTTGCGTTCCAGCCGTACCGTCCAGAGTGAACGTTTTCG
Organism: Tepidisphaerales bacterium; assembly: GCA_038226785.1. GTDB lineage: Bacteria > Planctomycetota > Phycisphaerae > Tepidisphaerales > Tepidisphaeraceae > JBBRQG01. Next base: position 27,424 of record JBBRQG010000024.1, on the reverse strand, counting down.
TAACTCAGATTGACTGCTACCCGTCGTTATTGCCTTTTTCGTTCAACGGCTTGCGGTCGTGGGCCACGACTGAACTTGAACAACTACAGAGACGGCGACAGCGACTCACGGCCACGAAGTCTACGAGACTAAGTCCGGAAACGGGCCACGCCAACCCCTGACGCAACCAGTTTCTGTCGCAAATACCTCAAAAGGCTTACCGCAGTGGCTCCATCTCCGTGGACGCAAATTGTCTGGGCCACCAGGGGTATGACACGCCCGGTAATCGTGGTGACTTGCCCTGTTTTGACGATCTGAATCGCCTGTTCGGCCGCGCGTTCGGGTTCGGGTAACACGGCCCCGGCTGCGATGCGCGGCACGAGTGTGCCATCATCCAGATAGGCCCGGTCGGCAAAGCCTTCGGGACCATAGGGCAGTCCGGCTGCATCCGCGGCCAGACGGAGCTGGCCTGCCGCCGGACCGACCAGTGCTAGTCGTCGGTCAATCGCGGCTACCGCGCCTACCACGGCGGCTGCGATTGAAGGGTCGCGGTTGGCGACGTGGTAAAGCATGCCGTGGGGCTTGACGTGAGAGAGCCTTATGCCTTCGCTGGCGGCGATGTCGGCCAGTCGACCAAGTTGACGGTCCATCAGCGCGCCGGTCTCGTGCGGCGATAGTTCGACGCTGGCCCGTCCAAAGTTTGCGCGGTCCTCATAGCCGGGATGAGCCCCGATATTTGCGCCCGCGGCTTTCGCCACCCTCACAGCGTGCGACATCGTTGACGCATCACCTGCGTGGCCCCCGCAGGCAATATTGACCGAACTGACGAGCGAGATCAGTTCCGCGTCGTCCGGGAACCCTTCGCCAAGATCACAGTTCAGGTCGATATACCACTTCTCATCCGCCACGGGTGCCGCCTTTCAGTTGTAGTCCGGTTCGGAGGAAGGCAAGCTCCCGGTCGAGTTTGTGGAGCAGACGGTGTGCCTCGCCCACGGACACCTGTTGAAATCTTACCTCCGACCCGGGCCGAAGCTGGGCGATCCGGTGACGGTCGGCTTGAATGACGTGTCCCAACTGCGGGTAGCCCCCGAGGGTTTGGGCATCGGCCAGCAAGACGATGGGCTGGCCATCGCCGGGCAGCTGAATGGTGCCGGGCAGTACCACTGCTGAAGGCCCGTCGGCCGGTGCAGCACACTGCACGGCCGCGCCATCGAGACGTACGCCCATCCGATCCAGCCGCGACGACATGCGATAACTCTGCTGGAGCCAATCTGTTTTACAACGGTCTCCGTCCCTTCCACCCACCACACGGATCGGGACCTGGGTGTCGTACCACGCACCTATCGCCGCGACGGGCGAATCGTGTTTAATAGTTGGCTTTGCAGGAACAGGGCCGAGCGGGAGCCGGTCTCCCGGAGAAAGGGGACGCCCAGCGAGTCCGCCGAAGCCGAGCCGAACATCCGTCGCCCTGCTGCCAAACACCAGCGGAACGTCTACTCCGCCCGCCACCGCCAGATAGGTATACACACCGCTTCCGATGCGGGTGAGGTCGAGCTGTCCGCCTGCCTCAATGACAAAGGCTTCGGCGTAGGGCAGCGTTGGCACCCGCGCCCCGGTGAGTGCCACCCGCCGTGATTCAGAAAAAGTCAGGACTGGCCCCACCAGCGCACATTCCAAGACGGCTGCACCTTCAATATTTCCCACGAGCAAGTTTGCCACCCGCGCGGACAGTCGGTCGACCGCCCCGCCTTCAGGCAACCCGCCGACCTCTGACCACACACCACGTTGGCCTGGCCGGCCCAAATCTTGGACGGTCGTCACCATCCCGGACTTTTCGACGATGAGCGTCATGCCGAACCCGCCACAAAACGCACTCGGTCGCCAACCCGCAGGCAGCAGGCCGCTGGGCCAACAGGGTTGAACAACTCCATCGCCGTCGCACCCAGAATGTGCCAGCCCCCCGGCGACGCCACCGGGTAGATGCCGGTATACGGCCCGCCGACAGCGACCGAGCCCTTTGGCACCTTCGTGCGCGGCGTGGTTCGCCTCGCCAATTGCAGCCGCGCAGGCAAACCGGTCAGATAGGCAAACCCTGGAAGAAAACCGACCGCCGCGACCACATAGGTCGCCTGAGAGTGAATCCGAATGACCTCTTCGGCCGTGACACCCATCTGCCCGGCCACGAACTCGAGGTCTGGCCCATTCTGACCCCCATAAGTGACGGGGACTTCCACGGCCCGTACAGCCGCCGTCGGTCCGGGTCCCCTGCAAGCGGCGGCTGTCGTCCGCACCCACGTGGCCAGCGATTCCAGAGTCGACACGTGACTGGGCGGCATTTTTAACGGGTCATACATCACGGTCACGGAGTCAAAGGCCGGAATGATGTCGGTCACTGCCCCGACCACGCCGGCAACTCGTGGACCCGCTAAGCTTTGACTGCACTCGCAAGCCAAGCGCAGTCCGTCGGCCAAGCGCGGGGCATCCAAACCAGGATCGGACCGGGATAACTTTATTGTGACCGCAGAATCGCCAAGGTTCGTGAATTCCACGAGCGCGATGCTAAGCGATTCTGGTGCGGACTCGTATGGGTATGACCAACCATACCGCAGAGACAGGCATAGTCGGATAGCACGGCCATTCCGCCAGCCTGAGGTCCGTCGCGTAGGATGCACAGGCAACTGGCAACGATCCGGACGTTTGCCGGAGAAGAATGATCGATGATCAATCCCAAAGCGATAGCGGCCGCCTTCAACAACTCAAGCTGGTGCAATTCAGTGTGCCTTGCGCATGGCTGTCCTTGTGAATTCATCGCCGGTGCGTGGTTCAATCGCGGTACGCCGCCGCCGTACTACCCCCACCTCGTCACCTTCGAAGCGGGGAGCCGCACGGGAGCGCAGGAGCAGCTCATTCACGAACACACGCAGGCCCATCCGACGCGCGGATTTGGTTTCAAGGATAGTTTCTCGTGCATCGATCCGAGTGCCGCAGGGCAGACAGGCCGCACCTTTCGTCTTCTCTTTGAGGCCTCGTGGTTGTGGCTGGATGCATCGCGATTTATGCCGCGAGGTCAGTCACTGCGTTGGTCGCGGGCGCAGACGACGACCGAACTGATGGAGTTTGAGCGGGGTTGGCGCGGTGACCATGACAAGACAGCGGCCAACGACCATCCACGACAGTTCCCCGACAGCCTGCTCATGGAACGCGACGTTGCCTTCTTGATGGGGCGCAGCAGCGCGGGAAGGGTCATGGGCGTCGCGGTTGCCAATCGCACGACGAGCGATCTTGGAGACGTTGTGGGTCTCTCCAACGTGTCAGGCAAGGAGGTGGCAGCCGACGACCTGTGGACAGGTGCGACGGCAGCGGCCATTGAAGCATTTCCTTCCGGGTTGCCGCTGGTGGGTTACGAGCGCGATGATGACTTGGAACAGGCGATCGGGATCGGTTTTGAACCAACCCAGAAGTTGCGAGTGTTTCTTTCAGATGCGTTGAAATGAGGCGAGTCACCGCCGTACTTCGATTTTGACAGGCTTTGGCGAGGGCGAGAAACCGGAACGCTACAACACTGGGCTGGCCGAGCGTGCAGGGTCTACACATTTGCCAACGGCCGCTGGTACTTCATCCATCAAACCGGGCTGCTGGACTACCTGCGTTGATGGACCGCAGAGCTAGCCCGTACGGCTTGAAGAGTCCATCAATCGATTGTCTTCGTCTCAAGGCTATGGCACCGGTGACCTTGTCCCCGAATCTGAGTCCCAAGGTATGTAGTATTTCCCGGTAGTTTTTCGCCGGCCGCAAAGGCCCGGCGAGGCCGGGCAGGAGACGGCCATGAGGAAGTCAAAGTTTTCAGGGGAAAAGATCGCGTTGGCACTCTGGCAGGCAGAGTCTGGGGCGCCGCGACAGGAGGTTTACTGGAAGCTCAAGTAGTCGGTGGCCGACCTGAGCCTGGACAAGGCGATGTTGCAGGAGGTGGTCTGAAAAAAACTCTGAAGTCAGCCCGCCCCCCCCACCCCCAAACGCGGGCTGCCGACGGAGTTGCAGGTGACGTGGGCGGTGAGTGACCGGCGGGCCTGTAGGGTGATCTAGATGAGTGGGCCAACCTGGCGCTACGTGTCGGTGACGGACCCTCGCAACCTTCTAGCAACGAGGTTGAAGGACGTGGCAGCTTCGCGAGCTAGGTACGGCTACCGTCGGTTGGGCGATTTGCTCCGGCGGGAAGGATGGCGGATTAACAATAAGCGGATCAGTACGACCTGCGATACTTCTGGCCACTGCTTGAATCCTGATTCCCCTGCAATCGCCAAGAGTCGCTCGTGATGGGCAATGGGTCGATGCCCCTTAGCCCGGGCTACGTCCTAAACCCACCGTCCGCATCGATCACCTGGCCGGTAATCCACGCCGCGCCCGGTCCGGCGAGGAACGATACCAGCGGCGCGATGTCGCGCACTTCGCCCACTCGCCCGAGTTTCGTGCTTTCGCTCACTTTCTTTCGGAACTCGGGTGTCAAGCCGGCCCGATTGATATCAGTCTCGGTGACTCCGGGGGCAACGGCGTTGACACGGACGCCCTTGGGCCCCAGTTCTGCTGCATGGCAACGGGTCAGAGCTTCGGCCGCAGCCTTGCTGGCGCAGTAGACCGCGGCCCCGCCCCAGTGCGCCCGGGCAGCGACTGAGGTGATATTGATGATGCTCGCTGTGCCGGGCGGAACTAACGCGGCTGCGGCGATCAAATGCGGCGCGGCAGCCCGGGTCGCCGCCAGCAGGCCCATGACATTGACGCTGAAGACCCGTTCGACCAGCGCGGGGTCGGATTGTTCGAGCGTCGAGCCGGTGTATACCCCCGCGTTGTTGACCAGCGTGTGCAACGCCCCGAACCACCCTACGACGCGGGCCACGAGATCCGCCGCCTGTTCGGGCATGGCGACGTCCGCCGCAAAAATGTCGGCCATACCGCCCTGCGCGACGATCGACTCGGCGACCGCTCGGGCAGCGGCAGCGTCGCGGACATAGTTGATCGCGACTGCCGCGCCACCGGCGGCGAGCCCTCTCGCTATTTCTGCTCCTATACCACGAGAGGAACCCGTGATGAGGGCGATCGGTTGGTTGGGACCCCGGTTGGTTTGGGCGTTCGTCATCGTCGGTCATCTCTTTCGTCTGCTCTTAGGACTGCAACAGTAATGCCGAACGGACCACCGTACCGGGACATCGCCGTAGAGCGCCTTCCGAAGCGGTCTGGGCCGCCCTGCTACATGGTAGGGAATCGATCGAACATTTCCGTTAGGCTGCCAGCACGGCCCGCGTGGTGGCCGCGAGCACGACTCCGATCATGCCCCATCCATTCATTGCACACTCCGCACCAGCCCTCCCCCCGGGGCAGACTCCGGAGTCAGCGGCGCGTGATTTTTATGAACGTGTCCGGACACGGCGGAGCGTGCGTTTTTTCTCGGAGCGGGCGGTTAGCGAGGAGACCCTCCGCTGGTGCGTAGCAGCCGCAGGAACAGCGCCGAGCGGTGCAAATAAGCAGCCGTGGCGGTTTGTTTGTATTCGTGACGCTGGGCTCAAGCACGAGATACGGATCGCAGCGGAGAACGAGGAACGCGAGTTTTACGCTCGTCGGGCAAACCCGGAATGGCTCGCTGATCTTGCTCCTTTGGAGACGACGGCAGACAAATCATTTCTTGACGATGCACCGTGGCTGGTGGTCATCTTCAAGTGCATGAAGGCGGATGCGGGACACGGGTCGGAGCAAGTGTATTACGCCAACGAGTCGGTTGGCATAGCCGTCGGACTGTTCCTGGCAGCGATTCATCATGCGGGGCTGGCCGCGCTGACGCACACGCCGAGCCCGATGGGTTTTCTGAGCAAATTGCTCAGCCGTCCGGACTCTGAGCGCGCCTTCGTGCTAATCCCGGTGGGGTATCCTGCTGATTCGTGCATCGTTCCTGACATTCACCGCAAGGGCATCGGGGAGATCATAGTCGTGCGATGAGTGAAGCAGAGTTAGCAGAGTCGGTCGCAAACCGCTGAACTCGCCGCTGCGATAACTGCCGTTGCGACAGAACCACTAGGCGAGGGGATTTAAAGGACTCAAGGGCCCTCCAAATCATAAGTCATGGAAAGCGGGAAAGATTCCGCCTGTAGGCCGACGACCTTTTCGGCCCTGACATAGTGCCAAGAAATGAGCCGCGAATCGTCATGTTCGCGTTAAGATCGGGGTGACCGGACACCAGTTGAACGATTTCTGTGTTCGTGCAGTGAAATCACGAATTTCGAGTTGTCTGACACTTAGCAAAACACACTTCCAACCTGAGGACGCTACGTCGGCTATCACGGCTGTGGCCGAACCGCAGTCAACCGGCGCCAATTGGCACCTGGGGAACTACCAGATCGGGTTGAAGGACATCGTGATGTTGCTGATAGTCGCAGGAATCCCGTCGAAATCGGTCGGGCAGTTGAGTTTGACGTTCGGGCGCGGCGACCAACTACCGGGGGTGAATCCCATCGCACGTACTGCTGTCGTCGGAGAGCATCCGTATCGAGCGGTTGACCGCCGAGCTTGCCCGGATGCTCAAGCCAGTCGATGAGCTGGTGGCGGCCACCAGACCGCTGCGTCCGATGCCGGGGGAACATCGACCGGGTGATCGAGGTTCTGCTGGCGCAGGAAGAGAACGGGGGAGAGCTTTGCACTAAGTGCTGGCGCACGCTGCAGGCGATGCGGGGGCACGAACGGATCGTGGTGGACCTCCCGCCGGTAAACGTGAAGACGTTGAAGTACGTGGCGGGCAATGGCGAGTGCGACGACTGCACCTGCCAGCGGGGGCTGCGTTGGGGCACTACCAACGCGAAGTCGATGGCCATACTGACATGCCGCTGAAACGTGGAAGGAACTGCCGCCATAGCCGCGAAGGAGAACGCGGTACAACAATTCTGACCTACTTCCATTACAGGCTCCCATGGCATCCACAGATAACTTCACTCACCAACTGGACAACTAGGGCTTGATATCCACAATCGCGCGGGTATGCTGGTGCTGGGAATTGCGAAACTCACTGAAGGAGGATGCGATGCTAGCGACTCTGGAAACAACAATCGGCCAACTTGTGACGAGTCGTCCGGGCCGGGCACGCCTCTTCGAAAGCCTCGGCCTGGACTATTGTTGTGGTGGGCGGAAGCCGCTCGTGCAAGCGTGCGCGGAAAAAGGCATGGATGTGGCGACCGTGCTCCGGCTGGTGCACGACTTCGACAAGCGGGTGACAGAGGTTCCCGACGAAAACTGGTCGGGAGCCACGATCACCGCGTTAGCGAATCACATCGAGAATACGCATCACGCTTACATGAAGACCGAGTTGCCTCGCCTCGAGCACTTGGTACGACACGTGGCGGCTCGGCACGGCGATCGTAATCCACACTTGGTGGAACTTCGCGACACCTTCCTGTCGTTCAAGGCGAAGATGGAATCCCACGGGGCTCGGGAAGAGGCGAGTGTCTTCCCGGCGTGCCGCGCGCTGGACGTATCTGGTCCGGCTTCGATCTTAGGCGACGGGCCAGCCAGCACGGGGATTGCCGAATTGATCGCCGAGCATGAGGAAGCGGGTGATGCGTTGTCACGCATCCGCGAACTGACGAACGGGTTCACGCCCCCCGCTGACGCGTGCAATACCTACCGAGTGATCTACTCGGCGCTGGCCGAAATGACTGAAGATTTGCACCGGCATGTCCACAAGGAAAACAATATCCTGTTCCCGAAGGCTCTTGATGCCAAGCGCAAACTGACGGCGGACTCGGCACATGGAGAAAGAGGAAATAGATCCGGTGCCCTCTGGACTGGGAGGTCGACATGAAGCTGCGCATTTTAGACAGCTCCATCCGGCTGCGCCTCGATCGAAGCGAACTACGGCAGCTTCTTAGCGGTGATCGATTGGTGGAACGTCACACCGTTTTCGGACCATCGGTAACTTTTACCTACGCGCTGCACGCAGTAAGCGAGGAAATGCCGCTCCGGGCAGCAGTCGGTCCGAGCAGGATCGACTTGTATGTGGGCATCCGACAGGCCGTGGCATGGGCCAAGTCCGACGAAAGCAGCATCGCAGCCTCGCAAACAACTGGCCAGGGCGACCTACGCCTTCTACTTGAAAAAGATTTCCCCTGCGAGCATTCTGGTTCAGACAATCCACCCGAAAAATTCACCCCCACTACGATGAACATCGATTCGCGGCATGAAATCACTCCCAGCAAAGGTTATCCTGACGCAACCGAGCGGCACAGTCTCACGGTAGTAGGCGGGTGATGTAGTAAACCTGATGACGGACTGCTCTGCTGCTGACGCCGCAGGCGAAGTGCGAGAAATAGAAAGGAATCGTTTTTTGATGAGACATCCTTCTATTCCTCGTGACGTACTTCTCGCAACATTGATCGGGCTCGGATGCAGCCTCTTCTTGGCCGCGACGATCATCATCGGCTCGCGAAACCTGGCCCATTTCGATGCGGAGCTCGTCGCCTACACGTTTGCGACGCTGTTCGCGACCTTCGGCATTGCCTACCGTTACACGATCTGGCTGCGCAAGCCGCCCACGTGGATGTATTTTAAACGCGGCTGGCAGACATTTTTCCATCGCGGTCGGCGCAAGCAGAACGTAGGTGTCTGGATCAAGCGTGTCATCGGCGGGTTCGCGTTCAACGACTTCATCTGGCGGCGTGGCAAGTCGCGGTGGGCGGCGCACTTCTTGATTATGTGGGGTTGTCTCACGGCAGCGGCGATCACGTTCCCACTCGTCTTCGGATGGATCCATTTTGCCACGCCGCCGAACGACTTTACGCATTACACGATTTACGTCTTCGGCTTCCCGACGCAGACCATTGCTGTCGACGGGTTGTTCGCGAAGATTATCTTTCACGGGTTAGTCTGGTCGTCGCTGCTGGTGTTGCCGGGCGTGATGCTGGCAATGCGGCGACGGATGCGCGACCTCGGCGGCGCGGCGGTGCAACGCTTCGGCGAAGACGTGCTGCCACTCATCATGCTCTTTGCCATCACGGTCACGGGCCTGCTGCTGTGGGTGAGCTACTCTTGGATGCACGGCTACGCGTACGAGTTCCTCGCGATCATCCACGCGGCCACCGTCATCTTCACATTGCTTTACATGCCATTTGGGAAGTTCTTCCATATTTTTCAGCGGCCAGCGCAGCTGGGCGTTTCGTTCTATCGCGACGTAGGTCAGCACTCCGAGCGGGCCATGTGTCGACGTTGCGATCAACCCTTTGCATCGCGGATGCACATCGAAGACTTGATCAAGGTCGAGAAACAGCTCGGCTACAACTACGAAATGCCGGGTACCGATGTAGAGCATTATCAGTGGATCTGCCCGAAATGCCGGCGGACGATCTTCGCTCTGGCACAAGGGGCGGCGTTCGAAGAATCAGAGCCCTGGATGCAGTTCATGCGGAAGGAGCCCGCCCGCCGTGGCAACACTACCTACTGAACCCGAACGGATCATTGAGCAATACGGTCCGCACTTGAATTATATGAAGGGCGAGCAACTGAGCGCTTCGGTCGAGCCCGACAGGCTCGTCAAAACCCACTGCTGCTTCTGCGGCCAGCAGTGCGGCATCCAGCTGAAAGTGAAAGACAACGCGGTCATAGGCTTCGAGCCGTGGGAAGAGTTTCCGTTCAACCGCGGCATGCTTTGCCCGAAGGGCGTGAAGCGCTACCTGCAAGGCGCACACCCCGACCGGCTGGTCACAGCACTTCAGCGCGATCCAACGGCACGTGGCGGGTTCAGTCCGATGGTGTACGACACTGCCATTCGCCGCGTCGCAGCCGCCATCGAGCGCATCCAGCGTGAACATGGCCCGGATTCGTTCGCGATTCTTACCGGTGCGAGCCTGACGAGCGAAAAGACCTACCTGATGGGTAAGTTCGCCCGCGTTTGTCTCAAAACCGCGAACATCGACTACAACGGTCGCCTCTGCATGGTCAGCGCCGCGGCGGGCAACAAGAAAGCGTTTGGCATTGACCGTGCAGCCAACCCTTGGGATGACATCCCGAAGGCAGACGTCGTTTGGATCAGCGGCGCGAACATCGCAGAGTGTGCGCCAATTACCACGAACTACGTATGGCAGGCACGCGAGAACGGGGCGAAGATCATCGTCGTTGACCCGCGCATCACTCCGATAGCGCGCACCTGCAGCCTGTTCCTGCCCATCAAACCGGGTCGCGATGTGGCACTGTTCAACGGTATTCTTAAACTGATGATCGAGCACGACTGGCTCGATCATGATTTCATCGACAACCATACCGTTGGCTTTGACAAAGTTGCCGAGCACGTGCATCAGTGGACGCTGCGCCGCACGGCAGAGGTGACAGGAATCAGTGAGCGGGCAATTAGCGAGGCGGCGGAATTGTGGGGCACGGCCAAGAGCAGCTTCATGATGCATGCGCGCGGGATCGAGCATCACAGCCACGGCGTGCAGAACGTGCTGGGCGCGATTAACATCGTGTTGGCCTCGGGCAGGATCGGCCGTGAAGGATGTGGCTATGCCACCATCACCGGCCAAGCCAACGGACAGGGAGGTCGCGAGCACGGGCAAAAATGCGACCAACTGCCCGGCGGCCGCGACATTGAGAACCCTGAACACCGCAAGTACATCGCATCAGTCTGGCAAATCGATGAAAAAGATATGCCCGGCAAGGGCGTCGACGCCTATGAGATCTTTCGCAAGATCGACAAGGGCGAAATCAAGGGGCTCCTGTCGATCTGCTTTAATCCAAAGGTGTCCCTGCCGGACAATGCGTTCGTCACGCGCGGGCTGGAAAAGCTGGACTTTTTCGCTGGCATCGACTTTTTCCTGAATGAAACGATTCGCCACGCTGATGTCGTGCTGCCAGGTTCGCTGCAGGAAGAGGATGAAGGCGTGGTCTGCCAGCTCGAAGGCCGGGTTATCAAGATCAACAAAGCGGTCGATCCGCCCGGCGATGCGAAGCAGGACTGGCGCATCATTCAGGATATCGCGGCCGCCCTCGGACGAACGCATGGGATGACGTTCAACAACCCTCGCGAAATCTTTGAGGAGCTTCGTATCGCCAGCAAAGGCGGCATATGCGACTATTCCGGCATCACGTGGGAAAAGATTGAGGAGCAGTATGGCGTGTTCTGGCCGTGCCCAAGTGAAGACGCCGATGGCAACCCGATCGATCATCGCGGGACGCAGCGGCTCTTCGAGCCGGGACAGTGGAACCCGGTGGCCAAGGGCGTCGGCCCGTTCTACTTCCCGGACGGCAAGGCCCGGTTCAATGTCGCCCCATACGCGCCACCGGCAGAAGTGACTGACGACGAATATCCACTGATGTTGACGACCGGCCGGGTGGTCAGCCAGTTCCTTTCCGGCACGCAAACCCGCCGCATCGGACCACTGGTCGATCAATACCCAGAGCCGCGAATCGAGATGCACCCGCAATTGGCGGACAAGCTCGGTATCACGGACGGCGACTGGGTCATCGCGGAGAGCAGACGCGGCGATATCACGCTGCGGGCGATGGTCGTCACGACCATCCGCCCCGACACGATCTTCATTCCGTACCACTGGCCCGGCCGGAAGGCGGCCAATCAACTGACGGTCAGTGCTCAGGATCCCATCAGCAAGATTCCCGAGTACAAGGTCTGCGCCGCCCGCGTCCGCAAGGCTGACGGCCCGCCCACATATGAAGCAACCCTCGAACCGCAGCAGTGATGACCGCATTGGCCCTCAAAAGATAGGAGTTCATCTATGCCGGTTCCAGAATACCTCGAGTTTTTCATCGATCCCAACCGTTGCATCGGCTGTCAGGCGTGCCTGCATGCGTGCGCCGAGTGCGGCACGCACAAAGGGCACTCCATGATCCAGCTCGACACCATCGACCGTGGTCATTCCGTGCAAACCGTGCCAGTGGTTTGTATGCACTGCCACTCACCGACCTGCGCCGAAGTCTGTCCGGCCGACGCAATCAAGAAGACCGAGGACGGCGTGGTGCAAAGCGCCCGCAAGCCACGCTGCATTGCCTGCAGCAACTGCGTGATCGCCTGCCCGTTCGGCATTCCCAAGATGATGAATGACTTGGACCTCATGATGAAGTGCGACATGTGCTACGACCGCACCAGCGAGGGGAAAAAACCCATGTGCGCCACTGTCTGCCCCAGCGGTGCACTCTTCTTCGGCACTCGCCAAGAAATCGAGCGACTTCGCCCCATGAGTAGGCCGACCAACCGCTTTCTGTTCGGCAACCAGCGTATCACCACCAAGGTGAACATGATGGTCCCCCGGACGCGGCAGGACCAGCACGTCAACGTCACCAGTGCGATGCACGATTCGCCAAAGGGCAAGTCGCTAAGCCTAGATGTCCGGTCGACGGCAATATATGTCCCCGAGCAAGCCGCTACACCCAATTCCCCGGAGGTCACGTGATGGAACGGGAACGAGTTCCGGAATCCAAGATGCCTGACGGTCGCCCGCTCGACCAGCAGCCGAAGTGGCGGCGCGACTTCCCCGTCGACACGGCGCGCGAGGAGGAAGTCGAACGTCGCGACTTCGTGAAGTTCCTCGTGCTGGTGAGCGGGGCGTTCGCAACTGGGCAGTTGTGGGTCGCGGGTAAGGACATTCTTCGTCGCCGCAGAGACCCGTTAGGCGCGATGCCCATCGCGAAGGTTCGTGACGTGGCGGTCGGGTCGGCTCACTCGTTCAACTATCCCGACGAACACGACACCTGCCTGCTCGTGCGAACCGACGATCAGACTTTTCTAGCGTACAATCAGAAATGCACGCACTTGTCCTGCGCCGTGCTCCCCCGCGTGGAAGAGAAGTGTCTTCGGTGCCCGTGCCACAACGGCAGCTTCGATTTGATGACAGGCCGGCCCACCGGCGGACCGCCACGTCGGCCTCTGCCCAAAATCACGCTCGTCGTCCGCGACGGGATTATTTACGCCACCGGCGTGGAGTTGGGCACATGAACGACCCCGATTTGACCCACCAAGTCTTGCACATGAGCGACAGCGGACACCGGACCGACGAATTCGCTCCCTCCCGCACGCGACGCTTCTCCCGCCACCAGCGTGTCACGATCACATGGGGAATTCTCGTCTTTGTGTTTACCCTCGTTCTCAGCCAGCTCTGGCTATTCACGGCCACATTGAACGCCTATCTCGGCGGCGATGACACCGTCGTTTGGCCCGGCGCGATAGCCAGCATCATGTGCCTTGCGCTGAACCTCGGGCTGCTGCGCTACCTCTACTTCATGGAAGAGACCGTCCCTTCCCCTAAACACTAATGTCCTTCTCAACCCCCTCTAGTCCCGCGCCGCCCGTCGTCCTCGAAACGACGATGTCTGCCTCGTTCCTCCGCACGCTGCACCCGGCCTATTTCGCGCTGGTGATGGCCACCGGCATCATCGCTATCGCCGCCCGGCTCACCGGGCTGCCGGGCGTCAGTCACATTCTCTTCGCATTGAGCGGGATATTTTACCTCGTGCTGTGGGTGATGTATGGCCTGCGAGTCGCCTGCTACCCCGAGAACATTATGAGCGACCTAACTGACCATGGCCGCAGCGTCGGGTTCTTCACGATCGTCGCGGCGACCTGCGTCATGGGCAGCCAGTGCGTTGTGTTGACCGGCTGGGTCACCCTTGGCCTGATGTTGTGGTGGCTGGGCATTGCGCTCTGGTTTCTCATGACCTACGGCATCTTCACCGCGCTGACGGTTCGAGCGACCAAGCCGCCGCTCGAACGCGGCATCAATGGCGGCTGGCTGACGGCCGTCGTCGCGACGCAGTCGGTCGCCGTTCTGGGCGCCCAACTTGCCCCACACCTGCATCATAGCCGCGAGGCAACCTTGTTCTTCTCGCTGGTGATGTGGCTCGGCGGCGGGATGCTCTACATGTGGCTGATTTCCTTGATCTTCCTGCGCTACGCCTTTCACACCATGAACCCAGTCGACCTAGCACCTCCGTACTGGATCAACATGGGGGCGATGGCCATCTCGACTCTGGCAGGCAGCTTCCTCATAGAGGGCGCTCCCCTTCTGCCGCTGCTGGACCGCCTGCTCCCATTCGTCGAAGGCGTCACGCTACTCTTCTGGGCCACCGCGACTTGGTGGATTCCGATGTTGCTGATGCTCGGCTTTTGGCGCCATGCCCTACGGCGATATCCGCTTCAGTACGATCCACTCTACTGGGGCGCGGTCTTCCCGCTCGGCATGTACACGGCCTGCACATATCGGCTGGCAGGCGTCACCAAGTTACACTTCTTGACCGTTATTCCCAGCGTGTTCATTTACATCGCGCTGGGGGCATGGTTGATTACGTTCTTCGGGCTATTGCATGACATCGCAGTCAGAATGAAGGCTGGTCGGCGCCTTCGCCAGCCAATTGCATAATGCTTCCATTCCGCGCCTACATTCTTGCCGGTGGTCTTAACAGCCGTTTTGGTAGCGATAAGGCCCGCGCACAGTTAGGGGGGACGCCCCTCGTTCGTCGGATAGCCGACGCCGCAATGCAATACGCGCGTGATGTCGCTATCGTAGCCGCGATCAAAGACCAGTACGCTGACTTAGGCATTCGAACTATCGCCGACAATGAACCTGGCAACGGGCCCTTGGGAGGTCTGCAGGCGGCGCTAATTGATGCTTCGAGTATGGGAAGCGAATGGATCTTCCTTGCATCTTGCGATCTCATTGAGTTGAAACAGACGTGGATCGAGCGTTTGACCGATCATTGCACGGGTTCAGCTGAATTCGTCGCGTTTCGCGGCAGCCATTGGGAGCCGCTGGTTGCGTGCTACCATACCTCACTGATCCCGCGCGTTTCGAAGCAACTGCGCGAGCGTAACTTGGCGATGTGGAAACTGCTCGAATCGTCCACCGGCGTCACGCTTCCGTTGCCAGCGGATTGGCCGGCACAGGTACAAGCCAACACCCCCGGGGAATTGGCAGCTGCCACCGCACTGGCGGAACGGCTTACCACGATCACAATCTCGATGGAAAGAAAAATATGAACGAACAAGAATCTAAAACCGAGCGGGTACGGCCGCAGGACCGATTCGCCGGACCGCTGCACCGTTATGATTTGGACGTCGCAGCCGTCCATCTTCGTGGGGAAGTTCACCCCGGTGTCGCTGGCCATCGGCAGGAAACATTGTACAAGCGAGGTCCAACGACAGTCGCGCTTTTCGTGTTTAAGGCGCAGGCGCGCCTTGCACCGCATCGGACCAAGGGCACGGTTGTCATTCTGGTGATGAAGGGCCGCATCTCGGTGGCTGCAGAAGGACAAACGAACGACCTCGGTCCGGGCGAGCTGTTGGTGCTGGCGGCCAGCATTCAGCATGAGCTGTTGGCACACGTAGAGAGCGAGATGCTGTTGACCGTCCATCTGGATGCATAGGCGAAGGTCAACGTTCGCGATCGCAGCACTGATCTGCAGAGGGAGCATCCTTGATTTCACAGACGGCCGAATACGCGCTCCGTATTATCGTCTATCTCGCCAGTCTCGAAGGGAAGGCGGCCACGATCGCGCAGATCGCCTCTGCCACCAAGACGCCGCAAAGCTATCTCTCAAAGATCCTGCGCAACCTCGCCAAAGGCGGACTGGTGCAGTCGCAGCGTGGGTTCCATGGCGGCTCAACGCTTACCCGGCCGCCCAAGCGAATGACGGTGTGGGACGTCATCGATGTGGTCGACCCGCTCCAGCGCATCAGATCCTGCCCGCTCGGACTCAAGAGCCACGGTGTGTTATTGTGTCCGTTGCATCGCAGGCTCGACGAAGCACTTGCAATGGTGGAGGCTGCGTTTCGCGCGACGACTATCGCGGAGGTGATTGCTGACCCTACCCCTTCTGGTACGGGCATTCCGACAGCACCTGCCAGTGGACTCGTGTCGGCTCGCGTGCTGCGACGCGGCAGCACAGCCCGATAAAGAACATTCAGTGAATGGCATCTGGCGGTATGGGTGTCCGGGCTGGGAGAATGGTCCGGCCTTTGACCAAGGGGATTGGAGGCAGCGGCGCGTTAACGCGGGATCATCGAGGAACTGCAAGCTTGGGAACTGCCACCGGTTCTCGAATTCCAATTCATTAAACCTCTTGACATCCTCTGACCTCATCCCACCGTGCGGGTTCCGTCAGCGGTACAGGGTCGGATCGCATTAGCCCGGCCAGCCCGGCCAGCCGATCCACAGACTCGAATGCGGAGCCAGGGAGAGCAGCCTCCTCGGCACGGACCATTCTGCTCCTAGGCCAGTACGTGAGCAGAACGACTTTGGCTGCCAGGTTCACCGTCCGAAGCCTGTCGACGCTCGCTTCGACTTTCTGGCACACTGCTCCGATCTCCGAGCCGTCGGCAGTCAAGTGTGGTCATGATGGACCAACCTGACACCGCCAACAGTCGGATCTGAAAGCGCACGAATCGCCATGCCCGTGATGTCCCGTCCGGCACCAAAGAAGCCGAGTAGATCAAGACCATCACGGGCAGCACGCACGGCCGGAACCGGCGGGCACCCTTGGCACGAGCCACCCTCATCGGGGAACAAGGACCCGTTGGTCTGAGCATCTGCCGCCTGATCGCCCATCCCGAAGATGGATGGGCCGTTATAGGAGTCGCCGGCGAACAGGATCAGGTCAACAACCGCCGGCACGGCCGGCCAAGGCGCGAGATGGGTATCCGATAAAGCAAAGATTCTTGCCATGAGTAGATAAGCGGCACAGACTAAATACCGCAAGAAACGGTCCCCGTGAAGCTTTACGCCGACTTTTTCCGCCGGCAGCAATCAAACCGATTCGGCCGCCGCAGCCCGATACAGTCGATTTCTGCCAGTTTCAGCGTCAAAACCCATTGTGCCTCGTTGGCACCCGACCATAACGGAGTTGCATCGAGGCACAATCGGGCCTGCTTGCCGCAACTTTCCAGGCCGCTGCGGCAACGCCGCGACCCTTGACGGCCTACTGGTCTATAAAATCGACCGGGCCGCACGAAACCTTTTCGATTACGTCGAACTCGAACGCCTGGAAACTGTCGAAGATGTCCCACTCATCGCCGTAAGCCAGCCTACCGAGCGCACGCCAGCCGGTAATATGCATCGGCGGATGATGGCCTCCATGGCCAGTTACTACACAGAGCAGCAATCACTGGACGTCACCGAGGGGTTGGCCCGACGAGCGCAGTCCGGGTTATTCGTTGGACTTACGCCGTATGGCTATAACAACCAGCGGGTGGACGGCCGCAGCATCGTCATCATCAATGACCGCGCCGCCGAGAACGTCAAGATCATCTACGACTTGTATGCCTTCAAGAACATGACCGTCGATGGCATCGTCGAGCATCTCACGAAGCAGCAGATCGCCTACCTGCCTGCACGGCCCGCTTGGAACCGCAGCAAGGTCCACACCATCCTCCACGATCGCTGCTACATCGGCGAACTCTGCTATCGCGGCCAATGGCTCGCGGGTACTCATACACCGCTGATCCACCGCAGCGTCTGGGACCGAGTCCAGACCCTCCTTGGCCGGGGTAAGACCTATCGCGCTCACGAACTCGTTTATGCCGGTGGCCTGATTACCTGCGGCCACTGCGGCAATGTCATCACCGGCGAACGGGTCACCAAGCCCAGCGGGAAGTCTTACGTCTACTACCGTTGCTCGATGTACAACCTCAAGGATCATCCCCGTCATCGGGTGTCCGAGGCCGATCTCGACCGGCAGTTTCAGGCGATCTTTGAGCGCATCCGCCAGCCGGATGATGTGGGCCAGTGGTTCGGCAACCAGCTCCAGCGGTGGTGCCGAGAACAACAGAAGACCGTCCTCACAGAGACCAGCACTCTCCAGCACGACATGTCGGTCCTCCGCGATCAACAGGACCGGCTATAGAACCTGCGGCTGATGAATGAAATCGACAGCGACACCTACGCAGCCAAGAGCACCGAACTGCGTGACCGGATCGCGGGGTTGACCTTGAAGGTGGAAGCCGCTGACCGCTCACGGGCCGAACAGGGTGATTTAGCCATCCGCGTTTTTGAACTCTCGCAAAGCCTGCAGCAAAAATGGCTTACGGGCGATTACGCTGAAAAGCGTCACCTACTCCAAATCCTGTTATTGAACTGCAAGCTTGACGCCGTAAGGTTGCGCCAGTCATGAGAAAGCCGTTCGACTTGCTCGCAAATGGGGTTTGGGTCCCATCAACTCGGGGTGACAAGATTTGAACTTGCGACCTCTTCGTCCCGAACGAAGCGCTCTAGCCAAGCTGAGCTACACCCCGGTGGTGCCGCCCTGACTAACTTCGACAGGGCGAGTTCCTCATCATACCGCCCCTACGCTGTCATGCAACGTGCCATAAGTCTCGGAATTGGCGTGGTTTGGAGCGGTTGCTCTCTGGCGGCACAGGCGCGCGCTGTGGCGTTCATCCCCCCAGCGCGGCATGATTGACGGCCGCCGCCGTCAACGGCCCAATCGTTTACTTCAACGTTAATCCCACGCCCCACACTTCGGCGAAAGACGACCATGATTCTAAAACGTTTCCAAATAGTGGCTTCCGCGGTCGCGTTCTCGGCGGGTGTTGCCAGTTCGGCTGTCAACGCCACACCTGTCGCGGCCGATTACCTGCGCATGGCCGCAGCCGTCGAGTCCAACCTTCGCCAGCACATCTTGGGCCACTGGTACCCCGCCTCTGTCGATACCGAAAAGGGCGGCTTCTTCCAAGACTTCACTGAGGACTGGACCCGCTCGCCGCGTGGGACCAAGGGCGTCGTTTGTCAATCGCGATTGACGTGGACGGCTGCCGCCTTTGCGATGCACGCCCCGGCCGAGGCCGAGACCTACCTTGCCCACGCCCGCCACGGGCTGAAGTTCCTCAGCGACCATCAGTGGGACGCCAAACACGGCGGCTTCTTCTGGGGCATCGGGCCCACCGGCAAGCCACCCACCCCCACCGACGCCCAGCGGCTGGCGTATGGCAGCGCGTTCGGCATGTACGCGGCGGCCACGACCTACAAAGCCACGCAGGATCCGGCCGCGTTGGAGTTGGCGAAGAAAGCCTTCCTCTGGTTCGACGGACAATCCCACGATGCCAAGAACGGCGGGTATCTGGAAGTCGCGGTGACCAGTGATGAAACGCCCCCCCCCCCCGGCGAGCCGGCGACGAACCCGATCGGGGCGAAGGCGGACGAGAAATCGATGAATTCCAGTATTCACATTCTAGAGGCATTGACGGCCCTTTACGGCGTCTGGCCGGACCCGGTCGTCAAGTCGCGGCTGAACGAGATGTTCGAGATCACGCGTGACAAGATCTACGCCGATCCCGGGTACCTGCGTCTTTACTTCACTGTCGACTGGAAGCCTCGCGTCACGGAAGACTCGTACGGGCATGATGTCGAGACGGCTTTCCTGCTGGTCGAGGCGGCCACGGCACTGGGCATGCCGGAGGATGCCAAAACCTGGCGGGCCGCACGGAACCTGATCGATCATGCACTGAAGGTGGGTGCCGACCCGGTGACGGGGGCACTGTATGACTCGGGGCCGGTTGACGGGATTGAAACGGGTGGACCGGAAGCAGTTGCTTACAAGAAGGAAAAGATCTGGTGGGTCGAGGCGGAGTGGTTGAACGCGCTACTTCTGATGCACGAGAAGTTCGGGGCCGAAACGCCGATTTACTGGGACGCGTTCGTGAAAGAGTGGGATTGGATCAGCAACCATCAGGTCGACGCCGTGCACGGGGGTTGGCTGAAGACGGTGAACGCCGACGGCAGCAATCCGCACGAGATCAAAGGGGACGGCTGGACGGAGTGCTACCACCAGGGGCGGGCGATGATGGAAGTTTCCGAGCGGCTTAAGAAACTGGCGGGACAATAAGCCAGCCTCAGGGCTTGCTGGCGACGGGGATTTCCGTGTCGTGCAGCAGTTCGGTGTCAGCGTCGATGCCGACGGGGGTCTCGGCTGGGTCGGTGCCCGTGAGCATGTCGGTGCCGGTGTCCGTGCTGGCCATCAGAGGTGAATCGGGGATGACGATGCCCGCATCGGCGAGTTGCTGCGTGGCCATGCTCTTAAGCTGTGCCAGCGGGAAGTTGTTACCCGGGCAGTCGGTCGGCTTGGCCTGACGGTGCCCGATGACGCGGCTGGCGGGGATGTGGTAGGTCTTCATCAAGTACGCCACCAGACGCGAGGTGGCCTGCAACTGCTGCGCCGACGGACGGGTCTTGTCGAAGTTCCCGACGAGGCAGACGCCGATCCCGCGTTTGTTGTATTCGTTGTCGGGTGTGTGCGTGTGCGCGCCGACGAGCTGATCGCTCCAGCGGGGGGTCGGCTCGACCGTGCCGTTGGGTGTGAACGTGCCGTTGCCGACGACGAAGTGATAGCCGACCATCGCCCAGCCCCGGCCGCGGATGTGCTCGCGATTGATCGATTCTTCCGATCCTTTTTCGCTGGCCGAGTGGTGGATGACGATATAAAGCCAACCGGCGGCCGGTCGGGAGGGAATCCAGTCGCGCGGGATGCCGTTGGCGTTGAGTTTGGGTGCGGTGTAGGCAGGCTGGCGGGGGGTGGGCGTGTAGGTGGACGGCACAGACCCATACTGCGTGGGCACCTGCGTGAGCGGGCCGGGACTGACGGGCTTGTAACTGAGGGTGGGGGGCGGGACCTTGCCCACCGACTTGTTATCCGCGCAGCCAACCAGCACGACGGCCGCCAAAGCGGTGCCGACGGCCATGGCCGCTGCGCGTGCCACTGGTCTAAACCCGAGATTGTTCTGCCCGTCAAACACGCCCATGACCGCTCCAAAACGCCGAAGTGCGCCGTGAAAAAACCGCAATGTCACCCTGATAAGGCCTTATCGGTAGTTCCCGCCTCGTTTGTGCAGGATACCGGCACTACGGGTTATCGCGGCGATTATTTCGCAGCCGGGTTGGCACGGGCTGCGTAGACGGTGCCGCCCTGGGGATAGTGGATCAGTTCGACCGCGTTGCCCGACGGGTCCGTGACGTAGATGCCCTGCGTTCCGTCGCGGTGGGAGTCGATCTTCTTGCCCGCTTCGGCCGCAGCCTTTTGCAACTGTTCCAGAGAAACCGAAACCGCCACGTGCGGCGGGTGCTGGCTGGGGGTGACGAGCGCCAGCTTGGTGTTGCCGAACTTCAGGAAAGCCCATGTGGCATCCTGATAGAGCACCTCGGCACCGAACCGGGCGGTGTAATAAGAGACGCCCTCGGCGATGTTGTTGGCGGTGATGGCGACGTGGTCGATGGTCATGCCCGGATGGTAGGCGGGACGCGCAAGGGGGGTAGGGGGGGGGGTGCGGCCAGCGAATTGGCCGGTGGCGCCGCGCATGTCTTCGACCTGGCCGGTTTTCAGGTTGAACCTTGCCGACTTAAAGCGCGTGGTGCCGCGGTTGGCGTCGTCGTAGACCTCGACCACGCCGTTGGGTTCGGCCTTGGCGAGACGCGATCTTTTGCCAGATCAAACTTCCGCAGACGGTCGAAGTGTCTTTAAGACTTTTCTTTGACTGCGGAAATTGCGCGCGAGCGCTCCGGGCGCCGGCTCCGGCACGCGGTGACGGGCAGCAGTGTTGAATCTATGAGTCGCGTAACCGGCGGCGCCGGGCACGGGGTGGCTAGAAACTGCGCGGCAAGACGCCCATCAGCAGGAGAATGATGACGATGACCAGCAGCACGCCGAGGCCACTACTGGGTCCGCGGCCCCAGTTTTTGCTATATCCCCAAGTTGGCATGGCACCGAGGAGAAGGATGATCAACACGATAAGAAGGATGAGGCCCATTGCGAGTTCCTAGGTAAAAGTTAGTCGGCGAGATATTTTTGCATGCCCGTCCTGGGGAGCCTGCGGACAACTGAGCTGAGCGCGTTGCGGGCACCGAGCGTCGCTTGTAGACGGAAAAGGCGACGCATCGCCCCCGCACCGGGAGTAACAGCCAGACTGGTAGGCTGCTCATTCGACTTGACGGTCGAATCCGGTTGCGGGGCGTCCATTTCCTATCCGTTCCAGTAAAAGTAACTGTCAATCACAAACTCATTCTTCCTGCGTCGCGTTGAGCTGATGGCTAAAGCCGCCAGTTGTCGGATGCAGTGCTGGGGGGCTGAGGAAAGAAGACTTTGAGTTCGACCCATCTTTCGACCCGGGAATTCCTTCTCTTGTTCGGCTTGTGCGATCTGGCAACCAATGGAGTGGCACATTCAAAGACACGCTCTTCGATCGCCGGATATCCGGCGGCCAATAGTGCGGCCGATGCCGCGTTCGCGTGGCTTTGCGATTCACAACGGAGGATGGCACGACCCAGCCACACGGCCCGGGCCATCACCCCGTCCACGCCCGCGAGAACGGACTTGACGTTATCGATACAGGCTTCACTAGACATACAACTGATTTCAAAGCGGTAAGTATTCATGAGATCCATTCGGGTAAAATCGCATCTTTGCTCGCGGACGGGGGGGGGGGTTGGCGTGCTGACGATGAAAATCAGCGTTTCACGCTCGCCTGCCGAAGCCATGCATCGCGTGCCACGGCCTTGGCATCTCCATAGGAGAGCCTTGACTTCGCCTTTATCTTGTCCCATCCCGCGCGAAGATCGGCGTCGGTCAGATCGTCGTACAGCTTGCCCTTGTTGGTCGTTCGTACGGTGTAACCGTACATGTACGCGGGGGCGTAATCGTCATCGAATGAATAACCGTCCTGGTAATACGGCCGGCTCCTGTAGGTATTGCGCCAGTAAGTCTCTTCGACCGTCGGGTCCATCACTTCGGCGATTCCCTTTCCCGCGAGTCCTCCGAAAACAGCCCCAACGACAATACCTGCCGCACCCCCGATGAGTGTGCCGACGCCCGGGACAACCGACCCGATCACAGCCCCTGCAACACCCGCCGTCGCCGCACCGACGCCTGCGCCGACGGGGTGGCTACCCGGAGCACCCGTGATCGCGTCGGGGTTCGAATCCCGGGGCACCTTGATTTCCCGTTCAATGGGCGTATGTGGAACAGTGAGGTCTTTTTTTTGTGCTTCGTTCTTCATGATGTCTCCTAAAAGGTCTCTAACACTTCGAGGGCGAACCGGTCGCCCTCAAATTTTCGTGCGACGCTGTCGCTTGAGCTCAATACGATTCTGCCTGCTCCAAAAGTCCTCCGCGTTACTGCGGCTGTCCTTCAGTCGAGATTGGCGTTCCCGGACGCGACCGGGCGCGTGCCTGCCCTGGCTTTCCTGGGGTCGGGCTTTCGCGGCGAAGCAGCCTTGCCGGGCTTTTCGCCACCCTGCCAGAAATGTCTCCGTGTTCGGGTGCCATGTAGATCGAACCCTCCGCCACGCCAGACAACCCGGTATCGGCTGCCGATACCGCCCCCTCCGTCTGGCGAACGACTCTGTTGAGGTCGTTGATGCCCGTCCGTGTGGCCAGTCCACGGACGGCGCGATCGGCGGAACGTTCGTACTGCCCGATTCGCCGGGCGGCCGCGACACGGACTGCAGCCATGACTGCGCTGTCGCCCGTCTGCACGACGGCCTCGAAGCCCTGTTCAATCACGCCCGTCCTGGCGGCAAGCGCCTTGCATGCCGCCTTGATGCCGGGCGTTGTGGCGAGGTTTTCGTGTCCTTCCACAGGGACGTTTGTTTCGGCAATACGCCTTTCAAAGGCGTCCTGACGCTCGGCTCTCACGGTCTTTCTCATCATTTTCAGTGATCCTTTGCCCAGTTGTCTCGCCGAGCCGCAAGGGTCCGGGGTCTCCTCTTTTTGAAGTTTTCTGCAGATGTTCATCATCAAAACGGACTCGATTCGAGGGAAAGTGTGGTCGGGGCTCATTGCCCGCTGACTGTGGCCCGGCCCCGACACACGATTGCCGGGCCACAGCCTGATGCCGTCAAAAGCGAAGTACAGACCAACGACCAAGTGCCGCTCAGCTACCGGGCGGTAGGACCGGCGTGCTTTTGGGGGAAAGTGGGATCAGGGGTTGACAGCCGGGGGCTGGCGCCTGGGCCTGAGGGGGGCGGCGGGGGCGGGGGGGAAATGGGGTGTGGCGAGATCGGGAGAGATCGGGAGAGATACGGGGATTTCAAGTACATGTGCCTTGAGACACCACGCCTGTCTTTCATTTCTTCGAATCGTGTCACCTATCAGTAGGTCAGCTGTGCCGTTATCGCCTAGTTCAGCGGCGGTGTGGGCCATGGTGTGCGCTTGTTCAAGGACAATGAAATGGGCATTCATCAGGCGCGACAATTGCTGGGCCGTGTCTTCACGACCCTTGGGCGGCCGCGGAATCAGTGT
Source organism: Tepidisphaerales bacterium (assembly GCA_038226785.1). Classification (GTDB taxonomy): domain Bacteria; phylum Planctomycetota; class Phycisphaerae; order Tepidisphaerales; family Tepidisphaeraceae; genus JBBRQG01. The sequence continues at coordinate 3,194 of JBBRQG010000024.1, read as the reverse complement.
GATGTCAGCCGCATCGGCCGCCATCACCACACTCACCCCACCGAGCGTCATGATTCGTTCCGCCACGATGTCCACCAGTTCACGCTGCTCCACACAGTGTTTATCAAACAGCATTTGGAGCGGATAGAATGTCGGACCGGTGACCTGCCACTGGTACTTTTTATACAGGTCGCTCAGCGTCATCGTGTCGGCCAGAATCTGATTGAGATTGTTAACGCTCTCGCTGTGGCTCGACTCTGTGAAGGCGGTATGTCTGGAGCGACTTTCGCTATGGCCCTTGATCTGGCGGGGGAATCGTTCGGGCGCGGTGCCCGGGGGCAGAATGGTTGATTCTCGCGGCGTGGCGTCGCGGCTGGCAGCGGGCTTGGAAGAGGAAGGCGGAACCGAAGTCACGTGATTCACCGGTGGGACGGGATTGGTCATATCGCTCATTTAACCTTCTTACGTGCAAAAAATTAGGTGGCAAGATCATTCATACAGCCGTTCCATCAGAATCTTTGCGTCACTGAATGCAGCTGATGGGGCATGAGAGACTTATCGCAGAAAAATTTTGCCTGTCTGTCCGCCACCGGACGGTAAACGCAAACAAATTGATTTAAAGTAGATACCCTCTCCAATAACAGTCTTCCCCAACTAGAAAGCGATCATGTCCACGCCACACCGAATCCGGAATAAAATTCTCGAGCGCCTCCCCGAGCCGGATTACGGCCGCATCGTCGGTCAAATGGAACTGGTATCACCGAGGCTCGGAGAAATTGTGGCATTTCCGGGTCAGCCCCCGAAATGGGTCCATTTCCCATTGTCGGCCGTACTCTCGTCGATGGTGGTGCTGGAGAACGGCGGATCAGTGGAGGCTTCCACCATCGGCAACGAGGGCATGGACGGGCTCTATCTGATGGCCGATACGTTATCCAATCCATACAAAATCAACGTGCAGGTCGAGGGGGATTTGCTGCGCCTTCCTGCCAGCGAGTTTAAACAGATTTTGAAGTCGAGCCCGGCCATGCACCAGTTGTTGATGCGATACGCCCTCGTATCGATCCAGCGCGGCGCGCAGAACGGGGCGTGTATCCAGCACCATACCATCGAAGAACGCATGTGCCGTTGGCTGCTGGAGACCGCCCACCGCAACGGCAAAGACAAGTTCCATCTGACACAAGAGTTTCTCAGCGACATGCTGGGCGTGCGCCGGCAAAGTGTGAACCTGACCGCGCGACTGCTGCAAGGGGCCCAACTGATTGACTATCACCGGGGGGAACTGACGATCCTCGACCGTGCCGGGCTGGAGGAGGCATCGTGCGAATGTTTTGATGCTACAGCGGCGTTATATGAGCAGTCGATGACCGTAGCACCGACCAGATTCTTGTAAGCCCGATAAAATCGCGCGTCGCTCACAAGGAATACGGCCCGGCCTCATGCCCGGACCGCTCAGCCACCTGTTTAGACGGCTTAGACGGCTGTCCACGGAGCTTAGACAGCCGTCTGAAGGCCTTAGACACCTGTCCAAGGAGCTTAGACACCTGTCCAAGGAGCTTAGACACCTGTCCGAGAGTCTTGGACGGTCGTCTAAGGAGCTTGGACGCGCGTCTGAGAGGCTTGGACGACTGTCTGAAGAGCGTAGACGACTGTCTTAAGACCTTGGACGGCTGTCTGAAGACCTTGGCCTTGTGTCCGGAGGGCTTAGACGGTTGTGCGGAAGGTTCGGACGGATGGCCGGAAGCTGCGGCGGCGCGGCTGAGTCGGACAACGAACCGGGGGCGTTCACCGGCGAGGGGTGCGGCGCATCGGCGGGCGAGGCCGGGGGAATCATCAGGGGATTAGCGGCGGGTGGGGGGGGCGGGGGGGGCGGGATTAACGGTGCCGCCGGAGAACTGGCCGGTGGCGCCGCGCATGTCTTCGACCTGGCCGGTTTTCAGGTTGAACCTTGCCGACTTGAAGCGCGTGGTGCCGCGGTTGGCGTCGTCGTAGACCTCGACCACGCCGTTGGGTTCCGCCAGCGCGATGACGATCTGTTGCTCGGGGTCGAAGATCATCTGGTGGGCGAGAACGGACGTGCCGCGGGCCGTGAACCGCAGGCGGCCGAGGGCCTCGACCCGCTGGAGCGCGCCGGGCGTGGTGAGGTCGGTCGGTGCAGGCGCGTTGGCGGCAGTAGTGGGGGCTAACGTTGCGGAGACTTGATCGCCGGAGAGGGTGTAGGCGACGCGGTCTTCGCCGAGGGGTTTGTAGGCGATGAAGACATCGCCGCGGACGGTGGCCGTGCGGACGGCCGGGTCGTAGGCAATGCCAGCGGCCCACTGCATCGCGGTGGTCCCGCGTGCGCTCTGGGCGAGCTGGGCGGAGGGGTTGTCGGCCGCGGGGTTTTGCACCGATGGATTTTGGCCGACGGCCGCAGGCGCGACAGCAGGTTGTGCGTCGCGGAGGTCGGCGAAGAGGAGTTTGCCGGGGCCGGGAATTTCGACCGCGCCGGTTCCGGCGTAGTTGAGCCGGTCGCCGAGCACATCCACCTGACGCAGCAGCCGCGTGCCCGCCGCATCACGCAACACCGACTGAGCACGGAAGTTGCCGACGAGCGAGAGATGATCGAGCTGCTTATCCCCCACCCCCCCACCCACCCCACCACCACCACCACCACCACCACCGACCGTTGCCGCTGGTTGCGTCGCCTTGGGGCGGTCGACGAGTGTGAGAGTGAGGTTGTCGGAGTGGGCCTCGTTGAGGGTGCCGTCATCGGAGCGGGAGTTGACCAACACCGGGCCGGTGATGTTGACGGTGTTCTTGTTCAAGTCGGCCAGGGCGTTGCCGTCCCAGTGGACGGTGGTCGGAGGACTAGACGTGGTATTGGCAACGGCGGGGGCGGGGGGGGGGGCGGGGGCGGGGGCGGGGGGGGGAGGGGCGGAGGTGGTTCGTCCCATGGTTTTACTTGCGAGGGTGCCGGGGCCGGGGACGGTGGCGATTCCGGTGGCTTCGTGGAGGGTGAACGAGGCGGATTCGAGGCGGGAATCGGCGGTGGCCAGCACGGCGGGGGCACCGGTGACCTTGACATCGTTTTTGCCGGTGGGGGCGACGGTGAGCGTCACGTCGGTGCCGGTGACGCGGGAGTTGCCGTCGGACGCGTCGACGTGGCCGGTGGCGAGGGCGCTGTGGACCTGAACGGCGGCGAAAGGCTGGCTGGTGGCGGCGGGCTTGTGAGTGGG
>JBBRQG010000023.1:0-65605 GCA_038226785.1 Tepidisphaerales bacterium | reverse complement strand
ACGGGCTGCAGGGCTCGCAGTTGCGTGCAGGCGGAGCCGTTCCCGAGCCGACGGGCATGGGTGTGTTGGCCCTGGCCGGTGGCGCGTTGCTGGGCCGCCGTCGTAAGTAAGTAAGACGCGTCCGCTGACGATCGAGTCAGGTAGGCGTGACCGGGGCTTCGCGTGCAAAAGTGCCGCGGCGTGACCAGCCTGCGAACGGAAGTGCGATGCGACAAAGAAATGGACAGAGGCCCGGCCCGAAACGGTCGGGCCTCTTCCATCTTGTTCTTGCAAACCAATCAAGACTTTCAATCAACAGGCCGTGAATGAATAGCAATCGCTTCGAACAGATCCGCCGCACCTCGGCAGGCATTGGCGTGCACTGGACAACATGGACTCTTCAAAGCGACGGGCGGAATGATCCCTATGAACGCGCCGTCGACGCCTTTGACGTGACCCGCTTCGCTTCTCAGGTCGCCGAGGCTGGCGCCGGCCATGTGTTGTTCACCACAACCCACGCGTTGCACCACTTGCCATGTCCCCATACATCCGTTGACGCGCTGCTGTCGGGCCGCACCTGTCAGCGCGACCTCATCGCCGACATGGTCGCTGCGCTAAAGCGGGTGAATGTGGCCCTGATGCTTTACTACCACCACGGCTGTGACGTGCCCGAACAAGACCCCGAATGGCAGGCCGCCGTCGGCGGCCAGGAAACAGACCCCACCCGGCTTTATTCGAATATCCAGAACATCCTCGCAACACTCGGCGACCGTTACCGGCAGGACGTGATTGGCTGGTGGTTCGATGCAGGCTGGGCACTGGATGCCCGGCCGAATACACCGTGGCCAGCGCTGTATCAGGCCGCCCGCAGCGGATACGACGGCCGGGCAGTCTGCTTCAATCCCGGATTCGAACGTTTTGATGCCATGACCAGCGAGCAGGACTACTGGCCCGGCGAAGCCGAGGCCCTTGTCCGCATACCCGATGCACCAACCGCTCCCGGCGGACTGCCGTGGTACAGCTTCGACACGTGGTATGACCGGGTAGAAGGAATTCCCATCTGGGGCGTCAATCAGGATTTTTTGAAGTTGGACCCCACCCCGCCACCCGCGTCTGCAATTACCGCGCATCTCGCGTCCTATCTCGTGGCCCACGGCGCGGTGACTTACAACCTGCCGATCTACCAGTCCGGTGAGATTCGTTCGGCCGACCTGAAAACCTTCCGTCAAATGATGGATCTTGTCCGGAGCTAGCCGCAGACCTCCGGATTCGCAGCCAACCACCACGGCCGGCAGCCGGAGAGTTCTGACCAAGGCTGGCAACAGGCCATGGCCCTGATGTCCAACACCTCGTTGCGCTGCCCGGCCATTTCTGAGGTGGAAGGCTGGACGCAGATTTCCCGGCAACTCCGGGCCGGAGAACGCGATGCTGACACCGCGTGGTCAGGGGCTTGGGCTCCGTGGGTTGGACACCGTATCGGAACCTACGGCTGGAACACCAACCTTTCCGGCTTGGAACTTGCCAGCGTGACGAACCGCGCTGAGGCCCCCATGTTCGGCGACTGCGCTCGCCCAGTGGATTCGCCCGGCCTCCGCTTAGGCCGACACACGCTAGGTGAGAATCCGCTGGCCGGACTGAGTTTCGATGAAGCCGAGTCCGTCATGGGAGGCGGCTTCTACCTGAAGCGACACAACGGCGGCATCAACATGGTCTTCACTGATGGGCAGGTTGACGCAGTACCCCTCTCCCAGCTATTCGCACTCAGCTGGTGGGCGGAAGAGAATTAACGCCCGATCCAACCAGCCCGCTTTCCGCACGGCCCGCACTGCCCGGCACTACACCCCGGCTTGCGGGCCGGTTGGGCTGGGTGCCGCATCTGTGGCCGATGCAGGCAGGTCATCCGGCGACACCGGCACAACTTCCACCGGCTTTTCACCTTCGGATCGCGCATCCAGATCGGCCAGTTCATCGTCGGCTGGCTCCAGATGCACCTCATCCAGCTCAGTCACATCCACTTCGTACCGCAGCAGCGTGTAGATAATCGTGCTGGCAGAGAAGTAAAAACTGATGGCAAAGGCTGGCAAAATCGCCACGACCAAGTAGTACCAAAAGCTGAGAAACCCCGCTCCGATCTTCTCGGGCGGCGTCATGCTGCTGAACGGCACACTGGCCGTCAGGTCGTCCGGCCGTGGTGCGGCAAAGAACCGGTTAAAACTCTCGGCATACGCCGTGGTCAGGGCCAACGACTGCCCCGTATGGATCAGCCACAGCAGTAAAAAGATGAACAACTTCAAAAAGCTATAGCACAACACGCCGTACACCAGCGACATCGCAGCATACGCCAGCGTCCGCCACGGACGGGCAAAGATGTACGAAAAACTCCGACTGATGGCGTCAAACGCGTCCGACCCTTCCACGGCAATGGTCGGGTACATCAGCGGAAACCCGGCCGTCGTACCCAACACAATCAACGTCACGACCAGTGCCACCCCCGCGGCCACAAAGAACAAGGCCCCCAGCACAATCGGCCCCACCCACGGGATGTAGTAGGTCATCCCACCGACTACCAACGACGTGAACAGCAAAGCCCCCAGCCCCAGCGGAATCAACGGTGCCGACAGGAAACTAAGCACCTTGCCCGTGCTGAATCGAAGTGCCTGCCGAAGCGAAATCTTCTCGTCGCGCGTCACATGAATCGCCGCGATCCGTGCAATCGCCCCACCGAATATCGACCAGGCCAGCAGCACCACCGATAGCAGCATCGCCCCAAACAACGGGTGGTACCGGAACATCCACATCGGGCCGGAAAATACAAACCGCGACACCCCATTGACAACGATCTGCGGCGACAGCCCCAGCACCCCATCTGTCACCTGGCCCACAGCCCCCGATGAATATCGCAACAAACACTCGAACGGACCGACCACCGTTGACGAGGAATAAACATCCCGCCCGCTCGGCACATACTCCGTCGGCAGAACAAACAACCCGGCATCATTCCCGTCATGGCAAAAAACCCGCGGCCAGACCAGATCAGCCCCGCGCCCGAACCCGTAAACCACCAACAAAAACGCCATGGCCAGTAGAAGCTTGGACGGATGAATCGCCACCCGGAACCCGCGAAACAGCCGCAGGAAGGGGAAGAGCATCACCCAATTCGGTGGTGCCGTCATCGACAACCCGACACCCGCCGAAGTGTGCCCCGTGGACGACCCGGAGAGGGGGGGGAGCGGGGGAAGTGGGGACGGGGGGGGGGAGGATTGATCCACCATCGGTTCCTTAGTGCCAGAATTGAGAGGGCTGCCTGCGAGGGTGGGCAGTATACGGCCAAGCCCGCAAGACGTAACACCCCGGCCACTCACACCTGCGGCGGCGGTACCGTCTCCGAACCATTGTCGGCGTCGTCCTCTTCCCCCGGATTCGGCTTCACCGAAATCTGGTAGGCCCCATCCAACCACCGCCCCAGGTCAATCGTCCGGCACCGATCCGAACAAAACGGAAAATACTTCCCGCCAGCCTCCACATTTCGCTTCCGACAGGTCGGACAACGGAACATTTCAAGAGGTTGTGCAGATAGATCGGCCATTGATGTTGGTAGGGTCAGCCCAGCTTACTTGCGCGAGCGTTTGGGAGCCGAGCGCGATGCCTTCGGAGCCGGAGCGGGGGGCGCGGCCGACGCGGCCGGTGCCGGAGTTGCCGCCGGCGTTGCCGCAGCGGCTGGTGTTTTCCCACTGTCGCCGCCATCAGGGGTCGTAGCACCCCCGGAAGCCGCAGCAGGTGTCGCGGCCGCCGGGGCAGCATCGCCCTTCGCGGACTCCCCGTACGACTTGTCGCGATAATCCGTAATGTAAAAACCGCCACCCTTAAAAATCAGCCCCGCCCCCGCACCGATCAGCCGCCGGGCCTTCTGCTTGCCGCACGACGGGCACTTCTTCACAGGCTTGGCAGACATCGACTGAAACAGTTCGTACTTGTGCCCGCAGGCGTCGCAAACGTAGTCATAGGTGGGCATGGGTTTTGTCTCAGAGATAAAATGGAAAAACCTACGCGCCCTTCGACAGCGCCACCTGTGCCGGCCGCAAAATCCGACCCTTCAGTGAATACCCCTTCGCAATCACCAGCGTGATCCGCCCGGCCGGGAGGTTGCTCTCCTGCTGCACCAGCGCCTCATGCTTTGCGGCGTCGAAGTCGTCGCCCACGCTGGGGGCAATCACGTCCAGCTCGTACTTCTTCAACACCTTCAGCAGTTCCTCATGAACCATCTCCAGCCCCTTCAGCAGGCTGGCCGCATCCGCGGTCGTACCGTCATGGGCCATCGCACGGTCAAAGTTGTCTACCACCGGCAGCAGCGATTTCAGCAGGCGCTCGTTGGCGAAGCCCAATGCCTGATCGCGGTCCGCCTCCAGCCGGCGCTGGCTGTTCTTGAACTCGGCCGTCGTGCGTGCCAGCCGCTCGAACAACTCATCCCGCTCTTTGCGAATGTTCGCCAGCTCGTCACCACCGGCCGGCGCGGTGCCGGTGACGATGTCATCGCCGGGCTCGGCATCATCGCCGTCGTACTGGGACTGTTGCGGAGAAGTGGGTTTTGAGCTCATGGTTGAAACCTTACTTTTGGAAATGATACGTCGAACTACTTGCGGCTTTCGCCCGTCACGGCCTGCTTGATCTTGTCGAGGAAGCCCTTGCGCTGCGGCATTGCGTGCACATCTTCGGTCTTGGCGTATTCCATCAGCAAGTTCCGCTGCTTTTCAGTCAACTTACGCGGAATCTCCACCAACACCTGAACGATCTGAGCGCCACGCTGACCCGTGCGCAGGTCTGCAATCCCCTTGCCGGGCAGTTTGATAAAATCGCCATGCTGGGCACCCGACGCGACCTCAATCTCCTCCGACCCCTTCAGCGTCGGCACATCGATCTTTCCCCCAAGTGTCGCCAGCGCAAAACTGATCGGCACCTGACACACCAGATCATTGTGATGCCGCGTGAAAATCGGATGGGCCCGGATCGTGACGTAACAGTGCAGGTCGCCCGCCGGCGCGCCGGGGTCACCCGCTTCGCCCTCACCCGTCAACCGCAGACCCTGACCCTCATTGATACCCGCTGGTATTTTCAGGTTCACCTGCCGCTTCTTCTGTCGCTTGCCTTCGCCGCTGCAATCGCGGCACTTGTCCTTGATGACATTCCGGCGGCCCTTGCAGGCCGGGCACGTCGTCACCATGCGGAACATCCCGCCGAAGCCCTGCTGCATGACCTGACCCTGGCCGCGGCACGTGCCACACTGCACCGGCGTACTGCCAGCCTTCGCGCCGGTTCCCTTGCAGGTTTCGCAGGCTTCATTGCGCACGAACTCGATCTGTTTATCGCAGCCGTCCGCCACTTCCGACAGGCTCAGCTCGACCTGCGTCTCTAGATCCTGACCCGCCTGTGGTCCGCCACGGCCACGTCCGCCACCTCCGCCCCCCCCGCCGCCGCGACGGCCGCCCCCAAAAATATCGCCGAAGCCGAACATCTCGAAGATGTCGCCGACGTCCATGTGCGAAAAATCATGCTGCTGACCGTTGACGCCAGCGTGTCCGTACTGGTCATACCGCTGCCGCTTCGGCGGATCGGATAAGACCTCGTAAGCCTCGGCACATTCCTTGAACCGCAGTTCCGCCTCCGCCTTGGCAGACCCCTCATTGCGATCAGGGTGATACTGCATCGCCAGCTTGCGGTAAGACCGTTTGATCTCCTCGCCATCGGCCGTCCGCTCGACGCTCAGGATCTCGTAATAATCTCGCTTGGTGGTGGCCATTGGAGTGGAATCGTACGTGGCTATTTCTTGAACGCGAACCTAAAAGTCACCTGTTACGCGAAAGGCACGGGAACCAGTTTTCGCCAGTTCCCGTGCCCGTTTGCGTGTGAAACTGCCTTCTTATCAGACAACCGCTCCGGCCACCTCATTGGCCGGCTTGCCTTCTTTTTCCTTCAGTTCGGTGATCAGCACGTCCGTCGTCAGCGCCAGACCCGCGACGCTTGCCGCGTTCTGCAGGGCCGTGATGACGACCTTGGCCGGGTCGATGATGCCGAACTTGTACATGTCACCGTATTCATCGGTCGCGGCGTTGTAGCCGTAGTTGTCACTCTTGTGCTCCAGCACCTGATTGACAACCACATCGCCGTCTTCGCCGGCGTTTTCGGCAATCTGACGGGCCGGGGCCTGCATCGCTTCGACCAGAATATCGAACCCGATCTTCTCATCACCCTTCGCCTTGCTCTTGGCAGCGATGACCGCGTCAATCGCATAGAGCAGTGCAACCCCGCCGCCGGGGACGATGCCGTCCACAGCCGCAGCCTTCGTGGCGTGCAGGGCGTCATCGATCAGGTCCTTGCGTTCCTTCATTTCTGTTTCAGTGGACGCACCAGCCTTGATCACGGCTACGCCACCCGTCAGCTTCGCCAGACGCTCTTGCAGCTTCTCACGGTCGTAATCGCTGGTGGTCCGATCGATCTGCGTGCGAATCTGTTCGACGCGGCTTTCGATGTCCTTCTTCTTGCCGGCACCTTCGACGATCAGCGTGTTTTCCTTGTCGACCACAATGCGCTTTGCCTGACCCAAGTGCTCGATCTCGACGTTCTCCAGCTTCAGACCCAGGTCTTCACTGATGAACGTGCCGCCGGTCACTGCCGCCAGATCGCCCATGAGCGCCTTACGACGGTCGCCGAAGCCCGGTGCCTTGACGGCACAAATGTTCAGCACGCCACGCAGCTTGTTCACCACAAGCGCGGCCAGAGCCTCCTGCTCAACATCTTCCGCGATGATCAACAGCGGCTTGCCACCCGTCACAACTTTGTTCAGTAGCGGCAACAGTTCCGACAGGTTCGAAATCTTCTTTTCGTGCAGCAGGATGTAGGCATTCTCCAGCACCGCCTGCAGTGTCGTCGGGTTGGTCAGGAAATAAGGGGACAGGTACCCCTTATCAAACTGCATCCCTTCCGTGTATTCCAGCTCGGACTTCACGCCCTTGCCTTCATCAACGGTAATGACGCCTTCCTTGCCGACCTTGTCCATGGCATCCGCCAGCAGGTTGCCGATGTGCTCATCGCCGTTCGCGCTGATCGTGGCCACTCGCTTGTAATCTTCACGGCCCTTCACCTTCCGGGCCATACCGGTGATTGACTCAACAGCCGCCTCGGTCGCCTTGCGGATGCCACGCTGAATCTCCACGGGGTTCACGCCGGCGGTGACGTACTTCAGGCCTTCCAAAAAGATGGCCTCAGCCAGCACGGTGGCGGTGGTGGTGCCGTCGCCGGCCACATCACCGGTCTTGCTGGCAACACTGTTGATCAGCTTGGCGCCCATGTTTTCAAACGGCTGGGGCAGCTCGATTTCCTTGCTGACCGACACGCCGTCCTTCGTGATGCGCGGCGAGCCAAAAGACTTCTGCAACACCACGTTGCGGCCGCGGGGTCCAAGCGTGGCCTTGACGGCACGGGCCAACTGCGACAAACCCGCTGCAAGTTCCGCACGGGCTTCCACACCAAACTTCATTTGCTTCGCTGCCATGATTCAGTACTCCGAAAATGCTTCGAAAAACTCTGCCAGACTTCCCTACGGCCCGACTTACTCAACGATCCCGAGAATGTCGCTCTCGCGCAGGATGACGAACTTCTGCCCGTCGACTTCAACTTCCGTCCCGCTGTACTTGCCGTAATAGACGGTGTCGTTCACCCGCACACCCAGTTCCATCGGCTTGCCCTTGTCGCTCAGCTTGCCCGGGCCGGCGGCAATAACCTTGCCGCGCGTGGGCTTTTCAGCCGCACCGTCCGGCAGCAAAATGCCGCTGGCGGTCTTGGTTTCAGCTTCCGACTGACGAACGATCACACGGTCTGCAAGGGGTTTAAGTTTCATGGTGGTGGTTGTTCCTTTTGCCATTTATTTCACAGAACTTTCTTCAGTTGTTGGGGATACAGCAAAGACCGACGCTTAGTAATCTTCGCCGTGATCGTGATCATGATCGTGCCCGCCGCCGCCCTTGGCCTTCGGCTTCTCGACCACAATGCAGTCCGTCGTCAGCAGCAGAATCGCCACTTCACTGGCGTTCTGCAGGGCCGTCCGCTCGACCTTTGTCGGCGTCAGAATCCCGGCCTTGAACATGTCAACGTACTCATCAGTCAGGGCGTTGTAGCCCTCGCCGTCCTTGCCTTCCAGGACACGACGAACCACCACACTGCCGCTGGTCCCCGCGTTCTCGGCGATCTGCTTCAGCGGGGCCATGAGTGCCTGCCGGACGATCTTCACGCCGGCCGCTTCATCGCCTTCGACTTTCAGATTGCCATTGAGGACCTTCAAAGCACGAATCAGTGCGGTGCCGCCGCCAGCCACAACGCCTTCGGCCACAGCCGCGCGGGTGGCCTGCAGGGCATCTTCAACCCGAGCCTTCTTTTCCTTGAGTTCCGCTTCGGTGGCCGCGCCAACCTTGATCTGGGCAACGCCGCCAGCCAGCTTGGCCAGACGTTCCTGCAGCTTCTCACGGTCGTAATCGCTCGTGGTGACGTCGATCTCCCGGCGGATCTGGGCAATGCGTGCCTGAATCGCCTTGCTCGAGCCGGCACCTTCAATGATGGTCGTATTGTCGTTATCGATGGTGATGCTCTTGGCCTGACCCAGCTGGCTGATTTCAATCTTGTCCAGCTCGATACCCAGATCCTTCATCACAGCCTGCCCGCCAGTGAGAACTGCAATGTCCTCCAGCATGGCCTTGCGGCGGTCGCCGTAACCCGGCGCCTTCACAGCCGCGACATTCAAAATGCCACGCAGCTTGTTGACGACCAGCGTCGCCAAAGCCTCGCCTTCAATGTCTTCAGCGATGATCAGCAGCGGCTTCTTAACCTTCTGAATCTTTTCCAACAGCGGAATCAACTTCGTGGCCGAGCTGATCTTGTCTTCATAGACCAGCACAAATGCCTTCTCAAGATCAACCGTCATGTCATCCGGGTTGGTGATGAAGTTCGGCGACAGGTAGCCGCGGTCGAACTGCATCCCTTCCACCACGTCAACGTAGGTCTCCAGGCCCTTGCCCTCTTCCACGGTAATGACGCCATCCTTGCCGACGCGCTCGAACGCATCAGCCATGATCTTGCCGATTTCCGGGTCGTTGTTCGCACTGATGCTGGCGACATTCGCCACATCGTTCTTGCCGTTGATCGGCTTGCTCTGCTTCTTCAGGTCGGCCACCACCGCGTCCACACCCTTGCGGATGCCCCGGGCCAGCGCCATCGCATCGGCCCCGGCCGTCAGATTCTTGTAGCCTTCTTTGAAAATCGCTTCAGCCAGCACGGTCGCCGTCGTCGTGCCGTCGCCAGCCACATCCGAAGTCTTGCTGGCCGCTTCCTTGACCAGCTTCGCGCCGATGTTTTCGTACTTGTCGTGCAGTTCGACTTCCTCAGCCACCGAGACGCCGTCCTTGGTCACGGTCGGGGCGCCCCAGCCCTTGTCCAGCACGGCATTCCGGCCGCGCGGTCCCAGCGTGCTCTTCACGGCACGCGCCAACTTCGTCACACCTTCCAAAAGGGCCTTACGTGCCTCAGCATCAAACGCGATCATCTTGGCTGCCATGTGCTTGTTCTCCTGAAAACTCAATTGTCTGGTCCGTCCCGGCGAATCCGGGCCTCGGCTGAAAGACACTGCCTGCAAACCCAGTGCCGCGCCGACTCAAAGATGTAAGATGTTTTGTGGCAGGTACTTACAGAGTTCTGTATTTGATCAAGCCCCTGTCAGGCTGGCAGACTCGCCCCGTCCGTTGCCAAGGTGGCAGGGGCCGCCGCTCCGTATTAACATCACCGCCGCACACCCATTTCCACCCATACCACAGGAATCAAACATGCGATTCACTTCCACCCTCGTCCTGTCACTCGCCATGACCTTGGCCCTCGCAACCGGCTGCAGCCAGTCGCAGTCCGGCTCGTGCACCTCCACGGCCGCAAAAGTCGCCAGCGTCCAGACCTACGGCGAGCCGATGAAGCTCTCCACCCAGCCGCCCCTGGCCGTTTCCACAGTCTTGGCCGACACCACCAAGTATGACGGCCAGTTCATCAAGATCTCTGGCGTCGTCACTCAGGTCTGCAAGGAAGAAGGCTGCTGGATCACCATGAAAGACCCGGCCAGCGCCAAGGAACTGTTCGTCAAGTTCACCTGCCCTTCCGAAGGCCACCTGATTCCCGTCGCCGCCGAAGGTCGCCCGGTCACCGTCGAAGGCAAACTGAAGGTCAAGCAAGTCTCCGAGGCCGATGCCCGCCACTTTGCCAGCGAAGGCGGCAAGTCCGCCGATGAAGTTGCCAAGATCGTCGGCCCGCAGAAGCAGATCTCCCTCTCCAGCCCCTCGGCCAGCATCGTTATGCCGTAGTGGCTAGACAGCCCCCAGCAGCTTCCTGGTCTGCATGTGCCGCCAGGCGAACATCGCCTTCAGTTTCGGCCGGATAATGAACACGTCCCCCGGCCAACTCAGTGGCCACAGCGGCGGCCGGTATTCAATCCGGTCCACCAGCCGTGTGGTATGGCTGTCAATGGCCTCAAACTCGTGACTGTGCCGCCAGAAGGCGAACGGCCCGCGCACCTGCTCGTCCACAAACCGGGCCTCCATCCCAAACGCCACCGGCTTGGGTGGCACATAGTCCACGTACCTTGCTTGCCAGCGAATCCGCCCCATGCCAAACAGCCCCCGCGCGGTAATCACCACCTCACACCCCATCGCCGCAGGGCCTGAGATGCTCTCCACCCGCACGTCATCCTCCGGCGGACTCAGCACCGGCAGCGCCCGCCCAATCTCATCATGAAACGCCCACACCACTTCGACAGGTGCAGCCACCTCACACTCAAACTGAATCGTCGGCATGCAGACAGTCGTACACGAAGTTAACCAACCCTCACACTCACGGCCAGCAGATTATCCGTGCTATCCACGTCCACCAACTTATTCCCGGGGTCCAGCTGCACCAGCAGCGTTGCCAGACCCCCCACCGCCCCGGCCGGCACCTTGAAGTTCAGAATCATCGTCGACTTTTTCCCGGCCGCCAGAGCCGCCGGCACCGTCAGCGTCGGCGTGATCACCCGATCCGGCTGCCCCTGTGTTTGCAGCGTCAACTTCACCACCGCCGTACCGGTTGATCCCAACGTCCCGGCATTCTTCAACACCACCTTCACACTCGATGCCTTGCCCGGCTTGCCAAGGCTTTGCACCGATGCCGTAGCCGCGACCAGCCCCAATCCCTGCTTCGGCGTTGTGATCGCACCAATCGACGTACTGAAGCCATCGGCCGGATTGAAAATCACGCCGACATCGCCATTGCTCTTGATCGCCACCGTACCGATTTCCGAAACCTTATTGCTCTTCAGCGTGATCGCACTGAACGGTTGCTTCCCGGCCACCACCTGTGCCACCGACAGCGTCGGGTCCGCGTCCGTCTGCTCAAACGTCCCGTCAGACGCCTGCGTGTACGTGTGAAGGCCGTAAAACGCGGTGGCCGTGCCCTTGTCCGACATCGCCGCGTCCAGAAAATCGGTACTGAACGCAACACTCGTCCCCTTCGCCTTGATGGCTTTGCTGTAGAGAGTGGTGACCAACCCCGCCTTCACCTTGCCTGATGCACTGACCGTCGCCGTCGCCAGGATCACATCCGACTGTGTCGTCGTCGTCACTGGAGCGGTGAACGTCTGGGACGACGCCAGATACTTGGGAATGCTGTCCTGCGTTGTCGGGCCGCCAGCCACCAACGCCACCTGTGTACCCGCCCCGTTCTCAGCCAACGCCACCGTGTTGAACCTGCCAAGCCCCGTCGCCAGCTTCACCGCCGGGCCGGTCGCCGTGCCAGCGCCGTTGTAGTGACGAACAAAAACACCTCCAGCCGTCTTCGTTACATAGGGGTCAGATTCGACCGTCTGCTTGCTCGACCCCGACCCCACCACCTTGCTCACCTTCGCCAAGGTCGTCGTTGCTTCCGACCACCCCACCGTGAACCCGCCCGCCGAATCTGTCTGCAGGTCGTAACCGCCGATCGCGTACGCCATCAACTCAGACTTCGAACCCGGCACCGTCTTGCTTGCAACCGTAATCGGCGTGCCCGTCGCAGAAGCCCCCGCCGATGTCAGCCCATACTTCGTCACAATCAGAGACGTCGTCGTCGCGGCGGACGTATCAGACGACGTCGTGGTCGACTGGCTGAAATACAGCCCAGCCGGACTGATGGCAAACTCCGTCACATCAGCACTCGGAATCGGCACGGAGTCACCCAACAGCGTCAGGTCCGCATTCAACACCTGGACCTGTCCCAGGGTCGTGTCATCCGGTGTAGTCGACGTAAACTGCTTCAGCGTCCGGTAGGAAATCGCCAGCTTCCCATCCGATGCCCGGTAGATGCTGTTCAGATTCAACGTCGCACCCGCCCCGCCGATCGGTAACGACGACGCAATCAAGTTTCCCGAAGCGTCATACCGGCTGATAAAAATCCCACTCGACGCCTCAAAAGCCTGATCCACCTGCCCGTCCGGCTGAATGATCGACTGATCCACCGTCGTCCCCGTGGTATCACCGTCACTCAGCGGGCTGACCGTCTTGAAGGCCAAGGCAGCAAAAAGCCGACGGGTTTCCAGCGTTTCAATGTGGGAATTCATGGTGGGTAGCATCGTCCAGATCGCGGTTGTCATGTAAGGAAGGCAAGCAGCTATCGCCCGTTACAGGGTCCAGCAATTCAAATCACACATTTGGCCTCGATTTTCAAGGCGCGAACCACCCTAAACCGTAAAAAGCGTCTGTTCTGTAGATTGTTGCCATTTACAACTGCTTTACGTCCGGACTACTTGTCCGTTACCTGCTCATTCGATGATCTCTTCAGTGGATACGGGCAGACCTTACCGGAATGGCCGGTAGTGCCGACGCCCTGATCCAGTCCGCTGATAAGGAGATTGTTATGAAGCGCATCCCGATACTCGTCCTGAGTCTGTCCGTGCTGGCCGGTTCCGCGGCCCTCGTGCGCGTCACCGCGCACGCCGAACCGGGCGGACCGCCCCCGGCCGATGGTGGCGGTGCCGGTGGCCCCGGTGGCCCGCGCGGCGACCGCGGAGGTCCGGGCGACGGCCGCGGCGAAGACCGCCCCCGTCCCCCCGCCGGCTTTCACCTCTTGCCTCGCCACGTCACCGAGGAACTCGATCTGACAGACGAGCAAACCACCGCCATCGCCCAGCTCGAAAAGGAGACCAAGGAGAAGCTCGAAAAAATCCTGACCCCCGAGCAATTCAAAATGCTTCAGCAAATGCGCCCGCCCGGCCCTCCGGGCGGTCAGAATGGAATGGGCGGCCCAGGCGGTCCCGATGGTCAGGGTGGCCCTGGCGGCCGATAGTTCTTCTTTCTCAATCACCCCACAGTGGCAGGGCGGCTGGTCTTCCAGCCGCCCTGCTCTTTTTGCGGCTCTACTATTCACCCATGCCGCCCCCCATCATCGCCCCACCCTTCACCGCCGAAACCGCCGCCAAAAAAGCCCGCCTGGCCGAAGACGCCTGGAACAGCCGCGACCCCGATCGCATCTCATTGGCCTACACCGAAGATAGTGTCTGGCGGAACCGCTCGGAGTTCCTTCACGGCCGCGACGCCATCCGCAACTTCCTTCGCAACAAATGGGCGACCGAGCTCGACTACCGCCTCGCCAAGGAACTCTGGGCCTTCACCGCCAATCGCATTGCCGTCCGCTTTCAATATGAATACCGCAACGCTGCCGGCCAGTGGTTCCGCGCCTACGGCAACGAAAACTGGGAGTTCGACGACGCCGGCCTGATGCGCCGCCGCGAAGCCAGCATCAACGACCTCCCCATCACCGAATCCGCCCGCCATTTTCACTGGCCCGCCCCCGGCCCACGCCCCGACGGCGCCCCCGGCGTAACAAGCCCGCCCTCCGGAACGAGTGCGTCAACCCCCTGATTCCAGCTCGGAACACCTGAAATCAAGCCGCCACTCACACAAGTGCGGCAAGCACCAGCGGGACATTTCTCAAAGTCGATCCCCGCTGGGCGACCACTACATCCCTCGCTGCTCTACCCAGCCGCATTCGATCCTCGGCATCGCCCAGCAATCGTCGCATCGCCGCCGTCAAACTCTGCTCATCCGCGACTTCAACCACACCGCCCCCAGCCCGCAAGTGCCCCATCGCATCCGCAAAGTTCGCCGTGAACGGCCCCACCACCGGCACTTTCCCCAGCGCCGCAGGCTCGATCATGTCACTCCCGTGCTGCTTCGGCCCCAGATCAACCAGCGTCCGGCCGACAAACACCACCGTGGCCACCGCGTAAAACTTTCGCAGCTCCCCCATCGTGTCAATCAACATCACGTCCGAATCGCCACCGATCTTGCCTTCGCTCCGCCGCGTACATCCAAACCCCGCTGCGCGAATCAAACCCGCCACCTCATCAAACCGCTCCGGCTTGCGCGGCACGATCACCACCCGCAATCCCGCAATCTTCTCCCTTAGGTCCTTATAGACCCGCAGCACCATCTCCTCCTCGCCCGACCCCGTACTGCCCGCCACCCAAACCCGATCCCCGGCCCGCAGACCCACCCCCGCCGCCGCCTGCTCCGCACCTTCCACCGTCTCACCCACCGTCGCCGTATCAAACTTCATCGTCCCCGTCACACTCACCCTCTCCGCCGGCACCCCAGCCGCGGTGAAGTATTTCCGGTTCACCTCGTCCTGCACCCCAGCCGCAGCCAGCCCGCCAAACATCTGCCGGCCCACAAACCCCATCCACTTGTATCGCCGCGCGCTGGCCGCCGTCATCCGCCCGTTCACCACCACCACCGGCACATTCCTCGCCCGGCACTCTTCAATGAAGTTCGGCCAAAGTTCCAACTCCACCAGCAACACAGCCGCTGGCCTCACCGCATCTAATGTCCGCCGGACATTCGCCAGAAAATCCAGCGGGAACCGCCCCACGCGCGTATCACCGCGCCCGGCATACAACTCCTTCGCCCGCGCATACCCCGTCTCCGTCGTCGCCGTAACGTAAAACCGTAACGATGAATCCCGCGCCGCCAGTTCCTCCACCAGCCGCTTCGTCGCGTTCATCTCCCCCACGCTCACCGCATGGATCAACACAATCTTTCCCCCCAACTCACCCGCAATATCACGACTCTCCCCACCTCGATCCCGCAGCGCCCCCATCACCTTCGCCCGCCCCTTCGCCCGCAGTCCCCACACCGGCGCCCCCAGCACCAGCCCACATCGATAAATCAGATCAATCACTCGGCCCACAGGACCGGCCACTATAAGGAATTACTCCCCGCCAAACAGCCGCACCACCAGATACCCATTCAACCCCGCAATAAACACCGCCACACCCCAAGCCACCGCCTTCATCGCCCGCCCGTTCACAAATCCGCCCATCTTTGCCCTGTCACCCGTGAACATCACCAGTGGCACCACCGCAAAACTCAACTGCACTGACAACACCACCTGACTTAAAATCAGCAACTTCCCCATCCCCTCCTTCCCGTAACACGCCGCCACAACCACCGCGGGCACAATCGCCACCGACCGCGTGATCAGCCGCCGCAGCCACGGCCGAAGCCGGATCCGCAAGAACCCTTCCATCACAATCTGTCCCGCCAGCGTCCCCGTCAGCGTGCTGCTCTGCCCGCTGGCCAGCAGTGCCACCGCGAACAACGTCGCCGACAACCCACCCAGCGTCGGCGTCAGCAACTTGTGCGCATCTTCCAATTCCGTCACGCCCGCGTTCGGCGTCCCATGAAACGCAGCCGCCGCCAGAACCAGAATCGCCGCGTTCACAAAAAACGCCAGCATCAACGCCACGGTCGAGTCAATCGTCGCAAACTTGACAGCCATTTTGCGGCCGTCTTCCGAACGCTCATACGCACGCGTCTGCGCGATGCTGCTGTGCAGATAGAGATTGTGCGGCATCACCGTCGCCCCCAAAATCCCCAGCGCGATATAGAGCATCCCCTTGTTCACCACGATTTGCGGCGTCGGCATCAACCCCGCGATCATCCCAAACACCTCCGGCCGGCTCACCACCATCTGATACAAAAAGCACAGCCCGATCGTCCCCACCAGCACCGCCACCACCGCCTCCAGCCACCTGAACCCCTTGTTCTGCAAAAATAAAATCAACAGCACGTCCAGCCCCGTAATCACCACACCCCACACCAGCGGCACCCCGAACAGCAGGTTCAGCGCTATGGCCGACCCGATCACCTCCGCCAGATCACACGCCGCAATCGCCAACTCACACAGCACCCACAGCACCATCGCAACGGGCTTGGAGAAATGATCCCGGCAGGCCTGCGCCAAATCCCGCCCCGTCACCACGCCAAGCTTTAGCGCCAGATGCTGTAACAAAATCGCAAGCAGATTGCTGATCAACACCACGCTCAGCAGCGCATATCCAAACTTCGCCCCGCCCTCCAGATCCGTCGCCCAGTTTCCGGGGTCCATATACCCCACCGACACCATGATTCCCGGCCCCGTAAACGCCAGCAGCTTCCGGAAAAACCCAGCCCCCACCGGTATCCGCACGCTCGCGTTCGACTCCGCCAGCGTCGGCACCTGCACCGCATGACGCCAGCCAGTCTCTGCATAACCCGGCGCAGGCAACAGCGCTGCTGCGCCAAGTGCGACTTCAGAAGCAGGCGGAGTTGTGGCGGTCGGAGGCGGCATGATAAATAAAGTTTGAAAAGCATAGCACCAAAGTTTGAGCAATCAAACTTTCTTTGGTAGACTTTGTCGCACATGGCCAGCGAGACCGTGGAAAACTACCTCAAGGCGATCTACGCCCTCGCCACCGTAGGCGGCGCAGAACACGGCACCGGCGAAGCCAGCCTCGGCCGCCTCGCCGCCGTCCTTGGCGTCACCGCCGGCACGGCCACAACCATGGTCCGCAAGCTGGCTGAGGGCAAACTCGCCAAGTACGAGCGTTACGGCGGCGTCCGCCTCACCGCAAAAGGGACGGCCATCGCCTTGGATGTCCTCCGCCGCCACCGCCTCATCGAAACATTCCTCGTCCAGACCCTCAAGTTCGACTGGTCCGAAGTTCACGAAGAGGCCGAGCGCCTCGAGCACGCCGTCAGCCCCAAACTCCTCGCCCGCCTCGAAGAGTTCCTCGGCCGCCCCAAAGTCGATCCCCACGGCGACCCCATCCCCACCGCCAAGGGTTCCGTCGCCGAACCCGCCGGCATCACACTCGCCGAAGCCGCCGCCTCTTCCACCGCCGCCAGAAAACGCTCCACCTACCGCATCCTCCGCGTCTCCGACCAGAACGCCGACTTCCTCAAGTTCATCGCCGACCGCAACCTCAAGCCCGGCACCAGTGGCCTGAAACTCTCCGCCGACCCCGACGCAGGCCTGGTCAATATCCACGCCCCGGAAGGCACCGACACCCCCCTCTCACGCGACGTCGCCAGCCGCATCGTCGTCGCCGCCGAAGGTTGAACCGGCCCGGGCACGTCGCACCGCAATCCACCAAACCCACCCGATCAACACCGGCTGCATCAGCAGTCGCATCCAAAGCACCCACTCCGGAAACCCCATTCCCGCAACCTCCGGCCGCACCGCCATATAAACGTTCGCCGGAAACACCGCGACCAACAGCAATATCAAACCCCATCCCGCCCACCGCCGCAGCCCCGGCACCAGCAACCCAAACCCCCCAGCGATCTCCGCCACCCCACTCACCGCCACCAGCACAGCGGGCGACGGAAACCCCGGCGGAACAATCCGTTGAAACGTCTCCGCATGCGTGAAGTGCAGCGTGCCGACCAAAGCGAAGGCCAACGCAGTGAAGACCACCGCCACCGTCTTCCACGGATTCCTTAGCCATCGCGATCCCCACTCTGACATATCGCCATGCTACGGCCGCCCGCTCTCTTCAATACCAACACGGCATGGTTTGCCGACTATTATCCGTCCCGCCCCAAATGCTTCCCCTCCAGCCAACCCCCATACCCGCCGAATCTGACGCCCACGCCCTGTCCCGCCACGAACTCATCGCCCACCACTTTCTTGCCAACCGGCCCATCCAATCCCCCGACCTTCCCGGCCTATCCGCCACCGACCTCCGCAACCTCTTTCACCTCTACGACCAAGTCTGCTTCGAGGGCACCTTATCTGTCGCCCTGGCCACGCGCTCGGCCGTGCTCGCTTTCCGTCTGGCCCCGCGCATGACCACCTCCGCCGGCGCAACCATCACCCGCAAACACCGCTCCGGCAAAGCGACACACCGCTACGAAATCGCCATCGCTTCCCGCCTCCTTGACATCAACTTTTCACGCACGACTGGCCCAGCAGTTTCAACGACTCCCGTCTACTCCTGCGGCCTACCCTGCCCCACCCGTCTCTCCTCCCTCCAAAGAACCTTCGAACACGAGCTCATCCACCTCTACGAAATGCTGAGTTCCGGCAAATCCTCCTGCTCCGCAAAACCTTTTCAATCCCTCGCACGCAGCCTCTTCGGCCACCTCAAGCACACCCACTCCCTCCTCACCCCCATCGACACCCTCCGCCAGAAAACCGGCCTCAAACCCGGCGACCCCGTTACCTTCATCCACGAAGGCATCCCCCTTCGCGGCCTCCTCTCCCGAGTCACCAAACGCGCCACAGTCCTTGTCCCCCATTCCGCCGGCCGCCGCTATTCCGATGGCAAACGTTACGTCCGCTTCCTCGTCCCCGTTTCCCAACTCAAACCGGTTTGATCTTTCTCCCGGGCCGGTGGCCCCAGGCCAGCCTCTCCGTTAGCCTCAGAAAAGTTGCCCAGCCCAGTCCAACAACCTCCGCCGGCACACCTGCCATTTCTGGACGGACTCCGCGGCTGTGCAGCGCTATTTGTCGTGTGCCATCACGCCTTCCTGCTCGCCTTTGATGGCTCGTCAGGCCCACGTCCCCAAGTACTCAGATTTCTCGAGGCCGGACACATCTCGGTCGGCATTTTCATCGTGCTGTCGGGCTTCTGCCTTTTCGCGCCGATAGTCCGGGCTGGCAACACGTTGCGCGGCGGAGCGCTGGGCTTTTACTGGCGGCGTGCACGCCGCATTCTCCCAACGTACTTCATCGCGCTGGGCATGGCCTACGTGCTTTGGGCCATCTCCCTGGGTGGTTGGGGTACCGAGCCGGGCGCAGTCACATGGGCGAGCCTCGCCTCCCACCTGACCCTGACCCACAACCTGTTCAAGCACCCCGCACCCAACCCGGCCCTCTGGAGCGTCGCCCTAGAGTTCCAAATCTACCTCGTAGTGCCACTGCTGGTGCTTGCCGTCCGCTGGTTCTCATTCCTGCCGGCGGCACTGCTGTTCGTCATCATCGGCTACGAACTCCCGCGAATCGGCGTAGGCGTCTTCGGCTACTGGTTCCTCAGCACCTTCACCATCGGAGCCACCGCCGCCTACATCGTGTTCGGTAGCGGTGCCGCGATAGAAGCCATCAAACGCGCCGTACCATGGCGCGTGCTGAGTGTTCTGCTGTTCGCCGCTGCCAGCGGCATCATCTATCGCTATGGGATCTTCGAGCGTATTGCCTGGCTGGACATCGTCATCAGCATGGCTTCCTCGGCCAGCATTATCGCCATGTGCCAGAATTCCCGCCTGATTCCAGCCCGACTGTTGTCATCACTGCCGCTGGAACGACTCGGACTCTTCTCTTATTCGCTCTACCTCATCCACATGCCGCTGCTTCAGGCGATTTACAAAGTGGGCATGATCGCCAATGCCCCGCCGCTTTTACGGTTCGCAATCCTCGAGCTGGTTGCCGTACCGGTAGTCGTCTTCCTCGCCTACCGGTTCTTCCTCGTCGCGGAAAAGCCCTTCCTTTCCGTCCGGCAGAAAGCCGCCGTAAAGGACTTGCTCGACACCCCCTCGCCCACGGAAGACTCGGCAACGACTCCTGCCAGTCAAACCGCGTAAAGCCGCCGATCACGAATAATTGCCGCCACTTCCGGCGTCACACATGTCTGCCATTGGCCCTCACCCCGCGCGATCATCCCCCGAATCTCCGAAGAACTGCTGTCCACCAGTTCCATCTCCAGATACTCGTAGTCCGCTTTCAGCCCCGCAGGCCACACAGGCTCAACCCTGACCGACCCCGGCCGGGCAAACACCAACCACCTCACCTTTGACAGCAGTTCTGGCAGCCGATGCCACGTTGGCAGCCGTTGCCACTGATCTGCGCCAATAATCCACCAAATTGGTCCGCAGCCTTCTGCCAGCAAACTTTCTATTGTTTCAATCGTCAGACTCGGCGGCGGCCGCCGCAGCTCGCGGTCGTCCGCGACGACAAACGGGTACGCCGCTGCCAAAGCCCGGACCATCGCTAATCGGTCCCCGGCCGACGGATCGTTCGCCGTAAATGCTTGCTTGTGCGGACTTTGCGCCGCCGGAATAAAACGCACCACGGCGCCCGGACCACCCCACTTGGCCGCCGCCCGGGCGATCGCCAAATGACCCTGGTGCGGCGGGTTAAAGCTCCCGCCAAGGCAGATGGTAATAGCCTGTTTCCTGTCCATTCGACGAAATCGCACTCCCCAGGTCCGAGTTTGGCACACCCATCGCTATCCTACCCCCGGCAGGCCGTGCGTGTCCCGGTGTTTGGAACATCTCAAATAAGTGTCCAGTCGATCGCTTTGACTAAACGCGTATTTGAAAGAGTTCACAAACCTAGGAAATGTAGTCCCTAATCGCGTGGTCTCTTCAGTTGTACGGGTTGTCACGGCCGGTGGCCGGGGTTGTAAACCGTAAGCTGGATTCGTGGTGGTGTAGAAGTTTCCGAATTGTCAAAATATTTGGGAGGTTTCCCATGGCAGCAGAAACAATGAAGTTGAAGATCAAGGCCCCGAAGAAGGTCACCGCTGGTGCGGCCGTTCGCCCAGCCCGAATCCCCGCAGCCTTGCGTGCTCAGGCCGAGCCGCTGATCGAAAAGCCCTACCCGCTGATCGACAGCCCATTGTTTAAGAAAAAGTCGACCGAGCGCGAGCTCTTCGAAACACCCGAGCCCCCGCTCCCCCGGACCCGCTGGTACCAGCCCACCCGCGACGACACCCTCGGCGACAACGCTGGTACGCCCCAGCTGATGAAGCCGGCCGAAGAACAGCTCATGTTCCGCCGCTACAACTTCTGCAAGTACCGTCTGGCCCAGATTCAGAAGAAGGTCAAAGCCGAAGGCCTGACCAAAGAATCCGCCGAGCTGCTTGTCGAGTGGGATCGTCGCCAAGAGCACTACCGCGAATACATCACCCGCACCAATCTTGCATTGGTTCTGGCGATGGCCAAGCGTAGCCGTCTGGGCGATATCGACTTCGCCGAAGTCGTCAGCGAGGGCAACATGGCCCTCCTCCGCTCGGTCGAGAAGTTCAACGTCGACCGCGGCTTCAAGTTTAGCACCTACGCCTGCCGCTCCATCCTGAAAGCCTTCAGCCGCACCGCCCAGAAGCACACGCGTCATCGCAGCCGCTTCCCGGTCGAGTTCGAGCCTGACCTCGAAAAGAGCGATTGGTCCGATGTCCGCCGCGACAGCGTCGAAAAAGACTGCGTCGACGAACTCAAGCAGATCGTCGACCGCAATCTGGCCGACCTGACCACCGTCGAGCAGACCGTCATCAAACGCCGCTTCAACTGGGAAGAGCGCGACGCCACCCCGCTGACCCTCGAAGAGGTCGGCCGGATCATCGGCGTCACCAAGGAACGCGTCCGCCAGATCCAGAACAAAGCGCTGATCAAGATCCGCAGCGTCATGGAAGTCGGCGTCCTCCGCGTCCAGACCGACCAACCCGAACCGGCAACTGCCGAGCCACAAAGCTCGGTGACTGCCACGAACCCGACCGGTAGCGATGTCCCGCAGATGGTCGTCTCATCCGTCCCGAAGCTCGCTGTCTAAGCCGGCCTGCAGAACCCCTCACTTATCAACCGCCCCGGAGGCCCACAAAGGCTTCCGGGGCGTTTTCACTAACTTGCGATGAGATGTTTGGCTTTGAAAGGATTTTTCAGACAAACCAACGCTTTGAAAGAAAGATGTGTAAACTTTAAAAGCACTGGCGGCGTAGATCATTTTCTTTCAAAGGTCACAACCCTTGCAATCAAAAGACTTTAAAGCTCCACAAGCGGGCCACATCATCAGAACTATTCGCGGATACGACGCATTTATTCCCGCCGCGCCGCCGCCGAAAATTACCTATTCGAATGATCTCGTTTTGTTGCTCTCCGAGGCGGATGCCGCTGTCAGCGAGCTTTCGGGACTTGGTAGGCATCTTCCCAACCCAGAGTTGTTAATCGCTCCGTACATCCGACGTGAGGCGGTAGCCTCCAGCCGGATCGAAGGAACGCAGGCTAGCCTTTCCGACTTGTTATTGGACGAGATCGAACCAAAGCGAACACCCGCCGGAAGCGACGTTTACGAGATTCGCAACTACGTCGCGGCACTCAAGCTAGGCATGAAAAAACTTTCCGATTTGCCACTGGCCATCCGATTGATCCGCGAAATGCATCAAGTACTGATGCAGGGTGTGCGCGGAGAGCACCTGACCCCCGGCGAATTTCGTAAAACCCAAAACTGGATCGGGCCACCAGGCTCAACCTTGGCAACGGCCACCTACGTGCCGCCACCACCGGATGAGATGCACGAGTGTCTAAAACATTGGGAGATATTCATCAATGCGCGCGGAGTTATGCCGGAACTGGTGCAATGCGCCATTGTTCATGAGTATTTCGAGGCCATTCACCCATTTCTCGACGGCAACGGACGTATCGGCCGACTTTTGATTACGCTGTATCTGTTGGAACGCGGGCGGCTGAGCGGCCCGCTGTTGTATTTGTCGAGCTATATCGAGCGCAACAAACAGGACTATTACGATCTGCTTCAGCGAATTCGTACGCACGGTGATTGGGAAGGCTGGTTGCGATATTTTCTCGAAGCCGTCCGATCAACAGCACGCAACGCAATTGACCAGAGCCAGTCACTACTTTCGCTGCGCGAAGAATACCGCGCAAAGACCGGCAAGGAACACCGGGTACAGGCCCTCTTGGACGGCATGTTTGTCAACCCCTACACCACAACCTCGCGCGCCAGTCAATTGCTCGGAGTCACTTCACCGACAGCGCAGAAAGTAATCGACCGATTGGTCGCAGTGGGAATGCTAAAAGAATCGACGGGACGCGACTGGGGCAGAATGTGGGTCGCCGAGCCGATTCTGAATGCTTTAAAAGAGCTCTGACCACAACTGTTAAATAACCCGAAAACTCGTAAGAGCTGCCGAGGGCATTACCCAGACTTCCACTGCCCCTCAACAAACCGATGTACCACCACCCCAGCCCCAATCACATTAAACGACGGCGCCTCATCCCGTAATCGGTTGCTGATAGCCGTTCCAGCCTGCACCAC
Organism: Tepidisphaerales bacterium; assembly: GCA_038226785.1. Taxonomy (GTDB): domain Bacteria; phylum Planctomycetota; class Phycisphaerae; order Tepidisphaerales; family Tepidisphaeraceae; genus JBBRQG01. The sequence goes on along the minus strand of JBBRQG010000023.1, from coordinate 42,229 downwards.
CATCATTCCACCCACCTTCGTCACATAAGCCCGATGCAAATGCCCTGACAACACCAGCCCCACCCCCCCAGCCGAAAACCGCCGGACGATCTCAACCGCATGCCGGCACGTCATTCCCGCTTTCCCCTCCATCCCAACCGGCGCCAGCAACGGATGATGCATCACCACCGCCAACTGCACCCCGGCCGCCATTCCCGCCGCTTCGCGCTCCACAATCGCCATCTGCCGCTCAGACAACCCCCCATTTGTCAGCGGAAACTTCAGGTCACCCGCCAACCGCCTCGCCGAGTTCAATCCCACAAAGCGCCAACCCGGAAACTCCCACCGCCACGCACAATCAATCCGTCCGACAAATCCCGGTGCACCAATTAACACCTTCCTTGACGAGGGCAATTCACCCACCCAACGCTCAAATCGTGTCAAGGGAAAAGACACCCGCCGCCACATCGCATACACCGACACATCATGATTTCCCGGCACCGCCACCACCGGCAACCCCATCGACCGCACCCATTCCGCCGCCGCCCGAAACTGCCCTGCCCGTCCCCGCTGCGTGAAATCCCCCGACACCACCAGCACATCCGCGTTTAACGATCGAACATACGCCGGCAACGCGCCCGCCGCAGCCGCATCGACGGCGCCAAAGTGAATGTCCGATAGGTGTACGATTTTCACTGGTTACCCTGCCCGACGATCATGCACACCATCCCGCTTGCGCCTAGGCTTACACCTATGGCCGAAACCTCAAGCCGCGAACTCTTCACAATCGCCGACCCCATCATCGGCATCGATCTCGGCACCACCAACTCCCTTGTCGCATGGTGCGACGAACGCGGCCCACGCATCCTCACCGGCCCCAACAACCAATCCCACTGCCCCAGCGTCGTCCACATCGACCCCGCCCCCCCCGCCCCCAACAGGCACATGGAAGTCGGCCAGCCAGCCCGCGACCGCGCCGTAGAGCGTGCCACCCACACCATCTCCAGCGTCAAGCGACTCATGGGCAAAGGCCTGGCCGATGTCGCCCCCCAACTCGCCTACCTTCCCTACGCCGTCACGTCCCAAAACCCCGATGGCTCCGGCCAGGCCGCCATCAAAGTCGGCGACAAAACCTACACCCCACAGGAAGTCAGTGCAGCCATCCTCCGCGAACTCCGTGATTGGGCCCAGCCCTACTTCCAGCACCCCGTCCGCAAGGCCGTCATCACCGTCCCCGCCTATTTCGATGACGCCCAGCGCCAGGCCACCCGCGACGCTGGCCGACTCGCCGGCCTCGAAGTCGTCCGCATCGTCAACGAACCCACCGCGGCCGCACTCGCCTACGGCCTAGACCGCTCCGACGATGCCACCATCGCCGTCTACGACCTCGGCGGCGGCACCTTCGACATCTCCATCCTCCGCATCGAGCAAGGCCTCTTCCGCGTCCTCAGCACCAACGGCGACACGCGTCTCGGCGGCGACGATTTCGACCAAGCCATCCTCCGTCTCGTCCAATCCGAAATCGCCGCCCAACTAAACGTCACGCAAATCGACTTCCCCCCTTCAACGCTGCAGGCCCTCCGCCACTTCGCCGAGCGCGTCAAAGTCGAACTCAGCGAAAAGCCCTCGGCCACCATCGAAATAGATCTTGGCCAAGGTCGAAACTATCGCCGCTCCATCACACGCGATGAGTTCCTCGCCCTTATCCGCCCCCTCATCGCAGCCACCCTCGACCGCTGCAAACAAGCCCTCCAAGACGCCGACATCACCCCCGCCCAGATCGACAAAGTCGTCATGGTCGGCGGCAGCACCTACATGCCCTTCGTTCGCGAGCAGGTTGGCAGCTTCTTCGACACCCAGCCCTACACCGCCCTGAATCCGATGGAGGTTGTGGCCCTCGGCGCAGCCGTCCAGGGTGCCATCCTCGCCAAAATCAACCGAGGCATCCTCCTGCAAGATATCGTCCCCCTCAGTCTCGGCATCGAAACCATGGGCGGTGCCGTCGCCAAACTCATCACCAAAGGCCGCAGCATCCCGTGCGCAGCCGACGAAATCTTCAGCACCTCTGCCGAAGGCCAGACCGCCGTGAAAATCCACGTCCTCCAAGGCGAACGCGAACTGGTCGAACACTGCCGCAGCCTCGGCCAGTTCACGCTTTCCGGCATCCCCCCCATGGCCGCCGGCCTACCCAAGCTCCGTGTCCGGTTCCTCGTCGATACCAGCGGCATTCTCAGCGTCACCGCCACCGAAGAACGCAGCGGCACCAAAGCCGCCCTGCAAATCGTCCCAAGCTACGGCCTCACCAAAGACGAAGTCGATCAAATGGTGCGCCAAAGCGTCCTCAATGCCCGCACCGACATGCTCGCCCACCGCCTCATCGACCTCCGCAACCAGATCAATCAAGACACCGCCGCCATCGAAAAGTCCCTAAAGATCGTCGGCACCGATATCGATCCCGCCTACCTCACCCAACTCCAATCCCTCATGGCCACCGTCCGCCAGCTCGCCCCCACCGAAGACGCCGACGCCATCCACACCGCCTTAACCGCCATGGACCATGCCAGCGCCCGCCTCGGCGAACTCGCCATCACAAAAACATTGCAAGATCTGTAGGGTGGGTTCAACGGCACCGCGTACTCCGTAAGCCATCGCAAATACCGTCACCATATTCATAGTAGAAAACGCTTCTCCCCAACCGTTCCAAATGCCAGATTGCTGTTATGGAACAACTGCCCATCGCAAACATCCGCTGGCAGGATTTCATTGTAGAAGATCCCGCGATCATGCTGGGCAAGCCCGTATTTAAGGGGACGCGATTGACTGTTCAGCACATCCTTCAGGAACTCAGCACAGGAACACCAATCCCAGAGCTCTTGACGGCCTATCCCCGACTGACGACTGAACACGTGCTGGCAGCCATGCAGTACGCTGCCCAAGTCATCGGCCTGCAAATTGTTGAACCCGCCTAATCAGCCTCGATAACACCTTGGATTTAATCGCCGACGAGAACATCCCCGCGCCATGAGTCGCACAACTCCGCGACGTTGGGCACGATGTCCTCTACGCCGCTGAAAGCGGCCCCGGCAATCAAGACGCCCAGTGGCTCGCCACCGCCGCAGCCAGCGGTCGCGTAGTCATTACCAGCGACAAAGATTTCGGCGAACTCCTGTTTTGTCAAAAAATGGTTGCCGAAGGAGTTGTGTTGCTGCGCCTCGAACACCTGCCTCTAAAAGTACGAGTGGAAAACCTCGCCAGCCGATGGGAGGCCATTTTGCGACACGCTGCGCAGGCGTTCAAAGTTGTGGGTGATTCACACATCCGTGTCCGCCGCCTCCCCCGAAAAGCCCCCTAATCCGGCCTCTTTTCCCACCCACCCCCTCCTCGCCTATCATCCCGCCCCATGGGTTTCCGCTTCGCAAACGTCAAAGGTCCACAGAACGTCACCGTCCGCTACATCATGCAGGACCCGGCCTCTTTCGGCTTCCCCGCCGACCAGACCGAACTGGTCAAAATGGGCATCAAAGGCCAGTCCGTCCTTGAAATCGCCCTCGGCGAAGAACCCCACGTCGAAATCGAACACACCTGCGGCGGCGTCGTCGGCTGCAGCACCTGTCACGTCTGGATCACTAAGGGCGAAAAATCCATGAACGAGGCCACCGACGCCGAACTCGACCGCGTCGAGCAGGCCCGCGACATCAAGCCCTGTTCCCGCCTCAGTTGCCAGGCCCGCATCGAAGATGAAGACGTCGAAATCACAGTCGAAATCCCCGCTTGGAACCGCAACCTGATCAAAGAAGCACCGCACGAATAGCCACCCCCGTTTCCCACTCCACTCATCCAACCCCCTTCACCCGAAACGGAGCCACCCCATGCCCGGCCGAATCACCTGGCAAGACATCGAAGAAATCGCCCTCCAACTCTTGGAGCAACACCCCGGCGTAGACCCCTACTCCGTCCGCTTCACCGACCTGCACAAATGGGTCGTCAATCTCCCCGGCTTCGACGACGACAAATCCAAAAATGCCGAAAGCCTGCTGGAACAGATCATCATCCAATGGGATGAAGAGAAAAAAGACGCCGAGAGTTGATGGCTGCGTGGCAGCGATCGACGTCCTTTCAAACTCAAACCCTCTCTCGCTTAACATTGCACGAGTCCCGAATAACCGGGACCCGTGCCACGAAATCTTCCGTGTTATGAAGTCTTATTTCCGCCGCCTGGCAAGCAACAGCCCGACTACTCCAACCGCCACGCCCCCCTCAGTCGGCTCGGGCACAACTCCGATCCCTTGCAGGGTGACGTTTCCAAAGTTGGCGAAGGAGAGTTCGAACTGGTTGGTGGGGACCACTGGTGCCGCCGCACTTGGTGCGAACGTAACCATTGCGTCGAACCCGACGCCAAAAGCTGGATCAACGTTCGTGCTAATATTAAGCCCTTGAGCCAGAAGGTTCGCAACTAGATTTGCCACGTCAACGGTCGAACCAACTAGGTCCAACGCGACGAGTACGGGGCCAGTATTTGCCGGGACAAAACTAATGACCTTGGAACCGACATTGGTCGCAGGAAAGGAAAGTCCGGCAGGGCCATAAGATCCGGAAGTTGAGCCAGTAATCGTCAGATCGGCCGTTCGACCATTTACTGGAACTAGCGTCAAAGAAGGCTGCTGTACGGATACATTGCCGTCGTCGAAATAGACGGTCGAACCGCTAAAACCAGCGGCTCCAGCCGCGACGCCGATCTGGATTACCAACGCAGTGGCCTTGACTGGCGCTGTCAGCGAATAGCTGCATCGCTTCCAAGTGTTGACAGGATCGTTGCTCCGTAAAAAGTAGGACTCCGTAAAGCCTAGCTCATTACCTGAAGAATCGTAAAAAATGGCCTTACAGTCGGCGCTGTGCTGGCCGTCTAATGGATCATTACTGCTATGCATGGCCCACATCGACACGTCATAGGTCACACCCGGCGTCGCAGCTATACCATTGGTTGTGTGGGGAAATTCAACGTAACGACCGCCCGTAAACCTGAACGACCAGCTCCCATCATGGTGGTACACCTGGGTTCTTTCAGTGGTGCCGTCACTGAAATTCCCCCAACTGAACGCGTTTGAACCATTACCCAGCTCGAAGGATGGATTCCCCAGCAGGTTGGGCGCTCCCATCGCATTGGAAATCGCAACTAGCCCTCCACAGAATGATGCCGCGATCAATGAACGATTCATCGTTTGCCTTTCCATGACCACGACGGCCACCTAGTTTCCGATCCCGCCATGGCAAATCTCTGGTCTCACCCTGCGGAAAGCTCTTTCCACAGACACAAGCGAATCCAGATAAGCCCCACCGCTGCAAACCCACAATTCTTGGAAAACGGCTACGGACCAGAAGTTATCTAGATAATTGGCAATAGCCACTGCTATTTATTTAGATTTGACGCAATCTATAAATTTCTATTTGTCGCCGTAAGTGCTTGTCTGAACTGGTTTAACGGTCGACGAACTCGCAACAAGACTGGCGACATTAATGATTGTACTTTTGTCTATGTGTATATTTCAGTTAATTTGGGCCCTTTCTTCGGCAATGGCCATCCATCTCTGACAACCCCTGACCCCCTCCAACTTCCCAATAATCACACCAGACAACCAACAACCCGTCCCTCATCTGTGTTCATCCGTGTTCATCTGTGGTTCCCTCCCTCCCCACCCCCCACCCCCACCTTTCAAATCCCTAATAATCTCCCCCACCCCCAGCGACACACCCCTTCCAGTTTCATATCGTTCTGAAACATCATGTCTTCCCTGACTTTCAACATCGACCCCGTCCTCTCCGGCAAGGCCCGCCTCACCGACGCTCAGGCGCTCGAGCTCTATCAGCACGCCTCCCTTCAAGACCTGTCCACCTGGGCCACCGCCGTCACCCAGCGGCTGCACCCGGCCGATTACCGCACCTACGTCATCGACCGCAACATCAACTACACCAACGTCTGCACCGCCAAATGCACCTTCTGTGCCTTCCGCCGCGATCATGAAGATTCCGACGCCTACACACTGACCTACGAAACAATCGGCGAAAAAATCCGTGAGCTGGTCAGCATCAACGGCACGCAAATCCTCATGCAGGGCGGCATGAACGACCGCCTCCCCATCGAGTGGTACGAAGACCTCCTCCGTTACATCTCCACTAACTTCCCCACCGTCCACATCCACGCCTTTTCGCCGCCGGAATTCGTCGAGTTCGAACGCTTCTTCAACCTCGATGTCCGCACGATCATCCGCCGGTTCAAAGCCGCCGGCCTGAAGACCATCCCCGGCGGCGGCGGCGAAATCTTCGCCCCCCGAGTCCGCCGCCGCATCGGTCTGGGCAAATGCACCGGCGACGACTGGCTCCGCGTCATGCGCGTCGCCCACGAAGAAGGCCTGAACACGAGCGCCACGATGCTCATCGGCCACATCGAATTCCTCTCCGAACGCGTCAGTCACATGTCCGCCCTCCGCGACATGCAGGATTACGCTCTGGCTTTGGGTGGCCGTGGCGAACTCTCCGGCGTCATCCACAAAGTCATCGACCGCAACCGCGGCGTCTTCGAAAAGTCCCCTTTCGCCGTCCCCACCGCCCCACTCGACAACCCCGGCTCCTACACCGCCTTCATCCACTGGCCCTTCCAGCGCGAGAACACCCCTTTGGGCCGCGCCAAAGAGTGGGACCCCGACGTCTACGGCCCCTACGACGACAGCACCAACGAAGACATCCTTCGCGGCCGTGTCGTCCGTATGGCCGGGGCCAATGAATACCTGCGCACCCTCGCCATCGCCCGGCTCTATCTCGACAACTTCCCCAACCTGCAAAGCAGTTGGGTCACCATGGGCCCCAAAATCGGCCAGCTCGCGCTCATGTTCGGCGCCAACGACATGGGCAGCGTCATGATGGAAGAAAACGTCGTCAGCGCCGCCGGCACCACCTACCGCCTCAACGCCCGCGAAATCTGCCGCCTCATCCGTGATGCCGGCTGGATCCCCGCCCAACGCGACCAGTACTACAACGTCCTGGACCGTCACGACGGCCCCGCCAGCCCCGACCTCGTCCCCCTCGAAAACCCTCCCGTCCGCGATGTCTTCCGAATCGACAAACAGTTTATCGGGGCAGCCCCCGGCCTTGACGACGGACAGGACAAAAGCGCCAAGGTACAACTCCCCATCCTTGGTAACTAAGCCACTCTCCCTCCCATGCCCTCCAGCCCCGCATCACCCAAAGCCCCGCCCATACAGCCCATCGGCCAGCGCAACCCCGCATGGGCCGAGGTCGCCCCACTTCGTCTCCGCCGCATCGCACTCGCCAGTTGGCTCGCTCCCGGCGTCAGCCTTCTGGCCAGCATCGCACTCAACCCCGCCGTAAAGTCTGGGGCGGTCCCACCCATCGCCGTCGCAGCCATCAACGGTGTCATCCTCGCCACCGGTCTCGCCTGTGGCCTGTGGGGCCTCTGGTCGATGCGCCGCTTCGGCCCTCGCGGGCTCCTCATCCCGTCGATCTGCGGAACCGTGCTCTGCGGCTTCCTATCCGTGTTGCTCGCGGCCGTACTACTAAACCACGTGCGCGGAATAACCCCCGTCTGATGCGCTGGGACTAAAGCGCGTGGCGGATGGCCCCGGCCGCAATGGCCCGTACCGCCGCCGACTGGTTCCCCAACCGGGCCAGCACCAGCATGCCCATGGTGGCGCCCAGCATCTCCTGCGCCGCCTGAGTCGCAGTCGCCCGGCGCCGACTCCTGACCGATAACCCCGTCCGCTTCCCCTCGCTGCCCAGCCGCTGCATCTGATGCTTATAGAAGTTGAAAACCGTCTCTAGTTGGCCCAACAGTTTTTCACGGATGACAGCCTGATGCACCGGCGACTCGACGATTCCCACCGCCAAGAGCCCGCCCGCCACCACCGGCCCGGCCACCAGCTGTCGCGTCAGCCGCGAGTAATGCACGTGAATGGTCCGACTTGCGCTGGCACTCTCTACCAGAAGGGGATCCCAAAAGGTGGAAAACTGCCGGTCGAGGGTCGCCCGAAAAATGGCCTGCTTGTCACCAAAAGCGTTGTAAAGGCTGCCGAGCTCGAGTTGGGTCACCGTGGCCAGATCGCGCATCGAGGTCGCGCTGTAACCGCTGGACGAAAAGCCCCGGACGATGACGTCCAGCACCGCGTCGACATCAAAGCTCTTGTGCCTGCCCATACGAAAATTCCTGAGCCTAGATACTTGCGGCCGCCGCCGCGGTCTACACGAATCGAGTGTATCTCCAATATTAGCAGTGACGTGCATAGTTTATGCAATTTTGTGCCTTTTGGGATTCTTGGCGACGACCCGTGGTGGACGAGTTATATTATGGCCGTGGCACGTCGTGGTTTCACCCTGATCGAGCTCCTTGTCGTGGTGGCAATTGTCGCCGTCTTGGCGGCATTGCTATTGCCCACGCTGGGCAAGGCACGCGAGGCTGCATCGCGAGCAGTCTGCCTTTCGAACCTTCGGCAGACGCACTTGGTTCTGCTGGTCTATGCGACTTACAACCACGATCAGTTGCCCTTGGGCTTCCGTGACGGTTCACCAGCCGGCATCAAGCAGTTCAACAGCATGATCTACTCCGGTACGAGCAAGCACTTTGTGCTGTTCGGCCTCCTGCAACAGGCGGGTTTGCTGAACGAACCGGCCGCACTTTACTGCCCCAGCGAAACCGACCCCGCACGGCAATACAACACCCCTCAAAACCCCTTCCCATCGGCCCTGACGCCCCCGACCGGCAATCTTGCAACCGTCAACGTGCAGGCGGGCTATGCCGGGCGTCCGTTCACAGCGATTCCGGATGACCCAGCCCAATGGACGGGCCGAACTTTCATCCGCGTCAGCGACTTGCGCCGTCAGGCACTCCTTTCCGACCTGACGACAACGCCCGTCCGTCTCGTGACGCGTCATAAGGTGGGTATCAACGTGCTCTATGCCGACGGCAGCGCCCGCTGGCAGCCCAAGCAGAAATTCGCCACCGTGCTCAACCTCTGCCCATCCATCTCTCAGCAGTACAACGATAATCAGGTGTCGCTGTGGTCGTCGCTGGACCAGCAGTAACGCTGCTAAGATAGGGTCCGATGCCCGCCGACCCGAGCCTGATTTACCTCGACAATAACGCCACCACACGCCCGTGTGCTGAAGCCGTCGCGGCCATGCTTCCGCTGCTGGACAGCGACTATGCCAACCCCTCCAGCGTCCACCGTTTCGGCCAAGCCGCCCGCCACGCAGTAGATGAAGCCCGTGCCCGACTGGCCGCACTCGTGGGCTGCACTGAAAACGAACTCCTCTTTACCAGCGGCGGAACGGAATCCATCAACACCGCCGTTCGCGGGTTGTTGCCGGCTTCCGGCGGCGTGCTGATCACCTCGACCGTCGAGCATTCCGCCACCCGCGAGCTCGCCGAGGCACTGGCCAAGACCGGTACGCGGGTGATTGAAATCGGTGTGGACCGCCTCGGCCGATTGGACTTGCCGGCACTGGGGGCCGCAGTCACTGCCAATGCCGGCGCGGTGGCAAGCCTGATGTGGGCCAACAACGAAACCGGCGCCATCTGGCCCGTGGATCAGATCGCGGCCATCTGTCGGGCTGGCCGGGTGCGATTGCACCTCGACGCGACGCAGGCCGTGGGCAAGCTGGCGGTGAACTTCGCTGCCCTTGGCATCGATGCTGCCAGTTTCGCGGGGCACAAGTTTCATGGGCCGAAGGGGACGGGCGGCCTGTACATCCGCAGGGGAGTGCGGGTCGGCCCATTACTGATCGGTGGCCCGCAGGAGCGCGGCCGCCGCGGGGGCACTGAAAACGTGCCGGGCATTGTCGGTATGGGCGCGGCGGCTTCAGTATCGTTAGACGCTCTTACCGACATGCCGCGCGTGGCGGCGTTGCGCGATCGACTTGAAGCGGGAATCCTTGACGGCATCAATACGGCCGACGTGGTACTCGCGGCTGTCAATGGGGACAGCGAAAACCGTCTGGCCAATACCACCAACATCGGATTCGCGCGGCTGGAGGCCGAGGCGATTCTGATGCTTCTCAGCGAACGTGGCATTTGCGCCAGTGCCGGGGCTGCGTGCAGCAGCGGCAGTCTGGAGCCCAGCCACGTGCTCAGGGCCATGGGGGTCGATGAGAAGTTCGCCCATGGCTCGATCCGCTTCAGCCTGTCACGCCACACAACCGTGGCCGAAGTGGATGCAGCCGGCGCGGCGATGGCACCCATCATCAAGCGACTCGGTGCAGTATTGCCCGTCGGATGAACATCAGATTCCGGCCGTCAGCAGGTGGACGGCCGCGCGCGCGACCGGTGTGAACAACCTCGGCGATTCAGCCACCGCCGCCCGCGCTTCGTCTGACGGACGTGACCAGAGGGCCGTGGCTTCCCAGTGATCGACCGCGCTCATCGCGTTCAAGACAATCTCGGCGACAGACAAGTTGACCCGCACCTCGAAGATCAGTTCGGGCTGCTGCAGTTCACGGTCTTGCACCAGCGCAAGCAGACGGGTCGATAGCACGGCATCGCGCGGCACACCGGTCTCTTCGATCAGTTCCCGGATCGGGGCGCGAAACAAGCCGACCGGCGAATCGCCCGCGACATCCTCCGGCTCGAGTGCCCCGGCGATGGGGTGAATCTCGCCGGGGTGATACGCCACGGCATGGCTGCGCACCCCCAGAAGAATCTGCCCGTCCGATGTAATAACAGCCGCCGACACGCCGATGGGGCTTGGCAGTGGAGTATCCGTAATCGCTGGATGCTGGCCCATGCAGGGGGCCAAGTGCATGGCCCAAAAATAGCGATAGCGGGTCGGACTGAGGCTCAGGTGCAGGCCGCCGGGGTGAACGGCAGTGGAAAAACTTTCGAGGCGGACCATCGGACCATCAAACAACCGCTTGCGATGACGTTCGGCTTCACCGTTGGCCAAAGCCCAGCGGCGATTCACTTCAGCTTCCACTTCATCGGACCAGATCTGGGCCGGTGCCGGGAAGCCACTCAGGCTTATTTCCGAGGCTTCCCACGGGCCGATGGCGAGCGGACGGATGCCATCGGGCCAATCCTGCAGCACGCGTTCCTGATTTGCTGGCTGGTTCACCGCCAGATCGTCGGGCACGGACCCATAAATATCGAGATTTGCACTAAACGGATAGAATGTGGGCGGCACTTTATTGTTATGACTAAAAATCAAAAACGCGCGGCAATTGCGGCGGCCTGTCTCCTTGTCTTGGGATTCGGCGGGTACCTCTGGTGGCAGAATTCCACACCAGCGGACCTTCCGCCCGCCAAGACATTGGCCGAGGCAACGGAGCGGTTGGTTGCTGCCACGCGCGAGGCCAAGGACGAGAAGGCGATGCAGAAGGTCATGGATAAGGCCGTCGAAATGGGTAGCGGCGGCATGTTGGGTGTGTTCCTTCGCAACTACGCCGGGATGACTCCCGAACAGAAAAAGGCTTTTCTCGACGAACAGATCAAGGTGCCTGTCGAGCACGCGACCACCGGGCCCAGTTCCATGCCATCGGGGATGGGCGGGCCGGAAGTGAAGCGCATCGAGCGGCGCAGCAGCAGCGGATCAGATAAGGGATTCATGGAGAGCATGGACCCGGCACTCAGGGCGCAGTTGGCCGACTACGCCAAGGACCTAGCTGCCCGCCGCAAGGAACTGGGTCTTCCGCCGGGGCCAGTCGCGATCAAAATCAACGTGACCAGCGGAACAGGGCAAGCGCCAAAGATCGGATTTGGCGACGGTTCAGCCAAGTAAACCTTGGCCAAGGTTACCGGTCGGAAGCGGCTTGTGCGGTCGGCTGGGACGACAGATCGATCAGCGTTTCGCCCGCGGCAAGGTTCACCACACCTGCCAGCCAGCCGTTTACCTGCGGAACCGCACCGATCAGGAGGACACCGGCCACGGCGATCCCGATTGCCAGGCTGACTGCCCGTGAATGGGGCTGCTCGATCGGCTGGCCAGAGGGTTCAGCGCGGGCGTAAAGGGCCGCGATGATGCGCAGGTAATAGCCGGCCGAAATGGCCGCGTTGAGCATCATGATGGCCGCAAGCCAGTAGCAACCCGCACCCAGTGTCTGCGTCAGGATCTGTAACTTCCCAACGAAGCCGGCAGTGAACGGGATGCCCGTCAGGCCAAGGCAGCCGACCGACATTGCCACGCCCAGAAGCGGGTATTTCCAACCCATACCCGAGAGATCTTCGAAACTGTCGGCCGTGGTGGCGGGCTGAGCGAGACCGGTGGCAGCATCGGCGGGCACGCGTGTGGGCAATAGTTGCAGAACACCAAAAGTCGCGACGTTCATCAGGCCGTAGACCGCTATGTAAAAGAGCAAGGCGGCAATGAGCGAGGTCTGCAAGGCCCGGTTACCACCTGCGGCCGCGATCGCGGCCACGCCGACCAGCAGATAGCCGCTGTGAGCCACGCTGCTGTAAGCCAGCGTCCGCTTGACGCTGAACTGAAGCAGACCGAGGGCATTGCCAACGCACATGGTCAGCACGGCCAGCACCCAGAGCAGGGTGATGATGGAGGAAGGCAATACCCATGTGCCGCCACTGAGCGCCCACAGCAGTTTGAGCAATGCCATCAGTCCGGCTGCCTTCGGCAGGTAGCTGAGCAGCGCCGAGACCGGTGTGGCAGCGCCCTGATAGACATCGGCGACATAGGCATTGAACGGCACAGCCGCGAGTTTGAAGCAGAGTCCCAGCGTGACCAAGGCCATTGCCAGAACGTGCCAGCCGCCAATGCCAGTCGCCGAAGACGATACAACTTTCATTGCCCCGTTGATACCCAGCGTATGGGCGGCCGAGCCGTCGAGGTACAGGCTGCCGGTGACGCCGTAAACATAGGTCAGGCCGAACAGCAGCACGGCGGCACTCATCGCACCAAGGAAGAAATACTTGACGGCTGCTTCCTGCGCGGCAGGCAGCGGACGGCTCATCGAAACCAGTATGTAGGTCGGGATGCTGGCCAGCTCGATGCCCATGAACAGGGTGATCAGATCATTGGCACCACTGACGAGCATCAGACCCGACAGCGCGAGCAGAATGAGGGCGAAAAACTCCGGACCTTCGCGGCCGTATTCAACGGCCGGGCCGCCGGTCTTGTGCTCTCCCTGGGGCCAGTTGAGCAGCACAAACAAGAAGCCCAGAACCGCCGTGATGAGCTTGACGTATTGCGACACCGTGCCAGCCACGATGGAGCCTGAAACCGTGTCGGCGTATTGCGAAGGGAGATTGAACACCTGATAGACCGCCACACCCGCCAGCACGCCGCCAGCCAGCGTGGGGGCCAGACCGCGCAGCTTCCTGGTCACGCCCAGCAGAAAGAGCACCAGCGCCGTGGCGATGAGTGCTAACTCGGGGAGGAAACTCAGGAGGAGGTTGAACATGACGGTCTGTTTCTGGTGGTTTCTATGGCTGTTGGCTGGGGGCGGTTTTCATGGTGGCCCGACGGGGGGAATCCGACGTGGACGATGACTGAGGAGGACCGGAAGGCGTACGGCCGTCCGGGCGCTCGTAAAAATCAGTTACCGGCTGGGCCGTCAGAGCCGCCTTGACCGGTGCTTCAAGCACATGAAGGACGGGCTGGGGGAAGATTCCGAGCAGAATCACAGCCAGAGCAATGGGCGTCAGAAGCGCGGTCTCGCGCACGCTGATGTCGCCGCCCATGACGTAGAACGGGTCGGCTGTTTTGTGGGTGGGCGCGTCATCGGCCAGCACCGGGTACCGAACCGGACCGAACACGACCTTGCCGACCATGTTCAGCATGTAGATCGCGGAGAGCAGAATGCCGAGTGCCGCGACGATGGAATACGACTTGTGCAGCGTCGTGCTGGCGAAGCCGCCTTGCAGCGTTAGGAACTCGCCGACGAACCCATTGGTCAGCGGCAGGCCGACACCCGCGAGGCTGAACAGGATCAGGAAAAAGCTGGCCAGTGGCATGGTCCGGCCAAGGCCGCTGATCTGCGTGATATCGCGGGTGTTCAGCCGCAGGGCAATGGTGCCGATGGTAAGGAACAAGCCCGCGGCGATGATGCCGTGGTTCACCATGTAATAGGCCGCGCCGACGCCACCGATCTGCGTGAAACTCATGAGGCCCAGCACGACGAACCCGAGGTGGCTCAGGCTGGAATAAGCAACCAGCCGGCGCATGTCGCGTTCAGCCCATGCCACCATACCGCCGTAGAGAATGCCAATGACTGCCAGGCCAGCCACGGCGGTCGCGACATCCGGGCGAGCCAGACCGGCTTCATGCCCCAGCCCTGCAGTCAGGCCAATGGGGATCGCCAGCTTCAGCAGGCCGTAAGGACCGAGTTTCAGGACGAGGCTTGAGAGATCGAGGCTGCCAGCGGCCGGGGCCTGTTCGTGGGCGGGGGCCTGCCAGGTGTGCAGCGGAAAGACCGGCGTCTTGACGAGGAAACTGGCGAGGAAGCCCATCAGCACCCAGAAACGCTCGGTGCGGCTGAGTTCCGTCTGGGCGACATAAATTACGCGGCCGAACTCGAACGAACCCGACTTGATGCCGAGGTAGACAATCGCCGGGAGCATGAGGGCCGAGCCGAGGAACGTGTAGATGAACACCTTGGCCGCAACCCGCTCGCGGCGGTTACCGCCGTACATGGCCAACATGAAGAAGCCCGGCACAAGCGTCAGTTCGAAGAAGCTGTAGAACAGCAGAAGGTCACGGCTGACCCACACGCCCAGCATGGCGAACAAAATCAGAACCAGCCACCCGTTCAACTGACGGGCATTTTCATCCGCCACCGACTTGCCGGTGCAGAGCACCGCGATGGGGTGCAGGCCGCACGTCAGCAGGATGAACAGCATGCTCAGGCCGTCAACACCCAGTCGCAGGCCGGTCTGGATGCCGCCGATGCTCATCAGGTAAGGCGTCGCCCCGGCTGTGGATTGTTCGGCACCACTGCTCCAGTCAAAACCGGCCGCGATGCGCACGGCCCATGCCAGTGTGAGCAGGCTGGCCAGCAGTGCCACGCTGCGGGCGACCTTGCCGCTGGGGATGAGCGCAGTCGCCAGTGCCCCGACGAGGGGAATGAGAAGGAGAATCAGGAGCGGCTCTGGCATGTTGGTTTATGGTTTAGAACTGAAGGAAGATCACCAGAAGAATCACGGCCATTCCCAACACCATCGCCGTGGCGTAACCCTGCAACAGGCCGCGTTGTACGGACAGCTTCAGGCTGATACCCACTGCCTGCGGCAACAGCCCGGCGAGGAACACGATGCCATCGATGACGAAGCGGTCGACCAGCCCCAGAAGGTGGGCCAACATTCGGAGCGGACTTACGATCACGGCACCGTAAATCTCGTCCACCCAGTACTTGGCTTCGATGCCGCGGGTGATGGGGCCGAAGGTCCTGGCGAGCTTCTCCGCCTGGGCACGGTCTTTCAGATGCATCAGATACGCCAGCAGGATGCCAGCAGCGGCGACGAGGCCGCCGACCAGCAGCGGGAACACATGCACTGCATCTTCGCCGCCGAGGGGCAGCATGCCGAAGCCGAGCGGGTCCACGGGCTGTGGGTGCTCGGGCATGGGGACGGGAATCGTGCGGGGAGCAACCATGTAGCCCATCTGGAAGCTGGGGCTGTGGCCGAGGAACTCGCCCAGTGCGTGAGCCGGAAGGACGAGCTTGAACGGCAGGTTGATCACGCCGGCAAACAGGGCGCCCACCGCGAGAATCACCAGCGGCAGAATCATGATCCACGGTTCGTGGTTGTGATGGCCGCCGTGGGCAGCATGGGTATCGTGGGCGTGTTCAGTGACGGCAGCTGGCAACTTTTCCGGGCCTTCGAACACGCGGAAGTAGACGCGGAACGTGTAATAGGCCGTCAGTAACGCCGTAAACAGCAGCACGCCCTGCAAGACCATGCTCTTGGAAGCGGCCCCGCCAATGATTTCGTCCTTGCTCCAGAACCCGGCCAGCGGGAAGAACCCGGCCAAGGCAAGGCAGCCGATGAGCATCAGGATGCGCGTCTTGGGCAGGTGCTTTTTCAGGCCGGACATCTCGCGCAGGTCGAGAACGCCCGACATCGCGTGCATGATGACACCGCTGGAGAGGAACAGAAGGGCCTTGAAAAAGGCATGAGTCACCAGGTGAAACACTGCGGCGACCGGGGCCAAGGTGGCCACGCCGACGAACATGAAACCGAGCTGGCTGACCGTGCTGTAAGCGAAGACCTTTTTCAAATCGTTCTGCCGCAGGGCGATGGAGCCGGCAAACAAGGCCGTGAAACACCCGACGACGGCAATGGTGATGAGGGCGGCGGTGTTGCCCATGAACAGCGTGCCACACCGTGCGATCATGTAGATCCCCGCGGTGACCATCGTTGCAGCGTGAATCAAGGCGCTGACCGGGGTCGGGCCTTCCATGGCATCAGGCAGCCAGACATAGAGCGGAAACTGTGCGCTCTTGCCGAATGCCCCCAGCATCAGCAGGAACGGCGCCCACCAAAGCACGCTGGACTGGTAGGCCGTCAGGCCACCAAATGCGACCTTTTCCAGCAGACCGGTTCCGGTACCGGGGCCGTTGCCGAAGTAACTGACTGTGCCGAAGGCACTGAAGAGCAGAAAAATCCCGACTGCAAAGCCAACGTCACCGATGCGGTTGACGATGAACGCCTTCTTCGCGGCTTCGCGTGCGGCGGGTTTCTCGAAGTAATAGCCAATCAGCAGGTAGGAACAAAGGCCGACGCCTTCCCAACCCAGATAAAGCATGACCAGATTCTCACCCATCACCAGACAGGTCATGGAGAAGATGAACAGGCCCAGATAAGCGAAAAACCGCCAGTAGCCGGCTTCACCCTTCATGTAGCCCGCGGCGAAGATCGTGATCAGGAACCCGATGCCGCAGACGACGCTCAACATCACGGCGGTCAGGGGGTCGAAAAAGAACCCGACGCTGGCCTTAAAGCTGCCAGCCTCCATCCACGTGTAGAGGTTTTGGGTAAACGCCAGCGGGAAGTGATTGGCGACCTGGCTGCCGGTCATCGTGTCGCTGCCCGAGACGGGTTCACCAGCATGGCCGATCATGTAGCCGAGAATGCTCAGGCTGAGCACGGCAGAGAAGCCGACACTAAGCCAGATCAGCCAGTGGCTGTTGCCTTTGAGGGTCTTGGCGCCAAACAGGCCGATGATTGCCGCCGCCACCAATGGCAGCAGCGGAATCAGGTACGCCAGCTTGAACGCGAAGAAATCCGGCATGAAAAAATCCTAAACCCTTATTCAGACTAACCTTGCAATGACTTCCACGCGCCAGCGTCCAGCGTGGCTTTTTGTTTGAACAGCAGCACAACCAGACCCAAGGCCAAGCTGGCCTCGGCGGCCGCGATCACCAGCACGAATATCACGAACGCCTCGCCCGACAGGTTGCCCCAGTACCGGCTGAAAGCGATCAGGTTGATGGCGACGCCCTGAAACATCAACTCCGTGCAGAGGAACATGACGATCAGGTTCCGGCGGGAGATGAAGCCGATCAGGCCGATGCAGAAGAGCACTGCGCCGACCGCCAGGTAATGCATCAGCGCGAACTGGCTGATCATCGGCGCGCCCGCCTTGGCACCCGTTGCGACCAATTCGATTTTGAGATTAGCCAGGAGGTTCATAACTGCGGGTACTCCTTGGCGCGCGGGTTATCGGTGCCGACGACCGGAATGCTGTGGGGGTCGTCTGTCGGCGGGGTCATCGGCATGGTCAGTTCGTCAATCACTTCGACCCGCGACCCGGCCGGCAGGAGAATCCGCCGCCGCGCGATCACAATCGCACCGATCATGCTGATGGTCAGCATCAGGCCCGCGATTTGCAGGCTGACAAGCTGCGTGCCGAACAGAAAACTGCCGAGACTCTGCGTGTTGCCCTGCACGACGGGCAGCTTCGCGATAGCGGGCAGTGTGTTATCTAGATCACCGGGCAATGACAGACCTTGACCCCGGTCGAAGATGACAAAAATCAGGGTTGCCATGAGCAAAAACCCGATTGCCGCGGCCTGAACAGGGTCGCGGGTGTTGCCATCGACTTCGCTGATGCCGATCGGCCCATCGGCCACGCCGGTCTGCACGGCTTCACTAGCGAGCATGATGACGAACACATACGTCACAAGAATGGCACCGGCGTAGATGATCACCAGCGCTGCCGCCATGAACTCCGCACCGAGCAGGATGAAAAACCCTGCCGACGAGAGGACCGTCAATACAAAATAAAGCGCCGAATAGACCGGCCGGTCGTGGGTGATTACACGGATCGCGCTGACCACCGATATGGCCGCAAACAGCCAGAAATACGGCGAAACCTGGCCTAAAGCCTGGGCATCCGACCCGATTTTGGCCAGCAGGGCGAGGAATGTCAGGCCGGCTGCGGCTGCGATCACGCCGCCGAGCACCCGCCACGCCTTGGGACGTCCGCCGGGCAGCATCAGAATCGTTCCGATGGCCGCAACAACGCAAAGTGCGATGACGGCCAATGGGGGCACCAAAGACGTGACAGCCAGAACTCCCCGTGCGCTGGCCAGCGTTTGTGAGGCGTTGAGTATCGTGTCTGATGTCAGTGCCATGCCGCCGCTCGCCTACAGACCCCCACCCTGCTCGCGGCCTTCCGGGCACAGACAACTTTCCCGCCCTTCAGCCCGCGTTCAGAAGGCGGAAAGATAGGCAAATGGGGGGGGAGTTACAAGCCGACAGGAGGAGCCCTCAGGCCCGCACCCATCTGTGGCGGCAGAATGGCTTTTCGCTGACTAGTTGATTTTCGCGCGAAGCGCGCCATCAATCGTGCCTTTCAAGGAGATGTTCTATGAGCGTTCAGACTGTCGGCCAGCGTTTCGTGGAGTTGTGTAATCATGGCAAAAACTTTGATGTCATGCGCGAGATGTACACCGAAGATATGGTCTCGGTGGAGTCCAGCGGGCAGGCGACCAGCGGGAAGGCGGCTGTCATTAAGAAGTCGGAGGTCTGGGCCAGCGGCATCACTATTCATGGCGAAAAGGTTCTTGGGCCGTTTGTCCATGGAGCAAGCCAGTTTGCAGTCCACTTCACCTTCGATATCACCCCCAAATCCACGGGCCAGCGGGTGACTCAGTCGGAGGTCGGTGTGTATACCGTCAATAAAGACGACAAGATCACGCGCGAAGAGTTTTTTAATGAGGGCAACTGGTAACTGCGCCCGTTCGCTGCAATCGCGGCTATTTCCGCTTGACGATCACGGCTGTCATGTCGTCTTCCTGACGGGTGCCATTGACGAAGGAACACACGGTGGCGTCGATCCGTTGGATGATGGTTTTTGCGTCTTCTTTCGCGTTGTTTTTCAAAGCCTCGACCAGCCGTTCGGTGCCGAACTGTTCGCGGTCCGGCGTGCGGTGCCACTCGAAGAAGCCGTCCGTCACCAGCATCAGGATGTCGCCGGGTTCCATCTGAAACCCGATGGCCGGTGAGTAGGGGTCATCCACGGAGACACCCAGCGGCAGGCCATCGCCGCCGAACTCTTCGACTGCGCCTGTTGCGGCCCGGTAGAGAAGTGTCGGGCCGTGACCGGCGGAGACCAGTTGCACCTGCCCGCCCGGCTGGATCATGGCGGTGGCCAACGTGATGAAGCGGTCGGAGGGCAGATCGCCAGCCAGCAGACGGTTGATACGAACCATCAGTTCGGTCGGGTCATCAATCAGATTGGCCGTCGCCCGGCTGTAGGCACGGCAGACCGCCATGACCAACGCCGGGCCGATGCCATGGCCCGTTACGTCCGCCAGCACTGTAAGCAGCCGGCCGTCCGGCAGGAGCTGCCAGTCGTAATAATCGCCGCCAGTGAGATCACACGCCCGATTGAAGCCGGCGACATCGAACCCGTTGAAATCCGGCACAGAAGAGGGGAGCAGCCCTTTTTGAATATCGCGGGCGACGGACAAATCGCGTTCGATGGCTGCAGTCTTTGCATCGGCCGCCTCGCGGGCGACGGCCTCGGCCACCCCTTCGATGACATGAAGGCGCATCGTCCGTGCGACCAGCGTGCCGGCGAACCCGGTGAGTAACAGGAGAACGCCATACATGGCGTACGTGGGATACTGCTCAAACGGGGCATCGGTAACGACCATCGCGCGAAGGGTCAGGCCCCAACTCACAAGCGCTGAGGCGATCCCCAGAAACAAAGTCGTCGTAGGCCGCAGTCGTAGTACAGAAGTCAGAATCAGAAGCGGCAGAAGCAGTAATGACGGCCCCGATAACGCCGGCACGGCCCCGCGTGGCGAGAGCCACTGGGAAACGCTCAACGTTGAAGCCACGACCGAAATGTCGAACACGGCTGCCGCCGGGTTGAGCCACCCGGCGACCAGTGTCCCCATACGGTTCGCCCGGGCAAGATGGGCCAGCATCACGCACTGAACGATCACGCCCAGCGAGAGCACCGCCACCTTCGGATAGAAAACCGAATCCGTCGACATCACGTGTCCGCCGAGGGCACGTCTCACGACGTCAGCCACCAGCAAAATGCCGAGGACTCCCAACCACAGTATCACGCGGTAGGCTTCGCCACGCTGGGCGCGGGCGAGGAATGACTCTGCAGTGGTGATGGAACTACTCGACTTTGGTTGCATGAAATGACCCGTCTGATCGTCTGTCGGGCGGTTCCCCCGTTGCCTCCAACCAGATGCCCGGCGACGTCAGTGATACCCCAAATCAATCGTTTGACCGAAGTCGCAATGGCCTACAAACTTTCACTTCTTTCGAAACTCAGCGATGCTTCCAGCGTTTGCCTCAAAAGCTCCGTAGATTGATGGCTGGAAGGACGTGTGCTTATGCCTGTGAACCCCCCTCCGCCTGCCGTACTCCGATCCGCCCCGGCCGCCGCCGCCGCGGTTCTGGCGCCACTGACTGCTCCCATCGCAGCGGAGCTGTTGGCCGTGGACCAACTGTTCAGCCGCGAACTCGCAAGCGACCTGGCGTGCGTGCAAACACTTGTGAAGTATGTCAGCCGATTTCGCGGCAAGATGCTGCGGCCGGTGCTGGTGCTGCTGACCGGCAAGGCCGCCGGTGGAACGACTGATGCCCACACCGTCATCGCCACCGTGGTGGAGATGGTGCACATGGCGACGCTGGTGCACGACGACGTGCTGGACGATGCCGAGCTTCGCCGCAAGGGGGCGACCATCAATCACCTGCGCGGCAACGAGGCGGCAGTGATGCTGGGCGATTTCCTCATTTCCCATGCCTTTCACCTCTGTTCCAGCCTGCAAAGTCAGGCGGCCAGCCGGGCCATCGGCCACACAACCAACGTGGTTTGCGAGGGCGAGCTGCTCCAGATCGACAACCGCAATAACCTTGACCTGACCGAAGAGACCTACTTCAAGATCATCGAGCGCAAGACGGCGGCCTTGACGGCCGTCTGCTGCAAGCTGGGGGCGGATTTCGCAGGGGCAACGCCGGCCGTGGCCGAGGCCATGGAAACCTTCGGCAGAAACATCGGCACAGCCTTCCAGATTCAAGACGATCTGCTCGACCTGACGGGGGATGTGGCTCAGGTCGGCAAATCATTGGGCGCAGACGCGGCCAAGGGGAAACTGACGTTGCCTGTCATCCACTTCATGCGGACGGCTCCGGTTCAACACCGCGAGTTGCTGCGGAGCCTGCTTGTCGGTAACGAACCGGACAAAAACGAAAAAATACGCAACCTAATCGCGCCCTCGGCCAGCCTGCTCTACGCATCCGAGAAGGCGAAGAGCTTGGTGGCATCTGCGAGGGCATTGCTGGCCACTCATTTGTCGCCGAGTGTGGCCCGCACCTGCCTGGATGAGTTGGCCCGGTTGGTGGTCGCGCGTGAGGCATGAGCGGCCCTCTCTCATAGTTCGAAAAACTTGAAACGTTGGTACCCGCTGCATAGCCTCGCACTCGAGCTGGCGGGCCTTTAGCCTGCCACCCCACTACGCTGACCCCCGGAGGCTTTGGGATGGACCGTGTGCACTCACATCGCAATGTGAACCGTTGTTTGATTTCTCTGTTTGGCACCGCCTCTCTGTTCCTGGCAGCAGGGCTTTGGGGCTGCGAAGAGAAAAAGGCCCCGCCTCCCCCACCTCCGCCAGAGGTCTACGCGGCCAAACCTGAGACGCGTCTGGCGCAGGACTTTGACGACTTCACGGGACAGATTGAGGCGGTGGCCTCTGTGGACCTGCGGGCCCGCGTCACCGGACAAGTGACCGAGAGGCCGTTCGTGCAGGGCTCGGTGGTGCATCAAGGCGATGTACTGTTTCGGATAGACGACAAACCTTTCAAGGCCGAGCTGGCGCGGGCTGAAGGACAGGTTGAACAGGTCAAGGCGCAACTTCGGCTGACAGAATTGCAGTACGAGCGCGCCAAGCAGTTGATCGGCTCCAAGGCCATCAGCCAGCAGGATTACGACCAGCGTGAGCAGGACGTGGCCGTGGCAAAGGCCAATGTCTCGACCGCTGAGGCGTCTGCGGTGACGGCCCGCCTGAACGTCGAGTATTGCACGGTGGTCGCCCCGCTGACGGGGCGGACCTCGCGCGGAAACGTCGACCCCGGCAACATGGTGGATGGCGGAAAAGGCGACGGCACACTGCTGACCAACATCTCGCAGGTGGCACCGGTGTACTGCTACTTCGATGTGGATGAGCGCTCGTTTGTGGAGTTTTCCGGTGACGTGGGCTCGAACCGCACGTTTGATCCGCTGAAGGATCAGGGGAAGCTGCCAGTGCTAGTCGGCCTGACCGGCCAGTCGGATTACCCGTTCAAGGGTTCGGTGGATTTCATTGACAATAAGCTGGACCGTTCGACCGGCACGATCAGGGTGCGCGCGATTTTTGCGAACGAAGCTGAGCGGCTGCTGCCGGGCATGTTCGCGCGGGTGCGGGTGCCCAAAGGTCCAGCTAAGCAAACGCTCGTGATTCCAGAACTGGCTTTGAACAAAGATCAGGGGCAGACATTCGTGATGGTGATTGTTCAGGTGAAGAACAAGAACGAAAAGGGCGAGGAAGTCCCGGGCACGCATGACACGCCGGCCTATCGGCCCGTCACGATCGGCCGGACCGAGAACGGTCTGGTGGCCGTCAAGGCGGGTGTCGGGCCGGACGACCGGATTGTTGTCGCGGGGTTGCTGCAGGCGCTGCAATCAATGGGTCGGCAACTGCCGGTGACGGTGACAGAGGCGACAGCCAGTGCGGCCACCCAGCCGGGGTTCCCGCAGGTCGCGCCCGCTGCACCGCCACCGACACGGGGCGGCGCTCCCGCAACCCAGCCGGACGAGAAGTCGGCCGCGTCGTCAAAGTAGGGTTTGCTGTGTCGCTGTAAGTGCCAACTGAAACACAGGTCGAGTCATTATGTTGAGCAATTTTTTCATCAACCGCCCGATCTTTGCGACGGTGTTATCCATCGTCATCGTGCTGGCAGGGCTGGTGGCGATTCCCGTGCTGCCCGTGAGCCAGTACCCGGAGATCACGCCGCCCACGGTGCAGGTGACGTGCGGATACCCCGGCGCCAACTCGCAGACGGTTGCCGACACCATCGCCGCGCCCATCGAGCAGCAGGTGAACGGTGTGGAAAACATGCTGTACATGTCGTCCACCAGCGGCAACGACGGCAGCTATACGCTGACCGTGACGTTCAAAATCGGGACGGACATCAACCAGGCACAGGTTCTGGTGCAAAACCGTGTGGCCATTGCGTTGCCGCAGTTGCCGGACATCGTTAAGTCGGCCGGTGTGACGACGAAAAAGAGCAACCCCTCGATTCTGCTGGCGATCACGTTCTTTTCGCCCGACAAACGTTACGACCAGCTTTACCTGAGCAACTTCGCCACCATTCAGGTCAAAGACGAGATCGCGCGGATCGAAGGCGTCGGCGACGTGTTCGTCTTCGGCGCGAAGGATTACTCGATGCGGTCGTGGCTGAACCCGGAAGAAATGGCCGCGCGCAACATCTCGGCTACGGATGTCATCGCCGCCCTGCGCGAACAGAATACTCAGGTCGCGGCCGGCACAATTGGCCAGCAGCCCAGCGGCCCAGAGTTGAGCTTCCAGTACACAATGAACACCAAGGGCCGGCTCACCGAAGCCCGGGAGTTCGGCGATGTTGTTGTGAAATCGGGCAAGGACGGGCAGCTGACTCGCCTGCGCGATATTGCCCGCACTCAGCTTGGCGCTCGTACTGAAAACGTCAGCAGTTTCCTGACAGGTTCTCCGGCCTGCACGCTGGCGGTGTTCCAGTTACCCGGCAGCAACGCACTGGCCACGGCCGATGCCGTGAAAGCCAAGATGAAGCAATTGAAGGCCAGCTTTCCGGCGGGTGTGGATTATGTGACGGCGTATGACACCACACCGTTCGTGCGCGAGAGCATCGGTGAAGTCGTTCGGACCCTGCTTGAGGCGATTGTGCTCGTGGGAATTGTGGTGCTGGTGTTCCTGCAGAACTGGCGGGCGACACTGATCCCGCTGGTGGCTGTTCCCGTGGCCATTGTCGGCACGTTCGCCGTGATGCTGGCCATTGGATTCAGCATCAACAACCTGACGCTGTTCGGCATGGTGCTGGCAATCGGCATCGTGGTGGACGACGCGATCGTGGTGGTGGAGGCGGTGGAACACAACATCGAACAGGGCCTGGCACCCAGAGAAGCCACCATCAAGGCCATGCAGCAGGTGGGCGGCCCGATCATCGCCATCTCACTGGTGCTGTGTGCGGTGTTCATTCCTTGTGCGTTCATCACAGGTATCACGGGTCAGTTTTTCCGGCAGTTTGCGGTGGTCATCGCGGTGTCGACCGTCATCAGCCTTTTCAATTCGCTCACACTTTCGCCAGCCCTTTCGGCGCTGCTGCTACGTCCGCGGGCAGAGCAGCGCGACCCATTGAGCTGGGTGATGAAGTTGCTGCTCGGCTGGTTTTTCAAGCTGTTCAACGTTGTTTTCGGGGCTGGCACTGCGGCCTACGTCTGGTCCGTCGGCCGGCTCGTGCGGGTGAGCGCACTGGTGCTGGTGGTCTACGGCGGCCTATTGTTCCTGACCGGTTACCAGTTCAACCGCGCGCCAGCGGGCTTCATCCCCACACAGGACAAAAGCTACCTGTTTGTGGTGGTTCAGCTGCCGGATTCTGCCAGTTTGAAGCGGACCGAGGCGGTGATGGACAAAGTCAGTGCCATTGTCAAAGAAACCGAGGGTTGCACGTACACCGTCGGGGTTTCCGGGCAGAGCCTTTTGCTGAACGCCATCGGCAGCAACTTTGGGACGACGTTTGTCGGCCTTGATGAGTTTTCAAAGCGGAACAAGCCGGGACTCTCTGGCCCGGAAATTCTAGCTCACCTTGAGGCGCGCTTTCAGCGCGAGATCCCTGAAGCATTCTTCATCGTGGCCATGCCCCCGGCCGTGGACGGCCTTGGTAACTCTGGCGGGTTCCAATTTCTAGTGCAGGATCGCCGCTCTAGCGGATACAAGGCGCTGGAAGCCGCCACCGGCTTCACCAGCCAGATGTTCGGCAGGGCCATGGGCAGCGGCGAGTTCGCGTTTCTGGCCCCTGTGTTCCGGTCTGGTATTCCACAGGTTTACGTCGACGTGGACCGCACCAAAGCCAAAACCATGAACGTGAACCTGAACGAGATTTTCACCTCGTTGCAGGTCTTCATGGGTGGGTATTACGTCAACGATTTGAACCTGTTCGGCCGGACGTGGCAGGTGAACATTCAGGCTGATGAGGCGTTCCGCCGTCGGGTCGAGGACGTGCAGAACATCAAGATCCGCAACAACGCGGGCGACATGCTGCCGCTGGGAACGGTAGCCAAAGTTCGTGACAACTCTGGGCCGCAGGTGGTCACGCGCTACAACACGTATCCGGCATCGCCGGTCTTCGGGAACTATGCCCCCGGCGTCTCCAGTGGCAAGGGCATCGCCACCATGGAAAGAATCGCCGGGGAAACACTTCCGCCGGGCATGAAGCTGGAGTGGACGGAACTGACGCTGCTGCAGATTCTGGCTGGGAACACGGCACTTTACGTCTTCGCATTTGCAGTGATCTTCGTCTTCCTGCTGTTGGCGGCCCAATACGAAAGCTGGACGCTGCCGCTGGCCGTGATCCTGGTCGTGCCGATGTGCCTGCTGTCGTCGGTCACCGGTGTGCTGATCGCCAACATGGACGTGAACATCTTTACGCAGATCGGTTTCGTCGTGCTCGTCGGTCTGGCGAGCAAGAACGCCATCCTGATTGTCGAGTTCGCCAAGGAAGCCCAAGACCGCGACGGCAAGAGCCGTTACGAGGCCGTGCTGGAAGCCTGTCGCCTGCGACTGCGGCCGATTCTGATGACCAGTTTCGCCTTCATTCTCGGCGTGGTGCCGCTGGTGATCAGCCACGGCGCGGGTGCGGAAATGCGTCGCACGCTGGGCACTGCCGTCTTTAGCGGCATGCTGGGTGTCACGTTCTTCGGACTGTTCCTGACACCCGTGTTCTACGCCAGCATTCGCTGGGCGACCGACCGGTTCAAAAAGCACCCGCCGATGCGCGACCCGGTCTCCACCGCCGGCGGCGAGTTGGCGGTAGCGTCAGTCGTGGCGCACTGAACATGGCCCTCAAGCGCCGATCAGTGCCTTTAGCGCCGCCAGATGGGCCTTGAGTTGCTGGCGGCCGTGGCTTGTCAGTGTGTAGGTCGTCACGGGCTTGCGGGCGACAAATGATTTGTCAGCGGCGATGTAGCCCGCCTCTTCCAGTTTCTTCAGGTTCGCACCCAGATTGCCGTCCGTCTCGGCCAGCAGTTCCCTGAGTCGCGAGAAACTTAGGGCGTCGGTGGTGGCCAACAGCGCACACGCGCCCAGCCGCGTGCGGTGTTGCAGTAGATCGTCCAGCCGCCGGGCACCGGCTGCCTGAACGGACAGGGCATCTGCTGCCGGCGCCATCACTCCTTCGGCCGGGGCGCTCATAAGGTCACGGTCTTTCTCGGCAGGAAGGCCAGCAGGATCAGGCCGATGCCCACCGAGAGGCCCGTGGCCGTCCAAACCCAGTGATCCACCAGTCCGCCAGCCACCGCCCCCACCATGAACATCAGCCCCAGCGGGATGTATCGACGGTCAAAATGTGCTCCAGCCAGGTAATAGACCAGACCGATGATGAGCGTCGTGATCTGGGCGGTCGCTATTCCCTGCATGTGCTGCATGTTGGCGATGGCGATGAAACCGCCAAGGGCTAGGAAGATGGACCCCCAGTGCAGCATTAGCCGGGTGTCGCGTGCTGAATCATGGTCGCCTTCGCGGGCATCCCAGTGCTTTCCGACCCACCACGACGCCCCACCCAGGACACAGCCCGCCACGAGAAACCAAAGCGAGGCGTATTGGGGGCGCCAGTCAATCAATCCATAGCCAACCGCCACGTAAACCGCGTACATCACGGCAACGGGCCACGGCGTTGCACAGGCCGACCTACGGCGAATAGCCGAGGCGATATATGCCAGATCTGCTTCAGAACTCGTCACGACAGCTCCTTGTTAGAGTACTCTAAAATATAGAGTATTTGGGCTGCGTGTCAAGCCTTTTTTGGTTTGACACTGCTTTTTTCTGCATCCGGCCAGCCAACGGACGTCAGTCAGCGCGAACTTCGATCAGTTCCGTCGCCCGAACAAACGCCGGGCCGTCAATGATTCCTTCGGCCACCGTGCTGAAGATCACCCCGCCGAAATCCCACGCCAAAGCGGGGTCGATGAGGATGACAAACACCAGTCGGACATATTGCGGGGTGCCGGCATGGACGGCCTCTTGCGGGACAAACTGGTACGCCAGCAAGTTGTCGCTGTCGACGGAATAGTCGGCCGAAAGGTCCGGCCAGCTTTCCAGCGGGCCTTTCCCTTGCGTCAGCAGCCCCTGTTGAATGGTCTGGGCCATGACCGCGGCCTGTGCCCGGGCGCCCGATTCACCCCCGCTGACGGGTGTGGCGGCAACAAGCTTGCCCACCCAATGCTGCGACTGGCCGCCGCAAATCCGCATGACTTCTCGTTGGAGTTGAAGGCGCAAAACCTCGCCCGCATCGCCGCGACGGAGGGCTTGGTCGAGCGATTGATGGAGGGTGGAGGCGGTGGACATGAGCGCGGCGATCGGCCGCACAGGTGTTATCGTCAATGGCTGGGATTTTCCGCCACCGCCGAATCCTCAACGGTGGCTCGCCGTTCCACCCAAAGTGCCACCCGCCGGACCTTCCGGACGTCCGCCTCCACCACGCGCAGGCCGACGCCGTCGATAAACATCGACTCTCCGGCACGCGGGATACGGCCGAGCTCCTTGATCATCAGACCGCCAACACTGACCACGGTGGCATCCTGTTGCCAATCCGGCAGACCGATCGCGGCGGCCACTTCGTGGATGGGTGTGTCGCCGCTGACAAGGGCCTGCCCGCCACCGCCGGGCGTGGCCAACGGCTCACCCACCAGTTCGTCCACGACGTCGCGAAGGGTGACAATGCCCTCCAGGCCGCCGTGTTCGTCCACCAGAAAAATCAGTTGGGTCTGCTGCTTGTCAAACAGGATCAGCAGCTTGTCCAACGGGATGGATTCGGGGGCATAGACCGGCGGGCGGGCGAGCAATTGCAGCACGCTGCTGTCGCCTTCGTCGCCGCCGTCGTGGTAGCCCTCGGCCAGATATGCGGCCAAAAACTCCTTGACGGGCACGACACCGATGACGTTATCCAGCCCGCCGTCACACAACGGCAGACGGCTGTAAAGCCGCTCATTCATGATGGCGCGGTTATCGCGCATGGTTTTTTGCACGTCGAGGTAGGCCACCCGCACACGCGGAATCATGATCTGCCGGGCCTTGCGACGGCCGAGCGACAGCGTGTTCAGAATCAGGGAACGTTCCTGCTCACTCAGTTCGCCATCGACGACGGCCTGCCGGGTCATCAGGCGGATTTCTTCAGCCCCGGCGGCTTCGGCTTCGCCCAGATCCTGCACGCGGCCGAGCCCCAGCGGACGGGTCACCAGATTTGCCGTGAAGTTCATGATGCCGACGAACGGCTGCAGGCCACGGACAATCAGACGAACGGGAACGAACGTCATCCGTGCCACGTTGGGCACGTAACGCAGCGTGAGGGCCTTGGGCAGCATTTCGCTAAACACGGTGGTCAGTAGCGTGACTGCTGCGAACGCGATTGCCGTCGCCACGGCGTCAAACACACCCTCGGGCAACAGCTTCACCAGTGGCCCCAGCAACCGTTCGAGCATTCCCGCAAGGGCCGGCTCGCCCAGCCAGCCCAGCAAGAGGTTGACCAGCGTGATGCACAACTGGATCACACCAATGGCCGCCGCGAGGTGCAACCGCAACGCCGTTCCAGCCGCGGCCACGGCGGTGTGACCCTCTTTCCGCAGGGCCTCAATCTGGCCCGGGCGAAGGGCTATGAGCGCATACTCACCGGCGACAAAAAACGCGTTGAGGGCGATCAGGATCGGCACCCATATGGCACCCTCGCTGCTGATGGTGTCAGCATGGACAACCGCCGCCTGTGTCGCTGCGGCCGCTGTTGTTGCGGTGGAGGCGGCAAGCAGGAGATAGGCACACATTCAGCAGGCAGGATAAGCCATAACGGCCCAACCGAGGGAACCGAAGAACTGGACTACCAACCCGCTACACCATCGTCGCCGACACGGCCGCTCCATAGAGCGGCGCATCAGTGCTCTGGATGAACTTGATCGGAATCGCCTGACAAAATGCTTTCAGCGGCGCTTTGTCGGCAAAGGTGGCTGCAAACGCGGGCGCTTTCAGCTTGGCTAGGTGGCTCTTGGCGATGTTTCCGCCGATAAAAATCCCGCCTGTGGCATATGTGGCCAGCGCGTAGTTACCGGCCTGGGCGGCGTAAATATCGATCAGCATGTCGACCGCAGCCTTGGCCACGGGCACACCGGCCGCGGACGCCTTGGAGATTTCCAGGGCCTTGTCGGCATGGTCCGCGGCGATGGCGGCCGCAAGCTCGGGTGCCGCAGCGTACTTGCCGGTCGACTGCAGGTAGTTGTAAATCGTGCCCAGCCCCGGGCCGCTCAGCACCTCTTCATACGAACACCGGCCGAACTTTCCGTGGGCCGAACCGTTCGCGGTGACGTATTCCCGCAAACCTTCCTGCAACGCATTCCGTGGGCCGAAATCGCCGTGCCCCAGTTCCGCCGGGTTCGGGATGTAACGCTTGCCGTCCCACACCAGACACGCATGGCCCAACCCCGTGCCGGCCGCGATCACAGCCTTGGTGCCGTGCTCAACCGGGACGCCCGCCTGAATCGTGTCAAAACCGTCGGCTGGCAAGGTGGTGATGCCGAGGGCAAACGCCACCAGATCATTCACCATCCCGACCTTGGGCACGCCCAGCAGTGCCGCCACTTTGCGGCTGTCCACGATCCATGGCAGGTTCGTCGCTTCGCAAATCCCGTTCTTGATCACGCCAGCGATGCCGAAGCCAGCAGCCGTGATCTTGAAAGGCACGAGTCCGACTTTCGCCGGTGCCTCAGCCAGGTACTGTTGAAGAATAGCCTCAAGGCTCGGATTTTCGCGGCTGGAATACTTGCGCTGTGAACCGGCAACCATGGAAAGGTCGGGGTTGAAGAGGGCCACGTTTGTCTTGGTGCCGCCAATATCGCCTGCGAGAATCATGCGTATTCCTTCTTGAGGGGCTTCCATAGCAAACGCCGACACTGGGCCATCCGCCGGGAAGCGGGCGGGATTATCAGGCGTAACGCCGAAAATTGCACCGCCTGCGTAACTCTCACTGTATCAGCCGCCTATGCTGCCCCACCACGCATGGACAGCCGCCCTATCGTCATCATCGGAAGCGGAATCAGCGGCCTGACGGCGGCCCTTCGGCTGGAACAGACCGGGCACGATTGCGTCCTGCTGGAACAAGGCACCACCGCCGGCGGCCGGGTTGCGACGGATGAGGTGGAAGGCTTCAAACTCGACCGTGGCTTTCAGGTCCTGCAGACCAGCTACCCGCTGGCCAAGCAGTGGCTGGACTTCACCGCTCTCAAGCTGAAAGCTTTCCCACCCGGCAGCCTAAGCCACATGACAACCGATGGCGGCCGCCCGCGCTTCGCCCGCATGTCCGACCCCTGGCGCGACCCCGGCCACCTCCTTTCCACCGCCCTCTCCCCCGCGGCCACTCTGGCTGACAAGTTTCGCGTTGCCAGACTCCGGGCCGATGTGCTGCGCCCGGCCGACCCGGCAACACTGCTTTGCGGCCCGCAAAGATCAACGGCGGAAGAATTGGCTGCACGAAAGTTTTCACCCACGATCCTGCGCCGGTTCTTTCAACCGTTCTTCGGTGCCGTCCTCTTGGACCCGGAACTGACGACCGATGCCCGGTTCTTCCTGTACTGCTTTCGCATGTTCGCCACGGGCGAGGCGGTTCTGCCCGCCAACGGCATGAGCGCGATTCCGCAGCAAATGCGGTCGCGGCTACAACGCACAACCTTCCTCGCTAATAGCCGCGTCATCCGCGTGCAGCGCGATCATGTGCTGCTGAATGACGGGTCGAACATCGACGGCCGGGCGGTCATCATCGCCGCACCGGCCGATGCGACCGCTGAAATGCTGGGCCTTCGGCCGCCAAAAGCCGAGTGGCGATCCCTCACCACACTCTACTTTGCCGATGACCGCCCGATCACGGCACCGGACGGTTCGGCCACGCTGATGCTCGATGGCGACGGTAGCGGCCCGATCAATCATGTCGCCCCACTTTCCGCCGCCCAGCCTGCCTACGCACCACCGGGTGGCCACCTGGTTTCCGCAACCACGTTCGGTGTTCCCGCCGCTGACGATGCGAAACTGGAACAATCAGCTCGCGTTCAGTTGACCCGCTGGCTTGGCCCGCGCGTCCAACAGTGGCGTTACCTTCGGACCTATCGCATCCGACAGGCCCTTCCCGCCCTCACTCGCGCCCCGAACGAACCCTGGGCCAGACCCGCCCGTCATGCCCCCGGCATCTATCTTGCCGGAGACCAGCTCGATTCGCCCAGCCTGCAAGGCGCCATGGCCAGCGGCCTACACGCGGCCGAGGCCTGCATGGAAGATTTCCGGCGTGGCTAAGCACCTCGTGGCCGCTCGCCCGTGCCACCCCGTGCCTACGAAAGTGCTCGAATGATCCCGTCCAGCAACTGGCGGCATGATTCCGTCCAGTCGATAGGCGTGACCGTCAGTCGCGGAACGACCTCAGGCCGTCGCAGAATCTCGGCCGCCAACGCTACCGCATCCCCGGGCGGGAAAAACGACTTGCCCTCGGCCGGCGCCGCATAGGCCACTTCGCGATGAACCGCCAGATCGCTGGCCAGCACAAACGCCCCGTGTCGAAGCGCCTCCACGACTGGCAGATTGAAACCTTCCACACGGCTTGCCGTGATCAGCCCGCGACAGTGCGCATAGGCAAAATCAATGGCCGCATCGTCGGCCGATGTGTACCACCAGAACCGCCGCCCCGCCTCGGGGTGACACTCCATCCGCCGCACCAGTGCATCATTCAGCCATCCACCGCGTCCGCAAATCACGAGCGACTGCCGCGCCGCACGTTCGTCACCGCTGGCCCACAGCCGCTCGAAGGCATCAATCACTGTCATGTAGTCTTTGCGCGGCTCGATCGTTCCGACCATGACCCACGGCGGCACTTCTGCCGACCATATCTTCCGCCATTCATCAGAAACGCTTGGCCCGCCAGCCGGTGCCTGATCCAGATCTCCACCCAGATGAAACCACGACGTCTGTTTCGGGCAGACGTGCTTCAGCTGCCGAACCGCCTGCTCCGTTGCCGCGCTGATGCAAGCGGCCAAGTCCAGTCGCGGCAGGACCGTCGCACACCACTGGCGAAACGCGAGCGAAAACGGTGTGATCACAAACTGCGGATGCGACAACGGAATAAGGTCGTACAGCACGCCCGCCACCTTCGCGCCGGCCGCGTGCCACTTGTCAATCCAGTGGGCCATCTCCACCAGATGCCACGTCGTATCCGCCAGCATCACGACATCGCCCGGCCCCGGCGTAAGCGTTCTTCCCGGCACCCATTGGCCGGGAAAGGCCGTGGATCCTTCCAGAAATAGTCGCAGCCGCTTGAAAGCCGGATTCTCCGGAACACCGGGTGCAGGCTCTATCAGTTCCCCCGGCAAGGCGTCTGCGGCCGGGGCGGCCACGTTTCGTACAACGATCTTGCGCTTGCCGGCCTCTTTGCCTTTGATCAATCCCATGAACTTCCGCTTGATGAACCGCGGACCGGGAATGAGCGTGAGTGTTTTGAGAGACCCGTAGTAGTGCCCGCCAATGAACCCTGTCGCCGCCGCCTTCGACACCGGCACCAACCCGCGCGATGTCAGCACCACCGGCACTACCTCAACACCCTTTTCAGCCGCAACCGCGGGCAGGCTTTTCACCAGATTCCGCACCACACGCTGGCAACCCGTGTGCCCGCCCAGCATCAGGGTGTACGTGCAATCCAGCAGCACGCGGCGAACGCCAGCATGTTCGGATGAGGGTAATGTCACCGGGCCCGAGTCCAATGTGCCATCACTTGGCCGGACCGGCCGATGCACTTGCTACCGCTGACTGGGCCGCCTTGCCAGCAGATAAAGCTGCTGCTGCCACTTTCACTTCAAGCGGCGTCGGTGCAGCGGCCCCAGCCGCCGCAGCCGGTACGACAACAGTCGCCCGACGCGCCTCTTCGGCACAGAGCGTCAGATCGTGCTCGACCATTTCCGTCACCAGTTGTTCGAAAGAGCGGGTCGGCTCCCAGCCCATGATCTTTCGCGCCTTCGACGCGTCGCCCTGCAGAATATCGACCTCCGTGGGCCGCACAAATCGCGGGTCGGTCTTGACGTAATCCTCGTAGTGCAATCCCGCTACCGAGAAGGCCAGCTCACAAAAATCTTTGACCGTGCGCGTCACACCCGTCGCAATGACAAAGTCGTCAGCCTTCTCCTGCTGGAGCATCATCCACATGCCGCGAACATAGTCGGCCGCGTGGCCCCAGTCGCGAATGGCATCGAGGTTTCCCAGCCGAAGTTCGGTCGCCAGACCGTACTTGATCCGTGCCACATGGCTGGTGATTTTCCGGGTCACAAACTCAAACCCGCGACGCGGCGATTCGTGATTATAGAGAATACCGCTCGTGGCATGCAGGCCATACGCCTCACGGTAGTTCCGCGTCAGGTGATAGCCCGCCACCTTGCTGATGCCGTAGGCACTGCGCGGGTGAAACGGTGTCGATTCGTTCTGCGGCGACTGGCGAACCTTGCCGAACATCTCGCTGCTGGCTGCGAAATAGAACCGACACGCCGGGCACGCATCCTTCAACGCCGACAGCATGTAATGCGTGCCGGAAATGTTCGTGTTCAGTGTGCTGAACTCGTCCTCAAAACTGTGGCTGACAAAGCTCTGTGCCGCGAGGTGGTAACACTCGTCCGGCTGCAGCCGCTGCATGGCCTTGAATATCGATGGATAACTTTCCAGGCTGGCGGCGTGAAGCTGAATCTGCCCCGTCAGCTTGCTGATGCGGCTGTTCCGATGCGACGAATCTTCAATCGCCACACGCCGAACCAGTCCGTGAACCTCATAGCCCTCGGCCAGCAACAACTCGGCCAAATACGACCCATCCTGCCCCGAGATACCGGTGATGACTGCTTTTTTAGCCATTTAGCTCGCTTTCGGGCAACAAATCGCCAAAAACAGTTGCGACGACCGTGGAGTGTAGCCGTCAACGCTCGCTTGCCAACTTTAGTGGCCAACGGCGGCAATATTGTGCCATTACTGCAGGGCATGTGGCTGATGGGCGGCGGGTCTTCGGAATCCTTATTACAGTCTGCGGCCACCCCCGTGCCCTCTTCCGCTACACGTCCAAAACCACTTCGCATCGCGGTCGACGCCCGATACATCAATGACCGTTTAAGCGGCATCGGGCGGTATGTGCTTAATGCGTTGCGCGGCTGGATCGGCTCGGACAACGCCGGACACACGATTCATGTCCTCACCCACGACCCGGCCGATCTGACCGCACGGCTTGGCGGAGACGTCGTACCTCTGAAACTGATTCATCTCCCGGGCTCGCCACGAAAACTGGGCAACCAATGGCAACTGCCACGGTTGTTCAAAGAACTGAAGATCGATGTATTCCACACGGCCGACGCTTTCGCCCCCCTCGCTACCGGCACCCAGACTGTTATCACGATTCATGACCTGATCCCGCTGGTCTGCACAGCCGAGCAAAGTCCGGCCCTCAAGACCAAGTATTCATGGCTCTGGCGGTTGTGGCTCAAACGCCAGTGCGCCGCCGCTGCCTGCATTCTGACCGACAGCCAGCACAGCGTGATCGACATCACCCGGGAACTTGGCGTGGCACCGGAGCGGGTCAAAGTCATTTATCCGGGCGTTGAGGTTCCGCGGGCCTTGGCTGAATCGCGCCGTCAGGATCTTTTGGCTGCGGAGGGCGTTACAAGGCCTTTCGTTCTGTATGTGGGTCGTCGCGACCCTTACAAAAACGTCGAGGGGTTGATCCGGGTCTTCGGGCGGGTCGCAGCCGCTCAAAGCGACCTGAAACTCGTGATCGCCGGCGACCGTGATCCACGCTTCGCCGGACCGGAAGCCACGGCCGAGAGACTGGGTCTGTCCGATCGTGTGCTATTCGCCGGGCAGGTGTCCGATGAAACGCTCACCGCGTTCTATCAGTCGGCCGGCGCGCTGGTAAACCTTTCGAGCTACGAAGGGTTCGGGCTGCCGGTGCTGGAGGCCATGGGCATGGGCTGCCCGGTGCTTTCGTCCGACAAAGCCAGTCTGCCGGAAGTGTGCGGCAATGCGGCCATACTGGCCGACCCGCTCGATGAAGCCCGTTGTGCTGCCGAACTGTCGAAGATTCTCGCGGGGGGTGTCGAGGTGACGGCAATGATCCGCCGCGGGAGGGACAACGTGAAACGTTTCGAACCCGCACAGCAGGCGGCCGCACTGCTAATGGCGTACGAGAGTCTGTAAGGCCACGTTCTCTAGACTGCGACCCGTGTCCCCCACTTGTTTTCAGTACCGGCCAGCAGGCGTCGGATGTTCGCCTTGTGCTTGTAAACCACCATCCCGGAATAAATGACCACGAAAACAAGCATGGGCCACATGGCACCAAAAATGTCCCAGCCGCGCCACAGCCCCAACCCTGCAAAGATCAACGGCAATGCTGCCGCCCCCATGACACTCGCCAGCGATATGTAGCGGCTCAACCAGAACACCGTGATGAACACGACGAAACCCAGCAACCCGGAAACCGCCAGATACGGAAATATCCCCATGAGAAGCCCGAACCCACTGGCCACGCCTTTGCCGCCCTTAAACCCCAGAAAAATACTGAACAAGTGCCCGGTCAAGGCGGCCGCGGCCACGGCAACCCACAGCGCATAGTGCAGGGCGGTCAGGGGGGTCTCGGCCTGCTGATTCAACAGCCAACCCGCCACGGCCGTCGGTATGAAACTCTTCAGCACATCCAGCCAGAAGACCAGATGAAAGTACCGCTTGCCCAACACGCGGCCGACGTTGGTCGCACCGATGTTCATGCTGCCCAGCGTGCGGATGTCCACGCCCTTGAGCTTGCCCACCAATAAGCCGAAGGGCACCGAGCCCATGAGGTAGGCCACGGGAATAAGTCCGACAACAGATATCGCTTGCCATGTCATCTTGGTAACGAATGAGCATACGACTTTCCTGCACGGAGTGCGCAGCTTTGCCGCTGGCGGACGCGTAACTTGCCCAGTTCGCCCGATCCATTGACACTGCCCCGCCATGGCAACCCCGCCGTCGTCAAACGCGCCCTTAATCCCCATCACCACTGCCGACCTGTCGAACGCCACTTCGGTTGAAACAGTGACCGTGCTAGGCGACCCGGCCATTTCCCGCCCATCACCGAACCAGCGCATCGACACGGCGTGCCTGTTGACCGTGGCCTTTATCGCAGTCGGCTTAGCGCTTTATTTCCTGCGTCCGGTGGTGGTGCCGTTCATTCTGGCCGCGTTCTTTTATTACCTGTTGTCACCGATGATCGCACTACTGAGCCGGAGGCTGCGTGTGCCCCGGCCGGTTGCAATCGTCCTTGCCGGGATTATCGGCCTTGTGGCCCTGACCACTGCCGGGCTGGTGATCGGGCAGAACGCGATCGAAATCGGCAAGCAAGCCCCCATTTACCGACAAGGCTTGGACGACCTGGCCGTCAAGATCTCGAAATATTCGTGGGCCGCGAAGTTCGGCCTGCAGGACAAACTATCCAATGGAAAATTGCTTCAGTTCCCGGAGCAGGCGACCAACTCATTCCTGTCGACCGTAGCGAGCGAACTGACCAGCCTGATCAGTAACGGGTCGCTGGTGTTCATCTTTCTGCTGTTCATGCTCATTGGCAGCGGCCGGACAACCCCGAGCAACCTGCCGGGTCAGGACGCCGGAGGGCTTCTCGGCGAAATCGAAAAATCGGTGCAAGGATATATCCGCCAGATGGTGATTTTTTCCATCATTACAGGCATTGCCGTGGCCGGAATTTTGCAGGGTTTCAGCGTGCAGTTCGCGGTGGTGTTCGGGTTTCTGGCGATGATCCTGAGTTTCATTCCGACGGTCGGTGGGCTGCTGGCCACTCTGCTGCCGGTGCCTGTCATTCTTCTGGATAACGACCTGAGCACCACGGGCAAGATTCTCGCGATCTTCATTCCCGCAGCGTTTCAGACGATTCTGGGCTCGGTCATTCAGCCGCGGTTTCAGGGCAAGGCGCTGGACCTGCACCCGGTGACGGTCATGATCGCTGTGGTCTTTTTCGGGATATTGTGGGGGCTGGTGGGGGCCTTCCTGGCGACGCCTATTGCGGCCGTGTTGAAGATCGTTCTGTATGGCATCCCGCAAACACGGAACCTTGGCAAGCTGATGGCGGGCGACCTGACGTGGTTGCAGACCGCTGGCCGAAGCGTCTAGGCGATCGGGCTCCGAAGTTTGCCGAGCCGTTCGATCTCGAGTTCCACCACATCCCCCGATTTCAGCCAGCCGCCGGCCACTGTCGGTGTGAGTTCCAGAATGCAGCCGGTGCCGACGGTGCCGCTGCCGATCAGGTCGCCGGGCCAGAGGGTCACGTCGCGGCTGGCGCGGGCGATGAGGTCGCCCCAGCCGAAGTGCATGCTGGCTGCGTTGCCGCGCGAGAGCAGGCGACCGTTGACCGTGGCTGTCATTTCAAGGTGGACGCGGCCGTCGGGTGTGATGACGTCTTGCAAGGCGCTGAGGGGTGTCAGGTGTGGGCCGATGGCGGTGGCGAAGTCCTTGGCCTTGGCCGGGCCGAGTCCGACAGCGACTTCCTGCCGCTGAAGATCACGGGCGGAGAAGTCGTTGAGCACGCAGAAGCCGGCGACGTGTTGTTGCCATTGCTGGGGATGGATGTCCCGGCCGGGGGTGCCGATCACGCAGGCCAGCTCGAGCTCGTAATCCAATTCCTTACAACCGTACGGAGCTTTCGCGGGCATGCCGTCACCGATGAGAGACGTTGGGTTGCTGAAGTAAAAGACCGGGATTTCGTACCACTGCGGGACCATCTCCAAGCCACGGGCGGCGCGGCAGGTTTTTACGTGTTGTTCGAAGGCGTAAAAATCGCGGAAGGTGCGGGGCAGTACGGGTTGACCGCCGGGGGTGAGGGTGAGGGTCAGGCCGGTTGGGCTTGGGACAAAGGGGAGGGACATGCCGGGCCTAGAGTGAGCCGCGTTTGGCCTGTTCGCGCTCGATGGCTTCGAAGAGGGCCTGGAAGTTACCTTCGCCGAAGCCCTGGCTGTTGCCGCGACGGTGGATGACTTCGTAGAAGAGGGTCGGGCGGTTGAAGACGGGGTGGGTGAAGAGCTGTAGCAGGTAGCCGTCGGCGCGGTCGCGGTCGACGAGGATGCGGAGGTCTTTGAGTTCCGCCAGCTTCTCTTCGATCTTGCCGCAGCGTTTGGGGACTTCTTCGTAGTAGGTATCGGGGACGTTCAGGAACTCCACGCCCTGGGCGCGCATCTCGCGGACGGTGGCGACGATATCGGGGGTCAGCAAGGCAATGTGCTGGATGCCGGGGCCGCGGTATTCGTCGAGAAACTCCTGAATCTGGCTGGTCTTGCTGCTGGGTTCGTTGATGGGGAGCTTGATGTACCCCTCGGCCGAGCCGACGACCTTGCTCATCAGGGCGCTGCGGCCGGTTTTGATGTCGAAGTGGGTCTTCTGTTCGAAGCCGAAAACGCGGGAGTAGTAATCGACCCATTCGTCCATGCGTTCTACGTTGGCGACGACGTGGTCGACCATCATGAACTGGATCTCGCCTTCTTCGATGCCGCCGGCGGTATTGACGTAGCCGGGGGCGAAGGTGGTGGTCCCCTTCCGCTGGATAAAGGTGTGGACGGTGTCGCCATAGGCGGCGATGGTCGCACCGATGAAGCTACCCCCTCCGAGCTTGGCGTCGAGGCGGTGCTCGTCCAGCGGGCGGACGACACGGCAGCCCTGGCTGACGGCGTGCTTGAGGGCGGCGGCGGCATCGGAGACTTTGAAGGCGAGGTCATGGACGCCGTTGCCGTGTTTGGCGATGTGGTCGGCGATGAGTCTGGCTTCGGGGCCGTCGCCAGCGGGTTCGGCGAAGAGGAAGTTCACGCGGCCTTGACCGACCACGATGGCTTTGCGGCCGATGAGACCGGTGCTGGGGTCGCCGTAGGCCCGGCGGTACATGCCGAGACGGTTCTGGTGGTAGTCGGCCCAGGCTTCGACGTTGTCGACGAAGAACTCGATGTGGTCGATTCCCTTGATGCCGAGCGGGTTGATGTCGCGGGCTGTGTCGGCCCCTTCATGGAGGACGTAGTCGTGATCGAGTGCGTTGCCGGTTGCGGATGCCATGGTGGGTTCCTTTGTGGTGTTGAAAGTGTCGGGGGTCGCCCGAGACTTCCAGCCTTATCATACCCAGCCGCTGTTTTTCCCGCCGCCTTTTCCCCCCAATTAAAGAACCCCCGCGCGGTTTGGGCCGGGCGGGGGAGGGGGTTGTTACGGCTGAAGACGGCGTTTAGGCGGTCTTTTTGACGAGCGTGACCAGGTGCGGGCGGGCGAGTTCAACGATGGCGTCGAAGGCTTCCGGCGAGGCGATGGCCAGTTCGCTGAGCATCTTGCGGTTGAGTTCGATACCGGCGAGGACGGCGGCCGGGATGAAGCGGTTGTAGTTGATGCCGCGGAGGCGGAGGGCGGCGGAGAGACGCGTGATCCAGAGGCTGCGGAAGTGCCGCTTTTTCTGTTTGCGATCGCGGGTCGAGTAGGCACCGGCTTTGCGGGTGAACTCGATGGCGGAACGGTACTGGGTACCGGGACCGAGGACGAAGCCGCTTGCGCGCTTCAGGACACGTTTACGTTTACGGTTGTGGACTGGGCCACCAGCACTACGGGGCATGTGAGACTCCTAGGGGTTACGACACCGAGCCAGAGGCACTTGCCACGGTTTGACTGGTTTGCACCGGTCAGGTCGGGCGGCATGGCTGCCGTGGGCACGCGCCCGCGGCTTTATTGAAAAAAGACTGGGTTGACTTACTTCTTTGCTGCGGGTTTTGTTGCGGGCTTTGCGGCGGCCTTGGTGGCTGCCTTGGGCGCGGGGGTGGTTGCGACGGCAGCGACCGGAGCGGCCTTTGCGGCTGGCTTGCGAGGTGCGGACTTGGACTTGATGTCCTTGCCGGCGAGGCGGTTGGAGGGTTCCTTGGCTTCGATCGCGGCGGCGAGCTTACGGTCGTGGATGAGCTTGTTGGGGCGCTTGCCGCTGATGCCCATCATGAGGCGCATGTTGCGTGCGTGACCTTCGTGAAGCACATCGGGCTTGCGGAGCTGGCGACGGGTCTTGGCACTGCGGGAGGACTGCAAGTGGCTGCGTTTGCCGCCGCCACGCTTGAGCTTACCGGTGCCGGAAACGCGGAATCGCTTGGCAACAGACTTGTTGGGCTTGTACTTGTATCCCATTGGAATCCTTCGTCGACCTGTGAAAAAACTGCGAAACCCAACCATGCGGCCGGTCAGGGGGGAGGGGGAGCATACCGGAAGATGGATGAAAATCTAGGGATGAGAGCGAGGTGAACCACAGAGGCACAGGCACGGCGTGAAGGGCGGCAGAGAAAATGGGGGTGGGGGTGTGGGGTGTCGCAAGAATGAGATGCGAATTTTGCGTTTGCGGACAAACGGTACCATAGGTGGACATTGGGCAGTTGTAAGTGGCTGTAGCAAAGGGGTTTCTGGCGGGTGCCGGAAGATGGGTACTTTATGCGGTTGGTGGAACTGCGCAGACGGGGAATGATGTTTGTTAGGTTTAAGTTCGTGTTGTGTTGGTTGTGTTGTCAAGGCGATCTGGCTGGGTGGGGGTTGCCATGAAGGGAGCGGTATGAATTGGGCAGAGATTCAGGGATTGCTGGTGGGGTGTCGGCGTGTCATTTGGGTGACGGCGGCGGGCGGCTGGGGGTCGACGGGTGGGACGCTGCGGCGGTACGAGGGGAAGGGAGAGGCTGGGAAGGGGGAGGAGGGGGAGTGGCGGGAGGTGGGTGGGGCGATTGCGGTGAATCTGGGTTGGGGGGGATTGGGGTGGGGAAGGGGTTTGCATGGGGTGGTGCTGGGTGGCGGGGGTGCGGGGGGTAGGGGTGGGGAGCCGGTGAAGCGGGAGGGGGATGGGAAGTCGCCGGCGGGGGTGTTTCGGTTGCCGGCGGTGTTTGGGTATGGGCCGCGGCCGGAGGGGATGAAGGGGGCGTATGTGGAGTTGACGGCGGACGTGGAGGGGGTGGATGACCCGGCGTCACGGTTTTACAACCGGATTGTGCGGGCTGGGGCGGAGGTTGACGGGGGGGGGGTGAAGGATTGGAAGCGTGCGGAGGTGATGCGCCGGCCGGACGGGCAGTATGAGTGGGGGGTGGTGGTAGGCCACAACGGGGCGGGTGTGGGCGCGGCTGTGGGAGCGGGGGAGGCTGATGTGGGGAGTGAGTTGGTTGAGGCGGGTGCGGGTTCGTGCATTTTCATGCACGTGTGGAGTGGGCCGGGGGAGCCGACGGAGGGGTGCACGGCGATGGGGAGAGAGGAGATGAAAGAGGTGGTGCGTTGGGTGGGGGAGTGTGGGGAGGGCGGGTGTTTGTTGGTGCAGGGGGTGGGGGAGGTCGTCTAGCGAGGCATACCTCGACAGCGGCGACAGGCCGGTTTCTCTCCGGGGCATGGGAATGGGGATCGAACAGGGGAGAGATGCGGGGGGCGGGGGGCGGGGGGCGGGGGGCGGGGGGCGGGGATT
>JBBRQG010000022.1:0-68081 GCA_038226785.1 Tepidisphaerales bacterium | reverse complement strand
TGGCCAGCCAGTCGATCCATTCCGCAAACGTCGGATGAAACCGCACACCGTCGGCCATGAGCGTGCGGACGCATGAAACGAAAGGGGCGACCTCCTCAACACCGAAATCGGTATCGGGGTCCGCCATTGCATCGGCCAGTGCCAGAAGCTTGGCCATTTGTTCGGGGGTGGGTTTACTCATGTGCCGCTCCCTTGCCCTTCCGCCGCACTCTGCGACCACGTTTCCCGGCCGGGGTATCGGTAGTGGCCGGTTGCGCCTCTATGCCCCCAGCGTTTGCCGCATCAGCCAGCATCGCGGCAATACCGGCCCGCAATGCGGGGGGTATCTCAATTGGGCAACCGTCCAGCCATGCCGCCACCGATTTAACTTCGGCGCTACCCATGGCGCTACCCACAAGAGCTGATTTTCGATGTTTTTGCGTGATATTTGAGCATTCTGTTGTAGGTTCGAATCCTAGTTCCCCAGCTTTTCTTGTTTTCCTGCCTCGCCGCTTTCAGAGGAGAGGTGAACAAATGCTGCTATCCCGGCAAGCACCATCCGGAGACAGGGCATCAGCCATGGCGTCTGTGATTGACGTCTCAGGGTGACAGTACACCAATAGAACTGGTTCTGGAGGGTGTTCAGGCATGGGGGGCAGGGGTCAAGAGATTGCTGGCGTGCCAACCTGAGGACGCGTGCAATGGCCGGGGCTAAAACACAAACCACCCGAAGGCGAGTCATTCGTGACGACGGGCGATCGCTATCACTTCACGTCTGGGGTGGTCCCGGGCTTCTCGTTCATCCGTTTTAGGGTCTGAAGCAGGAAGTCCATGTCGGTGAATGGATCTCCGCCGGTGCGCTTCCAGTGCACGCGACCTTTCGCGTCGATGAGAATCGTCGAGTGCAACTCCATCTCCTCGAAGTCATCGTACGACGTGAATCGGCGAGCGTTGTTGTGGTCGCGATCCGAGAGAAGGCGGATCGACAGTTTTCTCAGCTTTTCCGAGGCCTTGTTCTTTTCAGCGGTCGTGCTGCTCACCGCAAGTACGACGGCATTTTCGCTCTCCCAATCGGCAGAGCGGGCGTTGATCGCGACCAGTTGCTCCACGCAGTGCGGGCACTCGTCACTGAGATAGAACACGAGAATCACGTTCTTGCCGCGGAAGTCTTCGAGACGGACGGCCTTGCCGTCAGTGTCCATGCAGTCCAGTTGCGGCGCGGCGAATGGCTCCCAGTTCAGCGGGCCGAGATTCGATTGCGCATCCAGCACATACGGCCGCTCGGGCGCGGGAGTTTGCGCGATCGGGGCAGCGTTGAGGCCGAGGGCATCAACTTCCGCCTTCCACCTCAATCCCGGATCGCAACTGGACCAGACATATGCGAAGCGCCCGGCGTATTCGGTCGCTTTCTCGCGATTGCCGGACTTGAAGTGCGCCTGGGCCAGACCGGCGAGCGAGAATGCGTCGTTGCGCTCCTGCTTGAGAGCCCGTTCGTAGGCTTCGATCGCCATCCGATTCTCACCCGCGCGAAGGTAGACGTCGCCGAGCAGGCGATTGACCGGCCAGGCCGCGTTCGGCGGATCATCAAGATATTGGCCAGCATCGCGTTGTTTCTTCTCGCTGGCCGCCGCCTCGGTGAGGAAGCGGGTCGCATCGAGGAGGTTGCCTTCGGCGGCGCAGAGCAGCCCTTCGGCGGCATTCAGCTCTATCGCGAGAGGATTCTCGGCGCTCAGGCTCGGGTTGCTGGCCTTGCTCGCTTCCGCGCGTGTATGCACCAGATCCTTGACATCGGCGAGGCGGCTCCGGGCATCGACGGTCTTTCCCTGCCCGGTGTAGGCGAGCGTCTCCACAAACGCCCGTGCCAACTTGTCGTCATCGGTGTCGCGCCACTTGATCGTGCCCGACTTGAGGATGTCATCCCACCGTTCAAACTTGATGAGGGCGCGGATCTGCGCGGCCATGCCCTGGTCGGAGGCGCCGTACTCCGGCCCCTTCCCGCGTTTGGGTTCGCGGGGCGCCGCGAGCAGGTCGCTCGCGCCCTGAAGCGACGCGGCCGCCATGCCGAGCTGCTCCTGGATGTAGCAGAGGTAGTTGCGGTTGTGGGCGTAGTTCCAGGTTTCAAACGGCAGGGCCAGTCGCTGGTTCATGTAGCGAAGTTCAACCCGGGTAGCCGCATCCATCGAGCGGGCAGCCTCGTGCCACATGCCGATCTTGGAGTAGTTGTGGCCGGGCATGTGGTTGGA
Organism: Tepidisphaerales bacterium; assembly: GCA_038226785.1. Classification (GTDB taxonomy): domain Bacteria; phylum Planctomycetota; class Phycisphaerae; order Tepidisphaerales; family Tepidisphaeraceae; genus JBBRQG01. Next base: position 65,859 of record JBBRQG010000022.1, on the reverse strand, counting down.
ATGGCCGATGCCGGGAGCGATCCTGCCGTAGGCCTGGCAACTAACGAGCGCCTGCTCCGCCAGCACGCCATCCCAGTTGTGGATGCGTGTGTGGTGCGCTCCGGGGTGATCCGGGTTCTTCCGGAGGATGTCGCGAACGATCATCTCGGTGCCGACGGGGTTGCCGGATTCAATCGAGAAGAGCGCCAGCAGGGTCTCGGCTTCCACATCATCGGGATACGCCAGGACCAGTTCCTGGAGCCTCCTGTTCAGGGTCTTCACGCGGTCGGGTGCTTCGGCATTCATCGCGGTGTCCCACGCCTCAATGTACATTCGCTCACGCGGCGTGACCGAGTCCTTGCGTCGAACCGCCTCCTTGAGGAAGTCTTTGTATCGCTTGACCTCGGGGAACTCGCTCAATCCGGTGGACCAACTGAGCCCCGTGCGGGCCATCCCCCAGTAGGCCATCGCGCACTCCGGATCGAGCTTCAGGCACCAGCGGAAGGACCGCTCGGCCTCCTCATACCAGAAGGATTGCAGCAGCGCGTTGCCCTGATCAAACCACTGCTGCACCTCGGGGACCTTGGTAGTGATCGGGAAGTGCGCCTTGCCAATCCCGGGCATGGTCCATGGCTTCTGTCGCAGGCCAGTGTCGAACGCGCTGCCGTGCTTGGAATGGCCCATCGGCTCGTCGGCACAGGCAACCCGCACGGCGGCCACTGCAACGGGAACCAACAACACGACACGCGCGACACTCATGATTACTCCGATGGTTATCAGACAAAAGATCAGCAGCCTGCTTGCCACCGCCAGCAACAACGCTCACAAATACGTTGGAGTGTTGGGTCTGCGGAGAGGGGACCGCGGACGAGTACCGATGGTAATCGAACTGGCAGCTACGCGCGAAGAGCGGGCTTAGAGGTACTCGCCGAAGCGATTGAGCTTGCTGGAATCACGATCGCTTTGCGAGTTGTCGGGTCAGGCGACCCGCTGCTGCTTTGCTGCGCAGATCAGGTTCACAAGATTTGAAGCAGCTGGCACAAAGCACCGATCGTCGACCAACGCTACCACTCAAAGTTCATGCCGAATCGAACGTTCGCAACTTGATCGGTGTCATCGCCAATGCTCACGAAGGCGTTGACGTGCTCGGTAAATCGGTATTCAGTGGCGATGGCAAATGAAACCGTTCCCCGCTCACCGGCTACAGGACTGGAGTTGACAAAGGTTTCGGCATAAACGCTCCACTCGGGCACGATGACGTATTCCACAGAAATATCGGCGTTGAACTGGTCACGAAGCCGCTCGTCACTGGTGGGTGTGATAAAGTCGTAGCCCAGATTGAAGTTCACGATCAACGGCCCGTACGTCTTGCCGATAATGATGAAGGGCTGGTAATCAAACTTGCCGCTACCGATATCGCGGTTGGTGGCGGTCGGGACTTTCACTTTGAATGCAAGAACGATGGCCGGAGTGTCCTTCGTCTCCTCGAAGATCATGTAGGACGGGGTGATCTCCAGATCGCCCATTCCTCTGGTAGTCGCCTCGCCGATGGGCCGAGATACGTCATAGAAAAACGGCTCGATCAGTATCTCCGCACGATCTGTGAGCGCGTACTCGAACTGATTGAGCGTAAAGAAGTGGGTACTACCGTCGCTGCTTTTCTCCATTTGAAAGGCTGCGCTCGTGGCGAAAGTCCCCTTCTTGCCGAGCTGCGCGGTTTCGGTCTCAAGCACCAGATCGGCCTTGGCAGCGGATGTGAATGACATTGCGCCCAACAAAGATGACCCCAAGATCAACGACCTCGATGCACTGGATATCATTGCGGTGTAAAATCAGTTCTTACGGGCTGAACGCAATGTATTGAGCATCAGTTTAAGACTCCAGAAAAACAGCGACTTTATGCGGGGAGCGACCAGAACGAGCCTCAGCGGAACACTTTGAGAGGCAACTCATTCAACCGGGCCACCCCGATTCTTCGAGCCCAAAAGATAAGGGAAAGGTACTGCGGTCAAGTGATGACAAGATGATCGGGAAGAAAAAACTCCGTTCGGAAAGTCCATGCGCGACAAAAATCGCCGACATCAAGCCATGTCCTCAACCTCTTAGGTCAGCCATTTGTTAGACAAGGCTCGGCGTCTCTCCACCGTCACTTGGTAGAGGCTCGCTTTGCCAGAACATAGTAAATCGTCGGTGTGGCCACCAGCGAAAGCAGGACCGACGTTGCCAGTGCACCGATCACGGCAATCGCCAGCGGCCTGAGCATGTCGGATCCTGAACCGATGCCATAGGCCAACGGCAACATGCCAAGGGCTGCGGCCAGCGACGTCATCAAGACGGGCCGCAAACGGCGGAGTCCGGATTGAATCAGGGCTTCCTCCAGCGAGAGTCCAGTGGCACGTAGGTGCGCTACGTAATCCAGCACGAGGATGCCGTTCTTGGCGACGATACCCACGCCGATGATCTCGCCCAGCCGGGAGATGATGTTTTCGGAGGTCCCCGTGAGGTACAGGGCACCAATGGTGCCGATCAGAGAGAGCAACGCTCCGGCAATGATGGCGATGGGCTGCAGAAAAGCACGGAACTCAATCACAAGGACGGTGAAGATCAGCAGGATGGCCGCGACCATGACCACAAACAGATTGCGGAACGACTCCTGTTGCTGTTTATAAAGGCCGCCAAATTCCAGTGTTCCGGGGGGAAAACGGGCGTCGCCGGCGAGCTTCTGCCTGATCTCACTGATGACTGAACCGAGATCGCCGCCATCCAGTTCACCGGTAACGGACACGTAGCGGCGAAGGTTTTCCCGCTCCAGCTCCAGTTGTCCGGGAATCTCCTGAACATCGGCCACCTGCCCGAGTCGGATGTTCTGGTTGTCGGCGGTTCGCAGGGGAAGATTGCGGAGCGTGTCGATCGTGGCGACTGACTTCGGCTCCAGCAGGACGCGGATATTGGTCACCCGGTCGCCCGATAGCACGTACGAGGATAACTGACCGAGTTTGGCCGCAGTGACGGCGGCGGAGATGTCGGCCGTTGTCAGACCGAATCGCTGGGCGTCGGCAGGGCGGATTCGGAATGTCAGAGAGGGGCCGGCAACAATCAGGCCGTCTGCGGTATCAGCAACATGATGCACTTCATCGATCTGAGCCTTGATGGCGGGGGCGGCCTGTTTGAGGAACTCGACATCATTCGAGAAGAGTTTTATCTCAATGGGCTTGGGCGATGATACCAGGTCGCCGATGAGGTCGCCGATCATGCCGTGCAGATCAGCGTCAACCTGTGGCTCGACGTGTTTGAGCGTCTCGCGAAGTTCGGACATCACCTCTTCGGTAGACCGCATTGAATCCGGCCGTAGTTTGACGAGGAAGTCGCCGGCGTTTGGCTCGGTCAGCTCGAGTCCGAGGGCGACACCCGTTCGGCGGGAATAGCTTTCAACCTCTGGTATGCCGCTGAGTACTTTTTCGATTTCGGTCAGCGCGCGGTCGGATTCGCTGAGGCTGGTCCCCGGCGGGTTGACCTTGTAATCGAGTACGAAGCCGTGCTCTTCCAATGGCGGAAGTAGCCCCGACTTGAGCCGTGTCGAGAGGTCGAGTGCCGCAAGCACCAGCAGCAGGCACAGTGCCAGCGTCATATAGCGGTGAGCAAGGGCAAGCCGAACGGCCCGGCCGTAAAGGGCAGATACCCTTCGCAGAATGAATCCTGCCTCTTGATGGACCGCCCCGTCTGCTGCCGCCGATTTCGGGCGGATGATGGCGGCGGACAGGGCCGGCGTGACCGTGACGGCAAGCACCAGCGACATGAGGAGCGAGACTGTCATCGTGATCGCCAACGCCCGGAAGAAAACGCCCGGCACACCGTCCAAAAACGCCAGCGGAAGGAACACAACCACCGGGGTCAGCGTCGATCCGGTCAGCGGGGGAAGAATTTCGGTTACCGCATCATGGATCGCGGCCAGACGGTCCAGGCCGCTGAAGATCTTGGTATGGATCGCCTCAACGACGACGATGGCATCGTCAATAACCAGCCCGATCGCGGCCGCGATGCCGCCCAGCGTCATCAGGTTAAAGGTCATGTGCATCAGCCGCATGACCAGCAACGTCACCAGAACTGTGACCGGAATGACTACAACCGCTACCAGCGTGGAACCCCAGTCTTTCAAGAACGCGAACAGGATGGCGACAGAAAGCAGCAGACCGAAGAAAATCGCCTCCCACACTGACCGCACGGAATCGCGCACCAGAAGCGACTGGTCATAGAAGAAGGCGAGCTTCATATCGGCCGGAAGTAGCTTCCGTACGGCCGCCATCTCCCTCTCCACCGAATCCACGATCTCCACCGTGGAAGCATCCGGCTGGGAGCGAACCATGATGAGCACAGAGGGCCTGCCGTCGGCGGTGACAATGGTGGTCCGTGGCTCGGCCGCCCGGATCACACGGGCTACATCCCGGATGCAGATGGGGTGGTCGCCGGTTGAAAAGATGGCCAGGTTTTCAATGGCCTCGGGCGTGCCTACGCGCCCGTCGATGAGCGTCAGGAAGAGGGTGTCCTTTTCTTCATGAAGCCCTCCGGCAGCGACGAGGTTGCTTTTTGTCAGAGCATCGGCCACCTGCGTCAGCGACAAGTTTAGCGCGGCCAGCCGAAGTGGATCGGCCACGACATGTAGTTCCGGTTCACGCGTGCCCACCAGATCAACACGTGCCACATCGGGGATCCGCAAGAAATGTGTCTTTATCGTGTCTTCGGCGACCACCGTCAGCTCGGACATGGATCGGTGCGGACTGGTCAGGCTAATCCCGGTGATCGGGAAGACCGAAAAAGTCAGCCGGAATGCCTTGGCGTTGACCGAGGGTGGCAGTGAAGCCCGAACTTGCGCCAGCCGGGTCCTGACGTGAAGCTCGGTCTGCTCCATGTCGACCGACCAGTTGAAAAATACGTCCACCACACTCGAGCCACGGCCGGTGTTCGACCGGACCGACACCATTCCGGGCACATCCTTCATCCCCTCTTCCACCGGCTTGGTTACCAGTGCCATCATCTCTTCCACCGGCATTTCGCCGTTGTCGAGCATGATGGTCACACGGGGGAAGTTGGTCTGCGGAAAGACGCTGGAGGGCATTGATGAGGCGCAATAAGCCCCTGCAGCACAAAGGCCCAGTACGATGAAGAAGATCGCCTTCCAGTGGCGGGTTGAAAGTGTTCCGATGGATTGGAGCATTTAGGGCACGATCTTGATGTGAGTGGCCTGCGGCAGTCCGTACGACCCGGCGGTCACGACAGTTGTGCCTTCCTTCAAGCCGTCGGCAATGACTTCGATCAGGCCGTTTTCACCGAACCCCAGCTTGACCGACTTATGCGTAGCCTGGTCACCTTCCACCACTGAAATGACGCTATCGCCGTTTTCATCCGTGGCCACGGCACTGCGTGGGACGACCAGCGCGTCCTTGTGTTCGTCGACGATCAAGCGGGTGCGAACGGTCTGTCCGGGCCGTAGCGGCGTGTCAGCGGCCAGGTCAAGGGTCACAAGAATCGACCCGTTGCGGATATCAATCTGAGGCGAGACGGCTGACACCTTCGCCTCGATAACACCCGCGTCCGCGTCTCCGACAAGGATTTGCGCAGGCAGACCCGTAGGCTGAGCAGGAAGCTGGTCAGCGGGAAGCAGTGCCATGATGCAAAGCCTGTCCAGAGCCACCAGCTGGACAACGACCTTGGCCGTATCCACCGCCTCGCCAGGGTTGACCGAAACCGCTGCAACCGTCGCGCTAATTGGAGCGGTGATCTGGAGAAGTTGTCGCTGGGTCTGGGCCGATTTCAGGGCCGCGGTGGCCTGTGCCATCTTTGCGTTTTCTTGGGCGACATCCTCGGGCGTCGGTGTGTTTTTCAGGATCAATAACTGCTGCTTTGCGGTCGCAAGGTCGCTGGTAGCAGTCGCGAGATCGTTGGCCACCTGTTGGAATGCCTTGGCAGCGATGCCCTCAGCGGCGGCCAGTTTTTGCGCACGGTCGAAGTTCTTCTGGGCAAAATCCGCGGCGGTCTGGCTCTTCTGCACCGCAAGATCAGCAATCGCCAGTTGTTCCGGCCGCGGTGTAGCCAGTAACGCCTTCAAGGAAGCCTGCGCCTGAGTAAGGGCACCCCGCGCCGATTCCTCCATTGATGCCGCCAGCCGGTCATCCAGCTGAATCAGGACATCTCCCTCTTGCACACGCTGACCCACCTGTGCCACAACTTTCGCGGCCACACCCGCCACCGGAGAGACAAGTGACGCCCCGCCTGCCGCGCCACCGCTGGTCCCAGTGGGGTTCGTACCTCGCGCCGGCCGGGCTGCAACTGTGCCGAAGCCTTCCAAATATTTGTGGACTGTGACTACAGTGACCTTCGCAACGTGGACAGGAATTTCATTCTTGCTGTTGTCGGGGTCTTCATCAGCCTCCGCGGCCGGACTGGCCTCCCCCACTGCTGCCAGCGTCGATTGCAACCAGCCCCACTTCGGCAGGTGATTGGTAAATACTGCCGTGTGAAAATGCAGCAGCCAGCCAAAGACGACCAAAGAAGCGGCCGCGATCGAAATCAGTGTGGTCGTAAGCCTTCGCCGGGTCATGGTCGATTTCCGCTGGCATTCATAGCCGTTTGAGTGTCTTGGGCAGGAGATCTCTGGGTGCTTGCGACACCGGGCGAAAACGCCGTACCACCGGCCGCGCGCTCAAGCCGAATCCGTGCAAGCCAGGCCGATTCCTCCAACTTGCCTGCCCGAACCTGTGCAAGGCCGTAGTCATTGTGCGCCAGCAGTGATGCGGCCAGATCAATATCGCCCGAACGATAGGAAATATCCGCCTGATCCAACTGCGCCTTTTGCAAGGGCATGAGCGTTTGCTGTACCTGCTTGAGATTGGCTGTGGCCTCAGCTTGCGTGGCGTAGGCCAGTCGAATCTCTTCAATCAACTTCCGTTGCAACTCCACCAGATCGTGCCGCGCCCCGATACGCTGGGCCTCCACTTTGGTGCGGGCCTGTTGTCCCCAGTCAAAGACCGGCAGCGGAATGCTCAGTGTCGGGCCCCATCGCCACGCAGGATCGCGCTCAACATGGGCACCGATGTTGGCACCTTGTATGGGTGAAAGGCTTGCAATGGTCAGGTCGTCGCCCAGTGCACGAAGCTCCCACACCTTGGATTGAAGTTCCGGCCGATGAAGCAGTCCGGTCTCAAGCCACTCTGATTCCGATGCGGCAAGATTCATCGGCGTTTCCGGCGGCACCAGCCGCCAATCAGCCTTGGCCCGTGGCTCGCCGATCAACTTGGCCAGTTGGAGCCGCAAATCCTTCTGCCGAAGCCGCAAGTCAGATGAATCCAGTGCCGTCTGGGCGATCTGCGACTCCAGCGTCATCACATCCAGTCGCGACGCATCCCCCACGTTCTGCCGGAGCACGGCAATCTCGTGGATCCTTCGCAATCCCGCGTCGCGGCCCGCCGAAATTCGTGTTTCCGCCTCGACTTCACACGCTGAAATAAACACCGACTGTACTTCCGCCATAACGTCCAAGACGACCGATAGCGCATCGGCGGCCGCCCCACGTAGCCGATCATCCGCCGCCGCAATTTGTGCTGGCTTTTGCAGGAGTTGCGTCAAGTCTTCCGAGATCGTGGCCTCAAACACCTGGCCCGCTCCATGACCGCGCGGATAGCGGACGTCGATGCCGAGGACCGGATTCGGGAGCAGTCGCGCCTGATTGGCATCCGCCTCCGCCATTCGAACTTTGGCGATGGCCGATTGAATTCTGGCATCGTGTTCAAGGGCCAGCCGTGTGGCCTGTGTCAGTGTCAGCGTTTCCGAATCCAAGGGAGGGTTATCAACCGGCTCCCCTTGCTCACGAAAAACGATGGCGCGATCGATACCCGTGGCTCGGGCCGCATCGGCCTGAACATCAGGACGTGTGGCATGGCACCCGGCAATGGAGCAGACCATTACGGCGACGCCGCTGATGGCCTTACTTCTTCGCACCATCATCCGCTCCACCGGCCATTTCGCCATCAATTCCGTAGACCAGCACCTTAAAGCTGTCCGCGTCCGTGCGAGACTTGGCATTGGAAAGGTAGATGCGATGGGTCTTGGTATCGACTGTCATGGTCCGGGCGCCGCGCTCGGTGGTCAGCGTCTGAACAAGTGTCAGTTTGTCCGCCTCGACTTTGGCGATGGTGACCGTCCCACTGCCGCCAGCTGATACAAAGCCGAGGTGGGTGGCCGGATCAAACGAGGCGTAATCCACACCCTGCCCGCAATCCAGCGTGGAGACCACTTTGCCGTTGGTGGAGTCCATTTCCACCATTTTCGAGTTGCCGCAGCCGATGATCAGCCGATGGGTTTCACGATCGAATGCCATACCAGTCGGGCTCTCGCCTCCTTCAATGGGCCAGTGACTGAGAACCGTGTGCGACTTCAGGTCAACGACTACCACTTCGTTCTTGTCTTCAACATTCACGTAAACACGGCCCGCAACAGCATCAGCCACAGCGCCTTCAGGCTTACCGCCAAGATCAATCGCTTCAACCAGCACCTTATCGGTCTTTGCGTCGATTACCGTTGCCGAATGGCCGCGGCCGTTGAACGTCCAAACTTCTCCGACAGTAGGCTCATAAAAGATGCCATCCGGATTCGCCCCGGTCGGCACCTTCGTCAGTGTCTTGAGTGTTGCCAGATCGACGACACTGACCTTGCTTTCCTGACCGTTACTGGAAAAGCCCTTCTTCAGTTCCGCTGCGACCGCGAATCCGTGAACACCCGGAGTATCCGTGACGTTCCCCACGATTTTGTTGGTCGCCATGTCAATGACGACCACTTTGGTCTTGTGGCTGACATACAGCCGACCGGTGGCCACGTCGGCCAGCAGGTAGTCCCAACCGCTCCCACCACCGATCGGGATTTCCGTGATGAACTTATACTGAATATCTGGGGCGACGGTTGCCGCCGCAGCCAGCAAGCTCAGCCCGAAAGTTGCAAGAAAAGCAGATGAGTGTTTCATAATGTCGCCTTCTAGGGGATAGGGGTTTTACCAGCAAGACGGAAGCTCAATCGCCAAATCCAAGCCTCCAGAAACACAGACTCTTGACGCACTCAATCGTGCATCACCTCGACGACTTCATCGGCGAGAAACTTACCGTCTTGGGTCACACTGACACAGTGGACTTGAGCGCCAACTTTTACCTCAACGACGTAAAATGTCATGGCACCATTCGTCGCGATCGCCGCTTCGTCCAACTTGCCTGATGGTACCGCTTTATTGATGGCTGAGGTAACGGGAGCCGGAAGGTCAGCGACATCGACATCAACTTCTTCCTGGATCAACTCACCCGCTTCGCCAAGTACGTACGCGTGGTCCTTATCGTCCGCCTTGAAGCCGATCTCGTAGATGACGCTACGCCCCAGCCGTTCCTTACCGAACTCGTCAAGCTTCCTGCTTCCCAGCAACTTCTTCGCCGCCGCTTGGACGGATGACGGCGCCTTGGCCAACTCGGCCTCATCTTTCTCTCCGGCCCACACCAGTGATCCGCAGAACATCGAAACGACCAACCCCAGCGTGAATGAACCGTTTCGCGAGAAGATCACAGCAGTTCCCCTTGAAAGTAGCCTCAGACGATCTGAAAACGCCAGCTTGAACTTGTACGACCGTACCACCGAAACATGAGACGAATATGACCGATCCAGTGTTTGTTTGATTATTCGCCGCCGCCAACAGGAAACCAATATCGCTGGGTGCGGAACGATGCGCTACCACTCCAGGTTGGCACACCGCGTTGCCCTGAACGTTGCGTAAGTAGCCCTGAGTTTCGACCTCGACCCCGATCTGCCCCCATTTTCTGATCTGCCCGATGACCACAGTCTTTGGCTGCTGGCTGGTGCTTTTAGCGCATCAGTAGATTTGGGCCAACCCCCGGGCACGTTGGTTCAGGCAGCTGAAAGGCGAGTACCGGCTGTGACTCGATCAAGCCGGCATTGCTGCAAACATCAGCCTTACTGACTTCACCTTGCCTCGTCGCTGGAAGATCGTCTCAGCGATGTCGGCCGGTAACTGCTGCGAAGTCAGCACCTTTGTCGTGCCGTCTGCAAAGTCGACCGTCAGGCCCGGCTTGCCGCCGAAGGCGTAGATGATGGGGGTCTGGCAGAACGTAAATGCGAGTGACATGGGCGGCAGCGGAAGCGTCGCGTCGTGGCCGTCGAGGCCGACGTAATCAAACGTCGTCGCTTCACGGCAGACCTCGCCGGCGTGCAGCAGGTTCGGCGAAAAGGTCAGCCCGCCACCCCGGACGGAGATGCCCAGTTCACCCAGACGGGTGAGTAGTTCCTCCTTGACTTGGCCGGTCATGCCCGGCTGCTGTGCCCCGGCGTGCTTCGGCGTATGCGAATAAGCATCCGGCGGGAAGGCACCGTACTCGGCTGCCAGTTTCTGGAAGCCCAGACCGCCGCGAATGCGGTAATAGAGCGATTTCAGACGGGCGGTGGTGGCGGTGTCACTCGACGAGGCCGACTGCTCATAACACTCCTGCGCGGCCAGCATGAGCTTTGCCACCATGTGCCAGTAGATACAACCATTGCCTTCATAGCCGAACATGGAGCCCGAGCGGCCGGTGAAACTGGAATGGTGGAAGATCGACTCATACAGATCGAGAAGGGCCGTACTGTGGCTTGCGATGAGGGCCGTATAGCGCGCATCGCCTTTGAGCGCCCGCAGCGCGTCAGAAAGGTGTTCGCCCTTTCGGAACGACGGCGAGAACCGGTAAGCGCCGTCGGCGTCTTTCAACACGACCGACGCTTCGCCGCCAGCCAGAAGCGCCGTCAACAAGGGGCTGGCCTTGACGGCCTCCGGCGGAATGGTGTTCTTGCCAAGGAAAGGCGATATCGGCCGCTCGGGATACAGCAGGAAAGATTTCTGGTCCGCGCGGAACAGCGAACTCCGGAACAACGCTTCGATCAGATCTGCGGCCTCTTTCGGGGTCAGAAGGCCGGACGACAAAACTGCCACCTGCCCTTCCAGCATTTCTGGCAGCCGGCCAACGCTCAGGCTATGGCCGTCGGCGTTGAGCTTGAAGAGGTTGTAAGAATGAAACAGGCCATCAGAACGACGGTTTTCGCGAATGCTGGCCTCAACAAATTGTCGGGCGATCGATAGAAACGCGAGTACATCCGATGTCATGGCGTTGACGGTCGGCCGGAAGCCCCCTTCGTAAACTGCCGTTCGGTAGCGATCAAAAGGTGCCGCGACGGCGTCCAGCATGGCCTTGCGGTCCGTATCAGTGACCTTGCCCGTCAGCAGGCGATCATGAGCCGAGAATGCCCGGTACAGGCCAGAGAGAAATTCGGCGACATCGGCCGACATGGTCAGCGTTGTACCGTTGACGCCACCGAGCAATGTTTCCAGGAAGCTCACGTAACGGCGCAGGTAACACAGCGTGACCATCGAGATGCCGATGCCCACCAGCGCGTTGTTGGCATCATTCCATTCCGGCCGCTGGGTGTTCATCCAGATGCCGCCGCCAACGACTAGATTGCTCAGCTTGGACAGGGCCGGCACCAGAAGCTTTTCAGCAAGCGTGGCATGGACGATTTTGCCGTCTGTGGTGTGCAAAAGCTTCGCGTCCGCCCCAAGTTTCTGGCCGCGCGCGGCGATCTGCCGGTTAAGTTCGAAATCGAACTCTATCGTGTCGCGGTGGTTCTTCAGCAAGTCGGCATAAGGCTTGATCCGATACGGCACGTTCGCATAGGAGAATGCCGCCTTGTTCATCAGCGACTGAAGATGTCCGGGGTGAAACTTTTCTTCCGCCTCCAGCAACTTCAGCAGATAAATAATCTGGTGGTCGCCCCAGTAGCCGATGTTGGCCCACGGGTCGTGGGGATCGGGCGATTCCCAGTCCAGGCCGTCCCGCGTGACGCGATAGGGGTTGAAGCCGTCGGCGGTCGAAGCATTCAAGAATCGCGAAATGAACGTGTGCAGGTGTGTCGGGAACGCATAACCCAGCGCCTCCCAGTTCTGGAAGATGTCGCGCCAGTTGCCCTGATAGTCGAAGATGGGCTCACCCGTGGCGGACGTCGTACGGATTGCAAAGCGGTTCCACGGTCGCGAGGGGTCGCCGTGCCGCCGACCGAAGTGCATGGGCAGGTATTCGCTGGCCAGCCGGTACAGGTCTGCATCGCCTGTCGCATCAGCCATCGTCAGTAGTTCGTGGGCTTGAATGACTCCCTTGAGCGCAGAGAGCCGCTCTTGGTGGCGGGCCGAGACCTGCGGGTTCCGCTGACGCAGAAACAGGCGGAAATCATCGGCGGGAATGTCACCATTGAACGCGAGCGCGCCGCCGCGCATCGTATTGAACAGCGTATTGGCGGTGTGGTGGGCCGTAGCGGCGCGGTCGGCAGTGACCTGCACCGAATCGGCTGAGGCGAGCAGCAGGCGCAGGCCATGGTCGGTCGCCTTCATCGCAGCCTCAAGGCGGTCGGCGACCGCCGCTCCACCTCTCAGCATGGCCCGCAGCGCGACAACCTGAGCCTGATCCCGCGACGAGTCGATGACCGTGTACCACCGCAGCGTCTGGCCCGCAGCCAGTTTAAACGTTGTGCCGGTGAGGTGGTTACCTCGACGCCCAGTCAGTACCGATTCAGCCTTCAGAGCCGTACCCGCATGGCGGCGAAAGAGGGACAATTGGTCTGTCGAAAGCATCGTGATAGGCTGGCCGGGGAAGCCGACGCTGAATGCAGTGTTGGCGATCAGCGCTTCAGCCGGTTCGGCCTTGTCCACAATCAAAGACGACAGGGCGAATGTCGCAAGGGTGGTCCCCGGCTGCACTTCAGACTGGCTATAGGCGTTGATCAGGCAACTGGTTCCCTGTTGCAGGCCCAGCACTGTTCCGGCGGGCAGAATATTCAAAACGCCATCGATCATCTCCACGTCGACGGCCGTCTTGCCGTTGTTCGTGAGTTGGCAAGAGCGAACAAATCCGAACTCGCGCGTGGCGCACCATGAGTAACGAAATGTAAGTGGCAACTCCGGGTGCGCCTCTTCGAATGTGATGCGCGAACTCATCAGCGACTTCGCAAGCCAGCGCCGTGTGCCCAATGGCGGGGAATCGGCGAACGGGGCCCACTCGGCCGTGCCCGCGATGCCGTCACCCTTGATCCGCATGAGCGTTACCGGCCCGGCATGCGCGGGGGTCAGGTGCAACTTGTCGTCGGTCTCGTAGGGGAAGATGGCGCGGTCTTCCGAGCACCGCCCGGCCGTCAGGCCACCGTGCGATGAAAGGTACATCCAAAGGTCGCAATCACTGACCAGTGACATCAGAAACGGACGCATCGAGATCAGGTCGGGGATCAGGTAAACATCCTGACCCTCAAGGCGGTGATAGCCTTCAGATTGTGTGAACATTTGCGGTGCCTTGTGGGAGGATGGGGGAGTGTGTCGGCCATCCGGCGATAAGTAAATGCCAGAAGCGGCTGTTTCGCCGCTATTGTGACCGATGACGCAAACTCACACCCTGAACGCGCGAAAACCCAAGTGGATACAGGGCTCTAACCTCCTGTTTTTTCAGGTATTTGGTACGATGTCGCAGATGTCGCTGCCGCGAGGCTCTTGCTGTCTAATTGGGCTCTCCTCAACGGTGTTGGGCAGCGTGTTACTGCTATCCGGGTGCGTTTCAAAGACCATGTCAGCTCAAACACTTTTGACAGCGCACCCCGGTTTAAGGGCTGCCACCAACCACGCTTCTGATCGCCGCTTGCAGGTGTTGCTAAGCTGGGTAAGGAGTGACCCGTCCGGTGGGGCGAACTTGGACCGCTCGGGATACCGGGTGGATGCCGAGTACTTTTACCCGGCCAGCACGATCAAGCTTTGCGGGGCCGTGGCGGCTGTGCAGGCGCTGGAGGCCGGGCCGCCCTATCCGACGTGGGCAACGCTTGACACGCCGTTGGCGTTTGAACCGCTCTTTGACGACCAGCAACGCGAGGCATCCGACGAGACAAATCTAGAGGGTGGAGCAATCACGCTTCGGCACGAAATCCGCAAGCTCTTTATCGTCTCCGACAACCAAGCCTATAACCGGCTCTACGACTTCGTCGGGCAGGAAGAGCTCAACCGTCGCATGTGGGCGGCCGGGGCAACCACTGTCCGTCTGACCCACCGCCTCAGTGAAGGTCGCTCGATGGGTGATAACACACGCACGCGGGCCGTGGAGTTCATGGGCCCGCCGGCATCCGGTGCCAAGGCAGACGGGGCCGTGTTACCCATTGTCAAGATTCCCGCCCGCACGGCCGGTCCACTGCCCTTCCCGATCGCAGGAACTGAGCCGCTGGGGCTTGATGTCGGTACGTCCTACATCGCGGCCGAAGGCAAGGTCGAGCATCCGATGAACTTCGCCGACAAAAACCGGACATCCTTGGTCGACCTGCAAGACATGCTGGTGATGACCGTCCGCCCGGACGTGAACCTGGGCCCGAACAAGCCGGGGTTCAAGCTGACCCCGAAACACCGCGCCGTGTTCTTACAGGCCATGGAGGAACTCGCTTCAGAGTCCGCCAATCCGCGCTACGATCCAAAGGAAAATCCCGACTTCGACTTCAAGTTTCTGCTTCCCGGGCTATTGCGGATCGCACCGCGCGACCAATGGATCATCCGCAACAAGATCGGTCAGGCTTACGGCTTCTCCATTGAAAACGCCTATGTCGAGTGCCGTTCAACCGGCCGGGCCTGTTTCGTCACAGCCACGATCTTCACCTGTGCCAAAGGCGTGCTCAACAGTGATGATTACGAATACGAGACGGTCGCCATGCCGTTCATGGCTGACCTGGGTGAGGCTGTGGGTCGCGAACTGGCAGCTCCCGCCGGCCGGTAGTTTCTCCGGCCAGTTTGGCTGACAATCCGCTGGCCCATGACCGACGCCCCACCGATTCAAGCCTCGCCTTCCCGGCCGCCGCGGCTGGTCTCGCTGGACGTGTTTCGCGGTGCAACCGTTGCGGCCATGATTCTGGTCAACAACCCGGGCACATGGTCGCACATCTACTGGCCACTCGACCACGCCGAATGGCACGGGTGCACACCCACCGACCTGATCATGCCGTTCTTTTTGTTCATCGTGGGCGTGTCGATCGTCTTCGCGATGGATTCACGGCGGCACGACACTGCCCAGCACAGATCATTGCTGTGGCGGGCGGTCCGCCGGACGGTCACCTTGTTCGTGCTGGCGTGGTTGCTGGGGTTGTTTCCTTCATCGCCCGCGTCCCTTGATCAACTGACGCACCAGCCGCTGGCATGGCTGCAAGAGCGGCTGGGCGGGCTTCGTATCATGGGTGTGCTGCAACGCATTGGGGTGGTCTACCTTGCGTGCGTCGTCCTGTTTCTGAAATCCTCGCCGCGCGTGTGGGTTGGCGTGTGTGCTGCGATTCTCCTGGGGTACTGGGCGGCCCTGACCCTTGTGCCTGTCCCCATATCAGGTGGTGCATGGCAGCCGGCCAACTTGCAACCGGCCACCAATCTTGGCGCCTGGGTTGATCGCACAATCCTGACCCAAAACCACCTCTATAAGCATGCTGCGTTCGATCCCGAAGGGCCGTTCAGCACCATCAGTGCGATTTCCACCGGGCTGATTGGCGTCATCGTCGGCTATCAGCTGAAACGGCGCCCCGCCAGCGTGGCGGGTCCGCTGGCAGTAGGGGTGACGATCACCGCTCTGGGTCTGCTTTGGTCGCTGGTGTTCCTCTTCAACAAACAGCTTTGGACCAGCTCATATTCCCTCCTCAGCGGCGGGTTGGCGACACTGTTTCTGGCAGGGGCGTACTGGCTGATGGATCTCAAGGGCTTCCGTCGGTTCACCGCACCCTTTGTGGCCTTCGGCGTAAATGCCATCACGGCGTTCTGGGCCTCCGGGTTGATGGTCCGGGCGATGGGACTCTGGCCGCTTTCATGGGGCGGCAAGTCGTATGGTCTGAAAGATTATCTCTACCAGCGTTTCGTCTCCCCACAGTTCTCCTCGCCGGAGTTGGCGTCACTGGTGGGCGCGTGCCTCTTTGTGGTCTTTTGGTGGGCCATCATGGCGGCGATGTACCGCATGAAGTGGATCATCAAAGTCTGAACACCCGGTTGGCCGCGCGGCGATTGCCCGCGGTCGCCAAGTACCCCATTAAAAGCAGCCGGACCATTGCGCTTCAGGCAATGGTCCGGATGAGTTTCAGAATCGGGCCGTGGAAGGCTTACGGAATGACTGTGTCATACGGCGACCACAGGGCCACCAGACGGCTCCGCTTGTTCTTGGAGTTCGCAAGCTGGTCCTGCGACAGCAGCGCCACGTGTCCATCAGCAAACGCGATGTTGACCCGGCCAACCGCATCAACGCCGCGAGAGCGGTCTTTACTAATCCGGTGGCGGGTATAATCAAGCTCGGTGGGGGCGGTGCCCGTGGGCGAAAGGCCCGGCAGCATCGGAATGTCGAGGCTCGGGTTACCCAGGAATCGCACACCAGCGGTCGTGCCCTGACCGCCAATGGTCGAGGTCGTAATCGGACCACCCAGCTTCGGGTCGATGGCGAAGTAGTACCAACGCTCGGTCAGCAAAATCAGGCTGGTCGAACCTTTCGCACTGGTGCCCCAGAATGTCCCGGCCGACTTTCCCGTCAGGCCGGATGTGTTAGCCACATACTTCGCGCCACTGGAGTCATTGAGATTTATCGGGTTCGCCCCGGCGTTCAGCGCATATTGATCGGCCATCGAACTGGCCCAGAGGTTCATCGAGTACGACCGCTTGGTGCCCGACGGCGAGTCCGGACAGACCATTACGGCCGAGGCAACAGTCGGTACCGCAGCCGAGGAAATCTCCGTCTTGGGCATGTACCGTCCGATCCTGTCAACGTCGTACCACTCCTGCGAGGTCTTGGTCTTGTCCGGGTTCGTCCAGACGTTGACGTTCGGCGGGAAACGGCCTCTGAAGTCGACCGAGTAGTTGACGAGCGACATCGCCAGCTGCCGCAGGTTCGAGGCACACTTGACAACATTGGCCTGCCGGCGCGCGGCCGTCAGTGCCGGCAGCAAGATCGACACGAGGAGTGCGATAATGCCAATAACGACAAGCAACTCAACGAGCGTGAAGCCTTTGCGATTTTGCGATTGCACCATGGCTGTCCCTTTCAAATGTCGGACGGACCTGAAACTACCTGACCATCTCTTATATAATTACCCCGGAAAACGTTTTCGTCAACACGATTTTTCGAGATTTATCTCCCCCCCCACCCCGCCCCGTCCCGTCCCACCTCCCGCCAGCGTTGGCCGCAGGACTTCGGGGCTGCGGGGTGAGGAGTGGAAAGGCTCACGCCCAAAAGAGAACGCCCCTAAACATCAGGGGCGCTCGTGGAAGGAGTTGGGTAAAACGGCTAATCGGCTCGCGCCGACCGCGACTTAGGCCCGGCGACGGCGAACCAGACCCATCGCACCCAGGGCCAGAACCGACAGGGTCGTCGGCTCGGGGACGGCGACAAAGTTCAGCCCAGCCAAATCGGTCGACAGACGGGCTTCATCAAAGAACCCGCTAGCACCGACGCTGTTGCCCCAGCCGACGGAGTAGTAGTTCAAACGGCCGAAGTCTGCACCAGAGTTGACGACGTTGCCTGCAAAGGTGCCCGTGGCCAAAGCCGACGAGCTCAGCGTGGAATCGTCCGTGGCATCCGTCGGATTGACCCACCAAGTCACATTGTCAGTTCCGGCGGTGACGTCGATCCTGGCAACAACCAGATACGTCAGGTTCTGAACCGAGCTGACCGTACCGTCCAGCAGGATCTGGTCGGCCGAAGTACCCGCGTTGTTATAGCGAATCACCAGGCTGCCGCCGGCAGTCGTGGAGGCTGCGGTTCCGTCCTGAGAGAACCCGAACTCCAGGCCGGTCATGCTGGTGCCCGTGCCAGTGTTGGTCGGGGCGGTCGCGTTACCGAAGCCCGTGAGCAACGCGCGCTGTCCCGCGGCGGCAGTACCGCTCCACGTGCCGAGGTTGACCAGGTGCGAAACGTAATAGGTCGAGCTGTTGGCCACGGCATTCAGGTTGTGAGCCGTCGAACGAGTCAATGTGGTGACGTTGGGGTTGATGTAACCGACTTTGCCCGAGCTGGCCGAGTCCGCGCCAGCCAGCGTGTTCACCAGACCCAATGTCTGCGACTGATATTGGGCAGTACCGCTGCCACCCGTGGTGTTCTTGAAACCGAAAGCCGTGACGGCGGCCTGTGAAGCGAGGCTGGTGCCTGCCGCGTACTGGCCCGCTGATGGGTTGGAACCGATCAGGTAACTGTCGGAAGCAATGGTGGCTGCATGGGCGGCGACGCTGGCGCCGACCGTCATTGCCGCAATGGCGAGTGCATGAACTGAACGCATGATTTCCTCCTCGGAAAGTGTTTCTCGGAACCGACCCGGAGATCCGCAGCTTCAGACGACCTGAATTGCAAACTGGGACGATTCAGTCGGACTCTCCGCCAGCACAGCAGGCTCGGCAGATATCGCCCGGTGAGCGACCGCAATTTCTCCTGTTATATAAGTACTACGGAAATCGATTGAGTCAAGACGAAATTGCAATAGTTCGCGTTGTATAGATCAGATAGTAGATGTTATATGCATTATATATAGATTGATACAATTGTGGCGGCACTGGTCCGCGGCAAAAAACGCCCCGACCCTCGGTTGCTGTGCCCGGCACTGGTCGGGACTGGCCAATGCTTGGGCGCAACCAAAAAGGCTGGGCCGGCAAAGTGCCGGCCCAGCCTGAGAAATGAACCTTCCGTCTGCCGCAGGCCGATCACGCCGGGGTTTGCACGCGATCCCCGGACACGTCTACCTGACTCGACGCACGGACTGGAAATCAGAACTACCGACGACGACGACCCAACACGGCACCCGCGCCCAGCGCGATCAGGCCCATGCCAGTCGGCTCGGGAACTGCCCCGCCAGCACGTAGGCCGCCACTCTGCAGGCCGTACGAGTTGTTGATCAGGAAGAAGTCGCTGTCATCGACGGTACCGCTGTAGTCGAAGTCGCCGTTGACCCAGCCGGTCAGGCTGTTGCCGTAACCGTTGTTCAGCAGGAAGAAGTCGGAGTCATCAACGATCCCGTTCAGGTCGGCGTCACCAAAGTAGGTGAACTTCACCAGAACGTCGTTCAGGCCCACGCTGACACCATCGAAGGTGTCATAGAGGGTGTTGCCGTCGATGTTATTCCGAACGACACCCACGGCGTACCGCAGTTGGCCCGACACGGCATCGGCCGCTGCAACACTGCTGGTGATGCCGTTGCCGGAGAACAGAACCACGCCGTCGCCATACTGGCCGCTTGCGGCCATGTCATTGACGTTGGCAAACTTCGTATCGCCATCGGCCGCGTTGGACCCGCGAATGATCATGTCGCTCGTGCCGACATCGATCTGGCCGTAGTAGGTGTTCAGACCAAGCCCGGCACCATCATTCTGGATGTTCAGGTTGTTCATCACCGAGACCGACGGTGTGCCGGCACGCGGCAGCGTGTCGGTCGGCAGTTTGATGACGCCGCCCACAGTCGTCGCGTTGCCCATGTTCAGCGTACCGACGTTGATCGAACCCGCGCTGAGCGTGCCCAGACCGGTCTTGTTCAACGTGTAACCCGCACCGCCGTCGGTGATGCTGGCGATGCTCACCGATGCGCCACTGGCAGTGCTGACATTCGTCACGCTGCTGCCCAGCGTGACCGGAACCCCGATGACAGAGTTGCCGGCGTTGACGGTGATCTTGGCCGCCTGACCGGCACTCGCCTGCAGATTGAGGCTGCCGCCGCCGGTGGTCGAGATGGTGTAGGTATTGGCACTGTTGAAGGTCAGGCTTCCGGCCGAAACGGCCGAGTTCAACGCAATGTTCGGCGAGTTGGCAAATCCGCCCGGGAAGATGACGTTATCGCCGATCGAGCCCGGTGCGGTGCCGCCCGCCCAGTTGGCGCCGGTGGTCCAGTCGCCGTTGCCGTCGACGTTCCAGGTGTACGAAACGCTGATGATGTCGCTCAGGCTGGTGCCGATGGCGTATTCATCGAAGTAGGTCGCGTTGGCGTTGCTGGAGACCTGCTGCAGGCGGACCAGATCAGCGTTGGTGCTGACGATGTCAGCCAGGAACGTGCCACTGGCAAGGGCCGAGGAGGTCAGGGTGGCTTCGCTGCCGGTGTTCAGGGAGGTGCTGTTATCAACCCACCATGTAACGCGGTCCATGACGCCCGACTGGTTCACTTCCAGCTTAAAGCCCATCCAGTAGGTGCTGTTGGCGGTCAAGGTCGGAAGCAGAATCTTGGAGGACATGCCACCAGCGATGGACGCATCACTAAAGCGGACGACCAGATCCTTGTTGTCCACGCCCCACAACATTCCTTTCACACCGAGACCACCATCGGCCAGATCCGCCGAGCTGGGGGTGGCGCCAAAGGCACTGGTGAAGCCCATGACCGAATACCGCTGATATCCCGGATCACCCTGACCACTGCCGGCCGCGAACAGCCCGGACATGTAGTAGGTGTTAGCAGGGGTATAGGTACCCAGCGTGCGGAAACCCTGACGAATGTTGGGAGTCGGGCTGCCGAGGAAAATGAACCGACCGGCCGAGTTGTACGGGTAGAACAAGTAAGAGTTCGAACCGGTGTTAATCTGATTGTTGGCCGTGCTGCTGTTCCAGACGTTATTGCCAAACCCATAGCTGGAGTTGGGGATGTTCTGCACCTGACCGTTGATCCCGCCGGACGTGTAGGCAGTGCTGTTGTCAGGCTTCTTGATGGGGAAGCCTTCGAGGGCGAAAGGTGCGGCGAAAGCCGACGCCGTGATGGAAGAGGCAGTCAAAGCTGCCGCGATGAAAAGTTGACGATTCTTCATATGTCCGCTCCGTAAATGAATAACAAGGCATGGAGATCTCGCACGAGATCCACCCTCCGCTATCTTATATAACACGTTTCCGTCTTTTTACCTAGTGAAATCGATTGAAAGAGAGGAAATTTATGGCTTGTGGTCCGGCAGAAGCTCCACGGCCTCGGCCTCCGGCTTTGATAACGTTCCCAGCCCGGCCGGAACCTCTGCCGCACCCAGATCGACCCATCGCCCCCGTACTTTCGCGATTGTCCGGTAGGCCTGTCCCTTTTCTACGGAGTAGTGCCAACTACCGTCCGTCGCTTTGGTCGCGACAATGGGCAAACTGCGCCAATCGGCTGGCCGGGCAGGATGGGTAGCCTGGCCAACTTGGGCAACATTGTAGAAAGCCTTGAGTTGTTCCGGGAAAATATCCAGCACGCCGCGGCTATACCACAGAACATGGCCAGCCAAACCGGCATCGCGGGCGAATCGGATGCTATCGAGCAGGTCCTTCTCTGGCATGTCAGGACCATCACCCACAACGCGTATGCCTGCAATCAAATCTTTGCGACGATCGCCGATGAAGCCGAACGCCTCCTCGATGCTGGCCTTGGTCCGTTCGAAGTTGAAGCGGTAGTTCTGAGGGACGTATTCGTCCCAGCGTTCGTTATCGGACCAGTGCGTCCACGTGGGCCAGTCGCAGGCGAAGTTCTCATAGCACCACGGATACGGTGCCGGGCTGACGCTGACGATGACGTTCGGATTGACCTTGTGAACCTCGGCCGCGAACCGCTTGGCGAACGCGGTGATCTTATCGGCACGCCACTTGAGCCACGCGGCGTCTTTGACGTCCGTCGGGGGCTGGGCGCCGTTGTGTTCTTCCGCGTAGAGCTTGCGGGTGAAATCGTCGTAGCCCATGTTGGTGGGCATCGAGATGCGGTCATCCAGCTGTACACCGTCGAGATCGTACTTTTTCACCGCATCCAGAACGACATTCAGCACGATCTCCTGAGCCTTGGGGTGCAGCGGATTCAGCCACACAAAGCTGTCCTGCTTGCTGACCGACTGGCCGTGCTGATCGTGGAGGATCCACCCTTCCTTTTCACCCAGCGTCCTGAGTTCGTTGTTGGTCGTTTTGTACGCAGCCATGAAGCCGTACTCGAACCAGCCGATGGCCAGCATGCCGTTGCGGTGGGCTTCGATGCTCCCTTCCAGCAACAGGTCTCGCTGCTGCGCGGCCGGAGCGGCATTCACCTTGAACGGAACCCCGATGAGCTTGTCCATCGTGGCCGACGGAAACTCTGTATAGCCGTCCTTCCAGCACTCGATGTACACGACATTCAGGCCAATTTCCCGCAGGCGCTTCATCGTCGCGGCCGTTTTTTCCGGCGTACTGATCGCGTCATTTGCGGTGGTCGTAAGCCATGTTCCACGGACCTCAGGCCGCACGGCCTCGGCTGGCGGCGTCATCTGGCCGACGCTGCAACAGGCACTCAGTGCCGATGTCAAAAAGGCCAACAGCAGGACTGTGGGTGTACGGATCATGTTTCTCCTGTAGGAATGAAACGACGATGTTGACGGACGAACGACCGGCGGACAAACGACCGGTCACTGCATCAGGTTTCAGGCCCGGACGCGACGTCGGCGTAACACCAGCGGACCCGCCACGAACATGGCGGCCAATGCACTGGGTTCCGGTACGACGATGAACTGCGAGTTGAACAACAGCTCGACTTGCGAGGCCGACGTGACGGTAAAGTTGGTGTTGCCGGGGAAGAGCAGCGTGCGGGTCACTTCAGTGCGCCAGGTGGTGCCGTTAACCGCGACGAGATCGTAGTACCCGGCTGTGGGGACAGTGAACTGCCAGACGTTACCACCGAGGCTGACGCCTTCGACAAGCGGCGGCAGCAGTGAGCTGCTCACGTCAGGACGGTCGGCCCGGCCAAGCCCGGCGACGTTGTAATAAGCGGTGAGGTTGGCTTCGTTGGTAAGCACGCCGTCGCTGTACCAGAGCACGTGCCCGGCCACGCCGGTCGTATTTCGCACAAGGTCGAGGTTGGGCTTGACGACCGTCGCGTAGGGATTGTTGCCGGCACTCCCGTTGATGTTGATGCCAGCCGCAAGGTTGCCAAGCTGGGTCGTCATGTACTGCACCTGGCTGCCGCTGCCGCTCCAATCGCGGGCGAAGTCGGAAGCGGTCGAACGGTAGACCTGCGGCACGACTTCATCGACGACCTTCGAAGCAGCAAGGCTCGGCCAGTCGACGCACGCGGTGTTGTAGGAGTACGGATAAACCGCCGGCGACACCGACACAATGAACCCCGGCCGGCTGGCCTTGGTCGCATCGCGGATACTGCTGATGATGTCCTTCATGAAGGTGTTGAGTTGCTGCGACCGCCACAACGTGAAGTTGGAGTCGGTTGGGCTGGCAGGAAGGCTCCGGCCCGTGTCGGTCAGATACTTCGCTGCGGTGTAGGAATCGTTGTAGCCAAAGTTGACCGGCCAGGCGAAGTGGTCATCCAGCTGAATACCCTGCAAGTTGTAGTTCTTGACCGCGTCAAGAATGATGCCTTTGACGTAAGTCTGCACCTGCGGCACCAAGGGGTTCATCCAGCTGAAACCCGTCGAAGCGTCGGTGTACTGGCCGCTCTGGTTTTTCATGAGCCAGCCATTGTTCGCCATGTAGGTGGCGACTTCAGTCGTCGACCCACTCGGCGTGCCGAACTTGGCCATCAGGCCGTACTGGAACCATCCAATGGTCGACATCTGGTTGCGGCGGGCCTGAATGGTGACTTCCTGCAACAGGTCGCGCGTACCCAAACCGGGGTCGCGCAGATTGCCGGTGATCGCGGCGTTGGTTGGCGAATTAAAATAGGTGTTGCCATTGCGCCAGCAGTCCATGTAGACCGAGTTGAGGCCCATGTCGTGCAGCCGCTTCATGTTGGCCGTGGTGGCCGCGTTGTTGTAGACGGTGGAGGTGGTGGCGGTGTAACTGGTGGTAGTCACCCACGTCCCGCGCACCTCGGCCGGAGCGGCCCATGCCGGGACCGCAGCGCACACCCCCACACAAGCGGCTAGCACCCCCAAAACCATCTGTGCGGATGACGAGACGACAGAACCCTGACGCTTGAACATTTCGACGCTCCCGATTCCGTGGGTGGGAAAACAATTGGCCGCTGGCAGTCTGTCGAATATAATATAATATCACGGCCTGTCCATTGAATTTGTGCAGGAATCGCGATGTGTAGAAAAGCCGGGCCTTGAAATAGCGTTTTGTTGCCCTTGGCCGGACGTTTTGGTTCGTTCTTGTTCTTTCAGTCTGAAGGGATTGCTGCGATGAAACTTGAACCGCTCACTGCAGGACCGCAGGCCATGCCCGCTGGGGTCCACTCTGTCGAAAAGATTCCCACCTTGGTCTACGCAACTAGCGCGCAGGCCAGCAAAGCCGTGGCCGCCGAGATCGCCGAACTGATCCGGGAACGGGCCAAGCAGGGCAAGTCGGCTGTTTTGGGATTGGCGACTGGCTCGACCCCGACCGGTGTCTATGACGAGCTGATCCGCCTGCACAAGGAAGAGGGCCTTAGCTTTAAGAACGTCGTCACGTTCAACCTGGACGAATACTGGCCCATGCAACCGAATGAGCTGCAAAGCTATGTCCGGTTCATGCGCGAGCACCTGTTCGACCATGTGGACATCGCCCCGAAGAACATCCACATCCCCGACGGCACGATCCCGCGCGACAGGGTCTACGCATTCTGCCAGCAGTACGAAAAAGACATGAAAGACGCTGGCGGGCTGGATTTGCAGCTGCTTGGCATCGGAAGAACCGGCCACGTCGGTTTCAATGAACCCGGCAGCCCGCGTGAAAGCCGCACCCGGCCGATCACTCTCGACCGCGTGACCCGCCTTGACGCCGCCAGCGACTTCTTCGGCGAGCGCAACGTGCCGCACAAAGCGATCACCATGGGCGTCGATTCCATCATGAACGCCCGGAAGATCATCCTGATGGCGTGGGGCGAAGGGAAGGCATTGGTCATTCGCCGGGCCGTCGAAGGCGAAGTGACCACGCAGGTGGCCGCCAGCTTCCTGCAGCAGCACAGCAACGCCCGAATCGTTCTAGATCAGGCCGCGGCGGCAGAACTGACCCGCCGCAAGATCCCCTGGACACTGGGCGCACTGGAAGAGTTCGGCCACAAGTGGGACGCGCGGACCACGGCTAAGGCCACCATCTGGCTGGCCACGACTCTGGGCAAGCCCCTGCTGAAACTCACCGATGAGGACTACAACGAGCACGGCCTGCAGGAACTCATCGCCAGCCGTGGCGGCGCCTATGACATCAACATCGAAGTCTTCAAATCACTCAGCCGGACCATCACCGGCTGGCCGGGCGGCAAGCCGGCTACCAAAGCTGACGAACGATACGTCGCCACTGGTGCCCCCATTTTCCGCCATGCCAATGCCGATACCTACCCCAAACGTGTCATCGTCTTCAGCCCGCACCCCGATGATGACGTGATCAGCATGGGCGGAACGTTCATTCGCCTTTGCACGCAGGGGCACGATGTGCACGTGGCTTACCAGACCAGCGGCAACATCGCGGTCTGGGACGAAACGGCCCTGCGCCACACCGACTTCGTACAGGAATATCTCCGTGGATTCGGGCTCGGAGACGCCGTCGCCCAGCGGATGGAAGACGAGATCGAGCGCTTCATCAAGGACAAGAAGCCGGGTCAGGTGGATCCGCCGGAATTGCAGAAGATCAAGGGCTTGATCCGCCGGACCGAAGCCCGGGCCGCCGCCCGTTTCAGCGGCGTCAAGGAATCGAACATTCACTTCCAGGACCTGCCGTTCTACGAGACCGGCCGGGTGCGCAAAAAGCCCATCGGCGAGGAAGACATCCGCATCACCATGGACCTGCTGGAAAAGGTGAAGCCGCACCAGATTTACGCGGCCGGCGACCTGAGCGACCCGCACGGCACGCACCGTGTCTGTCTCGCCGCCGTTGTCGAGGCGATCAAGCGCCTGAAGTCACGCGACTGGATGAGCCACTGCGAAACATGGCTCTACCGCGGCGCGTGGCAGGAATGGGGCGTCGACGAGATCGAGATGGCCGTCCCGCTCAGCCCCGACGAGGTACTTCGCAAGCGAATCGCCATTTTCAAGCACGAAAGTCAGAAGGATAAGGCCCTCTTCCCCGGCAACGATGAACGCGAGTTCTGGCAACGGGCCGAAGACCGAAATCACGCCACGGCCCGTCTTTACGACAAATTAGGCTGCGCCGAGTACGAGGCCATCGAAGGATTCGTAAGGATGGATGTATGAACGGCGGGCCGATTTTGCCAACCGCGCAGTTGCCGTCAGACTACGCGGTCACGATGAACCCCACGCTCATTGAAGTGCCGCGGCCTGCCAAGCCGACCAAGACCCTGCGCATTGGCGCCATCGGAACCGACTCGTCTCATTTGCCCGAATTCACCCGCCGCATCAACGGGCTTCACGATCAGGGCCTGAGTGCCTGCCGCGTCACCGCATTCTACGATGCCGGTCATCACGGAATGCCGGCCGCGGATGTACGTAAGTGGCAGTCGACCACGCTGGACATGGGGGCTGTGCAGGTCGCCTCGCAGGACAGTCTGCTGGATCAGGTCGATGGTGTGATGGTGCTGGCCGTTGATGGCAGGCGCCATGCAGAGCTTGCCCTGCCGAGTCTGCGTCGTGGCTTGCCGACATACATTGACAAGCCGTTGACGTGCGATCTGCATCAGGCGTTGTCCATCCTTACAGCCGCTCGCTCCAGCAAAGCCCGCTGCTACAGCGCCTCTAGCCTGCGTTTCGCAGCCGAACTGGGGCAGCTGGACCGGAGCAAACTGGGAACGTTGCTCGCCATTGATGCCTTCGGACCCGGCGAGTTGAATGACGCGATGCCCGGCGTGTTTTTCTATGGTGTTCACACAGTAGAGATGGTGGACGCCATTTGGGGCCCCGGCGTCAAGCGAGTGCGGGCAGTTCGGGCGACCGATCGTGACCTCATGGATCTGGAGTATCACGACGGCCGACACGCGCACCTGCGGCTGGAGCGCAAAGGCTGCTACGACTTCGGCGCAACCGTGCACGGTGACAAGGCCATCGCCGCGTTCAAGGTGGATTTCGCCGACGTTTACAACCGGCTGGTTGCGGGCATGGTGCGGTTCTTTGAAGGTGGCCCCGCCCCGGCCGAACTACGCGACATTGTGGAGAACATCGCTGTCATGCAGGCTGCCAACGAAAGTCTTTTCGGTGACGGCGGATGGGTGCCGGTGGCCACCGTGGCCTAAAAGCATCTTTTGCCCTCCTGCCAGCCAGCAAATGAAATCGATTTTCCTTTGACTGGCCGGAAAAATCGTGCATAATTATAGAAGAGTAGGCCGGGCCCGCGTACAGCCAAGGTTATTCTTCATGCGACGGATCAGTGTTTTCATCATTCTCTCCACTCTCCTCGCACTTTTGGGTGTCGGCGGGACCACCCTTGCGCAGGTTGACGTCCGTCCGTGGCAGCAAGAAACAGCCGCCGGGCCAGTCCGGGGGATGGTGGCCATCGTGCACTTGGACGACCCGCGCGTTTCCGTTCATGTCACAGGGCCGCTGAATATCGCCGCCGCCACCCAGCCCGTTTCACCCGAGGTCAACGCCCGACTCCAAGCGACCGACAAATGGGCCCAAGAGCAACACATGACCCTGGCCGTGAATGGTGGCTACTTCGGTTGGGTCAAGGGCGGCGCCCATGTACTGGGATATTCGGTGAGTGATGGCGCCGTCGTCGCGCCACCCCGGCAGTGGGACGGCAAAACCGACCCGGCCATCGTGTTTCTGAAAGACAAGACAGCCCACGTGATTGGCCCCGGCCAGCCCGATGTAAATCTGGCAGACGTGCGGGAAGCCGTTGCGGGAATCGGTGGCAGTCCCACCGACAAGGCCCGCGGATCGCTACTGGTTCAAAACGGCAGGAACCTTGGCTCGACCGCACGGGTGTTTCCCGATGATTTACACGGCCGCACGGCCGTCGGCGTAGATGCGTCCGGCACGACGGTCTACGTGGTCGTGATCGACGGACGTCAGCCCGGCTGGAGTATCGGCATGACGTTGCCAACCCTCGCCGACATGATGATCGGCCTGGGCGCAAATGACGCCATCAATCTGGACGGCGGCGGCTCGTCGAGTTTTGTCTACCGGCCCAGTGAAACGGCCCCGGCCGTCACAAATCGTCCGAGCGACGAGTTCAATGCCACCCGGCCGGGCATTTTCCGGGCCGTGCCGAATCATCTGGGTTTCAAGGTCGCACCGGCCGCACCGGCGGCGGTTCCTGCCAACGCTGCGTCACCCGCAGCCCGGCCACGGCGGAAGCGTCTGGCCACAAAGCGCGGGTGCAGATACGGTCAGCGGAGGCGTGTTGGTGTCGCTTAACAGGATCGCGGAGCAGATTTCATGGCACAACTGAACCAACTGACCAAGGTAGTCGCCCGGCCCGGCCGTCCGCTTTATCTGACGGCGCGCGATGCCGTCCGTACGGCCATCGATTCCGGCGTGTTTCAGCCCGGCGAACAGATGCCATCGACCAAGGAACTCAGCGAGCGCATGAGCGTATCGCTGGTGACCATGCACCGTGCCCTGCAGGAGCTGGTGGCCTCCGGCGTTCTGCGGCGGTCGCAGGGGAAAGGCACCTTTGTTCACTCGCGCTATCTGGAAAAGGGCCGGAACGTGAGCACGTGCCGTGTCGGGCTGGTCTTCCACCGCGAAGCGTCGCTGGCCGACTATTACCACAGCCAAGTCCTCGAAGGCGTGCGCCAGGCGGCTGACCAGTTGGCCGTCGACTTGATACTGCTCCGGTTCGGTGAAGACATCCGCAACGAATGTGACGGATACCTGCTTTTGAACCCTCTGCCCGAAGAGCGGGACGCACTGGAGCCGGAAAACAACCGTCAACACAGTTTCGTCGTCGGTGCCCGGCCGCGCAACAAAAAAGTCCGCTCCATTGACGTGGATAACGTCGATCTGGCACGTCAGGCCGTGGAGCATCTCGCCTCGCTGGGGCACACCAACATCGCCTATGTCGGTGGTGCCGATCAGATCAGCAACTCGTCCGACCGCTGGGCCGGCTTCGCGGCCGTCATGCAAGAGCGCGGTCTGCTCGTGCAGGATGCCAACATCATCAAGGGCGAAAACTGGCGGCTGAACGAGCGCGAGCAGATGACCCTCATCCGCACGCTGAGCGGGCCGAACCGGCCAACCGCCATTTTCGCCGCCGGCTATTTTTTCGCGCTGGACGTCTATGCCGCCGCCGGCACCATCGGACTGCGCGTGCCCGAGCAACTCAGCATTGTCGGTGTGGATGATCCTCCCAGCGCGATGTACCTCTCGCCGCCCCTGACCACCCTGCGCCAGCCGTTGGTGCAGTTGGGTCACGCCGCCGTGACCGCGTTGGTCGATCAGATCCGCCGGACCCCCGGCGAGTCGACCGCCTCACGCACGCTGATGGCCGAGTTGGTCATCCGTCGCTCCAGTGCAGGCCTCGGAACGTCAGCCGACCTCGGCCGCGCCGTCGCTGCTGCCGCGATTATCGCGTCCTGATCAGCCCGCTCGGCAAAAATTATCCACCGTCAAACCCCGCGTCACGGCATTCCCGCGACGCCCCCAAGGAATCAGAAAGACACCCGACATGACAGCCGCAACAGTTGCCATTCACACACCCGTGCTCATCGTCGGCGGCGGGACGGGCGGTGTCGCCGCGGCCCTGGCCGTCGCCGCCCGCGGAATCGCCTGCATCATGACCGAACCCACCGACTGGGTCGGCGGACAGCTCACCAGTCAGGCCGTGCCACCAGATGAGAATCAGTGGATCGAAGGCACCGACGGCGTTCAATCCGCCACGCACAGCTACCTCGATTATCGCAACCGGGTCCGCCAGTGGTACCGCCAAAACCGAAAGCTCTCCGCTGATGCGATGGGCAACGCCAGACTCAATCCCGGCAACGGCTGGGTCAGTCACCTGTGTCACGAGCCCATAGTCGGCCATGCCGTCTTGCGTGAAATGCTCGCGCCGCACATCGCCAGCGGGCTGGTGAAAATTTTCCTTGACACCGAGCCGACGGCCGTCGACGTCAACGGCGATCAAATTCGCACCGTGACTTTCCGCAACACAAGCGATGGCACCACCTCCAGCATCTCCGCTGATTACGTGCTCGACGCCACCGAACTGGGCGACATCCTGAAACTCGGCGGCGTCGAATACCACGCCGGGGCCGAGCACACCACCGTGCACGGCGAACTGCACGGCCGCCCCGACAAGACCAACATCCACGACATTCAGGCCATCAGTTGGTGCTTCGCGCTCGAACACCGCCCCGGCGAAAACCACACCATCACCCGCCCCGACAACTACGCCTTCTGGCGCGACTGGGTGCCCCCGCTGACACCGCCTTGGTCGGGCCGTTTACTGAGCTGGACGACCGACAACCCCCCGCGCACATTTCGCTGGCTCCCCTGGCCGCAAGAGCCAAAAACCAACGAGTGGGAAATGTGGCGTTATCGCCGCATCGTCGACCGCTCTCTCTACGCTCCCGCCGCGCAGATGCACCACCCCGATGTGGCGCTGGTGAACATGGTGCAGATGGACTACTTCCTCAAGCCCACACTGGAAGTCACGGCTACCGAACGGCTGGCCGCATTCTCCGGCGCACGAGAACTGTCACTCTCGTTCCTCTACTGGATGCAGACAGACGCCCCGCGCTTTGATGGAACCAGCGGCACCGGCTACCCCGGCCTGCGACTTCATGGCGACGAACTCGGCACGGCCGACGGCTTCGCCAAGTTTCCGTACATCCGCGAGGCCCGACGACTGGACGCGATGACAATGGTCACCGAGCGCCACGTCGGCATGGAGCAGCGCCGGGCCGAAAAACTGTTGCCGCCCGATGCCCCGCAATGGGGAATCGCCGACTGCTTCGCCGACAGCGTCGGCATCGGCCACTACCGCCTCGACCTGCACCCCAGCACGGCCATGCGAAACAGCCTCTACGTGGAAGCCGCGCCGTTCCGTATCCCGCTGGGCGCGCTGGTTCCCAAACGCGTCACCAACCTGCTGGCAGCCGGCAAATGTCTCGGTGTCACCCACATCACCAACGGTTGCTATCGCCTGCACCCCGTGGAATGGAACATCGGCCAGAGTGCCGGCCAAACCGCCGCCTTCTGTATCGCCCGCAACCTCACGCCGCACCAGATTCTCGCCCAGCGGCCACGACTGCGCGAGTTGCAGCACGAACTCACCACAACCGGCGTCCCCCTTTCGTGGCCGTGGGAAAACGCGGCGGGCCTGTCGTGACGACCGCGCCGCCGGTGGCCCTTTCCGCACAACTGCGCGAACGCCTCACCTCGCTGGACGTCTTCCGTGGTCTGGTGATTCTCTGCATGCTGATCGTCAATAACGCGGGCGATCATCACGTCGTCGGTTACTTCTGGAAGCACGCCGATTGGGATCATCCGTCTTTCGGTGCCGACCTCAAACAATGGTGGGCCGACCTCGGGACCGCCGGCTGGTCCTCCTTTACCCACTTCCCCCTCTTCCAGCATTGCACACTGGCCGACTACGTCATGCCGATGTTCATGCTGATTATCGGCATCGCCATTCCCTTCTCGGCCGCCTCGGCCCGGCGGCGCGGCGAGTCAGCCGTCAGCCAGATACTGCAGACCCTCCGCCGCGGCATGACACTGTTCGCCCTCGGCTGGCTCATTGGCCTGTCGCTCCAGTTTCTGGCGTGGCGGTTCAACCCAAACCCCAATGCCCCCCTCAACTTCTCGCTTCGAATGGACGTGCTGCAACTGCTGGGCAGTGCCTATATCGTCGCCCGGCTGATCTACTGCCTGCCGCTGGGCCCACGGCTTGCTGTGGCCGCCGCCCTGTTCGTTTGGCACCGGGCGTTGCTGCGCTTTTACCCGCAGGGCCCCACTCCGGCCGGAACCTTCACCGAGAAGCACAACGCCGTCGGCTACATCTACGGAACATGGTCGGTCTTCGCCGACAAGCAGATTTTCTCATGGCTCACGTTCAGCATCGCAGGCATGCTCAGCGTCCCACCCGCCGCCGCGACCATGACCCTCGGCACCTTCATCGGCGCGACCTTCCGCGATGCTGCCATCACCCCCGCCGCACGCATCCGCAGGCTCGTCGCCTTCGGTCTGGTGCTGATCGCCATTGGCCTTCTCTGGGCCTTGGATCTGCCCATGAACAAGCCGCGGTGGTCGCCGTGTTACCTGCTCTACTGTTCCGGTGTCGGCTCTCTGCTCGCAGCCGCCACCTATTGGCTGGTCGATGTCAAACAAAGCCGCTGGTGGACCCTGCCGCTGATCGTGCTCGGCGTGAATGCCATCGGCATCTACTTTCTCTCCATCATCGCCAAGATCTGGCTGCTCAACATGACCAAGGTCCAGACTGCCGGCGGCGTCCGCTCTCTCACCGAATACCTCGTCACCACACTCCAATCCAGCACATCGCCGGTGCTGGGGTCGTGGCTGTTCACCGCATTATTCGTTGGTATCGTCTGGCTGGCGGCTGCGCTGGCCTACCGTTTCCGCGTCATTTGGAAAGTCTGATCGCATCTCCAACAGGTTCATCCACCCATGAGTTCCACCGCACCCCGTCTTGCCGTTTGCAGTTGGTCGCTTCAGCCCACCAGCGCCGATGACCTGATCGAAAAAGTCATCGCCACCGGCGTTCCCGCAGTGCAGCTCGCCCTCGAGCCCCTTCTCGAAGGCGGCTCATGGCAAGGCACCCCCGAAAAGCTCCGAGCAGCCGGAATCGCCGTCGTCAGCGGCATGATGGGTTGCGTCGGCGAAGATTACACCACCATCAAAACCATCGAGGCCACCGGCGGCATCATGCCCGATGCCACATGGCCCGCCACACTGGCCAACATGAAACAAGGCGCAGTACTGGCCGGGAAGTTGGGCCTGAAACTCGTCACGTTTCACGCCGGCTTTATTCCCCACGATGCCACGTCCGCAGGCTTCAAAAAAGGCGTGGCCCGCGTGCGGGAAATCGCCGCACTCTTCGCCGCTCAGGGCAGCAAGCTCGCCATGGAAACCGGCCAGGAGCCGGCTGCAGCCCTGCTGGAGTTCCTCTCTGCCCTGTCGGGCACAGGCGTCGGCGTCAACTTCGACCCCGCCAACATGCTTCTCTACGGCAGCGGCGCCCCAATTCCCGCACTCAAGGCGCTCATGCCCCACGTCCATCAGGTGCATGTCAAAGATGCCATCGCCTCTGCCGTTCCCGGCCAGTGGGGCGGCGAAGTCCCCGTTGGAACCGGCCAGGTTCCATGGGCCGAGTTTTTCGGCGTGCTCAAATCCGCAAACTACACCGGCCACCTCGCCATCGAGCGCGAAGCCGGCCAGCAGCGCACCACCGACATCCGCACCGCCCGCGATCTGGTTCTGAGCCACTAAACTCCTGCCCCATTTGCCGAAGCGCTACCCGGGCACCGGGTCAGGGCCCGGCAGCTACAGAATATTCACAGCCCGCGCCGCCAGCAGCACAATCACCGCCAGCGATATCGACGCCTGCACCATCGTCAGCAGCTTCGCCCAGCGCGATAACACCGGCGTATCAGTGGGCGAAAGGGCCGTGCTGGTGTTGAACGCCAGAAAAAGGTAATCCACGAACTCCGGCGACCACTTCGCGGCGGTATCGTCAGCATCCACCACCGCGTCGCGGTCCTCTTTCAGCGTCATCTGCGGAAACAAAAACGCGCCTTCGCTGTGCGTATGCCCGTCGCGGGCGTCGCGCTTAGTCGGCCCCCCGGCGTCCAGCCGCCAGTACCAGTGCGCAAACACCAGCACATTCGTCAACCACAAACACCCCGCCGAGCGCAACATCTTCGTTGGCTCTTCCTTATGCGCCGGAATCGCCAGCAACAGCACCACCAGCGACCAGATCAGAAAAAAAGTGTTGACAGCCCCCAGCGTGTGCCCCAACCACATGTTCAATCGGTGCTGCCCCCTCCGATGCGTGACCACCGTCGGAACCACCAGCACCAGCACCAACGCCAACTGCAACCACCACGGCCCGGCACTCAACTCCGGCGGAATCGCCGCGTACAAACCGCCCACAACCAACACCGCCAAGACGGCCGGCCAGCGAGGTTCGATGGAATCAACTTCGGTATCAGTTCGCACGACGGCAGTTTAGCCGAACCGCACGACGGCAGCGTCATCAGTCGATGGTGCGGTTGGTCGAGGAGCCGTACCAATTGAATGCTTCGGCATTCATCTCGTTCTTCTGGTCGCTGGCCGTGAGGAGTGTCCCCTTGGGCATCCAAAGGCTCGGGTTCATGCCCGTTCGGCCATCCAGCGTTTCAACATGCCCGTCAAAGAACGCCACGTTGAACCGCAACTCCCCGATCTTGCCCTTCTTGGATCGGCCGCCGTGCCGCATCGAGTAGGTGAGGGGGTTGGTCACCGAATAATCGCCCTTGGTCAGGTACGAGCGGGTGAACTGGGACCACGGTCCGTAATCGGAATACTGACCGCCCGGCGTCCCGCCACCGTCAAACGTCAGGTTGTAGTCCGGCGCCACGGCCAGACCATTGGTCCACCGTGCCCCTTCGGCCAGCCAAATCTTCTGGCTGGCGTTGCCGATGTGGTTGATCTTCGGCCGGTAGGAACCGGTATTGATAAAGGACTGGTAAAGCCCCAAGTCCTTCGACGAGTCGGGGTCGTAGGCATACTGAAAAATCGAAGATGTAACGTAAGGAACCATGCGCGTCGAAATCTTGATGGGCGAGCCGCTGTACGGTGCCACCACAATGTCGTTTTCCGGGCACTGGAACATGCCTGCTCGACAGAGCGTGTCAAAGCGTGCCGTCCGATCCGCCGTGCCCTTCTCCACGTTGAACTTCAGCCCGGCCAACTTGGCCACCGGGGCCATCCAGTCCCACGTCTGACAGATCTCCGGACAGTTCGCGTCGCCGTAAGGGATGACCTTGGTCGACTTCGGTGTTTTCAAGAATGCGCCCGACGTCCAGCCATTTCCCGGGATCGCCCCCTTGTACTGCGTCGTGTACATGATCATGAACGTACTGATCTGCCGCATGCTCGATGCGCACACAAGCGAGTTCGCAGCCTTACGCGCTTTGCTCAGCGACGGCAGCAAAATCGAAATCAAAACCGCGATGATGCCGATGACCACCAGCAGCTCGACCAGCGTAAAGCCTGAGCGCCGGCCGCCCTTCGCGCCAGCCATCGGTACTTTGTTCGCCGCGATAGTCTTCGTCTGGTTGCTTGTCATGGGCATGGTCTTTCGAAAAATATCCGTCCCTTACGTCACTTCGTGCCGGCCGCGTTCTCGCGGTGTCTCAGTCTCTTTGCTGCCACCTCACCGGTCCGTCCGCCGGGCGGTGGACGGGTCCACCGCCGTCGCCCCGGCCGCAGGCATGTCGCGAACCAGTCTAGGCGGTCGCGACCCCGGACCGGGCTGCGGATTATGCCCGACAACCAAGCGGCCGCAATCCGGACACGCGGTCGGCCGGTGATCGTCCAGATTGTCATTCAACAACACCCAGGTCGGCTCGGTCTTTATTTTTCCGTCTGCCGTCCAATAGCAAGCTTCCGCCGGATAAGCGGTTTTCTTGTTGCTGTACGGTGACAAGATGGGCAACGTCTCGCCCAACTCATTTCGATGTCGGAATGTCTTGTGCGTCTCTGAACAAATGAACATCGTGTAGTGCGCCTCGTCCGGTGTGCCGTCCTCACGGAAGTCTTTGATCATGTAGCCAGCCAATGCAACCACACCGATCAGGGCGAGGGCTAGGATGACCTTCACAGGCGTTGATAAGGGGCCGGATTCTGATTTTTCCATGAGCAATCTTCAGACTGATTTCTGGACAAGCCGGGACTATACCCGCGTAAATCAGCGGTTGGGTTAGCGTCTCATGAACATTTGTTCGATACCAGCCCCACCCCCTGCGGCATTCCGACCCGCCGACCAAGCTTTCACTGCACCTTAACCAAATCCTAACGCTCTTGGCCGCGAAACACACTAATATCCGGCCCACTTGTTAAGAGGTGACGCGGAACTTGTGTTCGGTGCCCCGACTTGGCAAGCTGCGATCTGTTGTCCCCGTTTTCTCGACGGGTGCTTGTTGCACCCATTTCGGGGAAGGGGTTCTGTGTCGGCCTGAGGGACCGCCGCAGAATGAGTTCAGGAATCCAAGGAGAAGAGATCATGTCGTCACGGAATACCACCAAGTTGTCCACCATCCGTCGTTCGCGCGTGACCCGCGCCGCAATCATGGAGTCGGTCGAAATGCGTCAGCTGATGAGCGTCAGCCTCACCGGCGGCTCGTCATTCTCAGGCTCAGTGGGTGACATCGGCGTCACCTCGAACAACAGCTTCGCGGCCGTACTCACAAAGTTCAAGCCAGACGGCACCACCCTCAAAGGTTCCAGCGCTTTCCGATTCTCCACTTTCCAAGTGTTCGAGTACGCCCCGAACTTCCTCGGCCGTACGCTCGACCTCTTCCCGTCCACCACTGCCACGCCGTTCACCGTTGGCGCTGTCAACAGCCTGACCGTCGGCCTCTACAACACAGCTATCACAGGCACAGGGAACTTCGCTGGCCAGCCCGGCGACTTCAACGTGTACATCGCCAGCGATAGCACTACCTCCATCACCAAGACCGTCAGCCCCGTTACCTATCAGGGCGATCCTCAGGGTGTCGGCTTCGCGCCGCTCAATGGCCAGCTCGGTACCAACGCAACCAGCAGCTTCGTCGGCACCGGCCACTTCACAGCCGTTGAAGCCGGCCTCCTCGGTTACTCCAACTACACCTTCACCGGCCTCTCCTCCGCCGTGCAGGCGACCATCGCCGGCAAGCTGAACACCAACACTGCCCTCCGCCTCATCGTCACCCCGGCCGACACCAGCATCGCTGCCGACTGGGAAGGCAACTTCAACGCCACCACCACCCCGACTCTTGCTCTGGATGTGGAACAGGCCGTTATCGCTCCGCACTCGGTCGCCTTCTCGGCCTCCAGCTACAGTGTCAATGAGAACGCTGGCACCGCCTCCATCACCGTCAACCGCACGATCGGTTCTAACTTCACCGACACCGGCACGACCCTCAACTACGCCACCACCAACGGCACCGCCATCGCCGGCACCAACTACACCGCGACCAGCGGCGTCCTGACGTTTGCCGCCGGTGCCACCTCGGCCACCATCACCGTGCCCGTTACCGACCTCCACCCGCAGTTCGGCAACAAGGCCTTCACGCTGACCCTCAGCAGCCCCAGTGCCAACACGATCATCAACGGCACCGGCACGACCACCGTCACGATCATCGATACCGATGCCATCAACCTGTCGCAGTCGTCGACCACCTCGTCCACCATCAGGGCGACTGGCCCCAGGGATGGTAACTACTTTGACGTTCAGGGCATCGGCACCGGCACGACCGTCAGCGTATACGCCGCCTTCGGCGCGCTGGATTACAACGTCGCTGGTGGTGGTTACGAATACACCCTGCCGTCCGGTCAGCAGATCTCCAGCGTCAACACGCTGTCACTTGACAGCTTCACGGGCTTCCCGGTTGCCTTCTTTGCTACGAGCGGCCCGGTGAACGTCTACATCGTCAGCGACACCACCACCGATGACTCGACCCCCGGTGGCACCACCCTGCAGTTCGACACGACCGACGTGACGGGTGAAGGCCTGAACGGTCAGCTGGGCACGGCCCTGCTGCTCGGCCAGACGACCTTCTATGCCGGCGAGACCACCACAGCCCCGACCGCCCACACCCTCATCAACAGTGACCCGGCCGCCATCGCCGCCTTGATCAGTGCCATCAACAATGGCCAGCATTTCCGACTGGCCGTCACCCCCGGCAACCAGACCGTTGCCGTCGACCTGGAAGGCCAGTTCGTTGCAACCGGCGGCCCATACGCCGGTCAGCTCCTTTCGCCGAAGCTCACCGTCAACGCCTACACCGCCGCCCCCCTGCCCGCATGGCTGCAGGCCGGTAGTGCCGCGACCTGGAACGCTTCCACCCACCAGCTCCACGTGACGGGTGCCGCCACGATCATCGCCGATCCGGGTTCGGACGTGCCGGTCATCACCGCCGACACCGCCGCCTCTGATCTGCGGGTCAACCCGACCGGCACCAACGTCGTCCACCTCGGCGGCCTGCTGCTGAGCAACGGCGCCAAGGCCGAGATCCTCTCGCTGGGTGCCGCCCGCTCTGACGTCAACCACCGTGTGGTCGTCCTGCCGGGCACACAGCTCAGCATCGATGGCACCAGTAAGCTGGATGTGCTCGACAACGACGTCATCGTCACATCGACGACCGCCGGTGCCGCAACCACCGCCCTGAGCCTCGTCAGCAACTACGCCAAGACCGGTCAGAACGTTGACCCGATCTTCACCGGCCCGGGCGTGACCAGCAGCGTCGCCGCCACAGACGGCACCGGTGCCGGTCAGCTCCGCTACGCCGTCGGCGTGGTGCAGAACAACCTCGGTGGGTCAACGCTGTTCGATACCTTCGACACCGTCAGCGTCGGCCTCAACGACGTGCTCGTGAAGTTCACCTACTTCGGTGATGCCGACCTGAACGGCCTGATCGATGACACCGACTTCTTCCTGACCAACGACGGCTACGGCAACAGCCGCAGTGGCTGGGTCAACGGCGACTTCGACTACAGCGGTGCAGTCGACGACACCGACTTCTTCCTGATCAACAACGCCTACGGTTCACAGGGCAGCACCCTGCGTGCCAGCAGCGTCAAGCTGACCGGGACCGGTTCCAGCCTCTTCAGCGGCAAGGAACTCACCAGCCCGCTCGATCTCGCCACCGCAGCCTCCGTCCTGTAACAACCCCCTGACCGCCCCCGTCACATAGGGGATCGGGCGGTGAGGATCTGTAAAAAAAGTCGAGAGGGGTGTCATTCAGAGTGACACCCCTCCTTCTTTTTAAGTCACTCCATGTTTCATCCAGCCACTGGCACCGCCACCACGCCCGGCAGCTACTTCAACTCAGGTATCTGATAGTCCGGAGCAATTTCCGCACGCAGCTTTTCAAACGCCGGTGCCCACTCCGGCCCGCCGATCTCCCGGCCGTACCTCGCCAGCATCTGCTTCAGCCCGTCTCTGGTGCTGGTGAGCGCTTCGGTCGATGCCTCACCCAGTTTTGCCATTTCAACCGTCGAGCGCAGCAGCTTGTACGTCGCCTCCCAATACCTCGGATTGGTGACCGTCGTCTCAACCCCGTTCTCTTCCGCCACGATGACCGGGTCGCCCAGTTGCCGCCCCGCCAGCAGCTTCCCCAGCAACTGCTGGCTGACCTTGAAGTTCCCCAGATCAAACTGCACGAGCGCCACCCCGAACTCCGCCGCCGGCTCGGTTGCGGCCGGGTCTAGCAACCCCTGGTACAGCGCGAGCGCAGCCTCACGCCCCTTCATCCGCTCCGCCGGATCTTCCGCGAACTCAGCGGCCAGCCGTTTGCTTTCAGCATCGAACAGTTCATACCGCCGCGCCGACGCCTGAATCTTCGGGTCGCGATTCTCCTTTGCCCACTTCACCAGAAAGCCCGACAACGCCGCCCGGCTGCGTGCCAGACCGCCCATGCGGGCCGTGTCCCCCTTGCGTCGTGCTTCCTGAAACTCCGAATCGTTTTTGCTCAATAGTTTGTAGACGAACTCCGCCCCGTCGCCGCCGCCGGTCTTCTGCAACAAGGCAATGACCTTGTCCGTCGCCTCATTAAACCGCTCCAGCTCAATCAGCGCCTGCACCCGACTGGTCTCCGCCTGATTCATCAGTTGGGCCGCCCCATCCAGACCCGCCGCTGCCTGTTCAAACCCCTCAAGCGCAGCGATGGCCGCCGCCGGATTCTTCTGCTCCGTCCGTGCCAGATCCGCCAGCAGCAAGCTCGTCCGCACCAGAATCGTGTTCGCCGTCTTCAGCGAACTTCCGCCGGCCGTTCCCGCGACAACACTTCGTGCCTCCGCCTGCACCCGCCCCGCTTCCGCCAGCAACTCCGGCGCCCACGCCTGATTCACCCCGCCACGCGCCCGCGCCTCATCCAGCCGCTGCTTCATCGCCAGCAGCCTGAAAAACCGCCCCTGCAACGCATTCGCATCAGACTTGGGCACTAGCCCATAGACATCAATCGCCTTTTCAAACTGCCCCGTCGCCTGCAACCGCCGTGCATAGGCATAGGCCAGCCGCGCCCGACCATACGGCGCGTTCACAGCCAGCGCGTAAAACCGATCCAGCAGCGCCCCCACTTCGCGGCTCTCCGGATCCTCCTTCCGCATCCCCTGTATCAATGTCCCGGCCGCATCCAGTGCCGCTTCGGCATTGGCCACATTGCCCGGCGCCGTCGCATAGTCCAGGTAAGCGGCCGCCGCCGCCTGCTTCTGCCCAACAAGCTCCAGTAATGTCGGCAGCACAAT
Organism: Tepidisphaerales bacterium; assembly: GCA_038226785.1. Lineage (GTDB taxonomy): Bacteria > Planctomycetota > Phycisphaerae > Tepidisphaerales > Tepidisphaeraceae > JBBRQG01. The sequence goes on along the minus strand of JBBRQG010000022.1, from coordinate 25,565 downwards.
GGCAGCGCTGTCGCGCGTTTCCGGATCAATCGCACCGCCCGCTTCACGCCCCCGACCCATCAGCTCCCGTGCCGCCGCGATCCCGCGTTGCACCGTCTTTTCGTCCACCACCGCAGATTCCGGCTTCAGCCGCTCCGCCTCCGCCCGCTGCACCAGCGCCCTGAGCAGCAGTGGCTCCTGCTTCGTCAGGTCCACGTCTTCCGCCAGCGTCGATACCAGTTGCTCGTAAATAATCGACTGCAAATCCGGCCGCTGTTTCACCAGTTGCAACAACGCGGCGTTCGCCTCGGGCCCTTTCTTCTGTGCCACTAGAATCCGGTACCTCAGCATCGACAACGCTGCCTCACATCCCTTGGCCTCCGCCGTCCCCGCTGGAAACTGCTTCTGCACAAACTCCTTCAGGCCGCCCGGCCCTTGCAGCCGCGCTTCCGCATCTGCCGCGGCCCGCAGATCGATCTTCGCAATCGCCGCAAAATACGCTGCCTCAAACTGCTGACCCACCGTCGGGGCCGGTGCGATGTCCTTGGCCGCGCCAATCGACTCCAGCAACGGCAGCCCCACTTCCGCTGCCCCCGCCGCAAGGTTCAGCTTCCCTCGCATGATCCGCACCGGCGTCTGCACGCCCGAATCCGCACTGTCATACTGTGCCAGCGCCTCCAGCGCCCTTGAGGCAACGACCTTTCGCTCCGGACTGATCGGGTCGATCGACAACGCCAGCGCGTAATCGCTGCTCCGCGCCTGAAACTCCGCGGTAGAGGCCAGCCGTGCCAGTTCCTCATAACGGGACACCGCCGGATCGGTCGGGCTCGTCAGTTTGTTGGCAATCGCATCGGCCTGCTGATGCGCCACCGCCGCCGCACGGTCGTAAAGCGCCACCGCCGCTTCCGCCACGGGACGAAGCCGCGCCATGGTCGTCGCATTCGGCCCCCAATATTCCAGAATGCTCACGTCCCGTGCCATGCCCTGCCGCACCAACTGGCCCGCCTGCTCCATCAGCAATCGTGGATCGTTCATCGTCGGCAACGCCGTCTTCACCCCGGCCACCGCACGCCTTATCAGTTCGTCGCGCTCACGCGGCGTGCGCTTCACCGCCGGGTCCGACAGTTCGCGAAGTGCGTTCAGCGAGTTGATCGTTTCCCGCTGCCCGCCCCCAGCCGACTCCGCCCCCCCGCCCGGCACCTTCGCCTGATCAAACGCCGCATTCAGCAGTGTCGGCAACCCGCGCGCCGATAATTCCGCCTGCAACCGCGATTCCGGCAGCGAATCCAGCCCGGTTTTGGCCTGCTCTCCCTGCGCAGCACCCGCCGCGATGGCCCCCCCCACCGCCACCACCACCGCCACACTCACTCGCGCGCCACGCTTCATCGTGCCTGGGCAAAGCCCACCTTTTTGAACCCCGCCTCCAGCGACGCCTGATACACATCCACCAGATGCTTATACCGCGTCGATTTCGTCGGCGCGATCACCACCTGAATGTCGTCCGTCTTCTTCCCCGCAGCCTCCATCCCCAGCCGCAGTTTCTTCATCTGGCTGGCAAGGCTCACCCAGTCCCCCGTCCGGATGCGGTCCACGGTCGCAACAAACTTGTCACTCGTCGGGCTATCCACCCGAATCTCCAGCGGCGGATTCGGCACATATCCCGGCGGCGGCGCCATGTTGCCCGCACCCTTCATCGCGATCGGCGTCGGCGACACCAAAAAGTGCTCCTGCCCCTCAAACCGCCCCGCCAGCATCAGAAAAATCAAGATCACCATGACGATGTCCACCAGCGGCGTCATGTTCGGCCCCGCCTCCAGATTCGCGCTCCCCATGTTCCGGATTTTCATGGCTTCCCCCCGCCGCCCGCTCGGCCGGGCAGAGCGCCAGCACCAAACGCCTCCGACTTCCGCGTCGTGAAGTTCACATTCTTCACGTTCGCCTCTGCCGCAGCCTCCAGCACCGGCTGCAGATACCTGTAGGGCAACTCTTCTTCAGCTCGAATATTCACCGAAAAGTTCGGATTGTCATTACGGTTGTTCGCCACCGCCGCCTCTGCCGGGCCGTACCGAAAATGCTTCAACACCTTAACCAGTTGGCCCCGCTTCAACTCCTGCTTCGCCCCGTCCACCAGTGCCGTCACCAACGGCTCTTTCGATCGCTCGTCGGCCGGCGGCCGCACATTCAATGTCAGCGTATTGGCCATGTCTTTGATGTCCACGCCCATCAAGCTGGCCGGAATGGTCATCTCCTCCGCCCCGGTCGTCACGCCGATCTTCGCGATCAGCATGAAGAAGATGATCAGACACATCACTATGTCGATCAGCGGCGTCACATTCGGGTGACTCACGTGGCTGGATGGCATGTGGTGTCGCTTCATGGCGGTGTTCGGCTCTCCGGGGTGCTTCGGCCGGTTACTGGCGCACGGGCGGAATAATCCCCATGCCCCCACCACCCCCACCCACCACCGTCGCCGTCGGCATCACTTGTGGCGTGTTAGGCATCGGCTGGGCCACAGCCCGTGCCTCCGGCGGCTTCACCAGAGCCAGCAAGTCTTCAGCCTTCAAACTCGCCCGCACCGTCAGCCGGTCCGTCAACGTCCGCAACACCCCAAACGCGGCCAGACACGGCACGGCCAGCGCCAGTCCTAAAAACGTGTGTGCCAATGCCTTGCTGATGCCGCCCGCCAGCTCCGCCGGGTTCGCCTGTCCGCCAGCCATCTTCATGGCCGTGAACGAATCAATCATCCCCAACACCGTTCCCAACAGCCCCAGCAGCGGTCCAAGGTTGCCAATGATGTTCAAAAACTCGATCCGCCGGAAAGAATCCGCCGTCTGTTCGCCAGCCGACGTTTCCATCGCGTCCTTCATCGCCACATAACTTGGTGCCTTCATCGCCACCGCGTTCAGCACCCGGCCCAGAAAGCTTGTATCTCCGGCCGTGGCCTCAGCCAGCTCGCGGTAGTTGCGCCCGTTCAAAAGCGACTCCGCCCGCGCCACCGTCTCCGGCGGCATGTACGCATCCGCCCGAGCCTTGATGAACCCCTGAATAATCAGCGCCACCGCCGCCGTCGACAGCAGCACAATCGTCACCGACACACCGTCCAGCGGAATAATGCTAAAAATTCCCGGCTGCGACGGCTGCGTAGCAGGTGCCGCCACTCCCGGCGTCTGAGCCATCAGCATCGGTCCGCTCATCACATACGCCAGCGCAACCACCGTCAATATTCCGCTGAACCGAGATACACCCTGCCACCTTGATTGCACGTGTCAACCTGCCTTTGCTCTGAATCAACTGTTTCCAGCCGGAATCTCTACCGGCTGGCGACCATCCTCACAACTCTATTAGAACGACGACTGGTCCACCTGCTTAAACACCCCACCGTTTTCCCGGGCGATCCGCTGCAGCACCTTCACAAGTTCCTCTTCCTCCGACGACTTGATCAGAATCGTGTTGACCTTCACCCGGTTCTTAACATTCAGCCTTTGAAACTCCTTCGCAATCGCGTCCAGGCTGTCGGCGTTATCAAACCCATCAGTCAGCACGAAGATCAGATCCGGCTGTAGCGCAAACGCCTGCCGAATCGCCGGCAGCGGGTTTGTGTTCCCGAACGCCGACATATCCCCCACCCACACCCGACTGGTCTTCTTGTTATCGGGGTTGGCCATCACCAGTTGCGGCTTGAACACCATCGGCTTGGCATCACCCGCAAAGAAAATCACCCCGAACGACTGCACCGGACTGAGCCCCGTAATCGTCTTATTCAGTTCCCGCTTCAGGTCCGTCATGACTGTCATCATCGAACCCGATGCGTCACACAAAAACACAATGTTCCGCGCGTTGCTGCTCACGCCAACAAAGTTCACCCGTGGCCCATTCCCCGACCCACCCCCCGGCGCGCCGAACGGAGCCATCCCGCCGCCATCCCCCTCACCCAGATTCGCCTCTTTGCCCTTGCCACGCGCAAAACTGTTGGCCGCCCCGATCCCGATGATCCCGTCCGTGGGCGCGTCCTCCGCGCCGCCCATCATCGCCTGATTCAGCTTGTTGCTCGTGCTCTTGCCCAACTCGCTGGGGGAAGCATCAGCAATGTCATCCTGAGCCGCTGCCCGGTTCGGGTCCTTCAACTCACCCGGATTCGGCGTACCACCCACCACACCGTTTTCAATCACCGTCGCATCCGGAATGATCACCTGTTCCTGTGTCACCGGCTGGCGATCAGTAATCGCCTGATAAGTGAGGTACGCAAACAGCAGAATCCCCCCATGAAAAGCCACGCTCGTCACATACGGCAGAATGCTCACCACCCAAGGGTGGTCCAGAAACCGCCGCCCCGGCGGTTGCTGCGGCTGATGGATGACTGGATCGACCGTCGCCATGACACCTGTCTGTAAACCTTCCGGCAAAGGCCCCACGCCCATGCCACTCATCACTGCCCTCAAATCATACCCGCACCGCGATTATCTAGAGTGTCCGGTCCGCGCCAGCACCGACCCATAGACCTTCGCCATTCGCTCCGCGATCACACCCCAAGTGTAGTCACGCTCGATCATCCCCCGCCCCACCCGCCCCATCTCCTCCGCCCGCCCCTCATCTCCCAGTATCCCCCGTAGCCCTTCCGCAATCCCGTCCGCGTCCACCTCACACGCCAGCCCTGCCCCAGCGGTCGCTGCCGCCGGGAACTCACACGCCGTCGTAAACACCACCGGCCGACCGCTCGCCATCGCCTCCAGCAGCGCCATCGAAAATCCCTCATGCCGGCTCGGCAACACAAACGCCCGACACCCCGCAAGCGCCGACTTCTTCACCGCCCCAAACAGCGGCCCCGGAAATACCACCCGCTCCCCCAGCCCCATCTCCGCCACCAACCGCTTCAACTCTTCCAGCATCCCATAGTCCGGACCCGCCATGACCAGCCTCACATCCCCACTGATCTTCGCGAACGCCTTCACCAGCAAATCCGGCCCCTTCTGCTCCGCCAACCGCGATAAAAACAACAGATACGGCCTATCACCCACCACCGGCACCGCCGCCCGAAACGCCCTGCCCCCGTCCCCATTCTCAAAATCCGGCGGGTACACCCCGTTCGCAATCACCGCCATCTCCGCATTCGTGCAAAACGCCCGCGCGTACTCCGCCTCCGCCGCGTTCAAGGCATGCACCACCGCCACCCTCTCCAGCATCCCCTTCCATCCCAGCCGCATCGCCAGCCACTTCTTCGCCACCCCTTGACGCATGCTCCACGCATTCAGCATCCCGTGAGGCGTCAAGACCAGCGGCTTCCCCGCCACCGTCGCCGCATCCGCGACCACCCGGATCATCGGGTCCCAGACACCGTGCAAATGCACGATATCGTAATCCTGCACAATTCTCGGCGCAGTCCGCCGCACATCCCAACACCCGTAATGCTCTCCGAACCCCACTTCCCCCATCCAGTGAATCTTCAGCGCGTCACTTCCCGGCACGTTGGCCAGAAATTCCCGTGTCGGTGCCGACTTCGCGGCCACCGTGTAACACAGCACCCCAACCGATACCGCTGTCGACGCACCCACGTCCGATAACGTTCCGACTTTCAGATGAGCCAGGGCCGATCCGAGGCACGCAACCACCTGAGGCGGGCCGCCGGTCGTCGGGTCCAACACTGGTATCACGTGCAAAACTCGTATCATCGCGCCTCTGGCCTGTCCGCCATTCACCCTCTGCATCGGCAACCCGAACCGGAATACTCACCTTCCCCGAATACAAAGCCAGTGCCCGCCGATATATAACGGCAGACCTGTTGCACCAACCCGCCGCCGGAGACCCATGCTCGACGTCCTGATCCAAACCCACAACGAGCAGCTCAACCTGCCCCACACCCTGGCCAGCCTCCCCAAGTGGGTCAGCCAGGTCTTCGTCGTCGACTCCGGCAGCACCGACAAAACCCGGCAGGTCGCCGAAGCCGCAGGCGCAAACTTCGTCTCCCACCAGTGGGAAGGGTACGCCGCCCAGAAAAACTGGGCCCTCGATCACCTCCCCTTCACCGCCCCCTGGATCCTCATCATCGACGCCGACGAGGCCATCAGTCCGAAACTGCTGGAAGAGATCCACGCCATCGTCTCGCGTCCGCCGCAGGACGTGGAAGAATCCGCCTTCCATCTCAACCGCGTCTTCATCTTCATGGGCCGGGAAATCCGCCATTGCGGCTACTTCCCCTCGTGGAACCTCCGCCTTTTTAAGCGGGGTCACGCCCGCTACGAACAGCGTCTGGTCCACGAACACATGGTCGTCACCGGCCAGACCGGCTACCTGAAAAACCTGCTCATCCACGAAGACCGCCGCGGCCTTGAGCACTTCATCGCCAAGCACAACCGCTACAGCACCCTCGAGGCCCAGGAAATCTACGCCGCCCGCGAAGAGTGGCCCGGCCTCTACACCTTCTGCTCCGACCGCGTCTCCCGCCGGCGCTACCTGAAAAACCGCGTCCTGCCCTTCATGCCCCTCCCGTGGGTGCTGCGGTTCTTCTACATGTACTTCCTGCGCCTCGGTTTCCTCGACGGCCGCGCGGGCTGGTACCTCTCTCTGTTCATTAGCAGCTACGAGTTCTTCATCCGCATGAAGTACACCGAGCTGCGCGACCTCGTCGGCCGCCAGCTCAAAGACGTCGGTGGCCTTAGCGTCGGCGAAGGTGCCATGCGCACCGAAACCACCGGCCCGCAAGTGACCGCAACCGCCGCGCCCCTCCCTGTAACGCCGTCCGCCGGCACCCCGGCCGGTATCGCCGCCGTAGCCGCCATTTCGCCCCCGCGAACGCTTCAATCACTCCCCGCAACGCTCCCCACAGAAGCCGTCTACATCCGCCCCCGGATCCAGCAGACCAGCACCACCAAGGCCAAGGTCTCCGTCATCATCCCCACGCTGAACGAGGGGAAGAACATGGCACGCTGTCTGGATCACCTTCTCTGGGCCGACGAGATCGTCGTCGTCGATTCCGGCAGCAAGGACGACACCTGCGCGATCTCCGAGCGATACGGCGCCACCGTCGTCAACTTCAAATGGAACGGCCAATGGCCTAAAAAGAAGAACTGGGCACTCCGCAACATCCCCTTTCGCAATGAGTGGGTTCTAATCGTTGATGCGGATGAATGGATCACTCCCGAGCTCGCCGACGAGATCCAGCAGGCCGTCAACAACCCGGATTTCGTTGGCTACTACATCAATCGTCGCTTCATCTTCATGGGCGGATGGATACGCCACTGCGGCTACTACCCCTCCTGGAACCTCCGTCTCATCCGCAGGGGCTTGGGCGAATACGAACAACTCACCGAAGTCGGCGATACCGGCTCCGGCGACAACGAAGTCCACGAGCACATCACCGCCAAGGGCAAGGTCGGCCACCTGCACCACGACATGCTCCACTTCGCCTTCCCCTCGATTTCCATCTTTATGGAAAAGCACAACCGCTATTCCAACTGGGAAGCAGCCGTGCAGTTCAAGGGGGCCGAGGCCGATGGCATGGTCAAAGGCTCCCCCATGCTCTCCCGTCGCCGCCGCCTCAAGAACCTCTCCCGCCGCCTCCCTCTTCGCCCGACGCTTCGCTTCCTCTATTCCTACGTCTGGCAAATGGGCTTCCTCGACGGCCAACCCGGCTACGTCTTTTGCCGTCTGCTTGCGATTTACGAATACTTGTCCGTCGCCAAGTACTACGAACTCAAACGCGCCGAGGAAGACGTCCGCAAGAGCCGACAGCTCTCGTCCGTCCCCTCGTTTGATCCGCTCCACAACCCCCCGACCGAGCCGTTGAACTTGCCTTCAACGTCCACCACGCCGGTCAGTTGATCCAAGGAAACCGATGGCCGCCCACACCCCCACTCGCAACGTCAGCCCATGGACCACGGCCGACAAAATCAAGCGATTGTTATGGGGCCTGATTCAAGCCACTTTTTTCCGGTTTAGCATCAGAACAATGTATCGCTTTCGAGCGTTTCTGTTGCGCTTGTTTGGCGCGCGGCTAGGTTCAAACGTAAGGATTAATAACTCGGTAAGGATCGAAATTCCGTGGAACCTCAACATCGGCCGCGACGTCTCGATTGGGGACTCAGCCATTTTGTATGCGCTGGGACCCATCTCTATTGGTGACCGGTCGTTCGTCTCGCAGTACGCACACCTCTGTGCTGGCACTCATGACTACACGAGCCCAGACTACCCCCTACTTCGCCCGCCGATCGTCATCGGTACGGACTGTTGGGTCGCGGCGGATGTTTATGTCGGACCCGGCGTCACCATCGGCGACCGCACCGTCATCGGCGCCCGCAGCAGCGTTTTCAAAGACTTGCCCGCAGACGTCATCGCCATTGGCTCCCCGGCCCGCCCAGTCAAGCCGCGACAGTTATTTATGCCAAATGTCGACCCCCCAAAAAATACGTGATCCGGGTATGCTGGAATCCGGCAAAACCGGCGGTTTCTCCCGCAGATTTCCGATATGTGTATTGCAACTTCACTTTTATGCTCACCTTCCCTTCCACCCTCAACAGCCCCGCGCTTAGGCCGAAGGTCATGACCGATTCCACCTCCGGCCATGTCCGTTCTGCGGTAGCCGCGTTGGCCTGCTCTGCTGCGGGTGTGTTGTTGGTCTACTGCAGCCCAATCTTGCAGACACGGGGCATGCTGCCGCTGCTTTTGGGTGTGGTCGCCGTCGCCACTTGGCTGGGTGGCTGGAGAGCAGGCGTCTTGACAACGGTCGTGGCCGCTGCCGTGGCTGCTTGGTACTTGCAACCCCTTGGCCTGGCGATCTCCGATTCCAATGATGTCATTCGGCTGCTGATTTTCGTTGCAGTCGCCGCAATCATTTCCTTCCTGCACAATTCTCGTGAACGGGCCGTGGAACAGTCCCAACGCGCCCGCGACAGACTGACATCCGCACTTGCCGCCGCTCGGATGGGTGCGTGGGAGTCGGACCTCCGCACCGGCGAGTTCTGGTGGAGCGACTATCTGGAAGACCTCTTCGGTCGCCGCCCGGGCAGCTTCTCCCCCACCTACGACGAGTTCCTCGGTTACATCCACCCCGAAGACCGCGAATTCGTGGAACACGCCGTCACCCGTTCCGCCGGCGCGGGTGCGGAGTTCGAAGTGGAACATCGCATTGTCCGCCCCGACCGCGCTGTCCGATACATCATTACCCGTGGTCGCATCATCCAGGATGATGAAGGCAACGCGACTCGCGTGGTGGGGGTCGCCGTGGACATCACCGACCGCAAGTCCACCGACGAGCTGAAAGCCGATGCCAAAGCCGATTCCGAAGACCGGTCGGTCAGCGCGCGTTCCGGCCGTCTCTAACGCCTCCTCAGCCGTCAGCGGACCCCATCGCCGGATGTCGCCCGCCAAGGCCCATTGTAAATCTCGAACCCGAACCCGATCCGCGAATCGGGTTTGCGTCCACTGATCGCTGCCGCCCACGGTGCCTTGTCCCCTTCCAGAAGTCGGCGGGACGTACTGATGATCAGCGGCTGGCCCCTGACCACTTCCCCGTCCAATGCCGCCGGATCCAGCGTGCCCAACTGCCGGATCAGCCCTTCCTGCCGTGTATTGAGCAGCCGCAACGCATATCCCGACCCCGGCCGGGCGGCTGACCTAATTCCCGCACGCGAGAAATAGTCGGCCATCCGACCCACATCCTGCCCCCAATCCAGATTGCTGTCCGCCGCATAAAGGCTGCCATTGGCCGGCCCACCCACCGCCACATTGAAAAACGAAAGGTAATCCGGGTGCCGCCAGTGCAGCTCCAGAGCGGCCAGCAGAAGCAACACGGCCGACAAAACGCCACCCCGACGACTTGGCCCAACGCGCATCCACCCCGCTGCGGCCAGCACGATCATCAGCGGAATCACCGGCAGCAAATGCCGCACACCGATCTGAATGTTCCCCCGCACACTCGCCAGCCAGAACAGACCCGTTGCCAGCACACACATCCACAGCAGCTGTCGCCCCACCCGCGCACGCTTCCAAACCAGAATCGACCACCCCATCATCGCCCACACCACCAACCCCACCGGCGTCTTGAGCAGCATGAGTTCCGGAAAGTAATACCACCAACCCGTCTGGCTGAGGTGCCCATTCAGATACGCCGTGTGCCCCTCAGCCGAGTGCCCGAGCAACCGAACCAACCCCAGCCACAACGACGGCGCGGGCACCGGCATGTTCTTGATCCATGCCGGAACACGCATCCAGATCGGGTGGTTCCCCAGTACATCACTATCCCCCATCGGCCTAACCGCGAAACCATAAGTCGCCCACAAGACCAGCACGCCAACGCCAATGGCTGTCCCCATTGTTGCCAGTCTCGCACGCCAATCGCGCCCCCAGACCGTCACCGCGCACACCGGCACCGCCACAATCACCACCGTGAACTTGCACCCGATCCCCAATCCCAACGCGCAACCCAGTTGGACCGCACTCGCCCAATCCATCCGCTCTCGCAGGCGCCAGGCGTGATACACAATCGCCACACTCCCGGCCGCAGCCGCCACATCCGTCCCCACCCACATTGCATGACCCGCCAGCGTCGCATCGCAGGCCAGCGCCGCCACCACCACCAGACCTCCCAAAGGGCCACCAATGATTCGCCCCAGCAGAAACGAATAAATCAGCATCACCACTACAAACACCGACTCCGCCGCACGCGTCGAGTTCAATACGCCACGGAATGTCGTTCCCGCCGCGTCCGTGTCCTCGTACAACACCTTCGCCCCCAGCGCATAGGCCGCATCCTCCTTGCGAATCGTCGGCGGCAGGTGCTGATTTTTGGCCGCCCCGTTCCACCACAGCGGCAAACCCGCCACAATCCGCGACACCGGGGGGTGCTGCACGCCCTGCGTGTGATCCCCCCGTGCCCAGAAGGCCGCAGCCGAACCGATGTGATACGGCTCATCCACCGTCGGCGTGAAACTCCACCCGGCCACAATCGTGCGAATGACAACGAGCACAATCGTCAGGCCAGCCAGCCAGCCGCATAGCGAGGTTTGTTTGTTAGTGAGGTCGTTGTGCACGCGGTGTGTATTTCACACGCTTGCGGCCCTTGCCGCTACCAATCGCCCCGGTGCCACGACAACTTCGCCGTCTCGGATAACATGCTCCGTGTGACCCACTGGAAGGCCCTGCACTCCGCTCACTTTTCCGGCAAAGCCGTCCTCGTGACCGGCGGCGCGGGATTCATCGGCTCACATCTGGCCGAGGCCCTCGTCTCGCTCGGGGCCCAGGTGCGCGTGCTGGACGATCTTTCGGCGGGTAAAGAGCCCAACCTTCCGCCCGGCGCGCGTTTCGCCCGCGGCTCCATCCTCGACCGTGCAGCGCTGGCCCGTGTTACGGCTGGCTGCGATCTGGTCTTTCATCAAGCCGCCCTCGGCAGCGTCCCCCGCAGCGTCGAGCAGCCGGAGCTTTATGCCGAGGTGAACATACAAGGCACGCTGAACGTCCTTCTGGCGGCCCGCGATGCCGGGGTGAAGCGTGTCATGTACGCCGCGAGCTCCAGCGCTTACGGCGACACGCCCACACTGCCCAAACACGAGGCCATGCCCGTCAGCCCGCGCTCCCCCTACGCGGCCACCAAGGTCGCGGGCGAAGCGTTACTGATCGCATTCGCCGCAAGTTACGGCCTGCAGACCGTCAGCCTTCGCTATTTCAATATCTTCGGCCGCCGCCAGACGGCAGGCTCCGCCTACGCAGCCGTCATCCCCGCCTTCGCCGAACGTCTCCGCGCGGGCCAGCGCCCCGTCATCTATGGCGACGGCTCCTTCGGCCGCGATTTCACCCACGTCGACAACGCCGTCCATGCCAATCTGCTGGCCGCCCGCTCCCCCCACCAACTGACCGGCGAAGTCTTCAACGTCGGCTGCGGCCGCATGGTGACCATCGAAGTACTCGCCTTGGAAATGGCCCGTCAACTCGGCAAGGCCGGCATCACCCCTGAACACCTCCCCGGCCGCGCCGGCGATGTGGCATTCAGTCTGGCCGATCTCAGCCGCATATCGCAGGGAATCGGCTATCACCCGCTCGTGGGTTTCGAGCAAGGCCTCGCCGACTTGCTCGCCTGATCCGCCCCACTTACAGCAACTTTTCCCGCACCACATACAACGGCCGCTGCTTCACTTCCTCATACATCCGCCCCAGATACTCACCCAATATCCCGATGCAGATCAACTGCACCCCGCCAATAAACAGCACGCACAAGATCAACGTCGTGAATCCGCTGCCGGACTGCTTCTTCTCCACAAAGAACGTCACCAGATAAAACAGTCCCAGCGCGAACGCGACGGCCGAAACCAGAAACCCCATGTACGTCGCAGCCCGAAGCGGCTTGTAAGAAAAACTCAGCATCCCATCGACCGCATACTTGATCAGGTGGCGCAGCGTCTGCTTCGGCTTCCCCGCCGCCCGCTCCGCCCGGTCGTAATAGACGCTCTCCTGCTTAAACCCCAGCCACTGCCGCAGCCCGGGAATGAAACGGTTCCGCTCCGGCAGCCGGTTAAACTCGTCCACTACCTTGCGGTCCATCAGCCCGAAAATGCCAGCATCGGGCGCGCCAGGAAGGTCCGTCACCGCACGCAACAGCGGATAAAACAACCGGAACCCAAGCCCCCGCGCTCCCCTTTCTGCCCGGCTCGTTCGTTCGGCCAGCACAACCTCCGCACCCGCGCGCCACTTGGCCACCATCTCCGGAATCACTTCCGGCGGGTCCTGCAAATCTCCGTCTATCAAGACCACCGCCGCGCCGCTGGCATGATGAATGCCCGCCGTCACCGCTGGCTGATGTCCAAAGTTCCGCGACAGATGAATCGCCTTGACCCGCGACTCCAGCCGATGAGCCTCGGCCATCAATTCGGCCGAACTATCCCGACTGCCATCATTCACCAGAACAATTTCCCACGAAGGCCCAGTCGCCTCCAACGCCGCCGACAACCGCCGGACCAGCTCCCGAAGGTTCTCTTCTTCATTGAAAATCGGGACCACCACTGAAACGTCGACAGTCCCCACCCTCGGTTCCATCGCTTCTCCGCTCATGCCACCACCCGCGTTGCGCCCGCAACTCCGCCGGCAACTTCGGCCGGATGTCGCAGGTAACACTCCACCGTCAACCGGGCAATTTCCGGCCAGACATACCGCGTGCTGACCAGCTGACTCCCTGCGTGCCCCATGCGCTCCCGCGCGGTGCTATCCGACAACACCTTAATAAGCCCCTCGGCGACCGACTTGCCGTCCAGGTCCACAACAAAGCCCGCGCCGTAATCTTCCACTTCCGGAAAGTGGCACGGCTTGGTCACCACACACGGACAACCCAGTCCCAGGGCCTCGGTGATGGCCATGCTGAAGCCCTCCTGTCGACTCGGCAGGCAGAAGACCGCCGCATCGACCACCGCCGCAATTTTCGTCCGCCCGTACAGCGGCCCAACCAGATGCACCCGGTTTTTCAGCCCTGCCGCGCTGATCGCCTGATCAAACTCCGCCTTTGCCCCGCCATCCGGCCCTGCCACAACCAGCAAAAGTTCCGGGAACCGCTTCGCCACAATCGCGAACGCTTCCGACAAATAATCCAGCCCCTTCTTGTAGTGCAGCCGCGACAAAAACAGGATGTACGGGGCATGCCCCAACTCCGGCCGCAGTGCACGAAACGTGCCCGCTACCGGCGGGTCGGCCAGTTCATCCGGGAACACGCCATTCGGAATCAACTCCGACTGCGTCCGCAGCCCCAATGATTCAATCAGCTCGCGTTCGTCGCGGTTACCCAGATGCAGAAAACTTGCCCCGTCCAGCATCCGCCGCACCACAACACTCAGTGCCACCCGCTTCTTCAACGGCGATTGAGCAAGCGACCACGGATCCAACATCCCGTGCGGCGTCACAACGTACGGTACGCCCGCCTGCCGGCAGGCCGCCGCCACACGCCATAGCTGCGGCTCCCACATCCCGTGCAGGTGTACATAGTCAAGCTGCGGAACCAACGACCGCGACATCGCCGCCGCCGCCTTACCCGTCAGCCGCTCGATCATGCCCTCCGCCGGCAGATAGTGCTGGTCCACCAGCGTCCCGCCCGGCACCTCGCTGATCATCGCGGCGATGTCCTTCTCCGCCGACGGCACGCGATAAGTCAGCATGCCCGTTTTGTGCCCCAGCGCCGCCTGAGCCGCTGCCAGCTTCAGCGCGATCACCGGAACGCCCCCGGCCGCCGGGTCCAGCGAACGCACAACGTGCAAAATCCGCATCCCGTGTCCGGCCGCCGGCCTGACGGCCTTCGCCCGAACTTCTTCGTAAGCCGTAATACAACCACTGGCGACCGTCGCCCACGTGTAATGTTCCCGAATTAGTTGCTGCCCGTTCGCCGACATCTTCCGCGCCATTTCTGGATCGGAAATGATCGCATGCAAAGCCTCGCGAATCGCCCTGGGGTCCAGTGGCACCACCCGGCCCGCCCCAACGCCCGCAGCCCCCTCCGGCCCGGCCGTCGCCACCTCCGGAAAATGACACGCCGTCGAAATCACCGCCGGTGCCCCACTCGCGAGCGCCTCGATGACCGCAACCGGAAATCCCTCCTGCCGGCTCGGCAGGCAAAACGCCACCGCACCCGACATCGCCGCCAGCTTCGTCCGGCCGAACAGCGGGCCCACCATGTGAACCCGGCCCCCTAAACGCAGCCGCGTAATGGCCTCCATGAAACGTCCCTCAGCTCCCCCCTTCGGACCAGCCACTACCAGTTGCAAGTTCGGATGGGCAGGTGCCAGCATCCCGAACGCGTCCGCCAGATAATCCAACCCCTTCTTCGAGTGCAATCGCGAAAGAAATAACACGTAAGGATTTTCGCCCAGCACCGGCACCGTCCGCCGGTATTCGTTCTTGTCCGTTACCAGCCCAACGTCTTCAGGAAAAATTCCGTTCGGATAGACCCGGCACGGCACCGTCAGCCCCAGCGGCCCGATCATGTCCCGTTCGTCACGGTTCAATGCATGGATGAACGCCGCCCCATTGAGCATGCTCTTGTAGCCCGCAAACAGTGCGATGGCCTTCTTGATCTTCTTCTGATCCAAAGACCACGGGTCCAGCATCCCGGCCGGACGGACAACGTACGGCACGCCATACTGCCGCGCGATGAGTGAACTGACCCGCAAGATCGGTTCCCACACACCGTGAATGTGCACAACGTCAGCATTCGGAACATGCTTTCGTGCCAGTTCCCACCCCCGCTTCGCCGCCACACTCGCCACCCCATACTCCGGCAAGGTCTGAAAAAGCTTCACGCTCTCGATGCCCGGCACCCGTGCAAACTGCTCGTGCAAAACCGGCGCAGACCCCACCGCCGCCCCGTACGACAAAATCGCCACCTCATGACCCAAATTCGACTGCGCCGCGGCCAGACTCACCGCCACCGACGGCGGACCACCCTGCTTAGGGTCGAGGATTTCAATAACGTGCAGTATCTTCATCAGGGGTAGCCAGTTACGGCGCAAGATTGTTATCGGTTTACGGCCCGCCGCAGTACTGTCGATCCTGAGAATACTCGATGCCCACTGCCCCGGTCACTTCATCCTCCCCAGACCTCGCTGAACCCCCAGCCGGACCAAAATCCGACCCCCGACCCGGTCTGGTCATGCTCTGCAACGCCCAAACCCCCTACCGCATGGCCCTGCATCTCCGCCTGGCCCGCGAAATCCCGGCGGTCAAACTCTTCAGCCTCTTCACCCACGAAGTCAGCAACAGTCCGTGGGTCCTCAGCAATCCACCGGAAATTGGGGCGGTCCAATTTGGCAGGGGCGAGGCGGCCGATGCCGTAGCCTCCACCGGCGGTATCCCCGGCCTCCGACGCGAATGGGCCAAAGGCGGCCGCATCATCCAGTGGCTCACGGCCAACCGCCCCGCCGTCGTCATCCTTCACGGCTACAACGACGCGGGCCGCCTCCGTGTCCTCAAGTGGTGTGCTGAAAAGAAGTTACCGGTCTATCTCTGGGGCGACAGCAACGCCCGCTCCGATCAGGCACGCGGCCTGAAACGCTGGGTCAAAACCCGCCTCCTCCGCTGGATTCTCAAACGCTGCAAAGGCGTCATGAGCTGCGGCAGCCTCGGCCGGGATTTCTTCGTCCATTACGGTGCAGACCCCGCCAACATCATCTTCGTCCCCTACGAGCCAGATTACGCCGCCATCGCCAACCTGCCCCAGCCCGATATCGACGCCGCCGCCGCAAAGTTCGGCCTGACCCCCGGCCGCTTCCGGATGGTCTATTCCGGCCGACTCGTCAACGTCAAGCGCGTCGACCTGCTCGTCAAATCCTTCAACGCCATCGCCGCCGAACGCCCCGACTGGGACCTCGTCATCGTCGGCGACGGCGTCATGCGTTCCGAGCTACAAAATATGGTGCCGCAAGAGCTTATTGGCCGAGTCATCTGGTGCGGCTTCCAAAACGATCAGGCCGTGGTCTCTGCCGTCTACCGCAACTGCAACCTTCTCGTGTTGCCCAGTAGCTACGAGCCGTGGGCCTTGGTCATCAACGAGGCCGCAGCCGCCGGCCTGGCCATCGTTTCCAGCGACGTCGTAGGTGCCGCCTCCGAACTGGTCCGCGACGACGTCAACGGTTTCCACTTCAAAACCGATGACGGCCAGGACCTCACCGCCAAACTCCGCCTCGCCACCGGCCCGGACCATGCCCGCCTCGCAGCCGGCAGCGCCCGCGTGCTGGCCGACTGGCGACAAAAGGCCGACCCGGTCGAAGGTATCCGCAAGGCGCTCCGCCAGTGCGGCATCCGGCTCTAAATTGCGATCTCTTGCCGCCACCGGCAAGACTTCCATCGCCTCCGACCAGATATCCGTAACCGTTTGCACGCGGCGACCTCGTTTCCTAACGTTAGAGTCCGATTGGCCGCAGGCGCCGGGCTAGCCGATACCGTCTAATGAGAAACCCTACATGAGCCTTGCCCCCACCTATCTCCCCTCGATGGTCCCGTCCTCCCGACCGCTGGCCCCGGTTGAGACAAAGAACAATCTCGCCATGGCCGGATTCGTCGAGCGTAGCCGCTACTGGCCGCTGCTCTTCAGTGTGCCAATGATCATCGCCCTGGCGAGTTGGTTCATGGGCGGCGTGACGTTGCTCACCGACTTCGCCTTCGTCCTCGTCACCCTCTTCTGCACCATCGGTGTCATCGCCGAACTGCGGAACTTTTCCTACCGCTGGGGCATCGGCGGGCTTCTGGTCTTCGGCGGAAGTCTGGTCTGGTTTTGTTACGACTACCTATCTCACTGGGCCTTCAGCAACCGGACCGGCACCAACCTGAACATGCCGCCCGACATTCTGGCGAAGGCGGCATTTTATCACTGTCTATACATTATCTTCCTGTTGTTCGGCTTGCGGGTTACCTTTGGCAAGTGGCTCGAGCGGGCACTCATCAATTTCCCCGACCCGCAAAGCGAACGTTTTTACGTCGTGGTTATCGGCATTATGTTCATCATCGGGATGAGCCCCTACGCCATATTTACGAATGACAATTTCATCGAAGCCATCTACAAGGATGTTGTCGCCGGCCGGGGCGGTCAGGGCGCGAGCTGGCAGGTCGGCCGGACGGGCAACCTGAACTACTCCTTCGGTGCCTATGTCGCCCAGATTTTGCAGGTCGGCACGTTCGCCGGCGTCTTGGGTGTGTTCTATGCCGTGATGGTCGCCAAGAGCTGGTCTGGCCGAATATATGGCCTTTTCCCGTGGTTGGTCAGCCTGATCATCGGCTTCGGCACTGGCACTCGAGGCGCACTGGTCATGGTGCTGCTGCCTGCTGTAGGCAGTGTCTTTCTGAAATACCAGTCAGATGCTTCGCGGCTTAACCGCCGCATGAGCCTCAAAGCCTACTCGATGACTGGCCTTCTGCTCTTCGCTGGCCTTGTGGGCGTGCAGACCCAGATCACCTTCCGTGATCAGGGTTTTAAGAACGCTGACTTGAATCAGGTCAGCCTGACCGACCTAGGCGGCAACTCCATGTTCAGCGAGAGTCTGCAGGGTTTTTATCTGATACCCAACCAAGTGCCGATTTTTTGGAACAACTTCGCAGGACTTGAAGCGATCTATCGTCCAATTCCCGACACTATTTACTGGTTCTTTGTAACCCCTATTCCCCGTGCGATCTGGACGACCAAGCCCATCGACCCGGTCTGGGAATGGTATAATCGGGTCATTACAGGGAACGTTCAGGGAACCGAGGGAACAACAGTCGTCAACGGTGCTGTCGGATACTGGTACTTCCGCGCCGGTCTGTGGGGCGTCATCGAAGGCGGCTTGGTCATCGGCTGGATGATGGGATTGACCGAGCGCGTGATGCGCAACAACAACGGTAAGGCAGTCGCGATTCTCGTCGGGCTGGGCCTCGCCACGTGGCTCTTCCGCGTGTTCCGCAGTTTCAACTGGATTGAACTGCATGCGACACTCGTGGGGATGCTCGTCTTCGCAATCCTGGTCATTGCCTTCCGCCCGCTGTTCCGGATGCGCAAGAACTAAGCGACCTTCGGAACCACTGGCACCGTCTGTTGCTTCGCCGACTTTGTCGTGAACGACTTTTCAACGATGAAGTGCGCCAGATAGGCGAATGACATCACCGTAAAGATCCCCACGATCATGAACCACGGGTTGGCCGGGACCTTGCCACCAGCCGACTTGGCCATCAGCATGCCCGACAGGATCACAAAGATCGGCATGTGCGTGATGTAAAGGGTATAAGACATATCCCCCAGCCACTTCAGCGCCCGCAGCCACCTTAGCTTAAAGCCGAGCTCTGTAAGCCAGAAACCCATCGAGATACTCCCGGCGAAAGCGAGCCCCACCATCAACCAGCGCCAGCCTTCGGGAACCCGGTGGACGAACCACGCCGGCGCCAGCAGCATCAGCGGCGTCAACATCCAATATCGCACACGAATCCGTCCCACATAAATCTCGGCCAGCAATACGCCCAGCCACCAGATCGGCATCCGCATCGCGACCATCTTCAATAACGGAATGGGCAGAGCCCCCGGAATCGCAGCCCACAGTGCCAGCAGACCAACCGCAGCCGTGGCTAACCATATCGATCGCCTCATCAGCGGCCAGAGAAGCGGATAAAGCATGTAAAACCACCACTCATACGCCAGCGACCACAAAGGCAAATCTGTACCCCACTGCGGCACATAAATCTGCATGAAAAACGCGAGATTACCCAACAAGACCCCAGGCGTATAACGGCATCCACCCTTCGAAAAAAGCTCGTTCAAAAACGGATAGGGCGTGTCATGGGTGTGGAGCGGCAGCGCGTGCCGCAACGCGATGTAGTCCAGTATGGAGGTCAGCACAATCGCAAGGATCAATGGCGGATACAGCCGCTTCGCCCGCCGCATCACGAACTGCCACCACCCGAAGGTGGCAGCAGCCCCCTTGGTTTGCAGGCTACGCGCCGTTCGCAGATGGATCACGAACCCTGACAGCACGAAGAAAAACATCACCGGCGCGAGGCCGAAGCTGAACAGGTACATGAAAAACATCGACGCCCGATCCAGCAGATCCCCCTCAAGCGGCGGCACCTGTGAAAGCGAACGGACAAACCGGCCGTCATTGCGCAGGAGAATCCCCGACTGAAGCAGGTAACTGGCGTGGCTGAGCATGACATACAACGCAGCCAGCCCGCGGAGACCGTCGAGGAATGTCGTGTCCAGCCCACGGCTCTTGTCGAGGAGTTTTTCCGAATGGACAAACGAATCCAGCATTTGGCCTTGCGGGCGCGTGCTGGTTATGTCCATGTCAAACTCCAAAAACTATCTCGCGTACAAAACGGTGGATTACACAAAGTTACGCACGAGGGCGATGAAACCGCGTAGAAGCAAACCCTGTCTCAAGCATCATCCGACCTGTTGGCACCCTGTCAAACTGCCGTGATCGCCGCCTTCGCCATCCTGGTCATCACGCGCCGCCCACTGTTCCGCGCCTCAACCCGTGCCTAACAAGCCCGACGCTTGCCACTTCCCCTCCAACCCCGCCCCCAAAAAAGCGGCACACCCCTTTCTCCAACTAGGAGGGGATTACGTCCAACTTGCACAAAATCCCAATTAAAGACAGCAGATCGCCTTTGAATCATGGACCACTGTCCATATAATCCGTGTCCGGAGGGGACTCACAGCGTTTCGCAGGTTTTTTCCCTGCCTCTGTGCCGTCCCGAATGCTGTCCGGCCGGCCCCTTTCCACCGCACACATCGCGGATCGCCCGGCCAAAACCCCCAGAGGGATTTTCCATGGCACGCTTCTCACACCGTCTCGTTTCGACCCATCGTCTCACCCTCACCGCCGCTCTGGTCGCACTCTCCGCCGCCTCAGCCCACGCCGGGTTCACCGCTTTCGAATCCGCTGGCATCGACGCCGCCGCCATCACACCCACACGCGACGCCTTCCGGGCCGCCGTCGGTGGCGGAACCGTCGCCGGTGCGGCCGGTTCCTTCGGCGGCCTCCGCCGCGAAATCAACTGGGATGGCGTCCCCGATGCCAAGGCCGATGCCAACCTTCTCCCTGCCGATTTCTTCAACACCACCTCGCCCCGTGGCGTCGTCTTCAGCACACCCGGCACCGGTTTCCTCGTCAGCGCCAACGCTGGCGGCGCGACCCCCGTCCTCTTCGGCTTCCCCAACGATTTCGCAGCCTTCAGCGCCCAGCGACTCTTCACAGCCGTCAACAGCAACATCACCGATGTCAGCTTTTTCCTCCCCGGCACCGCCACGCCAGCCACCACCACCGCCTTCGCCGCGGTCTTCACCGATGTCGAAGTGGCCAGCCTGACCAACATCTCCTTCTTCGATGCCGCCAACCAGCTCATCTTCTCGCGCGATGTGCTCGTCTCCAGCAATCAGGGCCTGAGTTTCCTCGGCGCCGTCGCCAACAGCGGCGAACTCATCAGCCGCGTCCGCCTGACCTCCGGCCTGAACACCATCGTCAGCAACGGCGTACTGGGCAACCCCAACGACGACGTCGTCGTCATGGACGACTTCCTCTACGCCGAACCCGCCGCCATTCCCGAACCCGCCGCCACAGCCCTTGCCGCCGCCGCCCTCACCCTGCTAACCCGCCGCACCCGCCGGGTTCGGTAACGGTCTGCGCTCGGGTGGGATGCGTCTGAAAGTTTCGCGCCATCGCGTTCATAGCCGCAACCAAATCATCTTGGAAACGCCACTGATGCCGATCGGGCACGGGCATCGCTATCCCCAGCCCAAGGCCTTGTAAAACGCGGTAGCCGATGCGTTTGCGAGCGTGCCCAATGTGTTTGATGGGTAACGCTCGCATGCGCCCGTACCACATGGCTCCAAAGTACGAGAAATCAAAGAGCAACTGTAGTACTAGGCAAACTGACCACGAATCGTGGCGATTGTTCTGAGGTTCGCCATCGCGTCCGCGTAGCGCGGTGACTGCGGCGAGATCCTCCGCAGCACCGCCTCCGCCTCATCCAATTCGGCCTCGCGCAACAGGCAGACGCCCAAATTCAGCCGCGCAGAGTCAGTGACAATGGTCGGATCGAACGCTACATCGATGTCGTAGGACTTGCGCTCGCCCATCGACAGCAATCGCTTCAATAGCGGGATCGCCCCGGCAAAGTCGCCGTCTTCGTACGCGCGGCGGGCGCGCAGCCAGACGACCGTGGCGGCGTTGGGAAACCAGTGATTTGCCAACTCGATTGCCCCATCGCGATCAAGCGGCAACGGCACGTGCGCCGACGCCGCTTGCAACGGAAACGCCGCATATTCCAGGGCTATGGCAGCCATCCCGCCCGGCGGCTCAGGATTGTTGCGAGCGTCGATCAGAAGCTTGATCGCGTCGCCCATCATCCGGTGCCCTTCCCATACGCGCCCCGGCGATTCCAACAGTCCAGCCGCGCACTGAATCATCCAGTACGTCCGGCCCGGACGATCGGCGACTTCCATTTCGAGCAATCGCGTGTTGCGTGCGGCTTTGCCATGGCGTTCGGCTCCGAAGTAGCCGCAATCGTGCTCAAGCGTCACCGGGCTGACATAGATCTTCAGTCCGCGCTGCTCAAAAAACTCCCGGGCCGACGGCATCGGCTGCTCATGGCAGCGGCCGGTGTAATGAATGCCAAGGTCGGTCCGGAAGATGCGCGGCAACTGGCTGGCCATGTATTCGCCGCGCGGCATCCCCGGCTTGAGGCCCTCAACATAGTCATTCCGAAACACGCCGAAACCCCACGCGTCACGCATCGCGAGGAAGTCGGCCAGGCGGTCTGCGGACTCGGGAATGAGCCGCTCGTCGGCATCGATCCAGAACATCCAGCGGCCACGGATGTGCGGCAATGCCGCGTTGCGGGCGGCGGCGAAATCATCGCTCCACGTATAATGAACGACTGCCGCGCCATGAGATTTCGCGATGGCAACGGTGTCATCGGTCGAGCCAGTGTCGACGACAATGATCTCGTCAGCTATGCCGCGGATGGATGCCAGCGACGCACCGATCCGAGACGCCTCATCGCGGGCGATCATGCAGACGCTTAGGCCGTTCATGTTTTCGGGATTACAAGATCATTAAGTCGCACGCCTCAGCCAGCCCGCCGGCGAAGGAAGCCGACAAGCCCGACAGCTCCGAGGCAGACGGTCACCGAGCCGGGTTCTGGGATCACCGTGAAGCTGGCGAGCACGGTTCCGTCGAGCGTGCCGTTGCTGAAGCCGATGCTAGAAGCGGCCGTGCCCATTGCGGCGCTGGTTGTGCCGAGCGAGGCGTAGTAGTTGGCAAACGGCAGGAGGACAGCGGGGTCGCCGGACTCAATCGAGTTGGCTACTGCGGTTTCGTCGAACCCCTGAAAGACGGTTTCAAAGGGCAAGTTCAACCCGCCCACCGGGTCGACAAACGAAGCCGACACGCTTGGACTAGCACTGCTAGAGTTATAGCGTTTTGCGAAAATGCCATAGGTCTCAAAGACGATGGGTTGGCCGTCGCTGCCAGTCGGCACGTCGAAGGCGTAGTTGTTGATCCCCTGGGCCCCGGATCCAAGGCCGATGGTGAAAAGAACACCGCCGCCGCCACTACTGCCACTGCCGAGCCCGATGCCGACGAATCGAACAATGTTGACGGTCTGACGGTATTCCGACTGAAGATAAACCCGGCTCGGTGCAGTGGGAGGGGAAGCCTGAGCATTGTCGGCTGAAGCCGTCCAAGCAACGGCGACGGTCGCGGCGAGACAGGTACGGCGAAGCGATTCATGGTCCATAAATTCCTCGGGTTAAGATCGCCTCATCCTATCGACCGCTCATTTCGTGAAAAAACAAAAATCACACTAAATACCCTGAAATATCAGCCCAAAAGCACTCTAAGCCAATATTCTCCAGCAAGGTGAAGTGGACATATTTTGATGCCTGCGCGCCATCGCGTTCAGAGCCGCAACACAAATCGTCTTGCAATCGCCGTTGATGACGAGCGGGAAGGCGCACCCTGATCCGCAGCCCAAAGGCCTCCCAAAAACGCGGTAGTTTAATTCCGTTCGCGACCATGCCCAACGTGTTTGATGCGCGAGGTTCAATACGACTCTTTCGCATCACACTGCCGAAGACTCTCTCGATGTGACTTCGCTTTCTCTGGCCGGGTCGTGTGGGCGTACGCCGCCTACCACTCGCCGCCCTCCCCCGCCCAATCATGACACCCCCGAACGGCGTGCTACGGGTCTCACCAAAACCGGTCGCCCAATGCCGCCTCCCCCCGCCCCGCTCCCGCAACACCTGCGGTCTTAGCCACACAGATTTTCCTTGCACCGAGCACCGACAGCGCGTGACAATGCGCGAATGTCGCCAACAGCCCGCTTCGGCCGAGATGATGAGCATCGCCTTTGCATCTCCTGCGAAAAGGTGGGCGGCGGACGCCCACCCTACCAGGCTTTCATAGCGGCTGGTATAGAAAATGGGGGCAGGTCAGAACTGCGTGATGAACAGTGACTTTTCCCTCAAGCTCTGGATATTCGGCAAAAAACGTTGCGCGGTAGTCGTTGGAAATAGCTTTTCCGAAAGTCGCTCCTCCTGTATTCTCTGCCGTACCGAATAACCCCGCCCCAAGGTCGAACGCGCCAAAGGCCAAGGGAGCCATTCCGGCAACAAAACTGAGACCCACGCTAAACCGTGATACAGGATGCTCCGCCTGCATAAAGCTGTTGCCCGTCACAGTTCATATCCCGGCGCCACAGCCCGTCCGTCTGCTTCCTAAGCCCAAGTATTTATTTACGTGGCAAGCTCTAAAAAAACAGGAGTGTTACTAGCAAAGTCATCTGGGAATACGCCTGTCTCCATACCTTTTTGCAGTAGTTGAATAAGAAATTCGACCATGTTGCCGCTAAAATCGAAATGCTTTGGGCCCCTTGCCTCATATATAGTCACTGGCCAAACATCGGGATGACCTACCGTTCTCCAATAAAGTGTATCGCCATTATCTGTAACCCCAAATGGTAATAAACCATCTATCTCAGGATAAATTTTCTCAGTAAAATTTTTCGGAAACTGATTCCTAGATTCTGCATACGCGTCTAAATCCATCTGACCTCTAGAGATCAGGTTGACGTATTTATTTTCAATAAATGGCGTCAATATCAAAATAAAATTATTTATTTTCCCGACTCCGAAAGAATCGATATAATTTTTGTAGTCGGATGGCAATGCTGTTCCAAGTTTTTGCTCAACATTGTGCCACTCATCTATATCGGCGATATTTTTTCGCCAATGAGCAGGTAAGAGAATTTTCTTCAGCAACTCAATATTTGTGAGATTTTTATTCATTTGCCGAGCGAGTGTAAAAGTGTGACATCGAAACTAAAGCCACCTGATCCACGAGCAGACAAAGTAATCGCCCGTGGTATTAAGGTTAGTTCTTTGTATATTGGTGTTACTGAATAGTTTACCGTCTCTCCTGCTCTTACTGCGTTAGCAATAGCTGTTTCGTAACCACGCATCCTGGGACTATTAAATGGATTTTGTTGCAGTGTAACCAGATTTTCAGCAAGATCACCTCTTCCGCCTAATTGAGCCGCAAGTAGATGCCCGCGGGCTTGACCTGCGCCTCCTCCCAACCATCCCGGGGGCGTAATCCCTTGAAGAGGAGAGGTTCCGGTTCCAAGCATATCTTCCGTGATTGTGGCTGACACACCAGTTGGTCTCCCCAAACTATCTAATGCTCCGTAATTAACACTTCCGCTCGAGACTGATTCCCCACCTAATGCCAATGCTTCTCCACCGCGAACAACCGCCCCGCCCAATGACAACGCACCAAGTCCAAAGTTCACCCCCGCGCCGAATCTCGACACGGGATGCTCCGCCTGCACGAAACTGTTGCCGGTGATCATCTCGTATCCCGACGGGATCACAGGCACCAGATTCACGAACCCGTCCACTACATCCAACGACAACTGCGCCCCTCTGGCCAGCGTCGACAGAGACTCCTGGATGGCGGCCCCGTAGCCGGGTAGGGTGGGCTACTAAATAATTGTGCATGGTAGGGTGGTGCGTATTCGCCCACCATTTTCGGTAAGGGTTCTTATGCCGCTCATCGCCGTCGGACGTCTCGTGTGCGTTCGACGAACCGCTCCTGTAAAGCAGT
>JBBRQG010000021.1:0-71391 GCA_038226785.1 Tepidisphaerales bacterium | reverse complement strand
GAGGGCACACCCAGCTTCTTGCCGGCGTCGTCGCAGGTATAGCCGTATTCCAGGACCAGGCGTACGGCCTCGGCTTTGAACTCGGGGGTCTACAGCCGCCGTTCGATCTTACGGTTCGTCTCAGACATGTGAAAGCTCCTTCGGCAGTCATTCTGCCTTGTCTTTCACGCGCCCACTATTCTTAGAAGGGTCAGTTGGGCTCGGCGTGGGGAGGTCGCTGGCAACGACTTTCTGGGTACAGACATCCGGTTGGGCGAGAGAAGCCAGCCAGGCGATTTCGCGGGCGGTGGGTTGAGTGGGGTCGCGGTAGGACGGCATGGGGGGGCTCCTGTGTTGGCGAGTGACGTTCGTTGGAGTCGGAGGTGTCTCCTCGCACCCGGCCTCTCCCCGCTGGGGAGAGGAGGAAGTGCGGTCCCTCCTTAGATACAGGCGGTGTTGCGCCGGTGGTCACATTTTACCGATTGCACGGCTGTAAGTGCTTGGTAATCAACGACTCTTGCGTGTTGCGCAACACGCGGGCTTGCAACTATTTAAGGAGAATAGGGCAGCACCTCTCAATATTGGCACGATTGAACAACGAAAAAGTGGGGGCTGATCGTTTGCCAGCGGAATAGAAAGGGATTTCGGCGACCGGTCGAGTGTTATCGACGTATAAATGAGTGGGTGAAAATAGGGGGGTTTTGACGAAAAGGTGGTTGGTCTATGGGTAAGCCAAACTTGATGCGGGTTCGTCGTCGACGTGCCTTGGCGTTTGCCGTTGGGGCGATAGCCATGGCGGCGGCCGCGAACGGGCAGGTTTATCGGTGGACGGATGGGGTACTGATTTCGGACACCACGCCGGTTCCGGGGGCAGACTTCTCGGGCCAGAGCCTTCGGTTCGCCTCGCTGCAATTCGTGAATCTGGCGTCGGCCAATTTTTCGTCGGCCGATCTGTTCAACAGCTTCCTCGGTGGGGCGAATCTGACCTCGGCCAACTTTACCTCGGCCAACCTGACCAGTGCCGGTCTGTATTTCGCCGTGCTGACCGGCGCGGACCTGACCGGCGCGACGATCCGGGGGGCGAGCTTTGCCTCTACGACGTCGAGGGGTTTCACCTCTACGCAGCTTTATTCCACGGCTAGTTATGTCGCCAAGGATTTGACGGGGGTGCAGTTCGATAGCAACAACCTCTCGGGCTGGAACTTTGCGGGCCAAGACCTGACGACTGCCAGCCTGTTTCGGGCCACGCTGATCGGGACGGACCTGACCAGTGCGATTCTGGCGTCGGCCACACTGAACTCTGCCAACCTGACGTCAGCTAACCTGACGGGTGCTGTCCTGTCTTCGGCGCTGCTGATCCGTGCCAACCTAACCGGGGCCAACCTGCTGTCGGCCACACTGACCGGTGCCGATCTGACCAGCGCGACGATCCGTGGGGCGGATCTGAGTTATACGACGTCAAGTGGCTTTACTGCTTCGCAGCTGTATTCCACCGCCAGTTATGTGGCGAAGGATCTGACTGGCGTGCGTTTGAGTGGCAACGATCTGACGGGCTGGAATTTTGCCAGTCAGAACCTGACCGACTCGAAACTGATCGGCGTCAACCTGACCAACGCCAGCTTGCTGTCGGCCAAACTGACCGGTGCGGATTTGACCGGTGCGACGATCCGCGGCACGGATCTAGGTTTTACGACGTCCAGTGGCTTTGCGGCTTTTCAGTTGTATTCCACCGCCAGTTATGTCGCGAAAGACCTGACGGGTGTGTGGCTGAGTGGGAATGATCTCACGGGGTGGAACTTTGCCAGTCAGAATCTGACCGGTGCCGTACTCACCTCTGCCAACCTGACGTCAGCCGGACTGACCAGTGCCAACCTGTCGTCGGCCACGCTGACTGGCGCGGACCTGACCGGCGCACTGATTGGGGGAGCCGACCTGAGCTATACGACCTCGCAGGGTTTTACCGCTTCTCAGCTTTATTCGACGGCCAGTTATGCGGCCAAGGATCTGACGGGGGTGCGGTTCAATAACGACGACCTCTCGGGGTGGAACTTTGCCAGTCAGAACTTGACCGGCTCGGCCCTGAACTCTGCCAATCTGACGTCAGCCGACTTGACGAGTGCTATTTTGACTTCGGCCAGCCTGATCGGTGCGAATCTGACCAGTGCCAGCCTGTTGTCGGCCACGCTGACATCGGCGGACCTGACGGGCGCGACGATCCGGGGTGCGAATCTGGGATATGCGACGTTGTTTGGATTCACGACGTCGCAGCTTTATTCGACGGCTAGTTACGCGGCCAAGGATTTGTCGGGCTTGAGGTTGAACAACAATGACCTGACGGGCTGGAACTTCGCGGGGCAGAACCTGACGGGTGCAGGCTTGGATTCGGCTACGCTGACTTCAGCCAATCTGATGTCGGCCACGCTCACCAGCGCGAATCTGTTGTCGGCCGTATTGATTGGCTCCAACCTGACCGGTGCGAGTCTGTTGTCGGCCATACTGACATCGGCCGACCTGACGGGCGCGACGATTTTAGGCGCGAATCTGGGCTATGCGACGTCGTTCGGCTTCACCTCTGCGCAGCTTTATTCAACGGCCAGCTATGCGGCCAAGAATCTGACCGGGTTGCGGCTGAACAACAACGACCTCACAGGTTGGAACCTGTCGGGCCAAAACCTGACCGGCGCCCTGCTGACCTCTGCCAATTTGACGTCGGCCAACCTGACCAGCGCCGTCTTGTTGTCGGCGACACTGACCGGGGCCGACTTGTCGGGGGCCCTGATTGGTGGGGCGGACCTCGGCTACGCGACGTTGAATGGCTTCAGTTCGTCACAGCTTTATTCCACAGCTAGTTACGCTTCAAAGGACTTGTCGGGTGTGCGGTTGAATAACAACGACCTCACGGGCTGGAACTTTGCAGGCCAAGATCTGACCGGTGCCGGGTTGGATTCGGCTACGCTGACTTCAGCTGACCTGACCGGCGCGAATCTGACGGGCGTTACCATACGGGGTGCGGATCTGGGTTACGCGACGTCGTTCGGCTTCACCTCTTCCCAGCTGTACTCCACTGCCAGCTACGCAGCCAAGGACTTGTCGGGGTTGCGGTTGAACAACAACGACCTGACAGGCTGGAACTTTGCCAGTCAGAACCTGACCGGCACCAAACTGACCGCTGGCGATCTGACTTCAGCCAACCTTTCCAATGCGAATCTGTCGTCGGCCGCACTGATTGGCGTCAACTTGACCAGTGCCAGCCTGTTGTCGGCCACACTGACTGGTGCGGATTTGACCGGCGCGACAATCCGGGGTGCGGACCTGGGCTATACGACGCCGCGCGGCTTCGTTTCTTCGCAGCTGTATTCCACGGCGAGTTATGTGGCGAAGGATCTGACGGGGGTGCGGTTCACGGGTAACGACCTGACGGGCTGGAATTTTGCGGGCCAGAATTTGACCGGCACAGTACTGACCTTTGCCAACCTGAACTCGGCCGATCTCACCGGTGCAGACCTGACCGGCGCGACGATCCGGGGCGCGGATCTGGGCTACGCGACATCGTTTGGTTTCACGGCCGCTCAGCTTTATTCGACGGCCAGCTACGCTGCCAAAGATCTGACCGGGTTGCGGTTGAACAACGACGACCTCACGGGCTGGAACTTTTCGGGCCAGAACCTGACCGGGGCGACACTGAGCTCTGCTATTTTGATGTCGGCCAACCTGACGAACGCTATCTTGGTGTCGGCGACATTGACCGGTGCCGATCTGGCCGGTGCGGCGATTCAAGGTGCGGATCTGGGTGATACGACGACTCGTGGTTTCACCTCTTCACAGCTTTATTCCACTGCAAGTTACGGGTCCACGGACCTGACGGGCGTGGGGTTCAGCGGTAACGATCTAACAGGCTGGAACTTCACGAGTCAGAACTTGACCGGCGCCAATCTGACTTCAGCGTCGCTGACGAGCACGGATTTTTCGCTCGCCGACTTGCGGGGGGCACAGGGTTTCGCCCCGGTCGTAACGACTGCGGTGCGCGGAACGATTCTGCCGGATGGCACTGTGACGGCGTTCACATTCGGGGGTGGTGAGACGCTGCGTGTTCGTGCGAATGCCACGATTCCGGTCACTGTGGCCGGGACGATTACAGGACCGGTTACCGACACCGGCACGCTGCGGGTGGATGCTGGCGGCTCTGTGAATCTGGCTACGGCCGCCTTGGCGGAGGGCAGCGTTGTGACGCTGGACGGTGTGGCGGTGAATCTGAATGGTTCAGCAGGCAGTTCAGCGACGGTGCGTGAGAGCACGGTCACGGCGACGACTTCGGGCCGGACGCTGGCTCCGACAGTTGCGGTGATGTCTTCGTTGACGGCGGCGAATGATGGGGGAGCGCTCGGGGTGCGAGAGTATTACGGGGTGCTGGATGTGGGTTCGAATGATGCCGTGGTGCGGAATGGAGCCTTGGCGGATCTTTCGGACATGGCGCGGGCGGGGCAGAACGGGGCGACGCTGTTTGGGGGGAATGGGATCACCAGCAGTGTCGCGGCAGCGGACGCCGACGGAAATCTACGCTTTGCGGTTGGGGTTATTCAGAACGATATCGGCGGGTCGACGATTTACGACACTTTTGATGGCGTGACGGTGGGGCTGACCGATGTACTGATTAAGTTCACTTATTTTGGTGATGCGGATTTGAACGGGTATGTCGACGACACGGACTTTTTCCTGACGAACTCGGGCAATGCTCTGGGTCTGAATGGCTGGATCAACGGGGACTTCGATTACAGCGGTGCGGTGGACGATACGGATTACTTCCTGATCAACAATGCTTATGCGTTGCAGGGCGCGGCACTGAGAGCAGGCGGCGGGAGTGGCGCGAGCGTGCCGGAGCCGGGGATGTTGGGGATGGGGCTGGTCGGGGCGATCGGTCTGCGGCGGCGACGGCGGTAGGGGCGACCGTTCTCGTGGTAAGACGCTGGGCGGGGGGGGCAGGGGTCTAGGGTCGGCGATCTGTGGCATTGGGGATGGGCGGTTGGGGAAAATGGGGGACATTGGCGCGGATTTATGGGACTTTCTTGCCTGAAAACACATGGAAGTGGGTCTATTTCGGGTTTGGAAGTGGCGTATAGTTCGGCTTGAAGGTTTGAGTGGGCGGAGACGGAACTTATGCGCACACAAAATTGCTTGCGGTTGCATTTCACCGGTGCCGGGGCTCAGGCACGGCCGCGCGGAAGATGGCTGGCGATCGGTGCGGTCGTGGCGGCTTGTTGGGGTGGGGGAGGGGGCGCGGTTAGCGCGTGGGGGTCGGCGATTTTGAATCTGGGTGCTGGGGTGATGAATCCGCCCGCGCCGGTGGTGTCGGTGCGGTCGCAGGCGGCGATTCCGGATGTGGCAAAAGTGGTGGATGTTTCAGCGTTCGGGGGGACGTTGGGGGCGGTGTTTGCGGCGCAGGGGTTCACGCCGGCACATAACTGGATTTATTCGCTTGCGAATCAAGACGTACCCAGCGGGCTGGTGAACCCGGTGGTGTTTTCTGGGACCGGAACCGCAGCGACGCAGATCAACTTGACGACGTACAACCCGATTTTGAACTCCGTGAAGTCGGCGTTCGGTGAGACGATCCGGTTCACGATGACCAACCCGGCGCCAGACCCGGTTTTGGAAGGGGCGACGATCACGCGGCACTGGTTGCAGTTTGTTAACACGGCTGCACCGGTGAACGGGTACGGGTTTGCGTTGCCGGGGCTGGGGGGCTTTTGGCAGTTGGATAACGGGCAGTTGAGCTGGGCGAATAGCGGTACCGGGCCGTTTTACGATTCGAACGCGGCACCGGGTGCTTATTCGACGCCTTACAGTTTTTATGACCAGCCCGCCTATTACGCTGGCGTGGGGACGTATCTTCACTTCACGGTGCTGCCGACGTGGGACGTGAACTACGGCGGGAAGGACTACCTGATCATCGGGGATACGGGTTTGACTTGGGGGTTCACCGTGGTTCCGGAGCCTGCAGCGTGGGGGCTGGGTGGGGTGGGGTTCGTCGGGCTGCTGGTCCGGCGGGTCCGGCGGTAGGGGTAGCGGCTCAATGGCGGCGGGTGAAGCGTCCGATAACGGTTGGTGGGGCGGCTGGGTAGCTGCCTCACCTGCCTGTGACCTTACTTGCCTCCATGACGCCTGCGCCACCTGCTGGACCCACTGTCGCCGGGCACTATCTGGCGCGGCCGTATGGCAATGAGCGCATGGTGAATCCGCCGCGTTGGCACAGCCGGTATGCGGCTGCGACGTTGGTGCGGCGGGCTTTGGAAGGTGCTGCGGCGAAGCATCTGGCGGGTGGTCCGGCGGGCCGGACGCTGGTGGATTTTGGTTGCGGGAGCATGCCGTATCGGGCGATATTTGGGCCGCATGTGGGGCAATATCTGGGGGTGGATCTGGCTGGGAATCAGGAGGCGGCGTTTGAGCTTCGGCCGGACGGGTCGAGCCTGGTGCCGACGGGGTTTGCGGATGTGCTGCTATCGACGCAGGTACTGGAGCACGTGCCCGAGCCGGTTGAGTATCTTGCAGAGGCCCGGCGGATGATGAAGGCGGGCGGACTGATGATGCTTTCGACGCATGGGTACTGGCTGTATCACCCGGACCCGACGGACTTTCATCGGTGGACGGGAGCGGGGCTGGAGAGGCTGGTATCCGGGGCTGGGTTTGAGGTGGTGGAGTTGGTGGGAATCATGGGATTGCTACCTGCGGGACTGCAACTGGCGAGCGATGGGCTGGTCCGGCGGTTACTACCGAAGGGCATGCGGCGGTGGGTTGGCCCGGGGTTCGCGCTGATGACGCAGACGCCAATATTGTGGATGGACCGGCTGCACACTGACGAACAGCGGAGGCAGGACGCGGCCGCGTTTTTGATCGTGGCGCGAAAGTGCTGAGTGGGGGCTGGAACGACCGATAACCATGGGAAGGTGAGGTCTTCAGATACCAGTGCAGCCGCAGTTCCAAGACGCCGGACGATGACCTGCAATCAGGTTTCATCGTGTCCGGACATGGAAGAGTCGTTTTTGCCGATTTACGAGCGGGCGCGGCCGCTGACGATGACCAGCCTTGAGCGGATGTACGGGTTACACAAGGCGGTGGAGTACATCGTGAGGGCGGGCGTTCCTGGGGATTTGGTGGAGTGCGGGGTGTGGAAGGGTGGAAGCATGGTGGTGGTGGCAGAGACGCTGCTGCAGTTGGGGAAGGCGGACCGGGATCTCTGGCTTTACGACACGTTTGAGGGGATGCCAGAGCCGGGGGACGCCGATGTACAGTACGACGACGTGACGGCAGCGGACCGGCTGGCGGCGGCTGGGATCAGGGTCGGGGAGACTTGGGGGGCTGTGGGGGTGGAAGAAGTGCGGGCGACGCTGTTGGCAACGGGGTATCCGAAGGGGCGGATTCATCTGATCAAGGGGATGGTGGAGCAGACGATTCCGGCGAGGGTTCCAGAGGCGATTGCGCTGTTGCGGCTGGATACGGATTGGTACGCCTCGACCAGGCACGAGATGGAGCAGTTGTATCCGCGGCTGGAATCGCGCGGGGTGCTGATTGTGGATGACTACGGGCACTGGAAGGGGAGTCGCAAGGCGGTGGATGAGTATTTGGCGGCTTCCGGTGCGCCGCTGTATCTGGCGCGGCTGGATTACACGGGGCGTGTGGCGATCAAGCCGTGATCTGGAAGGCTGCGTATGTGCTCTATCGCGGGGTATCTCAGCTTTGTGCGGCCGATGTTGGATGTCGGGCGGCTGGGGGCGATGAACCGGGCGCTGGCGCATCGTGGGCCGGACGGATCGGGGATGTTTGTTGCGGCGGGTGGCGCGGGCGGGGCGACGGCGTTCGTGGGGGAAGGTGGGGGTGGGCAGGCGTTTGAGCATGCGGTGGGGCTGGGGCATAACCGGTTTTCGATCGTGGATTTGTCGCCAGCAGGGCAGCAGCCGTTCGTGTCGGCGTGCGGGCGATGGGCCGTGACGTTTAATGGGGAGATTTACAATCACCGACAACTGCGACCGGAGTTAGAGACGGCGGGTTGGCGGTTCAGGTCGCGGTGCGACACGGAAGTGCTGCTGGCGGGGTTTGCGATTTGGGGCGAGGAATGTTTTCGGCGGCTGAACGGGTTCTGGGCAGCGGCGTTTTGGGATAATCAGCGTGGGAGTTTGCTGCTGACACGGGACCGGTTTGGTGAGGCGCCGTTGTTTTACACGCGGCGCGAGGGTGTGCTCTATTTTGCCAGTGAGATTCCGGCGCTGATTGCGCCGCTGGGGATGCGCCCGGTGATTGGCCTGCAGGCGGTTTCGAACTACCTGCATCATGGTTTGACGGATCTTGGTGGGGAGACATTTTTTGAGGGGATTCATCACTTTCCGCCGGCGAGTGTGGCGACAGTGCGGAGTGATGGGACGCTGGATGTGCGACAGTACTGGCGGCCACCGGAGCGGAGATTGACCGAGCGGCAGCTTCCGGCGGAAGAGGCTGTGGTGCGGTGCAGGGAGCTACTGACGACGGCCACGAGTTTGCGGCTGCAGGCGGATGTGCCGGTGGGGTTTCAGTTGTCGGGCGGGATGGATTCTTCGGCGCTGGTGGCTTTTGCAGCGGGGACGGGGCATCGGCTGTCGGCTTATACGGTGAGCTACCCGGGGACGAAGCATGATGAGTTTCCGTTCGCCAAGGCGGTGGCGGAGCACTATCCGGGGCTGGTGGATCACCAGGAGGTGCGTGACCCGGGGGCGGAGTTCTGGCCGAACGCCGACGAAATTGTCGGCCGGTACGCCGAGCCGTTTGCGGGGCCGAACCATTACACGCAGCAGATGATCTGGCAGTCGATGCGCCAGCGGGGGATCAAGGTGGTAGTGAATGGCGGGGCGGGGGATGAGTTGCTGGCGGGGTATCGGCGGGACTTTCACAGTGCATTTTTGCGCGGGCTGATGCTGGGCGGAAGGTTGGGTAGGGCCTGGGGCGAGGCTGCAGCGCTGTCAGAGGAACCTCTGCCGATGATGTCAGCGGGGGTGATACGGCGGCTGCTGGCGGCGCTTGGCGGTGGGGGGACAGGGGGAGCGGAAGGGCAGGTGGCGTTTTCTTCGCCGGGGTCGGCGGTGCACTACCTGCCCAAGGAGCTGGTGCCGCTGGCGTCGATGCCCGCGCCGTGGACGGATACGGCCAGGTCGTTTGATGAGCGGATTGCGCACTGCATGTCGGACTGGCGGCTGTCTGCGTATTGCAAGGCGGGGAACATCACGTCGCTGGCGGTGCCGGTGGAGGTGCGATTGCCATTTTTGGATCACCAGGTGGCGGACTTCGCGTTCGCGCTGCCCCGGACGTACCTGATTCGGGACGGGTGGATGAAGTGGATTCTCAGGAAGGCGGCCGAACCGCTGTTGCCTGCTGGCGTGGTCTGGCGGAAACGGAAGATGGGTTTCCCGTTCCGGTATGGCCAGTGGTGTCGGGAATCGCGGCCGGCGTTTGAGGAATTGGTGGCCGGGTCCACGAATCCGTACATCGACCACCGGCACTTGCTGACGGTTTGGGAGGCACTGGCCGAGCGGAATCCGATTTTCCTGTGGCGATGCATGAGCCTGAGTCTGTGGTGGCGGAAATGTGTGGAGGGCAAGAGCCTGAGCGGGCTGGCGGGGCGGCGGTCGGCGGCGTAAGCGGCGGGGGTATAGACTCCGGGCGGTTCATCTACAGGAGTTCTGCCATGTCGTTCAAGTCGATGCTCACTTCGGATCATGTTGCCCGGTACGTCAATGAGACGATGCTGCACGACACGGACCTTCACCGTCGCCTGCGCGAAGAGACCGCATTGATGCCGAACGGTGGCATGCAGGTCAGCCGTGATCAGGGGGCGTTTCTGGCGTTCATGGTCGGGCTGATCGGGGCGAAGAAGTGTCTGGAGGTGGGGACGTTCACGGGGTATAGCGCGTTGTGCACGGCGGCGGCGCTTCCGAAAGATGGGAAACTGGTCTGCTGTGATGTTAGCGACGAATGGACCAGCGTCGGCCGGCGGTATTGGCAGGAGGCGGGGCTGGCCGAACGGATCGACCTGCGGTTGGGGCAGGGCACCGATACATTGCTGCGGATGATCGCCTCGGGTGAGAGCGGCACGTTTGATTTCGCGTTCATTGATGCAGACAAGGAGAGTTATCCGGAATACTTCGAGTCGGTATTACGGCTGCTGCGGGTGGGCGGGTTGATGGTGATGGACAATGTTCTTGGAAGCGGGCCGGAGACGACGGAGGTGGCGTACGACCCGGCCGGTTGTCCGAGGCATCCACTGAATCTCAAGATCCGGGATGACGTGCGGGTGGAGGCGATGATATTTACTGTCGGCGCGGGGATGTGGGTGGTTCGGAAGAAGTGACGGTGGCAATCACTTGGATCGGAAGCGGCGGATGATAATCGGGGCCAGCAGGCTTACGCCGCGGCTGAGGAGTTCCCAGGTGAAGAGCTTGCCGAAGAGACCAGAGGGCTCTGCGGCGGCGGCTGGTGTGCCGGGTGTAGGCTTTTTGTGGGTGTTCGGGCGTTTTCCGCCAACCAATCTTTTGAGAGCAGCGGTGGCCAGTAGGCCGAGACCTACACCGGCGGCGGCTTTGACCGCGGTGCCGCCCAGAAAGCCGAAGCCGCCGAAGAGATGTTTTTTGGCTTCAGCGTCGCTGGCTTCGGCCCAGGCGAGAAGGCTCGCGCGGGCTTCGGCCGCTGATGGCTTGGTCACGGGCGGTGTTGAGGGATGGGGAGGGTTGCTCACCGTTCGCTGGTCCGCTTAAAGATGTAGAGGCAACCGGCAGAGACGGCCAGCGCGGCGACACCGGTCACTATCGCAGAACCGGCGGGCCCGATTGCGGTGTTCAGGTGGATGAGGATTCCGTAAACGATCAACCCGAAGCCAGCAATCATGACAGGGACGGCAACCGCCACGAACACCAGACCGATGGCCATGGTGGCCACGATCTGGCGAAGACGGTTGCCTTCGCGCTGACTGACGGCCAGCAGGGTTCGACCTTCCGCTTCAACCAGTTCGGCTGTGCGGACGATGAGTTCAGCGATGCGCTTCAACGGGCGGGCCTTTCGTTAGTCGCGCGAGCGGGCGAAGAGGACGCCGAGGACGATACCGACGCCGACGCCAATGCCCACGCTCGTCAGGGGATTCTTCACAACCTGATTGCGAAGGCCATCGGTGGCTTCCTGACCTTTTTCCCGGGCGGCATCGTAGGCGTGAAGGGCGGTTTCCTTCGTTGCATCGTAGGTGTGCTTGGCGGTTTCCTTAGCACTGTCGTAGCCGTGCTTGGCGGCTTCTTTGGCGACGCCGACGCCGGTCTTGGCGACCTGGCCGACGTCTTTGGCGAGTACGGTCAGGTCGGCCTGCAGGCGGCCGATGTGCTGAGTGAGCTGGTGAATGTCGTTCTTGAGGCCCTGTGCGGTGGTGCCGTTCAGGTCGGTGGCGGTTGCATCTGCCATGGTGATTCTCCTTCGGGGGTTTGTGTCGCGAGCACGCACCGATGCGGCCCGCAAAATAGTGTTTGGTAAGTAGGAACTATACGAATGGAACACACGTTTGATCCACTCAGAACTTTAGGCATTGTATACGTCGGAGGCTATCAATGACAAAAGATTGTGGTGAATTTATCGGCGTTTTTTGCGATCGCGACGTTTACTCCGGGCGTTGCGGGCGGAGTCGCCCCCGCTGGCCCCTTTGCCCCCGCCGCCTCCGCCCCCCCCCGCCCCCGCTGGAGCGTGTGAACTTGTTGATCGGGGGTTTGCCACCACCGCCACCACCGCCGGTTGGCTTCTTTCCGCCCTTGTGCGCGCCTTTGCCGGTCAGGCTAAAGCCGCTGACAGCGGGAACGCCACTTCTGGGTTTGCCGCGGCCCATGCCCGGCGAAGGCAGGTCGTCGCTGGCATCAACGCGTTCATCGTTGAACGTGAAGTTGTCGCCCATGTTGTTGCCGGGTGGCGGCGGAAGCGGTGACGCGGGAATGTGGCCGGGCCGCTGTGAGCGGCCGGTGGTGACGAACTCGCCATCGTCCAATTCGATTTCGCCGACGCGGACTTTTTCTGGCGGAAGGTGGCTGGGCCGCGCGGGTTTGCGTGACTTGCGGGGTTCGTCATCGTCCGGTTCGGCGATGGTGGGGGTTGGCTCAGCCGTTGGGGCGAGCACCGTCGGCAGGGGGTCACCATATTTGCCCGCGCCACTATCTTCCTTACCGGCTTTGCCTTTGCGACTGTCATCGTGCCAGGGTTCGCTGCGGCCACGCTTGCCGCGGTCGCCTTTGTCGCGGCCGGCCTTTTCGTGACGGCCGTGCTTGGTGCGGGCGGGTTCGGATGCGGTGGTATCGGCGTCGTCCTCAGCGGGCTTGCCGTCGGTGCGGGCGCGGGTGCCGAAGGCGACGATGACCAGGTCGAGCTGCCGACGGATGTCATCCACCCGGACGATGCGGACGGTGCAGCGGTCGCCGACGCCGACGCGCTTGCCGGTGCGCTGACCTTTCACGGTGCCGGTGCGTTCATCGACGATCCAGCGGTCGCGGCCGAGGTCTTCGAACTTGGCCAGGCCGTCCACCAGATACTTCTGGATTTGGATGAACATGCCGAACTGTGTCATGCCGGTGACCACGGCGGGGAACTCTTCGCCGATATGATCCTTCAGAAGGTGCAGGACCTTCATCAACCGGAGTTGGCGCTCGGCGGCTTCGGCCCGGCGCTCGGTGACAGAGAGGTTGCGGCCCAGTTCGATGAGGTCGTCGTAGGTGGGGATCTGTTGTGTCACCTGCCGGCCGAGTTTACGGATGCTTTTGCCGGCACCGGTCTCGCGTCCTTCGGCCTGATCTTCGCGCAGCTCGAAGTAGTACTCGAGCAGGCGGTGGATGGTCAGGTCGGTGTAGCGGCGGATGGGGCTGGTGAAGTGGGTGTAATGCGTGCTGGCCAGGGCAAAGTGGCCGATCACCTTGGGTGAATATTCCGCGCGGCTCATGCTGCGGAGTACGGCCGTGTTGATGGCGGCCTCTTCCGGACGGCCTTTGACCGCCTTCAGCAGGGCCTGCATCACGAAGCGATCGATGACTTTCGGCAGTTTGTGGCCGGTACCGGATGCGAAATCGCGAAGCTTGGAGGCCACTTCCAGGTTCGGGTCCGGGTGTGTGCGGCGCAGGAAGGGCCACTCGAGGCTGTCGAGCAGTCGGGCGACGGCTTCATTGGCCTCGACCATGAACATTTCGATCAGGGTGTGGGTGAAGCTTTGATCTTCTTCCTTGGTGTCGCAGACACGGCCGCGTTCATCGAGAACGAGCTCCACTTCCGGGAGGTTAAGGGAGAGCTGGCCGGCGGCGACGCGGCGTTTCTGGATGCGCTTGGAAAGCTCGTCCATGTCGGCCAGCAGCTTCAGAATGTGCGGGGCGTAATCTGTGCGTTTGCGGTCGCCTTCGGGGTGAGGAATGACGGCTTCACCATCGATCAACGCCTGTGCTTCGCGGTAACGAAGGCGCTTGGCACTGGTGATGAGTGTGCGGTCGAAGCGTGTACCCAGCACGCGGGCGTCGCGGTCGTACTGAATGAAAGCCGTCATCGTGCAGCGCGGCACGGCTTCCTGCAGCGAGCAGACGCCGTTGCTGAGGACTTCGGGCAGCATGGGAATGACCTTACCGGGGAAGTAGCAACTGTTGCCGCGTGTGCGGGCTTCATCATCGAGGGCGGTGCCGGGGCGGACGAAAAAGCTGACATCGGCGATGTGTACGCCGAGTTCCCAGCCGCCGCCTTCGGTGCGGGTGAGGCTGATGGCATCGTCGTAGTCCTTGGCGTCATCGGGGTCGATGGTGAGGACGATTTCATCGGAGAGATCGAGGCGCTTGGTGCGTTCGATTTCGGGGTCGA
The DNA here is from genome assembly GCA_038226785.1 of Tepidisphaerales bacterium. Classification (GTDB taxonomy): domain Bacteria; phylum Planctomycetota; class Phycisphaerae; order Tepidisphaerales; family Tepidisphaeraceae; genus JBBRQG01. Next base: position 57,540 of record JBBRQG010000021.1, on the reverse strand, counting down.
AGCGGGCGATGGCATCACGGGCACCGTCGATGACGGCTTCGGGAAACTCGCCGGGCAGATTGTGCTCGATGATGACTGTCTGGAGGTCGACGTCTTTATCGCCGGATTCGCCGAGGACCTGCACGATGACGCCGCGCGCCGGCCGGTTGTACTTGGGGTACTCGATGATCTCGACTGCGACCTTCAGGCCGGGCGTGAGGTGGCGTGTGGCCGCATCGGGTGTTTCGATGGGCTGGGTGAGGACTTCGCCATCTGGGTTGACCAACCAGTCGGTGCCCTGGCGGACGAGGGTTCCGACGAACTTCGATTGACCGCGCTTTAAGACCCCCTGAATGCGGCCGGTGTAACTGCTTTTGCCCTCGCGCTGGCCGCGTTCGGTGATCATCACCTTGACGGTGTCGCCGGAGAGCGCATCGCGAGCCTCGCCCGGGGGTATGAAGACATCGCTGTCGAACTTTTCGACCGACGCATCCTGTCCCGCCCCACCGGGCACTTCATTGATTTTGACAAAGCCAAACCCTTTACGGTTGGCACGATAGATTCCTACAAGGGGAGAGGCAGCGACGGGGTCTGCGTCTTGACGATTTCGACTCACCGGCCACTCCTTACGATTCAACTGCTTACTCAAACTAATACTTCACTTCCAAAAAACACGACCGGTGGCGAAAGATACTCTTGACACACATCAAACGCATGCCGCCGGTGATTGCTGGTCAAGGCTTTCAGCCTTCGACCACACTCTTCTCGATGGGTTCCACCGTTAGCCCGGCTTCGCGGAGGAAGGCCAAGGCCTTAACCACGTCGTCGGCCGGGCCGACAAACAGAACCGCCATGATGCCGATTTCGTTCTGCACCGACGACTGACGGATGTCGAAGACGACCTTGGGGAAGGCCTGACTCATACGCCAGATGATGGGCTGTTCCACTTGGTTGCGGCTGGGGAACGTCAGCCAGCAACGCTTGGAGACCTGCCCCGCATTACCGCCAGCGATGGCCGGCACGATGGCTACTTCGTCGCCATCTTTCACAGGGGTTTCCAGATTGGACAAGAACCGCACGTCTTCATCATTTACGTAGACGTTGACGAATCGGTTCAGTTGGCCGGGGGTTTTGAACAAACGGGTTTCGATACCGGCAGCCTTCGCGATGAGACCATTCAGCACTTCGCTGACGGTGGTGCCGGGTACTTCGACGATATCGGCCCCGTTGGTGAAGGTCCTGAGGGGCGAGGGGATTCTGACTTTGATTGACATGATGTTGCTCTATCGCGGGCGGGGGGAGGGAGGCGGGTGCGGGTGGGGTGGTGCTCTTGGTGGGCATCAGGAGCGATGATTGACCACCCTACACCATAAATGTTAGGCGTGAACGGTGGGAGGGATGACAGTTGGGTTTCGGGATGGTGTCAGGCCGTCGTAGAGAAGGCCGTTGAGGGAGGGCGCCGAGTGGAGGGCGGCCGGGCCGCGTTCGCCGAGGAAGCGGTCGAACTCGGCGAGTTTGGCTTCGATGACGCGGGGGCGTTCGATGGCGTTCTCGACGACTTCCAGCGTCTTGTAGCCGTTGCCGGTGACGCAGACCACGATCGTTTCGTCTTTGGGAATGCGGCCGGACTGGATGAGTTTGATGGCCGCGGCCAAGGTGGTGCCGCCAGCCGGTTCGGTCCAGATACCTTCGGTTTTTGCCAGAAGCTTGATGGCATCGACGATCTCGGGATCAGTGGCGCTGGCGCCCCAGCCTCCGGATTCTTTGACGCACTGCACGGCGTAGTAGCCATCGGCCGGGTTACCGATGGCGATGCTCTTGGCGATGGTGTTGGGCTTTTGGGGCTCGATAAGGTCCTGGCCGTTTTCAATGGCCTTGACGACGGGGTTGCAGCCGGAGGCCTGTGCGGAATAGACCTTTGCGCCGGTGTCTTGGACGAGGCCGAGAGTGATTAGCTCCTGATAAGCCTTATAGATTTTCGGCAGGATCGTGCCGCCGGCGGTGGGGCTGACGGTGTGCTGCGGCAGTTGCCAGCCGAGTTGCTCGGCGATTTCGAAGCCGTAGGTTTTCGCCCCTTCGGTGTAGTAGGGGCGAAGGTTGACGTTGACGATGGCCCAGCCGTACTTGTCGGCGATTTCAGTGCAGAGGCGATTGACGTCGTCGTAGTTCCCGCGGATTCGCACGACGGTCGGGTCGAAGATCAGGCTGCCCAGCACTTTGCCCAGTTCCAAGTCGTGTGGAATCATGACGAAGCATTCAAGGCCGACGGCGGCGGCGTGCGCTGCCACGCTGTTGGCGAGGTTGCCGGTGCTGGCGCAGCCGACAGTTTTGAAACCGAATTCGACTGCCTTGCTGATGGCGACGGAGACGACGCGTTCCTTGTAGCTCCAGGTGGGGTAGTTGGCGGAATCGTCTTTGATGTAGAGGTTTTTGACGCCCAGTTCCGCGGCAAGGCGACCCGCCTTGCGTAGCGGTGTCATACCGGAGTTGAAGCCGGTGACGGGTTTTTCAACGGGCAGCAGGTCTTTGTAGCGCCAGAGGCTATGCGGGCCGGCAGCGATGGACTGCCGCGTGACCTTGCCTGCCATGGCGCCGTAGTCGTATTCGACTTCGTAAGGGCCGAAACACTGGGTGCAGACGTGTTCTGGGACGATTCCTATGCGGTGGCCGCACTCTTTACACTTCAAACCGACGACGAACGACATAATCCGAACGATCCTTCACCCCGCGACTGTGCAGCCGCCGTAAGCCACACGTGTGGCCGACAAGAAGAAGCATGAGAGCGGGGGCCTCAGGCGTCATCTTATCTTTCCCGCACGAACGCCAGAACGGCGAACCACGGGTGGGAGTTAGCACCTCTGCTGGTGGTGTAAGTCACTTGTTTCCAAGGACTTGTCTGCGGTTTTGACTCGCAGAGCACACGCCAGCCGGTTGCTGTGGCTTCATCGGGCCCAGACCCTCTGCCACTCTCGATAAGTAACGGCGACTCAAGTTGTCAGATGGTAATGATAGCCCGGGTGGCAGGCGGATCGCAAGAGAAGCCTTTTTTCGGCTTAGCATCAAGGGCATGGGCCGAAGCACGGTTGAGGACAGCTTTGATGAGGAAGAGACCGGGCAATTTTCCGGCGATAGCGGCGATGATGAGACGGTCCCCTGCCCGAGTTGTGGCCGGGAGATTTACGCGGCGGCGGAGCAGTGCCCGAAATGTGGGGACTACGTCACGCACCGGGAGAAGCGGGCGCGGATGCCGTGGTGGGTAGTCGCGGGGTTGGCTGCCGCACTGCTGACGGCCGTCGTGCTTGCGGTATTTCCCATGCACTGGTGACTTGCGGATTTCTTCGGGGGCCGTCGGATGGACTGATGGGTGGGAAAGTCCTGGTCCCCCGCCGTCAGATCGCCGGCTGGCCCCGCTGGACAGGATGGTGCTGGGCGTGTGAGGAGCCAGTGAACGTTTCCTGTGACCGCTGGCGGCTTGAAACGCTGCCGGTGTTGCCCTTTGTAGTGGCCGGGGCGAACGCGGCAGCGTTACCGCAAGGCGAGGCCGACGGCAGTAGATAGGGGCCTGTTCCCGGTCCAGACCCCGTTTCTGGCTGCTGGGAGGTACTCCCACGCCCGATAACCTTGGGCTGTTGGATGAAACTTTAACCTCTGGCTTGCCGGGGCGGTTTGGGAATTGGACGACATATCAGCGGGTGATTCAGACGTGACTGCCTGACAAAGTTAAGTCGGTCCCGATTCGTGCCGAATCACTTGTTGGATATGTACAAGACCTACAAAACATCCAGCGGTCAGCGTAAGGGCTTCACGCTCGTGGAGATCCTGATCGTCGTCATCATCCTGGGGATTTTGGCGGCCATCGTGATTCCGCAGTTCAGCAGTGCCAGCAACGATGCCCGAAAGAATTCGCTGCGGACGCAGTTGCAGACACTTCGCAGTCAGTTGCAGCTTTACGCGGCACAGCACGTAGACCTCTACCCGCCCAGCCTCGTGGGGGGCACCGGCACACCTTGGGCGGAGATGACCGTCAAGACCGACTTCCAAAGTAACACGACGGCCACGGCGGATCTCGGGCCATACCTGCAGAACCCGCCGAAGAATCAGTTGAACGGACTTGTCGATGTGGCTGTGGTCTCGGGGCTGACGCCGGGCACCGGCGATTTTGGCCGAGGCTCACAGGCCGATGGTTCGCCCTGGCCAAACTCCAACGGCAACGTTGGCTGGATTTTTAACAAAGATAACGGGCGTATCTGGGCCACATCAGCAAAGTCCGGCTTCATATTTGACGAGGATAATCCCAGCGCCGACAGCAATGCCCAGTAGTTCCAAACAGATCGCAACCGGCGTGTTTTGGCCTGTCTGGCCCTCGCCGAAAGTATGAGAGAGGAATGTTTCCTCGAAAGTCAGTGATGTCCGAGTGTTTTGCCTCTAACCCGGCGGCACTCATAGCAACAGGAGAGGTCCTATGACCACTATTCGTAACGCTCGCCGTGGGTTCACGCTCGTTGAAATTCTCATCGTCGTGATCATCCTTGGCATTCTCGCGGCCATTGTCATTCCGCAGTTCAGCAACGCCAGCAACGACGCTCGCAAGAGCTCGCTTGTCAGCCAGTTGCAGACGCTGCGCAGCCAGATTCAGCTGTACTCGCTGCAGCACAATGACGTGTACTCGCCGGCGCTCGTCACCGGGGGCGCGACGCCCTGGGCCGACATGATTGTCAAGACGAACGCTGACCACACCACCACCGGCACCCCGGTCCTTGGACCGTACCTGCAGGCGGTTCCGGTCAACTCGCTGAACAACTCGTCGGCAACCGCCACCGTGACCGGTACGGCCAACGACTTCGGTTCGGGCGAACAGGCTGACGGCTCGTCGTATGCCAATGCAAGTGGCAACGTCGGCTGGGTGTTCAACTCTGACACCGGCAAGATCTGGGCGACCACCACTACCTTCGGCTTCATCTATGACGAAGCCAACCCCGCCAACACCAACAACGGCAAGTAAAAGTTGTTCCCGACTGACGGGAGAAATCGGCGGCGGTCGCGTGAATAGCGCGACCGCCGTTTTTCGGATTCTCTATCAAATCCCATTGACAGCGTCAGGACCACACAGCCATGTATTGCTCTGTCAAGAAAAATATCCGTGCTCGCTCTGGCATCACGCTGTTGGAATCGATGATGGCTGCTGTCGTGCTATCGATCGCTGGCCTGGGGATCTGTACGGCGCTTTCGGCGGCTGCTTCCACGAGCGGCGACGCAGATGAGGCATGGGTCTGTGCCAGCCTGGCGCACCAACTGGCCGAAGAAGTTAGTTCCATGCCGCTGGAAGACCCCGCCTGCCCCCCCGGCCTGACGCCGCCGCTCGGTGCGGGCGGTAAACAGAGGCAGAACTTTACCTGCATCGCCAACTACCACAATTTCGACGATACCGTCTCTTCGACCGCCACCGGCCTGACAACGGGAGCGGGCACTACGGTTCATGGCTATAAGTCGGCTGGCATCTACACCCGAAAGATTGCTGTCGAGTATCGGGCCACGCCCACCGGTGCCGCAGCGGCGACAGGGAATTATGCCGTCGCGACCATTGTCGTCACAGGTACGACAGGTCGTTCGGTGACGCTCTATGTCACCGTTGCCCGCCTCACTCTCACTACGAACAAGGTGGGCTGAACATGAGTCGGTACTCGGTGACCAGTCGCGGGTTTACGCTAATGGAGCTGATGCTCGGTTTGGCCGTTTCGGCGATGGTTGCTGCTGCTGCCGGGGCCATGTTGATCGGTTCGAGCAATGTGTTCAGGGCGTCCGATTCGAGCCAGTCGGCTGAACTGCTGGCGGAGCGTCTGGTGGCTCGGCTGGCCGGTACGCTGGCCGCCTGTCGACGTGTCGGCGCGGTCAATGCCGATGCCAGTGGCTTCGATTTCACGGTCTGGTGCAAGGATGCCAACAGCGATGGTGTGCCGCAGCTCAGTGAAATGGCGGTTGTCCGTTGGATCGCTGCGACGGGTCAACTGGCGATTTATCAGCAGGAGCTTCCTGGCTCAACCATAGACAGCACAGTGACCGCCGCCCAGATGGATGCTGCAGGCTATGCCGCCAGTTTTACTGCTTTGTCGACCTGTAAGACGTATCCGATCGCGACCGGCACTGGCGGGGTCAAAGTGTCCAGCCTGTCGGTCACCGTCCGCAAGACGCGCGGTCTGGCGAACACCATCAGTCTGGTGGGCACCGCACAGTCCGGAGTTGGCACGGCCTATTTTTATCAGACAGTGACCCTGCGTGGGTCGGTTCAGTATTGATTATCGGGGTAACCATGAAGCACACCACGAGCCCTGTCACCATTAAGCCAGCCCGCGCGGCAGGCGGATTCGCCCTGGTATTCGTAATGCTAACGGTCGCTTTTTCGGCGGCACTGGCATTCGCCGTCGTCTCTGCCGCTTCAGTCAAGGCGTCCGCGTTTTCCAACAGCATCTCCGGCGAGCAGGCTTATCGCGTGGCTCAGGCCGGTGTGGCCTATGCAATGCGACAGATTCAATATCCGGCTGGCTGCGGTACCTCGCGGTCCAGTCCTTTTTCTGGCACGTCCGTTGTCAGTGTGGCTGGCGGCAAGGCCACGGTCACCGTGACAGACCTGGGTTCTGACAAGGCGTCGATTGTCAGTACTGCCACGGTCGGCGGGGTCCAGCGGACCAGCACTGTTACTGTTCAGGCGAACTGGACGTACGCACCTGTCGCGGCGATTCAATGCGGGTCCGGTGCCGTCACGCTGCCGGCGCTCAGCACGATCACGGGTGACCTGATCTCCGGGGGGTCTGTCAAGTTGTCGACGGGCACCAGCATCTCGGGCACGATCGTATCTCCTAGTGTCATCAATCTGCTTTCGGGCCTCACGTGTGCTTCGCCCGACGTCACACAAACCGTTACAAATAGTCCCTGCGATTACGAGACCTATACCTACGCCGGGGCGAACTATTCTGCGATCCTTGTCGGGCCGAACCTGCAAAACATCACGCTCGGCCCGACCGCCGCCAATCCTGCCGGCGTGTTCCTGTGCAAGTCCGGTAACCTGGCGGTCAAGGGGAATGTGGTCGTCAATGGCACACTCGTTGCCAAAGGCCTGCTGACGGTGTCAGGGACCGGCAACGTGATAACCCCGAAAAGCGGATTTCCCGGCCTGGTCGCGGGTGACAAGCTATCGCTACTGCTCAATGGCCAGCTGACTGTCAACGGTACGGCTTACATCGCCAAGGGCATTCTCAATGCCCTCCTCACCAAGCTGACCGTCAAAGGCAGTCTCGTCATTGCAGCCGGTGGTTTCCTTTCGCTGACTGGACTGACGCTTAACGTTATGGCCGATCTCGATAATGCCGTGGCCACCGGCCTTGACCCCAACCCCACCCTGCCGTCATCCCTCACGGTCCTCAGTTGGCAATAGCCCGACACCATTTCGGCCGATGAATTGGATAGTTACTCAACCGAACCACTTTTCAGAGTTGCCATGAAACTACAACGTATTTGGAACATCGCAGGCGTACTGGCCATCGGGATTCTGATCGGGCAACTGACCGGTCCGTGGGCAGCCACCACGCCGGCCATGGCCCAGATTCCGGATGCAGGTGCCCAACGCAACGAAACCAACGATCAGCTTCGGGCCATCAACGCCAAGCTGGACAACTTGGGCGCATTGTTGGAATCCGGCAAGGTCACGGTTCAGGTGACTGAGGCCCGTAAATAGCCAGTCGCTGTGTCCGTTATTTTTACCAGTCAGGCAAGATGAAATCATGCGTAACCAACTGATTCGAGGCTTCACGCTGGTGGAAATTCTGGTGGTCGTCGTGATCATCGGCATTGCGTCAGCAATTGTCCTGCCGCAGTTATCGTCCCGGTCAGACCTCATCGCCTCATCGGCGGCGCGTCAACTCGTGGCCGATCTGGCCTATGCGCAGAACCGGGCGATTACGGCTCAGGTCAAGCAATATGTCACCTTCACTGTGACAGCCTCGACCGTCGGCGGCAGTTATACGCTGATGGCCACATCGGCCGGGGGCTCGATCACGCACCCCGTCACCAAGAATCCTTACATCCAGTCGTTCGGCACAGTCTCCACCGGCTACTCCTCTGTGGCGTTAACCTCTGCCGCCTTTGACGGTAGTACCACGTTTTACTTTGATGAAACGGGCGTGCCGTACTCCGTGCCAGCCAGCGGTGGGCCGGTTCCGCTCAGTTCCGGTCACATCCGCCTCAAGTCGGGTGAAGTAACCGTCGAAGTCGCTGTAGAGCCCTATACGGGTGCTCTTACAGTGCAATGAGTTTTTTCAAATCACACAAACAGTTCCCTGTTGGCATCGACATCGGCACGAGCCGTGTGCGTGCGATTCAGTTGAGTCAAGGCCCGCTGGGCTTGCCGGTGACGTCGACGAGGCTGGAGTTTCAGCATGCTGGCCTGAAGGATCCGGTTGAACTGACAGCCGACGCCTGCCGGACGCTGGCCGCACGGTGGAAAGAAGCGGGCTTTACTTCGCGAGAAGTCACGGTGGCCGTGCCGAGGTCTGTCCTCATCATAAAAAGTGTTCGCCTGCCGCACATGCCGCAGGACGAGTTGGAGGCAGCCGCCCGGCTGGAAGTGGCCGAATCAATCCCATTCCCGCTGGATGAAGCGCAGATCCGCTGCGTGACGGCTGGCGAAGTTCGCCAGGGCCCCGAAGGCGTGCTGGAAGTATTGGTACTCATCGCACGCAATGAAGACCTTCATCGGCTGACGGCCGCCATTCATTATGCAGGGCTAATTCCGGCAAGTTTGGACGTCGAACCGGCAGCACTGCTGCGGACGGTGACGCGGTACCCCCAGCGTGGGCTGGGCGCCAAGGCGATTCATGCCCTGCTGGATGTCGGGGCCTGCTCATCGCGCATGGTCATTGGTCAGGGTGACGACATCGGGTTCGTCAAGACGCTGGATGTAGGGGCCGATCGGCTGAACGATGCAGTGGCCCGTCGACTGGACCTTTCGGCCGAAGAGGCCGCCCATGCCCGGCTCACGCCGCGACAAATTTCCAGCTCCGCCAGTGAAGCCGACGACGCCTCGCTCAACCTCGTCGTGCGCGATGCGATTCGCCCGATTGGTGAAGAGCTCGGTCGGCTTGCTGCGATGTGCCTGCGTTATCACTCGGTGACATTCCGCGGGCCCCGCCCCGAACGGTTGCTGGTAAGCGGCGCCAATGGTTCTGATGCTGCTCTCAGGCAGTGCCTCGCGACCGCTACCGGGCTGGAGGTCGTGGGTAACCCTGCGATGGACCGCGCACTTACAGGTGTTCCTGATGGTGGTGGAATCCCCGCGGGCCTCATCGGGCCTGCCTGGGCAGCAGCCATGGGTCTGGCACTGCGACGGTTCGCTCCGGCCAAGGCTTACGCAAACGCAAGTGGTCTGGAAGTTCCGATGCTTGCGACCGTGCCAGCGGATGGTGGCAGAACTGTCGGCGCGACCGCCGGGACGGGGGCCGCGCATGGCTGATATCGAACTGCTGCCCCACTGGTATTCGCAGGCCCGGCGTCAGCGAAGGCTGATGATCATTCAATACATCTGCACCGCGGCCTTGCTATCGGTGCTGACCGTGGTCGGCTACCTCCGGCGTCACACCGTCTGGGAGACTCAAAATCAGGTGTCTCTGCTTGAGACCAACCTGATGCAAAGCCGTCACCAGCTCAATGAACTTGCTGCCGCCAAGAAACAGATGGGATTGCTGCAGGCCCGTCAGCGGATCTATCAAAGTCTGGGCACACAGATCGAGCCGGATCGTGTGCTCGCCACCCTTGGCCGGGTCATGCCGACAGAGATCGGCCTGACCGCTTTTGATCTGTCGATTGAGAACCAGCAAGTGGCATTGTCTTCGGTCGAACGTGTGACAGATCGTCGTCTGAAGGTACACCTCACCGGCGTTGCACCTTCTGACAGTGCCGTCGGTCAAATGATCGAGCGGCTCGATAAGGTTCCGGCCTTTGCCAACGTCCAACTGACTTACGTCAAGGGAAAATCAGACACCTGCCGGGAGTTCGATCTCGGATTCGGTATTTCAATCAATCGGATTCCCGCAGCCAGTCAGGGTGATGCAAACCGGTCGGGCTCTGGCACGTTTCCTACAGCGGGTGCGCGATGAAGCCAACACCGGCGGCCGTCAAAACTTACATCCGGCTGCAGATGACCGCTGGCGCGGTGCTGGCGCTGGGTATCGGGGCGTTTGTCGTCCTGTCCTATCGGCCCGCCGCGCACGCATTGACAGAGCTCCGTTCGCGCATGAGCGAAAGCGGTCGTGAACTGGCGGACAACGAGCTGAAAACCGGCGAGCTGCCCGTAGTACTGCTGGCAAATGCCGACCTGCGCCGCCAGCTCAAGTCTGCAAGACCAATTCCGTCGGAGGCTGACATCGGCGGATTCACCGTGCTGGTGGCCGACTTCTGCAAGGCTGTTGGTATCGGGCAGTTTTCATTGCTCCCGCAGGGTGCTCGCCGCGGTGAGCTCTGTACCGAGCTTCCGATCACGCTGGAGTTCACTGCCGACTTCAGGCAGTGCATGGCCATGCTCGCCCGACTGGATGGTGTGCCCAGGCTCATGCAGGTGCGCACGATGAAGATGTCGGGTCGCGGGGATGGAACACCGCTGACCGTGAAACTCGAAATCAGTCTGTTTCACGTTGCCGGTGAGACCGGCAACGTCGCTACGGAACACGCCGCGTTCAAGCCGCGAGCGGCCCCCCGGCGGCCCACCGCGGATGTTGGCGGCGGCGCAGCAGGAGGCGGACAATGAGTTTCTCCAACCTGTTTTCAGCACTGGCACACCCCGGCAAGCACGCAAAGCCGGTTGCCCTGGGTGCGCTCTGCTTGGGGCTTGCGGGCTTCTGGTGCCTGCGGCAATGGGACAGCCCTGCGGCCGGCCCGGCCTCAACCTCGGCAAAGGTGCTGGGCGGCAGTGTGACGGTTAATACACCCGACCAGCCTGCGGTGGTCGGAGGTCCGGCGACCGATCCGATGACCGACAACCTCGCTGACCGCGTTGCCAGCGCGGACCCTGTAGCGGATTGGATGAATGGTCCGATTGTGCAGCCGGAACGCGACCTGTTTTTCTCGCGATCACTGGTCTTGACCCCCATTCCATCCAAAGCCACCCCCCCCATTCGGCCCGATGACGATACTGAGCAGCGTAAAACGGCTGCGTTTCGTCTGGCCGCCGCAGAACTAAAGCTTACCAGTGTGGTGGGCGGAGCGAGTGGGCCGGGTGCAAACGCACAACCGCCAACGCCCCCCATGGCGCTGCTCAACGGCAGGTGGGTGACCACCGGTGACGAGGTGGACGGCTTCAAGGTCGTTCGAATCGGTCCCCGATTGGTCATCGTCGAACGCGGCGGTCGGCGACTTGAAGTCCGGATGAAGTAGCGACGAAAGCGACGCTCCGGCTCTTGTCTCCAACTCCCTGTTCGCTCCGGCCGTAGCGCCGTCGCTTTTCATTACAACCCCTGAGAGAGGTTCGTCCATGCAACGTATCAGCAAACAGGCCGCGTCTTTGGTTCTGGCCGTATCGTCCGTTTATCTGGTCTGGCCAAACGGGGTAACCGGTGCGTTCGGCAATGATCCTGCCGTCCTTCCGCCCACTCCCGCAGGTGCGCCGGCAACAGACCCGCAGCCTTCGGGCAACGGTGTCAATGTCGGCGGCGACTGGAGCCCCTCGGCCCTTCGCGGCGATCCGGCAGCCGCACCCGCAAGCGCAGCCACAACCGACCCCGCCACGACGGACCCCAGCGCGACAACCGCTGCTACCGGCCCCACAACCGCCGATGCCGCTGCCACCCATGGCACCACAACAGCCACCGCCCCGACAACCGCAGCCGATGCTGAGCCGGTCCCGATGGCCCGCCGTCTGACCGCCGGACAGGTCAGTGTCAGCGAAACTGGCGTCGTCGAAATGCACGCGAACGATGCCAGCATCGTGGAACTGCTGAAAACGCTGGCCGTGCAGAGCCAGCGCAACATCATCGTTTCGCGAGAGGTGAAAGGTACGGTCACGGTGAACCTTTACGATGTTACCGTCCGCGAAGCGCTGGACGCCATCGTCAACGCAAATGGTTTTGCCTACCGCGAAAAGGGTAACTTCATCTATGTGTACGGAGCGAAGGAACTCTCGGCCATTGAGCAATCCGAACGTAAGACCGTCAATGAAGTCTTCCGGGTGTTCTACACAACCTCGCAGGTCGCAGCCAACATGATCAAGCCCGTCCTGTCCAAGGACGGCCAGGTCTCTCTGACGCCTCCGGCGACCGTGGGTCTGGAATCCAGCAGCAAAGAAGCCGGCGGCAACTCGCACTCGACCGAAGACGTGCTGGTCGTCAGCGACTACCCGGAAAACATCGAACTCGTCCGCAAAGTGCTGAAGGAAATCGACCGTCGTCCCCAGCAGATTTTGCTGGAAGCGACGATCCTCCACGCCTCTCTGACAGACGACAACGCATTGGGTATCGATTTCACCGTCCTCGGCGGCGTCGACTTCACCCAAATCAGCCCGCTCGGTGCCAACAGCGGTGCCGGGGTGCTGAACGGCAACGTGCTGAATAATCCGAACGCCTACCCTACCTATGGTCAGGGCTTTCAGGGTGCCACCACCGGCTTCACCAACAACGTGCCGAACGGCGGCCTGCGCGTCGGCCTGGTCAACAACAACGTGGCAGTATTCATTCAGGCCCTTGAAAGCCTGACCAACACGACCGTGCTGGCCAACCCGAAGATCCTGGCACTGAACAAACAGAAGGGCGAAGTCATTGTCGGCCGTAAAGACGGCTATCTGACGACGACCGTCACCCAGTCCTCCTCCGTCCAGACGGTCGAATTTCTCGATACCGGTACACGCCTGATTTTCCGCCCCTACATCGGCGATGATGGTTATATCCGCATGGAAATCCACCCCGAAGACTCCAGCGGTGGCCTGACCAGTAACGCCAACCTGCCGTACAAAATCACGACCGAAGTCACCAGTAACGTCATGATCAAGGACGGCCGGACCATCGTGATCGGCGGTCTGTTCCGTGAATCGTCCGACACCGCCCGTTCACAGATTCCGTTGCTCGGCAATATTCCGCTCGCAGGCGCCCTGTTCCGCAACCAGCGCGACCGCACCAGCCGCGAAGAAATCATCATTCTCCTCACGCCGCACATCGTGAAGGATGAGGAGGGCTACGCGGCTGAATCAGAGTCCGCCAAGCGCGATTTCGAAAAACTCCGCGTCGGTGTCCGTAATGGCATGATGCCCATCGGCCGTGAACGCCTGGCGGAGGCCGACTACGAACGCGCCGTCAACGAAATGGCCAAGCCCAACCCGAATAAAGACTCGGCCCTCTTTCATCTGAACTGTGCCATCAACGCGAACCCAACGTTCCTGGAAGCCATCAAGCTCAAGCAGGAACTGACCGGCAAGGAACTGAGCAACACCGACAACAGCTCGATTCACGGCTTCGTCCAGCGCCGAATACTTGGCACGCGCGGCATGTCGGCCACCACCACCCCGTCGATGGTGCCGCTCGACCCTGCAAAGTCTGACGCATCGGCCAGTGCCGTGATCGATCGCAATACCCCGCTGCCCGGTGCCCGTCCGCGGGTGTTCACCACCGGATCGCAGAAGGTCACCGTGGTTGATCCTCCGATCCCGGCTGGGCGCGAGATCGCACCGGGCGTCATCGAACTTCCGACCGAGACCGCACCGGGCGTGGCTGCATCGATCTCCCCGACCGCAGCACCGTCGGTTACCCCGGCTGTCACCGCCGCGCCGACAAGTCCGGTGCCCGTCGCTCCCGCTGTTCCGGCACCGGTCGCCCCGAGTCCCGCCCCGGCTCCCGTTACACCTGAAGTGCCGGTAGCCGTCGTGCCCACGGTCGTTGTGCCGCTGCCGGATCCGGTGACCACACCCGCTGCCACGCAGCCCTCAGCCAGCACCTCCGACCCGAAGTAGTGCTCCTCCCCAAAGACGGTAATCCTCCCTTCGAATTCTTGAGTACCACCATGCGAAATAAATTTCTTACTGTCGCCCTTCTGACTGCAGCTTGTGTCACGGGCTGTGCCGCGCCCAAAACGGCCAAGAAGGCCGCCGATGATAATTGGCGCTTCGCCCGCGCTGGCGTCATGTCCAGCCTGGCAAAAAACCAGTACGAAAGTGGCAACCTAGATGAAGCGGAAAAGACCGTCGGCCAGGCACTGAAAATCATGCCGGACAGCATTCCCCTTCTGCTGCTTTCTGCAAAGATCCACATTGAGCGCAACGAATTGGACTCCGCAGAACGCGATCTTCAAAGCGCGGGCAAAATCGAACCGACCAATGCAGCCATCGATTATCTCACGGGTGTCGTCTATCAGCGATACCAACGCTTCGATGAGGCCCTGACCTGTTACTCCGCCGCGTGTGCCAAGAACCCCGCAGACCTGGCTTACCCGTTGGCCAAAAGCGAAATGCTCTGCTCGCTCGACCGCCTGCCCGAGGCACTCGACGTGCTGACGGGGTGTGAAAAGACATTCTCGCACGCCTCAGCCCTGCATGATGCGATCGGTCAAGTCCAGTCGCAGCGCAAAAACTACCGCGCCGCTGCCATCGCCTACCGCACGGCCGCTTCGCTGGCTCCGGATGAATGGCCGCTCAAAGAACACCTCGCCGATGCGTTGTACAAAGATGGCCAGTACGAGGCCGCCCAGGTTGTGCTGGATCGCATTGTTCGAGAACCCAAATACGTCAAGCGTGCAGAACTATTCCAGATGGCTGGTGAAGCCGCTCTGGCCAGCAAGCATTATGACGCCGCACGCGGTTACTTTGAAACCGTGACACAGCTCCAGCCCGATCAGCCCGCCGGCTGGTATGCACTGACCAAGACTTCGCTGGAACTCAAGGATCTGGACCGGGCCGAACTCGCTTCGCGCAGGGCCCTGGCCGTGGCCCCTGGCGATGCGGAAGCGCACCTGCTGGCAGGGTCCGTGAAGCTCGATCAGGGCCGTTTTGAAATGGCCTTGGCGGCCTTCCGCCGGGCGGCCACCCTCGCGCCGTCCGACCCTATGCCGCCGTCGCTCGCAGCCTACACTTTGCAACAGCTCGGACGTCGGGCTGAAGCCCGGCAGGCATTGCAGAACGTTCTGGCGCAACACCCCGATTACCCCTTCGCCTCGCAGTTGATGGGCAACATGGACCGGGGTATTGCCACTGTTCGCGAATAACTGGCCTGCAAGGTTGCCGCCTGATTAGTCGATTGCCCGGTGCAACTGTGACGGTTGTGCCGGGCAATCCATTTGTGACAGGGGTCTGCGGGATTCCGCCGTGTGTCGCGGTTGCCTCATCCGCTTATGACGTGTAAAGCAGTCATCGCGATCATGTCGGCGGGGGGCCAGCTTTCGACCACATTTGCGCTGAAATTCGCGTGAAAACTCTGGCAGTTGCAGTCTGCAGATGACGAAGAGAAGTCTGTGATTCAACTTACTCCCAACAGCCCACATGCCTTGCAACCCAGCCGGGCCTGGTGGCCCTTCACCCGGTCGCGCGAGTTGGAATCCCAGCTGGGGCTGCTGGCCGATCGGGCGGTACGCCTTGAAGCCCAGCTCAAAGAACTGGATCTGCGCCGCAAGGTCATCGAATCCGAGTGGAGCTTCTGGCGCAATGTACTGACCGCCATGCCTGACCCCGTACTTGTGACGGACTCGTTTGATGAAGTGCTGCTGCTCAACGAACCATTCCAGCGCCTCTTCGGACTGACTCAGGAAGGCGTGCTGCGGAAGCCCGTGGACCAGGCCATTCCCAATGCCGCCCTTGTCAAAGCCATCACCGGTGCCCGCGCCACGCACACCCGCGGTGTTCGGCGACTGGACCTTGAAGTCGAAGTCGGCGGTGTGACCCGTATGTTTCGTGTGGGTGTGACGCCGATCATGTCGCTACCCGGCGGCACCAGCGAAGGCCCCACGGAAGAATGTCGCGGCGTCATCGTCACGCTCCACGATTTGACTGCCGAGCGCGAAGTCGCTGCAAGCAAAAATGACTTCGTCTCATCCGTCAGCCATGAACTTCGCACACCTTTGGCCAGCATAAAGGCTTACGTCGAAATGCTGATCGATGGAGAAGCGGCCGACGATAAAACCCGCCGTGATTTTTACGATGTGATTTCCGGCGAGGCCAATCGCCTTTCCCGCCTCATCGATAATATTCTCAACATCTCCCGTATCGAATCCGGGCTTGTCCGGGTCGACCTCAAGCCGGTCAACCTCGATCTCATCATCCGTGATGCTCTGGATGTCATCGTCCCGCAGGCCCGCCAGCGGGAGATCGAAGTCATCACCCAGTTGTCCCCCGCCGTCCACCAGATCGCCGCTGATCGCGACATGATCTATCAGGCCGTCCTCAATCTGCTGGGCAACGCTGTCAAATATTCACCTCCCGGTGCGACGATCACGGTCTCCACTGCAGTCGATGAGGCCGCAGGCGAAGTCTCTGCGACCGTGGCCGACACCGGCCCCGGCATCCCGGAAAAAGACCTGCCACATATTTTCGACAAGTTCTTCCGCAGCAAGGCCAATAACCAGATTGCCAAGGGCACGGGCCTTGGGCTGGCCATGGTCAAGCATGTCGTTCAGGCGGTGCATCACGGCTCTATCACGGTTGAGAGCAAAGTGGGCCAGGGCAGCCGGTTCACGTTCCGTCTGCCTGTCTTGAAGTAGGTCAGCGTGTGGATGGTGCCGCGAAGTTTTTGTTTAGCGGAGATTGCAATGATTGGTAAAAAAATCCTGGTCGCCGACGATGAGACTCACATTCTCAGCGTCGTGACCCTCAAACTGAAAAATGCCGGCTTCCGGGTCGTCACAGCACGTGACGGGCGCGAAGCCTACCGACTCGCCTCTGAGGAAATTCCTGACCTCATCATTACCGATTATCAGATGCCATTCCTGAACGGTGTGGAGTTCTGCACGCTCCTTCGTCGCGAGTCCGCTACCAGCAACATTCCCGCAATCCTCCTTACTGCCCACGGCTTCGACCTCGACCCGGTCATGACCACGGCCGCCGGAATCCGCCTGACGCTATCCAAACCTTTCAGCCCGCGGCAGTTGCTACAGACCGTCAATGAGCTCCTCGGTAGCGACTCGGCCGCGCCGGTCGCCGAGAACGGTGAAGGGGGAGTGGCGGCATGAGCATATCACCGAACGAATTTTGCGACGGTCCTCAGGACCTTCCGACCCCACCGCTTGCTGCCGAGGAGGTTGATCGCCTTGACGGACTCGCTCGGCGATTCCGTGGACTCGGCGTCACCCTCTACTTCGTGAGCCCGGATGGCAGCCTGCTCTGGCACGATGAGCAGATGCGGCCGGACCTCGGGCGTGAAGGCCTTTACACCGCCCTCAGCACCGTCGGCCAAGCACAAAGCGGCACCAAAACGTTCATCGCCCGCTGGGCCTGTGATTGCAGTAGTGGCAGGCTGTTTGTGGCGACAGCGCTTCGCGGCACGGACGCCAGTGAATCTCCCGGTACGTGCAACCTGACCCGCTCGCAACTGGAAGCCATTGCGGCACTCGTCAGCCACGCGTGGACCGAGACCGAGCAGACCGATGTCCTTCGGACTGAAGTCGACAACCTTTCTGGCCAGTTGGCCCACACGTATGAAGAGCTTTCGCTGATCTACCAGTTGTCCGCGGGCATGCGCGTCAACCGCGGCCCCGCCGACTTCTTCGAGTCCGCGTGTAGCGAACTCGCCGAAGTCCTGCACGTTCAGTCTGTCGGGTATGCCCTCACATCCGGTGGCGGTGGTGGTCCGATGCAGGCCGTCATGGCCGGAGCAGTCCAGTTGCCTCAGGGACGTTTGAACCGGCTGGCCGAGGAACTGACGGAGCTTCTGGTTGATCGTGGTCAGCCGTTGATCATCAACGACATGGGCAATGATCCTGCCCTCGGCTGGGTTGCCGATCATGTACACGAACTACTGGCCGTGCCGGTCCAGCGGCACGATCAGTTACTGGGCGTCATGTTCGCCGTGAACCGGCCGCTGGGCCACTTCACGTGGGGTGAGGCCAAGCTGATGTCGTCCATTGCGGCTCAGGCTTCGGCCTATCTCGAAAATACGCTGCTCTATCAGGATCTGCAGTCGCTCCTGATGGGCCTCTTGCATGCGCTTACAAGCGCGGTCGATGCCAAGGATACCTACACCTGCGGCCACTCCCAGCGTGTCGCCCTGATTTCACATGCCCTGGCCTTGAAGGCCGGCATCAGCCCGGCCCTCGCTCAGCGGATTTACATGTCCGGGCTGCTGCATGATGTCGGCAAGATCGGCATCTCCGAAGCCGTCTTGCGAAAGCCTGGCAAACTGGAAGAAGCCGAAGCCGCAGAGATGCGCCAACACCCTCTCATTGGCGCGCGAATCCTTCGCCAGATCTCGCAAGTGCAGGACATTCTGCCCGGTGTGCTGCATCACCATGAACGTTTCGATGGCAATGGCTATCCGCACCGGCTGGCTGGGAAAGATATCCCATTGTTTGGGCGAATCATCTGTGTCGCCGACTGTCTGGATGCCATGACCTCCGATCGTGTGTATCGGCCCGGCATGCCCGTGGACAAGGCCCTGGCCGAGATCATCAAGAACGCTGGCACGCAGTTTGACCCTGAAATCGCGGCCGCCGCGCAGGCCATGGGCGTCGACGGTCTTTCCGAACTGCTGGCCCGGCACCGCGACACGCCCGATCAGAACAGCCCACTTGGGCTGATGCCCCTCGGCATGATGCCACTGGGCTCGGCAAATAGTGCCGGTGTGTTGGAGACTGACGGGAGGTACGGCCGTGCCGCTTAAAGTTGAACGCTATACATCGGTGTGTGTCATTTCTGTTCAGGGCGACTTCGTTGCAGAGAATGCGAAAGTTCTGCTTCAAACAGTTGACGAGCAGATCGCCAACAACCATGTCGTCGAGTTCATCCTCGACATGGGCGCCTGCGAGGTGGCCGATTCCATCGGCCTGGAAGCGTTGCTCGCCGCCAAGCGCAAGAGCGAAGAGCTCTTTGGTCGTATCTCGCTGGTCGGTCCGCACGAAAATCTGACCCGTACCCTGGAGATCACCCGTCTGCATCAGTTGTTCACGATTCATCCAGACGTTCCATCTGCACTGAAAGCCATGCGATAAGAGAAGCCGGGGTTTAAACAAATGGTCGCATCCGCCACAAATATTCCGCTCGGGCAACTGCTCCTCAAGCACGGGCTGGTCAGTTCCGAACAACTCCGTGCCGCGCTTGAAGAGCAGCGGCATCAGGGCCACCGCAAGCTGCTGGGCGAGGTTCTGGTGGAGCTGGACTTCTGCACCGACGAGCAGATCATGGAGTGCCTGGCACGGGCCTACGGCGTCCCCTTTGCCCGTGTGTCGCCCCGGTTGGCCGACCCCGCGATCATTCCCATTCTGCCACGTGAATATCTCGAGAAACACAGTGTGTTGCCGCTGTTTCTGGTCGAGGGCGTCCTGACGCTGGCCGTGGCTGAGCCTGCGAACGTGTTTCTGGTTGAAGAGGTCGAACGTCTGACAGGCAAGCAGGTGCAGGTGGTCGCGGCCACCGCACACGACATCACGTCCACTTTGCAGGCTTACCTGCCCGGCGGCAAAGTGTTTGTCATCGACGACATCATTGACGATGCCAACCCCGAAGAGTTGAAGCTCGTCGAAAAGCAGGTGCAGGATATCGCCGACCTCGAGCAGGCCGCTGGCGATTCGCCCGTTATCAAGCTGGTGAACTACATCCTGTACACCGCGGTAAAGGAAGGCGCCAGCGACATTCACATCGAGCCCGGCGACAATCTGCTGCGTGTCCGGTTTCGAGTCGATGGGCGTCTGCTTGAACGCCTGCGTCCGCCGACCCAGATGCACGCGGCCGTGGCCAGCCGCATCAAGATCATGGCCGGCCTCGACATCGCCGAACGTCGCCTGCCGCAGGACGGGGCGATCCACGTCATGCTCGACAAGCGGCCGATCGACCTGCGCGTCTCGACGATGCCCGCCAAGTTCGGCGAGAAGGTCGTCATCCGCGTGGTTGCCAACGACAAGTCGCAGGTCAACCTTGAGAAGATCGGCTTCGGTGCTGATCACCTCAAAGCCTGGCGGCACTTGCTGGAACTGCCCAACGGTATCATCCTCGTCACGGGCCCCACGGGGTCTGGCAAGTCGACGACGTTATACGCGTCTCTGACGGAACTGAACGCCCCGGACGTCAACATCTGCACGGTTGAAGACCCGGTCGAATATACGCTGGCCGGCATCAACCAGTTTCAGGTGAACGACAAGGCCAACTTCGGTTTCCCTTCCGCTCTTCGCGCCTTGCTTCGCCAAGACCCTGACATCCTGATGATCGGCGAAATCCGTGATACGGAGACCGCCCGCATGGCCACGCAGGCGGCGCTGACTGGGCATCTGGTGCTGAGTACGTTGCACACCAATGATGCGCCCAGTGCCATGAACCGGCTGTTTAATCTTGGAATCGAGCCCTACCTCGTTGGTGCGACGGTTTCCGGTGTGCTGGCCCAGCGGCTGGTGCGGAAGCTTTGTCAGAACTGCAGGACGCCGCACGATCCGACGCCTTCGCAGGCACTGCAGTTGCAGCATGCCAACCTGTCGGTGCCGGAGAAAATTTACACGTCGGCCGGTTGTACAAAGTGCAAGAACATCGGGTTTGCCGGACGGATCGGGATTTACGAACTGCTGTTGCCGAACGATTCGATGGCCGAGCGGATCAGCGCCGGGGCCAGCCTGCAGGAGATACGTACTGCGGCGATGGCGGCAGGCATGGTGCCGCTGCGGCATGACGGGCTCGACAAGGTTCGTGCGGGTATTACGACCATGGAAGAAGTCTTCCGGGTGACGGCTTAAGACTGAGGGGATCATCATGGCGCTTTTTACCTATACAGCTCGTGACGCATCCGGTGTGGCGGTGGCCGGGTTGGTGACTGCCGATTCGGTGGTGCTGGCCGCACGGGTGCTGCGGTCGCAGGGGAAGCAGCCGACATCGCTCAAGGCTGCGGCCGAGGCTGCGGCTGCGGGGGCGGTTGCGGCCAAATCGGGGTTGTCGCTGCCGCGGAAGGAGCTGATGTCGCTGGCCACGCAGTTGTCGGTCATGCTGGATACGGGTGTGCTCCTGTCTGAGGCACTGCAGTGCATTGCTGATAACGCCCACAAGCCGGCGACGAAGGCTGTGATGTCGGACCTGATCCATCAGGTGCAATCGGGTAACGAACTTAGCAAGGCGATGGAGCGGCATCCGAAGGCGTTTCCTTTGATTTTTACGGCGCTGATTCGTGCCAGTGAGAAGAACGGCATGTTGGCGCGGCTGTTGAATCGTGCGGTGGGATACTTGAAGGATGAGGCGGAGATTGTGCGGAAGGTGAAGGGCGCGATCACTTATCCGGGCATCATGTTGACGTTCGCGATTGGCTCGACGATTTTTCTGTTGACGTTTGTCATGCCGAAGTTCACCTCGTTGTACGCCAGCAAGGGGGCATCGCTGCCGGCGCCGACGAAGTTGCTGATGGGCATCAGTAACGGGCTGATGGATAACTGGTTGATGCTGCTGATCGGGACGGTGGTGGGTGTTGGGGGTTTGATGGTGACGCTGAAGACGCCGCAGGGGCAGGTGGTGAAGGACAAGGTGATTTTGAAGTTACCGGTGTTTGGGGGGCTGTATCGGCAGGTGAATCTTGCGCGGTCGTTGCGGATGCTGGGGACGCTTGCGAGTTCGGGGATTCCGCTGGCGGAGTGTGTGAAGGTGGCCCGCGACTTGTGTTCCAGCCCGAGCTACCGGGCGCTGTGGGCGGACTGCCTAGATCAGATCAATAGCGGCAAGCCGATATCAGCGCCGCTGACGGGCAGCCCGCTGGTGCCGAAGCCGGTGGTGCAGATGATCGCGGCGGCCGAGCGGGGCGGGAAACTGGCGGCCGTGGCGGAGTCGGTGGCCCAGCACTCGGAAGAGGAACTGAAGGAATCGATCACGGAAATGACGCGCTACATTGAGCCGGCGATGATTTTGGTCATGGGGACCATCATCGGGACGGTGGCGTTGGCACTGCTGTTGCCGATTTTCACGATCAGCAAAGTCGTGGCGCGCTGATACGTAAGCCTCGAGCGGACAGACGTTTATGGCACCGGCCGGATTTGAACCGGCGACCCAGGGCTTATGAATCCCTTGCTCTACCAACTGAGCTACAGTGCCGCGAGGAGGGGGACTTTAGCATCGGGGGCGGTTGATTTCTAGAAGGTTCACCGAGGAGACGCAGAGAACACGGCGTCTGGGCAAGCTGATTTTGAAATGACGGGCGGCTTCCGACATTCTCGGACAGCGGGGAGCAAGGGAAAGTAGTCAGAGGTTGGAAGTTGAAAGTTGGAGACGGGTGGCAAGAAACGGTGACGAATTTTGCGTGTGCGGACATTTGGTACCATGAACTGACATTGGGCTGTTGTAAGTGGTTATGTGGCATGGGTTTGGGAGCGTTGCCGGAAGATGGGTAAGACGCGGTGGCGAGCGAGCCGCTGATGGGGTGAAACGGGGCGGTTTGGTTTTCAAAGAGCGGGTGAGGCGGGGTTGCGATTTTAGTGTGGGCGCGGTGTGGCGCGGCCGTCAAGGCGGGCGCTTTGCGACGTGCTTCCGAGAAGGCGGCCGGGCGATCGGGCGCGCGGCTGGCTTTCGGGTGGGATGAGCCCTGATGAGCCGAACGAATCGGGCTTGGTCCGCGATATATTCTCTAATCGGGCCGTTGCTGCAGTCAAAGGCGTCGTTCTGCCAGTCGGTCAGGGCACTTCGTTGCCGGAAAGGTCTGTCATGTCGCGGCTGATTTGCTGGGTGGCTGCAATCTTCCTTGTTTGCGCGGCGACGCGGGCGCAGACCACACAGCCGGCGCTGCCGCCGGTTTCAGGGCAGTATTTTCCGGCCGAAATATTCTGGGGGGCGTATCGCAACAACGACAAGCTCACGGATGACCCCGACGGGTGGCAGTTTGTCCGTCAGCACGCCGATGGGTTGCTGTTGCACTTCGGTTTCTGGCTGAACAACGATTACAAGGGCGATCCGGTTGGCGTGGGCAAGAAGCTTGCGGCGTTGATGAAGCCGGGCAACAAGCGGTTTTTGATGGAGATTGGCTGGCCGTCGCGATCTGTGAAGCCGGAACTGGTGCGTGATTTTGGGAATCGCTACGCGAAGGAATTTTCGCGCAAAGTGAAGCAGTTTCAATCTGACACGGGCGTTCGGATCAGTGAGTTTGCGTGTGAGTTGCGGCTGTTCGTGTTTGAGCAAACCGTCGGCGAGTTTCCTGACTTTTCGATGGATGATCTGATGGCACAGGTGACCGGGGACCGGCGCAATTATCCTGTGGCTGGCCGGGCCGGGAAGGGCTACTGGACCGAGTTTCTTTCACTGATGCACGCTGAACTGGGCGACGTGCCGATTCATGTGGGGTGGCCGCCCATTTACATGCCGTGGCACGGACTGTGGGCGGCGGGCACCGACATGCAGTTTTCGCGTCCGGCGCGGACGAACGGTGGGGTGAAGCCGCCGGCCGAGGCTGCGCAATTTGTGGTGGATGGGCAGCGTCTGGTCGACAGTCTGCTGCAATCGGACACTGCGGGGTTTACCTGCGACAGCCCTTGGTTTTTGATGTCCAACCCGGAATATGTTCGCCGGGGTTACTTTGTGAAACTGCGGGAGTTGGAACAGTTTGTGCGAGCTAGGGGCAGGCGATTCACGTTCATTGTCAATTCGTCACCAGATAAGAAACTCGACCACGAGGCGTGGGACAAGTACTACGCAGAGACATCGCTCAAGAGCTTGCAACTGTTCCAGACGATTGGCGGGCGGGCGGACCGTTATCTGCTGGAAAGTTGGTATGACGGGCCATTCCGTATGACGCCGGAAACCGAGCGATACACGATGACGTGGATGGTGCGGCAGGCGATTCTGTATCTTCAGGGCCCGGGTCAGAAGCTCGCGATGTCGTTTGAGGGTCAGAGGTTGAGCGTTACGAATCAGGGCGAAGTTGCGTGCCTGCCTGCGCTGCGGTTTTCCGGGGATGCACGGGTGTCGATCGACGGTCTGGATCAGACGCGGTTGCTGAGGTCCGAGGAGGGATGGACGGTTCCGGAGCTGATCGAGCCGGGCGCCACGGTGAGTTTCGTCGTGAAAGCGAGTGGGGAAGGCCGGATGGATGCGATTTGGAATCCTCAATCGCGGGATCGAACCCCTCGGGCGGCTTGTGCGATTCGATAGGCTGTGGGCGCAAGCGGGGTGAAACGTCTGGTGTGTCGGCCAGTTACGAGGGTTGAGCCCGTTTCTATGGCGGGATTGGGTGCCAGTTTCTGGTAAGGTGGGGCGATGGGTGGTCCGGCTGATAAGACCGACGAACGGGGTGGTGAGGCGGGGGGTGGGGCGGGGGGCAGGGCGGGCCCGGCCGGGGAGTTGTTGCCGGTGGTTTATGAGCAGTTACGGCGGGCTGCGTTGCAGGCGATGGGGAATGAGCGGGTGGGGCATACGCTGTCGGCCACGGCGTTGGTGAATGAGGCGTATGTTCGGCTGGGGCAGGGGGAGTTTGCGGGGCCCGCGGCGTATTACGTGGCGGCTACGCAGGCGATGCGGAATATTTTGATTGACCATGCCCGGGCGCGGGCGGCGCAGAAGCGTGGGGGCGGGATTGGGGGGGGAACGGGGCGGAAAATCTCTCTGGAGAATGCGGGGGAGGCGTTGCAATTGGCGGCTGAAGACCGGGTGGAAGAAATATTGATCCTGGATGAGGCCCTTTTGCGCCTGGAAGAGCGGGATGCTCAGGCTGCTGCGGTGGTCCGCCTCCGGTTTTTTGCCGGGCTGGGGGTGGAAGAGACGGCGGCGGCTTTGAATATCTCATCGGCCACGGTGAAACGTGACTGGCGGTACGCACGTGCGTTGCTTTACGACATGCTGAAGGACCCTAGCGATGAATCAGGAACGCCTTAAAGAAGTAGTGACCGGAGCCTTTGCCTTGTCGGGGAGCGAGCGGGACGCGTACGTGGCTGCGGCGTGTGGTGCCGATCAGGAACTTCTGGCGGCGGTGTGGAGGCTATTGGCGGCGGGGGCGTCGGCGGAGGAGAAGGGGTTTTTGAATGCGTTGGAGACGATGGAGTCTCGGCCGTCCAGTCAGGGTGAATCGGCGGGAGAGCGGCGGGGAGAGCAGCCGGGCGAGCGCTTAGGGGAGCGGCTGGGGGAGGGTGGGAAGTACAAGCTGCTGGAGTTGATTGGGGAGGGTGGGTTCGGGTCGGTGTATCACGCGGAGCAGCAGGTTCCGGTGCGGCGACGGGTGGCGCTGAAGATCATCAAGCTGGGGATGGACACCAAGCAGGTGATTGCGCGGTTTGAGGCCGAGCGGCAGGCGCTGGCATTGATGGATCATCCGCACATTGCGCGGGTGCTGGATGCGGGGACGACGCCGACGGGGCGGCCGTTTTTTGTGATGGATCTGGTACGGGGCAAGCCGATCACGACGTATGCCGATGAGCAGCAGTTATCGATTAACGGGCGGCTGGAGCTGTTTCAGCAGGTTTGCTCGGCGGTGCAGCACGCGCATCAGAAGGGGATCATTCACCGTGACTTGAAGCCGGCGAACATTCTGGTGTTCACGCAGGATGACAAGCCGTTTACGAAGGTGATCGACTTCGGCATTGCCAAGGCCACGCAGACGAAGTTGACGGACATGACGCTGTTTACGTCGCTGGGGGGATTGATTGGGACGCTGGAGTACATGTCGCCGGAACAGGCGGATGGGAATCAGGACATTGATACGCGTTCGGACGTGTATGCGCTGGGTGTGATTTTGTATGAACTGCTCACGGGAAGCCCGCCGTTTACGCGGCAGGAGTTTCAGACCAAGGCGATGGCCGAGGTGCAGCGGATCATTCGGGAGGATGAGCCGCAGAAGCCGAGTACGAGGTTGTCGACGACGATGGACACGCTGGCGAGTGTGGCGGCGACACGGTCGACGGAGCCGAAGCGGCTGGGGTCGGCGGTGAAGGGGGAGCTGGACTGGATCGTGATGCAGGCGCTGGAGAAGAACCGGGCGCGGCGGTATGCCTCGCCGGGGGAGATGGCGGCGGATATCGGGCGGCATCTGGCGGGTATGCCGGTGTTGGCGGCGCCGCCGTCGGTGGCGTATCGGGCTATCAAGTTTGCCAGCAGGTATCGCTTGCCGCTGGCGGCGGCCGGGGTGTTGCTGATTTTGGGGGCTGTGGGGACGGTGATTTACGTGCGTGATATCCGAGCGGAGCAGCGGAAGACGCTGGCCGCGCTGGCGGAGGCGACGCAGCGGAAGACGGAGGCCGAACAACAGCGGGCGATTGCACAGGCCAAGGAGGCGGAGGCCCGGTCGCAGGCGGCGATTGCCAAGGCTGTCGGTGCGTTTCAGACCGACATGCTGGCCAGTGCGGATCCGACGAAGTTGCTGGGTGACAAGGTGACGGTGTTTCAGGCGATCAGTGCTGCGGCGACGGAGCTTGATCAGGGAAAGTTGGCGGATCAACCGCTGGTCGAGGCGTCGGTGCGAAAGACGCTGGGCGATACGTATTATTCGCTGGCCCGATATAAGGAGGCCGAGCCGCAGTTACGCAAAGCGTTGGAGATTGACCGGCGTCTACTTCCGCCGGCGCACGATGACACGGTTCGCGCCATCAACTCGCTGGCATGGCTGATGCAGGCGTTGAACCGGAAGGCGGAGGCGGAGCCGCTGTATCTGGAGTCGCTGGAGCTGCGGAAGAAGACGTTGTTTCCGACAGATGAGAGGTTGGCGACCAGCATCGGCAATCTGGCGAACTTTTATATGGCGTCGGGAAAGTACGGCGAGGCGGAGTCGTTGTTTCGGGAATCATTGAGGATCTCCCAGCTGCCGCCTGCGCGGCCGAACCTGTCGCTGGCGATTGCGCTCGGCAATGTGGGCGAAGCGCTGAGGGCGCAGGGGAAGTTACCGGAGGCGGAGGGGTATATTCGGCAGTCGGTTGCGATGTGTCAGCAGGTGCTGCCTGCGGGGCATCCGGCGTTGGGGCAGCATCTTTACAACCTGGGGATGGTTCTTCAGGAACAGAATCGTCTGGCCGAGGCGGAGCCCGTGGGTAAGGAGGCACTGACGATTTATCAAAAGTGCCTTCCGAAGGACCACCCGACCATCGGACGGAGCATGAATCAAGTGGCGATGATTCTGCGGGGCTTGAACCGGCCGACGGAGGCTGAGGCGTTGGCCAAGGAGGCACTGGCGCTGTATCGCCGGGCGTTGCCGGAAGGGCATCCGGACATTTCGGCGGCGATCAATTGTGTCTGTGTGTTGCTGATGGATCAGGGGAAGTTTGCGGAGGCGGAACCTCTGTTGCGCGAAGGGCTGGCGATTGCGCGGAGTTCGAATCCGGTGGGGCACCCGGACATCGCGGTCAGTTTGAGCAATCTTTCGGTGGCGTTGAAGACACAGAACAAGCTGGTGGAGGCGGAAAAACTGCAGCGAGAAGCTTTGGAGATCACGCGGCATGCGTACCCGGATGGGCACCCGGCGGTGGCTACGTGTCTGGCGAATCTGGCTGAGCTTGTGCAGTCGCAAAAGCGATGGGATGAGGCGGAGTCGTTGAGCAGGGAGGCGCTGGCGATCCGTCGCAAGACGTTGCCGGCAGCCCATCCGGACATTGCGAGCAGTCTGGAGCAGGTCGGGGGCGTTTTGGAGGGTGCGGGGAAGCTTGGGGAGGCGGAGGTGAGTTACCGCGAGGGACTGGCGGTTATGCGGCAGGCTTATCCTGCGGGGAGTGCGCCGGCGCTTCGGGCGCTGGCGTACGAGGCGTTTGTACTTAAGGAACTGGGGCGCACGAAGGAGGCTGAGCCGCTGGAACGTGAACTGTTGGCTGGGCGGGAGGCGCTGTACGGGATGACGGACGCGCGGACGTGCCGGGCGGCGTTTTACCTGGCGGGGATGCTGGAGGAGTTGCATCGGCCGGAAGAGGCGGCGGGGATTCGGCAGAGGTATCGGCTGGGGGATCCGGCGACGCGGGCGAGCACGACTCCGACCCGATGAGCGACGGTGCGGGTGCGTGAGGGTCCGAATGTGTGGCTGCAGTGATGAAGGTCCGATAACCAAGCTGCCTTGCGGAGGCACTTTGACGAGTGGGACGTTGGTCTGCAGCTTGCCAAGCTTTACCCAACCGTCCCATTTGCTAGCCCTTTCCTAGCGGATGTTATGGGTCCTTGCCTTTCGGCAAATTTTGCCGGACGGGCCTGCACTCTTTCAAACGGTTTATCCGACACCAGAGGCGGGGGAAAAGTCTCTTTTTTTCCCATAATTGACACATTCCTGTCTTTTGGAGTACCGCATTTATGTCACGTCCTAATTCAGCCACTGCCACTCGCGTTGTTCGTCGTGCTGTTTCATTGATGGGTGATCGCCGTACGGGGCGTGGGGTTTGGCAGTCGCCGTCGGCCGCGAAAGCTTTGGATCTGCTGGAACCGCGTCGGCTGTTTACGGTGTTTACGGTGACGAGCAATGCCGACGCCGGGGTGGGGTCGCTGCGTGCGGCGATTACGAATGCCAACGCGAATGTTGGGGCCGATGCGATTCACTTCAACCTTGCTTCGGGACAGCGCAAGATTTCTGTGACGTCGGCGCTGCCGGCTGTGACGGGAGTGACGACGATTGATGGTACGACGCAGGCGGGCTATGCCGGGACGCCGTTGGTGTGGCTGGATGGCTCAGGCGTCACATTGGGTGCTGCGGACGGGCTGAGGTTGTCGGCGGATAACTCGAGCGTGTCGGGTCTGGCGGTGACGGGGTTTGTGAATGGTGCGGGTGTGCGGCTGAGCGGGTCGACGGACAGCGTGACCAAATCGGTCATCGGCAATGAGCCGAGCGGCACGGACCTGACCGGATCGTTTGGCAACCAGTACGGTGTTGAGCTGGACGGTACGGCTGCGACGGTGAACTTCAACGTCATCTCGGGCAACATTTCGGCTCAGGTGTACGCGGATGGGGCGCTGTTTCCGGTGATTTCGAACAACCTCATCGGTACGGATGTGACCGGGACGGCGGGGGTGGCGAGTTACGCGGCGTATGGCGTGCTGGCACTGAACTCACAGGGTGTGGAGATCGGCGGCGCGGATGCCAGCCTGGCTAACACCATTTCGGGTAACGGTGTGGACGCTGTGCGGTTTGTTGGCGGGAACAGTTTGTCGGTGGATTACAACTTCATCGGGACGGACATCACCGGAGCGTTTGCCATTGGCAATGGGGGCTCGGGCGTTTCGACCGATGGGGCGATCGCCATTACGGTCAGCCACAACGTGATCTCGGCCAGCGGGGGCGACGGGATTCAGTTTAGCAATTCAGAAATCACGGCTGTGGTTGGCAACCTGATCGGTCTGGATGCGACCGGCAGCACCACGATTGATGGCAACAGTGCAGTGCTGGGGAACCTGGGTAACGGGATCAACATTCTGGGTGCCGGGAACTCGCAGACCATTGGCCAGAGCGATAGCTTTAGCCGCAACGTGATTGCCGGTAGTTTTGGCGACGGCGTGCGAGTCTCGCTGAACGCCACGGATACCGCGTCGATCGATGGCAACTACATCGGTACGGATGCGACCGGCCTCATTGCACTGCCGAACTTGGGCAACGGCATCACGATCATCTCAGGTGATGTGGACATCCTGAACAATGTGGTCAGCGGCAACGCTGCGAATGGGATTCAACTGGCAGGCGGCACGCGGGTGGGTGGGAACCTGATCGGCGTGGGTCCGGATGGTGTGACGCCGGTGCCGAATGCGGGTGACGGGATCGCGGCTTATGGTGATGGAAACATCATCGGGTTTGATGATGCGTACGGCTACGATGGCAACGTCATCGCCAACAACCTTGGCAACGGCGTGACGGTGGTGAACGGTGTGAAGAACCGCATCAGCCGCAACAGCATTCATGACAACTACTACGGCATTGAGCTGGGCTATGGCAATGGTGTCATTCAGAACGACAGCCTCGGGCATATCGGGCCGAACAACTTCCAGAACTTTCCGGTGCTGGCGACGGCGACGACAGATGCTGGCATGGTGACCTTTGACGGCACGTTGCATGTGCTGGTGGCTGGCACTTATACGGTGGAGTTTTTCAGTGCTGCACTGCCGGACATGACCGGATACGGACAGGGCAAGACGTACCTTGGGTCGGTGTCGGTTGTGGTGGGTGCTTCGGGCGTTGGCACGGTTTCGGGCACGTATGCGGTTCCGGCGGGTGAGAATGTGTTCATGGTCACGGCGATTGATGCCGACGGCAATACGTCGCAGTTTTCGGCGGATATCAATGGACAGGCGGCTGTGGGGCCGGTGCTTGTGGACACCGCGACCTCGCTTTCCAGCAATGCCAATCCGTCGTCCTTCGGCCAGGGTGTGACATTTACGGCGCTGGTTTCGGCAGCGACAGGTACGGCTGTGCCGCAGGGGTCGATCACGTTCACAGAAGGAACGGTCACGCTGGGTGTGGTTACGGTTTCGCCGACTGGCACAGCGCAGCTTGTACTAAGTGGTTTGAGTACGGGTCATCACTCGGTGGTTGCCACTTATTCGGGTCTGACGCTTGGGGACGGCAGCGGGTTTAATCCGTCGGCGTCGAGTGTGTTTGATCAGAACGTCGTGGCAGCGGCCACGGCGACGACCGTTAGCAGCAGTGCCAACCCGAGTGGCTATCTCTCGACGGTCAGCTTTACGGCCAACGTTGCGGTGCTGGCACCGGGCGCGGGCGTGGCTGGCGGGGTGGTGCAGTTCTTTGATGGGACCACGCTTCTGGGTCAGGAGAGCCTGACCAACGGCGTGGCTGTTCTGACGACCAGCACGCTTTTGCCGGGGACGCACAATGTCACGGCCTCTTATCTGGGTTCAAGTGACTTCAACGGTTCGCTGAGCGCGTTGCTGGGGCAGCTGGTGAATCAGGCTGCGACGACCACGTCTGTCGTCAGCTCGGTGGCGGACCCGCTGTTGGGCGACTCGGTTACTTTCACGGCGACAGTGGCTGGCCCGTTGGGCACGACAGGGGTTGTCGGCTTCTTTGATGGGGCGACGCTGCTGGGTTACGGCACGCTGGGTGGGGGTGTTGCAACGCTGACGACTTCTGCGCTGACGGCTGGTTCACACAACATCACTGCGATTTATGGAGGTGACGCGCAGAGCGCGGGAAGCACTTCGGCGCCGCTCGTGCAGTCGGTGCTGACGGCCAGCACGATTTCTGGCTATGTCTATAACGATGTTAACAACAACGGTCTGTTCGATGCAGGCGATAACGGTCTGTACAACATTTCACTCACGCTGACGGGCGTGAACGATCGCGGGCAATCCGTGACCAGCACGGTCACCACGACGGCTGGCGGGTTGTTCACCTTTACGGGCCTGCGTCCGAGCGGGCCGACGGGTTATACGATCACTGAATCGGTACCCGTTGATTACCTTGCCAGCCAGTCGACGATCGGGTCGCAGGGCGGCGTGGCGGCGGCCGGAAGCTTTTCGGGGCTGGTCATCACGTCCGGCACGGTGGGTACCAACAACAAGATGGCGAATCTGACCAGCCAAGACACCTATGTGTTGGTGTCGAGCATTGCCACCTGGCCGGGGCAGTCGAGCAACGGCACGAACGTGATCGGTAACTTTGCTTATTCGACGTACGGGCAGATCGTGAAGTTCACGGCTTCGGTCCGGCCGTATGTCGGCGACGGGATTCCGCAGGGTCTGGTGACGTTCTTCGATGGCACGACCGTTTTGCAGGCGGTGACGGTTGACGTCAATGGTGTTGCAACGTTCGAGACGACCACACTGGTACCGGGCACCCACAACATCAGCGCATCGTATGGCGGACAGCCTTTGACTTTGCAGGGCGGATACCGGGGATCGACCTCGCCGATGCTTTATCAGATCGTGGCGAAGGCCAGCAGTGCGACGGTCGTCGGCAGCGACACACCGACACCGCTGGTCGGCGATTCGGTCACCTTTACGGCGACCGTGACGGCGGTGGGCGCGTTCGGCGGGACGGTTGGGTTCTATGACGGCACCACGCTTCTGGGCACCGGGACGATCAGCGGCACGACGGCTTCCTTCACCACCTCGGCGCTGGGCGCCGGCATCCACACGATCACGGCGCAATACAGCGGTGATGCTTACAACAACGGCAGCGTTTCGGCCCCGATTTATCAAAACGTGCTGGCACCGTCGGCGATCACGGGCTACGTCTATAACGATGCGAACAACGATGGCACGTTCGGCAATACTGAGTCGGGTCTGGTTGGCGTGACTGTCACCCTTAGCGGCCTGAATGATCTGGGCAACCCGGTCAATCTGACTACGGTTACCACGGCCGGTGGCGCGTACAGCTTCAGCGGTCTGCGGCCCAGTGACTCGGCCGGATACACGCTTGCCCACGCGGTGCCGAATGCGTTCATTGCCGGACAGGCTTCGGTCGGCACGCAGGGTGGTGTGGTGGGTCAGGGCAGTATTTCGGGCATTCACCTTGGTGTGAATGTGACCGGGAGCAGTAATAACTTTGGCGATCTGACGAGCGTGGCGACGACCACGAGCCTTGTCAGCAGTGCCAGCCCGTCGGTCTTTGGCCAGGGCGTGACGTTCACCGCCACGGTATCGGGAATCTCAGGTACGGCGGTGCCCCAGGGCTTTGTGACGTTTACCGACGGTGGCACGACGCTGGGCGTGGTGACCGTTGGTACGAACGGTACGGCCACGCTGTCACTCGGCTCGCTGGCTGTTGGGCCGCATGCCTTGGTGGCGACTTACAGCGGTCAGGCATTGACGACGGCTGGCGGCTTTGATGCCTCCGCTTCGCCGACGTTGAATCAGAACGTTGTCGCCGCACCGACGGTGACGGCCGTCGCCACCAGCGTGAACCCCAGCGTCTACCTTTCGATGGTGTCGTTCACGGCCACGGTGGGAGTGACGGGACAGGGTGCCGGGACGGTTGCCGGTACGGTCAGCTTCTTTGACGGCGCGACATTCCTTGGTCAGGCGGCGGTCAGTAGTGGTCAGGCTGTGTTGACGCTTGGCAGCCTTTTGCCGGGCACCCATAACGTGACGGCGCAGTTCCAGGGAACAGCTAACTTTGCGACATCGGTCAGCCCGTCGCTTTCGCAGCTGGTCAACAAGCGGGCAACCACAACCGTGGTTACCGTCAGTGTCAGCAACCCGTTGCTGGGTGATCAGGTGGCTCTGTCGGCCACGGTCAGTGGTTCGACAGCGATCACCGGCAACGTGAACTTCTATGATGGTGCGACGTTGATTGGCACCGGAACACTGAGCGGGACGGTCGCCACGCTGGTGACTTCGAGCCTTGCGGCTGGCACACACAACATTACGGCGACGTATGCGGGGGACTCGGTCAATCTGGCCAGCACGGCAGCGCCGGCACCGCTGGCGGTGATCACGGCCAGCAGTATTTCGGGCGCTGTGTATCTGGATGCGAACAACGACGGAATCTTTGCAACCGGCGAAACGCCAGTGGCGAATGTTTCGGTGACCCTGAGCGGCGTGAATGACCGCGGCGTGCCCGTCTCTGTGACGACGACAACCACTGCCGGCGGGGCGTACAGCTTTGCCGGGTTGCGGCCGAGCAACGCCAGTGGCTATAGCGTCACCGAGGTGCCCCCGTCGGGCTATATTGTCGGTAAGTCCACTGTGGGTACGGTGGCAGCGACGCCGGGCGCGGCAATGTTTTCGGCCATCGTGATCGGGCCGGGCGTCAGTGATGCGAATAACAATCTGGCGGTATTGACGACCCGGGCGGCCGGAACGGTTTACAAGGATCTGACCGGCAACGGCCTGAGTGCTGATGACACGGGTTACGCGGGCGTTACCGTGAGTGTTTTCAAGGATGTGAACAACAACGGCAAGTACGACTCGGGCACGGACACGCTGCAGGGGACGCAAGTCTCGTCGGCGACGGGTGCGTTTGAGTTCGTCAATCTTGCCGCCGGAAAGTATCTGGTTCGCGAAGCTGTGCCGACTGGTACCGTCCGTACGGCCCCGGCCTTACTGGACTATTACGTGGTGACCATCGCCGGTGGCAGCAACCTGACCAACCTGAACTTTGACAACTATACGGTCTGCACGTCGTGTGCGACTTCGGTCACGAGCATCAAGTACTACGACAACGGTGTGCTGGTCAGCGATCTTCGTGGTCGCACCAAGATGAATGACACGGTGAGCGTGCAGTTCACGGTGCCTGCCGGGAAGACGGCCAATGTGCATCTGGTCAGCTATACCGCACCGGGCTCGACGTTCGTCGCTGCGGATGCGTCGCAGCAGGCGGTGTATCAGGTGGCTGGCGGCCTCTACAACCCGGGCACTTACACCATCTCGGTGGTGAACCCGAACCAGTACTATCAGGTCGACTTTGTGTGTGGCGAGGTGATCAGCACCTTCGGGCCAGCCAGCAGCAATATCTTCTACTCGGCCCAGTCGCGGTTGTTCTCGGCGGACAATGCCGGCCTGCACTCGGATACGGTCGATCAGGCGGCTACGATGGGCTTCTGGGCGAATCTCGGCCAGTCGCTGATCAATGACTTCAACGGCGGCAGCACTTCGACGAATCTAGCGAACTGGCTCAGTGCCACGTTGCCGAATCTGTATGGCGCGACGTCTGGTGCCAACAGCATGACCGGCAAGACCAACGCCGATGTGCTGGCGACTTACAACCGCCTGTATGGTGTGACGGGTACGAAGTTTGATGCCCAGGTGATGGCGACGGCACTGAACGTGTATGCGACCAACAGCAACCTTTCGGGCACGACGGCAACGGGATTTGGATTTGCGGTTGATGCGACGGGGTTGGCGGACGCCACGTTCAACGTACAGGGTTGGGGCACGGCCTTTGGCCTGGCCAACAACTCGACGACGACTGTGATGGACCTGTTGACACGTGCCAACGCCCGCAGCAGCAACGGGGTGTTGTTCAACGGGAACAGCGCCAACCTGAACCTAGCCTTCAGCATGTTCAGCTACATCAATGCTGCCGGCGGTCTTGACTAAGCCGCGGTGATGATGCGAGCGGTGTGTCCATGAAAAAAGGGCACCGGGCCAGACGGCCCGGTGCCCTCTTGATTTGAAGTGAACAACGGCTCAGGGTCCGATGGCTGCGGTGCCGCTTTCGCCGGTGCGGATGCGGTAGACCTCGTCGAGCGGGAGCACGAAGATTTTGCCGTCGCCAATTTTGCCGGAGTGGGCGACTTTCTTGATGGCGTTGACGGTGCGTTCGACGAAGGCATCGTTGACGGCGATCTCGAGTTTGACCTTGGAGAGCAGGCGGATGACGACCTGGCTGCCCTTGTAGTGTTCGGTGAAGCCCCGTTGCCGGCCGCAACCGCGGACATCGGTCACGGTCATCAGGTAGACCTCTTCGGCGGCCAGGGCTTCTTGAACGGGTTCCAGTTTTTCTGGCCGGATGATGGCGACGATCATTTTCATGATTGGATCCTTGTGGAAGCAGGCGGGGCCGGCGGTGTGGAGGCGGTTCAGGAGGGTCGAAGTGGAAGGCGTTGTGCGTCTCTGGCCAGACGACGTTTAAGCCGTGCCGACCACACGACGCCCCAAAGGTTCCCCAACTGCATGACGGCGAAGAAGACCAGTACGGCGGCGATGGGCATGTGAAGGAAGAAATAAAGACCGGCGCAAACGAGCAGGATCAGAGCCTGCATCGGGAAGAAGGTCTTTCGATATTGTTGCCACATGATCCGTCTCCGCAGGGGTGTCGAAGCGCACAGGATTAACTGCGTTACAGCAATGCCTCGATGTACAAGTCGGTCTTGTGCAGTGTGACATAGACCCGGAAGCCGCGGAACACCAGAATCTTGAAGACCTCTGGCCAGGGGAAGCCGCGCGGGTGAACGACCTTGATCTTGAAGCCGCCCATTTGCTCTTTCATCACGCCGCGATCGCCGATGAGGTAGACGAGCCGCTCGGCCAGGTCCAGCGGCGGGGGTACGTCGTCATCGCCCGGTGTATCCCATTGTGTCATGTTGCATTTCCTTGGCTCGGACGCCGCACTTACCGCGCATCGATCCGGAGGGAAGTACTTGGCGGAGGGAGGATCGGTGTCGTGAACCAGTGGGTTTGCAGACCCAGCAGGACTGTCGCCACGAACATGGAGGCTATGGAGACCAGAAACCCGATCTTGAACCAGTAGCCGAACTTTATCGTGCCGTGGCCGCGTTTTTCCAGAATACCGACGGCGATGATATTGGCGGTCGAACCGATGACTGTCATATTTCCCATGAATGTACCACCGAACAGCATAAGCCAGTAAATCGCCTCGGGGTAACCTTCGCCGCGGCGGGCGGCGTGGGTGCGGATGTCTTCGACGACGGGCATGAAGGTGGCAACGGCCAGCACGTTATCAAGAAATGCTGAGAGCCAGCCGGTGGACCAGCCGACGATTTGGATGAGAAGGGCCGGGTGACCTTCGCCGGTGGCGCTGATGAGCTTGTCGGCGATGAGGCGTGTCACCCCGGTTTCCTGGAGCGTGCCTACGGAGGCGAAGAGCATCATGAAAAACGACAGGGTCCACCAGTCGACGCGGCGCTCGACCAGTTCACGGGCCTGACTGCCGCGAAGCATCAGAACCGTGGCGCCCATGAGGAGTGAGGTGCCGATCATCATCGTTCCTTCAGGCAGGCGGCCGCCGGGGGATCCGAATAAGGTGCCCAGCCATTTCTCGGTCAGGCCGTGGGAGATGAGCAGGATGATCGTGGTCAGGAAAACGGCCCATGCGATGGGCTGAGCCTTGTGCTGTTCGGCCTCGAGGGACTCGCCCGCGGGTTCATCGATCTCGACGTATTCGAAGATGTCGGGTTCGGGGCGCGGGCCGGATGCTTGCTTGTTGGTGGCCAATGCGGCGTTGGCTGCGCGTTTGCGGTCGGTTTCCTGACGGGCGGCTACGGCGGTCTCGTGCTCCTGTCGCACCGCGTTTTCAAATGCGAGGATGTCGGCGGCGAACCATCGGCGGCAGATGACGTAGGTGACGACGTTGACGGCAACGGCGATGGGGGCCGACCAGCGCAGGAATTCCAGAAACGAAAAGCCGGCCTTCAGGGCGATCATGACGCCGATGGGGTTACCGATGGAGCTCGCGCTGGAGCCGATGTTGGTGGCGAAGACCAGCATGATGATGAACGGGACCGGATTGAGTTTGTATTTTCCAGTCAGGTGAAGCATCGCGCCGGACATGAACAGGATGCTGGTCACTTCGTCCACGAGCGCGGCCGAGATGGTGCCCATGAGCATCATGATGAGCAGCAGCCATTTTGGACGTGGGCCGACGCGCTGAACGATCGCGGAGACGACGGTCTCAAAGAATCGGAGCTCTTCCAGATAACCGATGACGAGAAACATTCCGACGAGGAAGATGATGACGTTGAGGCTGGCGGCTTTGATGAAGCCTTCGACGCTGAGAAGGTTCAGGGCCATCAACAGGCCGATGCCGCCGAAGGCGAAGGCGAGGCGGAAATCGCCGAAGAGCAGTGTGCCGTAGATAAAGGTGGAGAAGATCGTCACCGAGACGATCTGGCGTGTATCAAACACCACTATGCCGGTGTAGCGCATGAGCGTCATCGCGGCGACCGTGCCGAATAGCAGAAGGAAGAACTTGGTGGTGGGTCGCATGGCGTCGGCTTTGAAGCTATCGGGCACAGGGTCGTAATGCCCGACCCCATAAGCCCTGCGGCTGCCTTGTCGGCAGCCGCAGGGCGAACACTTGTATGAGTCGCCGGCTTGAGTCCGGCCGGAGATCAGGCTGTCGTCTCGACGAGCTTGAAGTCGGGGTAGGCCAGGACGCCCGTTTCGGGGATATCCAGACCGCCGATTTCAACTTCGCGGGAGACACGCATCGGGGTGATGAAGCCGAGGATCCAGAAGATCAGACCGCCAGCCAGAAAGTTCCAGCCGATACAGGCGGCGATACTGATTACCTGAGCCATGAACTGCTTGCTGTCACCGTAGAAGAGCCCGGTGACGCCCTGCCCGGCGGTGCCGAGGTAGGAGTTGAAGCCGACGTTGTTCCAGCCGCTGCCGTAGGTGCCGTCGGCGAACAAGCCGAGGGCCAGAAGGCCCCATGCCCCGTTGACGCCGTGAACGCTGACTGCGCCTACGGGATCATCGACCTTCAGGATGTTCTCCACAAACCAGACGGAGCCGACCACGATGCCGCCGGCGACGGCGCCGATGGTGAAGGCGGCCCATGGCTGGACGAAGGCACACGGTGCAGTGATGGCAACCAGGCCAGCCAGCATGCCGTTACAGGCCATGGAGGGGTCGGGCTTGCCGGTGAGGAAGTACATGACGACGACGGCAACGAGGGCGCCCGAAGCCGAAGCCAGCATCGTGTTGACCGCCGTGATGCCGATACGGCCGTCAGACCCCGCGAGCGAAGAACCCGCATTGAAGCCGAACCAGCCGAAGGCGAGGATAAACGTGCCGAGGATGACCATCGGCATGTGGTGGCCCGGAATGGCTTTGGGCTTGCCGTTGGCGTCAAACTTGCCGATACGGGGGCCAAGGATCATGGAACAGATCAGTGCCAGTGCGCCGCCCTGAAGGTGGACGACGCCGCTGCCGGCGTAATCGACCGCGCCGTGGGCGAGGCCTTTGATGTAGCCCAACTGTGCCAGCCAGCCGCCGCCCCAGATCCAGCAGCCGTAGATCGGGTAGATGAACGCGCCGATGGCGATACTGAAGAGCATGAAGTGTTTGGTGGCCCAGCGTTCGGCCAGTGCCCCGGTCGGGATGGTTGCGGTGGTGTCCATGAACACCATCATGAAGAGGAACCAGACGAGGGTCGCGCCGTCGTAGGCGCTCTTGCCAAGGAAGAAGCCGGTGGTGCCGAACAGGCCCCAGTCGCCGCCGGCGATGTTGATCGTGTGCATGGCGTTGAGGTTGGGCAATCCGCCCAACATGCCGGGTCCGCCGATGCCGGTCCCGTTGGGGCCGCCACACATCAGGGCGAAGCCGCTGATGAAGAAGCCGGTCATGCCCAGGACATAGACCATGAAGTTCATGAACATGGTGTGGGCCGCGTTCTTGGCCCGGCAGAGGCCGGTTTCAACCAGAGCGAAGCCTGCCTGCATGAACATGACGAGGAAGCCTGCGATCAGGGTCCAGACGATGTTGATGCTGTAGAAAGCCTTGCTGGTCAGTTTGGCGAGTTCTTCGACGGTCGGCTTGGTGGCGGCGAAGCCACTCCACTTGCTGTAGTCCTCGGTGTCAGTGGCGGCCGCGTTGGACTGGCCGGTGACCCAGCCAGACAAGTAGGCGTTGGGGGCGGTCAGCGAGCCGTTGGCACCATTGATCCCTGCCGGGTCGGTGGTGACTGCTGAGGGCGCAGGTGCAGTGGCGGGTGCCGCTGCGGGGGTGTCAGTCTGGGCGGAGGCAAGGGTTGGGAGAGTGAGAAGGGCTCCTGCCACTAAGGCAAGACACCACGCGCGCGGTCTACACAGCCAGTTTCCCATCATCAGGCACCTCAGGGCAGTAGGTCCCCGGCCAAGGTGGCCCGCCGCGAACGCGACGATGACCCTCGGACCGGATGTACGGCTGGGGACCCCAATAACAAACAGTGTGCCAGTGGTGATATGCGCGATAATTGGGGAAGAGCTGCACCTTGTCACCCAAGGCAGCGCGCATGGATCGGGCACTTTGCCCTTACGAGGGGTCTAGTGCGCGTTTTACGGGCAACGTTGTTGCACAAAATTCGTTGGCCGAGCAGTCGACCAACCCGGCACCAGTCGCGACTGTAAGTTGTTTTTAGATAAAGTTTTACGCGAAATGAGAGATCGTGCAATTGATTGCCAATTCTGTGTGCAAAAAAACGCGATGGCGGAAAATCTAACGTTGGGCAAAGGAAATCTGAGGCTGTTGAGGATCTAAAAAGCATGGCATTTGCTGCTTTGGTAGGCAGTAAGGCTGATCACACTGAGGTGGTGGGGAGACGGAAAACCTCTTTTTTCAATTTGCGGACCGCGCTGACAGATTCGGATTGTTCAACCCATCGATCCTTCATAGGATGCGGCTGAAGAACCCCATTCGTTGACCGCAGGTGTTATGCAGATTCGCAATTTTTCGATTATCGCTCACATTGACCATGGTAAGTCCACGCTGTCCGACCGCCTGCTGATGCGGGCCGGGGCGATTACGGAGCGTGAGTTTCACGCTCAGATTCTGGATGACATGGATCTGGAGCGGGAGCGCGGGATCACCATCAAGGCGTCGGCCGTGACGGTGTTTCACCGGCATACGAGCGAGCAGTATCCCGACGGCGAAGACTTCATGCTGAACTTCATCGACACGCCGGGGCATGTCGATTTTCACTACGAGGTTCAGCGGGCATTGCAGGCGTGTGAGGGGGCGATCCTGGTGGTCGATTCCACGCAGGGGGTGCAGGCGCAGACGGTGGCGAATGCGTATGCGGCCGTGGAGGCCGGGCTGGAGATTATTCCGGTCATCAACAAGATCGATTTGCCCAGCGCCATGCCGGACGATGTGGCCGAGGAAGTGGAGCAGGTGCTGGGGTTCCCGGCTGAGGACGCGATCAAGGTTTCGGCCAAGACGGGTGTGGGGATTGACGAGTTGATTTCGGCGTTGTGTGATCGGCTTCCTCCGCCGCGTGGGAACCCGGATGCGCCCACACGGGCCCTGATTTTTGATTCGCTGTATGACGACTATCGCGGCGTGCTGGTTTACGTGCGGGTCATTGATGGGGAACTGCGCAAGGGGCAGAAGATCCGCATCATGGGTGTGGGTCGGGATTATCAGATCAGCGATGTCAGCAAGCGTGTGCCCCGGCCGAAGCTGGTGGACCGTCTGGGGGCTGGCGAGGTGGGCTTCATCGTGGCGAACATCAAGGACCTGCATGATGTGCGCGTCGGTGACACCATTACCGATGCGAACAACCCGGCCACCGAGCAGCTGCCCGGCTACAAGCCGGTGACGCAGATGGTCTACTGCGACTTTTACCCCAGCGGTAAGACGCAGTATGACGAGCTGCGCGATGCGATGGACCGGCTGAGCTTGAACGATGCGAGCTTCAGCTTCGAGCCAGAAAACAATGACGCGCTGGGCTTCGGTTTCCGCTGCGGCTTTCTGGGGCTGCTGCACATGGAGATCATTCAGGAGCGGCTGGAGCGCGAGTTTCATATTGAGGTGATTCAGACGGCGCCGACGGTGACGTACGAGATTCTGATGACCGACGGCACGGTCAAGAAGATTGACAGCCCGAGCGAGCTGCCGAACATCACGGCGGTGGAGGAGATTCGCGAGCCGTTCATCAAGATGCAGTTGATATTGCCGCAGGACGGCGTCGGCCCGCTGATGTCGCTGTGCGAAGAGCGGCGTGGGATTTACAAAAAGACGGAATACCTTGGCAACTCCAGCCGCGTGATTCTGGAATATGAACTGCCGCTGGCTGAGGTGATTTACGACTTCTACGACCGCCTGAAGAGTGCCACCAAGGGTTATGGCACGATGGATTACGAAGTGATCGGGTTCCGCAAGGGCGATCTGGTGAAGGTGGATATTCTGGTGAACGCCGAGCGCGTGGATGCGCTGAGTTTGATTGTGCACCGCGACCATGCTGAGCAGCGCGGGCGGAAGTTGATCAGCCGGTTAAAGGAAGAGATCGATCGGCATCTGTTCGAGATTCCGTTGCAGGCGGCGATTGGCGGCAAAATCATTGCCCGCGAGACGATCAAGTCGGTTGGTAAGAACGTGACCGCCAAGTGCTACGGCGGCGACGTCAGCCGCAAGCGGAAGCTGCTTGAGAAGCAGAAAGAGGGCAAGAAGCGCATGAAGCGGATGGGGAGTGTGGACATTCCGCAGGAAGCGTTCCTGGCCATCCTCGAATCGGGTGATTGAGCCGGGCCGCTTATTTGCCGCAGAACGGCATTAACGGACCTGATAATCGATCAGGTTTAACATGTTGGAAACGCCTTGCAAAGCTGGCGGTGGCTTTCTCCGATACCTGTAATTAGCAACAGGAATGGGGAACCGCATATGGCAGTGATTCAAATCGGGCAGTTGTTGGTCGAACAGGGTGTTCTGACGCAGGTGCAGGTGGCTGCGATTCTGGCGGAGCAGCGTGTCAGTCACCGGCCGTTTGGCGATCTGGCTGAGCGACTCTTTGGCGTGGACCCGCGAGCTGTGGAGGACGCGTGGGTCCAGCAGTACATCAAGCAGGCGGGCGTGACCGACCTGAGTTCGCAGCGCATCGAGATTGATGCCCTGCGCCTGATCAATCGACGGCAGGCGTGGCAGTTTCATATGCTGCCGCTGAACCGAAGCCCGGGCGAGATTAATCT
Source organism: Tepidisphaerales bacterium (assembly GCA_038226785.1). GTDB lineage: Bacteria > Planctomycetota > Phycisphaerae > Tepidisphaerales > Tepidisphaeraceae > JBBRQG01. The sequence goes on along the minus strand of JBBRQG010000021.1, from coordinate 15,195 downwards.
GGCCACCAGTCCGCAGGGGCTGATCCGGGCGCTGAACTTTTCAACCGCCAGCTTTACGGAGGAAGTGTCGATTGTGCTGGCCGAGCACGATCAGCTGCGCGAGTTTTTGATGAAGCATTACCCGGTGTCGAATGCGGTGGCGAACTACGCGGAGGGGCTGAAGGCGAGTTGAGGGATCGGATCAAAGAGATCTGAGGACTGACACTTCAATCGGGCCGGAGGCAGACCGCTTACTTCGTGCCAGGCTCTTTGTTTGCTTCAAAGGTCAGGTCCACCAGTGACCCTTGCAGCGTGGGTTTCCACGCTTGCAGATAGTTCATGGCTTCGGCCGGGGAGCTGACAAACTTGACGAGCTCGGCGGCGCGGGGGCGGATGAAAAACATCTCAAGGCCGTGGGCCAGCAGGTCGAGCAATGGCTGGAAGAAGCCGTCGGTGTTGATGATGACGATGGGCTTGTTGTGGTAGTTCAGTTGCCTGCCTGTCCAGGCTTCGAAAAGCTCTTCATAGGTGCCGAGTCCGCCGGGCAGGGCTATGAAGGCATCGGCCAGTCTTTCCATTTCGGCCTTGCGCGAGCGCATGTCGGGCGTGACGATGAGTTCGCCACGCTGATCATGTACGGCCGCATTCACGAACAGTTGCGGCGTGACACCGATGACCCGGCCCTTTTCGGCGTGGGCACCATCGGCCACATCCTGCATCATGCCGGCGGAGTTGCCGCCGTAGACGAGCGTCCAGTGGGCACGGGCTAGCAGCTGTCCGGTTTCGACTGCGGCGGAGCGAAACTTGGGATCGACTTTGTCGCTGGAGGAGCAATAGACGGTGACGGCTTTGATGTGGGGTGAAGTCATCGGAGGTGGGTGTGCGTAAAGGTGATCGTTGGCTGAGTCGTTGTCGGCGGGTGTGAAAAATAGGTCTGTCCGCCGGCGGTGGAAACCGAGGAGTTGTTCGGTTCGATGGTGACGGTGATGGTCAGGGGCGTGGCCAGTAACAAGGCCGTATCGCCTTCGATGAGGTTGAGGGGCAGCGGAACGGATGCGGTGAGGTCGTCCATATCGCCGTACAGCGTTCCCTTGGCGGCCGAACGCTGGAGGGGGAGGGTGATGGACGAGCCACCCGGCAGGGGTCCACTCTTGTCGAGGACTAGCAGTTTGCCATCCAGGTCAAGTCGCAGGGCGTTCAGTGTTTTGCCGGAAGCGTTCTTCACGACCAGTGTCCACTCGACCGGGCGGAACGCGGCCCATGTGAGCATGCCCGCCGCCAATGCCACCGCTAGCGCTGTTGCGACAGGCCCGATCATCAGCCGCCCCCAGCCGATGCCCGCTTTGGTTTTGATGCGATCGGCGATGGCGATCAGCGAGAGAATATTTCCGGCTGCCACACACCATGGAGCGAGCAGCAACACGCCCAGTGCTATGAGTAGAGACGCAGCGCCCCATGCGCGCCACAGCAGCAGCCACGTCAGACCCAGCGCCAGCGCGGGTGGTACAGTGAACCACGCAGCGTGCTTCCAGAATCGCTGCTTCGAGAGTGTGGACGAATCTGGCAGCGATTCGGTCGTCACGCCGGGATGTATCCGCGCTGTTTGAAGTGGGCGATGGCCTCATCGACGGTGCGGAAGACTTTGGTGGCGGTCTCGGTGATGAAGGGGGATGGGTTGCCTTTGCAAGCCCAGACGACGAAGACTTCCTTGCCGCCTTCGAAGGCGTGGTGCAGTTCGCGCTCCACACCGCTGGATAGGCCGGGCTTACCGTTGGGCAGTTCCGGAACCAGAGAGACGATCATGTCGGATTGATCGACCATCTTGAAATCGCGGGCGTAAATCTGGCCCATGATGTCGCCGGAAATCTGGGCGACTTCGGCGGTCTTCAGCGTGACCGGTCCGTCGGTGGCCTGCACGGTCATGGTGGTCTCGCCATTTTCCAGGGCTTTGAGGGCGGTGGTGTGCAGGACGTATTCGTCCACATCGCCGGGGTCGAAGGTGATGAAGTGTTCGGCAAGGATCGCGCGGAAACGATCGATCTCCGCGAGCGTTTCCGGCAGGTCCATGACGTGGCTCATGGGGAAGCTCGGGTAGACCTTTTTGCGATGGCTCTCGAAGAACATGCGGTACATGGTCTTGACGGTCGTGACGCTGCGTCCGCGGCTGACCATGAAGAAGTGGCCGTAACCCTTGGCGATGTTGGCGAGGATTTCCGTAGCCAGCAGTTCCTCTTCGCGCCAGACCATGATGTCTTTCAGGCTGTGGTCGAGGTCGTGGTCTTTGTTCATGCGCTGGTGGACGCTTTCGGCGTTATCCAGAAGCGTGACATATTGGTCGGCGTTGAAGGCCCGGACCTGATCGAAATCGAAAGCGGCGAACAGGCCGTGCCGCCAGCGGAAGGTGGCGTGCGTGTTGACGACAATGTGCTCGTGCTTGTCGGCCAGATTGAGGATCTCTTTGAACACGGCCCGGCGGAGGGTGTTCAGGCGGCCGATGGGAAGATTCAGGATACGCCCCATGGGCACATCCGGGGCCTCCTGATACATCATTTTGCCGACATGGCAGACCTTCAGATCGTGGCCGTTTTCCTTGGCCATCTGCTGAAGCGCATCAAGATAGGGACCCTTATCAACGCCGACTTGACCTGTGACTATTGCACGCATGGGACGTGGCATCTTAGCACAGGAAATGCCTTGTGCCACCGACTAACGCCATGCAGGGAGTGGGTGCGGGACGACCCATCCTGGCTGGCGAAAGCTCCGATTCCGAAAGCTCCGACTCGATGGCACATTACTTCCCGATTCGGGCACCGATTTCGTTCAGAATCGCCAGATGCTCTTCGTGGGTGTTGTGCATGCCGATTTCAAGGTCGTCCAGACGGGCAAGGATCAGTCCGGTTTGTGATTCGGCCTTGATGTTCACATCGTGGTCGATATCGGCCGACAGGCGGTCCTTCGCGGCCGCGCGGTTCTGACTCATCATGATGATGGGGGCGGCATAGGCGGCCTGGAAACTGAGGGCCAGGTTCAGGAAGATGAAGGGGTATTCGTCCCAGTGCCATTTGACGGTGGCGGGGATCAGGTTCCACGTGACCCAGAAAGCCAGCAGGGCCGACTGGATGATGATGAACTTCCACGAGCCCATGATGGCCGCGAAGGAATCGGAAATGCGCGCACCGAAGCCGCTTTTTTCCTCGTCCATCTGGTTGACGTTCCTGCTGGCGCTGTTGCGAAGCAGGTTGTCGGCGGCGGCCAGCCTGCGGCCGATGACGGCGAGCACGTCCAGACCGGCATCGGGATGGGCGAGGAGGAACTTGCGGAACGATTCGCGTTCGATGGAAAGCGTGGAAACTGTGCCGGCGGCCTTGACCCTTGCGCTGCGCGGGTCGCCGGTGAGCATTGACAGCTCGCCGAACCACTCGCCCGTCCCTGCGGTGTCAAGGATGATTTCTTTGCCGGCGGCGTCGATGGTGACGAAGGCGACATCACCTTCGGTGATGACATGGAAACTGTCGCCGGGTTCGCCCTCGCGGATGATGACCTGGCCGGGGGCGAAGTGGCACTTCTTCATCTCGGCCCGCACGCCCGCGAGCTCTACGTCATCCAGAGCCGAAAAAAGCGAAACCGCCCGCAGTTGTTCAAGCTCGTCCATTGGCGGAAATGTACCGTGAAGGGTCCGGTGTCCAAACATGTCTGCGTCTGTGGTGGCGTGCGTTTGGCGAAATTATCCGCGTACTGTCAGGGCTTTTGGATGGTGGTCCACTGATTGCAGATGCAGACCCATTGCCCGCTTCGAATCACCCAGACGCTGGTGAGGCGGTATTGGCCGCTGCAATCCGTCCCGTTCCACGTCGCCGTCTGGCTGATAATCGCATGATAAACAATGCCTTCTCCCACTTTTTGGCAACTGACACTGCGGGCTTCGTAACGGGAACATTCGAAAGTACCGCTTCGAAGTTCGTCGATATAAGGCTTTTTAGCTTCAGATGTACCGTCGGAATTGATGCCGATAAAGTCATCAGCCAGAGCGACAGCGTATGCTTCAGCGTTTCCGGCCACGCATGCTTTGGCCAATGTCGCTTCCATTTCGATGACGTCTGTAATGGCCTTGTCCGGGATGCCTGCGGGCGTGGAAGCACCGTTCACAATTCGCGGAAAACATAAGAATAGGCTGTAAATCGTAATTAATTTGGCGGTAGTGAGTTTCATAATTGTCTCGGCATGCTTTAATTGTTGACTCGTTATGATGTGATCCTGCCTGCTAATACACCACCTACTTAATGCTCCAGTTGTTATCGAAGAATCCAGCGGCTTTGATGCCATCCAGACCGGTTTTCAGGCATGAGGCGTCGATGACGGCGTAGTCGGGCCAGTAGACGCTGCTGGCGAAGATGGGGAGGCGGAGGGAGGCACGGGCACCGCGGATGCCGGTGGGGGCGATGACCGCTGCCATGTGTCCACCCTGCATGGGGTAGCAGAAAGCGGCATACAAGCCGTCGCCGGTGTGGTTTTCGTTGCCCACTGTGATGCCAGCCCGCGTCACGCGAATCGGGCAATGGGGATCTACCAATACCCATGCTTTGTTGGTGTCGGCGTTGCCGTAGATGATCACGTTGCGTGAAGGTGCGAGTGGTGCTGTGTTGTCGTGACGGGATAAGGCTTTTACCACCTCAGTGTCCGGCCAGATATCGACCCCGCCATTGCCCCGGTAGTACCAGGTCTCGGCGTCGTATCGTGCTTTGGCGTAGCTCAGTGCGTTTTCTTCGGCCGTGCCGCCGGTGGCGTAGGCGAAGATCATAGTGTTGTTGAATGCCTCTTTCAGCGGGCCGTAACTGGCGGGCGATTTCATCAGCCCTGTCGAATCGGCAGCAACCGACCACGTTCCCTGGACGCGTTTGAAGTTGATGGCTGTGGCATGAGCATCGGCAGGGACAACCACCTTCTGACCGTCTAGTTCCGCAGTTAGTGCTCCTCCGTTGCTTACCAGTGAGAGTCGGTCGATGTTCTCCGTGGTGCCATAAATCCGCCCGCCGCGGGGGTCTTTCTTTAAATCCACACGCCCGACTTTACCGGGCGTTTCGAGGCTCATAATTTCCACCCAGCCGACTTTGGAATTAATCGCCGGGCTGGCAGTGGCGAAGCTGATTTCGGTGAGTTCATCGTCAGGCACCAGCCTGTGTTCGGCGAACATGCGGAACATTGGCCGCCAATCGACGCAGCGGGCGCCGGGTTCATCTCCTTCGCTCCACCAGTGCCCGGCCCCTTTTTGTTCGAAGAGTTGATAGTCGTGGTGGAACTTGGCGAGTTCTTCGGCCATCTTCCGGGCCTGCTCGATGGGCACGTTGTCGTCCTTGTCACCGTGCAGGATGTAGATGCCGGCCCACTTATAGTTTTCTTTCAGCGCGAGTGTATCGCTGGGCAGGGCGGCGGCTTTGAACGCATCCACGGATGGGCGTGAGGAAGGGCCAGTGGCGGCCGCGCGGGCCGGGCTGTAGCTGGCGAAAGAGATCCAGCCGGCACTCGGCCCCAAACCAGCAAACGTGCCCGGAAACTGTGCCCCGAACTGCCATGTGCCGTGGCCGCCCATCGAATGGCCGGTGAGGTAGATGCGGGTGGGGTCGGGTTGCAGTTCTAGCTTTGCCAACTCCAGCACTTCCATGCCGTCTTTGCGGCCCCAATCCTCCCAATCAAAACCATACGGCCGACGGTTGGTGGGGCAGACGATGTCGCACCAGGGCTTGGGCGAATAGGCATCGGCTTGGCTGGTGGCCTCAACCGATGCGCCGTGCAGAGAGAGCACGAGGGCTTTGCCAGCGGAGGGGCCGGCCGGGCCGCTGGCGGGCACGAGGGCGTAATACTGCACCGAGCCGTCGATTTTGGAGACGAAGGTTATTTTGCGGGTTTGCATCTCGCCGCGTATTCGAAGTGAGAAGTCGGTTGAGACAGCGCCGAGGCTGATTTTGAGTACGACCGCTTTCGTTTCGGGCGTGGGCCCAACATCGACAACGACCGGCACGACCACCTTGCGGATCGTCATCGGTGGGATTTGCACTTTGAACATTTGCGACGCTGAACCTGTGGTGCCCGCCGCGCCCGTTGCGTTCAGCACCTTGTTGGTGCAGTTGGCGACGACAATTCCAGCGACGCTCGACAGTGGGTGGCCGGCGACCACATCGGGCAGCGTCGCATCGTCACGGAGAATGGCGACGTTGGCGTCCGGTTTTTCCAGAGTGGCCGACAACTGGCCCCGGCCGCCTTGAAACAGAAGGCGGTTGGTGCCCACGTTGAGTTTGACGGGCAGGCGCAGGTACCCGGTTGAGTAGACGTCCCCGGCCCGGGGCTCGCCGTTGAAGTAGACCATCGTGTGGCCGCTGGCGTGCAGCAGCATGACCTGCTCACGGTCGCTCTCCACCTCGGCGTAGGCGTAGCCTCCTCCGAGCTCGTCGGCTTCGAACGATCCGTCCGGCCGGGCGGCCAATGAGCGCCAGCCTTGGCCCGTGGCTGTAAAGGTTCCATCGACCATGGCCGACTGGATCGGGTCGATGCTGATGGGTGTCCCCGTTCCCTTCGAGACTCGGGCGTGGACGAGAACATTGCGGATCGAGGTGCCGGTTTCCGTGCAGCGGGTCGTGGGGAGTGTGGTTGGCTGTGTGGCCTGGCCGTCGGCTGCCCTTGCGGCCAAGCAGGTAAGCATCAGGAGGGAAAGGGCCGTCGCTAGGGCGAACGCGGAATGGCGTCGGGTTGTCGTCATGGGTTACCCCAGACTACCCGTCAGACGGCATTCGGTTTATGCGGCGGATGGGGAGTAAGGCGTTGGCAGGAAGAAAAGGCTGAAACGTCGCCCGCCCGAGACTCGAGCGGGCGACGCCTAACCTTTGGGAACCAACCGCGCTCAACAATCCGAGTGGCTACCACGGCCACCCATCCCCACCACACTGGCGGGAACAAAATACCTATCGCGAACGCTGTGCCGTGCAGAAAAATTTCGTTGCATGTTCGGCAGCAAGCAGGGCAATCGTTGGTGTGGCGGAAAGCGTTTTGTCTATGCGTTGGGCTGGTGCCCAATGATTGCGCAAGCCGAACATTGTCTGCTGCGGTTGCAGGCATTCAAAAGTCCTGAACCGTGCGACGGCGGCTTGGCCTACACTAGCACCATGGACAAGACAACATTCGGCAAAACCGGGTTTCGGGTTACTGCACTGGGTTATGGTGCGGCCCCGGCCGCTTTCCTTAAGGCTGACCAAGACAAGGTGGTGGCCGTCCTCAACCATTTGCTGGATGCGGGGGTGAATCTGATCGACACGGCCGCGATGTACCCCGGTAGCGAAGAGTTTCTGGGCAACCAGTTTGCCCACCGCCGCAAGGATTACGTGCTGGTCAGCAAGTGCGGGCAGAAGGCGGCTGACACGACCGGCGATGCCTGGTCGCGGGAGTTGATTCTTTCCAGCGTAGAGCGTGCCCTGCGCCTGCTGAAGACTGATGTTCTTGACGTCATGCTGCTGCACTCGTGCGAGTTGGACGTACTGAAAAAGGGGGAGGCGGTTGCGGCCCTTGTTGAAGCCAAGAACGCCGGAAAGATTCGATTTGCCGGGTACAGCGGCGACAACGAGGCTGCGGCGTATGCGGCCGGGCTGGAAGACGTGGCCGTGATCGAAACCAGCATCAACCTTGCCGACCAGCGGAACATTGATGTGGTGCTGCCGGTGTGTCAGGAAAACAATGTGGCTGTGCTGGCGAAGCGGCCGATCGCCAATGCCGCGTGGAAGGACCTTGCCACCCAGCCCGGCATGTACAAGACCTACGCCAAGGCCTACACCGAGCGTCTGGTGAAAATGGGCCTGAACCCGGCCGACATTGCCCCGCTGGATTGGGCCGAACTGGCCCTGCGATTCACGCTGACCCAGCCCGGAGTTCACACGGCGATTATCGGGACGACGAACCTTGCCAACGCGGGCCTGAACATTGGCTATGCCGAGAAGGGGCATTTGAGCATCGACGAAGTGAACAAGATCCGGCAATGTTTCCAGAAGGCCGACCCGGCCGGGGAATGGCTTGGCGAGCGGTAGGGGTGGAAGGGGCCGTTTGGCCGGGTTTTTTCGGGCGTTTGTCCAACTTTTTGACGATACCCATCTTGCGGGTAGACTTTCCGACCCACTTGGTTTTACACCTGGAGAGGTGGCAGAGTGGCCGAATGCGCTGGTTTGCTAAACCGGTGTACGGGGTCATACCCGTACCGGGGGTTCGAATCCCCCCCTCTCCGCTGATGGTTTGAGCAGCAACGTAAGTTGTTGCTGGGCAATGTGTAGCGGCGGCGTCGCAAAGGTTGACCGCCGGTTTGCCCTCAAACGACCCTCAGCCGGTAGGACGGGAAGCCTTAGTGAGACTTTACTTCTGACCAATGCTTCCACCGCGAGTTGCTTTCCTGCGTCATCCAAGCGGATTGATAACGAAACAATGGGGCTTGGGAAGCTAACGGGGCCTGAGGTGGCGTTTGCGCCGGAGCCTGGTTGCTGTCACCGAGCTCGGCATCATCCAGAAATATCTGGGTTTATTGCATCCATCAGACACAGGCTAGACGAAACAGTTTGAGAACACTCTGACCCTTTGGCTTCTGGCACCGCATGAAGCCTATTCAAAAAAGGCGCGCGTTTCAGGCGTTGTCATGGCCAGAAAGCCCGCTTCGATCCGGCCCGGGTGACCATCGGCCAGTGGCGGTAAGGCGTCGCGCGGGAAGAAGGCCACATCGGATGATTCTTCTGACAATCGCCGCTGGCCGCCGATGATTTCTGCATGGAACAGCACGTGGCAAAACTCCCGGTCTTTCCAGGGGTAGTTCACGAACTCATATCGTAACGAACTGAACACCCCTAGCAGGGCAGTACAGCGCACTTCGTAGCCGGACTCCTCGCGGCATTCACGGACGGCACATTCCATCGGCGTCTCGCCAAGGTCCTGCAGCCCGCCGGGCATGGCCCAGAATCCGTTGTCTGTCCGGCGGATCAACAGGACATGGCCGGCGTCATCAGTGACGAAAACTTCAGAGCCGATGGTGGGCAAACTCGGCTTTTGCATGGGCTGTAAGGGCAGCGAACACCCGGCCGGGTTTACTCGAAATCGAAACTATCATCCGACTTCTGCAAGTAGGTGAAGAAGCACATGCGCTCGATGTTGTCTTTGATGCCGCGCAGGGCGAAGAGTTTGAAGAACCATGCCCGGTCGCGCTCGGCTGGTTCTTCCCCGGGTTCTGGCGGTTGCGGAGCCGCGGCCTTGCCGACGACGGCGGCCGGGGAGATGCCCATGAGGTGCTCGCACAGATAGAGGATGTCGATCTCGTCGGCGGTCTGGGTTGACAGGACAAAAACACGGTGCTGCCGGATGACCTCGCGCAGATAGCGCTCGGGCATTTTCACTTCCATGCCGTCAAGGGCGGCCAGGAAGGCCTGTGTTTTGGGGTCCTGCTTCCAGCCTTTGGCAGATTTTTCCTCTTCCTTGAAGTCGCCGAATGCGACATCAAAGTGGGCCTGCAGTCTTTCGTAAAACGTCTCGACCTGTTCTGCGGCCAGCCAGCGCACCATGACGACCTCGCCGGGGCGACGGTGGATGTGATAGTCCATGGTTGAAAGGCCGTGCTTGTCGTGCAGGGTCAGGAGGTCGGCCGCGTCCGACATGGAGGCTTCGGGCAGGACGGGGGTTTCGGGGGATCGGGCCTTTTCGAGCTTGCCGATGGCGCGCTGGATGTCTTTGGCCAGTCCGCCGTCCAGCGTTGGCAGGAGTTTGGCTGCAAACTTTCGCGGTGCTTCGTACACGGCCGCGAGCTGCGCGTGGACACGGAACTCGTCCACTTTTTCTTTGGCCATGTCGGCCGGGTCGCCCGCTTCTTCGGCGCCGCCGGGGCCGTCCTGATTGTCATCTTCGAACATGTGACCGGGCACTGTAGCGGATGCGTGGCTACGGCTGCGACCGGGCAGAGGCGATGCCGGTGGACTCAGTTGCGTGTGGGCACTTGGCCGCCAGCCACCCCGAGGCGTCGCTGCACGAGGACATTTCGACCAATGTAAACGCGTTTGTATAGGCATTCAAAACATAGATACATTTCTAGTTACATTTGATTTACAGAACAAAAATATATGCCGCCTTGTTTGATCGCCCTCATTTGTTAAGGTGCTTGACCTGTTGTTTTGCAGTTTGTCGAACCCATCAATCCCTCAGGAGGGGATTTACATAATGTCGTCCCGCAATACCCGCGCGTTGCTTAGCGTCTCGATCATCTCTTCTTCGCTGGTCCTGCTGGCTTTGTCTGGTTCGGCCTTGGCCGTTGACCAGTACGATGCCCCGGCCAGCTACTACGCTTCGGCGACGTCGACCAACGGCGCGACGTTGCAGACGCAACTTCGCACCATCGTTTCGGTGATGACACCGATTAACTATGGCGATGCCCGTTACTCGATGCCGACGACCGATCTCGACCCCAATAACGCCAGCAACCTTCTGACCGCGTACAGCCGCGCTTCCACTTCCAACGTTTGGGACAGTGGCGTTACCTGGAATCGCGAGCACGTTTGGCCGCAATCCCGGCTTGGCGCTTCGGCCTCTAACGGCACGGCCAACATCGCCTCCGACCAGTTCGGGCTCCGTCCCGCTCTTTCGAGCCAGAACTCTTCGCGTGGTAACAACTCCTACGGCGGCACGTTCGGTTCGACCACCCTCGGCAATCACGGCAGCTTGTTTTACCCCGGCGATGTGGATGCGGGTGATGTCGCCCGCGCCTGCTTCTACATGGCGACGCGCTATTCGCAGCTCAAGATCGTTAATGGCAGCGGCGTGCCGGCCAATCTGGAAATGGGCAATCTGGCTGACCTGCTGGTTTATAACTACGCCGACGTGCCGGACACGTTCGAACGTCGCCGCAATCACTCGGTTTATGGTCTGCCCGGCGCCACGGGTGTGACCATCGCCAATGTTTACGCGCAGAAGAACCGTAACCCGTTCGTCGATCACCCGGAGTACGTCTGGTCGATCTACGGTGGTGGAAACAACAACTCGCAGGTGTCGGTTGCGGCCCCGGCCGCGGATGGCTCATCCACGAGTGCCGTGGATTTCGGCACGGTTATTGTCGGTGCCCCGCTGCCGTCACTGAGCACCAATGTGACGATCTCCAAGTCCGGTGCCAACCCGACGTACATCGACGTGTCTGCGGCTGGTGCGGCCTCCAGCAGCATCTCGGGCCGGTTCAACGCCTTTGGATACAACGCCGGCACGAAGTCGAGCACAGTCGGCCTCACGGCCACGACCGCGACAGCAGGGCACATCACCGGCTCGGTGACAGTCGATAACCTCGACATCACCAGCGGCGCCGCGGGTCAGGGTTCGGCCGACGGTAATGACGTGGTCAGCCTGGCTTTCAATGTGTTGAACCACTCGAATGCATCGTTCTCGTCGGTGATTGATGCCGACTCGATGACCGTGAACCTCGGTTCGGTCGCCACGGGTCAGTCGATTTTCTCGTCCGTCTCGCTTTTCAACCTCGTCACCACTTCGGCCGACTTGACGGTGGGCCTTGATCTGGATTCGGTCACGGGCAGTGACGCCGCCTTCACCATTGGCAACACGTCCTTCAGCAACCTGCTGGCGGGTTCTTCGGCTTCACTGCCGGTTTCCTTTACCGCCCCGAACTCGAACGGGTTCTTTTCGGTGACGTACACGCTGTTCTCGTCGGACTTCAATCTGTCCGGGGCGACAAACGGCACACCGCTGACGCTGACGCTGCAGGCCAACGCGATTCCCGAGCCGGGCGCGCTCTGCTTCCTGGCTCTGCCGCTGGTTGCCCTTCGCCGTCGTCGGTAAGTCAGCGGCTTCAGTCGTTTTGTAGATCAACTTATGACGGCTGGCGACTTTTCGCTGGCCGTCATTTCGTTACTGGCGGGTAGATGACCTTCCAGTCCTGCTTCATGTCCACGATGGTCCAGCCCTTGGTCGTGGCCTCGTCCAGACCCTTGTCCAACCGGCCGATGCTTGATGTGCGGTCGTAGGCCCACTCGCGTTCGGCATCGGTGTGATGGACATAGAGGGCGAACCTGGGCCCGTTGCCGGCCATGGTCCACTGCAGCATTTGCAAATCTCCATCGGAGTTGCCGAAGGCCGCGATCGGCCGTCGGCCGATGTGCCGTTGAATGCCTACTGGTTTGCCTTCTTTGTCGTCAATGAAGTCAAGCTCAGGCAGGCGGAACAAGACTGGTTTGCCGTCCTGTAGTGCGAACTTCGACTTTACGCTGCTGCCGATCACTTGCTCCGGCGGGATGCCATAAACCCTCTCAGTCCACGGCCGCATGAAGTCGATCCCGCCGCCGGAGACGATGAAGGTCTTAAAGCCGTTGGCGCGCAGATAGGTCAGCAGTTCCAGCATGGGCTGGTAGACCATTTCGGTATAGAGGCGGCCAGTTTTGGGGTGTCTGGCCGTGGCGGTCCAGTTGATGACGATCTGTTCGAACTCTTCATTGGTCATGCCCGCATGGGTTGCCAATGCCATCTCCAGAATCGAATGTTCGCCGCCTGCCATTGCGGCTTTGACATCACCTTTCAGCACGGATGCGAAAGGCTCCTTCGTGTTCCACTCGGGGTGTTGAGGGGCGAGTGTCCGGATGCGGTCAAAAATAAAGAACGCCTGAAAATACATCGGCTGTTCCGCCCAGAGGCACCCGTCATTGTCGAACGTCGCGATGCGTTCCGCAGCGGGTACAAAATCGGGTGAACCTTCCGTCGTAACCTTGTCCACAAAGGCGATGATGGATTGCCGCGCGCGGCCCTCATTCCAAGACGGCAGGGGATCGGTAGCCCGCGCTTTACTCTCACCACTAACCGTGCGCGTCGCGCCAATGGCAGGCGGCCGAGTGGCTTGGCCGCAACCGAGCCCAAAAAGCACTAAGACGACGAAGGAAGTGTGCCCAAAATATGCACTGCTCCGATCCATTTGCGGCCTCCGTGAAAACTCGCTGGTGTTGCTACCCGAGATCGGGCGGACCCGAATATCGGCAAGCCTCGGCTAAAACACTCCCGCGTCAAAACTTTGCTCTTTGCAAATTCTTGATCTATGGCGGCGCGACAAAGGCGGCAATGTTCGATTATCTTCTTCGGAGAATCGCAGCAGCCTTTTTTTTTGACCAATCCCTTCCCAAGGAGAGTCGTAGATGACAGTTCGAACCTTTTTCAGCTCAATCGTTGTCGCAGCGATGCTGCTTTCTACGAGTGCCGAGTCGTACGCACAGGCACCTGCTCAGGCGCCCGCCAAGAAGCCGAACATTCTCATCATCTGGGGTGACGACATCGGCGGCTTCAATATCAGCGCGTACAACCACGGGATGATGGGCTACAAGACGCCCAACATCGACAGCATTGCCCAGCAGGGTGCGCTGTTCACTGATTGGTATGGCCAGCAGAGTTGCACCGCCGGGCGCGCGGCATTCATCACAGGGCAGTCGCCCATTCGCACGGGGTTGACCAAGGTCGGCCTGCCGGGTGCGCCCGAAGGGATGAAAATCGAAGACCCGACGATTGCGGGCCTGCTTAAGCCGCTGGGCTATGTCACAGGCCAGTTCGGCAAGAACCACCTGGGCGACCGCGACGACATGCTGCCGACCAACCACGGTTTCGATGAGTTTTTCGGCAATCTCTATCACCTGAATGCCGAGGAAGAGCCGGAGAACGCCGACTACCCCAAAAGCCCGGAGTTTAAGAAGAAGTTTGGCCCCCGTGGCGTCATCCATTCCTTTGCTGGCGGCAAGATCGAGGACACCGGCCCGCTGACCAAGAAGCGGATGGAAACGGTCGATGTGGAAGTCACCACGGCGGCATTGGGGTTCATGGACAAGGCGGCCAAGGATGGCAAGCCGTTCTTCTGCTGGTGGAACAGCACCCGCATGCACATTTTCACGCACCTCAAGCCGTCGTCTGAGGGCAAGAGCGGCCTCGGCATTTATGCCGACGGGATGCTTGAGCATGATGCGATGGTGGGACAGTTGCTGGCCAAGCTGAAGGAGCTTGGCATCGAAGACAACACCATCGTCATGTATTCCACTGACAATGGTGCAGAGTCTTTCACGTGGCCCGATGGTGGCACGACGATGTTCCGCGGCGAAAAGAACACGCAGTGGGAAGGTGGCTATCGCGTGCCGTGTGCCATCCGCTGGCCCGGTGTGATCAAGCCCGGCACAGTCATCAACGATATCGCCGCGCACGAGGACATGATGACGACATTGCTGGCAGCGGCCGGCGATTCTTCGGCGAAGGACGACCTGCTCACCGGCCGGAAGGTCGGCGACAGGGACTACAAGGTTCACCTCGACGGCTACAACCTCATCCCCGCACTCAAGGGTGAGGCCGCCTGGCCGCGTCGTGAGTTCATCTACTGGACGGATGACGGTAGCGTCGCGGCACTGCGCTATAACGACTGGAAGATCACCTTCCTCCGGCAGCCTGCAGATGGCTACAAGGTCTGGACGACCCCGTTTGAAGTCTTGCGGGCACCCTCGCTGACCAACCTCCGCATGGACCCGTTTGAGCGCGCCGAAGCGGAAGACTCGATGGGCTACCAGCGCTGGTGGGTGGAGCACATGTACGCGTTCGCGCCGGCTGGCGGCTACGTGGGCCAGTGGCTCCAGAGTTTCAAGGAGTTTCCGCCCCGCCAGAAGCCCGGCAGCTTCAATCTTGAACGCGTCATGGAAGCCGTCACGAAGGGCGCGGGCGACAAGTAAGTTCTTCCTGAATCGCCTGTCGAACAACTTCGCCTGAAAACGATGTGGGCCGCCCTGACCAGGGCGGCCCACACTTGTTGATAGGTGACCGGGATGCGGTGCCAAGAGCCGCCGGGTACTACCTGTGCTCCAGCCACCGGAGGTTGTCACTGGCGTGCGGACGCTGTCGGTTACGGCAGTGGCTTTGAAAGGGCGTTGTCGTCTCGGTTTTCGGAACGGAATCCGGGCGATTGTGGGCTTGGATGACCACCCATGGCCCCCAAGGTTTGCCGAGAAAGAGGTCAAAATTGATGCCGGAAGGTGCTGACTCTTCGGTACCCTGTCTCAGGTAGGTGTATTTCGCACGCCACAGGGCGGTGATGGAGAGGGACGATGAACGCAAGAGCTTCAATTCGTGGTGTGTTTGATCGCCCCTTGACGCGTGTGGCCGTGGGTCTTCTGGTGGCGGCGGCCATGGGCGAGGTTTCAT
>JBBRQG010000020.1:0-74553 GCA_038226785.1 Tepidisphaerales bacterium | reverse complement strand
TTTTTTTTTTTTTCTTTGCATGTCGGGCGGGCCCCGCCCAACCCGGGTGTGGGCAGCATGTTGGCCTGGGTTGGTTTGTAGCGTCCCGCCCGCCCCCCCCCCCCCCCCCCCACCCCCCCTAACTCTGACTCGTCCCGACCCTTGGTTCTCGGGTCGCAGAATGAGGAGGAAGGTGATGGGCTACGGCTACGGCTACGGCTGCGGCTGCGGCGCGGGGCGTTGGACCTATGGCCGACGTTCGTCAGCGAGTTGGGCTGAGACTTCCACTTCTACGCGGCGGTTGACGGCTTGTGCGTTGGGGCCGAACTGTCGCGTTTTGACGGGTTCGAAAGTGCTACACCCCTGCACGCGGATGACGTCGGGGTCGACGCCCATGCTCGTCAGGAGGTCGGCCACGACCTGGGCGCGGCGGACGGAGAGGTCCATGCGCTGGCCGGGGGTGGCGGTTTCGGGGAGGTCGTCGAGGGCGGCGTGGCCGCGGACGATGATGATCTGGCGGTGGCCGCGAACCTGATCGGCGATCTGGGTGATGGCGGCGAGTGCGGCGGGGGTGATTTTGTCGGAATGGATCTCGAAGGCGATGGCGGTGCCGACGGTGGACTGTTTGCCGTCGCGGATGGTGGTGACGGCGTGATTGATGCCTTCGGTGCCGTCTTTTTCGCGGGTCTTGCCGCCGTCGCCGGGGCCGCGGGGGATGCTCAGGCCGTCGAGCTTCTTGGCCAGCATGTGCATGTCGATGGGGTCGTTGCTTTTGGGGTCGGGGATGTAACCGAAGGCATCGCGTATCGCGGCCGCGACCTTGATAAAGTCTTCGTTGGATTCGGACTTATCCTGATGGGCCGCGCCAGAGGTGGGCGAGCCGCCGGGCTTGGTGACCCAAAGGATGACGAAGAACCCCATCATGAGCATGACGAGGTCGGCGAAGGTGAAGATCCACTCCGGGCACTCTTCGCATTCGCCGGGTTTACATTTTTTGCAGCCTTTGGCCATGGGTCGCTCGAGATAATTGAGTTAGTCAAACAGAGCAGGAGTCAGAGGCTGGATAGCCGACGGTGGATGCGATCGCTCAACACAGCGGCGAATAGGTTGGGTCCGAACCTAAGCCGCCTTCGGCATGGAGGCTTGTTGTTTGTTGGACAGGAAGCTGAGGAGTTGCATTTCGACGACTCGGGGGTTGTTGCCAGCTTGAATGGCGAGGACGCCTTGCAGCGTGATTTCCTTGGCGAAGATCTCCTCGGCCGAGCGGGCGGCGAGTTTGTCGCCGATGGGGCCGGCGACGAGGTTCTGCAGCATGCAGCCATATAGCGTGCCGGTGAGGGCGACTGCCAAGGCGGCCCCGATGGCCCCGGCGTCGCCGCCGAGCGCTCGGAACATGGCGACCTGAGCGATGAGTGTGGCCATGAGGCCGAAGCCGGGACCGAACTTCGCGAGGGTGTGGAACAGGTGTTTGCCGTGCTTGTGGCGCTCGGCCATGGATTCGATCTCGATACGCATGATGCGTTCGATGACTTCGGGGTCGGTGCCGTCGATGGTGAGTTGCAGGCCGCGGCGCAGGAACGGGTCGTGGGCCTCGCGGCTGGCGGTTTCGAGGGCCAGCACGCCGTCGCGGCGGGCAGTTTCGGCGTATTGGACGAGTTCTTGGATGGTGTGGCTGACGTGGATGTCTTTACCGAGTAGCCACTTTTTGATGTAGCCGACCGCACCTGTAATGGTGTGGAGGGGCATGGACATGCACGCGGCCCCGGTTGCCCCGCCGAAAACGAGGAACAGCTCGCCGGGCTTGAAATAGGCGCTCAGGTCGCCCTCGGTGCAGTGCCACATCGAAAAGACGACGGCACCCCAGGCGAGCAAGACTCCGAGCAGCGTTCCGATATCCATGAACTGTGATCTCCAGCGGCTGCGGTAAGTCGCCTCCGTGTCCTATAAATCGGCTATCGGGGGTGCAGGTGTTGAAAGGGGGGACGGCAACGCCCCAAAGTTGACGGGGGTAAGCAAGTTTGCAGGTGCGGCAGCTTGCCATAGACTGGTGGCCACTATGTCAGAAAAGCTCAACTATTCGGCGCTTCTGGGTACTGATGGCGAAAAACTGCTTACCTACAAGGCAAAGGGGATCAGCAAGGAGACGCTGCATTTGCCGGGTCCGGATTTTGTGGACCGGGTGTTTGCCCACAGCGACCGTACACCGTCGGTGCTGAGGAACTTCCAGCTGATATTGAACACGGGCCGGCTGGGTGGGACGGGGCACGTTTCGATCCTGCCGGTGGATCAGGGGATTGAGCACTCGGCCGGGGCGTCTTTCGCGCCGAACCCGACGTATTTTGATCCGGAGAGTATTGTTCGGCTGGCGCTGGAGGGTGGGTGTAATGCGGTGGCGAGCACGTTTGGCGTGCTGGGGTCGGTGGCGCGGAAGTATGCCCACAAGATCCCGTTCATGGTGAAGTTCAACCACAACGAGTTGCTGAGCTACCCCAACACGGCCGATGAGACGCTGTACGGCAACATCCGTCAGTGTGTGGACATGGGGGCGGTGTCGGTCGGCGCGACGATTTACTTTGGAAGCAAGGAAAGCCGCCGGCAGATTTACGAGGTTGCCGAGGCGTTTGCCGAAGCCCACCGCTATGGGCTGGTGACGGTGCTGTGGTGCTACATTCGTAACGATGCCTACAAGGTGAAGGGTGCCGACGGCAAGTCGACGGACTATCACACGTCGGCCGATTTGACCGGGCAGGCCAATCACCTGGGTGTCACCATTCAGGCGGACATCATCAAGCAGAAGCTGGCCGACAAAAACGGCGGCTACGTGGCGCTGAACATGGGCGGCAGCAGCTACGGCAAGTTTGATAAGCGCATCTACACCGAACTGGCTGGCGGCGATGAAAACGGTCAGGGTTCGCACCCGATCGAACTGGTGCGTTACCAGCTGGCCAACTGCTATATGGGCCGCAGCCCGCTCATCAGTAGTGGTGGTGAGAGCAAGGGCGCGACCGATCTGGCCGAAGCCGTGCACACTGCGATTGTGAACAAGCGTGCTGGCGGCATGGGTCTGATCAGCGGCCGAAAAGCATTCCAGAAGCCGATGCCGGAAGGCATCAAGCTGCTGAATGCGATTCAGGATGTGTATCTCGATAAGTCTGTGACAGTTGCATAAGGGAAGAAAATATGAAGTTCAAGAAGAGTTTGTGCGTGGTCGTCATGGCGACCTCGGCTGCGATGGCGTTTGCAGAAGGCCCTTCGACGCGGCCCAGTGGTGACGGCGCGACGACGCGCCCCGCCACACAGGGAAGCCTCAAGGCCTTGATGCAGCGGATGGAGGACCTGTCCAAAGCGATTGAAGGTCAGGTGGATGATGCCAGCCAGAAAGATTCGACCCTGAAGCTGGTGTCGGACCTGCAGGCCGCAACCAAAGCTGCCAAGGAACAGCTGCCGGGCAAGGTGAAGCGCATGCCCGAAGCGGACAAGACCAAGGCTGTGGCGGATTACCAGGAAATCTTTGTCTCCCTGCTTGCAGCGGAAAAAGAGCTGTCTGATGCCGTCAAGGCCGGTGACACCGCAGCCGCCCACGCTGCGATGGAAAAGATGGAAGCGGCTGAGAAAAAGGGTCACGGCGAGTTCCGCAAGAAGAAGGCAAGATAGCCTTTTGCAGGCTGGCTGGCGTGGTACCATCCTGACGTGCGAAGGGGTTTCACGCTCGTTGAGTTGCTTGTGGTCATCGGCATCATTTCCGTGCTGATATCCCTGCTGCTGCCTGCGCTGGGTAAGGCACGCGAGCAAGCCAAGCGGGTGCAGTGCATCGCGAACCTGCGCTCGGTCGGCCAGTCGATGGCCGTCTACGCCAACGAAAATCGGGGCGCGCTTTTCCCGGAAGACGCCGGCGGCCCGTTTGCCGGGGCGCCGATCAGCCGGGAATGGTTTGTCTTGGTGCTCCGTTCTCCGCCGCCGCGCGACGTCACAAGCCTTCGTCCGGCCGACTGGCTGCCGCCGGTGCTCCGCTGTCCGACCGATGACCCTCGGCCAGACGATCCACATTCCTATGTGTTGAACAACCACATTCCCGAGCGGCACATCAAGTATCAGTCGGCCAACGGTCTGAGGCTGCCTCCCAGTGAAGTGGTGTTGATGGGCGAGAAAAAGACCTCTGAGCCCGATCAGTACGTCCAGAGATTTCCCGACGGCAGTTCGGACTACTTCCGCGCGGTGGAACAGCACCGTCACGGCGTTCGGATCGGCTCGAATCTGCTGTTTCAAGACCTGCACGCCGCGCCGCGTCTCGATCCGGTCAGATTCACCGGCATGGACCCGTGGGACCCTTCACCGACCCCCTCGTTGTAGCCGTCGACGCGACGGCCTAGCCTTTGAGAATCATGGCCCCAAACACCCACCAGCCACCACGGAAAGTCGGCGATACGAAGTCGTCTGTTTCTGTCTCCAGTTGGAGCCTTCACCGCAGCCTGACTCGCGGTGATTTCACGTTGCTGGAACTGCCTGCGCGCATCGCGGCCATGGGTATTCACTGTCTGGAAACGTGCCACTTTCACCTGCTCTCGCGCGACGCTGACTACATCAACCAGTTCAGGGCCGCCGCCGCGCAAAGCCATGTTCGCTTGTTTCAATTGCTGGTGGACTTTGGCGATGTCACCGACCTCGCCAACGGGCAAGCCGACCTGGCGGCAATCGACGATTGGCTGGCAACCGCGGGTGCGATCGGCTTTGAACGCGCCCGTGTCATCGCGGGCAAGCAGCCGTACGGCGTTGCGGCCATGGCACGAAGTCTTCGCGGCTTCGACCGTCTCCGCCGGGCGGCAAAAGCGGCCGGTATCCGGCTGGTGGTCGAAAACTGGTTTCCGCTCTTATCCACTCCGGCCGCTGTGCACGAGTTCCTCGGCGCCACGGGCGGCGAAGTCGGTCTCTGCCTCGACTTCGGTAACTGGTCGGGCCCGACCAAATACGCCGATCTGGCGGCCATCGCGCCCTACGCCGAAAGCTGCCACGCAAAGTGCCAGTTCAACGCGGGCGTGCCTGATCGCGAGGACTTTGTGAAGTGCCTCGACATCACCCGCCGGGCCGGTTTTTCCGGCCCGTACACTTTGATTTTCGACTCCGACTCGCCCGATGAAGTCGCCGGATTAGCGGCCGAGCGTGAGATCGTCCTGCCGTACTTACAGACCGCCTAGCACGCCTCCGGCCCGATTTCATCGAGCACGGCCTGCACCAATGGGCGGATGGTCTTTTCGCTGAAGTCGAAGCTCAGGCCGGCCGCTGTGAACAGTTCCGGCAGCGGTCGCGTACCCCCGAGTTTTAGGGCAGCCTGATAGTTTGCGAGCGCCCGCTGCGGGTCTTCGCGTGCCTTCATCCAGAGCTGCAGCGCGCCGAGCTGCGCGATCCCATATTCGATGTAATAAAACGGCAGGTGGAAGAGGTGCAGTTGGGCCTGCCATCGGGCGGTCAGATTTTCTTCCAGGCCAGCGTAGTCCACACCCACGCCCGCCGCCTTGAAGCGGTTCATCAGACTGACCCACGTGGCCGAGCGCTCGGCCCGGCTGTGACCGGGGTGTGTGTAGAGCCAGTGCTGGAAGGCATCGATGGTGGCGATCCACGGAAGGCCTTCGAGCACCTCGATGAGGTGGCGCTGGCGCGCGCGGTCGGCGTCGGCAGGGCCGTAGAACTCCTCGAGAAATTCGTTGCCGAGCAGTTCCATACCCATGCTGGCCACTTCGCAGAACTCCATCGGCGCAGACCGCAGGAAAACCAGTGGCTCGGCGGCCGCAGCCTGCGCATGGAAGGCGTGCCCGCCTTCGTGCAGCAAGACGGTGACGTCGCGGTGCATGCCAGCGGCGTTCATGAAAATGAACGGCTCACCGCTCTCCTCAAGCGTGCTCTGGTAGCCGCCGGGTGCCTTACCATCGCGTGAGAGTAGATCGATGTACTTGTGCTCGTTCAGCTTGCCGAAGTTCCGGCCCAGTTGTGGGTCGAGCTTGGTGAAAATGTCCTGACACTTGCCGATCAATCGCGCCTCATCGGACGTATCAAACGGTTTGAGGGGCTGACGGCCCAGCGGGTCCACATTCACATCCCACGGCCGCAGAGATTTGAGGCCCAGTGCCTTCTGCCGCCGGGCGTGCAGGAGTTTCAGCGCTGGCACGACCGTCTTTTCCACTGCATCCTGAAACGCCTTGCAATGGTCCACTGTGTAGTCGAACCGCTTAAGGGCAGCCCATGTGTACGAGCGATAATCCGGGTGCCCGGCATTGACCGCCACCTGCTGCCGTATCGGCAGCACTTCGTCGAATATGGTTTCGATCTTTTCACGATCTGCCAGGCGCCTCGTCTCGACCGCGCGCCATGCCCGCTCGCGGACAGCCGCGTCGGTCGATTCCGAAAACTTGGCGGCCTGCGGAAGTGTGTACGTCTTGCCGTCCAGCTCGACTTTCATGGCCGCACAAAGTTTGTCGTACTCCACGACCCGGCCGCTGATATCCGCATCCAGTGCCACGTTTTCTGCGCGGTAGAGGTCGGCTTCTGACTGCCAGCTTCGTCGGAGGATGGTGTACCGGGGGCCGGTCAGTTCCTTGCCAGCTGGGCTGGTGAGAAACTTGGTCTGCAATGCATTGCGCCGCGGCTTCACGGCCGGCTCGATGGTTTCGATGAACGACATGTAAGCCTTTTCCTTCGCCTCGCTGGTCGTGTCGCAAGTGCGGGAGATGTAGGCCCGTGCGCCATACTCATCAACGGCCGAAAGCAGCTCGCTGGCGTCCTGCAGCCACTGCTCGACTGCTGCGGTTGTCGGCAGCGCGCGGGCATCCAACAGGTCGAACATTTTCGCGACAACTGTCAGATCGGCGGGAACGAAGTGGGCCGGCAAAAACTTCCGGCGCCCTGTGACTTCAACGGGTGGGACAAGTTCGAGGTGTGCAGTTGGCATGGTTTGTCGGGTATACCACATCCCATGGCGCAAGGCACGGCAATTCACGCTTCAAACGTTGGGCTAAAGCGGGGCGACCGATGGTTGTTGCGCGCGGTCAATCTGGATGTGTCGGCGGGTGAACTCGTGGCGATCATGGGTCCCAGTGGATGTGGAAAGACGACGTTGCTCAGGCTGTTGGCAGGGTTTGAGTTTCCGATGGAAGGGCACATCGACCTGATGGGAAAGCGGCACGGTAGCTACCCGCTTTACGAGCTTCGAAAAGTTGTCAGGGTTGCCGGGTCTGCGCATCAGCATGATTTGGTTCCCGATCTGACCGTTGAGGCCGCCATCGTCACGGGCTTTGAAGGGACGCGTGGGCTCTACTTTGAACCAACAGTCGACCAGTGGGCCCAAGCACGAAGTGCGGCCGGATGGGCCGGACTTCAGGCGGTACTTCAATGCCCGCTGGAGGTGCTCAGCGCGGGTGAACTCTGCCGTGTGAAGCTGGCCCGTGCCCGCGTCGGGGAAGTTGAGCTGATGCTGCTGGATGAGCCTACGACCGGGCTGGACCTCGTTCATCGCGACAGCGTCCATGCCATGTTCGGGGTCAGGGCCGGCCCGGCAGTGGTCTGGGTAACGCACCACCCCGAAGAGCTGCCTGTTTGGGTGGATCAGGTGGTTCTGATGAGTAACGGGTCAACGGTGGTCAGCGGTCCGCCGGCACAGGTGTTCACCGATGACAATGTCAGTCAGGCCTATGGCCGGGCCATTCGGGTGATCCGGCCGGAGGCGGGTGGTGGTGGTGGCGGTGGCCGGGGCAGTGGCTGGCGGTTCGAACTGCGGTAACATCCGGGGTCAATGAATAACTGCTTCAGAAAGTCCGTCTTGTTGCTGGCTGCGTTCACCGTTGGGGTGGCAGGTTGCAAGTCATCCGACCCCGTATCGGCAAAGGGTGCGAGGTCTGCCAAGCCCGCTGCGGTTTTGACGGCGGACGAACAGAAGGTCAACGCCGACAGTTACGAATACGTCTGGAAGACCGTCCGCGATAAATACTGGGATGCCAAGATCAAGGGCATCGACTGGACTGCTGCCGGTGAGAAGTACCGCGCTCAGGCCGCCACCGCGACCACCCAAGACGAAGCCCGTGCGGCCATGAATGCCCTGTTGCACGAACTTGGCGAAAGCCACTTCGGCGTGTTTGGCGTTGCCGAGGCCGGCACCGAGAAGGACGACGCCGGACACAAGGGCACCACGCAGGCAACCGACGGTGGGGCCGGGGAGTTGGGGCTGGTCGTGCGTCTGTCGGGCCATCAGGCGATCGTCGCGGAACTGGCTGAAGGGGGCGCGGCCGAGGCGGCGGGAATCAAACGCGGCTGGGTATTGGTTGCCGTGGGTAAGGCCCGTGTTGCAAAGGCGATTGATTCACTATCGGCACTGGAAGAACGGACCCGGGGTGTGACTTTTGCCCAGGTCATGGGGCACAGGTTGGACGTCAAGGCTGGCCGGACGGTGGTGCTGGGGTTCCTGGACGAAAACGACAAGGCACGTGTTGTCTCGGTCACGGCTTCCCCGGCGAAGAGTGTCCCCGTAAAGTTCGGCAACATCCCGGAAGTGCAGGTTGCACGCGAGTCGCGCCTGTTGCCGGGTGGCGTGGGTTACACGCGTCTCAGCATCTTTTTTGACCCGGCCGGCACCGCGACATGGTTTAACAAGTCGCTGAACGAAATGAACGCCGACGGGCAGATGAAGGGGCTCATTCTCGACCTGCGCGGCAACCCCGGCGGCATCGGGGCCATGGCCATGTCGTTCGGAGGATTTCTCGTCCATCAAAAGGGCGTGCAACTTGGCACGATGTACCAGCGCAGTCTGAACCCCGGCGAAACCACCGCGCTTAAGTTCATCATTCTTCCGCGAACCAAGACGTATGATGGCCCGGTGGCCGTGCTGGTGGACGAGTTTTCAGTCTCGACCAGTGAAATCCTGGCAGGCGGATTGCAGGACATCGGCCGGGCTCGGGTCTTCGGCCGCCCCACGCCCGGCATGGCGTTGCCCAGCTACATTGAAAACCTACCCAATGGCGACAAGTTCCAGTTCGTTGTCGCCAATTACATTTCGGCCGGGGGCAAGCCGCTGGAAGGCCGCGGCGTGCAGCCGGACGAACTGATCCCGCTTGACCGCAAACTGCTGGCCGCGTCTCCGACAGACCCGGTTATTGCGGCCGCCAGCCGCTGGATCCTGTCGGGTGGTGCGGCGACTACTGTTTCCAACCCGTTGCCCACCCCAGCCACCGGCAGCGTGATCGCCGTGCCGGTACTACGCTAAATCGTCACTAACCAGAATCGATCTCACTTGTCATTTTCAGGTGGGTACGGCAACAATGCCGCTCGAACCAAACAGCATCACCAAGGAGCAACTATGCGTCAATCAGTTCGTCGGATGGGAAAAGTAGCGGTCGCCTTCGCCGTGGGTTGTGTACTGGTTGCGGCAAATGCCGCCATGGCCGATGCGACGCTGTCGCCGGAAGTGAAAGCCATTTTGGAAAAGTCAGTCACGGCACAGGGTGGGGCCGACGCGATCAAGAAGGTTGAGTCGCGCATCGTCAAGGCCAAGATTGAAGTGGTTGGTGCGGGGTTAAGTCTTGATGTGACCAGCTATCAGAAGGCGCCGGGTCTTATGGCGGTCTATGTTGTCTCCGCGCAGGCGGGCGACCAGACCAAGGGCACCGATGGTGTGCACGCCTGGATGATTGATGCTGCCGGCGGCCCGCGCCTGCTTGATGGGGCCGAAAAGTCGGAAATGATCCGCGAGGCCAACATTCAGTCCGACCTGAACCCCGAAAAGGAATACGCCAAGGTTGAACTCGGCGGCAACGACACCGTGGACGGTAAGGCCGTCGTCAAGCTGAACTGCGTCAGCCCGGACGGAAAAAAGTCGACGTTGTTCTACGACAAGGAATCCGGCCTGATGGTTCGCCGCGATTCTACGGAATCCACACAAATGGGAGACATGCAGGTCAGCGCGACCATGTCTGATTATCGCGACGCCGGCGGCGTGAAAATGCCCTTCGCCAGCACCGTGAAGTTCGGGCCGGGTACCCTGCAGATCACTACCGAAAAAGTGGACACCAACGTTGAAGTGCCCGCCGACAAGCTGGCTGTTCCTGCCGAGATCGCGAAACTGATCGAGGCGGAGA
This sequence comes from Tepidisphaerales bacterium, assembly GCA_038226785.1. GTDB lineage: Bacteria > Planctomycetota > Phycisphaerae > Tepidisphaerales > Tepidisphaeraceae > JBBRQG01. Next base: position 64,459 of record JBBRQG010000020.1, on the reverse strand, counting down.
AAGCAGCACCCCCCGCCCCGACAATGGCCCCACCAGCCCCGGCGATGCCGTCAATGCCTGCCATGCCCGCAGTACCCGCAGTTCCTGCGGCCCCGGCAATGCCGAAATAGTCGAAGCTCGGCGCACCGGGATTTGCTTCTGCACACTGACGGGACCATGTCGACAATTGCAGGACATGTCATGCTTCTGGCTGCCAGGTGGTGGTGGCTTCTCGGCTTGGGCGGTGGCACGTCCTGTCTGACTGCGGCCACCCAGCAGTTGGACCCGACCCCCGTTCAGCAGCCGACGATCGGGCCAACCACGCAGCCGACCACCGAACCCCTTCGTCTGCCGTTCGTCGTCCAGACACTGGCCGACGTATTGGCCGCAGCACGTGCGGCCGAGGGGACTGATGCCGCTGTCGCCGCAGTCCACAATCGGTTGGAGTCCGGAGCCAGCGAAGCGCTGATGCAGGGCGGCTATGGCATTTTCTCCCGCCTGACCACAGCGGAAGGGTTGCAGTACACCGTCGTGACAGGCCAGGGCAACTACAGCCGGGTTTTCGTGGTGGACGGCAAGCAATCATGGGAATCACTGCCCGGCAAGGTCAAGGAAGTGCCTGCCGCCGAGCTTGATCTCGCGCTTCGTCGAACGGCCCTGTTCCCCATCCGGGACATCGACCGATTTTTTGCCAAGGTCGAGCTCGTAGGCACCGAGACGGAGGACAAAAAGGAGGCGTTCGTGCTGCGCCTGACCAGCAAGTTCGATCCGGACGAGACCGAAACATGGTTCATCGACCGTGAGTCCGGCCTTCTCATCCGTCGAGACTACATGACGTTCGGTCGTTTCGGGCGGATTCCCGCCACCACCCGGCTGGGTGATTACCGGGATGTGGACGGCGTCAAGGTTCCGTTTTTGCTCATCACCAACACGGACGGATTCCTCCAGCAGTTTAAAGTTGCCGAGGTGAAGCAAAACACCGAGGTCGATGCCAGCCTCTTCAGAAAGCCCGAACCACAACCGGGCGCTGGGAAGCGAAAGTAACGCAGTTGCCTGCTTCTAGCCGGCTTCGGCCGCGGCTCCCGGCAGGTCGGATGCAGGAAGCTGGGGTGCGCTGGCGGGGTCGGCTTGACCGCGCCTGACAGACGCCGACTTCAAGTCGGCAAGCGAACCCAAACGGTAAATCTCCGGGAATTTTCTGACCACGATTCCCACCATGGCCATGGATGCCATCCCGCCAAAGACCACGCTCGGACGCAGGCCAAACCACCTCGCGGCCAGTCCAGACTCGTAACCCCCAAGTTCGTTGCTGGCTGAAATGAAGACAGTATTCACGGCAGCAACCCGTCCCCGCATCTGGTCAGGGGCCAGGGTCGCAACCAGTGTCTGCCGCACTACAACGCTCACGCTGTCGCAGGCTCCACAAGCCGCGATGAATAAAAAGCTCAGCCAGAAATTATGGCTCAGGGCGAAGGCGACTGTAAACACCCCGAAGCCGATGACCGCGACAATCAGATTTCTCCCGGCCCGTTTCATCGGCGGGCGGTGGGCGATCCAGACCGCCATCGCCAGCGCCCCGATCGCATCGGCCGCGCGTAGCCAGCCCACTCCCGGCTTCCCGGTTCCAAGGGCCTCTGAGAATGCCGGAAGCAGATAAACCGCGCCACCGAACAGCACGGCAAGCAGGTCGAGCAGAACCGTCGCGAACAGCAGCTTGGTTCCGTACACAAACCGGCACCCTTCCAGTAGCTCCTGAAAGCGGCCGAGCCGCAATGTGCCCGGCGGTGGCGCTTCCGGCCGGAAGTCGCCTTTCAGCCGCAATAACTGCGTAATGAAAAACGCCGACCCGGCCGCATAGAGCAGAAACGCCAGCGGAAGAAACCGCGCCGCCACCAGACCACCTATAACCGGACCGGCAATGCAGGCGATCTGAAAGGCCGAGCTGTTCCATGTAGCCGCGTTGGAAAACAACCGCTTCGGCACGATCCGCGGAATCAGCGTCTGCCGTGCCGGCCACCCGACAGCCTGCTGCACACCCGACACAACCAACGTGCCGTACAGCACACGCAGCGGCCATCCACGGTGCACCGCAACCGCCAGCGTCAGGGCGCACAAAATGCTCACCACCAGAGTGCCTATGGCGATTTTCTTGCGGTCAAACCGGTCGGCAAGACTGCCAGCGGGAATGGCCAGCAGCAGCAGCGGAATAGCCTGTGAAAGACCCACCAACCCCAGGTAATAGGCATCGCGTGTCCGGGTGTAAACCTCGATCCCGATGGCCACACTTTGCATCTGGCTGCCCATCACCGCGAAGAACCACCCCGTCAGGAATGCGCGATAGTCCGCAATACGAAGCACCTCATAGGGGTCATGGGGGGGCGGCGTCTCAGCGGGTTGGATTGTGGTGGCGGGTGGGTTTGCAGGTTCTGGCACGGGAGGTCGCACACTCTAGGGTGCCGGGCGACCTTAGGCGAAAGGCCCAGAATCACGCTCAAGCGGCGGGCCGACCCTGTCCGATAAGTCTTGTTGAATGCTGACGTTGTGTCCTATCAGTGAGAGGAAGCGTTCGTGGCCATCCTGTCCGGTGCCGGAAAACCAAGCCCTGCTGACGTCCAGCGCATTTTGAAGCTGCGCGTGCCGGTCATCGTCAAACTCGCCGAGCGGAAAATGAGTACCGCCGAAGTTCTCCGCCTCGGTCTGGGCGCCATCATCGAGTTTTCCAAGCCCAGCAACGACCCCCTCGACATGATGATCAACAATCGCCTCATCGGCCGCGGCGAGGCCGTGAAAGTCGGTGAGAACTTCGGGCTGAAGATTCAGATCATCGGCAGCCCGCAGCAGCTCGTCAGCGCCATGGGCTCTTGACGACTTTGCCTTAAAGGTCGGTGTACTTTGTGCTCTTCCCTTTCGATTTCTCGATCGGGTATTTGGCCGCATTACGCTGCATCTTTTCGGCAAAATGGCCCGGCAGATCGATGCCATGGTCCTCGGCCAGCAGAATGACCGCGTGCAACACATCGCACAGCTCATCTGCCAGCTCCGATTTGTGATTGGCCAAGTGCTCCGCCAGCGGCTGACCTTCCTTCCACTGCATCAGTTCCAGAACCTCGGCCGCTTCCAGCATCAGGCAGGCCGCCAAATGATTGGGCTTGTGAAACTGCTTCCAATCACGCTCGTCACGAAAACGAAGGGTCTGGGCGACCAATGACTGCCACCGGTCTGTTGGCGGAATTTCCTGAGGCGATGTCTCCATGGCGACCTCCTAGTGCAGGGCGTCGCCGATGTATTCCAGCATGTCCCGCTCCAGTTGGGCATCACGGGCGGTGGCAAGCCACGCGATCGGCGGCGGACCGACCGGGGAGTCAAACGAAAGTCCTTCCGTGACCGGCGGGTTGAATGACGTCTGTGGCTGCAAAGCGTTTGTCGCCCGGCTGCCCACAAGGCTCTGCCGTTCGACCAGCACCTTGGCCTTGCACTGCCAGGTTCCGTCGGGCTGTGCCGCAAGCTCAAATCGTACTGTGCGGCGATAAGTGGCGATGCTGCTATCGGTGCGATCACGCCAGCCGGGAACATCGCTGCGCCAAAACTCGAAAAACTGGGAGGAGATCAACGGCTGGCTGGTGAGAACGCCGGCCCGGTATTCCGCCCGGTCGAGCACAAAGTAGTTCCGACGCAAGGCCGCCTGACAGGCCGAAAACAGTTTGTCGTAGTCCCGGGCTGTGATCGACGGCCCCGGCTTGTCCATCCAGTAGGCTGGCGTCACTGTCTCGGCCGGAATGTCGGTTGCCAGCCTTTCGCCCACGGTGTCGCCGATACAGCCGCCCAGCAACAGCGCAGTGGTTGCCGCGATCAGAAGCCGCACAGATTTCAGCCGGAGCGTCAGCATGGCCCGGAAGCATAATGCAGGGCGTGCAGATTGGCATGTAACCGCCCGCCCGCTCGAAGAATCACTTGGCCGAGTGCAGGAAATACTCCATCAGCTCGTGCCCGTGATCGAGGTGCAGGTCGGCAGTGGCGGCATTCGCCTCGGTGTAAGCCTTGGGTACAACACTTCCCACCCGCGTGCCGCACATGGCAAAGCAGGTCGGGGCATACCCATGCTTACGTGTGGCAATGTTCGTGGGGTGGTCGGGCAGTACCAGTAGCCGCCACTCGGGGTAGGTCTTCAATTTCGCCAGAACAGGCCCGACCACGTGTTTGTCGATCGCCTCGATGGCCGCGATCTTGGTAGCCGTGTCCGCCTGATGGCTCGCCTCGTCCGGGCTTTCGATGTGGCTGACCACCAGATCGTACTTGTCCAGCGCGGCGGCCGTATCGACGCCCTGCCGCGCGTAATCCGTGTCATGAAAACTCGTCATCCCCGGCATGGTCAGGTTGTCCCACCCGATCAACCGCGCCAGCCCGCGCAGCAAGTCCACACCTGTAATCATGGCCGCCGGCCCCACTTTGAATCGTCCCTTGAAGTTCGCCAGTGCCGGTGCGGTCCCCTGTCCCCATAACCAGACCTGCGACGCAGGGTTCATCCCGTTCTCTTTCCGAACCAGGTTTATCTCGTGTGTGGCGAACAGTTTCGCCGACCTCTCCATGATCGCCCGCAAGACCTGCTGCCCTTCACCCGTCGGCAGCCATTTTTCAATCTTCTCCTCCGGAATCTCGTGCGGCGGCTTCGTCGTCAACTTCCAGTGCGGCAGCCCACGCTTCACAAGCAAATTCCGGTAGCTCACCCCTTGGTGAATCTCAAAACCCTCCATCAGTCCTGCACTTTTCAACTCATCATGCAACGCCGCGAGCAGCACCGCCGCCTCTGCATCCGTGATTCCTCCGGCCGAGTGATCCTTCATGACCCCGTCCACCGCGGTAACGAGGTTCAACCGGAAAACCATGTCATCCGCTGACAGTGGAATGTCCTTGGCCGCAGCCTCCAGCGGCGCACGCCCCGTGTGATATTTGACCGGGTCGTAGCCCAGCAGACTCATCGTGGCGACGTCACTGCCGCTCTCAAACCCGGCTGGAACCGTCCGGGCTGTGCCGATCCGACCGGACATCGCCACCTCATCCATGAACGGCGTCTTGGCCACCGCCAGCGGCGTCTTGCCGCCTAGTTCTTTGAGGGGCTCATCGGCCGCGCCGTCGGGAATAATGATTGCGTATTTCATCACATTTGCCTCCTTGCAACTTTATGTCTTGACTGTGCCAAACATCAGGTCAAGTGCCGCCCGCCGTCAAGGTGAATGATCTCACCCGTGACATACTTCCCCTCCGTCAGCAAAAACGCCACCAAGTTGGCTACATCCTCTGGTGTCCCGGCACGAGCGAGCGGTACGCGCTTCAAATAGTCGGCTCGCTCCCCCTGTGGCATGTCCGCTGGCCAGTCGACCACGCCCGGCGCAATCACCACCGACCGCGCTTCCGGCCCCAATTCCCTCGCCCACCCCATCGCCAGATGATGCAACGCGGCCTTACTCGCCCCATAGGTCAGGTACTTGGGCCACGGCCGATCCAACGCCCCATCCCCCATCGTCACCACCAGTCCATTTTGGGCCTTTAGCTGCCCCGCCAGTGCCCGCGTCAGCAGGTTTGGAAATATTGCGTGGGTTGAAAACGCCTCGGCCGCCATCTCGGCTAGGGCCCCCGCGTCTTCAACATCCGGCTTATACACAGATGCGCTGTGCACCAGCACACCCACCGGCCCCAGCCGTCCGGCCGCGGCGACGATGGCCGCCGTGTCCGCCACCGGGTCACCGCCGGCCTTCACCAACTCCACACGGGTGCCGGAAGCCGTCAAGTGTCGCGCGATTTCCTGCGCCTCACCATGGCTTTGCCGGTAAGTCAGCACCAGATCAAACCCTGCCCCTAAATCCGCCAGCCGCCGGGCTACAGTCGCCCCTACCCGCTTCACTCCGCCCGTTACTACCGCCGTAGGTTTGGTTGTCACGGAGGCGAGTGTACGGCAGGTCGCCGCCATTCGGAGGACGACGTTCAAGCGGCCTTAAAAACCGAATTGTCGTTACACTTCCCCCGCCCGCCTTACCCTGATCACGGAGGATCTCGAGTGTCAGAAACCGTACCCACCCCAAAAGACGCCAAACCGCCGCAACTCACCCTCCCGCCCGAAATTTCATCTCTTGCCACCCCACTCATCGCTGGCCAGGAGCTGCTCGGCGTCGCCCCCTACGACGTCAGCGAGCAAAACAAACTCTCCAAATACTTCGCCGTCCTGACCGACAAACAGCTCCTCTTAATAGAGCCGGGTAAGTCGGGCGGCACACGCGCCATTTCCCTCGACCAGATCGAAGACTCGCACGTGGAAGAGGGTGTCGGTATTGACTACCTCCGTATTGTCTCGGCCGGCCGGCAGTGGGCTGTGTGCCGTTACACCCGCCGTAACCGCCGGGAAATGATCCGTCTCAACCGCCGGCTGCTTCGCCGCATCCCGGCCAAGGCTGCAGAGCGCGCCGCCAGCGGAATGGCGGCCGACATCGGCTGGCTGGAAGCCGTCGAGCGCAAGGCCGAGTTTCTGGACAAGTGCCCCAAATGCCGCCGGCAAATCCCAGCTTATGCCGAAGGCGTCTGCCCGAAATGCCTTAACCAGCGGAAGACACTCACGCGGTTGTTCGAGGTCGCAAAGCCCTATCGGAAGACCATCCTGCTGTCGCTCGGTCTGACCCTCATCAACGCGATTATCGTCGCGTCGCCGGTCAAGCTGCAAAAAATGTTGGTGGATGATGCCCTGATCGGCAAGGGGCTGAACAGCGATGCACGGCTGCACAACCTCATGTTCTTCGGCGGGGCACTGGTGGCGGTGATCCTTGCCAGCGAAATCCTCGGCGGTTGGCGTACGGCGATGCTTTCCACCGTGGGCACGAAAGTGGCCCGCGACCTGCGCCACAACGTTTACGCCCACCTTCAGGCCCTGTCGCTGAAGTTTTTCAACAAGCGTCGCACGGGAAGTCTCATCACCCGTGTGACCAACGACACCGACCGCCTTTGGGAGTTCATTGTTTTCGGCTCGGTCGACATCATCCGTGATTCGATGCTGATCATTGTGCTTGCGGCGTTCATGTTCTCGATGAACTGGCGGCTGGCACTCGTGGCGATGATTCCCATCCCCGTGGTCGCGATTCTTACCTACGTTCGCGGCCGGGCGATGCACCGCATGTGGAGCCGCCTGTGGACTTATTGGAGCCGTATGTCGGCCGTCGTGGGCGACGCCGTCCCCGGGATGCGCGTCATCAAGGCATTCGCCGCAGAAGACCGCGAGGTCGCGCGATTTGACGAACGCAGCGACCAGTACACCAAGTACGAGCAGGAGGCGAACAAGCTCTGGTGGCAGCTCCAGCCCATTGTCAGCGGCATGATGCGCCTCGGCGGCCTCATGGTGCTCGTCGTGGGCGGCTACATGCTGATCAAAGATTCCAACGGCACCACCACCTACGGCGACATTGTCGCTATCACAGGTGCGGTCTGGCAGTTTTACGGACCGATCATGGCGCTCGCCAACAGCAACCGCATGGTCACCCGCGCGGCCACCAGTGCCCAGCGCGTCTTCGAAGTGCTCGATACCCCCCCCGACATTCACGACCGCAACGACTCCTACCGGCCGGCCAAACTCATCGGCAAGATTGAGTTCCGCAACGTCGGCTTCAGCTACGAAGGTGCACAGCCCGCGCTTCGCAACGTCAGTCTGACCATCGAACCCGGCGAAATGATCGGACTTTGCGGCCCGTCCGGCGCTGGCAAGAGCACATTCGTCAACCTGATCCCCCGGTTTTATGACGTCACCGAAGGGCAGATTCTGATCGATGGCGTTGACGTCCGCGACTACGACGTCCGCTGGCTGCGTCGCCAGATAGGCATGGTCCTACAAGAGCCCTACCTCTTCCACGGGACCATCGCGGAAAACATCCGCTATGCCGATCCGAATGCCACGCCCCGGCAGGTGATGGATGCGGCCCGGGCGGCCAATGCCCACGACTTCATCGTCGGCTTCCCCGATGGCTACGACACGATGGTCGGCGAGCGCGGACAATCCCTTTCCGGTGGCGAACGCCAGCGCATCAGCATCGCCCGCGCCATCCTGGCCAAGCCCGGCATTCTCATCCTCGATGAAGCCACCAGCAGCGTGGACACGGAAACGGAAAAGCAAATCCAGCAGGCGCTGGACCGTCTTGTTGCCGGGCGTTCGGTCATCGCCATCGCCCACAGGCTCAGCACGCTCACCGCAGCCAATCGGCTGGTGGTTCTCGACAAGGGCAAAGTCTCAGAAACAGGCACCCACGCGGAACTTGAAGCCAAGGAAGGTGGGATCTACGCCAAGCTCGTCAAGACGCAACGCGAGTTGGGAAGTCTTGTCGCTGTAGTAGGATAGGCCGCATCGCAACCATCGGAAGACAGGATGTCTTCCTAACCACGCCAGGAAGGTGCCCTCATGCCAGAAGAGTCCAAAAGAATCGTCGTCTCGCTCCGCGCCGGTGTGTTTTTCGCCGTCGCGAATGTTCTGTGCGTACTCATCGCCACGCAGGCGTGGCTCAGTATGCGCAACGGCCCACAGACCATACAGGTCACAGGCTCGGCCCGAAAACCCATCACTAGCGATCTGGCCGTCTGGTGGTCCGTCATCTCCGTTACCAATCCCGACCTGCAGGCCGCTTACAAGCAGCTGGCCGACAATGTCGGCAGCACCAAGACATGGCTCGGTACCAAGGGGATCAAACCGGCCGAAATCGAACTCCGCGCCATCTCCATCCGCAAACAGCGAGAGCGCAACGCCCAGGGTGTGGCCACCGAAAAAGTGATTGGGTTCGAACTCGAACAGGTTGTTCAAGTGAGTTCGGCCGATATCCGCCGCGTAGAACAGATCAGTCGCGGTGTGACCGAACTGATCGCAGACGGTGTCGAGGTGGAGTCCAAGCCTCCGCAATACCTCTACACAAAGATGTCTGACGTCAAAATTCAGATGCTCGCTGATGCCACCAAAGACGCGCGCAACCGGGCAGAGCAAATCTCATCTAATGCCGGGGGCAAGCTCGGGAAGGTTGTCGACGCCCGAATGGGCGTCCTTCAGGTCAATGCCCACAACGACACCGAGGTCAGCGGTTCGGGTATGAACGACACAACGTCCATCGAAAAGGACATCACGGCCGTCGTGACCGCCCGCTTCGAAATTAAGTGATTCATGCCCCAATGACTTGGGGCATGATGAGTGGTATCAACGGCCCGACCATTCAGACATTCAGGACAAGCGAGGCAACAACCGAGGCAAGAAAATTGCAAGGTTTTGCCGCATTGTGCGTGAGTTTAATCATCCGTGCTGATGTATGAAAATTTTGTTTTCCCCATATTTAATGTTTGCCCTCCATCTGCTATGCTCCTAGAAGACTTCTTCAAAGAATCGTCCGGACTGCCAACTCTAAGGCATGTTTGATGCAAGCATTTGTCCGCCAACTGAGTGTTTCACCCGGTGGAGTGCCCAAGCTTCCTGTGGCTTCTGCGCTCGTCAGCACCAACGGCATTGAGGGCGACAAGCAAAAAAATCTCAAGTACCACGGCGGCCCGGATCGCGCCGTTTGCCTGTTTTCCATCGAGCTCTATGACGCAGTCCGCGAAAAAGGCGACGACCTTTTCCCCGGCTGCCTGGGTGAGAACTTCACCACCGAGGGCCTCGACCTGCTGACGCTGAAAAAGGGGAGCCGGCTGACTGTCGGGAAGGGCGGTACGCAGATCGAGATCACAGACGTCCGCGTGCCGTGTAAAACGATTGATCGTTGGGGTAGTGCCCAGAGTCTGCCGTTGCACAAACGGATCGAAGGCCGCAGCGGCTGGGTCGCAAAAGTTGTGTCTGAAGGTCGCGTCGCCGCCGGCGACGAAATCCGGGTTTTGCCCTAGTTAGAACTGCACTTTATGTCGACGCCAGCATTTGAAATCCAGACCGATGCCGAGGGACGCTTGGTTCTCAAACGCCCCGGCGAAGCCGACGTCGTTGACGTGCGGGTCCGGCGTGCTTTCCCGTGGTCCGAGCCGGACTCTTTCATAAGTATTCGAGGTAAAGAAGGTAAGGAACTGCTTCTGGTGGAGGCGCTGAACCAGTTGGAAGGCCACGTGGCCCAGCAGGTGCGTTCGGCGCTTGGGAAGTCCTGTTTCATACCGTTGATTTCGCGTGTCGTTTCAATCGACATGCGGTTCGGCTACCAGCAGTGGTCGGTGGAAACCGCTGCCGGACCAGCCGAGTTTCGTGTGCAGGAGCGCGAAGACGTTCGCTTCCTCTCGGAAGGGCGTTTTGCGGTCAAGGATGCGGACGGGAACCTCTACGAGATTCCCCCCACGACCTCGGCCGAGGCCGGCAGCCGCAAAGCGTTGTCGGTGTTTCTGTAGATTGCGGGCTGTAAAGCGTGCGTTTGATTTGGGGAATGGCCGGGACTACTGTCGTTCCGGCCGGTCAGTTCAGACCGGAGGTACAGTTATGAGTGTTGGAGCTCCCGTAGATACCCGTCAGCGACTCATCGATGTCGCCGGAGAAGTATTTGCAGAGGTCGGTTATCGCGACGCCACCGTCCGTGATATCTGCAAGCTGGCTAGCGCGAACATTGCTGCAGTGAACTATCACTTCGGTGACAAGCTCGGCCTGTATCGGGCGGTGTTCGAGGCCGATTACTCACGCACCGTGGGCGAGCACCCGCTGGATGGCGACGTCTCAGCCAATGCCAGTCCGGAAGACCGCCTCAAAGCCTATGTCGGCAACTTCCTAGAGCGCCTGTTCGACGTCCAGAAGCCCATCTACATCAGCAAGATCATCTCCCGCGAGATGGTGGACCCGTCCGAAGCGTTTGTCGAAATTTGCGACCGCTTTATGCGCCCCAACTGGGAACTGCTTGTCACGGTCATCCGTCAGATCGTCGGGCCGGGCGGCGACCCGCAGGTCATCTATCGCTGTGCCACGGCCGTCATCGGGCAGATCGTTTATTACAAACAGTGTCGAGTTTTCGTCAGCCGCATGAACCCCGGTCAGGCATATACCGCTGACGAACGGGCCACGCTGGCCGACCACATCACCGAGTTTTGCCTGGCCGGCATTCGTGCCGTCGGGGCAAAGTAGCGGAGCCACCGGGAGCCCATGAATTTTGTTGCGCTGAAGATGTTGATCGGGGATCGTGCGAAGTACCTCGGCATCATCATGGGCCTCACCTTCGCGTCGCTTTTGATCACCCAGCAGGCCGCGATCTTTTGCGGCCTGATGGGGCGCACGTACGGCTTCGTGGCCGACACGCACCAGCCGGACATCTGGGTGATGGACAACAAGGTCCAGTTCATCGACGACATCAAACCGCTGCAAGACACCCAACTGCTTCGCGTGCGTGGCATCGAAGGTGTCGAGTGGGCACTGCCCCTTTACAAGGGCCTCATCAAGGCCCGGCTCGACAACGGCAACTTCCAGACCTGCAACGTCATTGGTCTGGACGATGCCACCCTGATGGGCGGACCGCCAAAGATGGTTCCCGATCGTACCGGCCGGGTGGGCGTGCTGAATGACCTGCGACTGGCCGAGTCGGTCATCGTCGACAAGGTGGGCGCCGACGACAAACTGGCCCGAAAGTTTTATGACGAACAGGGTAAGGAAGTACCGGCCAAGAAAACGCCGCTGAAAATTGGAGATATCCTCGAACTAAACGACCACCGGGCAGTCGTTGTCGGCCTCTGCGAAACCACCCGCACCTTCCAATCACAGCCGGTCGTCTATACCACCTACAACCGCGCGACGAGGTTTGCCCCGCAGGAACGCAAGCTCCTCAGTTTCATCATCGTCAAGGCCAAGCCCGGCCAGAACATCCAGACCCTCTGCAACCGCATCGAGGAACGCAGCAACGGCCTGATGGCACGGACCAGCGAACAGTTCGAGTGGATGACCGTCTACTACTTTATGAAGTACACCGGCATCCCGATCAACTTCGGCATCGCCGTCGCCCTGGGCTTCGTTGTCGGCACAGCCATCGCCGGCCAGACGTTTTACAACTTCACTCTGGACAACCTCCGTCACTTTGGCGCGCTCAAGGCCATGGGCACGCCCAACAGCACATTGTTCCGCATGGTCCTGCTGCAAGCCTCCCTCACTGGCGTCCTTGGTTACGGCATCGGTGTCGGCGCGGCCGCGTTATTTGGCTGGTCGGCCGGTAAGAGCGAGCTGGCCTTCAAGTTGCCTCCGCTGCTCCTCGTCGGGACGGGTGTGGCCGTCACATTGATCTGCGTGTTCGCCTCCATGCTCAGCCTCTGGAAGCTCATCCGTCTGGAACCGGCCATCGTCTTCAAGGGCTGATCACTCGACAGCCGCACGCGGCATCCATACCCTCCCCCCTCCCGTGGACGACATCAAGAAATCCTTCCTCACCCAGCGCTACGCCCGGCTGGAGTTTGATCCGCAGCTCTCCATCGTCGGCTACTCGGTGGCTGGCGAGGAGACCGTCGTCGCTGCCCCGCAGTTCAACGCTGTGTTCGACATCGGCCGGTGTCCGCAGTTTGCCCTTGCCTGTGATCACCTCTGCCTGACCCACGGCCACATGGACCACGTCGGCGGCATCGCCTATTACCTCTCGCAGCGGTCCTTCCTCGAACTCAAACCGGCCACCATCCTCTGCCCCGAACCGCTGGCCGAAGCTCTCGATGCCATGCTCCTGAGTTGGCGCAACGTGGAACGCCAGAAGACGCCGTACCTCCTCGTCCCCATGCAGCCGGGTGACCGGTTCTCCATCCGCGACGACTTCGGCATCCGCGCCGTCGCGACCCACCACGGCATGCCCAGCCTCGGTTACACGGCGATCAACGTCCGTAAAAAACTCAAGCCGGAATACTTCGGTCGGCCGGGGCCGGAACTGGCCCAGCTCAATCGCAGTGGCGTGGAAATTTCCGCCGAGATCGAAGTGCCCCTCCTTTCGTTCCTCGGCGACACCTGCGCCGGCCCGGTCTTTGAAGACCCAGACGTCAAGAATGCAGACGTACTGGTGACCGAATGCACGTTCTACGAGGACGACCACAAGCACCGCAGCAAGGTCGGCAAGCACCTGCACGTGGAAGACTTCGCACGCATCCTGCCACGGTTGAATAACAAGCATGTGGTCATCGGCCACGTTTCGCGCCGGACGGCAGTGCGGCGGGCACGCCATGTCCTCAGCAAGATGGTCGGCCCCGACCTCATGAAGCGCGTCCACTTTTTGATGGACTTTGAAACTTCAGCCGCTGGCGGCGAGGTTGAACCGCCAGAGTCAAGCGGCGGCGACTAGCCCATACGTGTGGTCAGGATCATGGCATCGGGCTGGGCCTGCTGCTGACAATGCTCGGCGAATCCGGCAGGTGGATCGCGATAGTCGTGCCAGATCTTAATCGGGCCAAAAAACGACAGGTGCCACTTGGGGCGAAAGTTATAGTTCAGCGGCAGCACAAACGGGACGAATCCGGTCTTGTCGATAGCAGCGGCGAAAGAGCCCTGATCGTTCAGCTTCATGATGGAAAGCTGGCTGTCATCGGGGTGGACAAACTTGACCGAGGAATCAATACCCCGCTGGGCTTTCCATTCCTCGAACACCACGCTGCTCTTGTCGGTGAAAAACAGGACGCCGGTGTTATATTCCAGAATGTCCCCTTTGTTGAGCAGCCCACCATAACGGCGTGCCCACGGACACTCGCAAAGCGCGCAGGCCAAGCCCACGCGCTCCCCCTGTGCAAATCCAGAATCCAGCCGGTCCAGCACGACGGTATCCGTATCGAGAAAGAGTGTGCTTTCAAACGGTGAACGGTCGGCCATCGTGGCTTTGTCGAGCAGGGTGGCCCCATCAGGCAGTGTCTCGATGTGGACCGGTAACTCGGGGTGAATGCGCTTGAGCGACGCGATGGAGCGGTCCAGATAGTTCTTCTGACCGTTGCCCCACACCATGTATAAGACGCCGCGTTTTGTCATGAGTGCGCTGCTTGTGAGCGAGGGGAAAACAGTAGCCGCTGATGAATGATGATGAACGCCAAGAACAAACTCGCGCTGCCCATCCGGGATCTCGCCGGGCCGTGACCTATGGAAGATGTTGAGTGACGGTTCTTCATCAGCAATTATCGGCGTTCGTTAGCGGGTTCAGTTATTTGAGCTTGGCCAATTCAGTCTTGGCGTCTTCCAGTTGCTGCCGGGTCTGGGCCACCAGATGGGCCGGGGCCTTGTCGGCGTAGTTCGGGCTGGCAAGGCGCTGTTCCATGGAGGCGATGCTCTTGGTCAGCTCCTCGCAGCGCTTGGCTGTGCGGGCTTTTTCAGCTTCCGGGTCAACGAGGTTTTCAACGTAAATATCACAGCCGTTCATCGTGCCACGGGCACTATTCACAGGCTGGGGCAAACCCGGTTGCACCTGATTGAGCTTGCAAAGGGCAAGCCGCTCCACAAGTTCGCGGTTGGCGAGCACCGCCTGTGCCGCCTCATCACCCGGCGGCGCGAGCGAGACGGTCACCACTTTCGAGGCGTCCACCTTGTATTCATTCCGCACATTACGGATCGTACCGATGACTTCCTGAAGGCGCGGGAAGACATGCTCTGCGTCCTCAAACGTCTTGCCCGCCGTCGGCCACGGTGTCTTCACCAGCAACGGCGACACGCTCGCCGGCAAACCGTGCCACACAGGCCGGTTCGGCCGGGCCGCGTTCAACTTCGACCAGATGGCTTCGGTGATGAACGGCGTGATCGGGTGCAGCAGTCGCAGCGTGCCATCCAGCATGGCGGTCAACACATGGGCAGTCTGGGCCGCGTGATTTTCATCGCGCAGACTCAACTTCGCCGATTCGATGTGCCAGTTGCACAGATCGTTCCAGAAAAAGTCGTAGACACTCTTGGCGTAATGGTCGAAGCGGTACGTCGCAATCGCCTCATCGGCCGCTGCCACGGTGCGGTTGAACCGGCTGACGATCCATTTGTCGGCCAGCGTCCATTTGCTGTCATCCACCGCCGCATCCGCCTTGGCCAGCGGATTCTGGGCCACATCAATGCTGGACAAAATAAACCGGCTGGCGTTCCAGAGTTTTGTGCAGAAGTTCCGGCCGAGTTCGAACTTATCGCTGGTATTCCGGCCCTGCGCATCCTTCTTGACAGGCATCCGCACATCCTGCGTTTCGGTGGCCATGGTAGCCAGCGTCAGCCGCATGGCATCGGCCCCGTGGGTATCGATGATCTCCACCGGGTCCACACCATTCCCCTTGGATTTGCTCATGCGCTCCCCCTTGCCATCGAGGATGGTGGGGTGGATGCAGACATGGTTGAACGGCAGACCGATCCGCTTGGCAACATCCCGTTGGGCGGATGTCGGAAGGCCATCATTCACGACCGCTTTGCTCGCCGCCGCTTGCCAATCCGAAACCGCCGCAGCCGCGCCGGCCGGTGTCAAGAGCGATTCCGCACTCGACAGCGATTCACTTAACACAGCAGCGTCCGCATTGTTGTAAATCCCGGTCATCACCATGCGGGCCACCCAAAGCGTGATGATGTCGCGCCCCGTCACCAGCACGCTGGTGGGGTAATACTTGGCAAGTTCCGCCGTCTTCTCGGGCCAGCCCAGCGTGCTGTGCGGCCAGAGGCCGCTGGAGAACCAGGTGTCGAGGACGTCGGGGTCTTGGACGAAGCCATCCAGTTCCAAGCTCGCAATCAATGCTGTTCGTTGTGGTTCTTCTAAATTCCCAACACAACGAAATGTCGTCACTGATTTATTTGCATCATCAGTGACACTTTGAGTTTCCAAACCTTTAGTTGGTCCGAACGGATGATACACGGCGCTATCGCCTGACTGATCGCCAGGGTCTGATTGGTGCCTGATATTTGATATTCGCTGGTCGGCTGAAATGCCATGTTTGGCAGCAGGTTCCGTTTTGCTCCACACCGGAATCCGATGCCCCCACCACAACTGCCGGCTAATCGGCCAATCCCGCTTCTCCCCCAGCCATGCCAGATACTGCTGCGCATGCCGGGCCGGGAAGAACTTCACCATGTCGTCCTTCACCACCTGCATGGCCGATTCTGCCAACGGCGCCATTTTCACGTACCACTGATCGCTGAGGTACGGCTGGATGGCCGTCTTGCTGCGGTCTGAGAACTTCACATTCGCTTCATGCGGCTTGATGTCTTCTTCAGTCATGAAGCCGCCGGCGATGAGGTCTTCCACCACCTTTTTCCGGGCATCATTAAACCGTAGCCCAGCGTAGGCCGCCCAGGATGGGTCTTCGGCATTCACCTTGCCATCCGGCGTCATAAGATTTTTGATCTCGATAGCGCCAGCCTGTCGTTGCCACACCGCATAGTCGTTCGGGTCATGGGCCGGGGTCACCTTCACCGCGCCGGAGCCGAAGGCCATGTCCACCAGAATCGGGTCGCCAATGATGGGGATCAACCGTCCGGTCAGCGGCAGCTTCACGAACTTGCCAATGGCCCAGTTCCAACGCGGGTCATCCGGGTGCACGGCCACGGCTGTGTCGGCCAGCATGGTTTCGGGTCGGGTCGTGGCCACGACCATATGTTTGTCTGTCCCATCAATCGGGTACTTGATGTGCCACATCGAGGTCTTCACGGCCTCGTCATACAGCTCATCATCGCTGATGCTGGTTTGCAGGTGGATGTCCCAGTTCACTAGCCGCTTGCCACGGAAAATCAGACCATCGCGAAAAAGCTTGAAAAATGTCTCGCGCACAGCCTTGGCACACATCTCATCCAGCGTGAACCGCGTCCGGTCCCAATCGCAGGAACACCCCAGCCGCTGGAGCTGCATCAAAATGCGGTCGCCATACTGCTGCTTCCATTCCCAGATGCGAGCCACCAAAGCCTCGCGCCCCACATCGTGGCGGGTTTTGTTTTCGTTTTCCTTGAGCTGCTTCTCCACCACCGCCTGCGTGGCGATGCCCGCATGGTCGATGCCCGGCACCCACAGCGCATTCTTCCCCTGCATCCGCGCGCGCCGGATGAGGATGTCCTGCAGCGTGTTATCCAGCGCGTGGCCGAGGTGCAATGCCCCCGTCACGTTGGGCGGCGGGATGACAATGGTGTAAGGCTCGCCGGGGGCTGAGGGGTCGGCTGCGAAAGATTTTTCGCGCAGCCAAAGGGCGTAAATCTCCGCCTCCAGCGTCGTGGGGTCGTAGCGGGTGGAGTCGGGGGTTGTGGTAGCCGGGGGAAGGGGAGCGGTCATGGGAATAGCCTCTGGGACGATAAAACGCCCTGGGGTTGCGGTACAGAAACTAGAGAAAAAGTAAAACGCTGAAAGCTGGCCAGCGGGCAATGTCGCCCGTCGGGAAAAGTGGTGGGGGTCATACCCCTACATGAAGAAGCCGCAGCGTCATGAAACTGAATATCGGAGAGAACGGGGGTATTGGCAACATCACCCAGCTCACATCCTGCAAGCCGCAGCAAAACGGATTGACAGGGATTCAAACATATACCTAACATGTAGTTCGCGGCTTGCCCCGCTGCCCGCGACCGTTTTGTCGATTCACTGCTGTCCAGTGTCCGACAATGTCCCACTTTGTCTGACAATTCAAAATCGCTTCGCAAGTTTTCTTAATTCAACCCTGATCCCCCAATGCTGACTCTGTCTGCCAACGCCGTTGTTTTCGATCTGGACGGCACCCTCACCGAACCCCTTTTGGACTTCGGCCTGATGCGCCAGGAGATGGGCATCGCGCCAGGCCGGCCGATCTTGGAAGCGATGGGGGAGATGGACACGGCAGCTCTGGCCGAGGCGTGGCGGGTTTTGGATCGTCACGAGCAGGCCGCCGCCGAGAACGCCCAGCCTGCGGCAGGGGCCATGGAGTTGCTGGAACGGCTGGAACGCGAGCGAATGCCGTGGGGGATTTTGACCCGCAACAGCCGCCGCAGCATGGAGACGGTGCTCGAACGGTTTGGCCTGAAGCCGGGGGCGGCGGTGAGTCGCGACGATGCGCCAGCCAAGCCGGACGTGCGGTCCATGTGGGAGGTGCTGGGGCGTCTTGGGCTAGGGGCGGAGAAGGCTACGGGGGTTTGGATGGTCGGCGACGGTCACCACGACCTGGAAGTGGCACTGGCGGCAGGCATGGGGGCCGTGCTGGTGGGGGACGAGCGGGCGGCGCGGGGCGTCCGGTTTACACACCGGGTTCACGGTTTGGCCGGGTTGGTGTTTGAGCGGGCCGGGAACGTCAGCGAATGATGTGGGGTGAAGGCGAGGCGATTTCGGGTTGGGTGCTGAAGGACTGTATATAGGCGATCCACATCATGGACAGGCCCATTTGATACGCGCCTTGGGTGAGCAGGTCGATGTAGTGCTTGGTGGGGGGAATGTGGTCTTTGGCCAGGGCAACGCCGGTGTAGGTAACCGCTTTGACGGGCATGCTCTTGCCGAGCGGGGCGACTGTAACTTCGGTGCGTTTGTAGAGGCCGACTTCGCGCAGCGGGCCACTGCCTGAGCCGGGTTCGAGACGCCGGCCGACTTTACGATCAATGAGGTCGAGGTCGGATTCGCTGAGTTCGAAGAGCGCCCCGGCCACATACTTGCCGGGGTCGTAGACGATGTCAGCGATACCACCGCCCCAGATATCGGAATAGATCGGGAAACAAAGTCGGTGATTATCCAAGACGGCTGGGCGACCTGACTTCAGGGGGATCACGCGGTGGTGGTTCTTGCGACACCAATCGGTGAAGGCGGCGGTATTGAGGTTGGAACCGTAGGCGAAATACCACATGGGCCATGCCGCACAATCGGGCAAATGGCATGGGTATGCAAGGGGTTTGCTGTGTTTTTAGGCAAATCTTTGTTCGGAACGTTGGGCTATTGCATGTCGCCAGCATCGTCATCGGCTTCGATATCGGGCTGGTGGGCTTGGGGTTGTTCGCTGGCCGTTTCGGTTTCCTGATCGGTGGGCAGGTCGTCGCCATCGGGGGCGTCGGACTTCATGACTTCGCGGAGCAGGGTCGTCGCGAAAGCCCCGGCCGGTAGCGAGAAGGCGAGGGTGATATGGGGGCCGTAGTTATCGACGCCGGATTCGAGCTTGAGGTCTTCGATGCGCACACGCATCGCCCGGCGGGTTCCCTTCACGCGCAACCGGCCTTCGGACTTGAAGTTCGCGGCCGAAAGTCCGTACTTGGCGAAGACGGCCTGTTCGATTTCCCCGGCCGGACCGGTGGCCATGGAGAGTCGGTAGCCGAGCATGGGGCCGGTGGGGCTGATTTCCCAAGCGGCGGCACGGGCGGTTTCAGCCGCGAGGTCGGTGACTTCGAAGCAGGCGCCGTTGTCGAGCTTCATGCACCAGTCGCCGAGGAGCGGTGTGTCGAAGTTGGCGATCCGCTGGGCCAAAACGTCGTTGAAGATGCGGGACTGCACGGCCGAGACCATCAGGCGGCGGAGTTTTTCATCGACGCTGCGGACGGCGGTGCCGGCGTTCTTGGTGCGGATGAACCGGTGCAGAATACGGCGTTCCATCCCGCCGGTGCGCGGCCAGAGACGCATCGCATTGTCGTATTCGCCGCGTTCGAAGGCCTGACGGGCACCGCGAAGCTTGGGGGCGTCCTGCTTCTGGGCGTCGCCGAGCATGATCTTGAGGAAGCCCATGTCGTCGCCACGGACCAGTGCGGCGCCAAGAAGGTCGTTGTTGTTGCGGCGGCCGAAGCGCTGCTGGCCGAAAAAGTTGGGAAGACCACGTTTCACAAGCATCTGCGTGATGCGGTCGGCGGCGATGACCTGCTCGGGCATCACATCGCGGATCTTGACGGCGAAGCGGTTGGCCTTGAGGTGGCCGAGACGGATCTTGTTGGTGTGCTTGTCGGTGCCCAGGATTTTGATGCCTTCGATTTCGAGGGCTTCGACCTTGGCGGGGTCCACGCGGGGGATGGAAATCCACTGCCGCGTAATGGCGAACGTGTCCTTCATCCCGGCGTAGCCGATGTCGCGGCTGGAAATACCCAAAGCGCTGGCGATCGCGTGAAGTGCATCAAACGTGCTGATGCCGATTTTTTCGATCTCGGCGTAGGTGTGTTCGCCTTCGCCGCAGGGTTCGTAGAGGGGGATTTCCTGAACGAAAAAGTCTTCGGGGCGCTGTTTGAACTCGCCACCGACGCCAAGGAGATCGTTGGTTATGTAGGGAAGGTCAGCTGCGGGGGCTGTCGCGGTGGGGGGGGTGGGAGGAGCCGGGGGTACGGGGGGGACGGGGGGTAACGTAGACATGGACCGTGCGATCTTAGCAGGAATTACAGCAAACCGGCGTATTGCAGCGCCTCCACGATGCCGGGCCCGTTGTGAGACCCGACAATCACACGGGCGGAACGTTTGGCCAAGGGTGTTCCAGTGTCCATGCAGGCGGAATAGCCAAAGACTGCGAGCATTTCGGCATCATTGTCATTATCGCCGATGGCCAGAACGGCTTCCGGGGGCACGTGCAGTTGGCTGGCGATCAGGGAGACGCCAGAGGATTTGTCGATGCCGGCGAGCATGATCTGCAGGCAATCGGGCTCTGTAGAGACGACGTTGGCCAGGCCGGTGAAGCGTGCGATGAGTTCAAACTTCACGTGGGCGAGCGGGCCGGGGTCGCCCTGAACCAGCACCTTGGTGGCGGGCTCGCCGTGCCACTGTTCGATCGGTTCGACGACATCGGCGGGGAACAGCCGGGCGGTTTGGGTCTGGTAGCGGTGGTCGAGGCGGTCGGTGATCCAGCGGTCGGAGGCTTCGATATTGAGCAGGCAGTCGGGATAGATGTTTCGGGCGGCGGCCGTAATCGCCTGCACCAGCGGTCCGTGAAGGGGCCAGTGGCCGAGCGTATCCGGCGGCGAGAACCGCCAGATCAATGCGCCGTTGTACGCGACGACCGGGGTGGTGAGGTTGAGCTGTTCGTGAAAGGGTTTGATGGATCGTGGTGGACGGGCGGAGGCGATGATGATGGGCAGGCCGCGTCGGGTGAGGCCGTTCAGCGCCTCAAGGGTTTCGGGCGCGATGGTTTTGTCATCGCGAAGTAAAGTGCCGTCGAGGTCGATGGCAACAAGTTGAGCAGGGGATGACACGGCGGGGGATCGTCGGGGAAATTGCCAACGACGCAACAGGCCTTGGCACCGGCAGAGCCATAATCGCGTAAACTGTCTCGTGTGAGTGAACGACTGACCAAACTACTGGGGATGCTGGAAAAGACGCCGGGAGATGCGTTTTTGCTCTATGCGATCGCGCTCGAGCATAAGAACGCTGGGGACGGGGCCGCGGCAGTGGATTTTTTGAAGCGCACAATCGCAGCGGATGCGGGGTATTGCTATGCGTATTACCAGTTAGGCGAGGTGCTGGAAGGGTCTGGCGACACGGATGCGGCGGTGAAGGCTTACAGGGCGGGCATCGCGCAGGCACGGACCAAGGGCGACGCCAAGGCGCTCAGTGAGTTACAGCAGGCGCTGGACATAATCGAACCCTAGAGTTGCACCTATGGGTCGACTGAGAGATTTGCTCCATAAGCCGAACTGGCGGACCCAGATGCGCGTGCGGCGCGTTGTCTGGCAGACACTGAACCGCGTCGGCCTGACGGGGCTGCACAGCCTTCCGGCGCACCGGCGGTGGGTGGACATCAAACGGATTGCCATGCCGCTTGACGCGCTGCCGGCAGACTATGAAGGCCTGAGGATCGTGCAGATCAGCGACTTGCACCACAGCCCCGTGGTGAGCGAGGGGTTCCTGCGGCGCAAGCTGGAACTGGTGAGCGCCATCGAGCCGGACATTCTGGTGGTGACGGGCGATCTGCTCACCGGGGGAAACCGGTACGCCCCGAAAGTAGCGCGGCTACTGGCGGCGGTGAAGCCGCGGCTGGCGACGATCTGCACGTTTGGCAACCACGACTATTCCGTGCTGGGGAAACAAATCCCCGGCGAGGCGCTGCGGCGGGGCAACGCGCTGGAGGCGGCGCTGAAGGGGGAAGGGCTTGTGGTTCTGCGCAACGAAATCTGGCGGCCGACGGAAGGCGGTCTGGCTATCGTCGGGTTGGATGATCTTTGGACGGGTCGAATCGATCCGAAGGCGGCGTTCGCGGGGGTGCAGGAGGGAGAGGCGGTCATCTGTCTGAATCATGATCCGCGCAATGCCGCAGAGTTGGTGCGTCACCCGTGGCAGTGGATGCTCAGCGGGCATACGCACGGTCGGGCGATTGAGGAAAAGAGCCTGACCCGGCGCGTGCTGGGTGCGAAACCCCGGCCGTATGTGGCGGGGTATTACGCCGTCCGCGACCCGCACGGCCCGGCCCGCAACCTCTATGTCAATCGCGGATTGAGTTACGGAAAGCGGGCGGAGGCGGATTGCAGGCCGGAGATTACGGTCTTTCGGCTCACCCGGCCCAGCGGCGCCTGATGCGCGGGCCACGGCCGTGCCATAACCGCCGGTTCCGTGTTACCTTCCACGGCCCAAATAGGAGATTGCAACATGCGTATAGGCGTGCCGAAGGAAATCAAGAGTGATGAGTATCGGGTGGGTATCATGCCGGTCGGCGTGGAGATGCTGGTAAAAGCCGGACACGAGGTTTATTTCGAGGCCGGGGGCGGCGTGGGCAGCGGCTTTGATGACGAGATGTACGTCCGGGCCGGGGCGAGGATGGTGACCACCGCCGAAGAGGTGTTCGACAAGGCGGAGATGGTCATCAAGGTGAAGGAGCCGCAGCCGAAGGAGATTTCGCGGTTCCGGCCGGGGCAGATTGTCTTCACTTACTTCCATCTCGCCGCCAGCGCCGAGCTGACGCAGCAGTGCATGGAAAGCGGTATTACGGCCATCGCCTACGAGACCATCCGTGACAAGCAGGGCCGGCTGCCGCTGCTGACGCCGATGAGCGAAATCGCGGGCAAGATGAGCATTCAGGAAGGGGCGAAGTATCTGGAAAAGCCGATGATGGGGCGCGGTATTCTGCTGGGCGGCGTGCCGGGCGTGGAGCCGGCGCATGTGGTGGTGCTGGGCGGCGGCGTGAGTGGTGCGGCGGCCGCGAAGGTTGCGGCGGGCCTTGGGGCGAACGTCGTGCTGATGGATGTCAACCTTGACCGCCTGCGGTATCTGGATGACACGATGCCCGCGAACGTGAACATGTTGTTCAGCGACTTGCACAACGTGCGACGGCACGTGCGGCAGGCGGATCTGGTGATCGGGGCGGTGTTGATTCCGGGGGCGCGGGCACCGCGGCTTGTGGGCCGTGCGGATTTGAAAGAGATGAAGCCGGGGGCGGTGATGGTGGACATCAGCATCGATCAGGGCGGGTGCTTCGAGACCAGCCGCCCGACGACCCACCAGCAGCCGACGTATGTGGTCGACGGCGTGGTCCACTATTGCGTGACGAACATGCCCGGTGCCGTCGGCCGGACGAGCACGATCGCACTGTGCAACGCGACGCTGCCGTACGCGCTGCGGATCGCCAGTAAAGGCTTTGAACAGGCCGCCGCCGACGATGCCGGTCTGGCCGAGGGAATCAACCTGGTCGCCGGCCGCGTAACGCACGCGGCGGTGGCCGAAAGCCTGAAACTGCCTGTCCGTGGTGTATAGGGCGGGGGCCAGCGGCTAAGAGCACTTCACTGCACAAGCGCAGAGTGCACCCAGAGAAACAAAGAGTCTCTATCGGTGCACTCGGCGTTCATGTGTGGTTTCAAACTCTTCTCTACGGTTCTCTGTAGTTCTGCCGTGAAACAAATCACGCCTTCAAGAGGCTTTTTAAAACCGTCTGCAGGATGCCGCCGTTGCGGTAGTACTCGATCTCGACGGGCGTATCGATGCGGCAGGTTGCGGTGAACGGGACTTTCCGGCCGTCGGGCTCGGTGACGCTCACCGCGATGTCCTGTCCCGGCTTCAGGGCGGCGGGGATGGTCACGTCGAACGTGCCGTTGCCGCTGAGGCCCAGCGTGGTGCGGGTCTGGCCCGGCTTGAACTGCAGCGGCAGGACGCCCATGCCCGCCAGGTTGCTGCGGTGGATCCGCTCGTAGCTCTCGGCGATGACGGCCTTCACGCCCAGCAGGTTCGTCCCCTTGGCGGCCCAGTCGCGGCTGGAACCCATGCCGTAATCCTTACCGGCAAGCACCACCAGCGGGGTTTTGGCGGCCTGATAAAGCTGGCTGGCATCGTAGATGCTGAGGACCTTCCCCTTCTCGCCGCCGTCGCCGAGGTAGGTGGTGACGCCGCCTTCGGTGCCGGGGGCGATCAGGTTCTTCAGGCGGATGTTGGCGAAGGTGCCGCGCGTCATGACGCGGTCGTTGCCACGGCGGGCGCCATAGCTGTTGAAATCGAGCGGGCCGACGCCGGAGTTGATGAGGAACTTGCCGGCGGGGGAATCCTTCTTGATGTCGCCGGCGGGCGAGATGTGGTCGGTGGTGACCGAGTCGCCCACGCTGACCAGCACGCGTGCACCGTGGATGGAGGTGAAGGGGCGGTCCTTTTCCCAGCCCGCGTCGAAGTAGGGCGGCTCGTGGATGTAGGTGCTGGTGTCGTCGAACTGGAACAGCTCGCCGCCTTTGACGGGGATGGCGTTCCACTCGGCGTTCTTCGCCCCGACGTTGTCGTACTGCTTGCGGAACATGCTGGCATCCAGACAACTTGCGACGGTCTGATCCACCTCCTGCTGGGTCGGCCAGATGTCGCGCAGATAGACCGGCTTGCCGCCGGTGCCAAGCCCGACGGGTTCGGCGGTGAGGTCGACGTCGACGGTCCCGGCCAGCGCGTAAGCGACGACCAGCGGCGGGCTGGCCAGATAGTTGGCCTTCACCTGCGGGCTGATGCGCCCTTCGAAGTTGCGGTTGCCCGATAGCACGCTGACCGCAACGAGGTCTTTGGCGTCGACCATTTTGCTGATCTCCTCCGGCAGCGGGCCGGAGTTACCGATGCACGTGGTGCAGCCGTAGCCGACGGTCTGAAAACCGAGGGTATCGAGGTGGCGGCTGAGGTCCGCCTTGTCGAGGTAGTCGGTCACGACGCGGCTGCCGGGGGCCAGACTGGTCTTGACATACGGCGGCACCTTCAGGCCAAGGGCGACGGCCTTTTTGGCGACAAGGCCCGCGGCCACCATCACGCTGGGGTTGCTGGTGTTGGTGCAACTGGTGATGGCGGCGATGACGACGTCACCGTGGGTCATCTTGTCCAGAGCGGTGGCGACGGCCGTCCCTCCCCCGCCACCCCCGGCGGCGACAGTCTCTTCTTCCGTCCAGCGGTTCAGGCGCGGGGGCAGTCCGGCTTCGGGGGTCTTCTTGAAGAGATCGGTGAGCGTGTGGTTGAAGGAGCTTTTGACCTTGGGCAGTTCCACCTTGTCTTGCGGGCGGCGGGGGCCAGCCAGACTGGGGACGACGGTTCCCAGATCGAGTTCGACGACCTGCGAATAGGTGGGGGCCATGCCGGGGGTGCGCCACAGGCCTTGTTCCTTGGCGTACTTTTCCACCAGATCGATCTGGCCTTCGTCGCGCCCGGTCAGGCGGAGATACGTGAGGGTCTGATCGTCGATCGGGAAGAAGCCCATGGTCGCGCCGTATTCCGGGGCCATGTTGGCGATGGTGGCGCGGTCGGCCACGGACATGTGAGCGAGACCTTCGCCAAAGAACTCGACGAACTTGTCGACAACGCTGTGCTTGCGCAGGAGTTGGGTGATCGTCAGGACGAGGTCAGTGGCGGTGGTCCCTTCGGCGAGTTTGCCGTGGACTTTAAAGCCGACGACCTGCGGCGTGACGAGATAGATCGGCTGGCCGAGCATGCAGGCCTCGGCCTCGATGCCGCCGACGCCCCATCCGACGACACCCAGGCCGTTGATCATAGTGGTGTGGCTGTCGGTGCCGACGAGGGTGTCGGGCATGGCGACGCCGTCTTTGACCATGACCACTTTCGCCAGGTATTCAAGGTTCACCTGATGGACGATGCCGGTGGCGGGCGGGACGACAGAGAAGTTGGCGAAGGCTTTCTGGCCCCACTTGAGAAACTCGTAACGCTCCAGGTTGCGCTCGAACTCGCGCTTGGCGTTGTTGAAAAGGGCGTACTTGCTGCCGAACTCGTCCACCTGCACGCTGTGATCGATCACCAGATCAACGGGGACCAGCGGGTTGATCTTCTGCGGGTTACCGCCGGCACGCTTGACAGCCGCCCGCATGGCCGCAAGGTCGACCACACACGGGACGCCGGTGAAGTCCTGTAAAATGACGCGCGCCACTTTGAACGGCACTTCGCGATTTTCAGGGGCTGCGGCGGAGTAGGCGGCGAGGGCCTTCACGTCGTCCTCACTCACCATGAAGCCGTCCGTGTTCCGCAACAGGCTTTCGAGCATCACCTTGATGCTGACCGGCAGCTGGTCGAGTTTCGTCAGCCCCAGTTCTTCCAGACGCTTCAGGCGGAAGTATTTGACCGTTCCGGCCTTGGTGGTGAGGGTGGATTCGGCGGCGAAGGGATTGGAAGCGGTGGCCATGGGTGCGGTGTCCTTTGAGGTGAGCACCGCATCTTATGCGCCGCCCTACCCCCCCTCAAGACGTGCCGCCGTGCTGCGGCGTGTTGTCAGGGGGCGGATGGCGGTAACGGCGGGCTAGCGGTCATCTCCGGCCGGTTCTTCAGTCAGTGTCCAGCCGTCGGGGACTTTTTCAAGCTGGAAGGGCTTGTCAGCATCGATGGCGGCGGGGCCGAGCTTCAGGTCCGTCAGTTCGGTGGTGCGGTGGGTGGTTTCGTTGTTGTCCATGGTTTCGATGCGGGCGGGGAAGCCGGTCTTGGCGTCGATCCAGACTTCGATGACCTTGAACTTTCGGGCGAGCTTTGTGCCGGGCAGGGGCGTCAGGCGGATGGCAGGCATGTCGTCGGCAAGTTCGGCGGGCATGGGAGTGACATCGAACTGCTTTTTTACTTCTGTCGGTTCCTGGCCGATCGGGAGCGGGAAGGGACCTTCGCCGAGTTTGAAGAGGTTGAGACTTTCGCCGGGGCGAAGCACCTGACGGCGGACCTCCACCTTTGTGCGGTAGTCGCGGTCGGTCAGCCACGGGCCATCGAGCAGATAGTCCTTGCGTTCCTTGCGGGGCGGGTTCTCATCGTCCTGACGGGTGGTGAAGCTCACGCGAAACTTGGTGGCCGGGGAGGTGGGAGCCGTGGGTGTTGGGGCTTTGGCGTAGGCCACGGTGCCGCGGCGGGTGGTGGTGGTACCGACGGCGGCGTCTTCTTCGGTTAGGGCAACATTGGCGGAGAACGCGGCGAGGTCTTTACCGGCGACGTACAGGGTGTCGAGAGCCGTATCCACATTTGTGAGAGGCGCGGCTGGCGCTGCTGCAGGCTCGGCGGCTGGGGCGAGCGGTGCCTCCGGGGTGGGCGCGAGGGCGGCGAGCACGATTAGAGGAATCAGAAAGGAGGCGGGCGTCGGCATGGTGGAACATTAGCACCGGTCGGGGGCTTCGTCATGTCGAAGGCGAACACGCGGCGTATGCTTGTGCAGCGTGAAAGGCCCTCTGCAGCTTCAACTCACCAGTGCCGACGATGCCGGATGGCGTTATGCCCCGGCCGAGGTCGTGGGGGTGATGCAGATGGAGGTGGCGGGCCATGCCATCACGCTGAGCGATGCCGCGGGGGTGGTCAAAGCGAAGTGGTCGAGCGTGCGGGATGCGATCGATGCCATTCAATCCGGCGGGGCTTCAGCATTGCTGGCCCAGCGTGTGGAACGTTGGGTGGGCTTTCTGGCGTATGAACTGGCGATGGAGTTTGAAGCAATCAAGTTGTTGAGGAGTGCCGCGATCGGGCATCCGGCGTTGTTTCTGGTCGCTTGCGGCGGTGATGGCGAAGTGGTTCACAGAGATGTGCGTGCCGCACCGACAGTAGTGGTTAAGGCCACCGCGCGGGCGGTATTCGAGAGGTCGGTTGAGCGCGGCTTGGAGTACATACAGGCTGGGGATGTTTTTCAGGTCAACCTGTCGCACCAGATGCAGGCCACGACAACTGACGGTCCGGGCGCAGTTTTTGCGAGGTTGCAGGCGTCACCGGCACGGTTTGGGGCGATGATTGATGCCGGTAACTGGGGTGTGGTGTCACATTCACCGGAGTTATTCATGCACGTGACCTCTCACGGGCTTGTGACGACTCGGCCCATCAAGGGGACTCGCCCGGCGAGCGTCGAACAGGAGGGCCGTCTAATAGGCGAGTTGACGGAAAGCGAAAAGGACAAGGCCGAACTTGCGATGATTGTGGACCTCATGCGGAACGACCTCGGGCGGGTCGCGGCGGTTGGCAGTGTGAAGGTGATTGAAGCCCGTGCCATCGAACGTCACCCCACCGTTTTGCAGGCTGTGGCGACAATTCAGGCGCGGCTGAGGCCCGGCGTGACGGCGGCGGATGTGCTGGCTGCGATGTTCCCGTGCGGCAGTGTGACCGGTGCGCCGAAGGTGCGGGCGATGCAGATTATTGATGAACTGGAAGCTACCGGACGCGGCGTCTACTGCGGGACGATCGGCTGGATGGCTGATGGCGCTGCAAGCCGGGCGGCCGGCGATTCGCACCTCCCGATGCAGTGGTCGGTGGCGATTCGGACAATGACATTTCAGCGGCAGGGGGATTCGTGGCGCGTGATTGTGCCCGTGGGGGCCGGGATTGTTGCGGATTCGGTTCCGGCTGATGAGTGGGAAGAAACGCTGGTCAAGGCCCGTGCGATGTTGTGCGGACTTGGCTGCACACAGGAGGCCTAGATGGCAATGAAACAGGTGGCAGTTCGGGACGTGGTCGCGGCGATGCAACAGATCGCGCCGGTAGAGCTGGCCGAAACGTGGGACAATGTGGGCCTGCTCTTTGGCGACCCGGCGGACGCTGTGACGGGCGTCCTATTCTGCATCGACTACACGCCGGCGGTGGAGGCCGAGCGGATGACGATCTCGCCGGCACCCAGTGTGGTGGTGGCGTATCACCCGGTGATTTTTCAGGCTGTGAAGAAATTCGCTGCCTCGGATGTGGCCTACCGGGCCATGCGGGCGGGGGTCGCGGTTTATTCCCCTCACACGGCGTGGGACGCGGCCGCCGGGGGCGTGAATGACTTGCTGGCCGACCTATGTGGCTTGACAGACGTCGTGCGGCTGGGTTTGGGCATGGGGATGTCAAGTGCGTTGGGCGCTGCGCGTATCGGGCGCGCGGCTGGCACTGTGGGTGAACTGGTTGCGCGGATCAAGTCGCGGCTGGGCGTTGGAATGGTTCTGGCCAGTGGTGAAATGGATTCACCCGTTCAACGCGTGGCCGTGTGTGCCGGATCAGGTGGGGCGATGCTGCCGGGTGCCATTGCGGCTGGGGCGGACGTATTTGTGACGGGTGAACTCCGCCATCATGACGTCCTTGCCGCGAATGCAGCGGGCATCCGAACTCTTGCCGTCCTACACAGCGTTTCGGAGCGATTCAGTCTTGAAGTGATGGCCACGCGGTTGGATGGCCTGTTGGCGAGTCGCGGCCTTACACGCCTTAGCAAAGCCGATATCGAGCCTCAGGCGATGGGCTGATCGGGGGCCTGTTGGAGCATTGGCTCGATCGGCTCCGTCGGCTCCTTGGGCACTGCGGCCAGGGTCACAAGAGAGTCAAGGGTCTTTGCGTGCTTATCGTAGTGCCGGGCGAAATCGGCCAGATCGGCGCCGGCGGTGGTCAAGCTTTCAGAGGCAGCTTTCATTGCCATGGCTGCGGTCTGTGGCCGAGAGAGGCTCATGCCGCCACCGCAGCGGTCGACGATGGCTGCCGCCAGTACGAAGTGATCGTGCCAGGCGCCAAGGTCGTCCTGCAACTGCTTCATTCGCTTTAGCAGATCGGGTGAGACTTCGAATCCGTGTGCCGCCGCCAGCTCCATGGCGTACCGCGCTTCCTTGCCGGCGAGTCGTAACTCGTGGGGGTCAACCCCCGCTCCCCCCACTCCCCCCGCTCCCCCCACGCTCGCACCTCCAACAGACTGCAACTCTGCAAGGGTGCCAAAGGCGAGCCACCGTTCCGCCAGACCAGAAGCGATGTGCGTATTCAGAGTCGCTGGGTCGATTCCCGCAATGGCTGTCACGACCTCTGACCCTTTTTCCAGCCGCGCCCGCAATTTCCGGCAGCGGGCGGCGGACCGGGCAGTGGGTTCGATGGCGTCGGCTTCGGCCGGGAGCAGGTAGCCGAGCACAAATTCTGCAGCGGCTCGTGTTTCGGCCCCCAGTTCCAGATGGGCGAGGCGGTCGCGCATGACAACTTCGTCGCGGGCGGTGCCCAGAGTCTTGCGGGTCTTGCGGACGGCCCGGATCAGACGACGCAAAGATTTCGCCTGTCTTGGTAGCAGCGGCCCGATAAGTCCCAAACCGGCGCTGAGCCTTCGCGACGTGGTCCGGGCAAGGTAAATGCTTTCGGCATCCTGCTGCTCGACCGCCGCAGGAAGCAACGTAATAAGCCGGTGAAGCAGGCCCCCAAGGTATTCGGTGGCTGAGGCTGGTTCCGCCGTCGTGGGGGCGGTCCCTTCAGGCCCGCCCATCAGAGCAGGCGAGGCGGCCTCAGGGGACCCTTCGGCTACGTGGTCGGTGACCAGGTCGGTTCCGCTGTCGGTCTCAGAGACTGTCAGCGGGACGATCGGCTCTTCGGAAACATCTTCTCGCACAACAACGCCTCAGTTCTGTGGGATGCGGCAGGTGGAAGGTGTAATATACAGGAAGGAGTACCTTCCATCCGTGAATGAACTGAGTCGAGCGACACTTTCCAGCCAATCCGAGCGAGCCATTCTTGTCGGCGTCATTCTGACTCACGGTCAGGGTCGCCACGAAGACAAGTTGCCTGATATACCCGGATTGCCCAAATCCCCAGCCAAGTCACGCAGATATGCCAGCGCCTACGCCGATTGGGAGGACCGCAACAAGGGCTACGAAGGCCTGACACCCGAAGAGGAACTGGTGATGGCAGGCGAAGATCCGCTGGCGGAGTTGGCGTCGCTGGCCAGCACCGCTGGAGCGCAGGTTGTTGCGCGGCTCGTCCAGCGCCGGCCGAAGGTGGACGCGGCGACCTACATGGGCAAAGGGAAAGTCATCGAGCTGGCCCAACTTGCACAGGCGATGGATGCCAATGTGGTGCTTTTTGATAATGACCTTTCGCCGTCGCAAATCGGCGAGCTGGAAACGTTGATCAACAAACACTGCAAGCGACCCCCCGGAAAAGGGGTCAAGGTTCTGGACCGCAGCGAGCTCATTCTCGACATCTTTGCAACCCGCGCCAGGACTTACGAGGCGAAGTTGCAGGTTGAGCTCGCGCAGATGCAATACACATATCCGCGGCTGACGAAAATGTGGGACCACCTTGAGCGGCTGGCCGGTGGCAGCGGCAGTCAGGGGATCGGTACTCGCGGACCGGGCGAGACTCAGTTGGAAATCGACCGTCGACTGGTGCGGAAACGTATCAGTGTGTTGCGCGATGAGATCAGCAAGGTGCAGGCCCGCAAGGAGCGCGAGGTGGACCATCGCCGAAGTCGCCACTTCACGGTGGGAATCGTGGGTTACACGAATGCGGGCAAGAGCACGCTGTTCAATACGCTCACGGCCGCTGGCGTCTATGCCGACGACAAACTCTTCGCCACGCTGGACACGCGCACGCGCAAGTGGGTGCTGGAACGCGGGCTGGAGGTGATGCTGTCGGACACCGTCGGTTTTGTGCGAGATCTGCCTCACCATCTGGTCGCGAGTTTCAAGGCTACTTTGTCCGAGGCGGCTGGCGCGGATCTCTTGCTGCACGTGCTGGATGTCAGCCACCCGCAGGCCCGCGAGCAGTACGCCGAAGTGAACAAGGTCTTGAAGGAAGTCGGCGTCATCGGGCGCGAGCCGGAACTACCGGAGGCTGGTCTGGCCGATTGGATCGAAGACCGCCACGAATCGCCGGACGGACAGGGCGACGGAATCGCCTCGTATGATGACGGCCAACCGCCAGAGGCGAACATAGCCCGCGCGCGGGTCGCCCCGGCCCCACCCAAGCCGATCATTCTCTGCCTCAACAAAACGGATACGCCATCGGGCGAAGAGAACGGTGCCTACTGGCGCGCCATAGACCCGAGCGCTGTTTTGGTCAGTGCCAAAACCGGTGCAGGTCTGGTCGATCTGGCTGCGAGGGTTGCCGAAGTGGTGGCGGGTTCACGTAAGCGGATGCGGGTGCAGTTTTCGTTGGGCGATGGAAAATTGTTGGCCCGGCTGGAATCGATGGGTGTGGTGGAAAATCGGGAAGTGTTGAACGAGCCCGATGAGCCACAGGTGGTTATCACCGCGTGGTTGGGGGACGGACTGGCTGCAGAGCTCGCAGCCGTTGACGGATTGTCGATGCAGGCCGCTCAGTCGTGATTGTGCGGCGGGTGATTGTGCGGGGCGATTGTCACAAGCGTCGGCCTGACCTCGGCGCTTGTTAGGTATGCACCCTCACCTGTTCCGCCACCAATGACGCCCACGCCAAACGGTAGCGACTTGTCTTCAGACAGGCAGAACGTCGCGAAGATGGTTCCGTGTCGTTGCAGGCCGAAGGCGACGAACTTGCCATCTGCCAGGTTCCATTCCATGTCCACGGCCTGCCATCCGCCCACGGGCATCACGACGCGCGGCGTTACTTTCAGGCTGCCACGGTAGTCGCGGCCATCGGCGCCCTTGGCTGAGATGATTTCGAGCCTGCCGTCGCCCCAGCCTGCTGAGGCACTGCCCCCACCCTTGCGTCCGCCCTTGCGCTTTGAGACCTCGGTGCCGATCTTGAAGCCACCGGCACCATCGGGCATGTACCACTGACCCTGTGCCCCCTTGTCCTTGGAAACATAAACGGCAATCTCGGTCTTGTCGGCTGGCCCCGTGACCCATGCCAGCGTTCCCAGCCCGGCGAAAGCAACCACCGGCTCGCGCCTTCCCGACGCGTCCATCAGGTGGGCATTGACGGCCCCGTGCTCGTCATCAGGGAAGTAGAGAACCTTCGTCTGCCCACCAATATTGAGGTGGACATGTTGCAGCGAATGGGTGTCGACCTGCTCGGTCGGTGCGGGCTTGGCGGAGGCGCTCATGCTGGCAGTATATGCAGATTTACTGCAACGGCTGGTAGCTGAACCGCTGGCCGCCGAGTGTCGCCTGATACATCAGGCCGGCTTCGCTGATGGTGAATACGCCGATGCCGCCTTGAAACTTCGATGCGGCCGCCGCGCCGGCCGTGGCAGCCACCGCGGAGGCATCCGCTGTGAAGGCGAAGTTCCCGGTCTTGAAGGCGGTCAGCTTTTCGGTTGTCTTGAACACCAGCAGCTCGGCGTATTCCTGACCGCCGAACTGAAATCCGATGGAGGCCTGAGTCATGTCGGCGTATCCGACCTTCATACCTTTTTCGTAGACCTCGCCGCGGCCGTAGGCGCCGCCGATTCCAATGCCCCCCTTACCGATGCTCGGGAAGATCGCGTAGCCGGCGGATGAGTTGATCACTTCCTGCAGGGTCGGGTCGCTGGCCTTGAAGCGTGTCATCAACGCATCGGATTTCGAGGTCAGCACCTGCTTGCCTGCGTCGTCGCCCGGACTGGTGCTGCAGCCGGTGGCAAATGCGAAAATCGCCCCCATGAATGAGGCGGCGGCGAATCGGGACGTCGAAAGGCGATAGATATTTTTCATCGTGGCAGAAGTGTAGGCATTCGGAATCACACAATCACGACATTCCGGCTGTTTTTTTCCGCAGAGCGTCCCTCGGCACGCCAGACCAAAAATCGCTGGCAAATCTCGTCAAACTCTTCCGGCCCTTTTAGCAGGCGAATCTCTTCTTTGAACTCCGGGCACGGTTGCAGGTGCTTGGCGTACCAGCTGATCCGCTTCCTGAAGTCGACCACGGCGGCCCGGGCGCTCCGGTTCTCCACCTGTCCCCAGAAGTGACGCCGGATCATGTCAACCTTCGCCTCGAGTGTCGGTTGGACGTAGGCGGTGTCCGTTGTCAGCTCGTGCCAGATTTCCGCCAGCAGCCACGGCTTGCCCAGTGCCGCCCTTCCGATCATGAGCCCATTGCACTTGGTGTGAACGAGCATCTTACGAGCGTCTGCAGAGCAGTGGATGTCCCCGTTTCCGATCACTGGAATCTTTTTCACGGCCGCGACCACCTCGGCAATGCCGTCCAGTCGGGCCTGACCGCTGAACCGCATTTCAGTGGTCCGGCCGTGGACGGTCACCAGGTCTATGCCCGACTCTTCGAGCCGCCGGGCGAGTTCAGGCGCGACAATGCATGTGTCATCCCAGCCCAATCGCATTTTGGCCGTCAACGGTCGGTCCGTGACGACCGAGCGGACCCGCTCGACCATTTTCACCGTGCGATCTGGGTCGCAAAGGAGTTTACTGCCGCCGTCGCGCTTGGTGATCTTGTCGACCGGGCAGCCCATGTTTATGTCGATGCTGGTGGCACCGTGGTCCATCGCCCAGCGGGCAGCCTCGCAAAGCTTGTCAGCCTCGCCACCGTAAAGCTGCATGCTTAGCGGCCAGTCGCCAGCGGCCGTGCGTGACAGCTGCATGCTTTTGTATGTTTCGCGCAGCAGGCCTTCGGGGCAAAGCAGGTCGGTGCTGGCCATGCCGACGCCGCCGCAGGAGCGCGCAACCTGACGGAAGGCCAAATCGCAGTAGCCGGCGATCGGTGCCAGAAGCAGCGGCGTTTCCAACACGAGATGTCCGACGCGAAGCGGCGGAATGACCAGCGATCTTGTTTCCGTCACTTCAGGTAGCAAAACGTCAGTCTCATTTGGTCGACCGCTTCCTGCGGTCCGGGGTAGATCTCAAACTCGTCATCCATCTTACTGACACTAAGCAACTCGGAGATAGTGTCGGTGCGACTCAGGGCCAATTTGCCGCCCTTTTTCTGCAATTTGCTGGCAACAGCCATGAGCATCACAAGCAGTGGTGACGAGGCATGGTGGACATACTTGAAGTCCAGAACCAGGTAGGTGTGCCCACTGTCAATCAGTTCACAGATTGCATCGGTCAGCCGGTTCACCTGAATTCTGGAGACGATGCCCTCCGTTGTGAATCGGAGAACGGTGACGTTACTGACGACCTTGAGGATGAAATCATGTCCGCGCATGATTCAGACTTACAATTCCGTCAGTTAGTGGTCCGCCTTCCTCGTGTAAAAAGCCGTGGTTGCCGCCGGTTTCTGCAGTCCGATAAGCTTGGTGCGCACGGATGCCATGCCTGCTAGCCGGGCTGGGCTTTCAAAGGGGTTGACCTTAGACACGGGAAAGAGCAGCAGACTTGGGGACCAATCTAAGGTCGCTCCAGGCCGCGTCCCGCGTGCCCCCGATCAGTGCGTTCAGTTCCAGCGCCCGCCCCTCGATGTATCCATCCACCCCGCGCAGCGATTCGTCCGGCTCACCGGGGTGCACGACCCACTCCACGACTGTTCCGGCGGGGACGGCGCTGATCGATTCCAACTGCTGTCGCCACGGGTTGTCTGCCAGCAGTTCACGGGCCGAGAGCATGCCGACGAAGTGGTCATTCGTCTTAATGTCTGCATCAGTAAAAAGCGGCCTTGCCACCTTTGCCCAATGTCGCGCGATACGGCGCTTCAGCGGCGGGCCGTAGCTCCGGCCGACTTCCGCCGACAGCCGCGACAGTTTTGGCAGGTGCCCTGCGCTTGCCAGTTCGACCAGTGCCATTGCAGCGGGCCGAAGTTCGTGCGCGTGATGATGTCCGTCGACGTAGGCTGGCCTTTGACCTGTGGCGCGCTCAAACGCTTCGGTCTGAGCCATCATCTCGTCCACAACGGCCCGATTTTGCACGCGTCCGGTCAGTACCCGTCCCCAAAGGAAAGCCAGATCGTAAAACGAACCAGCCTTCGTCACGAAGCCGGATGCCGCTGTGGCAACCAGCGGGCGGTTTCCGCTGCCCGACCAGACGAAGTGCAGGCCGAGCTCCAGTTGCGGACACTCCGGCAGAAGTTCTACGCTGGCTGCGAACGACTCCGGCCGCGTCGTCATGACGCTGGTGCAGGTCACTGGACCTTGCAAGTGTGCCGCCACGATACCGCGTGACGTGGCCAGCCCTATGCCGAAGTCATCGGCCGTGCAGATCACTGTCATCGCGTTGTTCACGGGTGCGGCCACCGCCACAGCCTACTTAGCAGCCGTCAGTGCGTGTGCCGTCGGGGCGGCATGGGTCTTTCGCAAGGCTCGACGCAGCTTGAGTGTCTCCCAGAACATTCCGTATCCGTGCCGCACCATGCGTACCGTTGTCGGGTCGAGGTACCGGAAGTGGACCGGGGTTTCTGCAACCTTCAGCCCAAGCTTTTCCGCGCGTGCCAGAAGCTCGGTGTCAAAGAAAAATCCGTCGCTATACAGGTCTGGTGCGAGCTTGTCCCAAGCCGCGCCGGTCATCCCCTTGAAGCCAGCCTGTGTGTCAAGAATGGTGATGGGCAGCATCTGCCTGAGCCACCAGTTGAATGTGCGGCTCATCATGTGCCGCTTGTAGATGTTCGAGAAATCCCGCGGGCTGATGAGGTAGGTGCTCTCGGGGCTGGCCCGATTCACAACTACCATGTCTGCCCCTTCTTCGAGCATGGCGAGCAACTTCGGTGCGTCATCGGGGTCGTAAGCCAGATCGACGTCGGTGAACAAGCGGTATTTCGTACCCGCCAGCGACAGCCCGCGACGGACGGCATAGCCCTTGCCGCGGTTGCGTTCGTAAACTTCCGCTTTCAAGGCCGGGCCGTCGTTTTGAATTAGTGCCCGTAGCTTTGCAGCTGTGTCATCGCTGCACCCGTCGCAGACAAACATGACAGACCAGGCCGGGTTCTCCAGTACAAACCGGCGCATCCGCACAACCGTCTGCTCGATGAAGTCCGACGCATTGTAAGTCGGCAAAACGAGCGTGGCATGAAATTGCTGTGTAGGCTCCGCCATGACGCCTAACGGTATCACCGCAGCGTCCGGCTATCAAACAACGGAGCCAACATTGCTCGGCTCTTTGGGGCTAGGGAATCTCGGCAAGTCTTGCCCGTAACCAGTCGGCCAAACGATAGCCCGCTACGGCAGCCTGCTTGCGGGCCAGTCGCCGGGATTCTTGCATGTAATCCACTCTCAAGGCGGGCGGTCGCGGACCGGACGCAGTAGCACCCTTGCGAGTAAGACCTTTAAGCTCGCCGCGGCGGTAGACGTAGACCTCCGCCAGCCCGTTGGATTCTTTCGCCCACCCTTCGGGCGAGTCGTTCGTCAGCAGCGGTTCAAGGGCATCGCGAGAGAGGTCGGTGTCCGATGCAATTTTCGAGGCATCGTCGACGATCGCCCGGACAGATTTACTGCTCCCCAGCATGCCGTCCCACACCGAGTGCAGATCGATCTCTTGCGTGCCGCTGGTGACGATGAACGAGTTTCCGCCGCGGTCACCTGTGGGAAAGTCGGCGGAGAAGAGACTGGCGGCGTGAAGCGGTTGATGAAGGTCGCCAATGAGATGCAGCGCCCAGCAGAGATAGATGGCCCGTTGGCCGGGATCGGCTTTGGCGTCCGTGAGCCTTTCCCGGACCAACGAAAGTGCTTGAAGGGTGTTTTTGGGCTCGGTCCGGCCGTCCCATGTGGGCTGCGAAGATTTGCCCCGCGCGTTGTCGAACGAGATTGGAAAGTCGACAAAGTGCCAATCCCGCCGATCCTGCTCTGGCCAGCGGTTGGGGCCGGACTTGATCAGGTCGGGCCAGGTTGCCGCGCGGACAAACGTCTGGAAATTCGAATCAACGCCTGCGGCCTGCTTTTCAGTCAGCGGCTCGGGCCGGGGGTGATTGGCAAGAATGCTGCTGAGTTTCGTCCGCTCGGCCGGCGTCAGTTGCTGCCAGGCAATCGCTGCGATGAGGGAGTGACCATAGCCGTTCCATGCCTGCGCGTGGGGCGTCGCGGTCAGAATGAAACACAGGCCGCATGCCACCCAAAAAGCCAATCTGCACATGCCCCAAGTGTGAGTGCTTTGGCGCGTAGAATCCATTCGCACGGGGCGTTTGCCCCGTTCTGGGTCGCGGTCCGACAAATGTGCGGACCCTGCTCCGGCTTGACGATCCCCCCGGCCGCACTAGCATCTACGGCCCGCTGCATCCCGGCCAGATGCCTGAGTGGTCTAAAGGGGCGGATTGCAAATCCGCTATTCGTGGGTTCGAATCCCACTCTGGCCTTTCTCGGCTAAGTTCCTGTCAATCAGGGACTTAGCCATTTTTCATGGAGCGAATCGTGAAGTTCACCAAGATGCACGGGCTAGGCAACGACTACGTCTATATCGATTGCTTCCAAGAGTCAGTGTCTGACCCCGCCACGACGGCCATAGCCATTTCTGATCGTCACTTTGGCATCGGCGCAGATGGCCTGATTCTTATTTGCCCGCCTGCCAACGGCACCGATGCCCACGTCCGCATGCGGATGTTCAACGCCGACGGCAGCGAGGGCGAAATGTGCGGCAACGGCGTGCGCTGCGTCGCCAAGTATGCCTACGACCACCGCCTATCACAGGCCAACCCCATGCGCGTTCAAACCGGGCGGGGTGTCTTGACACTGCAACTGCAGGTCGCCGCTGGGAAAGTCAGTCAAGTCACGGTCGATATGGGCGAGCCAATTCTCGCCCTCGCTGATGTGCCGGTGGATGCGTCACGCCTGCACGGGGCAGGTCGTCGGCACGCCTACAACATTGAAGTTGAAGGCACTTCGCTTGAAGCGGTTTTTGTTTCCATGGGCAACCCGCATGCGGTGATCTTTGTGCCCGATGTGAAGGCGATCGATTTGGAAAAGATCGGCCCGAAAGTCGAGCACCATGTGGCTTTCCCACGTCGAATCAACGCCCACTGGGTACAGGTGAACTCGGCGACCGAGTTGACAATGCGCACCTGGGAGCGTGGTAGCGGCATCACGCTGGCCTGTGGCACGGGCGCATGCGCTGTGGCCGTGGCCGCGCATCTCACGGGGCGGTCGGGCCGAAAAGTCAGAATCAACCTTCCCGGGGGTCCGCTGCAGGTCGAATGGCTCGAGGAGACCGGCCACGTTTTCATGACGGGCCCGGCGACTGAGGTCTTCTCCGGCCGGTGGCCGAGCGAGCAATGAAATAACAGCGTTCAATAAATGATCGGTCAAAATGATACAAGTGTTTGATTTGTTGGGTATGTCGCGCTAAGGATGGGCCTCTGCAGACCTCGGAATCGAAGGACGTTTTTTTATGACAGTCACGCTCGGATATGGCAGTACCCAGACGACGACGGGCCTTACGGCTGACGCGGCGGTGATCTGCCGCAATGTCGTCAAGACTTACACCGCTGGCGGACAGGTGGTGACGGCACTTCGCGGGATTGACCTAGACGTGAACATGGGCGAGCTGCTCATGCTGGTCGGGCCCAGCGGCTGCGGCAAGACGACGTTGATCAGCGTCATCGCGGGCATTCTCGATCAGGATTCAGGCCAGTGCCTGGTGTTCGGCAACGATTTCAAATCGATGGCTGGTGGAAAGAAGACCCGTTATCGCGGCCAGACCATCGGGTTCGTGTTTCAGCAGTTTAATCTGTTACCCACATTGAACGCCGCCGAGAATGTGGCAGTTCCGTTGCTGATCAACGGCGTGGGCCGGCGGCAGGCTGTGGAACGGGCAAAACAGATGCTCGAGAAGGTGGGGCTCGCCGACCGCTGGGCGTCGCTGCCCAAGCAGATGTCCGGCGGCCAGCAACAACGGGTGGCGATTGCCCGTGCGTTGGTTCACGGCCCTCGCCTGATTGTGTGTGACGAGCCGACCAGCGCGTTGGACCACGCCACCGGGCACAAGGTGATGGATCTGCTGCGTGAAGTCGCCGTCGGCCCAGATCGCGCTTTGATTATCGTGACGCATGACGCCCGTATTTTCAGTTTCGCCGACCGGATTGCCCGAATGGACGACGGGCAGATCGTTCAGGTGGCACAATCTGCGGCGGAACTGGACGCGCAGGCCGCTGCCCCGCACTAATCTCATCAAATCACATCAGACGAAAAAAACGTAATACGGAGTTCCCATGGTTCGCAAATTTGTTCTTCCGATTCTCGCTGTCCTCGGTGTGGTGTTCGCCGTCCGGATGATGGTGGCAAGCAATGCCAAGATCACGCCAGCCCCGCCGGTTGCGCAGCCGGCCGAATCGCCGTACAGGGACCACATCGCGGGGGCAGGCATTGTGGAGTCCAGCAGCGAGAACATATCCATCGCCCCGATCGTGCCGGGCGTGGTCTCGAAGGTCTACGTCAAATACGGCGACCGCGTGAAGGCTGGCGACCCGCTGTTCACTGTTGACGACCGCGACCTGCAGAGCGACCTGATCGTAAAACAGGCGGCACTTGCAGCTGCCAAAGCCAGACTGGATAAGGAACTCTTGCTTCCCCGACCCGAGGAAGTTCCGCCGATGCAGGCGCGCGTCGACAGCCTCTCTGGCGAGCTTGCCAACGCCAAGAGCCAGTTGGAGCTGTATGAGTCTTTACCAGACCGCCGGGCAGTGACCGTAGACGAGTACAATCGGCGGAAGTTCGCCGTCGAATCTGCGGCCGCCAATCTGGCTGAAGCGCGAGCCCGAATGACCCTGATGACCTCCGGGGCGTGGAAGCCCGACGTCGTCATTGCCCAGGCCGAAGTGACGGCGGCGGAGGCGGCTGTGAAGGCCGCCCAGATCGAACTTGATCGCCGGACGGTCCGCGCCCCGATTGATGGAACCATGTTGCAGGTGAAGATTCGGCAGGGTGAGTACGCCCCACCGCCCGGCACGACCACTTCCAGCCCGCTGATGTTGCTGGGTTCCACTGATACGCTGCACGTGCGCGTGGACGTCGATGAGAATGACGCGTGGCGGTTGAAGGCCGGGGCCGCGGCGGTTGCCACCGTTCGCGGTAACCGCGACCTCAAGACGGACCTGAAGTATTTCGGCGTGGAACCGTACGTCATCCCGAAACGGAGCCTGACCGGCGAAAGCACCGAGCGCGTTGATACGCGGGTTCTGCAGGTGATCTTCTCATTCCCGGCAAGTTCGCTGCCGGTCTACGTCGGCCAGCAGATGGACGTGTACATTGAAGCGCCACCCGCGCTTCGCCGCGATGTTCCGACCACGGAGTTGTCGCCGACACCGGTCGCTGAAACACCGAAGGGTTGAAGATCGCCAAAACTGGCCGGACCGCCCGAGTGCGGGCTACAGTGGACGGCGTAGTTCGAGAATTGCAAAACTTCCAACGCCGTGGTGTTTACGGCAAACAGGATCAGAGATGAACTCAGCGGCAATGCGGAAGTGGATGGACAGCAGTGTGCAGGGAGCGCTCCTGTGTGCGACGTCATCAGTTTTGCTTGCGGGATGCAAGGTCGGTCCGAACTATGAGGGGGCGCCGCCCACCACCGTTCCGTCAACCTTTATTGAAGGTCAGGTGGGTGCCCGCACCGCCGAAGGTGCGCTTGCCACCACCCGGGAGAGTTCTTCGGTTGCTGCCGCCGACCTTTCCGTCTGGTGGGCCGCCTTTGCCGACCCGGTCTTGACCGATCTGGTGCAGACCGGCCTGCGGCAGAACCTGGGCCTCGATTCTGCGGCCGCCCGTATTCGCGAATCTCGTGCCACCTATGGCATCGCGACTGCAACGCTCTACCCGACCGTTGATTCCAGCGGCGGTGTCGAGCGGACCCGCACCAGCCAATCAGGCAACAACGCTGGTTTTGGCAAGACTGAAAACACCAACTGGACGACTGGCCTCGACGCCAAGTGGGAGCTCGATATATTCGGAGCGAATCGTCGCGGACAGGAGGCGGCGCGTGGCGAGGTGCAGGCTGCGGAGGAAGACCGCCGCGCGATCGGCATCAGCGTGGCCAGCGAAATTGTGCTGAACTACGTCCAGTTGCGCGGCTTCCAGAGGCAGATTGAGATCGCCCGCGAAAACGTCCGCAGTCAGCGTGAGACCTACGATCTGACGGTGGCGCGCGTCCGTGCCGGCCTGTCCACCGAGCTCGACAGCGCCCGGGCCTATGCCCTGGTTGCAAGCACCGAAAGCAGCATCCCCACGTTCGAAGCCGAAGCCCGCGCCAACGCACATCGCATCGCGGTATTGCTCGGCCTCACACCAGACGCCCTCGTTGAAAAGCTGGGGCCGGTTGATCACGCACCCGTCCCCTTTGCGATCCCCGCGGTTCCGCTTGGACTGCCCAGCGAGCTTCTGCAACGCCGGCCCGACATCCGCCGGGCCGAGCGCCAGCTCGCAGCGGCCACGGCCCGTATCGGCGAGGCCAAGGCCGAGTTTTTCCCGAAGTTCACGCTCACCGGCAATGTCGGCCTGACCAGCGATAAGTTCGCCAACCTTTTCGACTCCCGCAGTATTTATTACGGCTTCGGACCGCAGTTCAGCTGGCCGATCTTCAACGCCGACCGCATCAAGTACAACGTTGAGGTCAAGACCGAGCTGCAGTACCAGGCCTTCGTAACCTACAAAGCGTCAATTCTCACGTCGCTGGAAGAGGTAGGGAACGCGTTGGTTCGCTTCAACCGTGAAATGATACGCCGTCAGTACCTTCTGCAAAGCGTTGAGGCCAACCAGAAGGCTGTCAGCCTGAGCCAGCAGCGGTTCGAAAAGGGTGTGAGCACGTTCCTTGACGTTCTGGATGCTCAACGCAGTCTCTTTATCGCCGAGGATCAGTTGGTGCAATCGGACACCGCAAGCAGTACGGATCTGGTTGCTTTGTATAAGGCACTGGGTGGCGGTTGGGAGCAGCTTGGTCCGGTCCAGCCACGGCCGACGACGCAGACCGCCGCCAACCAACCATAATTTGTCAGCGAAGCGGCTGAGTGGCAGGTGCGGCCGCAGGGGCGACGGCCGGGCTCACCATGGTGGCAGGCTGGGTTGATGCCTGCATCGCCGAGACCATCGTCGGGTCTTTGATGTTGATGTCCAGCGTCATGTAGATGTGCTTCACCTCCAGCGGCTCCACCTTGGCTTTGATACAGCCGCTGCCGGTCACGATCAGCAAAAGGGTGGCAAGGCAAGCGGTGCGGACATGTGGCTTTGTTGGGGTCATACGTGTACTCATGGTTTTTTCACTTGGGGCACCCGACGCTGGATCAATAGCAGCCGGTTGGCCAGTTCTTCCAGCCCGTTGATGTTGATCGTAACGTCCACTGATTCTGGCGCGGGCGACTGGTTCATCGGCGGAGGGTTGGCCGCTCCACCGCTAAGGTGCAGGCGGGCTGTAAGGGGCTGGGTAAGGTCGGAATAGACATCCAACTGGCTGGCTGGTGCCAGCGGGCGCTTCAGCTCCAGCGAGAGGTCATCAAAAGCAAAGTCGCCAATCGCCCCGACAAGATTATCCCGTATTTGCATTATGCGTGCGACGGGTGATTCGGGGTCGGGATTGGCCGTTGCAGTCGCTAGCGCAAGGGCCTTGGCATAGTCGCGGATGGCGGCCATGCGGATCGTTCCCGATCGTGGCGCCGAATGGACATAGCCCCCGCCAAAGTGAAGCGTAGGCCAATTCACGTCCACCGGAAGGTAGGCCACCAGTGTTCCGTCGCCTTCGGTGCCCTTGCCACTGACAAGCGGCATGAGCTTGGTCAGTTGCAAGTCGCGCGCGGTCACGACCATGCTGGCACGTCTTTGCAGCGGAAAGATTCGGACCCCGCGTGTCGCCATCTCGCCACCGGCAAAGCCGAAGTGGGCCTGTTCCACCAGAACATTCACGCCAGCATTGGGGCGCGGCGCCTCCCAGACTGGGGTTGCGGCCGGCTCTATCTGAAAGTCGATCACGCCGCGCTCAAGTTCCAGCGAGCCAAGTCGGGCCGAGGCTATCGAAAGTCGCTGGGCGGGAGGCGTAACAAACGGCGAGAAGTCACGCACATAGACCGTGCCAGCCAGTCCGCGCAGTTCGGCCGCCCATTCCTTGTTGACGAGGTTGGTGTTGGCCGCCGTGACTTCGCCCCAGCGAACGAGTGTCTGGCCGTCGTAGAAAAGCCTGGCCCGTGCGCCAAGCCGCCCCGTGAGTTCCATTTTCCCCAGCGTCGGCAGCAGCTTGGCAACAGCCCCGCCGTCGGTCAGGTCAAACGTCGGAATCCAGGCATCCAGTGAGACGCTGAAAGGCTGGGTGCCAAAGGTGGCGTGACCGGCGGCCTTGATCGTTCCATTCGGCAGCGCTGGCCAGTCCACGCCGAAGTAGGCGTCGGAAGCGGTCAGATAGACCGTACCGCCGATGTCGGCCGTGGGCGTGCCCAGCAAACTCACACCCTGAGCCAGAAAGGTGCCGCGCTTCAGTTCAGTCTCGCCAGCGGCATCCGGCGAGGTGACCTGACCATGGGTGGATCTGCGTATCAGAATCGGCAGTGACATGTTCACATCGGCCAGCGTTACGGCGGGGGTTTTCACAGCAGCATGGGCTACCGTCAGGACCGCTTCCAACAGCGTCGGGGTCAGGTGGACCGTTGCAGTCGCCTGCCCAGGCACCAGTTGAAAGGCCGCCGACGAGATATCCCCCACGACCAGTTGTGCCGTGGAGTCTGCCTTAAGGCTCGCAGCGGGCGAAGCCAACTCGAAGTTGACCTCTGTCCCCGTAATGTCGACATGGACGGACCCGGTTCTGACCGCTGTGTGGCCGTCCACGGTTCCGTTTGAAGCTGTAGCCGCAGGCGCCACTGATGCGTCTGCGATATCGATGATCGCCTTGGTCGCATTGCCACTTTGCTGGCGGACGATGGCTGCACCATCGGCAACGCTGAT
Organism: Tepidisphaerales bacterium; assembly: GCA_038226785.1. Classification (GTDB taxonomy): domain Bacteria; phylum Planctomycetota; class Phycisphaerae; order Tepidisphaerales; family Tepidisphaeraceae; genus JBBRQG01. The sequence continues at coordinate 19,864 of JBBRQG010000020.1, read as the reverse complement.
CTCCAGCGGCAGCCGGACAGCCAGCCCACTGACCGTTAGCTGGCCAGTTTTGAGGGATGTCGATGGCAGTACCACCGTCGGCCTTGCGGTGAAGCGTGGCCCCGCCTGCGACAGCGAACCTGCCGCCGGACCTGTGATCGTCAGAAACGGCCCTGTCGGCGAAGTCGTAGCCGGTCGCGTTGTTACATCCGTGTCTTGTGCGATGGTGAGCCCGACTTTTTGCCACGGAAGGTCGGCCAGTCGGATTTCTGTCGCCTCGCCCAGCGCTACACTCGTGCCGCTGCTGCTCGAGCTGACCTCAAATGGTGCCGTCATGGCCACTACACCCAGTCGTCCAGACAGTACCGACCCCGGGTTCGTGTACACCAGTTGCGTTGGCGGCACCGCAAACTGGCCGTTCACACCGACCGAAAACTTCGTGGGGTCCAGTAGTTGTGAAGTCGAAACACGGCCGACGGCGGCGACCAGACCGCTGCTATCGACCGCCAGACCAAGTGTTCGCAGATATCTGACCACCGAGGGTGCAGGGCTTGCAGCCGCATCGAACTTCGCCGACCCGGTGGTCTGTACCGGGCCCACGGGGAGGGAAATGTCTTGAACAATCAGGTGCGACTTGGCCCCGTCCAACCGCGTGAAACCGCTGGCAATCGCCGCACCAGTATCCGGCCCCTCCACCTCCAGCCCGGCAGAAAGCTCCCCTTCAAACTGGTCGCTGATCTTCCCCAGGCCGACGGCACCAAGGCTGGCTTTAATGTGTGACGCCGTCCGGTCCAGTTGAAGGGCCGCCTTCAAGCCGCCTACTGCTGCGACGGCTGGCAAAAATCCACCGATCGGTTTGGCACCGTCCCATTTGCACCAGCCGTCGCCCGTCCAGAGGCCGACTTTTTGGTGCTCCGTTGAAATCGAAGCTTTGACGTAGACCTGACCGCCAGCCAAGATGTCCTGCGGCCAGTACTGCGGCGGCAAGAGGGGTATGACGGCCGCGAGCTGGAAGTCCCCGTCGAGGTCCAGGGTTGCCGGCTTTCCGTTCTCCAGCACCGAACCGATCTTCAGTTGCCCACCCTGCAATGAAGAGGTGGCCTGAAGTCGGAACCTTGGCCCGACACCCTGTGCACCACTGGTCGTGTCCCGCACGAATGTTCCGTCGAATGGTAGGGCAAGCTTTCCACGGCCAGTGTCCACGCGCAATATCGACGACGTAACCCGCACCGTATCCGGCAACGCTTCAAGCGGAATCGCACCGCTCGAACTGCCTGTAGTCGGCGCAGTCGTTCCCTTGGTTTGCGGCGCGAGCCCCTCGAAAACAAGCCCCTTGTCGGAGAGCTTGGCCTGCAACTGCACGCCGGAGAGTTCCAGAGCGACGAGTTTCCCCCGCAGAATCTCAAGCGGCGAATATCGCAGAATGAGCCGGTCTACAGTCAGTTTCTGCCCGTCAGCCGATAGGTCCGCGAACTCCGTTTCATACAGACCTGCCCGGCGTACGGTGTATCGAAAGTTATCCAGCCCGGCCGACTCTGCCAGCCGCCGGGCCGCCACAGCCGCGGCCGAGGTCAAAGCGTAGTTCAGGGTCCACCGGCAAATGGCTACAACCGCGATGCTGTAAGCGGCCAGTCGCAGAAGTCGTCGGGTTCGTGAGGATTTTGGTTTCACTTCGGCCACAGGCGGTACCGCTATCGTAGTACCAACCTATCGCGACAAACGAATCGCGGCCGGTTCGCTTGCAGCCGGCCGCGCCGGGCGGTCTAAATGGTTAGCTTGAAGCGGCCCTTCACAAGCCGCCGCTTGTCGCCTGCGACGACCGTAGCCCGCACGCCGGATGGCACAACGCCCCAAAGCCGATGACCGATCTGACCAATCGGTTTCCACCCAAGTTCCAGCCTACCTGCCGGAGTGGGGACGCAGATCTCGGTTCCCGTACCCAGCAGCAATGGATCAATTTCGACTGCCTTCCAGCCCGGCCGCGTCTGGCGGACCCCGCCGAAAATCTGCATCAAGTGAAAGACCGGATGGGCCGACCAGGCGTGCGAGAAACTCATCTCGCCGCTGCGGCCTTCAAAGTTTTCCCAGGTCGTCCCGTGAGCGATCATCGGTTCCCACCTATTTCGGATGTGTGCAGCGACTTCCTTGCCATAGCCCCGCTCGCTGAGGACGCTGAAGATGTAAGTGATCCAATAGGCCGATGGCTGCGCCGCTGGCACTACTTCCTGCCGGATGAACGGTAGCAAGTGGTCTTCAAGGATGACCCGCTCATTGACAGGAAGTCCGGTCATGAGCGCCAGCGTCTGGGCATGGACCGATGCCGAGGTCAGTAGCTTGCCATCGCCACCGTAGCCATCACCCATCGTGCCGTCTTTACGAATGAGGCGACCTAGCGCCTTGGCAACCTGCCCGGCTTTGGCCGAAAGTTTCCTGCCCAAAGCCAGTTTACCATCCGCCTTTGCAAGGTCCGCCAGACGCTGTAAGGCCAGCAGCCACCACAGCGAGTAGACGGCCGGACGCCCCGCCTTGGACAATGTGCTCCAATCCAGAAACAGCCAGTACCTCCGGTCAAATTTCAGCAGCCCGGACTTCGCGTCCATCTGCTCATCAAAGTACGTCAAAGCCTCTTGAACCTTATGCCAGTGCTCGCGCACCGCGGTGGTCTTACCGGTTTGCCAGTAGTGGTCCCACATGGTCAGCATCCAGATCAGCGTGAAGTCCGGCAATATACAGCTGTGGGCCATGGTCGGGGCGTGACCGTAGGTAAGGCCGTTCGGCAACTGCTGTTGGCCGATCTGGCGGATGCCCCTCAGCAGTAGGCGGTCATCACCGGTCAGGTAAAAGGTGTTCCATCCCTGCACTCGCGCATCGCCCCACCATTGAGCCTGCTCGCGCCACGGTGTGTCCACATACGCATCGAGGCTGCAGCATTGCTGCGTCCAGGCGCTGACTTTCCAGATTGCGTCCAAAACCGCGTCCCCGCTGGTGAACTTCCCCTCGAAAGTTCCATCCGGCTTGCTCAGTGGATAGGCCGTGTATTCCAGCGACACACGGAGCCTTATCGTGACGGCACTGTCTCTCACAGTCACCGTCGTGAAACGGAAACCGAGGTGATGGTAAAAAGTGTGGGCCTGTGCCGGAGATCTGGCGCAGACGTAGCGCTGGGACATCGCCGCATAACAGCCATGCGGCCAAGCCATGATTGGGGCGAGTTTCTTCTCATCAATTCCTTCCGTGTGGCACAGGTCGACAATTTCGCCGCCGTGGGCACCTTGCACCTCAAGTCTGATGTTGCCCGTATGAAGCCTTCCCAAGTCCAGCAGCACGGACCGAAAACCATCCTTCGAAGTGGCCGGAACTGTGACCCACTCCCCGTCCCCTGGTGCGTCAAAGGTCGCTTTGTGCCCAAGCTCCTCCCCCGCCCGGAGCTCAAAGGTGTTCCGGGCGGCGCGATACCCGGCTGCGCACTTTCCCGCACCAATGCCCAGCACCCGCATGGGCGGCCCTGAACGCTCAAACATCATCGGTGTGCCACGCGGCTCCAGACTGAGCCACGGCGTAACGCCTTCGATGCCAGCGGCACTAAAAATTGATTTGCATGCGTTGTCCCAAGTGCTGTCGTCAAAGTCAGTCTGGGTCCAATCACCCCCGCTCAAGCGTGAATCCGCGCGGGCGTCAAAGTGCTCCTGGTCCCACAGCTGCAAACTCAGGGGCGCGGTTCCCCTTACGATTCCCCGCTCCCGGATCGCTTTCCAGTGCGTTCCGGTGTGCAGAGTTGTTCTCCCGATCTGGCCCGCGACGGCCAGTCCGGCGACCCCTGCCGTGAGATACTGAAAATTAGACCGCCCCGGGTTGTAGCCTCGCACGGCGATGACATTCCGACCCCTGATCAAATGCGGGCCGATATCGACCACGTCATAGGGCCATGTCGATTGATAACCCCGCGCCGGCCCGCGAGCCACGCGTTCCCCGTTGACCCATAGCCGATAGGACTGATCGGCCGTAATACAAATGGTCGCCGACTTCTTCGGTACCGCGGGAAGCTCGAACGAATGCCGAAACCGGGCGAAACAGTTCACCATGTCCCAGCCGCCGTCGAGCGCCCAGATCCACTCGCCACCTGCCACGCCGTCATTCCATCGCACCATAGAACCGCCCTTGTTGGCCATGTGGGCGTTGTACCCGACGCCTCCGCCTACTTCCTGTAAACTCACCGTTCAATGTCCAAGCGATACCTAATCACTGGCGGGGCCGGGTTCATCGGCTCGCATCTTACTGAACGACTCCTGTCGCAAGGCCATTCGGTGGTCATCCTCGACGACCTGTCGACAGGGGCAGAGGCCAACATCCGTCCACTGCTGGAAAACCCGAAGGTTCAACTGGTCCGTGATTCGGTCGAAAACGCTGCGACTGTGCAGACCCTGATCTCGGGGGTCGACGCCGTGTTCCATCTTGCGAGCGCTGTTGGCGTGCAGTTGATCGTCGATCAGCCCGTCCGCACGATTCGGACGACCATCCACGGCACCGAGGTCGTTCTTGAGGCCGCCTACCGTTTCAATCGTCCTGTCCTCATTACCTCTTCGTCGGAGGTCTACGGGAAGGGTGCCCGCGTGCCGTTCAGTGAGTCGGATGACGTCGTCATGGGCGCGACCGATCAGTCGCGCTGGTGTTACGCCTATTCAAAAGGGATCGATGAGTTCCTCGGCCTGGCTTATCACCGCCAGTACGGTCTGCCTGTTACCATCGTGCGACTGTTCAATACCGTCGGTCCCCGCCAGATCGGTCAGTACGGCATGGTCCTCCCCCGTTTCGTCGAGGCGGCTTTGCGCGGCCAGCCACTCAAAATCACCGGCGACGGCCAGCAGACCCGCTGTTTCTGCCACGTTACCGATGTGGTGGAGGCAATAGATCGCCTGTTTGATTTGCCGGGCTCAGCTGGCGGAGTTTTCAACGTCGGTGCCGATCAGGAAGTCTCAATCAAGACACTGGCCGAGCGTGTGATTCAGATTACAAAATCCAAAAGCTCCCTCGAGTTCGTCAGTTACGAGCAGTTTTATGGGCGGAGCTTCGACGACATGATGCGCCGGGTGCCCGATTTGACGAAGATCAGGGCTGCGATCGGTTTCAGCCCGAAACTCGATCTCGACCAGATTCTTCAGTCTGTTGCGGATAGTTTGCGCAATTTCGTCTGATTTGGGCCTATTAATGCGGGTTTCGTAAATGGTCGAGCAAGGTAACACAGGCTTTATGGCGGCTTCGGCTGGGATGGGTAAACTCCGTTCTGCGCCGCAGTCGACCACCGGGGCCGTTGAAGTGCCAGAGAAAAGGGTTCCATGACAAGTTTGGCCGCGACAACAGAAGAAGCCGTGAAACGGTTCAGCGCTGACGACGTGCTATCCCCGTACGTCTACGTGTTCTACGCCGCCTTCCTCGTCAGCTTCCTTTTCACCCCCATTATGAAGTCGGTCGCCAGTTTTTATGGCATCGTTGACAAGCCGGATGGGGCCCGAAAGGTCCACCGTGAGCCGGTGGCCTATCTGGGTGGTGTCGCGGTTTTTCTGGGGTGGCTGGCGGGTCTGGCGATTAGTCAGGTTTTGACGGCCCATAAAACTGACGCAATGACCGTAAGTCACGTCCACGTTCACTTCGTGATTGTGGCAGCGGGTATTCTGATCGTGCTGCTTGGCCTCTTCGATGACACAAGGGGCCTGTCGCCGAAGGTCAAAATTGGTGGCCAGATCGCTGCTGCGGGTCTGCTCCTGCTACAAGGTATCGGCGCACGTTCAGCCAGCCCGCTATTGGGTGCCCTGAGCGAGCGGATCCAGCTCTTCCAATACGGGGCCACGCAACCCGTGGGTGTTTTCCCCGAATGGGTTGTGCTGGCCTGCTCGTCCATACTCGTCGTCGGCCTGATTGTGTTCTGCTGCAACGCCACGAACTTGCTGGACGGTCTGGACGGCCTGTGTGGTGGGGTCACCGGCATCATTTCCCTTGGTTATGTTTTCCTTGCCGTTGTGCTGGCGATGTACACGGTCGGTACCCTCAGCCCGGAGTCGGTGAACAAGGACGCCCAGCGGATTGTTCTGGCCTTGGCACTTCTCGGCGGCGTCGTGGGCTTCGTCCCATACAACTTCAACCCCGCCAGTATTTTCATGGGTGATACGGGGAGCATGTTCCTTGGCTTTGCCATGGCATTGCAGATCCTGCTCATGGCCGAGCACCAGTCCAAGTGGTTGCTTGCCGGGCTTGTGATGTTTGCCCTGCCGATCATGGACACGACCCTGGCTTTCGTCCGTCGCTTTGTCAACAAACGACCGTTTTTCTCGGCCGACAAGCACCACATTCACCACCAGTTCCTCGCGCGCGGTCTGTCCGTCCGCCAAACGGTTTTATTCCTATACGCATCCAGCATCGGGTTTGTGATCCTCGGAGCGTCTATCGCATTCATGCGAACACGGTATGCCGTGGCGTTTTATCTGGTGATTTTCGGATCGATCATCGTCGCCGCCTATAAAATGGGAATGGTCCATGAACGGACCAAGTCGGTGCTGCGAAACCCAGTCGGGCCTGATGATGAGGTCAACAATAGCCCTGAAGGCGTATTGCGCGGTGTGATCGATGTCGATGTAGGCGAGACAGGCAGTACGCAGCCCCAGATTCAGGGTTCCAGTCGTCCACAGACGACGTAGGTTGGAGTGCGTTTTTTCCGCGGCGGAATGTCTCCGGGCGGCGAGTCAGTCAAGGGTATTTGGAGATTGCCATGGATGTGACAGTGATCGGTTGCGGTTATGTCGGTCTGGTGACGGGCACCTGTCTGGCGAGCATTGGCCACAAGGTCATCGGTGTCGAGAAAGACACCCGCAAGATCAAGAGCCTGAAAGACGGCCACTGCCCGATTTTCGAGCCGGGCTTGCAGGAACTGATGCAGGAGAACTATCAGTCCGGCAGCCTCAGTTTCACGGAAAATGTGAAATTGGCCGTCCGCGATGCCGAGGTCGTGTTCCTTTGCGTTGGCACACCGCCCAAGGCCGACGGCACTGTCGACATGTCGTTCCTTGAGACGGCTGGCAAGGAAGTATGCGATGCGCTGGCCGAACTCAAGCGCGATTACATGGTGACGATCATCGTCAAGAGCACTGTGCCCTGCGGTACCAACCGCAAACTGCACAACTTCCTCAAGCAGCAGGTCCCCAACGCCCATTTCGCCGTCATCAGCAACCCCGAGTTCCTGAAGGAAGGCACGGCTGTTCAGGACTGTCTGAACCCCGACCGCATCGTCATCGGTGGTGAAAGCCGCGAGGCGTTCCTCATGGTCCGCCGGATGTACGACCCGCTCATCAAGCGTGAAGAAAACTTCATGACGATGAATTGGGAGTCGTCGGAACTCAGCAAGTATGCCGCTAACGCGATGCTTGCAGCCCGAATCAGCTTCATGAACGAGCTGACCATCCTTTGCGAACATTACGGCGCCGACATCGAAGACATCCGCAAGGGCATCGGTTCGGACCAGCGCATCGGTCCGGCTTTCCTTCGTGCGGGGTGTGGCTATGGCGGCTCGTGCTTCCCGAAAGACGTTGCGGCGATGGAACACATCAGCAAGCAGGCCGGCCACGAGAGCCTGTTTGTCAACGCGATTCAGACGATCAACGTCAACCAGAAGAAGCGATTCGCCGAGAAGATCGTGAACAAGCTCGGCCGGCCGATCCAGGGAGCGACCATCGCCGTGTGGGGTCTGGCTTTCAAGGCTGATACCGACGATATCCGTGAATCGGCCAGCATTGACGTCATCAAGTACCTGCTGGAAAAGGGTGCCCACGTCCGTGCCCACGACTACAAAGGCATGGACAACATGAAGGTCTACCTGAAGGAATACGCCGAAAAGATCGAGTGGTGCACCGACCCCGTGACGGCCGCGGCTGGGGCTGACGCCGTTGCCATTGCCACCGACTGGCCGCAGTACACCACGCTCCCGTTCCGGAAGATCGCCGCGACGATGAACACCCCCATCATCTTCGATGGTCGCAACTGCCTCTCAGGCGATGTGATGCGCGAGACCGGATTCCAGTATTACCCGATGGGCCGCCCCCCGGTGGAGCAGGCACTTCGGTTGAAGTCACGGGTCTAAATGGCGATGCCGCTTACTGCTCTGTAATCCAAATCACTGGGCCGGCCTGCATGGCCGGCCCTTTTCTTGTTGGGAATTGGGTTTGTTCTGTGCCGTGTTCAAGCTCTATGCCGCCTGTGCCGATGCTAATGACTCATGGGACTGCTCGCCCGACTGCTGAAGCGAAACGCCGCTAGACCTGCCAGGCCGAATCTCGATGCGCTGTCGGACATCGCTGGCCTGCTGAATCGCCCGGCAATTTCACTGGATACGCCTGAGCTTCAGTCCTTTCTGGCAGGCAAGCGCGTGATGGTCACGGGTGCGGGTGGCTCGATCGGTTCGGAAATCTGCCGTCAGGTCGCCCGGTTCTGTCCCGGCCGCCTCATTTTGGTCGAGCGGTGCGAAAACGCGCTTTTTGAAATCGACTCCGAACTCCGCGGCCGATACCTCGGCACCGATCTTCGGCCGTGCATGGCCGATGTCACCGACGAACGTCGCATCGACACGCTCTTCCGAGAGCACCGCCCACAGGTCGTTTTCCACTGTGCGGCCCACAAACATGTGCCGATGATGGAGTGCAATCCCGGCGAGGCCGTGAAGAACAACGTGCTGGGCACCGCTGTCATTGCCGACGCCGCAGCCGAATATGCTACTGCCGCCATGGTGCTTGTCAGCACAGATAAGGCCGTCAATCCGACAAGTGTGATGGGCGCTTCCAAGCGGTGCGCCGAGCTGTACGTCCAAGGGATGAGCGGCCACAGCCAGACCCGGTTCCTGTCGGTCAGGTTTGGCAACGTGATTGGCAGCAGCGGAAGCGTTGTGCCGATCTTCAAGCGTCAGATCGCAGCCGGTGGGCCAGTCACCATCACCCACGCAGAGATGCGCCGGTATTTCATGACGATTCCCGAGGCGGCGCAGCTGGTCATGCAGGCGGGTGCGATCGGCAAGGGCGGCGAGATCTTCCTGCTGGATATGGGCGAACCGGTAAAGATTATCGACCTAGCGAAGGCGATGATTGCAAAGTCTGGCCTGGTCGAAGGACGTGACATCGATATCGAAGTGACTGGAATCCGTCCCGGCGAAAAATTATTCGAGGAACTTTCCTGCAATAACGAAGTGGCCGTCACCACTTCGCATCCGAAGATCGCGATCTGGCGTCTCCCCCCGGCCAGCGAAACGCAGGCCCGGCTCATGCTCAGCCGACTATCCGAAGTCACCGGCAGCCCGCGCACGGCGGTTGTCGCTGCAATTCAGGCATTTGTCCCTGAATATCTGCCGGAGCAATCCGTTGTCGAGACGCAGAAACCGGCCACGCAGATGCGTCTGCACCGTCCGGCTGCGTAAACTAAGTCGCGGGACAATTGTAATCCACGCTACCAATGTTGTTCCGCCGCCCCGGCAAACCGTTCATTCGATTGCCCAACGGATGCATTTTCATAGCCGCCGCACGCACCTCGCTACGCCTTGGCATAGGCCCTTCAAGGACTTACGGCCCGCCTTGGGTGTCCCGTAACTTCAAGTTTTATAGTGTTACGATCCGAATATTCAGTTATCGGCCGGTGGTCGTGCGGACTTCGCACGGCAGCCGGCTGCGGGAATCAACCCCCATGGATGGGGGTTGCAAAATGCTCGTCCAAGGAAGGTGCCCTGTGCGCATTGTCTCGATCGTGAATCAAAAGGGCGGTTGTGGCAAAACCACAACCAGCATCAATCTCGCTGCGTGCCTCGCGAGGTTGGGTCAGAGAACACTCTTAGTCGACATGGACCCCCAGGGCCATTGCGGGATAGGTTTGGCTGTTCCCGAAAGTCAGATTCAGAAGACTATTTTCGACGCGATGATCGAACCGACGGACGGCAAGCCTGCCCGAATGAGCGAGATCATCTGGCAGATCGCCACAGACTTTGACCTCGCGCCCAGCAACCTTCGGCTGGCGGCGTTCGAACAGCACTTTGCGGGCCGCCCCGGCCGCGAAAGCCGCTTGCAGCAGGCTTTGGACCAGGTGAAGGACAAGTACGACTGGTGCATCCTCGACTGCCCGCCCAGCGTTGGGTTGCTGGTGTTCAATGCCCTGTACGCCGCACACGAAGTCATCGTGCCGGTAGAGACCGGCTTCTTCTCGCTGCATGGCCTTTCGAAGATGATGGAGACGCTGGAACACCTTGGCGGCAAACTGGGCCGCAAGCTGGGCGTTCGTGTGCTTCCCACCCTTTATGACACACGCACCAAGCTTGCCCGCGAAGTGCTGAGTGAGCTCCGGTCGCGCTTCGGCGATTATCTCATGGAAAGCGCCGTCAACTTCAATACCAAGTTGAAGGAAGCGGCCAGCTTCGGCCAGCCCATCACCGAATACGACCCCGGCAGCCGCGGTTACAAAGACTTCGTCAACCTCGCCCGCGAGCTGATGGGCCACCGCGATCAGGCTACGGTGCCGACCCCGGCTGGTGAGTCCACCCGCCCGGCGGAACTGGTTCAGCGTGCCCGGCAGTTGGCCAGTCTTACCAACGTGCAGTTCGGCCGGACGACCGTCTCTGTCCCCGCCGCCGCCACTTTGCCGACCGATGAAACAGTGGTTGTCAATGGCTCGTATCACGGCGGCACATCCATCATCACAGACATTTCCGAATCCGCTTCGGCACTGACTCTGACGGCCGACGGCCTGGCGGGCATGGTCGCGACTGACCCGATCTCCCGCCTGGGCCTGACCCTGACTCAGGTTCCCATCGAACTTGAAGAGTTGCCAACGAAGACTGCGGCGGAAATTACACAAGAGAAGATCGACCGCATCTATGGCATCCGCCAGACCGATGACGGCGTGACATTTGCCGTGAAGCTGGATTCAGCGGGCTCTGTCCGCCTGGCCGGCGACTTCAACGATTGGAGCGATCAGGCCACCCCGATGCTGCGCTACGGCGATTCGGAGTTCACGACCACTATCTCGCTCAAGCCCGGTCGCTACCGCTACCGGCTCGTTGTCGACGGCCAGTGGATCAATGATCCGCACAATGAGTACGTCGAACAAAACGAGTTCGGTGCGACAAACAACATCGTCGAAGTTGCCTGACCCCATTTTTGAGGCGAGACTATCTTCATGCCCGATCCAAGATTCCCTGGCGGCACGGAACCTTCGTCCTCTTCTCCGTCCCAGAGTGGCATCAGTGAGATCTCTCACCTGTTCCTGTCGGCCGTGCGCCAGATGCACACCGGCCCGGGTGGCCCGCCGAAGCGGACGCCGCCGTCGGCCGCTCCGGTTGAAAAGGCCTCAGGAGTGCTCTTCCAAACTACGCGGGATGTGACGGCCGACTTGCTGGCTGCTGCGCCCAGTGCTTCGGTCGGCCCGTCAACGGCCTGGTTATTGTGTGGTGAAGGCGGGGTGGGGGGGGATTGGAAGCCGGCGGCTGCGGCATGGCTGGCCAGTCAGGTTGTGGCCGGCACCGCCGAACGTGGCGCGCTGATCGTGATCGAACCGCGTCAGGTGCATGTTCAATTGACCGCTGCAGCGGGCGAGGAACTTCTTGCCCCCGAGACCCTGCCGATGTCTGGTTGGTCGGCCGCACTGGCTGAACTGCGCGAAGACGTACGATATTGGTGCATCGTCGACCTGCGGACGGCTGCCACCGTTGCTTCCGCCAAGCCATGGACGGCATGTCATCAATGGATCGTGTGGACTGCTCCGGGCGATGCGGGAGTCGTCAGCGCGTATCGCACCTTGAAGGCGTCAGCGGCAGGTATCGAGGTTCCCGAGATTCTCATCGCGCGCGACAAGGCCAACGCCGAGGCAGGCGTGGAACGGCTGCGCGAGGTGACCGAGCGATTCCTCTCCCGCCGTGTGGAATGGCTCGATATCGACCCATTGCCACCTTTTCACGATGTAGAACCGCTTCCGCAGTTGACGGCCATCCTGACCAGTGGGCCGGTTTCGCCGGCCGACATTGACAGCATTGCCCGCCAAGTTGCCGAAATGGCGATTCCCCCTGCCGGCGGAGCAGTCAGTCCGATCGTGCCACGCATGCCGCCACCCTCCGTTGTGGTTGCACCCACTGCGCCGGCGGCCCCGCCAGTGATAAGTGTGGCTATTCCCGCTGGTCCGCTGCCACATCATGTGGCCCGGCCTGTGTCGACCTCAGAATCTACTGGAAAGGTCGATGATGATGTTGCCGTCCAGCCGCCAGCGAGTGACTCGTCGCAATCTGAGAACGTCCTCAGCGTGGTTGAATGTGGCCCGGATAAGTCGGGGCGGCATGTTGTGGTCGCCCTTGCGGGGCAGTCCACCTTTAATGGTTCGGGTGCCCTAAGGCTCCTTGATGTGGCTGTCCCCGGGATGACCGAAGCGCGGCTGGCTGTCGGACAGGCCGGTCGAGTGGCTGTGGTTGTGGTCGCGACAGACTTCGCAACGACGCTGGCTCAGGCAGGCGGAGCGATGCAGTGGTTATCCAGGTCCATCACCCTGTTGGCCAGGGCGTTTCCGGGCTTGAGCATTGACGGCCGTCAGTCTCCGGAACTGGTCCTGCTGGATGAAGGCGGGAAGCTTGCAGGCATCGCGGGTATGGGACTATTGGCCGGCAATGTGCGCATCCAGCGATTCAGCCGTATCAAGTGGGGCGACCGCACGGGGGTTGTGCTGCTGGCGGCGTGATTCGTCATCACGGCTTACCAATGAAACAGGGGACGGCTCTTGCGAGCCGTCCCCTGAACTGTTTGCGGTACGCGTTTTGGGAACCGATTACCTGCCCACGGTTGTTGGCAGAATCACGAGCTCGACGCGGCGGTTCTTCTCGCGGCCAGCGGCTGAGGCGTTGCTGGCGATGGGGCGGAACTCGCCGTAGCCGGTGACGGCTACACGCTGCGGACTGATGCTGTGGCCCAGCATTTCTTCGACGACACTGATCGAGCGGTGGGCGCTCAGATACCAGTTGTCCTTGTGGCCCTTGGCAACCGTTGCTGCCTGCGCGACGCGCTGATTGTCGGTATGGCCGGCGATGACCAGTTCGTACGCGCTGGTGCTGGGCTGGTTGAGGATGCCCGACAGGCGGTCGATGACTTCGCGGCCGCGGGCTGTCAGGCTGGCATCGCCCGAGGCAAACGTGATATCGCTCTTGAATCGGACGATGCCACGGGCCGGGTCAAACTCCATGATATCGGGGTTCTGGGCGGCCAGCGTCTTCAGGGCGTTGCTCAGGTCTGGCGGAAGGATTTCGCCGCCGTTGCCAACTCTGCCCAGAGCTTCTTCATACTTGCGGGTCAGGTCTGCGAGTTGACGTTGCAGGTCGGCATTCTGGGCCGTCAGCGTGCTGAGCAGCGTCGTCGAGTTGCCGCCCGCCGCGTTCAGATCGGCCAGCTGCTTGCGCAGGGCGTCCAGTTCGGCCTTTGAGGCCTGGGAATCCGCCTGAGCCGCAGTCAGCTGCTCATAGAGCCGATCGCGATCAAGCTTCAGTGCGTTGTACTTTTCCTGAGGTACGCATCCGGTTGCGGCCAAAGCCAGCGCGGCAGCAACACTCCAACCAGCCAGACGATTCATCTTAATCATGTGAACGAGCCTCTCAAAACGTGTCGGCGAAAATCGATGCAGCCGCTTCCTGCGACCCATCGGCCTACATCGACCGGAAAGTGTGCAACAAACCAGAAAATTCGGCAACCCGGCGGCCATCTGGCCAACGCCAGACTGTTTACTTCAGTACCTTGCCCAAGGCCATGCCGATCGCGCCAAAAATCAGGGTGACAACCAGCCCAGCGCCCGCCAACAGAAGCGGCCCGTACTGCAACTTTGCGATCAGCGGGCTTTGCGCCCCCATGGCCGCCGAGATAACAGCAAACAGGCCAACCAGCGCCAGGGCAGCTGCCCCTATGGCCATTCCACCGAAGAAGGGTGCAGTACTGTCCGGCCGTTCGACCACCATTGGTGCCACAGACACCTGACGAGGCGAGCTGGATTCCAGTGCGGCGGCAGCCCCACTCTGACCTGCGGCCGATGCGCCAAGGCTGCCTGACAACTGCGAGCCCAGTGACGTGTCATCACCCGACTTGCTCAGATCCAGCAGGCCCGAACCGCTTCCGACGGGGTCCAGCCCACTGCCGGAAAGCGAATCACCGATACGGCTGGCACTGCTCTGACCTCCATCAGACAGGTCCAGCTCGCGCGGATCGAAGACGGCCGAGCCGCTGCGGCTGCCCGACTTGCTTCCCGAAAGGCCAATATCCGAAGGCTTGCTGTCAGCCATCGAAATACCGCTGCTGCTGGAGCTGTCCACCAGGCCAATGGGCGCACCGCTCTCGCCGCCGACATCGAGGCGATCGACCGGGGGCAGCGAGCCTTTGAGGGCTTCAACCGCGTCGGTCTTGAACATGAGCTTCATGCCGTCGCGGAACTCACGGAGCTTACCTTCGCGAACCAACTGCTTGATCTCGTCCTCCGACCGGCTGAGGGCGTTCTTCGTTTCTTCCATCGTATAGAACATCTTGGCCATGGTCAGACTCCTTCGAAGGTCACTTGCGGTTGTAGTTCAAGACGTCCTGAAAAATCGATTCACTTTCGGCTGTGGCTTACGGCTGGGTGGAGGGCTCCACACCCCGCACACCCTTGGCTTCCAACTGAACCAGCTGTTCAACTTCCCGCGGGGTGGGGGCGGCAGTATTGAAGTTTTGTAAACGACGGTCAAACCGATAACTGCGTGCAGCGACCAGCTTCAGTGCCCGATCAGTTGCGGAGTATTGATAGGCCACGAGCGTCTGCTGATCGATGTCCAGCAGGTAACACCCGAAGGCATTCCCACCGAACTGAGCGGGCACCACAAAAACCCCCGCACCGCCACCCATGGTCGGCCCGCCGCCGCCCATTGAACTTTGTGCATAGGCTGACGGGAGAAACTCCGGTAAGCCACGCCCCCCCGACCCCCCGAGGAGCATGAACAGGACCGCGGCAAGCAGTACAGCATTGGCCCAAACGCCGACCACAAGCAGCTTCTTGCCACCTGAGGAACGGGGGTCTGCGGTTTTTTCCTGTGTTTGCCCGATCATCTGTCTCAGACAGTTATAAAGAACCCTTCCCCGCTAGGCAACGATTGAAACCCCGATCTCACATTTCCTCGGCCGGAACACCCGCCCCCGCCCGCCAGGGGTCCCGCCGGCCCCCATTGCCAGTACTGCCGCCGGCGGACGATGCTCGGCTCGCCCCGCTGATCTCTGCCCACCCGATGTCCCGGTCGCATAGCGTGCAGGTGGGTGATTATCCCCACCTCCATTTCCGGCATATTGCCCTGCCTTGCCCCGGTCTGCCCGATGAACTGGCTGGGCTGACCATCGCCCATGTTACTGACCTGCACCTTCGTCCTCGGCCTGCGCCCTTCGGCAAGGCGCTGCGAGAATGGCTGGCCGACACCAAGCCAAGCCTCATCGCCTTCACCGGCGACTTCGTCGAAGACAAAAAAGATTGCCGTCCTGCCCTTCCGTTTGTCCGGGAGTTGCTGGCGGGCCTCTCCGCCCCGCTGGGCATTTATGCCGTCACCGGCAACCACGACGGCCACCACCTCCCACGCCTCGCCAAGCTGCACCACGTCGAGTTCCTCCGCCACGGCCTGCGCCGCCTGCAAATCGGCAAATCCGAGTTGCAGGTCATCGGCCTCGTTGGCCATTCCCCATCTGACCTTGACACGGCATTTCTCCCCCGCCTCGGCCCCAAGCCGTCAAGCACCTTCAGATTGGTTCTCTCCCACTACCCCGAACTGGTCCACGACTGCCACCCACATGGCGCGGACTTGGTACTCGCCGGCCACACCCACGGCGGACAAGTCTGCCCCCTGCCCGGCCTTCGCCTGATGAGCCACGACCGCCTCCCCAAACGCTACGCAGCCGGCACGCACCGCATCGCAAGCACCTGGCTCTCAGTAAGTAACGGCGCAGGCTTCTCCTCCATGCGCATGCGAATGTTCTGCCCCGCCGAAGTCAGCCTGATCACACTCACTCCCCCTCCCAGCGGGAGAGGGCCGGGGTGAGGGTGAGCATTTCGAATTGCAGCAACCCTTAAACGCCAGACGGGCGGACCCGCAAAGGCCCGCCCGTCGGCAACTTGATTCCCTAGAAGAATCGCCTACCGACGCCGGCGCGACACGAGTCCGACCAGACCCAGCGTCAGCGGTGCCAGCACCGTCGGCTCCGGCACGCCGGATTCCGCAACGTAGTAATCGATAACGCCCTGCCCGCCCGAGCCACCGGGTGTGGAACTGATGTCATTCCAGTTGAGCGTCCGGTTGCTGCCCAGCCCGTAATAGGTGCCGTAATCCTCGAAACCGCCGAAGTTATTCGGCTCGCCCCCCGACCAGCTGGTGAAGTTGAATGCCTCGCCCGTCACCCACGCGAAGTGGCCCGTGGGTTCGAGTAGTTTGTCGTACTGGTACAGGCCAATGTTGGGGCCCTCATTGCCGCCGCCGGTGTCGGCCGACCAGTAGATCGGGTCGTTGATGCCGTCGAAGACGAACCGGTTTTCCAAAGCATCGGTCAGCGTGACCAGATCGACCCCGCTGCCGTCCGGCGCGACAAGGGTTTGAGCCTGTGCCCGGCCGATCAGCCACCCCGAGGTGCCGCCGGTGATCTTGTTGACGGAGTAGTAATGTCCGTTGGTCCCCTGATACCACTGACCCAGGTTCCACGAAAGCGCATGGGCCGGAACGGCTGCAGCCGCCGCCATCAACGCCGCCAAGAGTGCTGTGCGAATCTTCATGTTCCTCTCCTCCTTCACTTTCAACCGACCCTGACGCCGCGGGCCGATCCCCAACGAAGGGTCGAATCGCAAGCATCTATTTATCTCAATGAAAATAACTGATAAGGGGAAATCAGGTTAGGCTATTTATTGTCGTAAATTGCGTAATTGGGTGAGTGAAACTCGACAAATGCGCCATCCGTCGCTTTTTGGCGATCCGGGGCGGTTTACCTGATGCCGGTTGGGCAGAATGAGGTGCGATTATTTCGCCGGCTCGTCCACGCGCGGGAACAACACTTCGGCCGGGCCCAGCAACTGGCCGACCGGGATCGGCGTGGCGATGAGTTCCGTCAGCGTCCGGCCTTCGACACTCACCCCAAGCTGCCTTAAACCCTGTGCCGCCTTCTCCGGCAGGATCGGCAGCATGGCCGCCAGCGACGCCCGGACGGCCTGCGCCGTCAGGTGCAGGATGGTATCGAGCCGCGCGGCTTGGGCTGGATCCTTCGCCAGCGAAAAGGGCCGTGTGGCATCGACGTAGGTGTTGGCCACGCGGCAAACGTCCAGCGCGAGGGTCGCCGCCGACTGCAACTCCAGCGCCGCGTACGCTGCGCCCAGCTTGGCCGGCAGTTCGGCGATCGCCTTGACCACCGGCCCATCGGCCACATCCTCCGACACGCCGATCGCCGGGAGTTTCCCCTCGCGATACTTGCCGATCATGTTGATCACACGGTTGAGCAGGTTCCCCAGCACGTTCCCCAGCTCGCTGTAACTGCGCACGAAGTCGGCCTGATTAAAATCCATGTCGGTGCCGAACGGCGCCACCCGCAACAGGTGAAACCGCAGCGTCTCCTGACCGTATTTAGTAGTCAGTTCATGGATCTTCGCCAGGTCGATAAAGTTCCCCATGGTCTTGCTCATCTTGCGGCCTTCGCTCGTCCACCACCCGTGGGCGAACAGCGTCTGCGGCAGTGGCATCCCAAGGGCCATCAGCATCGCCGGCCAGTAGACCGCGTGGAACCACAAAATCTCCTTGCCAAGCAGATGCACATTCACCGGCCACAGGTCGGCTCTTGGGTCCGCCGGAGTACCGGCAATTTCCGGGAGGCCGATCGCGGTGATGTAGTTGCTCAGCGCATCGATCCAGACATAAACCACATGTTCCGGATCATCCGGCATCGCGATGCCCCATTTAAGACTCGCCCGGCTGATCGACAGATCCTCCACCCCCATGCGCAGCTTGCTGAGTACTTCATTCCGCCGACTCTCCGGCCGGATGAACGCCGGATTCGCCTCGATGTATTTAATCACCTCCGGCACGTACTTGCTCAAGCGGAAGAAATAAGTCGGCTCGCTATACCGCGTCAGCGGCCGTCCGCTGATGACTGATTTAAACTCATGCGCCTTCGCCTCGGTCTCGGTGACAAACTCCTCCTGCCCCTCATCATACCAGCCCTGATACGCGCCCAGATAAATATCCCCCTTCGCCTGCAACCGCCGCACGACCTCCTGAACCCGATCCTTATGCCGCGGCTCGGACGTGCGGATGTAATCGTCATACGTCACATGCAGCGCATCAAAGGTCGAGCGGAACGACGCCGACATCTTTTCGGCCAGCGCCCCCGGCTCGACGTTCAAGTCCGCAGCCGTTTTGACCATCTTGATCCCGTGCTCATCTGTCCCGGTCAGGAAATGAACCCGCGTCCCCTGCAACCGGTGATACCGGGCCAGCGTGTCCGCGCAGAGCGTGGTGTAAATGTGCCCCAAATGCGGTTCGCCATTGGGGTAATAAATGGGCGTGGTGATGTAAAAACGGCCTTCAGCTGCGGTCATGCAGGAACATTAGCACACATCGCCGCCGGCGGCATCGGCGGCAAGTAAGCGGGCCTGTCCCACACATTCGTCACCACCGACTCTGCTCCACATACCCGTACCTCGTCCCCTTTTTGGCACTCCTTGCCTCGACATCCCTGCGGTTTTCTTCCTGTCTTATTTCCCTCCCCAGCCCGAAACACTTCCCACAGGGCACAGTGTCTCAAACTCCGCGCAAAGCAATCTTTCGTGAACTGCGACAGGGCCGGACTGCCTTCCCAGGCACTTTCATGGCGCGCAATGAAGACCTCCGTGGCACCACGGAGCACTTCCGCGCGCGCAATGAGGCATTCCGTGACGCCACGGAGGTCTTCCGTGCGCGCAATGGAACTCTCCGTGGTGCCACGGAGCTTCTCCGTGCGCGCAATAGAACTCTCCGTGACGCCACTGAGAACCTCCGTGCGCGCAATGGAAACCTCCGTGACGCCACGGAAACCCCCCGTGCGCGCATTGGAACCGCCCCGATAACCCCCGAAGTTTGTTCAGAAGGCCGGGAGGGACGTTTTTATCGGAACGACCTTCCGAAGTGGTCTTATGGCATTGGTGCGATTGAACTGGAGTAGGTCATCCCGTGACGACAATCCCATGCGGTAAACACATTTCCGGTGTTTAGGAAATGACAACCCCGTGTCATACGCACAATCTTCAAACTTGGTTTCCCTTTTGAGGCGGATACCATGATCTGCTAGGGTCTTGCCGGTCTTGCTCTCGCAAGTAGACGAAGCGTAGGCGTTCAGGGGGTGGGTAGTTGTCAACGAGATTTATGGCGAGTGTGAGGGGACAATGTCATCAGTTGTGATCGGTCAAAAGCGGCCCAAAGTTGTCGCGTTTGTTGGCAATGGCTTTTCAATTCATATGTGGAACGAAGTCGCCAAAGACACTGGCGTTCGATGCCCATTCTTACCGCCTTACTTTCATCCGGACCGGCGAGTGGAACGATGGTGCACTCCAGCGGGACCAGCGCCAGATATGGCGGGTAATCCTTGGGACCCGCAGCGCATTCCACTCATAACGGCGCTGGGTGAGAAAACGGGGTGGGATGACGATGCAATGCTTTCCGAGATTGCGATCAGCTGTATGATTGAGGTTCCCCAGCGACGGTGAGCGCGAATCCTGTGTTCAGTTGTAGGCTGCCTCGAACGCTTCGGGGCTGACATAGCCTAACGAACTGTGACTTCTCTTGCGATTGTACCACCCTTCCATCCACTGGAAGATCGCATTC
>JBBRQG010000019.1:0-78114 GCA_038226785.1 Tepidisphaerales bacterium | reverse complement strand
CCCCTTTCGTTTCATGCGTCCGCACGCTCATGGCCGACGGTGTGCGGTTTCATCCGACGTTTGCGGAATGTATCGACTGGCTGGCCAAGTATGTTGCGTTGGACACCGAAAGCGGCGGGCATGACGCGGCCGGCGAAGGCGGATTCCGCGAAGCCGGTTGCGATAGCGGACCTATTCCGTACCCCGAACGGCCGGCGTTCATTACGGTAAGGCTGCGGCGGGCTGGCGAAGTCGATGTGGGGGGGGGCTGAAAATATGCAACCCCGTGGCCGGCTTACCGTTGGCTGCTGTTTCTTTTCACGCGCATCGGTTTTGAGAAAATACCCCTCCCCTGAAAATCGCCAAGGTACTCCCCCCCCGCCCGCCTTCTGTGCAGGCTAAAACTTGCGATGTTTGGATACTTGCGCGATCTGGCGACAACGTGCAAACGCCGCTGCCGGCGGGCGTTCCTTTCCCAAATATTTACGTCGGTCGGCAACACTTACTGAACGTTCGTGCGTTGATCACCCGTATGAAGGGGCACCCATAGCAAGGACCCAACATGGGGGGGGGGTGTGGATAACTTGTTGCGAAGCCCGTTCGGTCTGACGGGTCGGCTGGTCTGTGCAATCATGCTTTACGGGTGTCCCCGGGCCGACGGGTCTGTGGACTTGAATAACCCGGCTTCGCGCGGCCTGTACCCCGTGCGCGGCCGGGTTGGCCCGTAACGAGAGGTACAGATCATGGATGGTGGCAAGGGGCATGATGCCCATGCGGAACTGGTTGGGTGGAGGCAAAAGGCTGAAGTAATCGCCAAACGGTTTGAAGATTTCAGCGCACTGGCAGGGACCGTTACCAGCCTTTATGCCTGCGCGGAAAATGCCGATGCGCTTCACGGTTTGTTAGGAGATGACAGCCGGGAAGGCGAACTAGGCTTGATGGGGCCGAAGTTTCCCCTTCCGGTCCTACTCCCGCCTAACTATCCCGACGAAGCGAAAGTGGGACCGCTGGGGGGCGTGCGACTTTACGACAGCGCAGGCCGGCCGCTGCATTATTGTTTAGATGAGTGGGCACAGTTTCACGTCCTACGGGGTGAGCGGACAATACCGACACGATTCATGCCGATTGCCGCAGACGCCGCGCGGTTGTTCATAGACGCGCCAATTGCGGTAGCGATGCTTTTGCCATGCCACCTTCGCTTCATATCCCGCCGCGTCCCTTACGCACTTTGCTTATGCGGGCATGGAAAGGGGGCTGATGATTGGACCGGCGCAGATTGTCCAATCGCACCCAACCGTATGCCCGGTGACACGCTGCCCGGCAAGTTTTGGCGAGACGGGGACGGAAACCACACGCTTCCAGACCACGCATTTATACCGAGTTGGACCCCGCTGCCCGGCGGCTGCCTGCGAACGATACCGAGATTGTTCGTCGAACACTCCATGGACCCGGACTGGGGACTGTGGAACTACATCGCGCACGAAGTTGGCCGGCGGCTGGTGGTCGATGAAAAGTATCTTGCCAGCCGGCATATTCGTATTTCGGCACACTGTGAGTCGGAGTTTTACACGGCACGGGGAGACATGGCGGCTGGCAGAGTTGGCGCGCCCGGCTATTTTGGTGTCCCTGTAAAGGCGGAGCATTTGACCGGCTGGGTATCACGTTTTCGCAGTGAAAACTCCGTCATGGGCGATGCGTCGATTGCATCGGCAAAAGTGCTGCGGCGGATGATTGACCAAGTTGCGACACTGGAGGCGGACGAAGGCGCAAGGGTGGCAGACGAACGCAATCGGCTGGTGGTCAGTGTGGCGAGGCAAGCTGCGAAGGTGGGTGGCAGCAACCGAAATGCGTCGAGAAATCTGAAGCGGACGCAGAGTGAACTTTCAGGCGTTCTAAGTGCCGCACTACTGCAAGGCGAAAAACTGACAGTCACGGACATGGCCAAACGGATGAAAGGGGGCGAAGGCGTTGCGCGGGACACCGTGAAAAATGCATACATGGCATCCGATGACCCCGCGTTGCTCGGTCTGTGGGCGCGTGTGGTGAAACACCAGCGCGGACGCCCCCGAACCGCCAGACGGGGCATAAGCCCCGAAGAAATGAAGAGATACCCTTCCAGAAGTGGCGACTAAAGCGCCGATTAGCTATCGCCACTTTCATTTTTTTCTTATGAGAGTTTTTCGCTGTAACCACCGAGTGATTTCGCACGGTACAGCGTGCCTAAATGTGCCATTATCGACACTTTCGGGATTGGTTGTGGGGACCATCGAACCGGCCAAGTGGCTGGCGGTAGTCCCCGGAACCCCCCGGAGGCCCCATGGGCAACCCGAAGAAATCGCTGGAGTCGGCACAGCAACGTAATGCCGACAATGACGCACCCGACCGCCTTTTGAGCGTCGAAAGCGTGGCCGACATTCTGGGGCTGCGGCCGCGCACGATGTGGCGGATGGTTTCCGCCAGCGAGTTTCCGCCGGCCGATTTTCGGCATGGTCGCACGGTGCGCTGGCGGGCATCGACCGTTGAGCAATGGATCGGTCAACACCCGAACCGTGTAGCTAACCCCGGAAGCCCGATCCGGCGGGAAGGGGGTGTGGCATGAAGCCACCTAACCCTAAATGGCAGGCCGGGATTGACGGGCCGGGACTGTGGGAGACCTGGCCGGCGTCTGCCGAACAATCCTACCGACGCGGTTTCCATCATGGAGCGGAAGCGACAGCATGGGCGAGCGGCGGGGGTGTTCAATCCGACCGGCTGAAAGAATGGGTCGATGGCCCATTGAAAAACTGGCGGACGGAAAACCCGATGACACCGCATCGACCCCCCCAACCCCCGGCCCCCCCGGCCCGGCCGGTGAAGGCGCAAGGCGAAGCCGAGCGGCCGGCGTTCATTCGCCACTGGCTGGAAAGCCTGATGTTCATGTTCGACTACGGCGCAGCCGAATGGCAGCCGGTGGAGAGTTGCCGCGAAGGGATGCCACCCTTCGCCGAAATGGCCCCCGACGATTTTTATCTGGTGGTCGAGCTTGCCGTTGCGATGAAACTTCTGCGCCGCAGAAACAAAATCATGGATGGTCGCTTGGTGGCTGGTCTGAACCTTGTATCGACCGCCATTTGGCCAAGCGATGACTTGCCAGAGCCAGCCGAAAAAAAGGGCCGCTGAACCGGGTTGCACCCCGATTCAACGGCAGGACGGAACCGAACCTAATCACACCCCGGAAAGGGGCACACACCGATGGCAGAGCATACCCACCCCGGCGGGAAATCCCGCTGGCAACCCGTAACGAAAACCGACCCATGCCCGATTTGTCATAAATCGGACTGGTGTCAAATGTCCGGGGATAGAGCGTTCGCGCATTGCATGAGAGACAGCGGCGGCAAAATGGTAACGTCTGGTGGTTGGATTCACCGCCTGCGGGATGACGACTCGCGCGTTAGCCATCTGCGCCGTCACCAGCCGAAGGCGACACCGAAGCCCGCCGGCAAGCCTTCGCGGGACTGGAGCGCAATCCATGAGGCATTGCGGACGAAGCTGACCCCGGAACGGCTGGCGGAATTGGCGACTGCAACCGGCGTCCCTTCGGACGCATGGGATAAGTTGTCGCCGGGCTGGGCCGATGCGGCGGACCTTCGCCAGTTGCGGGCCGGCGGTGCGGGCTGGTCAGACAATCCGCCGGCCGGAGCCTGGTCGATTCCCGAAAGGGACGGATCGGGCCGGATCATCGGCCTATCGCTAAGGGCGGTTGACGGTCGCAAGGGCGCGCCCTCTGGTGGCGGGAGGGGTCTGGTGATTCCTTCGAACCTTCGGACCATGCCGGGGCCGGTATTGATCGTCGAGGGCGCAAGCGATGTGGCGGCTGCGTTGGCGCTGGGGCTGCCCGCTGTGGGCAGGCCGAGCAACCTGGGCGGGTCAGAGGCGCTGGCCATGATGCTGGAAGGTGAGACGGTACTGGTGGTGGGCGAGCGGGATGCAAAGCCCGATGGGCGCTGGCCGGGACGAACTGGGGCCATAGCCGTGGCGAAGGCACTGGCGGCCCGCAGGGGTGAGTCGGTGCGGTGGACGCTTCCCCCGGATGGATCAAAAGACATCCGGGAGTATTTCACCGCCGGCAAGGGTGATGGGCCGGCGTTGCTGAAGGTGTTGGAGGATGCCGCGAAAGAGACGAAGTCAGAAAAGCGGTCCCAAGCCGATGCACTGGTGGATTTGGCCCGACAATCGTATCGGTTGGGGCTGAGTAGTGAAGGCGAGCCTTTTGCAGTGCCAATGGAAGGTGCGGCATTGGTGCGGACATTCCGGGGCGGGTCGAGTCTGCGGGCCGAGCTGGCCCATGCCTATCGAAACACAACTGGCAAAACGCCTAGCGCATCGGCACTGGCGGATTGTCTGATGGCGCTGGAGGGCGAAGCCGGTGGGCTGGAACGTGAGCCGCTGGCTGTCCGACTGGCAACAGAGGAAGGGCAGGACCAAGCCGAAGAAAAGTCGGTGGCGATAGATATGGGTACGGCCGACGGATCGGCGATTGTGATCGGGCCGGGAGGTTGGGCGGTGCGGGCCGTATCGCCGGTACTGTTTCGCCGGACGGCACTGACCGGGCAGTTTCCAGCGCCGCAAGATGCCAAGCCTGAATCACTGCTGAGACTTCGGGACTTGTTGAACGTGAAAGATGATTCCTTCGCGCTGCTGGTGGCTTGGATGGTGGCGGCGTTCATGCCGCACCCGCCGCATCCGGTTTTGATGATGGGTGGCGAGCAAGGCACGGGAAAATCGACCGCCGCACGGCTGATCGGCGGTTTGATCGACCCTTCGCCGGCCCCCCTTCGGTCAGAGCCGAAGGATGTGGAGGGTTGGGCACTGGCGGCCGCCGGTAGTTGGGTGGTCTGTCTGGATAACGTTTCGCATATCCCCGGCTGGCTGAGTGATGCGCTTTGCAAGGCGGTAACGGGTGACGCATGGATGCGGCGAAAGCTGTACAGCGACGGCGACTTGGCGGTGGTGGCGTTCAAGCGTGTTGTGATTCTGACAAGCATCGACGCCGGCGCGCTTCGCGGTGATCTGGCTGACCGTCTGCTATTGGTCGAGCTGGAGAGGATTCCCGACGAAAACCGTCGCACCGAAGCGGAACTGAACGCGCTGTATGAGGCACAGCGCCCGGTGTTGCTGGGGGCGCTTCTATCGGCGGTGGCGCAAACCATGAAAGCCTTGCCGGGTGTGCGGCTGGCGAAGATGCCGCGCATGGCTGACTTCGCCCGCGTACTGGCGGCGTTGGATACGGCTTGCCCTGAACTGACCGGGGGGAGGGCGCTGGCCCGGTTCATGGAGCAACGGGACCGGATCGTGGTGGACGTACTGGAGTCGGACCCCGTTGCGACTGCGTTACGGGCAGTGATGGAAACGACACCCCACTGGAGCGGAACCGCAACCGAACTACTTGCGCGATTGACGCCGGCAACGAAACCGCAAGGCTGGCCGAAGTCGGGCCGGGTACTGGCGGGGCATATCAAACGTATCGCCCCGGCGCTGAGAGGGGTGGGCATCTACCACCATCCCCCGGCCGAAGGGGACAAGTCGCGGACCCACCGACTAGAGAAGGTGGGGATTTCACCGCCCACACCGCCCGAACCGCCCGAAGTCGGGCCGGCGGCTGTTGATAATGGGGGCTGGGCGAGTGAGTCGGTGGGCGGTTCGGGCGATATGGGCGGTGATTTTCTGGCATCTCTGGTCGGTGAGCCTGTCCCGGACTACGGAGAGGCCGACACAGACGAAGGGGCATGACGCATGACGGTGGTGCCGCAAGGCACTGATTTGCGCGCTTAGGCATTGTGTGGCATTATTCAAACGAGAGGTATCAACATGGCATATCTAAAGAAACATGGTCCGACGTGGTGGATTGCGGAGACCGATCCGATAACCGGCAAAACGCGGAAGGTGCTGAAAGCCTTTAGCGACAAGCGGATGTCAAAACTGAAGCTGGCGGATTGGGTGCGGACGCGCGCCGCTGGAGAGGTGGTGGCGCTGGACAAGTATGCGGAGCATCGGCGACGACCGCTGACTGATCACCTAGACGACTATTGTGCTGACCTGCGGGCAAAGGGGCGGGCCGCTGGCTACGTTTACAATATCGACAAGCGGCTGAGGGCTTTGTTGTTGGCTACCGCCTGGGCCAAGTTGGCCGACATCACGGCCGATGGATTCGCGGCATGGCGTGAGACGGTCCAAGACATCGGGCCGGTGACGAAGAATCAATACTTGGAAGCGTTGGGCGGGTTTTGCCGTTGGTGTGTTAAGCGTAAGCGCGTGGCAACCGATGCGACGGCTGGGGCAGATAAGGTGGACGAATCAACCGACATCCGGCACGACCGTCGCGCGTTCACAGAAGACGAAGTGCATGACTTGTTGCAAGTGGCCACTACCGAACATGCGGCCGTCTATCGGCTGGTGCTGGCGACTGGTTTGCGGCGCAACGAGGTGCGGCAGTTGCAATGGGGCGATGTGAGGCTGGACGCGGTTCATCCATTCCTGAAGTTACGGGCGAAAGCGACTAAGTCGCGGCGGGCCGATACCTTGCCGCTGCGGGCCGATCTGGCCAATGAGCTGCGGGACCGTTTGAGGGCTGTCGGCGACGCTGCGGGCAATTCGCCGGTCTATCCTGACGTACCGACCATCCGCAGTCACAAGGCCTATCTGAAAGCCGCTGGTATCGCCTACGCGGACGATCGGGGTCGCTATGCCGACTTCCATGCCCTAAGGCACACGTTCGGCACGAACTTGGCCAAGGCCGGGGTATCGGTGCGGGAGAGCATGGAACTGATGCGCCACACCGATATGCGATTGACGACCAAAGTTTACACCGACCCGCGAGCGTTCAATCTATCGGCCGCTGTCGAAACCCTGCCGTCTACAAGTGGGCCGGATTTTCAGCGGGCAAAGGCAACCGGGTCGGCCGGGAATGGCGGATCGGTTTTCATGGGTAGCGCCATGGGTAGCGCGATAGCCCGCCAAGGGGCACAAGGCGGCGCTGACTGGCACAACGGCCCTCGCGAGAGCGTGGGGCGATTTGATCAAAATGGCACGGTTTTACCGAGAGAAAATCACCCTGCGGCACAACGCGGCACCGATAGGCGTTCAACTACTGAAGGACCGTCCAAAGCTGGGGAACTAGGATTCGAACCTAGACAAGCAGATTCAGAGACTGCTGTGCTACCGTTACACCATTCCCCAAGTTGCGAGGTTCCGGGGGGATTTTGGTCCCGGACCGGGGATCGTAGGGTGGGATGAAACTACGTCAAGTCAGGGCGACGGCGGGGGAGAGAGTAGGGGGCAAGGCGCGGGTGGGGGGAGGCTGGGGGATGGTTGCGGTGGGTTGGCTGGACGGGCGGGACTGCAGGCGGGCGTTTAGCCAGAGGCAGACGGCACAAAGGAGCAATGCGCACCAGGCGGGGCCGCCGATCCAGCGCCAGGCATCGGACATGCCTTCGAAATGGTCGCCGCTGGGGGGAAGGACCGTGCAAAGCGTGCTTAGGATCGCGGCGCCCGCGACGCAGACTTTCAGCCAGCCCCGGGTGGCTACGAACAAAACGGCGGCCACCACATTCAGGTCAACCAGCAAGTAAAGGTGACGGGTGTTGGTGAACGGGCTGAAGACCACCATCAGGGCCATGACCGCGATCCATTCGACTGCCAACAGGCCGCGCCAGGGAGAGATGGTTTGGCGGGTGTTGTCGGGCCAGTTGAAAACCGGTAGCCCGCGTTTGCGGTAGATGGCTGCGGTGATGCCGGCCAGTAGGCCGCCGAGGAGTGCGGCGATGACGAGCGGCCATGGGCTGGTCAGGCCGGGGATGCGGATCAGGGCGCTAGTGACCGAAATGCTGCGGGCATCGCCGCCGTGGATGACGTTGGCGGCCGTGGCGTTATCCACCGTTACGCCGAACAGGCGGGCAATGCCGGCGAAGGCGTGGCTGAGAGCGGTCAGGTTGGCGTGCCAGCCCATCGAAACGGCTGGCAGGATGGCCAGCACGAGGCAGGCTACGAAAAACCAGCCGACAGCGGCCCAGCGACGCCGGAGTAGCAGATAGGGAATCAGGACGATCGGGAGGTATTTCACATGAAACGCGACTGCCAGTGCCAGGCCGCACAGGGCGGGGCGGCGGTCGACCCAGCGCATGGCGAGGGTGAACATGAAGAGCATGAGGACGTTGGTCTCGAACATGTTAAACTCGGACCGGATGTGCGTTGCGGAAAGAATAGCTGCGATGACGGCTGTGCGGGCGATGCTGAGGTCGTCGGAGCGGCCGGAGATTCGGAAGAGGAGCTGCGTGCTGGCGATGATCAGGGTGCTGATGGCCATGGCCAGGCTGAGGGTCATGGCGATAGCGGCACCGGTGCCGCGGGAGACGTGGCCGAGGGGCTGATAGAGGAATGCGAGGAGTGGCGGGTAGACGTATTCTTTCTGGCCCGAGCGATAGATGTCGGTGCCCTGAGTCATGGCGATGGCTGCATCGCGGAAGGTGGGGAAGTTGCCGAGTGAGGAGGTTTCCTTGCGGATGCTGCGGACGCCGACGGTGAGGGCGATGACGAAGGGGACCATGGCCAGGATCCAGAGCAGAAGCGGGGAGGACCAGACGAAAGCGGCGGGCTTCAGAATCGCGGGTAGCGGGCGCGTGTCGAGTAGCGGCGAATCGTTTGAATCGGCGGCATCGTGGGCTGGGGTCGACATGGTGGAAGAATAGTGGATGGCGGGGAGGGGGAGTTGTTGGAGGTTGGAAGCAAGAATGGGATGCGAATTTTGCGTTTGCGGACAAAGCATGACCTTCGTGGACATTGAGAAGTTGTAAGGTGCTGTGGGTACTGGGCTTATGGCGGTTGCCGGAAGATGGGTAAGTTTGGGAGTGGCTGGGAGTGGGTGTTGGCGGTTGCTGGGGGGGAGAGTGGACGCAGGTGTTTAGTTTGGGCGCGCGTTCGTTGCGGCGTCAAGGGAAATTTTCGGCGTGCTGGTTTTTCGGCCGCTCTGGTGCGGGGCGCGCACGCTTAGCACGTATGCAGCATGCACCTACCAGCACTGAGTCACGGTTCAGTCAGCGTGCGGGCAGAGTACGAGCCTCGCACGGAAAGATTGCATAACCACGAGAAAAGCCATGGCGGGGTTGCCGTCGTGGCTTTGGGGGGGCTGGGTTGTGGAGAAACAGAGTGGCCGGGCGAAAGTGGGTTTGGGGTTTACAGCTTGGCTGCTTCGAGGGCGACCATCAGTTTCACTTCATCGGCGATGGCGGGTGCGCCGCCGGGCATGCCGAAGTCGCTGCGTTTCATGGTGAAGGTGGCGTTGAAGCCTTCGACGGCGGATTCTTTGCCGTCCATGCCTTTGGCGGTGCCGGAGCCGTTGGCGACGAGATCGACCACGAGGGGCTTGGTGACGCCGTGCATGGTGAGGTTGCCGGTGAGCTTGTAGCCGGTGTCGGTCTTTTCGACCTTCTCGGATTCGAACTTGATGGTGGGGAACTGATCGGATGCGAAGAAGTCGTTGCTCTTGAGGTGCTTATCACGGGCGGGGATGCCAGTGTTGAGGGTTTCGGTCTTGACGGCGATGACGACGGAGCCGCCGTCTTTAAGGTCGAGCTTGCCGGTAGGTACGGCGAAGAT
The DNA here is from genome assembly GCA_038226785.1 of Tepidisphaerales bacterium. Classification (GTDB taxonomy): domain Bacteria; phylum Planctomycetota; class Phycisphaerae; order Tepidisphaerales; family Tepidisphaeraceae; genus JBBRQG01. The sequence continues at coordinate 68,505 of JBBRQG010000019.1, read as the reverse complement.
GCCGAAGATGGTGCCGCAGTTGTCGTGGCTGACGGTGAAACCGACCGAGCTGTGGGCGGAATCGATCTTGTGGGTTTCGGCCCGAACGGCGGCGGCCAGAGCGGTGGAGGCGAACAAGGCGGCGACTAGGAACTTACGCATGGGTGTCTCTCCGAAAGTGTGAGGGTTGAACGGTGACGGTCGTTTGCATGATAGCCGGGCGGGGTCGGTGGGCGTCAATGGGGTAACGAACCTGTAGTCATTCGACGGCACTATTGGGCGGTAAAGCCGCCGTCGATGACGAGATCCTGGCCGGTCATGAAGGAGCTTTCGTCGCTGAGGAGGAAAATGACCGGGTCGGCGATTTCCTTGACGGTGCCGACGCGCTTCAGAGGGTGCAGGCCGGCCATGTAGGCCTGCTTTTCGGGGGTGTCGGCGAAGCGGCGGAACATGTCGGTGTCGATGGCGGCCGGAGAGATGCTGTTGACACGGATGCCAGCGGCGGCGTTTTCGAGGGCGACGGACTTGGTCAGGCCGTTCACAGCGTGTTTGCTGGCGACGTAGACGCCGACCTGAGCCATACCGATTTGGCCGGCGATGCTGCTGGTGGTCACGATGCTGCCGGGGCTGTTTTGTTTGCGGAGCTGAGCGATGGTGTGCTTGAGGGTGTAGATGACGCCGAGGACGTTGGTATCGAAGACGCGGCGGTATTCATCGGCTGTGACGGTGGTGATGTCGCCGAGGGATTCGACGCCGGCGTTGGCGAAGACGCCGTCGATCCGGCCGAAGGCTTTGACGGCCTCGGCGACGAGGCGCTGGACGTCGGATTCAGTGGTGACGTCGGTGATCTGGAAAATGCCCTGACCGCCGGCTTTTTTGACGGCTTCGAGGACGGCGAGGCCTTCGGATTCGCGGCGTGCGCCCAGGACGAGCTTTGCGCCCTGCTGGGCTGCGGCGACGGCCGTTTCGCGGCCGATGCCGCTGCTGGCGCCGGTGATGAGAATGACTTTACCTTTGAGACGTGACATGTGAGAACTCCTGAAAAGGGGACGAAGGTTCGGTGCGGCCCGATGCCCGACGACGGGCACCGACGGCCATTGTTCGACTTTGACAGAACTACGGTAGGTCGATCAAAAGTAGCTGGCTAGGGGTGGTGGCGGAAAATAGTTGGGGGGTGGTGTCGTTGGTGCGGAGTTGATCGCCGGATTTGAGGGTGAGGTCGGCGAGGGTGACTTCGCCGGTGATGACGAAGACGTAGCTGCTGCGGGGGATGTTGCCGCTGTGGCCGGGGGCGTGGGTGATGGTGTGGCCTGCGGCCAGTCGGGTGGTGTAGAGGACGACGTCCTGGTCGATGGTGAGGGTATTGGGGACGCGGCCGTCGGAGATGAGGGGACGCCAGGCGTTGTGGTCGGGCACATCGGCGAAGGATTTTTGGGTGTAGGAGGGGTTGTTACCTTTGGTGCGGGGCAGGAACCAGAGTTGGAGGAAGTGAACGCTGGCGGTTTTGGAGGGGTTGAACTCGCTGTGCGTCAGGCCGCGGCCGGCGGTGATGGCCTGCACTTCATCCGGGCCGATTTCGCCCTTGCCGCCGGTGCTGTCTTGGTGGGCGAGTTTGCCGTCGAGGACGATGCTGACGATTTCGGCATCGCGGTGGGGATGGGTGTCGAAGCCGCCTGCGGGCTGGACGATGTCGTCGTTGAAGACGCGGAGGGCGCTGAAGTGGGTGTTGGCTGGGTCGTTGTAGTGGCCGAAGGAGAAGTGCCAGCGGCTTTCGAGCCAGCCTGCGTTGACGGCAAAGCGGTCCGCGGAACGGATGATCTGACGTAGGGGTGTGGTGACTGCGGGCATGGGTATTTCCTTGTGTTAGACGATAGTCGTTTGAACAATGATTTGTGAAATGATTCAGGCTTCCATGACTTTTGTGAGTGCGGTGATGAGGGAGTGGAGTTCGGTTTCAGACAGGGCTTTGAAGTTAGCCTGGTGCTGGTGGCGGATGGGGGCATCGAGCCGGGCGCACGATGCGGCGCCGGAATCGGTGAGCTTTATCCAGACGATGCGGCGGTCTTCGGTGCAGCGGGTCCGTTCGAGGAGGGCTCGCTTTTCCATGCGGTCGATGAGGCGGGTGACATCGGGGTCTTGGACGATGAGCTGGCTGGCGATTTCGGAGCAGGTGCATGGCCGGCCGTGGCCACGGAGGATTCGCAGGACGTTGTACTGGGTGCCGGTGAGGGATTCCTGCTTGAGCACCTCGGCCATCTGACGCTGGAGGAGGTCGGTGACGCGAACGAGCAGGAGATAAGCCTCGACGGACGGAGACTCGAAACCCTTTCGCTTGCCGATAGCCTTGGCCAATCCCATGAATATAACGATAGTCGTTATAACAGATACGTCAAGGGGATTTTTCCCGTTTGGTAGACGAGGGGTGGGTGGCGGGCCGATGATGCTGGTGTGGAGTGGCTCTGCAAAGGGAGTTTGGAATGTCGTTAACCCATCGCTGGACAGGATTTACGGACGCCGAGCTGATTGGTCAGTTGCGGCTGGATTGTTATGGCAGTGGGCTGGTGGACCGGCCGAAGTTCATGGCCAGCGTGACCGATGACCCACGGGCGCAGGATGGCGATTTTTTGCTGGTTGAACAGGGAGCGCGTCCGGTGGGGACGGCCATGAGTCTGCGGCTGACGGGATATGTGCGGGGGGCGAAGCTGCCGGTGCAGGGGGTGGCGTATGTGGGGGCCAGCCGGACCGAGCGGCGGAAGGCGACCACGGGCGGGGCGAGCGTGGCGACGACGGTGATGAAACTAACCATCGAAAAGGCCCGCGAACGCGGCGACGTGCTGAGCGCACTGATGCCGTTTCGCGCGAGTTATTACGAACACTTTGGGTATGGCATTGTCGAGCGGCGCAGCGAGTGGACGCTTCCGGTGGGGCTGTTGCCGGTGGTGGCCACGGATGGGATCAAGCTGTGCGAAGCGCATGACGTGCCAGCACTGGTTGAGGCGAAGGGGGCCATCGCGCGGGCAGGGCAGTGCGACTTCGAGCGGCCGGAAGGCGAATGGCGGCGGCTGTTGACGCGGGCCGAAGCGGGATTCACGGTGGTTGATCGCGAAGGCGCTCATGCCCGCGGGTGGGCGACGTTCATGACGGAACCGGACGCATCGGGTGTGAGGGCGGCCCGCGTTACCGATTGGGGGGCGCGGACGAACGCCGACTTTGTACGGTTGTTGGCGTTTTTCGGGACGCTGAAAGATCAGTACGCGCGGGTGCACATTGTGTGTCCGGCGGACTGGCAGGTCTCGCGGCTGTTGAAGGAGAGCCAGGTGCCGCACAGGCCGGTGCCGCACCCGACGGCATCTTGGCAGACGCATACGCGGATGCAGGTACGGGTGATGGACCATCACAAGTTGTTGGAGGCGATCCGTTGGCCGGAGGAAGTTAAAGGGACGGCCGAGGTGTGCGTGCACGAGTGTGAGGGGCGGGAGAGTCGGTTCATCGTGCAGGTGAAGGGCGGAGCGGCCAGCGTGCGCGCCGGGGGCACGGGGAAGGATTTTACGACGAAAGACTCGCACTGGGCGGCCGTGGCGATGGGGGATGTCTCGGCGGCGGAGGCGGTCCGGCTTGGGCTTGCGGCCAGTGAGAGCGGCTCGTTTGCAGTGCTTGGGGGTCTGATGGAAGGGCCGAAGGCGTATTCGCTGGAGTATTTCTAGGCTGGGTTTCGGTCAGCGGTGGTGGTAAGTAACTGAACCGGGTGCGAGCGGCATGGCCACTCGCACCCGGTTTTTTTGACGTAGGCGGATGATGAAGGACTAGACGCCGCTGAAACCCGTGTTCAGCAGGAAGAAGTCTGTGTCATCGATGATTCCGCTGTAATCGAAGTCGCCGTGGACCCAGCCTGACTGGTTATTTGCGAGGCCGCTATTGGCGAGGAAGTAGTCGGTGTCGTCTACCGTGCCGGACAGATCGGCATCGCCAAAGAGTGTGTAGGCGATCAGCACATCGCTGCCACTCACGGTTATGCCGTGGAAGCTTGTGTAGAGGCTCGAGCCGCTGAGTGTGTTGGAGACGACGCCGACACCGTGGAGCGAGTTGGCTTCTGCGGCGGCAAGACTGGAGGTGATACCGGTTCCGGTCCACAGTGAGCTGCCGGCACTGTTGATGCCGGTGGTGGCCAGTGCGCTGAGGGCATTGAGATCACCCCCGCGGACGATGGCGGCACCATCGCCCATGTCGAGGGTGGCACCGGCTGCGATCGCGAGCGAGCCCAGATCGAGGACGACCGACTGGCCGGGGGTGATCGCGGCGGTGGTGCTGCCGTTCAGAGTCAGGCCAGCAAGTTTGGTCGGGGCGGAGAACGTCACCGCGCCGGTGGAACCGACGGTTACGGTCGGAACGACGGATGCGACCAGCGTGTCGGTTGAGAAGTTGTAGTTTCCGGCGTTGACGTTGAGGGTGTCAGTCCCGCCGGCGACGAGCAGCGGGGTGACGCCAGCACCCACGGCGTTGATGGTCAGCGTGGTGGAAGCTCCGCCGTAGCCCTGCACCGTCACCGCAGACGTGCCGGCGAAGTTGATGGCCGATACACCGAAGGCGAGGCTGGATGCACCGAGAACGAACGTGCCGCCGGTCGGACCGGCAAGGGCGGTCACGTTGTTGCCGGTGCCGGTGAGCGACAAAGCGCCGGTGGGGATGACAGTGCCGCCACTCATATCGGCCACGAGGTTGGTGCCGGTACCGCCTGCGATGGTCAGGCCGTTGAGAACGGAGAGCGGGACAGCGTAGTTAGGGATTGCGCTACCCAGGGCGGCGGCGGTGGTAAAGATTTTCAGCGTGCCGCTGACGGTGACGAGGGTCGTGTTGGCTTCACCCGCGACCGCGTTGATCGTGGTCGGGAAGTAGCGGAAGTTGGTCGTCGCACCGGTAAACGAAGGGGTGGCCGACGGGCTGACACTGGACGAGAGAACGTAGCCCGACGGGACCGAGTTCACGCGGATGGTGGTACTGCCGGAAGTCAGGTCGGCCAGCAGGTAGGTGCCGGTGGCGGAGGTGACAGAGGAAGATTCGCCGGAGTCTTTGACGCCGTTGCCGTTGGCATCGGCATAGACGGTGACGCCCGAGACGGCCGTGTCGCCGGCGTCCTGATTGCCGTTGGTGTTGTTGTCCACGAACAGCTTGCCGGAGACGTAGTTGCCAAAGGCCATGTGCGAAACGAACGCTGCGCCGTTGACGCCGTCATTACGGGGAGTGCCGCGGCCGGTGACCAGGTCATATCCTGCGGTTGCGGAGTAGGCCCCGGCGGTGCCGGTCAGAATGTCATGGAAGTCGGTGGCGGGCAGGCTGTACAGGCGGTTCAGGGTGCCGGTGATGGCGTTGGAGCCGTCGAGACTGGTCAGGCCGGCCAAGGCGCGCTGCTGGTTGACCAGCGCCATGACGCCAGCCATGAGCGGCGAGGAGAGGCTTGTCCCGCCGTATCGCTGCCACTGGGTAGTGGCGCCATTGCCGTAGGGGGTGTAGACGGCGACGCCGGTGTTCGGGTCTGCGACGAGCGAGAGGTCGGCGGTCGTCCGCTGGGTGCTGCTGGGTGTCGTTAGAAGGGACTGGTAGGCCGGCTTGCTTTCGTTGGCACTGATGCCGCAGCCACCACTGGTCCAGCCGGTTTCTGTTTGCCAGCCGACATTGGATAGGTTGGACGCGTTGAGCGTGGTGCCGCCCACCGCGACGACTTTGGGGGATGACGAGGGATAGATCACGTTGCCGCCGGTATCGCCGGACGCTGCGAAAAATGTCACGGGGCTGCCGCCGGCGGCGGTGTTGCTATTGAAGTTGACGTCGTAGGTGGATTCGCCTGCGAAGTCGTTTGCACCGAAACTCATGGAAACCACGGTGACACCGGGGATGGTCGCTCCGTATCTGGCGGCATTGACAACGAGGTCGCCGAATGTGGCTGAGTTGCCTTCGATCAGGATGATGTTGGCCTTGGGTGCCATGACGTGAGCCCACTCAACGTCCAAGGCGATTTCAGCGGCCCAGCCGGCGTTGGCGGTGGGGTAGACGGTGCCGCCGGACTGATTGACCTTTTTAAACGAGGGCGGGTCTTGCAGACCGAACTGCTGGTCAAAAATGTGCAGGTTGGAGGTCAGGAAGTTGGGGTCGGTACTGCTGACGAAGCCGGGATCGTCGAAGGCGTCGATGATGGCGATGGTCTGGCCGGTGCCGTCGAGCGGTGTGCCGTTGTAGCTCAGGTTGGCCACGCCGTAGTTGGCGACCATTCGGTTGGGATAGATGGAAGCAGAGGATGTGGGCGGGCTGTTCTGCCGGGTGATGCCCGGACTACTGTCTAGGCTGGCTGCGATGTTCGGCTGCCTGATATAGGTGGTGTGTGCGACCGGTACCTTTGGGGCAAACGGCCCCATGAGTTCCAGGTGCAGGTTGACCGAGAACATTGATCGATTTTCCAGTGCATCCAATACGGAGAGGGCGATCGACCGGGTGACCCGGGATCGAGAGGAACAGCTACCCAGCGAACGAGTCGTACGACGGAAAGAACTGGACTTCACGCGTTTCTCCTTCTGAACTGCCACTAGATACCTGGTAAACCTGAACACCCCACGACATAGTGACGACAGACCCCTTGAAACCATGCCTCAGGCGAACCATCAAAGGAGGTGCATTTCAGACAAATTGTTCCGATTTCCTGTGACGCGGCCGATAAAAAGCGGCAGTTTGAGCATGGCAACACCCGGTCCTCACGGCAGTGTCAATCTGGGCAATATAGATGACGAAGTGCTGGCCTGCACGTTACTGCCGGGCGTAACCATTATTTAGTAGAAAGTAGTCCGTGTCATCGACGTTGCCGCTGTAGTCGTAATCGCCGTTGACCCAGCCGGTGAGATGAACTGCGTAACCATTGTTACTGAGGAAAAAGTCCGCGTCGTCGATCACGCCCGAAAGGTCGGCGTCGCCGAAGAGTGTGTAGGCGAGCAATAGGTCGTTGTCGCCAACGGTACTGCCGTGGAAGGTGTCGTAGATATTGGCTCCGCCAAGGCGGTTGGCGATCAGTCCGACACCGTGGAAACCTAATGCATCGGCTGCGGCAACGGACGATGTGATGCCGGTACCGGACCACAGTGGCTGGCCATTGGTTCCCAATCCTAAAGCGGTCAGAGCGCTGAGGGTGGCGATATTGCCAGACCGGAGGATCAAGGATTTGTCGCGAATGTCCAACCGGCCGCCCGCGGCAACGGTCAGACCCTCCAGTACGGTGTCGACCAGAACAGTGGCTGTTGCCGTGCCGCCAACTTTCAGGGTGGTGCCGGTGCTGGCGGTGAAGGAGCTGGAGGTGTTGAGTGTCAGGGTGTCACTCCCGCCGCCGCCATTGAAGGCGATGGTGGAGATGGAGGCGCCGTCGAGCGCTCCGCCCGCGCCCGGGACACCCACTGTGAATGCGTCGTCGCCAGAGGTTCCTGTGACGGTCAGCGAAGTAGTCGGTACCTGGAGCCTGTTGGTCGCCGGTACGGGGTTTCCGCCGGCCAGATCGACCGTCAGGTCCAGCGAACCGGTGCCCCGAATGTCCAGGCCAAGGAGGTTGGACGAATCGGTCGCAAAGCTGGTGCCTGCGGCGATAAGCACGGTACTGGCACCACTGATGCTCAGTGAGGCTGACGTGGAGCCGATGCAGTTGTCGACCAGTAAGGTCTTGTCGGGAATGGTGCCCTGCGTGTTGAGGGCGGAGTCGATGTACCCGGAGAGCGTGAAGACGTATCCGCCTGTCGGCAGGAGGCCGCCTACGAAGCCGGGGAAGGAGACGGAGACCGTGTTGGTGGCGGGGAAATAGAGCGTGCTGATGTTGCCTGCGGCAATGTTGGCACCTGTAGCCTGGCTGAAGACGGTGACAGACCCACCGTCGACTGGCCGCGAGAAGGCGTAGTTCACGCTGGGCATGACCTGATTGATCTGGTAGCTGGCGACAGCGGTCGGGGCGTTCCAGTCGTTGGAGATGCGGACGACGCTGCCTTGCTGGACATAGGGGTTGGTAGTCGTGGCCTGATTGATCAGGACTCTGCGTGAAGCGGCTAGCACGTCCTGTGTGCCGACGTCTTTGATGCCTGTCGCGGCCATTCCACCATTGCTGGAAGTGTTGGCCGTGTTGAGGTCGGGGTAGTTGAACAAGATCGTCCCGGCCGCAGCGGCGGTGTTCAACTGGAGGGCAACGGAAAAGGTCGCCCCGTTGGCGGTATTGCCGAAGACGCGGACATCGGTCCATTGGATAATGAGGCGGTCGGGCAGGCCGTCGCTGTTGGAGTCGTCGGTGCGGTAGAGGACTTTTTCGGTTGTGTTACCGGTGGTGTTGGTGACCCAGTCCTGCCAGAGCGGGGCGATGGCGGCCTGACTCGGACTGCTGCCGAGGTTGGAGGGGTTGGCAGACGTGTTGCTGCTGCCGAAGGTGATGAGGCCGTTGGTCGAGACGAACAGTGCGGTGTAACTGGTGCCGTAAAAGCTGAACGAGTTGGAGCCGAGGCCGACAGCCACGGCGCTGTCGTCCGTGTTGGCCAGCACGGAGGTCACACCGGCTGCGCCCGATGTGAGCGTCGGTACGGTCAAGGACGTCAGACCGGCCTGATAGCCGAAGCTGTCGGGGGTGGTGAGCGGGGAATAAGTGATGGAGGCGGTGTAGGTATCAGTCGCCTCGCCAGTGATTCCGTTCTGGTTCTGATCGACGAGATTGCCGTTGTCGGCGGCGCGCGCGACGGGGTTCAGGACCATGGTGTAGGCACCGAGCGTGGTCTGGGTGTTGAGATTGACCTTGAGCGTTTTACTGGTGGTCCAGGAGAAGCCAGTCAACTGGCTGACGAGATTGACATTGCCCGGGCCGGAAAAACTCTTGATTCCGGACAGCGAAAACGACGTGGGGTCCATCGCTTCAGAGAAGTTGAACGAGATGGCGTTGAAGTTGGCGATGGCCGTGGTCGCGGGCAGGGTTCCGGTGACGAAGGGGTCAAACAGATTGGCTGGCACGTCGAAGGCCTCTGTGACCGAGGTGGAAGACGAGCCGGATGTGGCAGCGGAAAAGCCCCAGCCGCGGCGGGCGAAGGTCCGCCAAATGGTCTGAATGTTGGCGCCACCTGTGAGGTTCTGATCGGCCTGAATGATTGCATCGCGGGCCTGCAAGAACGTCGGGTTTACGGGCTGCAGTTTCAGGGCGTCCATGACCAGTTTCAGGGCGAGCTTGTTGCCTGCCCCGGTTCCGGCGTTGGGTCCGCCCAGGACGTAACCCGTGGAAAGGCTAGTGCTAAAGCCGAACTTGGTGATCAGGTTCCAGTTGAGGTCCCAAAGGACGGTACACCACAGCTCGCCGGTGTTGTGCACTTCGCTTGAAATATTGAAAGTCCCGAGCGTCTCGGGGTTGGAGGCCATGTTGTAGCTGTAGGGGTAGCGACGAATGCCTGCACCTGTGGCCGACTGACCGAGCACGTAGGTGCCGACGGGGAAGCGGTCATTCTGGGCGGAGGTGGCAGTCTGCGTGAGCATCAGGCTCCACCAGTCGCTCCAGCCTTCGCCCATACCGGCGGACTGTGTGGCGGTCAGGGCCGAAGCGTTGGCCGGGCCGCCAGACAGACGGTTGGAGACGCCGTGACCGTATTCGTGGACGATGATACGGCTGTCGAGGTCGCCGTCGCGGTTGGGTGTGGTCTTGTTCCAAGTGTACATCTGCATCCGGCCAGCGGAACCATCAGCGGGCGTGGAGAAGTTGGCGTTATTGACGTTGGGTGTGCTGAGCGTGCTGCCGTCCTGTGAATCGGCCTGCACAGCGTCATTGCCGTTGCCGCCTTTGCCGTAGTTGTTGGTCTGGAAGTTACCAGCTGGTTCGGTGAAGCCGTATTCGTAATGAATATCGTGCAGCACGTTGTTCCAGTAGAAGAGGTTGGTAGTCGCCGCTGAGACATAGGTCAGGGGTGCCTGCGCGAAATCTATCGGATTGTTGAAGTTGAGCGTGGTGCCGCCATCGGGGCGGGTGCCGCCGGTGTTGTTGGAATCGATGTCGTCCTGAGCCGACACGTTATTGCCGATGGTGGCGGTGAACTCGGCACCTGTAACGCCGTTGGTATCGTGCCAGCCGAAGGGGCTGGCCTTGGGGTCGGCGGCCGTGGAGCTACTGACGGTGGCGCGTGCGCCGCTATCGGGGCTGAGCTTTGGTTGGTCGTAGACGAGGTAGGTGCTGCTGCCGTCGGTCACGGTGTTGTTGGTGATGTCGCCGCCGCCACCACCGCTATTGCCGCCATCGCTATCGCCCGCGCCGTCGGTAGTTGGGGTGGTACTGGATAAGGGCGAAGTCAGGCCGGGCCCGGCGGCTGATTCCACGCGGTTTTTTGCACCGGCCGTGCCACCGCCGCCGACGTAGTTACTTGTCCAGTTAGAGCCGTAAAGAACCCGGCCGGTGGTGGCGTCGACGTACGTATCCCACCAGCCACGGCCGTCGAGCGTCTGGGCGTTCAGGTTCCACGCCAGCGTGACGCCGCCAGAGGTGGTAATGAAGCCGAGCTTGGCCAGAACGGGCTGGCTGCTGAATGCAGGCGCGGAAAGGGTGGTTGTTTGGTAGACGTCTTTTGCAGCCGCGCTGAGGGTGGTCGTCACCTGAGTGAGCGCCAGGGTCGTGCCGAACGCACGGGCCATGCCGACCAGCGCCTGATGTTCCGAAAGTGCCGGCGTGACACTCGCACCGGCCCGATCCAAGTTCCGCACGAACCCGCCGCCGATGCTCTGCAGTCGGCCGTCGCCAAGGACGGTCGCGTTGATGTCGGCATTGGTGACAGGCAGCCCGGCGAACTCCTGGCGCATGTAGATGTGCGTCACGCCCGTATCTGCATCGGAATAACTGGAAGTGACGAACGGCGCGGCAACGTCGGCCGGCGTCAACTGCAGCGAGGCCGTGTTGTCCCGCAGGTACTTAAGCACGATGGCGACGGGCAACTGTCGGGACGGACCAGTGAGGTACACGCCCGCTTGAAACGGGGCGAGCGACTGCGGCTGTACGATGGTGCCGGTGGAAAGGTCGTCGGTGTAGACCGTCGGCCCGACCTGTGCCGGTGCGGCCAGTTGGGCCAAGGTGGAGCCCACCACCTGATGGGGACGCTGGCTGATGCTGGAGGGGTCTGAGCCGGCAAAGGCCGGGCCCGCGAAACGGATGGCGTGGAGGTCGCCTGCAAACAGGCGCCGGGACTCAAGGTTTTCAACGGCACCGCGCAAGACTCGACGGGTGTGACGGCCAACAAATCGCTGTGGCATGATGAGATGATCTCTCTGGGGTACGAACAACGTCCGCTTCACCGGGCAACATTCACGGCAACCACGGGCAGAGCAGGCAGTGTGCGGTGAGACCCAACCAAGTCAATCCAAAAGGGGCCACCAGTCGGAAAATTCAGAGGCGAGGCCTTGGGCAGACGGCTGCCACCAAGACCTGTTCTGGGCAGGCCTTGCGGCATGTTTGGGGACGGCCTGAGGTCAGCACACGACCCACGGTGAAATCGTTACAGCTTTGTGTGACTGAGGAAATAGGGCAACTGCTTTGCCCACCAGACCCAGTCGTGGTTCACGTCATGGCCCCAGATGTCGAGCCAGTGGGGGATGTTTCGTGACCACAACAGGCCGGAAAGTTCTTTTGTGTCGGTCAGGCAGTCTTCCTCGTGTGCCCCGCTGCCGCAGCACAAGACAATGTCGCACTGCCGGAGAAGGTCCATGTGGTCGCCTTCGGTTATTCCGGCCAGATATCGCAAAGGCTCGTGGTAGTAGACCGCATCGTCCGAGTAGTCGCCGATGTAGTGGCTCAGGCTGTAGATACCCGACAAGAACAGGCCCGTGTCGGCAAAATCCGGATGGCGGAAGAGGAAGTTGGCCGCGTGATAGGCACCCATGGAGCAACCGGCCACGATCAGATCGCGCTGCGGACGTGGCCCGGCCTGACTGCGAATCCATGGCAGGATCTCATGCACGATGGCTGCGTCGTAAGCGTCGTACCGCTTGGCACGATGGTGCGGATGGATGGCCTTGTTTGACCACGTCTGCTGGTCGCGGCCGTCGATGCAGATCACACGAATCAGACCTTGCGCCAGGAATGGGGCGATCGCGTGGACCATGCCAAAGTTTTCGAAATCAAAAAATCGGCCGTTGCCGGATGGGAAGACAATCATCGGGCGGCCAGCGTGGCCGTAGGTTTTCAGTTCGAAGTCTTCGCCAAGCTGCTGGGAATGAAACTTGTGGTATTGGCCTTGCATCGGGTGCATGAAAGCGTAACCCACAGGGCACGAACTGGACAAACGGTGGCGAAAGGGCGCCAGCCCGGCCTACAATGGAGCCATCATGTTCAAAACCGCATCTTTGCTTTTACTGAGTGTCCTTTCCATGACCGTTGCACCCGATTCAGGTACCGCTGGCACCGCACCGGCCGCCAAGCCCTCTGGTCCGCTGGCCTTCACCGTCAAAGCCAATGACGGGCACGATGTGGACCTGTCTCAGTACAAGGGCAAGGTTGTGCTCTTTGTGAACACCGCCAGCAAGTGTGGTTACACACCTCAGTACAAGGGTCTGGAGGAACTTTATAAGGCCAATAAGGACAAGGGATTTGCGGTCGTCGCGTTCCCGGCGGACAATTTCGGCCATCAGGAACCCGGCACCAACGAAGAAATCAAGACGTTCTGCACCAGCAAGTACGATGTGACCTTCGACCTCATGGGCAAGGTAAGCGTCAAGGGTTCGGATAAGGTTCCGCTTTATCAGTACCTCACCAGCAGCGAAGCGGGTCATGCTTTCGGCGGCGAGATCAAGTGGAACTTCACCAAGTTCCTCATTGGCAAAGACGGCCAGCTCATCGGCCGGTTCGAACCCAACACCGCACCGGGCGACCCGGCACTGGTGACAGCGGTCGAGGCCGCGCTGGCGAAGTAGCCGCGCGAGGGGGAAGGCGGCGAAGGGCCGGCCTACTTCTGGCGGAAGACGATCCGGGCCTTGGTCAGGTCGTAGGGCGAAAGCTCCACGCGGACGCGGTCGCCCGGCAGAATGCGGATGAAGTGCTTGCGCATCTTCCCGGAGACGATCCCCAGGATTTCCTTGTCCGTGTTATCGAGCTTCAGCTTGAACATGGCGTTCGGCAACGCCTGCGTGATCACACCTTCAAGCTCAATCGGTTCGGTCTTTGCCACGAAGCACAACTCCTGAAACTCAACAATCGGTCAAATCCGATGGCCGCCACCTCCGGCGTGCCACGGCCCGGGCGTCGCACCGGGATCGGTAGCTTACTTGAACGGGGACGCCTTCTCCAGTTGTGAACCCAAACTGTTGGCTGGCAATGGTTTGACGGCGGATCGCCGCTAATCGTGCGTTCCGGCCACGATTCGCTGGTAGGACTCCTGCCGCCATTCGGGGGCGGTGCCCGCCTCCATGTCGGCAAATAGCCGCTCCAGCACCTCTTCGGTCACTTGCCACAACCCGAACAGCTTCACGCCGGGCGTATCGATCACCGAGGCGGAGACCTGCGGCAGGTCGTAATAGCGGGCGCTGGTGGTGGTGTGCTTGCCTTTCTGGTGGGCGACGGAAATTTCGGCGACCCGGATATCCAGCCCCGGCGCCACGAGCCGGATCAATGAACTTTTTCCCACCCCCGAATGACCCGCCAAGACCGTCGTCTTATCAGCCAGCAGTGCTGCAAGGCGCCCCGGCGACGAGTCGTCACGAATCGAAAACTCCGCCGACGCGAAGCCCAGTCCGGCATAGTGGGTGAGTATTTCGCGGGCTTCAGCCAGTGCCGCAGTCGCGAGCTGATTCTCTGGCGTCGCCAGATCGGTCTTGGTGAGCGCGATCACTGGGGCCAGCCCGCCACCCAGGGCCGCGGCCAGCATGCGATCGACCAGCCCCCACTTTGGCTTGGGGGCGAACATGCTGATGACAATCAACATCTGATCGGCATTGGCGACAATCGGATGGGCGGTGATCGCCTTAAAGCTGTCGGAGCGGGTCAACAGGGATTTCCGGGCCGCGACCGATTCGATGGTCGCGTGCAGAGTTCCCGCATCGTTCCGCTGCACCTGTGGCCGGAACGTTACCAGATCACCCACGACCACGGCCGTCTCGGAGGTACGGGCCAGCGTTTTTCGCATCGTGCAGCGATAGACCGTGCCGGTGTCCTGTCCGCTGGTGCACCGCACGTCGCAGTAAAGCGAGTAGACCTGCAGGACAAACCCGCTCAGCACAGCGGCACTGGTTCCGTCTGTCGGCACTACTTCGGGCACGGCCGCGGCGTTGCGCCGGGCCACAGTCAGGTGCATCTTTTTGGACTGGGCCTTATCGCGCTTGCCATCCAGTTTTTCGGTGGAGGAGTCGTGATCGGGGTCATCAAACTGCCCATCCAGGTAGTCGCGAGTGGTGCTGTTATTACGGGGACGTTTGGCCATGCGGAGTGCGGGCATGGTACATGATGCGGGGGTGGGGCGTGGGAGGGGAGAATCCGCAATCTCAATGCGTGACGGTGTTTGCGCTGCTTTGTTCTGCTATATTTGTACGAACTATGGGACGCCAATGGCTGCACGCAAAACGACTGGTCAGTGGTCTTAAAAAGGGCCGGGCCAACACCAAGCTGGTTCGCGAAATAACGCTGGCCGCAAAGAGCGGCGATTCAGACCCGGCGATGAACGCCCGGCTGTTTGCCGCTATTGAAAAAGCGAAAAAAGAGAGCGTTCCCAAAGACGCCATTCAGCGTGCCATCAATAAAGGCGCCGGCGTTGGCGAGGATAAGCTCACCATAGAGCACGTGACCTACGAAGGCCGTGCACCGCACAACGTGCCGGTGATCATCGAGGTGTATACGGACAATGTGAATCGCACAGCGCCGGAAATTCGCGTGCTCTTTCGCAAAGGGCAACTGGCCACCTCTGGCGCCAACAAATTCGTCTTCGATCATGTCGGCCTGGTCGAAGCGCATCACCCCGATGTCAACATCGACCGCGAAGCAGCCGCCATCGAAGCCGGTGCCAACGAAGCCCACACACTGACCCACGAACAGAACGACGACATTCCCAAAGAGACTGCTGGTGCCAAGTTCATCTGCGAACGCACGGACGTGGCCATTGTTTCCAAGTGGCTGGCGGCCAACGGATGGACGGTGGTTACCAGTGAAATCGGCTACGTTCCAAAAGTGCTGCCCGAACTGACGGAAGCTCAGCTGGAGGAAGTCGGCGATTTCCTGCACGCGCTGGATGAGCACGATGATGTGCACCGCGTGTGGGCTGCTGTGAAGTAAGCGGCTTTTGAAGTTCCCGCTTCAGTCGGACTTAAGCGCCGCAACCCAACCCTTTCTAAAGTCCTCAAATGTCGTCTTCACTCTCCCCGGGCCCGATCTGAAAAATCGCCCCAGTTGAGGTGCACCGCCGTCAACCCCACTAGCACAGCGGTTTCGGCACGAAGTATCCGCCCGCCCAGAAACCACGGCCGCGCCTTACCCGCGAGTCTCAATCGCTCCGCATCGGAAACCCCCCCCTCCGGCCCAACGATCAAAACAACGCGGCTCGGCGGATTCGCCTGCGCGGGTTCCGGATCGCTGCGGTCGTCAAGCATTACGCACACGTCAGCCGCTTTAAACTTTGCCGACTCTAGAAATGAATCGAGCGTCGCCGGCGGAAGGACCTGCGGAAGCGAACCACGCCGGCATTGTTTCGCCGCCCGGACAACCTGCCCCGGCCAGGAGTTCGCCCGCTCGTGATCCAGTCCCTCCGGCGGGACCGAATGGTCGGTAAGGAGCGGGACCACGCATGTGACGCCCAGTTCGGTCGCCTTCTGCATCACGAAGATCATCCGTTGCCGGGCCAGCACAGAACAGGCAAGGGTGATATCAATCGTCGGCTCGGGCGAACGCTGCATGAGTTCATAGGGGACGGCCAGGCCGCCGGCCGAGTGAAGTTCCTTTACGCTCACCCGGTAATATCCGCCCGATCCGTCGCGAATGGTGAAGGCTTCCTTCACGTTGACGTCGCGCCGCTCCAGCCGCTTGACCCACTCGCGCTCGATCGGGAACGGCTCCTGCAAAGTAAGACGACGGTCGGTCGCTATCGGCTCATCACCGGGCGCATCGTACCTTCCCCCCCCCCGCGAAACCGGGCTCTGTAACTGCGGCGCAGGCTCGGCAGTCTTAGGGGGAAGCGGCCTGTGAACGTGATCCACGCGATCAGACATGACCGGCCGGAGAGTTTCGTCGGCCCGCTGAGGGCGAAAGCCCCGGTGGGTTGGGTCCGTCCGCAGCGGCTCATCCGGCTGCGGGGGCTTGCCGGCCGGTGTGGGTGGAGCCGTCGGTTGAGATGGCATGCCAGCCAGGTTACCCGCAAGGCTGGGTCGCTTTGCGGGAGTGCCAGACAGTTGTGGCGTGTGTTGATTTGTTTTTTTTGGGTTTTGTCTGGCCATTGCCTGTTTCCGGTTATCCCACTTGAGGCCAGTCCCATCATATGCCGCAAAATCCAATGTTAACCGCTGGCCAAAAGATAACTGGCCGAGATCGACGGAGCACAAGCGACCGAGCCGAACGCGAAGAAATCCTTCGTTGCAGCAGACGGATAGTTGCCCCTCGAGGAACCCACAGCGTCCGGGTTTGAACTGCGGGGCTGAATCGGCATCGACCGTACGATTGGAAGGTTCAAAGTCAGTGAAGACTACAAAAATACGCCCGATTCGCAGCCATCCCGTTCCACCGCTACGATGCTATCTAACCGAGGAGAGACACGCGTGGGGCAATCACTAACGGTTCTGGAAGATTACGAAAAGAAGGAAAAGTGCGGGCTCTTCGGGGTTTGGGGCACGCCGGAGGCCAGCCAGCTTTGCTATCAGGGTATTTTTGCCCTTCAGCATCGCGGGCAGGAATCGGCTGGCATGGCCGTGAGCACCGGGAGGGGGATTGAGGCTTACACCGGCATGGGTCTGGTGTCGCAGGTTTTTAGTCCGCGGCAGTTGGCAGAAGAACTGGCTGGCCACGCGGCTGTGGGTCATGTTCGCTATAGCACCACTGGCAGCAGCAAACTTTGCAACGCCCAGCCGTTGCTTCGCCAGTACGCGATGGGCCCGGTGGCGGTTGCCCACAACGGAAATCTGGTCAACGCGACAGAACTCCGCCACGAGTACGAAGCCCTTGGCCACATCTTCCAGAGCACGACGGATACCGAGGTCATCGTCCACCTGTTGGCCAAACCGCAGCACCTTGATAAGTCTGACCCGCTGCCTCATGTTCTGCGCCAGCTCGAGGGGGCCTTCTCGCTGTTGTTCCTGTTTACAGACCGCATTGAGGCGGCCCGCGACCCTTGGGGCATCCGGCCGCTGGCACTTGGCAAGACGGCCGAAGGCCACTGGTGTGTCGCCAGCGAAACGTGTGCGTTCGATGCCATCGGCGGCATCTACGTGCGTGACGTGGAACCGGGCGAGATTGTCCGGATCGATAATGGAGGCATGACCAGCCGCCGGTTTGCCGAGCCTGCCGAGAACCGTGCCCAGTGTGTCTTCGAACACGTCTACTTTTCCAACCCGGCCAGCAAGATCTTCGGCCAGAACGTCCATACGGCCCGCAAGGCGATGGGGCGGCAACTGGCCCGGGAGGCCCCTGTGCCCGCTGATTACGTCATGCCGATGCCGGACAGCGGGCGGTCGGCCGCCCTCGGCTACAGCCAGGAATCGGGGATCGCGTTCGAAGAAGGGATCGTCCCCAACCGCTTTGTAGGCCGGACGTTCATTTTGCCGAGCCAGAAGCAGCGTGACCGGGCGGTGGCTCTGAAGCTCAACATCATCCCGGATGTCGTCAAGGGCAAGCGCATCATTATCGTGGAAGACTCCGTCGTGCGGGGGACAACGACGCGGAGCAAGATGCGGGCGCTAAGGCACGCCGGGGCGAAAGAGATCCATCTGCGCGTCAGTTGCCCGCCCATCCGGCATCCGTGTTTTTATGGGATCGACTTCCCGACGTCGCAGGAGCTGATCGCACATAATCGCACGGTCGAACAGATAGCGCAGTATCTGGAAGTTGACAGCCTGTCGTACCTGTCGATGGAAGGCCTTTTGGGGTGCATGTCCGATGATCCGGTGCACTATTGCACGGCCTGCTGGACAGGAAAATACAAGATTGCAATCGATCAACCGACCAGCAAACTGACATTTGAGCGCGATCAAATGCGCATGTTCTAAACGCGCTTATTAGCACTAGTCCGGTGCGCCAGAACTTTTCGACATGGCTTGAAATGCGGTGTGCCTCGCTCTGCAAGCCCCCACTTCATTGATAGTTGTAACTCAAGTCGCTCCCGGCATTCCCCGACGTTAATTCTGCCTCCATTGTGTCGTGTCGGGCGAATGCGTAGAGGCTTCGGGCGTGTTTACGAGGGCGAGCGAGTGAACGAAGACTCATTGACGAGTTGGCAGCAGGCAGCGGCACCGGCACTTTTGATCGACGGTGCAGGGCTGGTAACCGGAGCGAACGCCCGGGCAGCAGAGTGGTTCAGTAAGTGCGGCGCGGGAGACACTCTGATCGGTCTTGCCACTGACGGTGGTGGCCGTGAACAGATTGAGTTGGCTTTGGCCCGCGCGACCGAAGCCGGTAGCGCCGAGTTCGGCCCGACACGGCTGACGATTTCGGAAGGCTTCGTCTGGGCCCGCGGGCTGATCGTTGACCACGGCGGGCCGATGGTCGTTCACATCCGCGACTGCTCGCACGAGCACTTTGCCAATCAACAGGAATACCGCAGCCGGTCGGCCCTGGAAGAAGCGATGCGGCTGACCAAGACCGGTACGTGGTCATTCGATGCGACGACACAGAGCCTTAACTGGTCAGCCACCATCTTCGACATATTCGAGCAGACCCAGACAGCCGCCCCGGGGGCGGGGGGGGCGGGGGGGACGGGGGGGGCTGGTGGTTGGGAGAAGGTGCTTGGGCGCGTGCACGCTGGAGACCGCCCGATGGTCAGTGCCGCGATTGAAGCCGCGCTTTCCGAAGGCAGGCCATACGGCTTTGATCACAGGCTGGTGATGGAAGATGGGTCCATCAAATACGTACATACCGTGGGTCGCAGCGTGCGCGATGACGACGGCGAAGTCACGATGCTGGTGGGGGCGTTTCAGGACATCACGCTGCTGAAACTGCAACAGCAGGAACTGGAACAGTCGCGTGTGAAGGCGGAAGCGGCGCAGGCGACGGCCGAAGAGGCGAATGCTTCCAAGAGCACCTTCCTTGCCAACATGAGCCATGAAATCCGCACGCCAATTTCGGCGGTGATGGGTTATGCGGAAATGCTGCTGGACGCCGAATTGTCGGCGGCTGAACGGCGTGACTTTGCGGTGGTTATCCGGCGCAATGCCCGTCATTTGCTTGAGTTGATCAACGACATTCTGGACGTCAGTAAAATCGAGGCAGGCAAGATGACGGTGGAACGATTGGAGGTCGATCTTCCGCAGCAGGCGCTGGAGGTGGTATCCATGGTGCGGCCGCGGGCGCTGGAAAAGGGACTGGAGTTCAACATCGTGTTCGAGGGGCCGGTGCGCAGGACTGCGCAGGTTGATCCGCTGCGTTTGCGGCAAATCGTGATGAATCTTGTGGGTAACGCACTGAAGTTCACGGAAAAGGGCGGCGTGACGCTGAAGGTCAGTTGTCCGGGAAAAGGTCGGCAGATCCGGCTGGACATCAGTGATACGGGGTGTGGGCTGACACCGGAGCAACTGGGCCGGCTGTTTCAGGCCTTTGTTCAGGCCGACAGCAGTACGACACGGAAGTATGGCGGTACGGGGTTGGGACTTACCATCAGTCGCAAGCTGGCGACAATGATGGACGGCGACATTACCGTCAGCAGCGTTTACGGACAGGGAAGCACGTTCAGCGTGCTGATCGATGGTGGCGATGCGACGGGGGCTGTGTGGCTCGACGCTGTGACGGAATCCGTGAAGGACGAAGTTTCGACGGAGGCAACATCGGCCCTGCCACAGTTGCCGGGTCGCCGGTTGCTTCTGGCCGAAGACGGCAAGGACAATCAGCGGCTGATCAACATGCACCTGACGCGGGCGGGCGCGGTCGTGACGATCGTCGAAAACGGCAAGGCCGCACTGGACGCGGTACTGGCAACGCCGGATGGGTTCGACCTGGTGCTGATGGACATGCAGATGCCGGTGATGGACGGTTACACGGCTACGCGGCAACTTCGCACGGCCGGCGTGTCAATACCCATCGTCGCGCTGACGGCCCACGCGATGGCCGAGGATCAGGCCAAGTGTCTTGCTGCGGGGTGCAGCCACTATCTTTCCAAGCCGATCGACCGACGCGTTCTGCTCTCGACCATTGAGCAACTGACCAGCGAGACAGCGCGGGTTGCGACAGTAGCCTCTTTGCCGGTGGCACCCGCGGGAACGTCAGCCGTTGCTACTTCGTCGCAGGGCCCCGGGACAATCCTCCGTAGCGAGTACGCGAATGATCCGGAAATGGCCGATCTGATCGCCGACTTTGTCAAAGGGCTTCCAGTGCACGTCAATGCCATCGCTCGTGCAAATGCAGCGGGGAACATGGAGGCCCTCAGGACGCTGGCCCATCAACTGAAGGGCTCTGGCGGCGGGTACGGATTTGCCGAGGTCTCGGAGTCTGCAGGGATTCTCGAGCAATCTGTCAAGAACAACGCAGTGGCCGAGATCGGTCCGAGAGTGCTGGCGTTATTGGACGTTATTGCCCGCATCGATGGATTCCGGCCTGACAGCTACGCTCAGGCAGCATGATCCAGCCTGCGTGGCGGCCTGAAGCAAGGGCGTCGGTGCACGAAAGGCCTGCCGTCTTAGCGATAAGTGATTGGACGAGGTGGCCGATACTCCCTGTAAGGAGCACGCATTTTGCCACCGGTTGTCCTACTGATTGACGATTCGCCCGCGATCCAGCAACTGGTTCGCGCACGCCTTGAGGGCGAGAACCTGGTGCTTCACGTCGCATCCGATGGACTGTCGGGCCTAGCCCTCGCCAGTGAGCTTTTGCCGGACCTCATCCTGCTGGATGTGGACATGCCTTCGCCGGACGGGTTTGAGGTGTGCCGCCGGCTCAAGTGCGACGACAAGACGATGAACATTCCGGTCGTGTTCCTGACCGGCACGTCGACGATGTCTGAAAAACTTCTGGGTCTGGAACTCGGCGCAATGGACTACGTGGCCAAGCCGTTCGACCCGGTCGATCTGCGGGCCAGGGTGCGGGCGACGCTGCGGACGAGCTATCTGGTCAAACTGCTTGCCAGCAAGGCACAGATTGATGCACTGACGGGCCTGTGGGACGGCCGCCACCTGAGTGAGCGACTGGCTGCAGAGTGCAGCCTTGCACGACGGTCTGGTCAGCCGGTGACTGTCATCGTATCAAACTTCGACGGGCTTTCGGAAGTGAACCGACAGCACGGCATTGTGGTCGGCAACACGTTGTTACAACAGGCGGCCGAGACGTATCAGGCTTTGGTGAGGACGGAGGACATCGTCTGCCGATTGCAGGGCGATACGTTGGCCGTGATCTGCCCGAACGCGACGGTTGAGGGGGCGTGCGGGCTGGCCCGCAGGCTGGCCGATGCCATTGCGGCCGGGTCGCTGACGGCGCACGGTACGGATATCCGGATGACGGCGAGTTTTGGTGTGGCGACCACGGTATCGAGCGATCCGCTGCCGCGTGCACTGGAAGCACTGTGCCGCGCCAAAGCCAATGGCGGAAACCGAATTGAGACGGCGCCGTCTGAGTCTTCACATTTGAATCAAAATCAGGCGGACGTGGCCTGACCATCAACGATCTACTGCCATCAAGGGCAACTCTCATGAACACACTTCAAACCAGCACTTCGTTTTTGGATGAGCCCCGCCCGCAGCGAGTCATGGTGGTCGACGATGATCCCGCGATTCACCACTTGGTGCGTGCGCGGTTGAAGGACGAGTCGCTCGACATCGTCAGCGTCTTTCTGGGCTCCGACGCGCTGCCTCAGATCATTGAACAGCAGCCTGACCTGATTTTGCTCGACATCGACATGCCCGATATGTCCGGGCTGGACGTGTGCAGACAGATCAAGGGTTCGGCAGCCACGATGCAGATCCCGGTCATCTTTTTGACGGGTGCCGACAGCATGGAAGACAAGGTGACGGGGCTGGATCTTGGTGCGGTGGACTATGTGACCAAGCCATTCAACCCGATTGAGCTGCGGGCCCGCGTGCGGGCTGCATTGCGCACAAAGTTCGTCATCGACCTGCTGGCGCAGAAGGCGATGATCGACGGGCTTACGGGGCTGTGGAACCGTGGCTTTCTCGATCAGACACTGGCGACGCAAATCGCCCATGCCCAGCGAAACGGTACGCCGTTCAGCCTGATCATCTGCGATGTTGACCACTTCAAACTCGTCAACGACCGCTTCGGACATCCGGTGGGCGACGACGTGCTCAGGAGTGTCGCGCGTGTGATGCGCCGGCGTGTGCGGAGCAGTGACAGCGTCTGCCGATACGGAGGCGAGGAGTTCGTGATCATCGCCAGTGGGGCGACTGCGGAACAGACCGAGATGCTGGCCGAGGATGTTCGGCGGCTGATCGAAGCCACGGTGACGATCTCCGGCCGGCCGGAGGTTCGCGTCACAGCATCGTTGGGCGTTGCGCAGTACGACGGCAATGGTGCGACCGACCTGCTTCGCCGTGCGGACGAAGCCCTTTACGCTGCCAAGCAAGCCGGTCGGAACACAGTGGTCACTTCCGGGCAGGTAGTGCCCGCAGCCAAAGCAGCCTGAGCTCGGGCTCTTAGCGCGCTGCGATGCCGCGGAGCTGAAGCTTGAGCGAGTCGACGTTGGTCGCCAGGCGCTGCGCCTCGTGAACGTCGATGACCTGCCGCTGGAACAACTCGACAAGGTGCTGGTCGAAGCTTTGACCGCCACTGGCCTTGTCGCCGACGCAGCCTTTGAGCTTCTCGAAGTCGCCGTCCAGAATGTATTTCTGGACCAGTGGCGAGTTCATCATGATCTCGATGACAGGCACCCGGCCCTTGCCTTCGCGCTTCTTGGCCAGACGCTGACAGACGACGCCAACCAGGTTCAGGCCCAACTGCGTCTGCTGGAGGTCCTTTTGCATCGGGTCAAACAGACTGACCATACGCTGGATGGTCATTGGGGCGTTGGTAGCGTGGATCGTCGTGAAAACGAGGTGGCCCGTGTCGGCCGCGCGCAGCGCGGTTGACAGGCTGAAGACGTCGCGGATTTCACCGATCAGGATGGTGTCGGGGTCCTGACGCATCATTGAGCGGAGGGCGTATTCATAGCTTTCGCTATCGGTTCCGACTTCGACCTGACTGACGAGGCTTTTGGCGTTCTCGTGCTGGAACTCGATCGGGTCTTCGACGGTGATGATTCGGTCGGGGCGGGAACGGTTGATCTTGCCGATGATGGCGGCCAGCGTGGTACTTTTACCCGAGCCGGTCGTACCCGATACGACGACGATGCCGCGGTTCACCTCGGCCAGAGCCTCGACCTGCGAGGGGAGGTTGAGGTCATCAAACTGGGGAATTTTGGTCACGATACGGCGCAGCACGATGGCGTATTTCTGCTGGGAATGGAAAATGTTGACGCGGAACCGGCCGGACTTGTCCGGCATGATGTAGGAAAGATCGACCGCACCTTTGTGCTCGAGGGTGTTGGCCTGAAGTTCGTCTTTGAGCAGGATCTTGACGTGCTCTTTCATCTCTTCGTCGCTGGGCGCGGGGCACTGCAGAAAGCGGGCGCGGCCGTCGACACGGATCATGGGCGTGGAACCGGCCTGCAGGTGCAGGTCGCTGCCGCCGACCTTGACCGTGGTCTTCATGAAGTCGAGCAGCGTGAGCGCTTTTGTATCTACGGCGATGTGTGGCTGGCTCGTCGCCTCGGCAGAGGCCTCGGGGCTGCCGACGGGTTCTGAATGCACTTGTGACATGGTTCACCTTTATAACACGGGAAACCGCCGGAACGGCCTGCTCGGGCGGGGGTCGGTGACATTATCTCATGTCGGGCGATCGGCAAATAGATTCTGCCGTGCGGGTTAGGGTATTGTGTGTCAAACCCATGCTCCCCGCCGCGAATTTGATACGGGCTGACGTTGCGCCCACCCCCGAGGCCGCCACAGAAAGTGGTGGGCGCGACCGCCCGCTGGGCAGGTGGGTGACGGGGCACCTGACCCGAAGCGAATGGGGAGTCGCGATATTCGTTTTACTGCTGCTCTGCCTTGGTCTGCGGGTTCGACTGATCATCAATACGGACGTTATTCAGCGGGACGGCACGCTCTTCGTGCGGATGGCGCGTAGCTGGCTCGAAGACCCACGTGGAGTGATTGGGCGGGAAAATTTCCATGTCGGCTATCCGGCTTTGATGGCCTATATCCATGGGGGACTGGAGCGTTGGCTGCCAGCGGGGGTGGCCGGATGGGAACTTGTGGGGCAGTCGATCTCGCTGGTATCGGCCCTGATAACAACGGTGGGACTGCTTGTGCTGGCCCAACAAGTGTTTGGGAATGGATTGATCGCGTTGGCATCGGTTTGCGTGTTCAGCGCAAGCCGGAAGTGGGTGATGCTGGGGGCGGACGTCATGAGCGATTCGCTGGCTCTGATGTTTCAGATTTGGGCGATCGTGCTGGCGATTCATGTTGCGCGGTCGCTGAGGTTCGCCAGCCGGTGGTTGTTCGCTTGGGCGGGCTTGGTCGGCAGTCTCGCGGGGCTGGGATATCTGGTGCGCCCGGAGGCCATGGCGCCGGCGGTTCTGGCGTGTTTGCTTTGGTTGATCGTGATGTGGTTCCCACGCATGAGCGAAAGAGACTGGCGATTGATGCAGGTGGCCCGGCGGGATTTATCTTGTCCTGCCGCAGCCCCCCGGGGGAAGCAGTGGGCGGTGGCTGCGACATGTATGGCAGTATGCCTGCTGATTGCGGCGATGATCGGCGCACCCTACATGGCGGAGATTGGCACCTTCACGAAAAAAAAGAACTTGACGGAGATGGCAATAGTTGGACCGGCCAGTCCGTTTGCCGTCGTCGCGCAGGCAACGGCTCCGACGGCACGAGCGGCGGCTACGCTGGCGGCGCCCTCCAAGACTGGGACGAAGAAAACTACGGGCGACGCTCAGGCGGACGGGCGAACATCGGTGCGTCTATTGCTGGACCAAACCGTTGAGTCGGCCCATGGGATTGTCTTCGGATTTTTCTGTGTGTTCTTGTTCGCTGGCGTCATTCATGCGTTGGCACAACATGACGTCATCAAGACTGTGCCGTGGCCGAGGCCGTATTGGCCCGAGCCTTTGCCGGTGCCGGTCGTTATGTTGTTGATCACGACGGCAACCTATGGTTTGGCGCTGCTTCGGCTGCGGGATATTGCAGGGTACCTGGATTGGCGACACACGATGTTGCTGGGAATGTTCGCCGCTGCTTTGTGCGGAGCGGGGATCTGGATTTCGGCCAACTTTTTCGGGTGTTTGGTTTCACGGGCAAAGCTGCCCACGACTGTTCGTCCTGCGACCCTTCTGGCGCTGTTCGTGGGCCTGACGGCCGTGTTGTTCACGGTGAACACGGCCAATGCCGGGGCGGAGCTGCATGGCGGCAAGGAACACATTTTGCGGGCGGTCGCGGGGATCAAAACGCGCGAGGCTGGCGACGGCAACTTGCGGCTGCTGACGAATGATGCGTGGGTGCTTCACTACGCCGACCTGCCGCAGGGGCTGGGGGGCACGTTCTCAACGGCGAATCTGAAGCAGGCCGGACAGATGGTGCGGCGGTTTGAGGCGAGTGCGATCCGTCCGACGGTGGTGGTTCTGAGCCGGCGCTGGATTGCACGGGACCAGTTGGAACCGTTCTTAGCGGCACTGGGACGTCGTGGCTGGAAAGTTTCGGAGTCGATCGATCAGGTGGGTATTCCCGGCGACAAGACGCTGCCCGACAAAATCTACATTCTGGTGCGCACACCGTGAAAGTAGCACTCGTCCATGACTGGCTGACGGGGATGCGCGGCGGCGAGAAAGTGCTGCTGCAATTCTGTCGGTTGTTTCCGAATGCGCCGCTCTACACGCTGGTTCATAAGCCGGGGTCCGTCGATCCGATTATTGAGCAGCGACGGATCTGCACGAGCTGGCTGAACTCGGTACCGGGCATGGAGCGGTTTTACCGGCACGCGTTACCGCTGATGCCGCTGACCATCGAGCGGTTCGACTTGAGCGAGTTTGATGTGGTCATTTCGCTATCGCACTGCGTGGCGAAAGGCGTGGTGACCCGGCCGGACGCCCTGCACTTGTGTTATTGCTTTACTCCCATGCGCTATGCGTGGCAGCCGACGGAGGAGTACGCGGGGCTGGGCCGGGTGGCACGGATGGGCCTGCGGCTGATGCGGCCGTATTTACGGGCGTGGGATTACCGTTCGGCCCAACACGTGCACGGGTTCTGGTCCAATAGCCAGACCACGGCGAGGCGAATCAACAAGTACTACCGTCGGCGGGCGACGGTGCTCTATTCGCCGATCGATACGGAATTTTTTACCCCGCCGCCGGCCGGAACGCCTCGGGAAGATTTCCTTCTGGCTGTCGGGGCACTGGCCCCGTACAAAAAAGTCGAGCAGGCGGTGCTGGCGGCACAGGCTGCGGGTCGGGAGATTGTGGTCATCGGGTCTGGGCAGGGGCTGAAGGCGTTGCAGAAATTGGCTTCGCCGAGAACGAAGATTCTGGGCTGGCAGCCGGATGAGGTGATTCGGGACCATTACCGTCGGGCCAAGGCTGTACTGATGCCTCAAGAGGAGGACTTTGGGATGGTGCCGCTAGAGGCGATGGCTTGCGGGTGCCCCGTGATCGCGCTGGGGGCGGGCGGGGCATTGGAAACGGTGGGAGATGGGAGTGAGATCAATCGAGCGTTTTCACCGGAAATGGCGGGGAACATGGCAGCCCCCGGCGGCGTCTTGTACCGGCCGCAGACGGTGGAAGCACTGGTAGAGGCGATCCACCGTTTTGAGGCCATATCGGGTAGCATCCGGCCCGAAGTTTTGGTATCTCGTGCCCGACGGTTTTCGGAGGCCGCCTTTGCGGCCCAGGTCGGCCGCGATCTTAGGGAGTACGGCCTTCAGTTGCCGGGGTCTAGTAGTGGTCAAGAAACACAACCAGCTGATGCTTGGCGTCCTGCGGTCGGCTGACCTTGCAGCGACGGCACTGACGTGGTGGGCGGCATTCCATATTCTTGCCCCGATTATTCATCCGGGCGGTGACTACAACCGTGCGACGTGGCTGACGACGAGCGTGGTCGGGCTGATTCTCATCCTGCCGGTTTTTTCGCGTATGGGGCTTTATGAGCCGCAACGCATCAAGGGCTTTTGGCGCGAGGCCTCGCTGATCGTTCGTGGGGTGTTTCTGGCGTGGTGTCTTGCCTACGTCGCGACGAACCTGTTGACGCCGGAACGGGTGAGCCGGGCAGTGATGGCTGCGGCGTTGCCCTCGTGGATGGCGGCGGCGCTACTGACGCGGGCTGGCGGGCGGTGGCTCCTTTATGCGGCGCGGCAGCGCGGCTGGAATCAGAGGCACTGCTGCATCGTCGGGACGGGACGGCTGGCGCAGACGCTTTACCACTCGCTGAAGAAAAACCGCTGGACCGGGATTGAGACGCAGTACTTTGTGACGGACCACGAGCACACATCGGCCCGGCCGCGGCTGTGCGGGCGGGATGTGCTGGGGACGTACCAGCGCATTGCCGACATCATCACCGAACGGCCGGTCGACATCGTCTTTCTGGCGATTAGTGCCCGGGAGCACGCTGCGATGGAGCCGTTGCTGTCGGCCCTTTCGACGCACCAAGTGGATGTGCGTGTGGTGCCGGACACGGTGAGCTACCACCTGCTGCGTCACGAGCTTGTGCAGTTCGACAATCTGCCGGTGCTGGACATCACGCACACGCCATTGGAAGGAAGCAACGCCGTCATCAAGCGATGCATGGATATTGTGGGGGCGATGGTGTTGCTGGTGCTGCTGAGCCCGATGCTGGCGATTCTGGCCTTGCTGGTGCGGATGGGCTCGGGGCCCGGGCCGATCCTGTTCCGTCAGCTGCGGACGAGTCTGGGCGGCACGACATTTGAGATGTTGAAGTTCAGGACGATGCCGGTCAACGCAGAGGCTGCAACCGGGCCGGTCTGGGCGAGCAAGGACGATGCCCGGGCAACGCCGCTGGGCAAGTTCATGCGGGCGTGGTCGCTGGATGAGCTGCCACAGTTTTGGAACGTGCTGATGGGGGACATGTCGCTGGTGGGGCCACGACCTGAACGGCCGGAACTCGTCGACCGCTTTAAGACGAAGATTCCACGGTACATGCTGCGGCACCATGCCAAGGCAGGGATTACAGGCTGGGCGCAGGTGAACGGGCTGCGGGGCCGGACGAGCCTGCGCAAGCGGGTGCAGTTTGATATGTATTACATCTGCAACTGGACGCTGGGTTTCGACGTGCAGATCCTGTTTTTGACGATTCTGCCGTTGGGCTGGCGCGGCATCAGTGTCAGACGCAGGCCGTTGGAAGCGGACGATATTTTTGAACTCCGACCAAGGGTTCCGGAGTTTGTAGCCAAGCCCCAGCCCGCGTCACGCGGCTGAGCCGGGTCACTCTTTGTCTTCGGGACCCGGCGGGTTTTTTGCCCGGGGCTTCGCGGCACCGGCTCTTCGAACCGTGCCTTTCCCGAATTTGGCGGCGATGGCGTCCACGGCTTTATCCACGTGGCCTTGCTTCTCGGATTGCGGGTCGATGAAAAGTTGGCCCTGCCGGCCGGCCTCGGGGAGGGTGGACAGACGCTCGGCGGTGACACCGATCAGCCGGACGGGCCGGAAAGATTTTGCGGCCCATGCGTCGAAGATGCCGCTGGCCGCGGCCCAGATTTCGGCTGTGATGTCAGTCGGAGCTTTCAGGCTGCGACTGCGGGTGATGGTTTCGAAGTCGCCATAACGGATTTTGACCGAGACACCGCCGGCCCTGACCGCACTGCGACGGACGCGTGCGGCGACTTCTTCCGCTTCGGCCAGTAGGAAGGTTCGGACTTCATCGACGGAGTCAAGATCGGTGCCGAAGGTGCGCTCCTGACCGATGCTCTTTGCGGTGCGGTCGGTGACAACCTCGCGGGCATCGCGGCCGTGGGCAAGGTCGATGTAGCGCTGGGCGTCGTTGCCGATGCGATTAGTGAGCCATTGGAGGTCACAGTTGCGCAGGTCGCCAATGGTACGAATGGCGTAACCCTCCAGCCGGGCGGCCGTGCGCGGGCCGACACCCCAAATCTTGTTGACCGCCAGAGTGGGAAGAATGCGATCGACCTCGTCGGGGCCGAACAGGGTCAGGCCGTCGGGCTTCTCCAGATCGCTGGCGAGCTTGGCAAGGAACTTGTTGTGGCTGACGCCCACCGAAGCGGTGCAGCCGGTTTCGGCCTTGACTTCGCGCTTGATCCGGGCGGCGGTGGCACGGGGGTCAGCGGCGCTGGTGGTGCCGGTGAGGTCGAGGAACGCCTCGTCGACGCTTATCGGCTGGATTTGCGGCGTATAGCGTTCGAAGATTTCGAACACCTGCTGGCTCACCTGACGGTAACGCTCGAAACGGACGGGCCGGACGATGGCTTGGGGGCAGAGGGTCAAGGCTCGCATCATCGGCATGGCAGAGCGACAGCCGAAGACGCGGGCTTCGTAACTGGCGGCTGAGACGACAGAGCGATTTCCGCGCCCGCCGACCAAAACAGGCTTGCCGGCGAGGCTGGGTTCATCCAGCACCTCGACCGAGGCGAAGAAGGCGTCCATGTCGACGTGGAAGATGACTCGTGCGGGGGCAACGGCTGGCATGGGATTAATCCCCGTCCGGCTTGGGTGGCTTTTCCTTGATGCCTTTGAACCGCCGATAAAGGTCCGGCCAGTAATAGTTCTGGCGGTGGTGCACCAGTTTCACATTGTATTTGAACTCGGCCCATTGGGCCGCGGACAACTGGGGCCGCAAGGCCGCGGTGAAAGGAAGCGCGGTGGCCTGTCCGCCGGAGGCCTGCAGGTCGTACATCACCAGCGGGTAGGGGCGGTGTGCGAAATAATCCCGGCCGGGATAGGCATCGGGTTGATCGTGCGTGATTCGCATGAGTGGGGCGCGCAGGTAATAGAACGTGAAGTATTCGAAGCGGTTCATCTGCATCTGCATGAGTAGGCCCACGGCAAGCGTGAGCGTACAGAGGCCAACGACCAGCCGCCGCGGCCAGCGACGACCCCACCCGAGCACAGCATCCCAGGCGATGACGGCGGGTAAGGCGGCCGTCGGCAGTGCGAATAGCAGATAGCGCGGGCCGTAGCACCATTCGCCCGCCCAACTGGGGATGGCGGACAGCAGCAGCAGTTCCATGAGGAGGGCTGCGGCGATCATCACCGCTTCAGTTCGCAACGCCCCCCCCACCACCCCCCGCGCGCGGCAGATCAGGCACCACCCCGGCAAGGCGATCAACATGGGCGGAAAGTGCGTCCAGACGGACCACTGGGGGTCGAGCAGGAAGCCGAACAGGCCCGGCAGCACATCAGCCGTGAGTTTGTGGCGGTCCGGCTCCCACTGCTCGTAGCCGGTGAGAAAGGGCGAGCCGAACTTGATGAACTGAACGAGAGCGAGCAGACCAATGACCACGGCGCATCCGGTCAGCGTTACGATGATGCGCCATCGCCATGCACGGTTACGGCCGAGCAGCGTCACGACGCCCGCAATCGGGATCAGTGTCACGAAGAAGACCCGCGTGAGCGCCAACGCTGTTACGGCTGCCCAGGCGATGGCGAGTAGTCGGCCTTTGCCAGTGCGAGAGAACCGGATCAGGCAATCGGCCAGACCCACACCCAAGAGCATCTGCACAATTTCTGAACTTTGGGCCCGGAGGTAGTTCCAGGCGAACGTGCAGAACAGGCACGAGACGGCAAAGGCGAAGGCGGTTCGGGGTCGGCTGGTGTAGTTGGCGGCCAGCCGCAATAGCAATCCGGCCAGCGCAGTTGCCAGCAGGACGTTGTAAATGTTCAGACGGTAGACCCGGTCGGGGCTGTCCAGCGGCGGGAGGGTACCGGTGGTGAGGTATTCCACCGCCAGCGGCGGCAGGCTGGCGATGGCACCGAAGAGGCCATATTTGCTGTACCACAGCCCGTTACGTTGGTTTTGGCTAAAATACTGCCCGGGCTTGCTGAAGGCCGGGGTGAGGTTGGGGTCACAGTGAAGCTCGCCCCGCAGGAGGATCGCCCGGGCCTCTTCGCGGACGACCAGCGGATCGCTGCCGTAGCTCCATCGGGGCATGAAGACCAGACAGACCAGCAATGCAACAGCCATGGCCGCGCGTGCTGCGGTGCGCATCGGCCCTGGGCCACCGGCGTCGGAACGGCTGAGGGCTGCGGTCGACGGGACCGGGGGTGGGGAAACGGGTGGAAGGTGTATCACGCCATCTGTCGTCACACGCGTTACCTTACCCGCCGTGTGTGGGATAGCGGGAATCATTCGCAAGGAAGGCCATGGCCCGGTGGCCGAAGGCGACCTTCGCGCCATGGCGGCTGCACTGGCCCACCGCGGCCCGGACGGTGAGGGGATCTGGATCAATCCGGCAGGTACGGCCGGGCTTGTACACCGCCGGCTCGCGGTGATTGACCCCATTGCACGCTCCGACCAGCCCATGGGCCGGGGCGGCCTGCACATGACGTTTAATGGCGAGATCTATAACTACCGCGCCCTGAGATCGCGTTTGGCCGGTCCGTGGCAGACTGAGGGAGACAGCGAAGTCATTCTGGCTGCATGGCAGAGAGACGGGGCAGGCGCGATCGACCACCTGCGGGGCATGTTTGCGATTGCGATCTGGGACGAAGGGAGCCAGACGTTGCATCTCGTCCGCGACCGGATGGGACAAAAGCCGCTCTACGTGCGGCACGGCGAAGATTTCATCGCTTTCGCCAGCGAGATTCCGGCCTTACTGGCCCTCGCGCCTTCGCCGCGTTCGCTGATTCATGGAGCGCGTGCGTATGCGGCGTTCGGTTATTCGGTGGGTCAGACGACGCCTTATCCCGGCATACTGGCTGTATTGCCGGGCCGACATCTGACGTGGCGTGACGGACAGGCCAGCGAGCGGGAGTATTTCTCGGTCGACAGGCCCGGGTCTGCGCCCGCTGAGCCGCTGCCGGAACTGCTGCAAGAGGCCGTGCGAGAACAGACGGTGGCGGACGTGCCGCTGGGATGCTTTCTTTCCGGCGGGGTCGATTCGAGCATCGTCACGCTGCTGCTGAAGCGGGCACTGCCCGGCCAGCACCTGCACACTTTCAGCGTGGGCTTCGACGACACCGCGTACGATGAATCCGCATTTGCCCAAGAGGTCGCCGTGCACTTGGGGACGGTACATCATCCGCTGACTGTGGGGCCGGAAGTTCGGAAGTGGTTTGAGCCGCTGATCAAGGTGATGGGGGAACCGTTTTGCGATTCTTCGATCCTCGCGACGACGGCCGTCAGCCACCACGCCCGACAGTTTGTCACGGTGTGTCTTTCGGGCGACGGTGGAGATGAACTGTTCGGCGGCTACGACCGTTACCGGGCCATGCGGATGGCCCAACGGCTGCAGCATCTGGGGTGGCTGCTTCGGCCCGTCGGACGGTTGCTGTCGGGCGGCCCACCCAAGAGTCGTCTTGCCCGGGCGGCGAGGTTTGCCGAGGGAGCCCAACGGCTGTGGACGTCGACGTACGCGGCGTACACGCGACTGGCTGCGGTGCAATCACTGGGTACGACGGAGTTGCCAAACCCACACGCCAAGCCGCCACTGGATGAGAGCGACTGGGTAATGAACGCCATCCGCTGGGACCGGCGTAACTACCTGCCGCATGACCTGCTTAATAAGGTGGATCGGGCCAGCATGTTGCACGCGCTGGAGGTGCGAAGTCCGTTCATGGACCATCGCGTCGTCGCGTGGGCAGTGGCCAACGTGACCGCCCGACACGCGACCGCACGCCCGGCCAAGCCCCACCTGCATGCAGCCTTCGCGGCCGACTTGCCAGCAACCGTGTTCAATCGGCCGAAGTCGGGTTTTGCGCTTCCGCTTGGAGTCTGGTGGCGGGGGCCGTGGAAGGAGTGGCTGCTGGAAAGCCTCACCGACCCGGCCAGCCGGATTTCAACGATCATCGAGCCACAGATCGTGCAGACCTGCATAGACCTCCACCTGAACGGCACGACCGACTTCGGTCAGCGTTTGTACAGCCTGATGACTCTGGAATATTGGCTGCGGGAATTCGCCAAGTGAACGCACGTAGCGTCATGAACCGGTGGATGCCGCTGGCGGCGGCCACCTTGATGGCGCTGGCTGCCGTGTGGCACTTCGGTACGAACATGCCGTTCTGGGACGAATGGACACACGCGGAGTTCCTGCTGAAGTGGCACGATGGACAGCTGGGCTGGAGCGATTTGTGGGCGCAATACAACGAGAGCCGGAAGGTGATCCCACGGCTGGTGATGATCGGGCTGGCAAAGGTGACGGGGCACGATCTGCGCTGGCAGATGAGTTTGAGCGTTGCCCTTCTGGCGGCCACCACTGCGACCCTGATCAACCGCAAGGGGCAGGGACATTCGGCTGTCGCCTTAACGCTCGTCGCTCTGCTTTTTCACCCGATGCAGATTGAAAACTGGTTGTGGGGCGTGCAGTTCATCTGCTTCATTCCGCTGCTGTGTCTTGTTGTGGGCATGAGGGTCTTGACGCCCAGCGTGCAGGGCAATCGCGCGGTGGCAGTGTCAAGCCTGACCGCGCTGGCCGTGGCTGGAAGCCTGTCCTACGCGTCGGGGCTGCTGCTTTGGCCGATCTTTTGTATCGGTCTTGTTTTGAACCGCGACTGGCGGCTCTTGAAGCCGCTGGGGCTTGCGGCCGCCCTCTTCTTCGGGCTGTATTTTTATGGCTATCAGCGGCCGAGCCTGATGCCAGGGTGGAGCGCGGCTCTAGGCCATCCGCTGCAACTCGCGGATTTCATGCTGGTCCAAATCGGCCTGCCATGGGGGTTGGGGGCGGCCTATTTGTCACCGGACTGGACGTTGAACTTTTGCCGAACCGCGGGCTGCGTTGTTCTGGTCGCCGTCGGCGTGGGCTTTTACCGGAGCCGCCACACGTCATCGCGCCCGGCGCTGATGCTTATTTTGTACAGCGCTGGCTGCATCGCGCTGACGGCATTGGGTCGCAGTTCATTGGGAATTCAGGCGGCACTGCCGGGCCGCTATGTGACGTTCGCGCTACCGATCTCGGTAGGAGCGATGCTGCTATTACTCCCCACCACGCGGCATATCCGGCTGTGGGCAGGGTTGGTTGCTGCGGCGGTACTGGCCTGCGTCCCTGCCGCTTTTGACCGTGCCAGCAGTATCCGGACGCTTCAGCGTCAGGGTCAGGCCGACCTGATGCTGGCCGATTGTTACGCGGCCCCCGGCCTGGGGTGGAAGGTGGCGGATCACTACCCCATCCTCCGTGAAACGGCCCTTCGGCTGAGCAACGCCGGATACCTGCACCCCAAGATGATCGATCGCGACACGCTGAGAAGCCATGTGGAGACTGAGATACCCACGGGCTGGATCAGGCTGGAACACGCACCCGGCACGAACGATTCTCAGCAGGTGGTTCTCACGTTGCGGCCGAGCCAACCGCCGCCTGATGTCGTCATCGGGATCAAGGGCAACGCCGTGGTCTGCATCGCAGAATCGCCGATGGCCGATGGCCTTGTCTCCGGCAACCCGGCGGGCGTGACCGAATGGCTGATGGTTCGGGCGGGTTCCGACAGGCTCCTGCCGCTACGCTGGCAAGAGACCGCTGCACCGTAACGCTCTATTTTGACGGCCTCGGGGTCTGGACGGGGCTGTTCATGATCTTCTGATTCTTCGCATTGGCGATGCCGATGCTGAGCGGCGAACTGGCGATGGGCGTGCCCTTGGAACCCTTTGTCGCCTTGGCGGCCTTGCCTGTACCGGGTTTGGTGACGATCTTGACAGTACCACCGGTGGACGGCACACCATTCAAAGTGCCCGCATCGAAGGATAGTTGGGTCGTCTGGTAAAGCCCGACCTGCTGGCCGAAGCCGCCCAGAACACCCAGCGACTTGCCGTTGTAGACAACGTTGACGGTAAATGGGACGGGATCGGTCCCGAAGCCGGGGGTGGCGGCCGGGGCATCGGCAAAGTTAGTCACCAGAATTCGGTAGGTGCCGGTCAA
This sequence comes from Tepidisphaerales bacterium, assembly GCA_038226785.1. Classification (GTDB taxonomy): domain Bacteria; phylum Planctomycetota; class Phycisphaerae; order Tepidisphaerales; family Tepidisphaeraceae; genus JBBRQG01. The sequence continues at coordinate 33,320 of JBBRQG010000019.1, read as the reverse complement.
ATTCGAATGGGTGCCTGAGGCGTCCTTGTAATTGGCCGGCCAGCTGGCGATCTCCGCCCCCTGAAACGAGCTGCCACCTGCTGTGGTGAAGAATTTCTCGGGCGCGGCGACAGAGTTCTTGCTGATCACGCCGCCGCTGGGGCTGGTCTTGGGGAAGTTCTTGGCGCGATATTCTGCATAACCCGCGGCGCTGGTGTTCAATGAGCCTGTGAACGGGCCATTGGCGACAGCGTCCAGATTCTGGGCGGAGAAGTTGGGTGACAATACTGCGAGGTTCAGATCCTGAAAGGTCTGATCGCCTGCCTTGCCGAATCGCATCAGAAACTGCAGCGAGCCTTTCTGAAATTGCGCGACATCGGCGTTCTCCACGGTCGCGTTACCGACGACTACATCGCCGACGATAAACCCACCGTTTTGAACAAACCGGTTGAGCTGGCGCAGTTCATACTGATTGGCGGCCACGGCCGACGGGGCTGCAAAAGCAGACTGGCCGGATCCGGTCTGGGCACCGCTGGTATCTTCGCCAGCGACCTGCACCTTGCCCGCGCCCTTGCCACCGAAGGCGACGATCTGGCGACGCGTGTTCAGATACTCCGCCCGCCCGGTCAGGCTTGTCGCCTGCGGCGCGAAAGGCGGCTGGTCAATCAGCGACACCTGTGTGCCACGCACGGCCAAAGCGCTGTTCGGGCTTTTGATGACGGTGTCGTGGTCGACGCCCGCACCAGCCACGTTAAAGGCCTGCTTATCCGCCTCTTCGATGACGGCCTTGCTGCCGGGACCTTCGGGGTTCACGTCCATGCGCACGCGGCCCTGCTCAAGACCGACTTCCGTTTTGACCTTCTGGCCGTCGTAGTAGGCCTGTATGACTTTTGTCGTGCCCAGGCGATCCAGGGTGAACGTCTGACCCGGCGGAACGTTAAATCGAACGCTGGCTTTGTCGCCGGTGCGGAACTCAGCCGCTTCGCCCAGCACCATGCCCTTCTTGGCCGGCACCCAGGGGCTGTCTTCGTTGCGGCGGGCCTCCACCTGACCGACCACCGCCGTGACGATCACATTCAGTTTTTTGGGCGCGCTGCCCGCTGGGGGCGTGTCTTCGGCTAGGACCGACAACATCAACGGTGTCATGGGCAGGTCATCAGCCAACGTCACTGCGGGGTTCGGAGTGGCTTCGTCATAACCCGGAACGGTTTCGGCTGAGAAATTGGCCGGGTTCCCGCGGCGGTAATCATCCAACTTGCCGATCACGCCGACGAAGTCGGTCCCGCTGAACGTCTGCTGCGGCGACGAATCCGGATAAATGTCTTCGAACATCAGCGCGCGCGTGGCATAGCGTGGCGACTGGCCGAACAACTGGCTGGTCAGCCCGCCCTTGATGCCGGCGATTTTGCAAAGCGACATGGCCAGATCGCCGCGTGTAACGGCGGCATCGGCCGGTGCAGCGAAGTCGCCGGGCAGCATGCCCCGCCCTTTTAAGGTCGCAACCCTCACTTCGTAGGTGGCACTCGGGTCGGTTCCATCTGCGTGCAGCAGGATGGCATGGAACGCGTCATCGTTGCTGCAGATCGGCCGGCGGGCCAACTGGTACCAAAACTCCAGATCTCTGGTCGTGGCTACTGCCCCGCCTTGGCTGGGCTGGGTGGACGATGTCTGAAGGACCGTCTGTCCGGTGTGAATCGTCGAGCAGCCGACGAGGCTGCCTGAGCCGACGGTCAACACGGCCGACATCAACAACGCTGCAACCGCTGATTTGCTTTGCTTCATGGCTTCACCGATTTCCTTAGAACGAATACGTCACCGATGCATACAAAAACTGTCTGATTTTTTCATCCGAACTGTCGATCGCCTGCCCCGGCACAAAAATGCCGTAGCGCATCTGCACGGTCACGTCTTCAAGTACCCGCCAGTTCACATATAGATCAGGCTCGAAGCCGAGATAGCGATCCTGGCTGGTTGCTTCATCAATGGGGGCGCGGGTCTGCAGTTTGCCGAAGCAGTAAATCTCGCCGCCGACCTGCATGCGGCTGGCCATCCCCGTACCGGTGATAGGGAAACCGCTGATACCCGCCCGCAGCATGATCAGGTTACTGACGGCAGGGCTGAACGCGTAGCCGTTGCTGGGCAGGCCGAGTGCGTTGAAGCCCCGGTCGTGCGTGCCCGGTCGGTTGCCGCCGAAGGTGGTGTCCGACACCGTCCGGTCAGGGTCGCCGCTGGCCAGCGTCAGGCCCGTGTAGATGCGCATCTTGTAGGCACTTTCCGGCACGTAATCGATGTGCATGTCGGCAGCCCACGCCTGAATCGGCTCGTGGCCCTGCGCCAGAGTGGCGCCTGTGGCCGAGTCAAACGCAACGCTATCGCTAAGACCCTTGCCACCTTCGTAAACCCCTTCGATGCCGTACAGAACGCGATCACTCAGTGCGCCGGTCGAACCCACGCCGATGTAGTAGCTCTGGTATTCAAACTGCGTGGTGACGGCCCCCGTCTTCAGTTCCCGGTCGTTGTTGTAGTCCCGCTGGACCAACACGTAGGCGTAGGGGCGATGTTTCTGCACCTGGGCGGCAACCATCCCGCCGTAGAAACCACGGTAGGTGCTCTTGTCGTAGTAGGGCCGGGTGGGATCAAAGTCGGTGGTGCCGTAAGTGGTGACGCCGCCGAGCAGCGTGGCCGTGACCGCTCCCGCGGTAAACTCGGCCAATGCACCGTCCATGTACTGACTGAGGACCAGCCCATCGGCCCAATCGACCAGTTGCCGGCCGACGGTTAACTTGAGGTCGTAGTCCACAACCCGCCCGCCGCTGGCAGCCTCCGACGCCGCCAGGTCGTAGCGGTAATAGGCTTCGTCCACATACCCAAGCAGGCCGTCATCATCCGTGGCTGATTCGTCGCCGGGGTTGTAATCGCGATATTGCAGTCGTCCGCGGAAGTAGAACTCGTTGGCGTTATCGAGGTTGAGCCGCACGTAGGGCTGAAGTGCGTACTGGCGCAGGCCGATGTTTTGGCCCTGCGAGTTATCGGCCGAGAAATAGCTGGCGGTGAGGTAGGCCCCGTAGTCGAACTGTGCCCGCCGGTCGGCCGGGACATCTTTGTAGGCCTGCAGCCGCGTATCCCGCTGGATTTGTTCCAGTGTGCGGTCAAAGCGAGAGGTGTCAGTGACCTGAGCGGAGGTACGAGCCACCCCGATCAGTACGGACGCCGCGGCCAACCCGATGCAAAAGTGACGATCCATGTGTACTGCCTTTGGCCAAATTGACATAGTTACATTGTGCGAAGTTGCCTAGCCGACTTCAACCTGTCAGGATCATTGTCTGCGAAAAGTGGTAATCCGGTACACAGAGCGTGCGGCTTAACCCTTACGAGACCCTACGACGGTTCGGATGACATGCTGATCGGCGGCAAAAAGTTCAAAATCCGGGTCACGGTCGAGCGCAGGCGCGCCGGTCTGAACATTTTTCTGGGGCTGCTGATTACCGCCCTTTATGCCTTCGCCCAGCACGCCGGCCTCTTGGACGGCCCCGAGCGACAGGCCTACGACTGGCGCGTCCGGCAGTTTCAGATGTACAACCCTGGGCCTACCGACCGGCTGGTCCACCTGGACATGGACGATCTGGCACTGGAGAACATCGGCGCATGGCCGTGGCCGAGGGACAAGTTTGCCCGCATCGTGGATGAGGTCGCCCTCGCCAATGCCAGCGTGTTGATGTTCGATATTATTTTCGGCGAGACCAACGACACGCTTCTCGCCGGCGACGAGGCGCTGGCCAAGTCGATGAAGGCGTTTGGTCGGGTCGTGCTTCCGGTCACCGTCACGACAACGCCGTTGCCGCCACCGCCCCGGCTGAAGGCCGTGATCGAAAAAGAGTTCGCGACAGATTTGTCCATCGATGATCAGAGCATCGTCAAGCATCTGATCGAAACCAAACAAATAGAACCCGGACAGAAGGATGACGTCCTTCCAGTGATTTCCAATGTCCGACTGGAGTTGTTTGTTTCACGTGTAAGCGAGGCCCTGGAGCGCGACCCCGCCACGACCGAAGAGCAACTGCGGGCGCAACTGCTCAAGGGGATGGACCCGACGATCACACTGGATACCCGCCTGGACAACCTGCACCGGACGATGATTCGTGTGCAAAAAGAACAGGCACTGTTGCGTTTCACCATTCGCAAGCCCGCGTCCGCCCCCAAGCTGTTTACGGTGACCGATTGTCTGCCGCCGCTGACCAATCTGCAGGCTGCCGCAGCCTGGTCGGGAATTGTCGACACCATTACCGAAGCAGACGGCCGCCTTCGAACCAAACCCCTGTTTCTAGATTACCACGGCCGCATGATGCCGTCGGCCTCTTTCATGACGGCCCTGGCACTGCTGGATGTGCCGCTGAACACGGTGCAAGTGTCGCCCACCGAAGTAAGCTTTCCGCTGCCGAAGGGCGGACGAACAGTCATACCTGTACGAAGCATCACGACCGATGCCAACGGCACGGGCGGGTTGGTCATGGATATCGGCTGGTGGGGCACCGGCGACTGGAAGACGATGTACGACTTCCCTAGATATCGCCAGTCCCGACAGCACCTCAATGTCACCGAAATCTGGACGGCCGTGCAACTGCAGGACCGCCTCATCAACAACCGCCGGGCACTCGACTCGGCCATCCGATTCATCCTGCGAAACTGCGACACCTCCGACGGCCAGAGCTCCTACCACGCCTATCTGGATGCGACGAAGGAGGGCACACTGACGGTCGACGACATTCAGGGGTACGTCGGCCTGTACGGCGACTTCCTGACGCCCAAGCTGGAATCCCTTCGTGCCGAAGAAAAGCAGCGGGGGAAGAGCGCCCAACTGACCGAATTTATCACCGCCCTGACACGGTATGACGCTCAGGCAAAGTTCATCGTCGGCCAACTGGGCGACGTGGAGAAGGCCCTGAAAAAGTCCCGGGAATACATCCGCGAGCGGCTGAACGGCAAGGCCGTCATCCTCGGCTGGACGGCCACCGGTAAAGTCGACCGGTACGTCACGCCAGTCCACTCTGATGCGGCACCGGGGGTTGTGGCCCACGGTGCGGTCGTCAGCGGAGTCCTGTCAGGCTATTTATGGGGACACGCCGCCCCGATCTATTCCATGCTTGCGACGATCGTCATGGGAGTGGCCACCACAATTGCCCTCGCCTATTTTGAGCCGATCTCGGCCTTCATCGCGGCGGTTATCCTTGGTGTCGGCTACACGGTGTTCAACGGCTATTACCTGTTCAACTACAACCACACCGTCGTCAGCCTTGTGGCGCCAGCCCTCGCCGGTGGCACCGTCTGGGCCGTCGTCACACTGGTCCGGTATATCTCCGACTTGCGTCAGCGCCGCCGCATCGAAAAGCGAGTCAGTTCCTACCTCGACCCGCAACTCGTCGAATACCTCATCCAGCACCCTGAAGAGGACACCTTCGGCGGCGTGGAGAAGGAAATCTCTGTCGCCTTCACCGATCTGGAAGGCAGTACCAACATGGGCGAATCGCTCGGCAAGGGCATCGTCAAAATCCTGAACGAGTACATGGGCGCGATGACACCCGCCGTCCGCTCGCGCCGGGGCCTTATCGACAAGTTCCTCGGCGACGGCATCATGTTCATGTTCAACGCCCTGGAAGCCAGCGAAACACACGCGGCCGATGCCGTCTCCACCGCCCTTGAAATGCAGGAGATTCAAGCCGAGTTCAACAAAGGCCTGATCGCACGAAACCTGCCGGCTCTGGGTACGCGTATCGGCATCAACACCGGTCTGATGATCATGGGCGACGCAGGTAGCCGCGACGCCGCCAACTTTACGGTGCTGGGTGACAACGTGAACCTGGCCAGCCGTATGGAAGGTGCAAACAAGCCCTTCGGCAGCCGCATCAACATCTCTGACCGTACTTACGAACTCTGCCGCGACCAGTTCTATTTCCGCCCGCTCGGCCGCATCCGTGTGAAGGGGAAGGAGCAGGCGGTCATGTGCTGGGAGCCGCTGTGCGCGAAAGCCAAGATCACGCCTGAGATCGAACAGAAGATAGCCCTGTCCAGCGCCATCTTTAATGCCTTTGTCGAAGCCCGCTTTGAAGATTGCATGCGGGCCTGCGACACCATGGACAAGGCACTCGGTGCCAGTAAATACACAGCGATTTATCACAAGTCGGCCGTGCACTGTCTGGCCGAAGGCGCTGGCGACGCCTTCGACGGCGTGATTACCTTGGCCGACAAGTAACCCCGCCCCCGGCCCCCCCTGCCCCTGCCCTTCCCGCTGCTCTAGGCCGCCCTGCCGGAACGACGGTCAGCCGAGGCCGGGGCCTTCCAACCCGGCCCGGTAGGTACTCGTGCACTATGCCGCGACGGCACCGGCGGAACTGGCGAAGGTGGCAACATGTCCAGCAACCGCTCGATCGCACCGCTCATACGTTCCGGTGTTTCGTAGGCGTTGCGGGCGAGTTCTCGCCGCACATCCCATACCCGCTGCACTTCCGGCATTTTTCCTTCCGTTGCCTTTGTCATGGTATCTCTCCTCTTTCAAACGGTTACGTGTAGCACTGCTGCAGCTCTTCCAGTCCGGTCTGCATCTCGCTGATCACGCGTCGATAGGCCGCGAACTCTTCCTCGGGCGGTAATGCATCCGGGTCCGGCCCGGCCGACACCAGCACGGCCAGCAACATCCGCGAAAGCCCCGGCACGGCGATGTCGGTTGGCAGCGGGGCCTGATCATCCCGGGCCTTCCAGCGGACCAGCGCTTCAAACTGCGCGCCACGCACAGGTAACTCACGCCATCCGCTCGGACATTCGGCCTCCTGCGCGCTCGTAGGCGACTGAGCCAACGCCGCGAGCAACATGCTCTGAAGACGACCACGACGGCTCATCCTGCGAGCCATTTGTGAAAACGGACGATCTGACATGGCATTCCCTGCTGAAGACTCACCCGTACGTCCACATGCACGATCACGACACGCCCCGCGCAGCCCCTCCGGCCACACAGCAGACGCCTCACGACTCATCGGCACAGACTTCACTGAATCTTCATGCAAAAAAGACGCAGGCAACACGCGTGCAAACGCAACGCCCTAACTCATTCAAGACAAGCCTCTTACCTTCCCAGCCAGAGTTTTCATCCGCGAAAAGGACCACTACAGATCGCTGGCAATTGCATCCCCAGATTCGGCAATGCCTGTCAGCCATGCGTGCATGGATTGTGGACAAAGTGCCCAAAGCCCTTCGAGCGCACGGCCCGACCGAACCTGCTATTGTTTCCGCCCCTATGCAGGTCTGGCTGTTACCGCTGGTTGTGATGCTCGCTTCAACAAGTGCCACGTGGGCGACCATCGGAGCGCCGTTCATCGCGCGCCACGACTTTTCTTTTTCGATCACCCAGAACCTGCTGGTCGGGTGCGCCCAGGGTCTGGTTTATATCGCCGGTGCATCGGCCAGCACCTGGGTGGGCAAGGCCGTTGGTCGTAAGCAGGCGCTGCTGACCACTCACCTGATTCTCACCGCACTGTTACTCGTCATGCGTTCAGACCTGCCTGCGTGGGCTTTCGTCGCACTTCTTCTGACGTACACCTTCACCGTCGCCACCACATGGCCGCTCACCGCCAGCTGGCACTGCGAAGGTGCCACCGGCCCCGCGCTCGCACGCAGGGTTCAGATTTATAACCTCTGCTGGGCGACCACCGGCGCTGTCGCCATTGCGGTGCAAGGCTCCGTCGGCGGCACCCGGCGGCTGTTGCTTCTGGCCGCGACGCTACATTTGATCGCATTCTGCCTCGTAGCCCTACGTAAACGGACCCCCGTTTCCGCCGCTGCCAGAAATCCATCAGCCGAGGCGACGGCGGAAGAACACCTCGACCAGCATCGCCTGCGAACGGGACTCATTCTGGCCCGCACGGGGCTGCCTGCCAGCTACATGGTGATCTACGCGCTCGCCCCTCTGCTCGATGGCAATGCCACCATGCAGTCGCTCGGGCCGCAACTTCAAACTTTTGTCGCAAGTCTGTTCATGGGAGTGCGGGCGTTGGCCTTCCTCTTGCTCGGCCATGTCACTTTCTGGCACCGCAAGCCGGGCGTGTTGATCATCGGGCTGGCCCTGATGGGTGTCTGTTTTCTCGCTCTTACGGTGCCGCTACACCTGACCAGCCGCCCGACGGAGGTCACGATCATCGTGCTGGCGGAAACTTTGCTGGGCGTCACGCTCGGGCTGATCTATATGGCCAGTCTCTATTTCGGCATGGCCATCAGCGGGTCGGACTCCAGACAGAGCGGCTATCATGAGGCCCTGATCGGCCTTGGCAATGTGCTCGGCCCCGGCGCGACCGCAGCCACAACCGCCCTCGGATTCGCCGCCTTCTGGCCGGTGGCGGTTGCCATCACACTGTGCACGACGGCAGGGACAATCGCATGGAAACGCCTCGGCCGGGGCTAGCCACGCGGCCCTGCCCGCCTGTAAAATCACGTTCATGCACTACGCTCGTCTTTTTGTAGCCACCCTGCTCCTCCTGCTTGCTTCTGGCGCAACCGGCTGTGTCAGCGACACCGACGTCAAGCAGCAGGCCGTCACGGCCCACGCGCAGCTTCAGCCGACCGTCGTTACCGATGCTGAACTCGCTGCTTACCTGCAGACCGTCGGCCAGCGCATCATCACCAGTGCCCACCAGCTGAAAGATGAAGGCTACGGCCCGGCCGCACAGAGCACCGAAGACAGCAGCTGGATGTTCTCTCAGAACATGCAGTTTCACATCGTCGCCAGCGATACACTCAACGCCTTCACCACCGGCGGGGAGCACATGTATGTCTACAGCACACTCTTCCTGCAGTGCGCTACCGAAGACGAACTCGCGGCCGTGATGGCCCACGAGTTCGGCCACGTGTACGGCCGGCATGTCGAAGACGGCATCAAGCAGGGCTACGTTCAGTGGGCCGTGGGCGTGGGTTCGGAACTCTCCAGTTCCGCAGGCTATGGCGACCTGGGGTCGGCGGCCGTGCTGGCCGCGAAGTACATCGGCATGGGCTTCACCCGCAAGGACGAAGATCAGGCCGATCAACTGGGTCTTGCCTTCTACACCCGCGCCGGCTGGGACCCCAACCACTTCGCCGATTTCTTCAAGCGGATGATCGCGTTGGGCTACGACACCACGCCGCAATACGCATCAGATCACCCGACGCTGGCCAACCGTGTAACGGCCAGTGCCCAGCGTGTGAGCAAAATGGGAGCCACCGCCACCAAATACCGCAGGGCACCTGTGGCCGACCCGCAAAAGTTCGCCGCCATCAAAGCCCGTCTAAAAGAAGTCGTCGCCAAGATGCCCAAGACGGCCGCCACGAAACAAGCGCAGGCCCTGCTGGCAAGCTTTAACTCCTGCGTCAGTCCGAACAACGATCAGCCCGAGCAGAAGAGAGTCCGCGCCCAGCTGAAAAAAGCACCGGCCAAGTAATCCGTTCGAGCTCCGCCCAACGGCCACTTCCAACCAAGTCGACTAGCGCGGCAGCGCCGAACCGACGCCCTCCAGCGCCAACAGCGTGCGCTTTTTGTCCAGACCGCCGCCAAACCCGCCCAGCCCACCGCCCGTATTGATCACCCGGTGACACGGCACAATGATCGCCACAGGGTTCTTCCCATTGGCCGACCCCACCGCCCGAAACGCACCCGGACTCCCCACCCGCCGCGCCAACTCGCCGTAACTGATCGTCTGCCCATACGGAATCTTCCGCAGCGCAGCCCACACACCCTTCTGAAACGGCGTTCCCTCCATGCGTAGCGGCACATCAAACCTTTTCAGCTCACCCGCAAAGTACGCCTTCAGTTGCACCATCACTTCCGTGAACGGAGCCTGATCCTCCTCCCCCAACACCGCCTCTGGGCGACCAAAATGCAGCCCTGTCAGAGCCTCCCCATCCGACTCCAGCCACAGCGGGCCGACAGGACTTTCCATCACATAGTGCGCAATCACCAAGTCCAACTTCGCTAGAACAATAGCCATGACTGAATCATAACCGCATCCACATGCGGATCGGCAGCCACAACCCTGTTTTGTTCAGTGCCGGTTCAACCCCGATCACCCCGAAGGGTGTGGGTTCTCGCCTGATGCCGCGACCATGTCGCACGGCCAGCCTCTGCCAGCCAATAATCCCGCAAGGACCACAAGCTGATTCGACCCTTTGAAGTGCGCCGAGCCTTGCAACCTTACGGTCTGGTGCGGCGGCGCAATCGCGGGAGGGCGAACCCCATGAGGGCCAGGACCTGGGTCGGTTCTGGAACAACGGCAACGCCATTGCTGAGGGAGTTGAGCGCAAACGTGCCGTCAAGCGGATTGAAGGACGTCGAAAAGAGCCAGCCAGGTTCAAGACCCGAGACATCAAGGCTGGGCGTGCCGGTAATCGTGCCGCCGACGTCGATGAGGGTGAAGGTCTGGCCCTGCAGGGGAGCAAAACCGTTGATGAAAGAAAAGAGGATATGGCCGTTGAGGGAGGCGTTGCCAGTGACGATGAGCTGGTCGTAGTCGGTGCCGACGTTGAGCCCCCCAACTTCCAATTGCAGCACGGCGGAACCGCTCTGGTTGTAGTTGCCGTCGATGGTCAAAATACCCGGTGAGAACCCCGGGCTGATGGTTCCGTCCGGATGGGAGACTTGGTCGCAGTGGAGGGTGCCCACACCGTTGATCAGAGAATCGGCGGCCAAAAGAAGGTCGTGGGCGAAGAAGTCGCTTCCCGCCGCAGTTTCAAGCTTGCCGGTGCCGAGGGTAAAGTCACCGTTGATGTGCAGTTTCGTACCCGCACCCAGAAGCTGCAGCCGGCCATGGCTGGGCAGGGTGAGATCCTGAAAGGTGACATCGGCTCCGTTGGCAAAGGAGGCCAGTCCGCCGTTAATGACCAGGGTTTCAGCGTTGACGGTGGCATTGTTCACCACGAAGGAGCCGCCGGTAGCGACCTCGATGCGGCCGGTGGAGGCGAGCGACGTGAGCGAGGCATGATTGCGAACCTGAAGGACCGCGCCGTTGCCGATAAAAAAGGATCCGCCGGTGGACGTCGTACCGGCGCCATCAAGGTTGACTTCAGCGTAATGGTGGGTCTGGTTACCGATTGAAACGGCGGTGCCGGCACCCCAATCGACCGACCCACCGTTTTGGACGTGAACGGTACCCTCGCCTGCGACCCCGACATTCACAAGGTTCTCACCGGTAATCTGCAGCGATGAGCCGGGGTCAGTGATCGTCACGTCACCCTTGGAGTTGAGACGGTCGGCGACGTTCATATTCTGGGCCGACAACGTTCCGCCGTTCCGAACCGTTACGGTGCTCGGGGCGTAGATCGCGGGGGCTACCGAGAGCCGGCCGCCCACGATCAGGGAGCCGCCTGTGTCAACGATGAGCTGCGCGGGCACCGGCGTGTCATCGTCCGGCCCGGCGTCCGCGCCGACCAGTACCGATAGGCCAGCGTCCACCGTGCCGTTACGCAGCGTGAGCGAGCTGGAAGTGTTAAGCCCCTCTCCAATGATGATGTTGTAGGTCTTGGACGAAAGTCCGCTGGTGCCGAGATTGAGCGTGTGCCCGGCCAGGTTGAGATTCACCGACGTGCCATCCACGATCAGTCCGCGCATCGTGCGACTGGCATCGAGCGTGACCTGCGGGCTGGCGTTGAGGGTGCGATTGAAAGCGAGGTACTGCGTCGCGGTGGGGATGACCTGCTCAAGGAAGTTGTCAGTGTTGTTGGTCAGGCCGGTGGCGGGTGTGATCCAGTGGATGCGGTCTTCTTTTACAATGATGCTGTAGGTCAGCGTGGCATTCGCGAAGCCGGAATCCGCATTCTCGCCCCCACCTCCCTCGGGAATCTCTCCAAACGCATGGGCATCGAGTTGGAGATCGAACACGCCTGCAGTGATGGCAATCTGCGTGGAGCCTACAGACAATTCGGTGAAGTTCGCGCCTGTGCCCAGCGTGGCGATCACCTGTCCGTTTGAGAGCAGGGGAGATTGAGCGGCGGTAAGTGTGTAGTCCAGAAAACCAAGGACTCCCGCCTCGGGCACTTCATTGAACTGCTCCGAGAATCGGCCTGCATAGGCAACGGCGCGATCCGAGCTGCCCAGCGTTTCGGCGTGAGCGGACTCCGAAACGCTGAGAGATGAAAAGCCGGCCTAGGCAGTCGCATTCGACAAACTCAAAGAGACGGGCGCCGTATCGCTCAGGGATGTAGTGCAGTCATTTTTTTCAGTGCGAACATCAAATTGATCGGCCGGGCTGAATGCGGGAGGCAGGACCACTGATGCGCAAAATAGGATTGGCGAAAACCTTTTCATGATGGGGCCCATGACCGTTGGAGACTCGAGAATTCAAAACCGCTACGGTGAAGCGATGCACAATGGTGTGCACCTCATTTGTTTGTCACAAAGCACATGGCTCTGCGGCACCGTCCTGCTGTTGCGGACCCGGCGAACGTCCCAAGCCCGTGACAACAAACTATCGCCATCCCAAGCATCGACAAGCACAAAATCGGTCCCAATTTGACACTATTTCCCAGTCAAAGCCTCCTTTTGCACGGGTATCGCCATGATGTCTCCTCTTTTGTGCCAACATGCAGCCCTGTCAGAGACTCCCCATCCGACTCCAGCCACAGCGGGCCGACAGGGCTTTCCATCACATAGTGGGCAGTCACCAAATCCGACTTCGCTAGAACAATAGCCATGGCACGTTCATCGACGGGGTACGACGAGAGTCGTCGCGTCTTGATTGGCGTCGGATCACAGGCATTCTTCCGATTGAAATTGGCGCGGGCAAAGGGTTCAGCATGCTGGGTCGGTGTGCCGTCTGTGGCACAGCATGAGGCGCAGAATGCTGTTGACGCCGCCGGACATCGGCCCACTTGGGCGAGCGGCCGGACTGAGGGCTGGTGATCCTATTTTTGCTTAGCGAGCACTCAACCCCCGCCGCCCCTCATCCACCACCTCTATCGCCACCCTTACTGCCCCAGACGGCAACCCCTCCTCCACCCGGCTCGGCCACTCCACCACGACCAACCGTGCCTCAGCCAGTAAATCTTCAAAACCAATCGCCGCCAGATCGTCCGCACTCTTCAACCGATACGCGTCCAGATGAAACGTCCATCCTGCGGGCGTGTCATACCGATTCACCAGCACATACGTCGGTGACGACACCTGCCGCCCATCCCCGCCCAGCCCCTCCACCAACCCGCGTACCAGCGTCGTCTTGCCGGCACCCATGGGCCCATCCAGCAGCAACACAGCCCCGTGCGGCAACTTCGCCGCCAGTTCCTTCGCCCAAGCCTGCGTCGCGGCGGGCGAGTCGCTCACAATGTCCGGTATCAGCGCCACTAAAAATCCCCGCCCGAACTTCCCCCACCATCTCCACCGCCGCCGCCAGAGTCACCGCCACCCCCTCCACCGCCACCAGAATCGCTGCTGCCGAAATCGCCACTCACTCCATCGGATGCGTTCACATCACCAGAGCCTTCCGGCACGCTCGATGAGTTGGAATGAGAACTTCCCAATGAGCTTTCACTTCCGCCCCCCGCACTTTTTTGGCCACCACCAAACAGATTGCCCAGCATCCCCATGAGAAAACCTGCATTCCGCGACCCGCCATCCCCACCGCCTCCCAGGCTCGGACGGCTGTCGAAAAAAGTCGGCCCCGCATCGACACCCGATGAAAAACTGGCCGAAGTCGGACCGGGCCCTCCATCCATCCGCCGGGCGGTAAAACTCTGACCTCGCGTCCCACCCGGAATCGGCGGCGGCATGCCGCCCGCACCGCCCCGTGCCCGCTGGGAGGCCGCCAGTCTCTCGCTCGCCTGCTTCTGTGCTCTGGCCCCCTGCCGTGCCAGAAAGTAGAAGAGCGGCAGCAGCACAATCGCGAACAGACACGTGCACCCCGTCAAAAATTTGAGCATCCCCGGCAATCCCGCGCCGCCGACCTTCTCGGGCGGTGAAACGTCCGCAACGGGCGGCGGCGGCACGTCAACGTGCTTCGCCGGCGGCACCTGCGGACGTTCCATCACCCCGGCGGGTGTTGGCGGTGCCGGAGCAACCGGCCGGACCGGGCCCCCGGGGACAACCGGGACACCCTGAACCCCCGTGACGCCCCCGCCACCACGCAGCGTCTGGCCATAAATCTGTACCGCCCGCGCCAACCCCTGATCAAACCGCCGGGCCTTAAACTCTTCCTGAATCGCGGCGAACATCGCCTCGCGTTTGGCGGCCGGAAACTTCGCCGCAGAATCGGCCGTCGCATAAACCTCGATGCGGGCCGGCTGCTTGCAGATCAGCACGAAGACGCCCCTCGCGTGCCGCTGTTTGGCACGGTCCTGCAACCACCGCAAGTAGAACTGCCGCTTTTGATCCTCGGTGGCATTCGCGGGCAGCGTGGCAGCCCGTTCCGCCGGAATTTTGGCGTACGTTTCGACAATGAGCTCTAGGTTGGCCGGGCCTGCAATGGCCGCGATCGCTTTGTCGGCATCCGCTACTGCACCGGCCGAGAAAAACTGAGCCCCGTCATACACATTGGCTTGTGCCACACAAGCGGTCGCCACCACTGCCAACGCGAACCACGCCAATCGCCCTTTTATCGCCATGGTTCCCATCGCAGCCTCCCGTTTGCAACACATTCTACCCCAACTTGTGCTCCCAACCCGTCGCGGCGTCGATTGTCTCCTCGCGACCGTCCTCATGCTTCAGCACGATCCCGCCACCTGCCACCACCTTGCCGATCCGTATCCCTACCGGCGGCCGGGCTGGCGACGTGAACAACAACTCATGATCCTCCCCATCCGTCAGCGCGTGCCACAGCGCAGTCTTCCCGCCCCCCCCCACCCCACTGCCCCCCGACTTCGCTGCCAGCGTCAGCGCATCGGCATGCACAGGCACCTTCTCCGCCTCAATCACCGCGCCCAAATTACCACTTGCCTTCAACACACGATTCAAATCCTTGACCAACCCATCCGACACATCCAGCATCGCGTTCGGCAGCTTACTCAGGACAATCTGCCTGCCCTCATGCAGCCGTGGCTCGAAGTTCAGGTGTCTGCCCAGAATGCTTCCGCCCAGCGGGCCGGTCACGTAAATCCCGTCACCGACTTTGGCCCCGCTCCGCAATACCGGCTGCACACCGGTCGCACGCGCCAGCACCGCCACAGTCACCGCCAGCGGCCCATCCCAAGTCGCCGTATCACCACCCACAATCGGACAATAAAACTTCGCCCCCGCAGCCTCCATCCCCTCGTACAACGCCTTCACCTGCGTCATTGTCGCCGACTTGGGCAACGCAACTGTCACCACGGCTGCTGCGGGCATGCACCCCATGGCGGCACAGTCGGACAGGTTCCGGTTCATCGCCTTGCGCCCTATCAAAGCCCAATCGCTAATCTCGCTCGTCCGAAAGTGGACCCCGTCCAACACCTGATCCGCCCCGACAAGCACCAACGGTTCGCCATCCGGCCACTCCAGCACCGCCAGATCATCCCCGGCGGCCACCTTCACCAGCTTCCCGGTCTTCTGACGGGCCGCGATCCACTCCAAAATCTCGTCTTCTCCTGCCATAGACCCCAGTCCTATCCACCCCGGCCCCGATTTGCCAACTGCCCCGCCCGCAAACGATGATCGCACTGCCCATGAACCTCCTGCCGGACACCGACCGCGAACAACACCTCTCCGGCGTCAAGTCCGTCGTCGTCAAGATCGGCTCGCAAACGCTCACAGGCGGCCCCAAGTCCGGCCTTGACGATGTCTTCATGACCGACATCGCCCGCCAAATCGCCACCCTGCGAGCCAAGGGCATCCGCATCACTCTGGTCAGCAGCGGTGCGGTCGCAGCCGGGCTGGCAGAACTCAAACTCTCCCGCCGCCCGGCCGATCTTGCCCAACTACAGGCCGTTGCAGCCGTCGGCCAGCGCCGCCTGATGGACGTCTGGGCCGGGGCCTTTGCCCCGACCAGCCTGCACGTTGCACAGGTCCTCCTGACCCGTCATGACATCGACGACCGCACCCGCTACCTCAACCTCCGCAACACGCTGGCCGCGGCTGATGAACTCAACGCCGTTCCCGTCATCAACGAAAACGACACCGTATCCACCGATGAAATGGTCCGAATCGGCTTCGGCGATAACGACCTGCTGGCGGCAGCGGTGGCACAGGCCATCGGCGCACAAGTCCTCATCCTTCTCACCGGCGTCGACGGCCTGCTGGATGCCGCGAACAAACCCGTCCGCCTCGTGCGCGATCTCGACCACGCCCGAACGCTTATCCGCACTGAAAAATCCGCCCTCGGTCGCGGCGGCATGGCCAGCAAACTCACCGCAGCCGAGCTCATGGTCGGCGGCGGCGATTGTCTGCTCCTCGCCCCCGGCCGCGAACCAAACGTCCTTGTCCGCATGCTGTCTGGTGAAACCCTCGGCACCCTCTTCGCCCCCGGCCTCAAGAAGCGCACAGGGCGCAAACGCTGGATCTCCTCCGCACGCCCGGCCGGGACACTGGTCGTTGATGCTGGCGCCGCCGCCGCCCTGGCCAAGGGCAACAAAAGCCTGCTTCCCGCTGGCATCACCAGTTGCAGCGGCGACTTCACCGCCGGAAGCGTGGTTCAGATCGCCGACAAAGCCGGCCACAAGATCGCGCAAGGCTTGACCAATTACGACACCGCAACCCTCAGCAAGATCAAGGGCCTCAAAACCCAGCAAGTTCGCGCCTTATTGCAAGACCTTGCCTATGACGAGGTGATTCATAAAGACAACCTGGTCCTCGCGGCGATACAATAAGGACCGACTAACCGGTGTTTCATCCCGGTGTCTTGTTGGGTAACAGGAGTTTCCTATGAAAGCAGTTTTTGCCAGCGTCCTTGCAATGAGTTCCGTACTCGCCCTTGGTGCCACCGTGGCACAGGCAGACGATCACCGTGGCACCTCTTCGGGAGGTGGCTACCGCGGCAATGGCGGCGGCTACCGTGGCAATGGTGGCAGCTATCATGGCGACAATCATCACAGTGGGAGTAACTCCCGCTTCAGCATCGGCTCCGGTATCAGCGAAGGCGGTTATGGCGGCAACTCACTAAGCTTTGGCTACGCCCAAGGCGGCTACGGCGGCGGCTACCGCGGCTACAGCGGTCCGGCGTATGGCTACTACTCGGCCCCTGCCTATTGCCAGCCGCCGATTATTTACGCCCCGCCGATCTACTACCCCGCGCCGATCGTGATTTCTCAGCCGGTCTACGCCCAGCCCGTCTACGCGGCACCCGTCTATGCACCCGCTCCGGTCTATGTTGCCCCGGCCCCGGTTTACGTGGCCCCGCCGGTGGTCTACTCCCAGCCGGTCTATGCCCCGGCCCCTGTCTACGGCGGCGGTAACAGCTTCAGCTTTTACTACTCGCACCGCTAAGCCCGGTAGGCGATCCTTCAGACCTCCCCCCCCAGCCTCGTGGTCGCGATTTTCCTTAGGGAAAATCGCGACCTTTTTTTTGGGCACGCACATTACAAGGCGTACAAACCACGCGCGAGCCTAGCGCGGCAAAAAACGGTCCGACCTTGTAATCCGTCGAGTTGATTGCGGCCTTTGTCTCACAGTTCGTTGCGTCCCCGCACCCATGCTCCCTCTGGGACCGGCACCGTCGCTCGATTAACAATCTAACTTCATTGCAAGAGAGCTGCGGCTTACCACTTCCCCCTGCCGTCACTGAGTTGTGCAACGACAAGATGTTACTGAACCGTTTTTTGATGGACAGGGGATTCGGATCGCTCATCCCACCGGTGGTGTCGGGCGGCATCGACGCCGGACCGGCCGGGTCCCTGCCTCTGCCGTTCATCCTGAAGAAGCGGACAGAAACGTTTGGCCGTGGCAGCCACAACATCCTCACGCCAGATGACAACCGCCGCTATCAGGCAGAGATCCGGTCGCCAGACTACTTCTGTCAGGCGTTGATTCCCGGCCCCATCGAATACAGCCTGCACATCTACTTCAAGTCCGGCCAGATCGTCACCCACCTGGGCGTTGCCTATCACTTCGACACCGACACCCCGATTAAGGGGCAGACCGCGCCGACCGAATTGCCGCTTTACCCCGAACTGTTCCTGCCCCTGTGGCACGACGTGCTGACGGCCATCAACTATCAGGGGCTGTGCAATATCAACTACAAGTTGCACAACGGTCGGCCGCAGCTGCTGGAAATCAACCCCCGCTTCGGCGGATCGTTGAGCGAGTATTTCTTCGCGATGCTCAGGCACATTTAAGGCCAGCAGTGGCCCGGCCGGAATGTCGTCCCGGCTGTACTGGTGGCCTGGTTCCCGGCCGCGAGTGCCGAAATAGCAGGTTTGCGGCCGGACCACCTAAAGTGCGTGGTAGTATCTCGTTCATGTCTACCCCACCGGAAGAGATTGTCGTTGAGTGCCCCAAGTGCAAGCACAGATTCGAAACGTGGTACCGCGCATCGATGAACCTTGCATTGGATGACTTCGACGAAGACTACATCCGTGAAGCAACGGTCAAGACGTGCCCGAAGTGCAAAAAGGTAATCAAGCTACATTCGCTCATCGTCGAGGAAGACGGGCCAGACAAGGTCTGGAAAATGCGATACACCTGATGATGCGCTGGTTTTAGGCTGCCTGTAGTAGCGCTATCCCCAAGTCCAAGACCTACAGGGCAATATCAACAACCAATGGGCAGTGGTCGCTGAGCCGGCTCCATTGCTCGTAGCTTCCGACATTCACGTTCACTATCCGACGTAACCACGCTTCAGGAACGAAGCACATGTCGATATGACAGTCATAGGCCCTATTCGCATGGCGATACTGATAAAACGTTTGACGCGTCTCTTTGCGTGGTAACACATGGTGAAATGCGTGGTACGCACTGACCAGCCCAAAGTCCCTAGACAGTCGTGTAGCCCACTCGGCCTCACTGCCATTCTTCAACCGCGCGTCTGCGTTGAAATCGCCCATCACCACGGCCGGTCCCTTTGAAAGCCAATCCCCGTAGTAGTCGAGGGCATTTTCGAGCGATCGTTCGTACGTTCTCCACCGTTTACCCAATGGCTTGACCCATACGGCCAAAACACGGAAATCAATCGGTCCGCCAACTTGAGCGGCCACATATACTTCGCTTCCCAACCCGTCGGATGGAACAGCGGTAATAGTGCTTTGCTGATTCGCGGCCAGCAATAGGCCGTGCGATTTCTTAGGCCCAGCCCATGCGTATCGAGAGGCTGGTTCATCGTCTGGCTGTGCACACTCTTGAATCGCCATGACGTCCGGCCTGAGTGACCGAAGATACTGAACCTTCGTCCCGCTACCCCGGCAACAATTCCATGTCGCCAGTCGCAAGAACTGTTCCGGCTTGTCCGGCCGGACCCAGCAAAGACTTTCAAGTGCTCTGGCCAAGGCCGGGCGCATCACCCACAGCAGCTCCGAATCTTTTCTATTGCCCTGCCTCGCAAATGTCGCGAGAAGTTCGACCTTGTCAGGCGTTGGAGGGGCAATCGCCAGCGCGCCAGCAATCAGGCCTGCCAGACGCCCGTAATGGAGGTTTGCGGCATTAAAGTTCGCATAGCCCACGCTGGCCGCTGCATCCCTTGCCGTAATCGCACGGCCGGGTGAATAGTAATGGGCCTGAAGGAGCCTCAGATAAGCCGGTGGCAAAACGGCGGATAACTTGGTCAGCGCAACCGCAAACTCAGAATGGGTCGGCACGGAAATCGCCATCGGCAAAGACTAGCCTCATGTCGGCTCTGACAAAACAAGACGGCGAAGTGACTTGAATCACTTCGCCGTCTGAAATCTACCCATAACCCGACTACGACTACCCGATAGTCACCGTACCGCTCTTCTTGCCAATGTACAGGTGATTGATGGCGGCGGCCGTGACGGTGGCGTTCTTCTGCAGCTCTTTCTTGATCGTCAGCGTATCGATAGTGCCCGAGGCCGTGATCGATGACAGGCTGAAGACCGACTTGTTGAACGTGGCAGTGGTGATCTTCGCAGCTTTCACGGTGGCGGCTGTCTTGCCATCACCCATGTTACCGGAAACCTTCAGGGTACCGATCGACTTGTTGCCGCTGCTCCCCGCACGGATGTTGCCGTTCAGCGAACCGCCAATGCTCACGGTGCCGATGTTGCCCAACCGCGACGAGATCGTCGCACCCGTACCAACGCTGCCGCTGATGCTGACAGTCTTGATCTGACCGCCGGCCGAAACAGTCGCGTTTGAACTCACGCCACCACCGCTGAGCGTCAGGCTGCTGATGTCGCTGTTCGTGGAGGTCAGACTCGTGCGGATCAGGTTGCCGTTCGAACCCTTGTCAGCCGTGACCTTCACCGTGCCGATGGACTTGGTCACTGTGACCGGTCCGTCGATGTACCCGCCGACCGTGAGGTTTGTCAGCGTGCCACCGATGTTGACCGCGCTGAAGATCGCCTTGCCCTTCGTTCCGGTACTGGTACCGACCGTCAGGTTTTTGACGTTGCCGGTCACGCTGAACGTGTCACGCACACCGCCGGTTGTCGTCGGATTGGCACCTAAAGACTTGGCGAATGTCAGCGAACCGATATTGCCCAGGACTTTCAGAGAACCGTTGGTCATCGACCCGTTGATCTTCGCGTTATCCAGTGCCGTGCTGCTACCGCGGCCCGCCGTGATGTTGATCGAGCCGGTCAGGTTGCCGCCAATGGTCAGGCCATTAACGTTGCCCTTGCTTTCGATCCGGCCTGAGAAGTTCTTATCAACCGTCAGGTTCTTGATCGACGCATTCGACCCGACCGACGAAATCAGCGACGTCCCGCCCACATTTCCCTTGATGTGCAGGTTGTTCAGCGGGCCCGAGATGACAATGTTCGAATTGTTCAGATCCTTACCCGGCGTCAGCGAGCCCAGGGTGGCGCCCGTGATGTCCATGCCGTTGATGCTGGATGTCGTTTTCACCGACCCGATCCGCTGGCCGAAACTGAAAGTCGTCACCGTGCGCGGCTGGGTGTCCGTAGCCACCGGATAGCTGCCACGGATGGTGTAGGCACTGACCGAGCCCAGATTGTTCTGACCGGTCGCGGTCACATCTTCGATGACGCCCGTCGTCGTGACGCCGTTGATCACCGGCGACTGGGCCGACGTCTTCAGTGCAATATGGATATCGGTGGCGTCACTGACCGTCAGTCCGGTCGACGAATCGAATGACTCGTACTCACTGTGGCGGACCGACGGACTGAGCGTCGCGGTCGAGAGGTTCGACCCGTTGCCCGTTGCCGCAAGGTTGTTCAGGTAGCCGGTGTTGATGATGGTGCCGCGGATGCCGTAGCCGCCGGCTCGAATGGTGTCGATGATGCCCTGGCCACCAAACGCCTGGATGTCACTGTTGATAATGCCGAAGCCCTTGTCGCCGGTCGCAATCTGCTGGATGTCCCCTGCGCCCAAGATACTACCGATGATTCCACCATTGTTTCCCGTCGAGACCCTTCCCAAACCGTAGAACCGGTTGGTCACAAAGTTGGACGCGAAGAAAGTAGGATCACCCGCTGGCAACTCAGACGTGGCCAACCGCTGGGCCCCAGTCGTTAGCACCGCCGACTCGACCGTGGCGCCGATGAACGACCCACCGATGGACACGCGGTTGATGATGTTGCCCGCGATCGTTCCTCGAACGTCGCCGGGGCCCTGAACAGTGTCGATCAGCCCATCCACCAGGACGACACCGCCGCCGACATAGCCCGTACCAACCGTTGCAATGCCCTCACCGATGTTGAGCGTTCCCAGTTGCGCTCCTGCACCCGTTATGACGATGGGTGCCGCCACGCCTTCGAACACCGACCCGTCATCCTGGCCATCGGCGTTGGCCGTGATCGTCCCAACCGTGCCCGTAAATGCCAGATTACCCAGCCCACGGTTCGACGAGGCTGAAATCACATTCCGGGCCTGAATCAAGTTCGCCTGCTGGACGAACGGATAACTATTATCAACCGTGTTGGTACCGACCACATAATTCGGCAGCGGTGCCAGACCGGTCGAACCCTTACGGGCCACACCCAGGCCGCCGCCATAGCTCAACGTCCCGATATCCACCGCATTCAGATTGAGCAACTCACCCTTGGTCTGGTTGGTCAGGCTGGTGATGTGGGTCACTGTGCCGCTGGCATCCAGCGACCGGATATTGAAGACATCCAAAGGACTGTCACCCGTCAACAGAATGTCGTTGCGCCGCCCGTCCGGTGTCTGTGTCAACGTACTGGGAATGATAAACGCCGATGTTGCCGCGTTCGTCGAAGTGCCGGCAGTCACGGTCACTGCTTCCAGTGCCGTCGAGACGTTATTCAACGTCACCACGCCAATTTCCGCCGCCCCACCCGACGACGCGATCGTCGTCATCGGAACCACGTTGGAACTCGTCAGCGTATT
This sequence comes from Tepidisphaerales bacterium, assembly GCA_038226785.1. GTDB lineage: Bacteria > Planctomycetota > Phycisphaerae > Tepidisphaerales > Tepidisphaeraceae > JBBRQG01. The sequence continues at coordinate 10,954 of JBBRQG010000019.1, read as the reverse complement.
CGTAAAGTCGGCATTGTTGATGTTCAGATTCACCAGCACCGAGCCGCCCGAATCGATCGGGAAAGCACGATAGGAGATCGACGGCCCAGCCGAAAACTCCGGCTGCCCATTACCGCCGCCGTTGTAGGCCGGGTTCTTTGTCAGGTACCGGCTTTCAAAGCCAATGTTGATGCGCGAGCCGCTGTCATCAATAAACGTCAAACCCTGCCCAACGGGAAGAATTGTCGTGTCGATGGTCTGACCGCCATAGAACGTGCTGCGGTCAATTGAACCGCCGACATTCATATAGCGGACGTTACCGTTGCGGTTGGTGAAGATATCGGGCCCGACCGACGTTCCGCCACCGATGCTGCCCGTGACGTCAATCAGATCAATCGTCCCACCAATGTTGTCATTGTTGGCATTGGCCACGATCAGGCGTGCGTTCGGCGTAGTCATGCTGCCAGCACGAATCGTCCCGATGTTGCCGTTGGCCGTCAGCGAACCGGCAAAGTCCGTCGCCGCCGATACCAGCTGAATGTCCTTGCCAGCGAGGTAAACCGGAGACCCGGCCGCATCCACCGCCGTGAATGGGTTCACCAGCACGAAATCGGTGCGGGCCACAACCGCCCCAACCGTACCACTGGGGGCCGCAAAAGTTGCAGCATTGACCTCAAATCCGTTGTCCAGGAAGCCCAGCGTCCCGCCTGAAATCGCATTGATCGAACCAGACTCAGCCGTGATCATCGGGTTGATGGCATTGCGATTGCCACCGATGTTCTGAATCGCATAGATCGCGCCGATATCGCCCGCCTGTGCGTCAAAGAATGAGCCGCGATAGTCGATCTGCGTACCGGTGCTGCCCACGGTCGGGTCGAAGATGGATTCCTGTGTGGCAATCGCACCGATGGCCTCATCACCCAGGCCCGACACGTTCAGCGTATAGGCCGTGTTTGCTGTGACGACGCTCTCGCCCGTATCCAACACGCCGTTGAAGTTCGTATCGCCGCGCTGTGCCACGACAATCGTGTAAACGCCCGGCGTCACCGGCGTGATCCGGTTACCCACATACGCCGCGCCAAACGTCGCGCTACCCGGTGCCTTGGTGTAACTGCTCGCCACCAGACGGCCCTGCGGGTCATACACGCCATAGCCCACACTGGCCCTCGCATTAAGGTTCACAGTGAATGGCTGGCCACCTCGGATGCCCACCCGATAGTAATCCAGTACATCACCCAGCGTCACCGGCAGTAGTGTCCCGTTCACCGTCGCCGTGCCCGTGCTGCTCCCGTTGTTGAAGCTCAGCGTCCCCAGGAACTGACCGGTACCAATGCTGTCATTGTTGAACCGCGAATCAAATAGATCACCCGTACTCTGGAACGTGTTGCCGATGGCCTGATCCAGTGTGGAAGTGACCGTAACCTTGGTCTCCACTTCATTAACAGAGCCTGACAAACTGTTGGTCGGCTGCGAGTTGGCCGCTTTGACACCCGCCATAATCCGACCGTTGGTCTGCAACACACCCAACCGACCGTCAATCTTCAAATCGGTACCGGTGCGATAGGTGGGCGCGTTGAACACACCCAGGCCATCCGTCCCCACGGCCGACGGTGTCACCAGCTGGTTCAAATCGCCGTGAACACGGAAGTTCCCCGGCAACGGATTGTTCGTCGTTTCGCCCAGCCCATTCACTGTGCCCGTGACCACCCAGCCCGCGTAAAACGTGTTGACTGAACCGTTCAAATCGACCTCGCCGGTCACAGTCCCGCCGATGGCGATCTTGCCGATGTCAGTCGACGTCGTCGACAGCCCTGTTGAGAACTTGTAAAGCACGCCCGACTGATCCGTGGTCGCCCGCTGAGCGTTGTTCCGCGTGATTCCCGTGTACCCGTACCCGGTCGCATTGTCCGACGCGAGGAAAAGCTTGGTCACCGGGTTGTACCCAATGGCCCCGACCGTCGGCCGCAGCGAACGGTTGGCCGTCGCGATGACGCCGCCGGCAATCGCCGAACTGATGGAAATGTCCACGGCCCGGCCGTTGCCGGAATCCTGACCGATCAGCCGCCCGGTGCCGTCAAACGCCATTGACGTAATGGTCAGCGTGGCGCCACTGCCCGCATCCTTAACCGTACCGACGGTCGCAAGAACCGCTCCAGTCGTCGGGTCGATCTGTTTCAGCTTGTTGTTCTGATCAATCACATACAGCCGGGAAGTCAGACGGTCCCATGCCATCGCCAGGACCGTGGTCACCAGATCCGCACCGCTGCCGATCGCGCCCGTGCCGATGGCCGTGAACGTCGCCGTACCGCCGGCATCAACGATGCTGCCGAAGGTGGCCGTTCCGGAGCCGGTCGCTCCCACTCCGCCACCACTGCTGCCACCGCCGCCGGTGAACACGCCACTATTCGAGTTGTCGATGCCCAGCGTATCAGGGTTGGAGACGATGTACTGCGAATAAGCCGTACCGGCCGCGTCGGTGTCGTAACCTGCGTAGCCGCTGGCGATGCCCACGCTCGTCAGTGCCACCGACTGCTGCGGCAGATTGACCGTGATACCAATAAGCCGGGTGCCGCCCGACTGACTTTCATCCCGGGCCCGCAGCGATCCATCCGGCTGGAAGCTCAACGCGCTCACCGCTGCCGGCTGGGCCACCGTAATGGCCGGAATGGTCGTGCCGTCCAGCGATGCCGCCGCCGCACGCGTCACGATGATGCCGCCGATGGTCGTCAGCGAGACCCCGGCACTGCTGCCCGAACCCACTGCTGTCGTCCCGATCGTCACCAGGAAATCCGTCACGCCGGTACCGGTGATGGCCGTCCGGGCCACACCATAGAACAGCACGCCGGCGGGCGTCGTGTTCGCGTTGGAATAATCGCCAGCCACGATCTGCCCGGTGAACGCCCGACCGGTATCGATCAGCGCTCCCACAGGCGACAGTAGCCCGCTGCCCGTTAGCGATGAATTGTTGAACTTGTAAAGCGTTTGCGGCGTTACGGTCAACGTCGCCGCCCCGTTGGTGACTGACAGCCCGTAGAACAGGCCCGTCGGCGTCACCGTTGGTGCATCAGCCGCGATGCTGACTAACGCATCGTCCACGGAACCGGTCGTCGACCCCGGCACAACGCGCGACAGACTCGGATTCACCAAATTGATTCGCACCAGACGCCGGTCACCCAGAGCCGCCGTCGGGTCATCCAGACCGATCAGGTCGCCCGCCAGCGAGAAGCCCAGCGCGATAATCTTCGTCGCCTTGGCCGGCGAGATCACGCCGTTAGCCGCGTTCTGCGTCAGCGTCACGGCCCCGGCCGTTGCACCCGCGCCAACCACCGTCGCCACGCCCGTTGCAGGATTGATCGTGTACAGGCTGTCAGTCGAGTTGCCCGTCGTCGGGTCATAAATGCCGATGATCGCGTAAATGATACCGGTGCTCGATGTCGCCATCGCATTTACGGTGCTCAGCGCGTTCACGGGGAGGCCGCCAATGGTCAATGCCGAAACCACCGTGGTCAGCCCTGTCAGCGGGCTGAAGTTGTAAACCGTCAAAGCATTCGGGCTTACGACCAGAGTGTCCGGATCTGTTGACGTATCGATCGAAACAAACTGCCCCAGCCGGTTGTAAGACATTCCAGCCAGACCAAAAGTCGAGCCCGCCGGCGAAATATAGCTCACGTTCTGCGGAGATCCGGCAACCGCCGGCAGCGTCAGAAGCTGCACCTGACGGCCAGTGGCCGCATCCAGGCCGATCAGGCTTCCGTCAGCAGCGAAGTCCATGGCCGTCACTGAAACCGGGACACCCGTCGTCGTCTGCAGCACGCCCGACCCGATCAGGTTGAAGTCACCCGTCGTCAGGTTAACGATGCCGATCTTGTTCACCAGAACCGTCGTGGTGATGTTGTTCACTGTCGTGGTCTGCGGCTCCACCTCCACCGCATACAGCGCGCTGCCGTCCGGCGTAAACGCGACCGCCGTGAAGTTCAGAACGTTCGGACGCTGCTGGCTCAGCGACGGATCGCCCAGGAACACCTTGCCATTAGCGTCATTCGGAAACAGGTTCGTCGCCGTGCCAGCCGCACTGCCGTTGCCGGTTGAGATCTTGAACACAGTCCGGTTCGAACCACTGATGTCCAGATAGGTACCGGCCGCGACAGATGCCGCCGAGCCGTCCGCCGAATAAAAGCGATTCTTGCTGTCAATCGCCAGACCCGCCGGGGCACTGGAAAGCACCGTCTTGGTCGAATCCGTAATCGCACGTGTCAGCGTCGGGTCTGTCGTGTTGATCGACAGCATCCGCGAATCGGTTGTCGACGTCGGGTCGGCCGCATCGATCGCCAGCAGGTCACCGGCAATCGTGTTGCCGTTGTCGGTCAGCGCGATCCCCGTGATGTTGCTGGCCTTGTACGTGTCGTTCAGAACCTCAATCGCCCCACCGTTGGTTGCGTTGGCGGGAGTCACTGTGAAGTCAGAACCCTGCACAAGTCCGCCACTGAACACCGTGGTGATCTTGACCAGACGCTGCGCCTCGAACGTGGTGCCACCAATCGTGATCGGATGGGCGGGGCTGATCGCGTCCGGGTTGATCCGCTGGGCAACGGCCCAGAACTCTGCAATGTTCTGATCCGCCCACAGCGCCCGCTTGATGGGTGTGAACGCGACAATGCTATCCGTGAAGGCGGTTCCGTCGGAGTTGATCAGGCGACCCAGTGTCCGCAGTTCACCAGCCTGGTGCGGGTTGCTGTCGAAGTTGTCTCCGTCAGTGTCAGCAAAGTCATAATCATAGAAGTTGTTGCCGCTCACCCAGATGCGGTCGGCATCGCTGGCCGTCGCCCCAGCCCGGAACGCGTAGGACCGGCCGTACTGGTCGATCGTGTACGTGCGGAACTGGTTGTCCATCGGACGAACCGTATTGCCCGCGTTGCCGTACGTGCCCTGAATGCCCAGCACCGTCGAGAACGGGTTCTTCAAAGTGTTCGTACCGCTGACCGTCGTCAGGATGGGCGTTGCCACACTTGCGGCATCGAACTGCAACAGTCGGCCACCGTTCAAAATGTCATAGCCGACCAATACCTCGGCCCCGGCCGCGTTCTTGCGCACAGCCAGCGATCGGATGTCAGTATTTAAGGTCGATGCCTGTGAGGCCGGCGGAATAGTCGCCGGGGCCACCGTCACACCCACATCGCCACCAACTGCCGCGCCCAACAACGTCGGCACGCCAGCCAATGTGATCTGCATGAGGACACTGGCCGGGGTGTCATTGCCGGCACCTACCGGGCCGCCGTCATCCAAAATCGCTGCCAGTGCCGGAGTGCCACCGAAGAACGTCTTGGTGTAAACCAAGCCCTTAACAATGTTGCTCGTCGTCAGCGAAGCAATCTTGCTCACAGCACCCAGGGTATTGCCCGTCAACGTGACACTGTAAAGCGTCATCGTCGGCGTCGTACCGGGGTCGCTCGCGCCCACGAAGTAGAACTTCTGGCTGTTACCCGTCACCGTCGCATCAACCGCCAGTGCATACACAAACAGAATCGGAGCGCCGCCCACGTTGCCATCCGGGTCAGCCCGGGTCGGGTCACGCAACACCGCGTCACCGCTGGCATTTGTCAGCCGGATCACGCCCCCGGACGCAATCGGAACAACCCCACCTGTTGTCTGGTCACGCTTGATCCGCAGCAACTCCGTCAGATTGTTACTGTCGTTCTGGGCGGCGAAGAAATCCTCGTATCCCGCGGAGACCGCCGGGTTGGCCCGCACCGGCACAGCCTGAGTCACCAGAGCGCGAATGTTGTAGCTGGCATTCACATTCGCCAAGTCGCCCGTCTCCAGCGACGAACCCAGATCCCCCGGCAGCGGCGCAGTCACCGCCGGCGTCGTCGGGTTCCAACCCGTGAAGTCACGCCGGGCACCGAACGGAGAGTTCGAGATGGCACGGGTGTCGACAATGTCATTGGCAACGAATGTCGCGTTGGTCGTGAGCGCAGGGTTACTGCCCACGAACTCCTGCATCCCCAGCAGAAGCGACTCACTACCAGTACCCAGAATACCGCCCGTACCGATGTCGCGCTGGGCAGAGTTGACACCGTAACCCGTGTAGCTGAATCCGTAGTACGTGGTGTTGACACCCGACTTGAAGATGTAGGTCGGGTTATCACCATTATCGAGCACGAGGCTCACCGGCACCGTACCCGGCGCGCCGCTGGCCCCAAGGGTTCCCGAAACGCGAATGTTCGGCGCCAGCTGATCTGCCGACGTACCAATCCCATAAATCGCGTTGAGCGCATCACCCTTGGGCGAATCCGTCGCCGTGATCCCCAGCACCGCCGTCTTCGCCGTCGCCCCCGTCCCCGACGGGTCATAAAGAATCTCGCCAAGGTCCGTAAATCCACCGGCCGCCGCCGTGCCACCCTGCGTCAGCGTGATGCCCCGCAGTTGTAGCGTCGCACCATTGGTGACAATCGCGTACGTCGCACCTGAGCTGGTCGCCGTCACACCCCGATACTGGAAGTTACTAAGACCGTTCGAATCCGAGATCGGTCCCGAAGCCGTGTTCGGCAACTGCGAACCCACCGAAGGACCGACCGCCAGCAGATTCGTACCCGTCGGTGTCACTGCCTTGATCCCCTGAACGTTTGTACCGTTCACCGTGATCGTATTGATCGCACCAAAGCCCGTCAGCGATCCCTGTGCGTCCCGCACCAGTTGTCGAATCTGAATCGACGAGCCAGTGTTGACCACGGCGTAAATGTTCCCATCACGGGCGACCGTGACGTTACTGATCGTCGCCCCGGCCGGCACCGCCGCCGTCCCACCGACACTCGTCGTCGGCAGCGGATTATCCGTATTCAATCCAACCGTATAGAGCGTCCCGTTCGGCGCAAGCCCGAGCGCCGCAGCCCCCGAAATCGTGTTACCGCTGGTATCCTGCAACTTGCCCAACAGCGTGAAGTTCACGACCGCGTTCACGGAAGTGCTCGCCCGGTCAAACCGGTACAGCACCCGATCCGGCCCGCTATCCGCCAGGATGAACCCCGACAACCCATTATCCGCCACCGTCAGCGTCACCGAACCCGGCGCCGACGTGTTCGAAATGTTGATGCCCGTGCCGTTGTTCGGGAGGGTCACATTCCCCGTCAGTACCTTCGACGCAAACACGGCCAGCAACTGCTCACTGCTCTGCCCCGCCAGCTTCGCCGAGACCAGCCCTTGGCTCGCCAGCAGCGTCGCCGTACCAGAGTTCACCACACTGATCGGCGTACCAATGACCTGACCCGTCGACGGGTTCAGCGTCACCAACTGCGGCGGAACCGAAATCACCGTCCCATTACGTGACGTCCCGTTGATATTCCGGTTGGCATCGACCCCGTCATTGTCCAGCCCAAACACATTGCCGCTGGCATCCACCGTTAACGCATTGATGCCCGAGACGTTCTGACCCATCAACCGCTGCGACACCGTCAGGTTGTTATCCAGCGACTGCAAAAGGCTCAGCGAACTGACAACGCCCGCGACCACATTCCCCGCCGTCGCCGTTCCCAGCTGCGTGGCAATCACACCGGCAATCCTGGGAATGTTCGTCTGTGTCGGGTCCGTCGTAACGTTGGTCTTAATCCCCACGTACACCGAACCAGATCCTGCCGGAGCATTAACGCTGATCAGCGTACCGTCCTGCGCGCTACGCACCTGCAGCGGACCGACCGCGCCAGTGAATGGCTGCATCGGCCGCGGAAGCGTCGGATTGGTCGGGTCAAACTTCGCCACCTGCCCGATCACAATCTGACCGGTTGAATCCGCCGAACTGATGTAAAGGTTAAAAACGTTGGTCGAAGGGAACCGCTGCCGCTGATCCACGTACAGCACCTGATCGCTCGTCGCGTCCACCGCAACCAGCGCGCCCAGCTTGCCCGTGAACGGGTCCGTCAGCACCGGATTGTAAGTCAGATCCCCAATGTCCAGCCCGGCCGTAGCCGAGCCCGTCGCCGGCGCCGGGTCCTGCAACTGCCCGTAACCCACCGCCGTCGCATTGCCGCCAATCACCGGCAGCGTGATCTTCAATACCTGCGGTCCCACCGAACTATTGACTACCACCCCACCACTGGAGGCGCTCTCAGTCGCATAAAATACCGTGTCAATCCCGATCGGGTTGTCGTTGACAATCGTCAACCCCGTCACCGCCGAAACAGCCGTGCCCGCTGTCGTCGCCGACGCACCATAGGTGACCGTCGTCTGGTTGTTCAGGATGTCCGTGTTACCCAGGTTCACACGGATAATGCTGCCACGCAAAGCTGCGTTGAATGTGTCCGTGTAAAACGCGTACAGCTGCGCCGTCGCGGCCGCCGTCTGATCCCACACCAGCGCAGTAACCGACGTCTCTTTGTTCGAACTCCGGTTGAACGAACCCGTGAATGCCGTCACCGATGCCGTAATCGCACCCGCATTCCCCGCGTTCACATTCACCGAAAACAGCTGCTGCGTCGGCACCGCCGGCGGCGGGTTCTGCCCCGGCCCGGTACCGCTCGTCCCACGCAACACAAAGTACAGACGCCCGTCAATCGGGTTGAACGCCGCAGCCGACACATCCGTCAGCCCGTCCGTCGCCAGGAAGTTCGACTTAGGCTGCACAAACAGACCCGTTGTGACTGGAATGTGCAGATCCAACTCCGCAATGACCGTCGCCGTGCCCGGCGTACCCGTCGTCGATCCGTCCTTGTCGTACTTCAGCAACTGCACCAGATTCCGCGTCAGGTTCGTGGTCGAATCCGTGATCGCCACCACGTTAAACCCGAACATGTTCCCCTGCGCGTCCGTCGCGATCGAACGCGGCGTATACGTCGTCCGCCCGGCCGGGTCATACGTGCTCGACCCCAGCGGGACCAGCGGATCGAACAGGTTCACATTCCCCAGCAACTGGATCCCACGCGCCCCACCCACGCCGCCCAGATAATCCGTCCCATTCCTACCGACCGTGCTCGCGTAAAAGTGCCCCGGAACATCGTTGATGTTCACGCCCGTACCGCTCGGCGTCAGGCTGCCACCGATCAACTCCGCAACAATGTTCCCCGATGCCGCAACCCGCACCGTATTGCCGCCGGCGTCCTGATACTCAAACACGTCCCCACCGACAATTGTCGTGAAGTACGCGCGCGCTTCCAGCCCTTCCAGGTTCAGCTGCCGCTCCAGCGGCAACATCCGCGAAGCATCGCCTCGCGCCCCCGGCACCACCGGCGAACGACCCTGACCCAGACCCAATGCAGCAAGCAGACGTGCAGCCAACGGTGCGGACATGTGCGCTATCCTCCAACTCCCGGCACCTCTTCAGGCGCTCCAGGAGTAGACCAATCTTCGCCAACCAGCCCCAGCCGATCTCTCGACGCGAACACGACCGCCAAGTACATCGATCAAAACAAGGGCTAACGATTTACTTACACAACCGGACGACACCCCGCCCAAGCCATTACCTGACTCAAATCCTCAGGCATGCCGGGGCCGACAAACAACCCAAAAACACGACGTAATCCCGCAAAACAACGGTCTTTACGCCACGCCTTCAGGCCAACGGAGGGTCGCGACTCTAAAGCCCATCCCGGCGGGCCGCAAACACTCGACCCATCGCCACCGGCACAGACCGCCCCCCTCTTCAAACAACCCAAAGAGAAGGGGCCGGACATCTTCGCAGATGTCCAGCCCCACCCCCCACCCCCCACCCTCCTACCCCCGCCCTCTTTTTTTCACTCGCCAAAAATCCGACAAATCAGCCTTTACTTGGACCCCACAAGCGCCTTCCGCTTGTCGTGAATCGTCGCCAGCAGCGCCTTGTGCGGGTCGGCAAACTTCGCGGTCCCTTCACTCATCAGCGTCTCTTCCAGCTTCTTCTGGTCCACGTTCTTATCGATATCGTCCAGCACCGCCTTCGACGGCATTTTGTCGATATTCCGCGAGTACGGCTTGTTCAACGCGTCCACCGCATCGTTCGTCGCCGGCGGATTCGTCTGGATGTCGCTCCCGGCCAGTGCCTCCACATATTTATCCGCCGGGTCGGTCTTCTTCTTCGTCCCCGTGCTGGCGAAGATGATCTCCTGCTGCAGCTTCAACCCCTTCGCCTTCCAGAACTCCTGATTCAACTGCCACAACCGCTTCACGTTCACAATCCCGACCATGCCCTGCGCTTCCGGCGTCAACTGCGGAACAGCCTTCTCCGTATAAACGTCCACCCGGCTCACGAAGATGCTGTAAACACTCTTAAAGGTGTCCAATCCACCGGGTCTACGCTGGGCACCCTTCCAGACATTCTCCCGTGCGATCTTGTACTGACGCTCGCTGAAGATCAGCGTCACGTTCAGCGTGCACCCCGCCGCCGCGAGTTCTTCCAGCGCGTCCAACCCCGCCGGCGTCGCCGGGACCTTGATCATCCGGTTCTTCTGACCCTTGGCATAGTGCTTGCCCAGCTCGATGTACTTGGCCACCGCTTCCTTATGCGGCACCGGCTTGGACGCGTCTTCCAAAAGCGGGTCCAGCTCGAAACTCACCCACCCGTCATTACAGTGCGACTGCTCCCACACCGGCAGAAACACCGTCTGGGCCATGCTGACCAGCTTCTCGGTCATCGCCCACGCGATCGGCTCATCCTGCATCCCGCTGGCGATGAGCTTCTGAATGTCCGCATCAAACTTCCCGGTCTTCAACAGGTCCGACACGATGATCGGATTACTCGTCGCCCCGGTCGCCCCGGCCGCCCGGTTCTTCACCGTCAACACAGGATCAATCGAGTCCAACCAAAGCTTGGTTCCGGTGGCAATCAAAGTCTTGAGCGACATAAAAACCTCTCCAGTGAATGGGGTTCAATCCGTCAGATCGTCCGCCCAGCCGAACACCGCCGGGCAACTCTCCCGGAACGCTACCCCCGCGACCCTCACAATTCCACCAGTTCTTGCTCCCCCCCCCACCCCCCACCCTCCTCCCCCTGCCCACTCCCCCAACGGAACTG
>JBBRQG010000018.1:0-81796 GCA_038226785.1 Tepidisphaerales bacterium | reverse complement strand
CGACGGCAGCCGTGAGGGTCAGGGTCGGCAGGGTGGCAGCCGCATTGATCACCAACGGGGCAGCCGCATCTAGGGTGCCGCTCGAGGCGTTCAGGGTCGAGGTGCCGGTTTCACGCCACAGCGGGTTCTTGTTCGTCGTGGTCGTGGTGCCGATCTTGAAGCTCAGCGAGGTGTTGGTCACACCGTTCAGGCTGGTCACCGTGTAGGTGCCGGTTCCCAGAACGATGATGGAACCAGGCTGCACCGAGGCAGCGAGGTAGCTGATACGGCCGGGCGAGCTGTTGACGACAGTCGTCGGGCCGGTCGCCGGGCCGACCTGCGTGTTGCCATTGGCATCAACGAACGAGGTACCGTTCAGGAAGGCACCCGTGGCAAAGACTGCTTCGTTCAGGTGGGTCAGGTTACCCTTCAGGAAGGCAGCGCCACTCGCCGAGTAGACACCGCCAGCGGCAGACTGGATGCCGGGGTTAGTACCAGTGCCAGTGATGGTGGCAACCACGCTGTAAGAGATGACCGAACCGACAACCGCGCCGTCAACCGACTTGCCAGCCGGTCCAACGGCACCACCGCCAGCAACGCTGGTGGCGATCAGTTCGATCTTCAAGTTTGCGCTGGCGTCCGCAGCCAGCAAGCTGCTGCCGATGACTGCGGCAGCTCCGATAACCTTCAGCGCTGAGCGCTTACCAATAACATTCAACATGACCAAGCTCCTCACTCCCCTCCTCGGGGATGGTAAAAGTAATCAACCACGTCGCGTGTCGTGGCAGAAGGTTGCTGACCATGCCCCTGAGTCACCTACAACTGGTGCCATCAAGGAATCCAACCGTTAGGCTGGACTAGGTCTTCATACCCGGAATGACATTATCACACCCGCAAGTGTGTAACAAACACATTTGATTATGCATATGTATTGAATCTCGCTTTTGGTGTCCCACCGGTTTTTGGGGGCAATTAAATGAAACCGCCCGGACTATTTCTAGTCCGGGCGGCTCAAAATCAACAAAAATCAACTATGTCGGCAATACATAACCGAACACAACTTTAGGCCCGGCGACGGCGGGCAGCCAGGGCGGCGACGCCCAGGAGGCCAGCAGCGCTGGTCGGCTCCGGAACAACCGCGATACCCTGCAGGGTCACGTTGCCGAAGTTCGCCCAAGCGAGGGTAAACGAGCCACCGGTCTTACCGGTAAACGTTGCAATCGCGTCATACGCACCACCACCACCGAGGCCGAAGAAGACGCCGCTGGGGTTGTTGGCAGCGTTCAGGGCGGTGATCAGATCCGCGATGTTGGCCGACGAACCGTTCAGGTCCAGACCAACCAACACGGTGCCCGGGTTCGGGACGGTGAAGGTGATGTTCTTGGAACCTGCAGCCAGACCCGGGAAGCTGATGGCTGTCGGGATGTAGCTGCCGTTGCCGATACCGCCGACCGTCAGATCAGGCACACCGGCCGCTGCCGTGAGCGTCAGGGTCGGGGTGCTGGAGACAGAACCCGCGTTGATGACGAGCGGAGCAGCCGCATCGAGGACACCGGTGCTGGCGTTGAACGTGGCACTGGTGCCGACTTCACGCCACAGGGGGTTCTTGTTCGTCGTGGTCGTGGTACCGATCTTGAAACTCAGCGAGGTGCTGTTTGCGCCAGCCACGCTGGTGACAGTGTAGGTACCGGTGCCGAAGGTGACGGCAGTGCCACCAACAACCGAGGAGGCCAGATAACTGATACGGCCAGGAGAGCTGTTGACCACCGTTGTCGGGCCGGTCGCCGGACCCCACTGGGTGGCGCCGTTTGCATCCGTGAACGAAGTACCGTTCAAGAAGGCACCCGTTGCGAACAAGGGGGCGTTCGCATGAGTCAGGTTGCCGTTGACGACACCAGCACCGCTCAGCGAGTAGATCCCGCCGGCAGCCGACTGAACGCCGGGGTTGGTGACGGTTGGACCGGAAATGACGCAGACCACCTTGTACGAAACAACCGTACCCGCAGTAGCACCGGAGACGGTCTTGCCGTCAGCCGACACCGTTGCGCCACCAGTTGCACTGACGGCAACCAGTTCGATTTTCAAATTTGCACTGGCATCCGCAGCCAGCAGCCCGCTACCGATAACAGCGGCAGCCCCGATAACCTTCAGCGCCGAGCGCTTTGCATTGACGTTCAACATAACCAAGCTCCTCACTCCCCTCCACGGGGATGGTAAAAGTGTTAACCAGCTTCGCGTGCCTGCTACTGGCCATGTAGATAATAACAGATGTCCATGTGTATGCCAGTGATTATTCTGACTTAGTGCTGGCATTTTTAGGGGGTAAGCAACATTTACAAGACCCTAGCGCTTACCAATACCCCCAAGGCTGCCCATCTACACGCAAATCCGGTCTAACAGGACAATTTGTTGAGATGCTGCTACAGAACACCCTCTTGCTTCACAATCGTGTCGAAGACTTCCTGGCTGCTTGTCGCACTTGCCAGACCCGCCCGGAACTTGTCCATGGTCAGGAGCCGACTGATCCGGGCCAACGCATGAATGTGCGGTCCGGTCTGATCCGGCGGTGAGCTGAGCAGCCAAATCATGCTAACCGGGCGACCATCAATCGCTTGAAAATCGATCGGTTGGGCCAGCTTACCGACGGCCAGCACCAGCTGCTTCGTTCCCGAACACTTGCCGTGCGGAATCGCCTGCCCGCCACCAATGCCCGTGGTCCGAGTCGCTTCGCGCTCAAGAACTGCCTCAAGCACCTTCTTTACGTCCGATATCTCGCCGTTGGCACCCAGCAGGTCGACCAACTCTTCGATCGCAGCCAACTTGGTCTGCGCTACCAGCGGCACCTTGATGTTTTCGAGCTTGATCAGATCGGTCAGACGCATTCGGTCCTCGCACTGCTTCGGGTTGTTCATCCCCCGGGCCACGCTACACCTGCGGGGCGGGGAGATTTCGGGAGTGGCAGCCTAACCCCGGTTCCAGTTTCCCACTAGCCACCTCGTCACAACCCCAACCGCACCGCCTTCAGGTTCCGAAAATCCGGTCGCCGGCATCCCCAAGTCCCGGCAGGATGTATCCCTTCTCATTCAGTTGCCGATCCACGGCCGCACAGTAGACCTCGATCTCAGGGTGAACCTCGTGAAAAGCCCGCAACCCCTCGGGTGCCGCAACCAGGCAGACGAATTTCATGCTCGTCACCCCGGCCCGCTTCAAGAGTGTCACTGCGGCTATGGCCGACCCGCCCGTTGCCAGCATCGGGTCAATCAATAAGACCTCCGTTTCGGCGATATCAGGGGGCAACTTTGCGTAGTAGCTGTGCGGCTCGAGCGTCTTTTCATCACGGTAAACGCCCAAGTGGCCCAGCCGCGCCTCCGGCAGCAACTTCAGCACCCCATCGGCCATGCCCAGCCCCGCCCGCAAAATCGGTACAAGCGTCACGTTACGTGAGAGGACCCGGCCAATGTGCTTCTCCAACGGCGTCTGCACCGGCGCCGGCCGGGTCGGCCAGTCGCGGGTGACTTCGTAGACCATCAGCCCGGCAATTTCATCCAGCAACGTACGGAACTTGCGATGATCGGCCGAAAAATCGCGGAGTTCGGTCAACTTCGTCTGGATGACGGGGTGATCAAAGATAAACACCGGGGGAGCCATGCGACCAACGTACCGGCCGGAAAGGTCCGATGCCACAGGTCGGGTACGGCAGACTTCTGTTTGGGACGGTCCACGGCGGGCGGGGTTGTGCCATGCCCGGCCTTTGCCAGCCAGACTTACTTCAGCATCCCGACTTTGCGGGCGTAATCGAACACACCGCCAGCCTCGATGATGGGAAGCACATCACCCAGCGGTTTCAGCACGTGCGTGGCTGGGCGACTCAGGTTCTTCACGGTCAGGTGGACCAGATCCACTTCAAGCTGGTCGCCGGTGCGGATCTCTTCCACCAGACGCTTGTCCGACTCCAGCGGCACCACATACGCACCATTGATCGAGTTACGGTAGAAAATGCGAGCGTAAAACTCGGCGATCACGCACTGCACCCCGGCCTCGGCGAGCGCCAGCGGCGCGTGTTCGCGGCTTGAACCACACCCGAAGTTCTTGCCGCCGACAATGATTGAGTACTCGCTCTTGAACTGTCCATCCGGCACGAACCGCACACCGCCCCAGGGCAAACCGGCCTGCGCTTCGGGCACGCCGTAGTTGGCGTACTGGCCGAAGAACTTCCGCTCGGCCGGAATCGCAGGGTTATAGCTCAGGTACTCGGCCGGAATGATCTGGTCGGTATCGATGTTGTCGCCCAGAACGTAGGCCTTGCCGGTGATCTTGGTCTGCATGCGCCAAAGCGTAGAGCCGATTCAGCGCATTTCGCAACCCATGGCCCGGTGCCGCAGGCCCCGGTTTACCGAGACCCGTGCGGCAGTTGAGCGTCTAAACACGGGTCAGGCATACCCGACCCGTGTCACCAGACCTAGCCCCGGCCGGGATTGCGCCAGTGCGGGCTTTGGGCTGTCGGGGCACCGGAGACCAGTTTGTCATGATTGTGCGGGCTTGGCTCTTGGACGGCATCCACCCCCGCGGCGGCATGACCCGGCTGCAACACCGTCAGGCTGATGACGTTCGTCGGGCAGACGCTGACGCATTGGCCGTCCTGATCGCACTGATCGATCCGGCGGGCATCGACCATGGCCTTGCCTTCGACCGGGCGCAACACGCCCTGGGCACACTCGTTGATGCAGACTTCGCAACCAATGCAGTCGCGGATATCGACCGCCAGCCGCACCGTGGCGGCCTTCTTGGTCTTGGGGTCGAAGCCCGCGAAATCGCCCGTGGGCGACATGGTGCTATTACCGTCGCCGGTAAGGAATGCGGCATCCACCCGTGAAAAACTCGCGTGGCTGCGGACTTCCACTTGACCGCGGCGGCGCAGACGGAAGACCGGCTGGTGACAGCCGCTGCACGTCTGAAGGCTTTCGAGCTTTTCGAGGTACTTGATGGCCGTGCTGACGACGGTCGCGTGACTCCACGTCAGCGGGCTGACGCTTAGCGGCGCGTTGGTATACGGGTGGACCTGCTCGGCCAGCACGCCGCTTTCCAGCGAGTGAGCTGCTGCCCACTCGAAGATCGGCAACGCTTCCTTCAGTTCAGCCGTCGTGTTGGCCCGGGTGATGTAGTAATCCGCCAGCCACAACGTACAGATGAACCACGGGTTGCCCGGCACCGATTCAATATCGTTGCTGACGCGGTGGTAGTAGTCGTTCTCGTAGCGGGCCACACCGCCGACGCGGGTTTTGACCCACAGTTTCTGCTCGACTTCGCGCATCGTCGCGACAACGCGGGGGTCATCCACTTCGAACAGGTGGAACTTGAAGATCGAATACAGCGAGGCATCCAGCACCTCATCCACCTCGAACAGTTCGTGCGTTTCCTTCGCCTCCGGCGCGACGGTTTCACGCGGCACAAGACGACGGACGAAGCGGCCGAGTTTGTCGCTGAAAAGGTGACGGGCAGCGGCCGCCTTGATTTCGTTGGCGGCCTGATCGTACTTGGCCGCCTTCTCGCGGTCGCCGAAACAGACGGCGAAGTTGCGGGCCGCACGCAGGCCGGCGTAAACCGTCGCCACAGTGAATGCGTGAATGCCCCAGCGTTCTTCCCACAGGTCGTAGCTCGGCAACGGCAGGCCGGTGACCTTGTCGCGGAACTCGCACATGAAGTCGGCAGCCGGCTGGACCAGATCCACCCACAGCGGGCGAATGAACTCAATGTCGCGATAACGGAAGTAATGCCGCCACATGGCCCAGACGACCAGTGCGGTTTCGTCTTCCTGAATCGGCATGGACCGCTGGCCGCGCATCACCCACGGGTGCCAGCTACTGGCGGGTGAGCCATCGGGGTTGTACTTGTGATAAAAGAATCCCTCTTTGCTGAGGGCGTTTTTGCTGAACAGGAAGAACTGCTTGGCAATGTCGGGGAAGCCGGCCAGATCGAGCGAATCGGCCACCAGCGCACCGTCCCGCGGCCAGACGTAGCTGTAGGTATCGCGGGCGAACTGCATGATGTCGGAATCGTTGGCCGCAACAATCGCGCCGTTGTTATCCACCTGCGTCCGCACCACCAGCAGCGAACGCTTGAACATCTCCACCACCCGGGGCGGCAAGTTGCCGAAACTGATGTTGGTCCCGCCAACCCACAAGCGCCAGTAACTGGTCGTGCGGTCGATCACACCCTGCGGCGTGGTCTTGGCGAGCCACTTGTTCAGCTCGAGCAATTCTTCGCGGCTTTCGGCCGCGGTCATAACGAGGTAAATGACCTTCTCTTCGCCACCCTCCAGACGAACGTGTTTGGCAATGGTGCTGTCGACCGCGCCCTGTGCGATGGCATTACCTTGCAGCACACCGTCTTCGGCGTCGCGCCAGGTTCCTTCGGCACCACCAAAGCCGCTGGTGCCGGTGGCGAACTCATCGATGTGCTGTTTGCCGTCGGCCCACCACGTCGATTGCAGGTATCTCTGCTGACGGTAGTGAACAATGCCCTGAAGGTCGGGGTCGAAATAGGCCGTGTCGCCAATGTTCGAGCCGTACATGTTGAAGTCGTGATGATGAATGACGCGAATGGTGCGCGACGTCGACGCGAGGTTCTTCACCCGGATACGGCGCACCAGAATGTTCCGGTGGAAATCGACGACGTCGTTGCAGTACAAGCTGACCGCCATCGACTCGTGTTCCAGCGTCACGCTGGTCGTGAGGGTGTCGCGCAGATACTTCTGGCTGATGTTCCAGCCGTCAGTCGTCCAGACCAGCCGGCCCTTTTCAGTGCCCGGTACATCTGCGTAAACACCAAAACGGCACGGCCCGCTGCCGGCGTGGTTCTCCTGGCCGACGTGCGGAAAATACAGGTCGCGGACCTGATACTTGTCATCGAAAGTTACAAGTAACTTTCCGTTACCCACTGGAATATCACGTGGCATCCGTCTCCCTTTTCAGCGTACCGACCCAACCGTTTCATCGGAAACTCCGCCAATACTCCGGCAGACCTACTTATCTCTCGGACAGGCAGAGGCTGGGCTTGCGTAATAACTGCGTGTTTTGGAGCGAATTGGCAGGCGGGTGGTCCGATAAGCTCGAAACCCAAAACCCACCGGTGGGTGACCAAGAAATTAAAAAGAACCGGGCAAGCCTTGGAAGGCTTGCCCGGGTTCAGTGTAAAGAATCAAACGTTCATCCGGTCGAACCGGTGATCCGTTCGCTTAGGCCTTGCGGCGGCGGGCGATCAGGCCAGTGGCACCGACTGCAACCAAGGACATGGCCGAAGGTTCCGGAATGTACGGGACCGAGAACTGGCCGTTCACGTTGGCGGCGAAGCCAGCGAGGCTGCCATCCGCGGTCGTGCCAAACGTCGGGGTGACCGACAATAGGGTCCAGCTAAGTTCGCCGACGGTCGGTGCACCAATCGCCACAAGGGCGTCATAGACCAAGCCCGAGGTGTAAGTAATGGTCGTGCTCAGGACCGAGCCGGTGCCTGAACCCTTGAACCCGCTGATCGACGCCTCGCCGATCGTACCCGACAGCAAGTCCGTCTTGCCGTCCGCAGCCGACGAGATGAACGAGAACGTGCCACCGTTGAGCGACTGCAACAGCAGGATCGAGTTCGGGCCAGCCGAGTAGCTCATCGCCGGCGTGGTGCTGTTCAAACCGGTCAACGCGAGGGTGACATCGTTGAAGTTGGTGGCACCACCCGAGACAGGGATCGCACTCTGGAAGTGGACACCGCCGGTGCCTGGCGGCGTAGCGCCCGACCCCGCGAAGCCCGGCGCAGTCTTCAGTGCGTGCCCGGCATCAAGGTTGTACACAACTTCCGGCAGAGCCGCGGTGATCGGGGCCGGATCGAAGCTGACCAACTGTGCGGCATGCGCCGACAGGGCCAGAGTTGAAACGACAGCGGCCGCTACGATGGAAACAGTGCTAGTTGAAAGACGCATTTGCATTCCCTCCTAAAGTGACTTCTCTCGACCCCGCCTCAACCGTTTCAGGAGACCCCGGAACGCACAGACGAAAGTACACCGCTAGTTATATCCACTTCTCCATGCATGTCGATAGGGAAAACCGAAATTTCTGTGCAAACGATTGAGAGCGATAACTACCTTGTTTGCAGTGACTTAGCTACAAACTCGCCCACCACGGTGAGGCCGGAAACCAAAGAAGCCAGCCCGATTTTCATCGGGCTGGCCTACAACTGTCAAAATGGGCGAACTTTACGGGCAACGTCTGATAACTGCCGAGGTGGCGATTTCAGACGACCCCGCATTAGTCCTAGGCCTGACTTAGGACCGACGGCGGCGGGCGGCGGCGGCCGTCGCGCCAACCAGCAAAGCGGCAGCGGTCGGTTCCGGCACGACGGTCGTGCTGGTGGTACCGCTGACGTTGGCCTGGGCGAGCGCCGACAGGGTGATCGACGAGATGTTGCCCATCGAGTAGGCCGGGCCGGTGAAGGGCATCAAGGTCGAAACGGTGCTGTTGAACGAAACCTGCGGGGCACCGGTCGACACGTAGACTTGGGAGCCGGGGGTGTAGGCCGAGAGGAACGGGTTGCCGTTGGACGGGTCGCCGTAGCTCTGGAATGTCATGCCGTCGGTACCAGCCGTGCTACCGAACAGCGTGCCGCCGATCGAGCTGGTCAACTGCAGCGTGCTGCCCGGGCCACCGGGAAGAGTGAAGCCGGTGTCAGCCAGCCACAGGCCGAGCGTCGCGGTGGATGCGGCGTTGTTCCGCACGGTCAGCGTCTGAATCTGGAGCAGGCCGGTCGCGCCGCCCGGCGAGTTGCTGGTGCCGACCGTGAAGCTGGTCGAGAAGTCACCGACAGTGACTGTCGAGATGATGACGCCCGTTGCACCGCTCAGGTCGCCAGCACCGTTATCGGTGATGGTGACGGTTGAGGCGCCCGACATAAGTGTAAGGACCAAGGTGGCCTTGGCAGTGGCCGCAGCGAGCACGGTCGCGGCAGCAGCAGAAATGGTGACTAAACGCATAATAAACCCCGTCCAAAAGGTTGCACTCTCCAACGGCAGCGGACAACACCCCTACCCGACATAACAGTCATACAGGGATAGTGCCTGTGTGAGGAGTGTTTATTCAGGGGGGATTCTTCTAAAATTTGATCTATGGAGCCAACCTAATGTTGTTTTGGGGTGACAGCTCCGACACTTCGTTCTAAAAGCTATAACCTTATTTTTTACAGGCACTTACATCTTTTATACTGGACGCAGATACACTGGTATAACTTTAGATATGATGAGTACTTGTACGTTATGTGGTCGGACATTACTGTTATTTGCGCGTCAAATAAGCAAGCCCACGTCGATATGACGCGGGCTCGGCTTACAACGACTCCGATTTTTTTTGCGGCTGACCAGTCCTAAGTCTTACCCATCTTCCCAAACTCGCTATTATCGCCAAGTTCACATGTGTTAGTGCAAACGCGCGACTTTTGCGCTGCGAAGGGGCGATTTGGGGCCGTCTCGGTTACTTGCGGCGACGGCCCAGCAGGGCGACCGGCAGGGCCAGCAAACCAGCCGAGGTCGGCTCGGGGACGACGCTGAACAGGCCAGTGGCATTGGCATCAAAAGACGAGAACAGCTGCGACCGCGCGTCGACGCTGACCGGCGTGCTCAGGTCGTTCAGCGAGATGCTGGCCTGACCGAACAGAATGCCAGGGCTTAGGACGTCCTTGATCGCTCCGGCGTCGTAAGAAACCTGGTCCGTCTGATAGCTGGCCACCATGCTGCCGGTGATACCACCCATAAAGCCGACGCCGAAGGTGCCATGCAAGAGCACAGTGCCGTCACGCGCGGTCAGGGTGAAGCTGCCGCTGTCCAGGGCGATCCCAGTGCTCGTGATGCCGGGGAACACGGGAACGGTGTGGGCAACGCCCAGCGAGCCGACCGACGCGAATAACATGGAGACATCTGCGAAGTTGGTCGTTCCGCCAACGATCGTCTTGCCAGCGATGACGCCGGGGACGATGAACGGAACCGAGACTATCAGTCCCCCGCCCATTGCAAAGTCGGTACCTGCAGCGGAGTGGAAGACGCCGCCAGCGTCGTAGGTGAACTCCGGAATATTGCCGGTAATGGGATCGGGCTTGAAGTCGAGCAGCTGAGCCGCTTGAACCTGGGCCGCCATTGCTACTGCGGCAACTGCCGCCATCATCGTCACTTTGCGCATTTCGTTTTCCCTTCCGGAGAAAGCTTTAGTAAGAAGTTGTCAGATAGGTAAGCCGTTCAGGCCCGCTTGCGGCGGGCAACCAAAGCCAACAGGCCGCCGGCGACCACGGTCATGCTGGTCGGCTCGGGGACGGGCGTGTAGCTAAAAAGGCCAGTGGCGTTGGCGTCGAAGTTCAGGATGTGGTGGTCGGCGTTGGCGCCGTAGGCGGGGGCCACGTCATTAAGCGAGTAGCTGGCCGAACCATCGGTGACACCAATGATCGAACCGATGGCGCCAGTGCCGTCGTACGTCAGGGTCGGGGTCTGAATGTTGGCGGTGTTGAAGCCCTGCAGGCCAGAAAGCACAGAATCAAGGGTCGTTGCCCGAAGCAGCAGGATGGGGTTGGCACCGTTGGCATAGAACGCAACGTCGCGGGTAGCAACGGTCGAAGAAACCAGGGCTAGGCCGCCGCCAAGCGGTGTTGTCGCGGCCAAGCCAATCAGTGGCGAGGGCGAGATAACCATGGTCACGTTGTCAAAAACAGTCGTGTTGGCGGGGGTAATGTGGCTACCTGGGATCAGGCCCGGAACGACGAAGGGGACTTCGATCACCAAGTGATTGGAGCCGGGGGCCGTGACGAGCAGGCCGTTGATGAGTGCGAACTCGGGCGCAGCCGGCGAGATCGCGTTGGTCTTGAAGTCGAGCAACTGGGCGCCATGGGCAGCCGCTGCAAGTGAAAGTGCCGCAAAAACCGTGGCAGTTGATAAGTTCCGCATTGTTTTCTCCCAGCTCCGTCAAAAAACCAGCCGTTGGCAGACGAACGCCTGCCGAATCCCTTCCGAGGATACATCCAGAAGACTACACGAATAGATGTCTTAGGCAAGAACAAAATTCCGTTCCTTTTGCGCTCAGGTTGGATTAGGAAAGCCGTACAAACGATTTATTTATCTTTTTACTGCTGTCCAGTCACAGTCTTGGGTGCCTTGCCCCGCGGCGTGAGCTAAACGCTTGTTTTGGCTGACAACTTGGGACGTCCTGGTCTCATCGCCGGGCTGAATGCGTTAAGCTCCCGCACCATGCCTGCGGACGCACCAGCTCATAACCGCAAAATTGTCGATAGCATGCGTTCTTGCTGGGGCTTTGATCAGCTCCGCCCGATGCAGGCGGAAGCCATCGAGTCGGTCATCGCTGGCCGGGATTCGCTGGTCGTCCTGCCGACCGGGGGCGGAAAGAGCCTCTGCTACCAGGTGCCGCCGCTGGTGACTGGGAAACTGACGGTGGTCGTCTCACCGCTGATCGCGCTCATGAAAGACCAAGTGGATGGACTGCGGCTGGTGAACTACCCGGCCGCGGCGATTCATTCCGGCGTCTCACCGGCCGAGCAGACGGTCATTCGTCAACAATTGGCGACTGGTTCGCTGCGTCTCCTGCTGGTTTCCCCGGAAAGGCTCCTGAGCGATTGGTTCACGCAATTGATCGATCAGTCGGCCCGTTCAGGCTCGCTGGGGGCGTTTGCGGTGGATGAGGCCCACTGCGTTTCGCAATGGGGGCATGACTTCCGCCCTGAGTACCGCCGGCTGGCAGAACTCCGCGAGCGTTGGCCCGATGTCTCGATCCACGCGTACACGGCGACGGCAACCCCGCGGGTGCGTCAGGACGTGGCGGCCCAGTTGAGGTTGCTGGACCACGTCGAACTGGTGGGCGTCTTTGATCGACCGAACCTGACATACCGAATCTTGCCACGCACCGGCGCGGCCGATCAGGTCACGGAGGTTTTGGCACGTCACGCGGGTCAGGCCGCCATCATTTACTGCCAGAGCCGCAAGCAGACGGAGGAACTTTCAACGACGCTGGGCGCGCGTGGCATTACGGCCAAGGCCTACCACGCCGGGATGTCACCGGACGCCCGCACCCGTGTGCAGGACGACTTCATCAATGAACGGTTGAACGTGGTCACGGCCACCGTGGCGTTTGGCATGGGGATCGACCGGGGCGACGTGCGGTGCGTCATCCACGCGGCCATGCCGAAGTCGGTGGAGCACTACCAGCAGGAGACCGGCCGGGCCGGACGCGATGGACTGCCGAGCGAGTGCGTGCTGCTGTATTCGTCGGGCGACGTCATGGGGTGGAAGCGGCTAATGGAGCGGTCCGCGGGCGAGGTGGAAGGTGGAATGGATCCGGAAGAGATGCAGGCGCAACTGGACCTGCTGGAACGGATGCACCGGGTCTGTACGACGGGCCGATGCAGGCACCGGGTACTGACGGAGTACTTCGGACAGACGTACCAGCCGCCGGGGGGCCACGTCGTCGGCTGCGGTGCGTGCGATGTCTGTTTAAAGGAACTGGCCGCCGTACCGGAGAGTCAGCGGATCGCGCAGATCATCCTCTCCAACGTCGCCCGTCTTAAGCAGGCCAGCCCCGGACACATTACCGGTTACGGCAACAAGCACCTGGTGGACGTGATGCGCGGGGCCAACGTCGCGGCCGTGATGGAAAGGGGACACGACAGGGTTTCCACGTTCGGTCTGTTGAAAAGCGTCCCGAAGCAGCGGTTGACTTCTTACATCGATCAACTGATCGACCTCGGCTATCTGGCCCGTACACCCGGTGAATATCCGGTGGTGGTGCTGACGGCCGCGGCCGGGAAAGTACTGCGAAATGAAGGAGAGGTCACGCTGGTCGATCCGCCGGCCACCGTTCACGCGGCCACCGGCGCGGCGGCCGCGAGCGAGGAACTGGATGCCGGGGCGGCCGGATTGTTCGAAGCCCTGCGCGGCCTGCGACGCGCGGTCGCCACCGAAATGGGGGTGCCGCCGTACATCGTTTTTGGCGATGTCACGCTGAAAGAGCTGGCACGCGTGCGGCCGGGGTCGCTGGTCGCCATGCAGTCCATCCGCGGCGTTGAGCCCGCGAAAATCAAACAGTTCGGAGAGCGGGTGATCGAGTTTGTCAGCGAGTATTGCAGCACGAACGGATTGGATCTGAACGCCGCCACATCATCTGGGCCCGCGCGACAGGCAGCCAGGTCGTCGGCCCCGAAGGCGAGCGGCATGTCCCCGGCGCGGATGCAAACGGCGATCGACGAGATGTTCTCGCGCGGAGCATCGGTGGAAGAAGTCGCAGCGGCGATTGGCCGGGCGGTCTCCACCTGCCATGGATATCTGACACAGTGGATCGTCCGGACTCGCCCGAACGACATTGACGCATGGGTGAGTGATGACCTGTACGAGCAGGTGGTCGCCGCGGCGGCGGTCGTGGGCGTTTATCCACTTACGCCAATTCATACGCACTTACAGGGCGCCGTCGATTACGACATCATCCGGCTGGTGGGTGTGCACCAAGGCTGGTTCGAGCCCAAATAACGGCCAGTCTGTGCCGCTAGTCGAACCGGAAGACGCCCTTACCCCAGGCGTAGATAAAGCTCACCAGCAACACCGTCACAAACAGCAGCATCTCAATCAGCATGAGGCTGCCGACCGTGAACGGCCAGCCTTCTGGCGTGCTGTTGGCCTGAACGAACTGGCTGTAGATGCTGGCCCACGGGTAGAAAAAGACGATTTCGACGTCGAACACCAGAAAGATCATGGCGACGATGTAGAACCGCACGTTGAATCGGCGGCTGGTATCGCCCGTGGGAACCATCCCGCTTTCGTACGTCCGTTCCTTGCCCGAACCTGTGCGGCTGGGGCCGATCAGGCTACTGAGGATCAGGTTCATCACCGCGAAGCCGACGGCCATGATGATCAGAAGCACCACCGGCCCCCAGCCGCTGGAGACGACCGTCTGCCCGAGTGTTCCACCCACAAAATTGCTCATACCTGTCTGGCTCATACAGCCCGGAGTTTAGCCGAACCCCGGCCCGGCGTATAACCCACGTGTACGACACCCGGACAATCGCCCTTGACAACCCAAAGCACACCCATGGTTGCACCCGCCTTGCAAGCCCTTCTGGACAAGATTTCAGCCCGCAACGCACGCGTGGGGGTGATAGGACTTGGCTACGTCGGCCTGCCGCTGCTGGCTGCATTTCATGATGCGGGGTTGCCGGTCATCGGCTTCGACACAGACCCCGCGAAGATCGAATCGCTGAAGGCCGGCAAGAACTATTTGAAACATCTGGGGGACGAACTGACCCGCCCGCTGGCGGGCAGTCCACGATTTGACGCGACCACCGACCTTTCGCGCCTTGGGGAATGCGATGCGGTCATCAGTTGTGTACCCACACCGCTGGGTAAGCACCTCGAGCCTGATTTGTCGTTCGTGCAAAACTCGGCGGCGGCCATCGCGGCTGCATCGCGGCCGGGGCAGCTGGTGGTCCTCGAATCCAGCACCTACCCGCGCACGACACGCGAGATTTTCCTGCCGCCCCTGACTGCCCGCGGCCGCACGCTGGGGCAGGATGTGTTCATCGCCTACTCGCCCGAACGGGAAGACCCCGGCCGCCACGACCACACCACGCGGACGATTCCGAAACTCGTGGGCGGCCTGGACGAGGCCAGCACGACTGCGGCCGTGGCGCTCTACGGGGTGGCCGTTCAGCAGATCGTTCCCGTCCGCACCGCCGAAGTGGCCGAGGCCGCCAAGCTGCTGGAGAACATTTACCGGGCCGTGAATATCGCGCTGGTCAACGAGATGAAGCTGGTTCTGACGGCCATGGACATCGACGTGTGGGAAGTCATCGCGGCGGCGAGCACTAAGCCGTTCGGGTTTCAGGCGTTTTATCCCGGGCCGGGCTTGGGCGGGCACTGCATCCCCATTGACCCGTACTACCTGACGTGGAAAGCCCGCGAAGTGGGCATGCCGACCCGCTTCATTGAACTGGCGGGCGAAGTGAACCACGCGATGCCGCAGTGGGTCATCGGCCGGGTGACGCACGCGCTGAATGACCGCGGCAGGGCCGTGAAAGGGAGTCGCGTTCTGGTGCTGGGTCTGGCGTACAAGCCGGACGTGGATGATGTGCGTGAAAGCCCGAGTTTTGAGTTGATCGAAGGGCTTCAGGCACTGGGTGCGGCCGTCGATTACCACGACCCGCATGTCGCCAAGACACACACCATGCGGAAGTACAACCTGAACATGGCATCGGTGGGGCTGACTGAAGAATCGCTGGCGCACTACGACTGTGTGCTGGTCTCAACGGCCCACAGCGCGATCGACTGGCAGATGGTCGGCCAGCACGCCCGGCTCATCATCGATACGCGCAACGCGCTGAAAAATTACAGTGGCGACCGTAGCCACATCGTCATGGCATAAGCAGAAGCGTGGCAGGCGGAATCCGCCTGCCACGCCTGAATCTCAATACGTCTCACGCTGCCCGCTCATCACCCCTTGCTGGGCATGGTCGAGGGAGCGGGGGCCGCGGGAGCCGGTGCGCCCGGGGGGATCATTGACGGGCCGGCCGGGGCGTTGCCCGCTCGCTTGAGCGGCATTTCAACGACTTCCACCTCGCCGAACTGTTCGAGCTGCGACTTCACGCTCGGCGGGCCGGCGACGACCACCACGGTCTGGTCGTCGGTGATGTACTTGTCCACCACGTACTTGACCTTGTCTTTGGTGACTTCGGCGATACGGCTGGGGAGCTTCTCGTAGTAGTCATCCGGGTAGCCGTTCAAAATGGCATCCACCCGGCGTCCGGCCTGCTGGTTGATGGTCTGCATTTCCATCACCATCATCCCGGCGACGCGGGTCTTGGCGGATGACAACTCCGCATCGGTGATTTCTTCCTTTTTCATGCCGTCAAGCACATGGAAGATGCCTTCGACGGCCGCGCCTGTGGTGGCGGGGTTGGTGTCGCAACTGGCCGTGAACTGGCCGCTGTGACGGCCGGCACTGAACACGCCGCTCGCGCCGTACGTCAGACCGCGATCGGCCCGCAGATAGCGGTTCATGCGGGAATCCAGCCCGGCACTCATGACCTGAGTGGCCACGCTGCCTGCGAACCGGTCTTCGTTCTTGTTGTCATACGCCCGCATGGCCACGCGGACGCTGCTCTGCTTGGCGTCGGGGTTGCTGATCAGAATGATGCGCTTCTTGCCGGCCGGGGCGGGCAGGGTGTAATCGGCCTTGGGGGCCTCGCCCTTGGGCAGGCCTTCCAGCAGCTTGGCCGCTACGGCAAGGCCCTTGGCAGTGTCGATGTCGCCGCTGAGAACCAGCAGTGCGCCGTCGCCTTTGTAGGTGTGCTTGTAATACGCCTTGACGTCATCCAGCGTGATGCCGTTGACGCTGGCGAGTGTCGCCTCGCGACCCTGCGGCGCGTTGCCGTAAAGGGCGGCTGCGACTTCGCGGGCGGCCGCGGCCGGGCCTTCGCTCAAGCGGCGCTGCAAACCGCTGGCGGTCTGCCGCTTGAGCTTCTTGAACTCGGCCTCGGGGAAGGTGGGGCCGTTGAGTACCAGATGGGCTTTTTCGATCGCGTAATCCAACTGGTCGGTGGGGAACGAGCCGCCGAAGCGTGTGGTATCGCCGCCATCGCTGGCTTCGATGCTGATCGAACGGCTTTCGAGGTCCTGACTGAGGGCGAGGAAATCGGCCCCTTCGCTGCCCCGGCGGAGCATGGCCGCGGTCATGCTGGCGACGCCTTCCTTGCCAGCCACTTCGGCATCGCCGCCGCCTTTGAGAATCAGGCTGAAGTTCGCAACCGGCAGCCGGTGGTCCGGCATGACGATGACCTTCACACCATTGACTTCGCCCACTTCGCCCAGCTGAAACTTGGCCGCAATGGCGCTGGCGTTGAACGGAGCCTTGGTCGGGTAAGCCTCGGGGAACTTGATCTCCTTCGGCACGATGGGCTTGGCACTTGCGACGACTGCTGCCTTGCCGGTTTCATCGGCCTTGCTGCCCAGGGCTTCGGCCTTGCTCTTGGCGCCTGTCGGGTCGGGCAGGTATTCAACAACGGTCAGACGGTGCGGCTGAAGGTACTTCTTGGCCACGCCCTGAATGTCGGCGGTGGTCATCTTGTTCAGGCGGTCCAGTTCGGTGTTGACGCGCTCGGCGTCGCCGCCGAAGACCTCTTCTTCGCCCAGACGTGTGGCGATCTGCGTGCAGGTTTCGCGACCACGGACAATGCCCTGACGCGCCTGCGACTTGAACTTTTCCAGTTCCTCGTCGGTGACACCCTTGGTGATGATCTCATCCACAGCGGCCTGCAGGGCCGTCTCCACGGCTTCGGCATCGCCACTCGGCAGAACAGTCGCGTTCAAGACGAAGAAGCCGACGTCCTGCAACTGCTGGTTACCGGCGGTTGCACTCAGGGCCTTGGGGCTGTCGTTGTTGACGAGCAGCTTGCTGAGGCGGCTGGTGCGGCCGCTGCCAAGAATGTTGGCCAGTGCTTCCAGCGCGTCATGATCCGCCGACTTGTAGTCGGCCGTCTTGTAGCCCATCAGCAAGACCGGCAGGGGCAGGCTGCGGCGATACACCACCACCTTGCGCGGCTCGGTTTGCTCGGGCTCGACGGGAATATCGCGGACGACGTCGGCCCCGCGGGGCATCCATCCGTAATACTTGTGGACCCATTCCTTGGTCTTTTCCACGTCAATGTCGCCGCCGATGATCAGGCAGGCGTTGTTGGGCACGTAGTACTTGTTGAAGAAGTCCTGCAGTTCGGCGCTGGTGGCCTGCCGAAGCTGGTCCATGTCGCCGATGGGTGCCCACTTGTAGTGGTGGGCGGTGTAGGCCGTCTTCAGGAAGTCCTGATAGAGCGTGCCGGTGGGCGGATTGGCCGTTCGCAGGCGCCACTCTTCACTGACGACCTTGCGCTCGGTCTGGAAGATGGCGTCGCTGACCTTGAATGAGGCCATGCGGTCGGCCTCCAGCCAGAGCGCCATCTCAAGATGGTTGCTGGGGATGGTGTTCACATAAGTCGTCTGATCGAAGCTGGTGAAGGCGTTACTATCGCCGCCGACATCGCCGATCATCTTCATGTGCATTTCCGGCGGAACGTGCTCGGAGCCGCGGAACATCATGTGCTCGAACATGTGGGCAAAGCCCGTGCGGTTGGGGTCTTCGTCGCGGCTGCCGACGTGATAGAGCACCCGAACGTGCACGGCCGGGGCGTTGTGCAGCGGGGCATAGATGACGGTCATGCCGTTCGACAGCACTTCCTTGACGTACTCGATTTTTGCAACGGCTGTTTTGCTGTCTGCCATTTTCTGTTCAACCCCTGTTGCGGCCTGACCGAAGGCACCCGGTTGGGTCAACCACAAGCTGGCCACACTGACACTTACCGCAGCCGCCAAAACCGACGTCGTCCAACGCGCTCTCATGATCAATGCTCCACGCACCTTTGTGGGGTGCAGTTAGGGCCGGAGGCTTTTGTGTCGGTACGGACGCACTGCACGCCCGGTACCTCGCTCCGACGGGCCGCTTAGCGTAATCCAAACCCGAAAAACGTGGTATCGCTCACCCCAACCCCGACCCTGCCCGCCCCCTGAAAAGCCCCCGGCGGCTACGCGAGGCTGTTCCTCCGCCCCCCACCCCCGGCCAGGTAACGCCAGGCCGGAAAAGGGGTGTGGAAAGCAAAACAAGACGCGGCCTGATTCAGTCTTCTCTATCCTGCTAACGCGCCGAAGCCGACAGAGGTGAAAAGTAGAACTTCCTGCCAAATTCCTCTATTTCCTCAACTTTGCCAGATTTGCTTCCGCAACGAACTTGGCATCTGCCGGGGCGTCTTTCATTCCGACCACCTGCGTGAAATCGGCGATCTCGCGGGCAGCGTCGCCCTGCCGGCCGTACGCGAAGCCACGCTTGACTAGGGCCTTGGCGACCCACTCGGCCGGGGCGTGTTTCATTCCGACCACCTGCGTGTAGTCGGCGATCTCGCGGGCGACGTCGCCCTGCCGGCCGTACTCGACGCCACGGTGGTACAAGGCCTCGGCGACCAGCTTGACCGGGGCGTCTTTCATTCCGATCACCTGCGTGAAATCGGCGATCTCGCGGGCGACGTCGCCCTGCTCGTGGTACGCGAAGCCACGGATGACCAAGGCCAAGGCGACCTGCTCGGCCGGGGCGTCTTTCATTCCGATCAACTGCGTGTAGTCGGCGATCTCGCGGGCGACGTCGCCCTGCTGGCCGTACGTGACGCCACGGTTGACCAAGGCCAAGGCGACCTGCTCGGCCGGGGCGTCTTTCATTCCGATCAACTGCGTGTAGTCGGCGATCTCGCGGGCGGCGTCGCCCTGCTGGCCGTACGTGTTGCCACGCTTGAACAGGGCCTCGGCGACCTGTTTGGCCGGGGCGTCTTTCATTCCGATCACCTGCGTGTAATCGGCGATCTCGCGGGCAGCGTCGCCCTGCTCGTGGTACGCGAAGCCACGGATGACCAAGGCCTTGGCGACCTGCTCGGCCGGGGCGTCTTTCATTCCGATCACCTGTGTAAAATCGGCGACGGCGCGGGCGAAGTCGCCCTGCTGGCCGTACGTAATGCCACGGTTGAACAGGGCCTCGGCGAGTTGCTCGGCCGGGGCGTCTTTCATTCCGATGACCTGCGTGTAATCGGCGATCGCGCGGGCGAAGTCGCCCTGCCGGACGTACGTTCCGCCACGGTTGTACAAGGCCATCGCGACCCAATTGGCCGGGGCGTCTTTCAAGCCGATCACTTGCGTGTAATCGGCGATCTCGCGGGCGACGTCCCCCCGCTCGCCGTACGTGACGCCACGGGTCATCAACGCGATGGCCACTTGCTCCGCAGCGGTCCCTTTCTGAATCAGTTCTGCTGCGTACGCCCTCTCTGCCTTGATGATCTGGATGGTCAGCGGATTGGCCAAAGCGTTCAATTGCGGCAGCATCTGACCCAACTGTGGGTCTTTATCCCAATCCTCGCCTGCAAGCCGTAGCAGGGCTTCGACCGCCCAGGCAGCCCGGTCAGCGTCTTTGGCCGCAAGAGCGAAGGTGCCAGTGGTGCGCCAGAGCACCAACTCGTCGCCCGCGCCACTGCGCTGGAGTTCATCCAGCCGGGCAGAGATCGACTCAGTCAGCCGGATGACGTCATCTCTCCGAGAACTCTTTTCGGCCGCAAGCAGGTCCTGCACCATGATGTCCACCGTGCTCAGGGCCAGACGCTGCGCGGCCGTGAGTCTTGAATCGGATTTGACAGCCGGTTGCACCTCGGGGCCTTTTTGCAGCGCGACTTGGAGCTCGGGGTTGCGGGCGTCGTTCGCTTTGTCGGCCGTCGCATCAGGTGGGGCCGCGAGCGCAGGGCACGCCCACGCCACCACGGCGACGAGAACGGCCGAGAAGAGACTCTTTAGAGATTTGAGAGGTGACATGCTATTTTTCGCTTCGGAACCTAAAAGGAAAACTCAAACAGGGACTTCCAACTTTATGCCCAGTCCCGCCACGGTGCGGTGGGCGATGAAGATGACATGGAGCCACCCAGCAATCGGCCGGTAACCTACCCGTTTGGGGCCCTCGCCGCATGAATGGCGTCACCAGTCGGCGTCAGGATCAGAATCGCATCCACCAGTTGCGTCGGTTCCACGATGATCACGTAATCGCATTGCAGCACCCCAGCCCGCTACCCCGGATCATGCACCCCATCTTCAAGTGTCACGCTGAAACTTTGAGCGCGATTCGTACAAACTTTTACACATGACAGATACCGAACAAACAGCCAACTGGGTCGCGAGTGGCAAGGGCGAACATTACGCGCACAAAGCATCGCCCTTTGAGCCAAAATGAGGGGGCGAAAGGGTCACCCATCCACATCAACCCAATCTTTCTCAGCGGCCCCACGCGTAAACATTCGATCAAACGCAATCAAATACAGCCGAATGCAACACCGTATCATGTTGCTCCGGCCACCCTGCTCCGCCCCGTACCGGCAACGCCTCCCTCCCCCATTGCTTAACCCCTCTCCCTCTCATAACGTTTCGGCCCCGAATCCAACATTTATTTAACAAGGTTTATCCATGC
This sequence comes from Tepidisphaerales bacterium, assembly GCA_038226785.1. Lineage (GTDB taxonomy): Bacteria > Planctomycetota > Phycisphaerae > Tepidisphaerales > Tepidisphaeraceae > JBBRQG01. The sequence continues at coordinate 60,728 of JBBRQG010000018.1, read as the reverse complement.
CCCGCGCAAAAATCAGCATTATCGGTGCCGGCAACGTCGGCGCGACCGCAGCCCACTTCGCGGCCAGCAAAGAACTGGGCGACATCGTCCTGCTCGACATCGCCGAAGTGAACGACCCGAAAGACCCCACCAAAAAAGTCCCCAACACCGCCCCGGCCGGTAAAGCCCTTGACCTCTACGAAGCGACCCCTGTCATGGGGACGGATGTCAAGGTCACCGGGACCAGCAACTATGCTGACACTGCCAACTCTGATGTGGTCATCATCACCGCTGGCCTGCCCCGCAAGCCCGGCATGAGCCGCGACGACCTGATCGCCATCAACACCGGCATCGTCAAGGAAGTGGCGGCCAACGTTGCCAAGCACTCGCCCAATGCCGTTCTGATCGTCGTCAGCAACCCGCTGGACGCGATGGTCTACGTGGCATGGAAGGCCAGCGGCTTCCCGACGCACCGCGTTCTGGGTCAGGCCGGTGTGCTGGATACGGCCCGCTTCCGTTCGTTTCTGGCCGCCGAAGTCGGCTGCAGCGTGGAAGACGTGCAGGCGTTGCTCCTCGGCGGTCACGGCGACGACATGGTCCCCCTCACCCGCTACACCTTCGCCGGCGGCGTACCCATCACCCAACTGATCGCGCCGGAACGCCTCGCCCAGATCGTCCAGCGCGCCCGTGACGGCGGCGCCGAAATCGTCGGCCTGCTCAAAACCGGCAGCGCGTATTACGCCCCCGCCGCCGCGACCATCCAGATGGCCGAGTCCATTATCAAAGACAAGAAACGCATCCTGCCGGTCGCGGCCTATTGCGATAAGCAGTACGGCATCGGCGGATTCTTCGTGGGCGTGCCGGCCGTTTTGGGCAAGGGCGGCGTGGAGAAGGTGCTGGAAGTGCAGCTTGACGCCGCGGAATCAGCAGCGTTCAAGGTGTCGGTGGAGCATGTCAAGGAACTGGTAGCTACAGTGAAGATGTAAGTTCGGTGCTGAATACCAGCGGTTACAAGACGGCATCTGCCCTTCACAGCGCGATGTTCGTCCCTTTCGATGGTGGGCGTTGCCACCACTAATGCCCGTCCACCAAAAAGCTCTTGCCCGTCCGTGCCGAGTTATCTGCCAGCGTCAACTCTGAAAACGCTGTCCCGCCCCCGTCCACTACGGCGAACAAATACAGGGGCCCACTCCCAACGCCTGACGGGTAGGTGAACAGCACCGTGACCGTGGCTGATGTTCCCGGCTTCAGGGCTGCCTTGATCGATGAAACATGCACTGCAACGTCGCCGGCCGTGTCCAGTTTACGGTCCGTTGAAAAATACAGGGTCACGGGAATCTTCACCGCAGGGACCGAGAGCGTGCCGATGTTCGCCAGCGAGATCGCCGCGCTGCCTTTGCTCTTGGCCTTATACGGTGACTGTCCGCCCAGCGTCACCGCGGTCACTTTCAGATCCACCGCATCCGCCACGATCTGTGATTGCGTCAGGACAGTGTTCGAAGCCGATGCCTGTGCGGCAGTCTGGGCCAATTTCCCGCCGGAAACAGCCGAACCTGCCGCAAGCCGGTTGCTCAAAAAATCGCCGAACCCCGACAGCAGCGAACTGCTGGCCGCCGTAGCCGAACCCTCCCCGCTGCCCCCCAGCCGACGCAGCGATTGCGGCCTGGACGATGGCTGCGGCGGCGGTGCCGTAACAACCAGTGTGCCGCCGTTGTTAAAGGTCTTGTCCAGTACCCCCGCCGTCGTAAACCGCACGAGCACCGACCCGACCAGATTCTCGCGCGCCCCCGTCTCGTTCACCGCCACATCTCCCGACACCACAACCTTGCCGTCCCGCTGCAGAAAGATTTTCTGCCCCGCAGCGAGTCCATAGGCCTTGAACCCATACACCGTCTGTCCGAACGTCGTGTCCAGCCGGCCGGAGGGGGTCAATTTCAAGACGAGAATCTTCGACTTCAGCGACCCATCCGACACATTTCCGGAAGAGGCCGTACCAGCCGCGTAGATCGCGCCCTTGGCATCGATGGTCAACGATTCAATGGCGTCCACCGCTCCCACCTTGGCCACCGATACGACATAAACACCCTTGGACCCAAAGTGCGAATCAGTGGCACCGTTCAGTGAAACCTTCGCCACCACCGCGTGAAAGGCACTGCCTTCTTTCGCCCGCCCGCCCACCACATAGCTGGTCACAATGCCGTCTGCATTTTTGACGCCGACAACTGAATCCACCTCATCCCCCGGCCGGAAAATCTTCATCACCAGCACGCCATTGTTCCCGAACGACTCATCCACATAACCGCCGGGTGCAATTAAGACGGCCGCCGGCTGTCGGGTCTTGGTGATCGTCCCCAGAATCATGACCTGATTCACCGACTGATCGAACACCACACGCGATGCAGTGAACCCGTCCGGCACATGCACGCGCGTGCCTGCCGCCCCGCCGAAGCCCTGATCCGCCGACCCGTCCTTGAAATAACGCGTCAGCACCACCTGATTTCCCATCAAATCCAACCCGGCCACCAGCAATTCCCCCTGCTGCACGATGGCCGTGTCGATCGACGTCAACTGGCTCATCGGAATTGTGGTTACGACTTTCCCCGACCCATCGCCAAAGCCGGGGTCCAGCCCGCCGATGGCCGGCGGCAGTGGCGTGCCGGGCAAAATTGAAGTCAAGAAGACATCGATGGCATTTCGTGTCGTGGAAGCCGCCGCAAAGTCCGGCAGGCCGTCGCCATTCAAATCCCCCACCGCATAGAGCTGGCTCACGCCACCCACCACCTTGGTCGGCGCGAGGAAAAACCTGCTCGACCCCGAAAGCCCCGCCAGTGGCCCGGTCTTGGCGCCGCTGATCAGGTCCGCGCGTCCGTCTCCGTTGAAGTCCGCCGCCGCGACGCCCCCGGCCGCCCCATCCGTCACGAGTGCATCGTCCGTGAAGCGGCCATCTCCGAGCCCGAAGAACAGTTCCACCCCGGCATTCGTGGAAACCGCCAGATCCATCGCCCGGTCGTTGTTCAGATCTACCGCCACCGCGGCACTCGGCACACCGTACAGAGTTCCGATGGGGGAAACGGTGAACGTCGCCGACCCGTCATTCAGCAAAATATCCGCAGCGCCGCTGGAAAGGTCGCTACCGGCGACGACTGCGACAATGTCCATCGTGCCGTTGGAATCGAAATCCCCCGCCACCAGCCCCTGCGGCAGACCGCTCACTGCGTGCTGCTCGCCAAAGTTACTGAAGGTCCCGTCGTTGTTGCCCTGCAGAATAATCACATCGCCGCCGGTGTCGCCCGTTCCCTCCTCAGCGATGGCCAGATCCGCAATGTTGTCGCCATTGAAATCCGCCACCACCAGCGCCCTCGGGTCGTTGCTGATCGGCAGGTTCGTCCGGGCCCGAAACGTCCCATCGCCATTACCCAGAAGGATGCTCACATCACTGCTGCGGGCGTTGGCCGTCAGCAGGTCGGGCTTGCCGTCGCCATTGATATCGGCCACCACCACCGCCTCGGCCGCCCTGCCAGTATCCAGCTTCAGTGCGTCGCCAAACTTTCCGGTGCCATCGCCCAGTCGAACATAAATCGAACTGTCGACCTTCGCCCCCTGATCGCCATTTACCGTAATGATGTCCAGCCGCCCGTCACCGTTCACATCAGCCAATACCAGCGCCGTTCCGCCGCCCAATCCGGACGTCGCCCCGATGCCGTTTCCGCCCACACCGTCTGGCTGCGCATAGGTCGCGGCAAGGTCGAATGTGGCGTAACTCAACAGCCGTCGCTGTTCCAGAATCTGCACCCATCGAGACGACCTGCGCGGCTTTTTGGAACTACTCATACCCGCCATGATACCGCCAGCACCGCATTCACCCGCAACAAAACCCCTTAGACCTTCAATTCCGCAGCCTGCCCGATGGCGGCCGCAAAACGCGCCCTGATCGGCAGGATGACTTCCCCAACATACCTGTCCACCTGCGCCGCACTCCGGCCTGTATATCGCCCCGCTTCCAGCACCCCTGCCAGATCCACTTTCGCAAATGCCGCATCATCCTTCAGGCGCCCCATCAGATCATTGGGTTTGCCCATGACCTTGACCTGCTCGGCCGCGGCCATCGAATGTTTCCGAATCGTTTCGTGTAACTCCTGCCGGTCGCCACCGTGCCGGGTGGCTTCCATCAGAATTTCCTCGGTAGCCATGAAGGGCAACTCCGCCGCGACCGCCGCCGCGATCACGTTCGGATAAACCACCAGTCCGCGCGTGACATTGATCATGATCTGCAGCGCGCCATCCAGAGCAAGAAACGATTCCGGGACACTCAACCGTTTGTTGCTACTGTCGTCCAGCGTCCGCTCGAACCACTGCTCGGCCGCCGTCATCAGCGGGCTGCTCGCAAGCGACATCACAAACCGGGCCAGCCCCGTCGCCCGCTCGCAGCGCATCGGATTCCGCTTGTAGGCCATCGCGCTCGACCCCACCTGATCGGCCTCAAACGGCTCTTCAATCTGTTTCAAGCCCTGCAAAATCCGCAGATCGTTACAGCACTTGTGAATGCTGGCCGCACACTGCGCCAGCGTATTTACCACGGCCGCATCCACCTTGCGTGGGTAGGTCTGTCCGGTCACGGCGTAGGTCGCACTGAAGCCGAACGTGGCGCAAAACCGCCGCTCCAGCTCGTCGCACTTGTCGCCGTCGCCTTCAAACAATGTCAGGAACGATGCCTGCGTGCCTGTCGTGCCCTTGACCCCCCGCAGCCGCAGCGTGTCCGCCCTGTATTCCAGTTCCTCCAGATCCATTACCAGATCCTGAGCCCACAGCGTCGCCCTCTTTCCCACGGTCGTCAGTTGTGCCGGCTGGAAGTGTGTGTAGCCCAACGTCGGGAGGTCGCGAAACTTCGTCGCAAACGTCCCCAGCGCATCGATCACGGCCGCCAGCTTGTTGCACAGCAACCGCATCGCATCCCGCATGATCATCAGGTCGGCGTTGTCCACGACCGTCTGGCTCGTCGCCCCCAGGTGAATCACTCCCTTGGCGGCCGGTGCGGCCTCTTCGAAGGTGTGCACGTGGGCCATCACATCGTGCCGGAGTTTTTTCTCCCACGATGCGGCCCGGGCAAAATCGATGTCATCCAGATGCGCGGCCATGTCCGCCAGCGCCGCCGGCGTGATCCGCGAGATGCCCAACTCCCGCTGCTGGGTGGCAAGCGCCAACCACACCCGACGCCATAGCCCAAACTTATGTGCCGGCGAAAACAATCGCAGCATCTCGGCGCTGGCATTACGTGCCGCCAGCGGAGATTCATAACGGTCAAAACCAGTAGCAGACGGCGCGGTGGATGAAGGCGGGTTCACTGTTGCCCCATCATATGCCCCTCAACTATCTCCCAACAGCCCCGCACTACGGACAAATCCAACCGGTCTGCTGCTTGCCGTTGAAATACTTCTGCCACACGAATGGGTAAGCCTGATCTTGAACGATGTCCAGACTGGTCCCCTTCGGCGAGTGGTACCTCGGATTGAAAGCGTCAACGTAAGGAAGCGTTTCGACGTGGCCGTCAAAGAACGCGACGTTCGTCCGATACTCGGCAGGTGCGGCGCCCAGCTTGGATGTTCCGTGCCGTGCGAACACGAGAAGGAACTTGCTTTCGCCCCGGTCCCTCGGCTTGGTCACATCGCCATAGCCGCCCAGCAAAATGCGTGAACGGTTGAACGACGTCGGCTTGCCACACCACGGCCGCACTTCAGAGTAGATGCCGCCATTCACGGGGTACGGCGAGTTGCTGTAATCGATGAACACGGTTCCTGGATAGTTCCCGTAGTCGACGAAGCGCGAGCCTTCGGTCAGAAATGCCTTCTCCGAGGGGTTACCGATGCGCCCCAGCTTGGGCGAGTACCCCTGCGGCGGGCTGCTTTCAGGGCGTCCGATGTAGACCCCCGTGCCGCTGCCGCCAAGGCCGTTGCTCATGACCATGAAGTCGATGCTCGTCGTGTAGCTCTGCATGCGTACGACCGGCCATCCTGCGGTGGCTTCAAAGCAAAAAGATGTGTACTGATTATCCGGGCAGGCGAAGATCGGGTTTTGGTTGACCTGTAAAAATCGCTGCAGGCGGTCACTGGCCAGGCCGCCGCCGTCCGGATCACTCGCGGGGTATTTGCCGCTCGTCACCGCTTGAAACTTCACACCCAACGCCCGGGCAATGGGCGTCTGCCAATCGAAAATACTGACCACATTCCGAATACCGTTGTTATTTGGCAAGGGGCTGGGAATGTCGGACGAAATGGTCGTGACACCCGGCACGGCGTACTGCTTCAGGTCGCCCGGCTGAGCGCGCAAGTGCGCCCCACTCGTCCAGGGCGACCCCGGAATCGAACCCTTGTACGCCGTCGCGTAAACCTGCACCCCCTGCACGATCGTCCGCATGTTGCTGGCGCACTGCACCGTGCGCGCGGCCCGCTGGGCCTTGCTCAAGGACGGCAGCAGAATCGTCACCAGCACCGAGATGATCCCGATCACCACAAGGAGTTCCACAAGCGTAAACCCGGCAGTTTCGCGCGACGTTCGATTCTTCATCGTTCTACCCATGCTCAAGCTCCGAATAAAATCGCCCTACCGACGCTTCCCCGCGTCGTACTCCGCCTTCGTGGGCGGCACTCGCACATCCACACCCGGCACCGGGTGCGGGTTGTGGTCCGTCACCAGACGTCCGCAATCCGGGCAGAACGTCGGCCCGTCTATTCCCTTGTACCGGTTCAACAACACCTTGGTCGCGTCCCCCTTCGACTTGCCGTCCCTGGTCCAGAAACACAGCTCTGCCGGGTAAGCCGGCTTCCCTGTCTTGGGGCTGGTGAACTCGGCCTGCCCGATCTCCATCTTCTGCTGAAAGGTGTTCCCCTGATCGTCGATGAACCAAATCGTCGAACTGTCAGCAGCCAACGCGTCACTATCGTTCCCCCGCCACATCGACCAGCCGAGGTACATCAGCGCCACCACACCTAGCGGAATCGCGATTTTCTGAACCGCCCCGTTCGATAAAAATCCGCCGCTCTCTTCCGCACGGGACGAGCGCCCACCCCCAGACCCTTTCTTCCGCGGCGAACCTTCAGTCGTCAGCGAGTACTTTGCCATGGGCAGCGGCATGGTATGAAAAACAGCCCGCGGGGGCGCAGCTCGACAAAAATTAACGACCCCGGGCTTGTAAGTATTTGCCATAAATGCGGTTGTGACCCGCCGACGCCTGTCGCAAGCACACCCCGCAAGCCCTTACCATCCCCGCGACAATGCCTCCGCCCACTCCCTTCTCTGGTTCAAAAAGCATCATCATTGTTGGTGCGGGAATCGGCGGGCTTGCGGCCGCCGTCCGGCTGGCCGCCAAGGGTCACCACGTGACCGTTCTGGAAAAGAACCCTCAAATCGGCGGCAAGCTCAACCGATGGCAGGTGCGCCACCCCGACCGCCCGGCCGACCGTCCGTTCCTTTTCGACACCGGCCCTTCCCTCATCACCCTTCCCAAGGTCTTTGACGACCTCTTCGCCGCCGCCGGTGAACGCCGCGAGGACCACCTCACCCTCAAACCCCTCGATCCCATTGCCCGCTATTACTGGGCGGACGGTACCCGCCTCGACTGGCGTGCCGACTCCGCCGCGCTTTCAGCCGAAATCGAGAGGTTTGCCCCCGGCGCGTTTGCCGGGCTTGAGTCCTTCCTTCAACGCGGCCGTCACATCTGGGACCTCAGCGGCGAGCTCTTCCTGGAAAACGCGCCGGAGCAAGTACTCAACGGCGGGGGAAAGGGCGGGTTCGATCCGAAACGTGCGCTCTCCATGCTCACCGTCCCACTCCGCATCGGCATGTTCAGCCGCTTCCACAAGCTGGTGAACAAGCACGTCCAAAACCCCCGGCTGCGTGAAATCCTCTACCAGTACGCCACGTATAGCGGCGCATCCCCCTTCCTCGCGCCGGCCACTCTGGCCGTCATTCCCTATGCCGAGTGGCACTTCGGCGGGTGGTACATCCAGGGCGGCCTGTATTCACTGGCCACGGCACTGGCCAACATTCTGACCAAACTCGGCGGCAGGGTTCGCACGGCCGCCCCGGTTGCCGAAATCCTGATTGAACCCGGTACCGGCAAAGGCCGCCCCGCCACCAAGGGCGTCCGCCTAGACACTGGTGAAATCATTGAGGCCGATGTCGTCGTCGCCAACTCTGATGTGGTCTACACGTACTCCAGACTCATCGCACCGCGTTTCCGACCCAGCTATTCCGACGCCAAGCTCCAGAAACTGGAACCCGGCGGCAGCGGCATGGTTCTGCTTCTCGGCGTCGATGGCACCTACGACAAACTCGCGCACCACACCAAGTTCATGCCCGCCGACTACACCTCCGACCTGCGGGCCATGTTCGAAACGCGAACCATCCCCGATGACCCTTGCATTTACGTCTGTGCCTCCACCCGCACCGACCCTACCCAAGCCCCCGCTGGCTGCGAGAATCTGTTCGTCCTGTGCAGCGCTCCGGCCCTCCACGACACCGCCGCGACCACCAACTGGCAGGTCCAGGGCAAAAAATACCGCGACCGCATCGTTGACAAGCTCGAGCACACCTTCGGCCTCACCGACCTGTCAACGCGAATCGTCGCCGAGAAGTGGTACACGCCTACGACCCTGCAATCTGACTACAACGCCAACGCAGGGGCGATCTACGGCATCGGCAGCAACTCCCGCCGAACGGCTTTCCTCCGCCCCCCCAACCGAGACAAAGACATCGACGGCCTCTTCCACGCCGGCGGCGCGACGCACCCCGGCGGCGGCCTGCCGCTGGTCGCCCTGTCCGGCAAGATCGTCAGCGAACTGATCGATACCCCGCGCCCTTGAGCACCCGCACAGGGCGGTTCCACTTAAACGACAAACCCGAGCCATCAAGCCCGGGTTCATCAGTGTTTCCCTGCTTCAAGCACTCGGCTTCCCCGACCGAAGGTGCACTACATTCGAAATGTCTTATCCCCGCGGCGTGGCCGGCGTGCTGGCGGTCGCCTGTTCAACGTGCGATGAATCTTGCGTCGGGGCCGACTGGGTATTCAGCTGAACTTCCTTCGCCAGAAGTAGACCAACACAACCCACAAGAACAGCAATCGCGGCAGCCAGACCCAGTTGTGCGTTTTGACGAGCAGACAGCATTTTCATTTCTCCAAGTTCGGTTCTCAAAGGCAGCAGGGATTCGACATCACTGCTACCTCTCTCTCCGATCCAGACATTACACGACCCTGTCCTTATGACAAGACTAATTTAGGTCTTAAAACCAGAATTCAGCGTGATTTGTTCCAATCTAAACATATTGTAACCCTATATCACGCAAGTATTTACGTCGTGCAAGGGATTGTACGGTGGTCCGGTAATGTGCCAGCCGCCATGCCACTGATGTCAATAGACATCGATTTTGGTCGATATACCGATCCGTCAAACCCTTGTTATCGGACCGCCTGTCTGTGCTCTCACCTCAACGACTGGTTGAGTCGGAGCTTTTTTCCGTCCTAAGGCAGCTTTCCAGCTCCCTCAGTCTTGGGGCAGCCACCCCCAAACGGTCGGCCCGCCGCAGCGGCTCGCTCAGGATGACCTCGACCTCCATCGCCCGCCCAAGCTCCCGGTCCACCTGCATGCTGGTTCGATAACTTTTCATCGGCCGGGTGAACGCGATCTTGCGATCAATGATGTCCGCCGGAAAGCTGCACCCCTCGGCCGCAGCAATCGCGATCACCTCCGCCATAACCTCCCGTACCAAGCCCTCGCCTGCCGGCGTGGAGAGGAGCGTACCAGTGTCGATCAGCCGCGCCGCTCCGATTCCATTGAACGCTATGTTCCAGATCAACTTCTCCCAGCGCCCGTGCGCCAGACTGTCCAATTCCTTCACCCGAATGCCGCTGGCCGTAAACACTGCTGCCACAGCCGCCGTTCGAGCCGTCGGCGGCCCGGCAAGCTCGCCAAGGTGGACAAAACCTTCAGATGAATGGGTCAGGTGCGTGGGCCCGTCGCGCGTCACGGCCACGAATGCGCACGCCCCCAGAACCCGCTCCGCCCCAAAACATCCCGCCAGAAACTGCTCGTTCCCCAGACCATTTTGCAGCGTAAGAACATGAGTGCCTTCATGCAGCAACGGCCCCACGAGCTCTGGTAGCGCGGCATTCCCGGTCGCTTTCAGGCCGATGCAGACCAAGTCTGCCTTCGGTATCTGCTCCGGCGAGGAATAAAGGTTTAGCACCTCAGGCGGCAAGCGGTAATCCCCTTCAACACTGGCCACCGTCAGACCCTCGGCCGCGAGCTGTTCACGACCCGACCTCACCAGCAAGTTGACCGTCGTTCCCGCCGCCTTCGAAACCTTCACCTGTCGGCTGGCGTAATACAGGCCCAATGCCCCTGTCCCCACCCAGGCAATGCATCGAATCGGCGTGTGCGTGTTGGGCATGTGAAGCAGTTTGCCAGAAAAAGTCTTGACCGGGGGACCATGTGTTTGTTAGTATAATGTTTGGTATTGGCAACCCCGGCTTTGGGGGCAACGGGAGACGTATGGGTGTTTCACTTCAGGTTGTTCAGGAAGTCCGCGGCCGGGGCGCCGTCGTCAGCCCGACAGGGCGGTTCGAGCGGTTCACTCTTTCTGCAGAAGAAGCCCAATTGACAGAAGAAGAACTCGCCGACGCCGCACAGACGGCCAGCGGCCACGGGCTAACCACGAATTACTATGTCGATGCCAGCAAATCAGCACTGGCATGGAACGACTCCCCCGACATCCCGTTCTCCGCCTCGCTTAACCCCTACCGCGGTTGCGCCCACGGGTGCGCCTATTGCTACGCCCGGAACAGTCATGAGTTCCTCGGCCTGTCGGCCGGCCTGGACTTCGAAACCAAAATCTTCGTCAAGCCCAACCTCCCCGATCTGCTGGCGGCCGACCTCGCGGCGCGCTCGTACACGCCAGTGGTTATCGCCATGTCCGGCATCACCGATGCCTACCAGCCGGTGGAACGGAGGCTGGGTATTAGCCGCAAATGCCTGGAAGTCCTGACGCGCTTCCGCAATCCCGTAACGGTGATCACCAAAAACCATCTCGTCACGCGGGATATCGACTATCTGCAGGAGCTGGCCGCAACCGATTGCGCCCGCGTCGATATCAGCATCACCACCCTCGACCCAACGCTTTCAGCCGCCATGGAGCCACAGGCCAGTAGCCCAGTGCGAAGACTCGCGGCCGTGGAAAAGATGGCAAAGGCCGGCATCCCTGTCGGCGTTTTCGCGTGCCCGGTCATTCCCGGCCTGACCGATCACGAAACGCCCGATATCGTCAAAGCCGCGGCCAACGCCGGTGCCCGGTGGGTCCACATGATGCCGCTACGGCTGCCCGGCAATGTGGCCGTGGTGTTCGAGGAGTGGCTGCAAGCCAAATGCCCCGACCGCGCGGAAAAGGTGCTGAACCGTGTGCGGGCCGTCAAAGGCGGCCGCCTGAACGACCCGCGTTTTGGCCACCGCTTCAAAGCGACCGGCATCTGGTACGAGCAATGGAAGCAGGCCTTGATCATCGCCCGCCGCAAGGCCGGCTTGGAAAATCACGGACCCGCCCTGACCACCGCACACTTCCGCGTCCCCGGACGGCCGACGCAGCTCGGCCTCTTCGGCCAATCCACCGCGCCACAGCCCCCTGCCCGCAAAGCCGAAGTCATAGCCACCAAGGCCGAGGCCCGCGCACGGAGATGGGGCGAGGGCGGCGCGGGCGTCATGCCTGATGCGGCCGTGTGACGCCCGATCACGGAATCGACTTCATGACCGGCTGATCGAATCGCCGCTTCAGTTCGGCTGGCGACAGGTTGTTCGGCCCGTGTTCGCCCGACCATGTGTTGAAGTAGCTCCAGTAGACACCGTGTTTCCGCGCGAACTCCATGTCCGGCACGAAACCGCACTCACTCAGCGTCACCAGTTTTTTCCCGGCCACCTGCTTCAGCACGACATCCCAATCCGTGGCCAGCGGGTCGCGGCTGTCCTTGGGATAGGCGTCAATCCCCACGATGTCGCAGTACGCATCCCCCGGATACCACTCGACGTGGGGGCCGCCGGTGTAAACCCAGATCAGGTTGTGCAGGCCGTGGGTCTTGGTCAGACGGTCGTACATCAGCCGCCAGAGTTTGACGTAAGTCTTGGCCGAACTGCCGCCTTCCTTGCCGTCGTATCCGCCGCGGCCCCACCAGAACCAGCCGCCGTCCGCCTCGTGCAGCGGCCGCCAGAGTACGGGCACCTTCGCATCATCAAACTTCTTCAACTGCACTGCGATGGCGTCGATATCCCGTAACAGCAACTTGTAGTCGGCGCCGTTTTCATCGGCCAGGGCATTGGCGAGGTTGAAGTTCGTCGCCTCGGTGTAAAACCCGCGATACCAGCGCAGGTCCAGCTTGGTCCCGTCGGGCTTGGTTTCCATCTTGTCCATCAGGCCGCTCGGGCTGTTCCAGTGCCAGCACATGGCGATCAGGATGCCATCGCGGTAGTGCTGGATCATCTTCTCGACGTGGCCGTGATTGTCCGCCCCACGCTCGGCGCGCGACGGCGTGTATTCGATCAGGTCGCCACCCAGCACGGCGGGTGTCTTGCCCGTCCGGTCCTTCACCAGCTTTAGATCCTTTTCGTCATACACACCGGTGAGCGTGGTCGTGCCATAGAGGTCGATCAGCCTGGTCAGTAATGCCCGGGCCTCGGCGGTCATGGCCGGGTCGCATGGGTTGACCGGCGGCTTGGCCGGAGGCGCTGGCTGGGCAACGGGGAGGAGGTTGATTCCGGCCACGTCGTAAAAGCCCCACCCGCCGCCGATCGCGACTGTATTGCTCCCTGCCTTCAGCAACACGCGTACGGGCTCTGTCGTAGTGGCGAACTGCTCTGGCGACTTCAACATCCGACCGGTGTAGGCCAGACCGTTGATCTCCAGGTTGTAATATTTATCGCCGCCGGCGCGATAGTTCACGCGCGCTTCATACAGTCCGCCCGGCGAGTTGGTGGTGAAACTCAAGCGCTCTTTACCGTGGGTAAAGCCAGTCACATATGTCAGTTCGCCAGCGCTGGTGCGAGTGGTGGCAAACGCAACACCATTCACCGGCTGAGCAACGGCAGTCACCGCCGGGGCCATTCCCGGACCGCCCACTCCGCCAGCCCCGGGCGCCGGCGACGTGCCCTGGGTTCCTGTCGGCCGCACGACCGGCGACGGCCGCGACGCGGCCCCAACAAGTTTGCCCTTCTCCGCAGATAGCGAGATCGGGTCGCGGACCGCCGCACATCCCAGAACGCAGACACACATCAAGACGGAATTGAGAAATATCGCTCGCATCATGCACGCATTGTGCCGCGCCCAAGCCTATTTGCAAACGATTTCAAATAAGTTTACCGAGCCGCACTGCCCCGCCCAGCCCCCAGTCGATCCATCGCTCAGGCGGCATCGTCCCGACCCAGGTACTCCTCTTCCATCTGCGCCAACTGCTGGGCCAGCGTTTCATGCTCGGCCTGAGCCGACCTCATTTTGCCCGCGTCGCGGAAGGTGCCGGGGTCGGCCAGCCGCTTTTCGACCGAGGCGACCTGCGCCTCGGTCTTCTTGATCATCTTGTCCAGCTCGGCCGTGGCGTATTTGCCGAACGGCCTCAGATAGGCGTTCTCTTTCTTCTTCGCTGGCTGGGCCACCGGCGCCGCCTTGACCGCCACCGCAGCCTGCTGCTTTTGGGGCTGCCGGACCGGCTGACTCGACTGCTTGCGGTTGTTCTGCTTGGCCGCCGCCTCCGCGGCCGCCTTGGCGGCAACAACATCCGCCGCCAACTGCCGCTGCTTTTCTTGATACTTGGCGAACGTCCCCTCGAAATCCAAAACTCCCGGCGGATCCAGCACCAGCAGACGCCGCACGATCTGATTCAAGAAGTAACGGTCGTGGCTGACACAGACCAGCGTGCCCGGAAACTGGCTCAGCGCATTTTCCAGTGCCTGACAACTCGGGATATCCAGATGGTTCGTCGGTTCATCCATCAGCAGGACGTTCGGCCCTTCCAGAAGGATCTGCGCCAGCCGTACTCGCGCCCGCTCCCCGCCTGACAGGCTGCTCATCACCTTGTCCATTGCTTCATCGCCCAGACGCAGCATGCCGAGCATGTCTTTGACCTGCTGCTCTTTGACGTTGGTGGTTTCCCACGCCGTCTCCAGCACCGTTGCATCCGGGTCGAACGTGTCCAGCCGCTGGTCGTAGTAACTCATCGTCAGGTTGCTGCCCCAGCGGATGTCGCCGCCGTCGGCATCGTCCTCACCGAGCAGGCACCGAAGCAGAGTGGTCTTGCCGCTGCCGTTGGGCCCGATGATGCCGATGCGCTCCCCGCGCTTCACTTCGAAGCCGATATCCAGCCAGAGCTTCAAGTCACCAAACGACTTGCTCAGGCCGCTGACCTTAAGCACGCGATCGCCGGCGCGCTGGTCGGTCGACATGTTCAGGTGGATGTGCTTCCCCTGCGTTACGGCCGAGACGATCTCATCGCTGGCCTTTAGCCGCTCAAGCCGCTTCTCACGGCCGGCAGCCTGCCGTGCCCGCTGGCCCGCCTTGAACCGGCGGATGTATTCCTCCTGCTTGGCGATGTCGGCCTGCTGCAGTGCACGGGCCTTCCGCTGCGAAATCTCGTGCAGCTCGCGCTGCTCCATGTAGTTGGTGAAGTTGCCCGGGTAGCTGTTCATCTGCGCCCCGGTGAGCCAGCAGACCCGCGTTGAAAGCCGGTCCAGCAAATACCGATCGTGCGAAATGATCACCACGGACCCCTTGTAGGTCAGCAGGAACTCTTCCAGCGTGGCAATTGCCTCTAGGTCAAGGTGGTTCGTCGGCTCATCGAGCAAAAGCAGATCGGGCTCGTCCACGACCAACTTCGCCAGGGCCAGCCGCGAGCGCTGGCCGCCCGACAGCACTTCGACCGGGCGTTCCCACATCGTCTTGTCCAGCCCGACACTCAGCAGCGAACCCTCGATGCGGTGCTGCACCGCATATCCGCCGGCCATCTCGAACTCGTGCTGCACATCGGTGTATTTTTCCAGCAGCTTATCCAGTGCCTCGCCCTCGGCAGTGGCCATGTCGTGCTCGATGGTCCGCAGCTTCACGCCCAGCGCGTGTAGGTCGGCGAAGGCCATCTCTGCCTCGTCAAAGACCGTGTGCCCCGGCGAGAACACCGGGTCCTGTGCGAGGTGGCCAATCTTCACTCCCTGCGACACCACCACGGTGCCGGAGTCGGGCGTCATTTCTTTCAGCAGCATTTTAAACAGCGTGCTCTTGCCCGAGCCGTTGTCACCGATCAGGCCGACGCGTTCGCCTTCGTAAATCGTCCACGAAAGGCCGTGAAACAAAAGCCGCTCACCGATGAGCTTTTCGATATTGTCGATCTGAACCAGTGCCATAAGAGAAACTATTTCGATTCTTGAGAAACTACCGAACCCGGCCCCGAACCCTCGGCGGACCGTAATGCAATCACCTGTTTTTCCAGCGATTTCAGCCGCTTGACCAACTCATCCAGATTGACCGTGTGCATCCAGACCCGACGGCCTTGGGCAATCGGAATGGCCGGAGTACCCAAATAATTCTGCTTCGCTTCCAGGTCCTGCGCGACCCCAGACTGGGCGGCAATCTGCACCTGTGAACCAATACTCAAATGGCCGGCCACGCCCACCTGACCGCCCATGACGACGTAGTCACCCGTTTTGACGCTGCCCGCAAGCCCGACCTGAGCGACATACAGATTGTGCTGGCCGACTTTCGTGCCATGCCCGATCACGACGTTGTTACTGAACTTCGTCCCCTTGGCAACGACCGTCTGCCCCACCGTCGCCCGGTCCACCGAGCAGTTCGACCCCATCTCCACGTCATCTTCGATCACAGCGATCCCGGCCTGTGGGATCTTATGGTGCGCGGGAGCCTCGCCCGGCAAGGCGTGGGTCGCATAGCCGAACCCGTCATGCCCGATTGAAGTGCTGGCGTGCAGGATGACGCGGTCGCCCAGAATGCAATGGTCGTAAACGGTGACACTCGGGTAAAGGATGCAATCGCGTCCCACCTTCGCGCCCGGGCCTACATACGCGAACGGGTAAATCGTCGTACCTTCGCCAATGGTCGCTGTCGGGTGGACGTACGCCAACGGATGAACACCCACATGCGGATGCTGTCGATAACCGTGCAGCGCCACCACTGCCTGCCGAAACCCGAAATAAGGGTCCTTGGCAAACAGCAGAGCCACCCCACTGGCGAGGGGCTTGGTACCGTGTGCGACAATCACCGCTGAGGCCTTGGTGGTAGGCAGTTGGTCGGCGTACTTGCTGCCACTTAGAAACGAGACCGTTCCCGGCGTGGCAGCCTCTAACGTGGCGCAGGCCGACACAGCGATTGCGGCGTGCTCTGCACCCACTTCGGCTCCGATGATTTTTGCCAGTTCGTCAAGGCGCATAAGCAACAATATTCCGGCGGAAAGCCCGGCAGTTTGCCGGAAATCCCCGTCTATCGCCAGCGATCCGCCACACCGCATGATATTGGCAGGCCGCAGAGATCGATTACGCTCCGCGCCATGGCACTTTTAGGCATCGACATCGGCACCAGCGGCACCAAAGCACTGATCGCAGACGAGGACGGCAAGGTTCTGGCCACCGCCACCGCCGAATACCCGCTACTCAGCCCCAAACCCGGCTGGTACGAGCAACACCCTGCCGATTGGTGGAAAGGGGTGCAAACCGCCGTCAAGTCGGCCATGAAAAAGGCGAAGCTCAAGCCGACAGAGATTCTAGCCATCGGCCTATCCGGTCAGATGCACGGCAGCGTCTTTCTGGATGCCAAACACAAAGTCCTGCGCCCGGCCCTGCTCTGGAACGACCAGCGGACGACGAAGCAATGTGCCGATATCGAAGCCTCCGCGGGCGGCCGGGCCGGACTGATCAACCTCGTCGCCAACCCCGCCCTCACCGGTTTCACCGCCCCTAAAATCCTCTGGCTCCGCGACAACGAACCGAAAAAGTTCGAGCAGGTCCGGCAAGTGCTCTTACCCAAGGACTACATCCGCTGGTGCTTGACCGGCGAGTACGCCACGGAAGTTTCTGATGCCAGCGGCACGCTTCTGCTGGATGTCGCCAAGCGCAACTGGAGCACCGAACTCATCAGTCGGCTGAAACTGGACCCGGCCCTCTTCCCCCGCGTGCACGAAAGCCCGGACGTCACCGGAGTACTGAGCAAGCAAGCGGCTGAACTGCTCGGGCTTTCGGCCGGAACCCTTGTCGTCGGCGGCGCCGGCGATGTCGCTGCCGGGGCCGTCGGTAATGGTGTCGTCATGGGCGGCATGCTGTCGGCCATCATCGGCACCAGCGGCATCATTTTTGCCCATGCCGGTAAACCCGTCCTCGATCCGCTGGGCCGCGTCCACACGATGTGTCATGCCGTGCCGGGCCAGTGGTGCGTCTTCGGCTGCATGTTGTCGGCCGGCGGCTCGCTCCAGTGGTACCGCGATGTTTTCGCACAATCCGAAGTCGTGGCCGCAAAGAAAGCAAAGGAGGATGTCTACGAACTTCTACTGTCGGGAGCGGCCGAGGCCCCCATTGGCTCCGAAGGACTTGCCTTCCTGCCGTACCTCACCGGCGAACGCTGCCCGCACCCTGACCCGACGGCCAAAGGTGCATGGGTCGGACTGACCCGTCGGCACACCAAATCCCACATGACGCGCTCCGTGATCGAAGGCGTCACCTTCGGCCTTCGCGACATGCTGGAGATCACGCGCTCCATGAAAATCCCCGGCTCCAGCGTCCGCATCACCGGCGGAGGCGCCCGAAGCCCCTTCTGGCGGCAAATGCTGGCAGACACCTTCAATCTGCCGCTCCATCTGCCCAGTAGCGGCGAAGGGGGAGCATTCGGCGTGGCACTGCTGGCCGGCGTCGGCAGCGGGGTATGGCGCACCGTGGAAGAGGCCTGCACCGCGACCATCCACACCATTGGGACGACGAAACCCAAAGCCAAAAATACGGCCGCCTACGAACCGGCCTATCGCCAATTCGCCAGCCTGTATCCGGCACTCAAAGGAAAGTTCTAAGCGAGCTCGGCTAAATCACTGCAGCCAGATCGTCCACCTTGCGGTGTTCAAGAATCGGCTGTTCTTTCCAGTAGGAAATCTTGCCCGCCGGATCGATCACGACGGTCCCGCGCTTGCTGACATTGAAAGGCTCTTCGCCCATGTAGAGGTCGTAGGCCTTGCAGGCCTTGCGGTTCACATCGCTCAGCAGGTCATAGGGGATATGAAACTGCTTCTTGAACGCTTCGTGGGCAAACGGCTGATCGCATGAGACGCCAAAGACCACCGTGTTCTCGTCCTTCTTGATCTTGCCGATGTCGGGCCCGAAGGCGCAATGCTCTTCCGAGCAGACCGGGCTGAAATCCATCGGGTAAAACAACAGGACGACTTTCTTCCCACGCAAATCGGAAAGCTTGATCTTCTTCTTGTCCTGGTTCATCAACTCGAAATCCGGGGCGGTGTCGCCGACGTTCAGAGGCATGGGAAGGTTCCTTCTTGGGCTGTGCGGGGTCCAACGGCTACCGGCCTCATGTTAGCCGTCGACCAGACGGCCTACCATCCACCCCATGAAGTTCGGCCGCATCAAACGCCAGCACGGCCGGACCCACGGTCTGGATGACCTCCTCAATCTGATCATCAAAAACTGCCCACATGTTTCCCGCATCGTTCCCGGCCGGATCAAGGTCCGACGTGGCAAGACGCCCAAGGCCTTCAAAATTCAATACCCGACAGACGCCGGCCTGAAGTGCCAGTACATCTCCACCGGCACGGTGCAGGAAGTGTTCCTTATCACGTCCGATTCTGCCGCCACAGCGAAATGGCTTCTGGACGAGGGCCTCGTCGCTGATACCGGCAACGAAACGGACGGGGCCGAATAGCCGGAATTCGGCAGGAATCCACAATCGGCCTGTGCCGACACCTCTGATATGACCAACGAGCAAATCTCTGGCGGTGGGCAACCGATTGATGTATTGTCTTTCCCCCCTCTTCAGCCCCGTGGCATCTCCAGCCTCTGTCCCAATTTTTCTGGCCGTTCATGGACCAAGTGATTGACCCCCAACTGATCGAAACGGCCTCGGCCCTGCTCAAGTCCGGCGGTTTGGTCGCGTTCCCCACGGAAACCGTCTACGGCCTCGGTGCCGATGCGACCAACGCTGAAGCCTGCGGAAAAATCTTCGCGGCCAAGGGTCGGCCCTCCACCAACCCTCTCATCGTCCACGTCTGGCACGAAGATGTGGCCCGCCGCTACGTCACCGACTTCCCGCTGGTAGCACAGCGTCTGGCCGAGGAGTTCTGGCCCGGCCCCCTCACACTTGTCCTCCCGCGGCTGTCCAACGCCGGCACAAGCGGCGGCATCTGTGACGCAGTCACGGCTGGCAACGATACCGTCGCGCTGCGGATCCCCAGCCACCCGCTAGCCATGGCCCTGTTGAAGGCGTTCGACGGCCCGGTGGCTGCCCCCAGCGCCAACCGCTCGACGCGCGTTTCGCCCACCTCGGCCCAGCACGTCATCGACGAACTCGGCGACAAGGTCGACCTCATTTTGGACGGCGGAAGCTGCCCGGTCGGTATCGAAAGCACCGTACTGGACCTCACCACCTTCCCTCGCCCGACGCTGCTCCGGCCGGGTGCGATCAGTCGCGAACAGATCGAAGCAGTCATCGGAACCATCGAAGTTTCCACCGGCCGGGTCTTTGAGTCGCATGTCTCCGCCCCGTCACCGGGCCTTTCCGCGCTGCACTATGCCCCTGCCACCCCTGCCTACCGGTTCAATAAAGACCAGTTTTCTGCGGTGGCGGCCAAGCTGAACAACGGCATGGGTGCCAGCGCTCTTTTGATGCTCTCGCCGGCCGACGTTCCCGAACACCACGACATCTGGGAAATGCCCCATTCTCCCGATCATTACGCCCGCAAGCTGTACGCCACCCTGCGCAGTGCTGATGACGGGGCCTACGAAGCCATTTTCGTAGAAATGCCGCCGGAAGCACCGAACTGGGTTGCCGTCCGCGACCGCTTGATTCGAGCCGCTCGTCCCCTCTGAATATGGTGGACGAGCCAATGTGTGAGTTCATTACAGAATGAACGCGCGTTTTTCCACATTTGTCTGCTGTATAAACAACGCAACTCTGTAATAAATACGGTGCACCAAGATTTTTCGGACATTCTTCCTGTCTGCCTCAAGAAATTTCATGCGGAACGTCGATAATGTCATTGTGCAAACGATATTTCACATTTTGTTGTTTGACAAACAAAAAGATCGCGTTAGGCTGAGTGGGCAAGATGCGTAAGACGGATAGGTAATAAAAAAGACACCCAACAGGGCGACGAAGCATTTTCTCCCCTCCGGACCACACCGTACCGCAAGGTCGGTGTGGTCTTTTTTTGTAGATGCTTAAAGGTGAGTCGGCCGTCTGATGTTCGCATCGAAGTGCGCATACTCCGATGACCAGACTTTGTCGCCGTCACTTAGCCGGGCGGCCACGTCATCGGCCGGCCCGCAAGAACATGCAGGTGAATGTGCCAGACCGTCTGCCCCGCGCTGGCCCCGCAGTTAAAAACGGTGCGGTACTCCTGATAGCCAAGGTCCTTCATCACCAGCCGCGCGATCAGAAACATGCCACCGACCAGCGCACCGTCTTCCGGCGACAGATCGTTCAGCGTCGGGATCACCTTCCGTGGAATCACGAGAATATGCGCCGGTGCCTTGGGGTCGATGTCGTGAATCGCGACGTAATCGTCGTCCTCATAGGCGATTTTGGCGGGAATCTCGCGATCCATGATTCGCTCGAAAATCGTCTTTTCCATGACATAACTCTCGCCTGGGGGCCAAGGGTGTCAACAGTGCCGCTGCTGGCCGTAAGATGGCCCTGTGCCCTCCTTACCTTTTGTCAACGCTTTTTTCGTCGAGACGTTTTTTCTCGGCCTCAAGAATCTGCGCCTCCACAAACTCCGCAGTTTGCTCACGGCACTGGGCATCATCTTCGGTGTCGCCGCCGTGATCATCATGGTGGCCATCGGCGAAGGCTCGAAGCGATCGGCCATGGATCAGATCCGCCAGTTGGGTGCGACCAACCTTCTGGTCCGCTCCATTCGTCCGCCGCAAAGTGATGAAGCCACCAGCAAGACCACCCGCGTCCTCGACTTCGGCATCAAGCGCATCGATTACCAGCGTCTCTGCACCCTTAAAGGCCTGCGCCGAATCGTCCCGTTGAAAGATACCGAACAAAAAGTAATCCGTGGCGACATCCGCGTCTCGGCCAGTGCCATCGGCACAACGCCCGAACTTTTTGAAGTGATCAACCTCAAGCTCAGTAGGGGGCGATTCTTTACCCAGCTGGATGTTGACAAACTCGAACAGGTCTGCGTTATCGGTGCGACGGCGGCACGCCAGCTCTTCCCGTATCAGGACCCGCTCGGCGAAACCATTCAGGTCGGCACGGCCGGACAGTCCACTGTCATCCTGCGCATCGTGGGTGTTCTGGAGTCCACAGGTCTGCGGGCCGGCGCGGATTCCGCCGGGATCACGAACCGCGATATCGATTCCGACGTTTACTTCCCGCTGCCGCTGGCTCGTCAGGCTTTTGGCGACACCATTGTCCGCCGGGAATCTGGCAGCATGGAACGTAAGCAGATTGAGCTTTCTGAGATCTGGTTGCAGGTGGAAGACCCCCAATGGGACGACCGGGGCAACCAGCTTACGCTGTTTCAGACGGTGGAAAGCACGGCCAGCCGCGCCGAAAACCTGTTGCGTGTGACGCGTCCGAAGCTCGCCGACATTGATATCAAGGTGCCGCTGCAGATTCTGCGCAAGGCTGAAGAACTAAGCCGCCTGTTCAACTTCATCATGGTGGGAATCGCCAGTTTTTCGCTGGTCGTCGGCGGCATCGGGATCATGAACATCATGCTGGCAACGGTGACTGAGCGGACCAAGGAAATCGGCATCCGCCGGGCATTAGGTGCCAAGCGGCACCACATCACCATGCAGTTCCTCGTCGAGACGACGGTCATCAGCCTCTCAGGCGGGCTGATCGGTATCGGCTTGGGCTCGGGCTTCGCCTGGCTGCTCCCTATCGTCGTCCGGGCCGTGAGTAACACGAACTATCCCACGGCCATCAATACCGCATCGGTGGTCGGGTCATTCGTGGTTTCCGGCCTGATTGGGATCGGGTTCGGCCTGTACCCCGCCATGCAGGCCGCGCGCATGAACCCGATTGAAGCGCTGCGCCACGAGTAGCCGCCAGCTGGTCCTCGCCACTTTCAGCGCTGACTGCAATTCTATACGCTCCACCGACTCTCTTGATTCTGGCCGACTCCATCATCTTCCCGAACTGGCACGTCGCCCTCGTTCACTTTCCGATCGCGCTGGTCCTATCGGGGACGGCCATAGAAATGTTCAGCTTCCTCTGGAGGCGCAGCACGGTCCGTGTGGCCGGACGGTGGATGTTGCTGATTGGTGCGCTCTGGCTGTTGCCTGCTTCCATGACCGGCATCGCCGCGATCGGACAGGCCGTACGCGACATCGGCAACGGACCGGCGGGTGACGGTGGAAGCTGGTTCGATGTACTTGCGAGTCACAAGCTGCCCCCTGAAGGCTGGCGACTGCTCTTATGGCACGTGTGGGCCATGGGCATTGCGACGATTGCGATCTTGACCGGCGTGCTCGGCTGGCTCGCCCTTTCAGACGCCGGCCGACGTGCATGGGGCCCGGCGCTATGGGTGATTCACCTCGTCGGGGTCGGCTCCATGTCGTTCGGGGCTCACTGGGCCGGCGAAGCCACGCAGTACTGGCTGGTCATGGCACCGCGCGTGGATTCTGTCATCACCCTTCCCACCAGCCGCCCCGCATTGCCCACTCCGACCCCGGCCCACGCCTACGAACTCTTGGCGCTGGCCGTGCCGCCCGAGCAGTTGCACACGATGCTGGCTGGCTGGGTCATGGCGCTGGGTCTGGCGGCCATGGCACTGGCCCTGCGGAATGCCAACGTGGCTGCAGTGGTGCAGGCGGTCGCCAAGGGCCCCGTAAAAAGCGACCTGGCTGTCGCCCGCCCCGCGGTGGCCGATGCGACCCTGCCCGAGCCACTGGGCGCATCACGATTCTTCATCCTCGCCACTGTCGGAGCAGCCCTCGCAACGTTGGTCGGCTTCTGGGTGCTGGCCGATTCGGCCAGCCAGTGGAAGCCGGTGGGACTTTGGCGGATGGTCATGGACCCGGACGCCCGCCGCCGTCTGGCCCATGTCGTCAGCGCGACTCTGCTGCTGGTCCTGCCGATCGTGCTGGCGATGGTCAGCCGATGGGCCACGCGCCAGCGCGGCACACTGATCTTGCTTTCGCTGATCTACCTGCTGGCCGTCGCAGTACAGATTTATCTCGGGCTGCTGCTGGCATTGGACGGCACAGTCGGCGGCTGGTGGTTCATGGCGGCCTGACGACCCGTGCCGGGTCACAGTCGGCTCAGCGTTTGTTCGCAGCCATCAAGCCGACAACTATCAACAGCACGCAGATTGCCAGCACCAGGAACGTGATTTTCCAGACGCTGTAGGGCCGCGTACCCCACACCTGCCCGGTTCGTGCGTTGACGATGAACTGGAAGACCTTCGCGCGGTAGTTGTAAACGCCGATCCACACCGGCAGCAGAATGTGCTTGAAGGTGATGTTCGCGTAGTTCGTCTCCACCCCATCAATCCGCTGATGGTCGCCGCCGATATCGCTGCAGATCTCACCCCGGATCGGGCCATCCATGATGCCTTTGGCGCGCTCAAAGCCCTGCGGCAGGTCGATCTGGTAAACCTGCGCGGTGAACCCCGACAGATATTCATCCTGATACGGCAGCAGCTTCTTCAGGTCCCAAGGCTCCAGCGCGCTTTGCGATTGATCCGGCAGCGTCTGCGAGGCGATCACCAGCACATCGTCAAAACTCATGCGCACCTGACCACTGACATACGTCCAGCGGGTCTTTCGGACCTGTCGGGTGCGCGTCACGTTCCGCCCATTTTCGTAGGCCGTGTAGGTCTCGGTGACCCAGTAATCGTCGCCCCGGTAACCGGTATAGCGGCTCGCGGTGCGACAGTCATAGGTCCATGCCGGCACATACACGCCCTTCAGCCCGTCTTTCCGTGCAAACTCCTTTAAGTCATTCGGAGCGAACCACCGCCCGCCCAGCCACTGCCCGTAAGCCTCGCCCGCCGAGCGTGCATCGAACGCGAACGGCAACACACATGCAGGCTTGATCAGCCGGTGGGCGATGGCGGTCGCCACAATCGGCTTGCCGCAGAACGGGCATTTGTCGGCACTCACGCCCGGCCCGAAGTGACTCTCAGCGCCGCAACTGTTGCACTTCACTGCCATGGCCTGCACCAGCGGCGCCTCACGATCCAGATTTCGCAGGGTCAGTTCGTAGTCGATCTCCTGAATCAGCGCTTCGGCCTCGGGCGGGATGTCGTTGTTCTCGCCGCAGTACTTGCACGTCAGGTGCGTGGTACCCGGCGAATAGACCAGCCCCGCCCCGCACTTGGTGCACGGAAACTGGCGCACCCCCTTGGCCGGGGGGGCGAACGCGGTATCGCCCACAGCTTCAGGCGATTCCGACTCAGGTTGTGCGGACGGTTGGCTGACCATCGAGTGTTGAACTGAACCTGGGTTACTTCGGCAACGGCGGCGGGACACTGGCGAACAATGGTGCGACGTCGCTCACCATCGATGCCGCCGTCCAGTTCACCATGCCCTGTTTCCAGAGCAGGGTTTCGCGGGTGATCTGTCCGCCAGCGATCTGGCCTTTCAGCGCCGCCCCGTCAAACGGGCCAACCTGCTGACCATTGATGGCTGCAAAATAGGGCGCAATCGCCCCCGGCACCGGTGGCGGCCCACTTTGCGCGCTGGCCCCACTCAACCCTGCCGCCATCACGTTGCCCATGCCGACACCGGCCGCAAGTTGCGCTCCCAGCCCGGCAACACCACCGCCATTGGGATTCTTGGCCGCTGCCTCAAGGGCGTTGGCCGCCTGGAACTGTGTGTACGCCCCAAGGTTCCCCAGCACGCCCATGCTGGTCCGCTTGTCCATCGCGGCCTCGACCTCTGGCGGCAATGAAATGTTTTCAATGGTCAGGCTGGCCAGCTGCAGCCCGAACCCGGCAAAGTCGTCTGCCATCTTTCCGATCAGCGTCTTGCCGAGCTCGTCCTGATGTGCGGCGATATCCAGCGCCGCCAGCTTGCTCTCACCCAGAGCATCGGTGAACCGCGCAACGGTCATGTCGCGCAACTGATCACCCAGCTCGTCGACGGTGAACCGGCTATCGGTCCCCACGACATTCCGCAGAAAGGCCGCGGGGTCCGAAATCTTGTAGGCGGCGTTGCCAAACGCCCGCAACCGCACCATCCCGAACTCCGAATCGCGCAGCATGATCGGGTTCTTCGTGCCCCACTTGCGATCGGTGAACAGTCGCGTGCTGACGAAGTAGACCTCGCTCTTGAACGGACTTTCAAAGCCGTACTTCCACCCTTTCAGGGTGGCCAGAATGGGCAGGTTCTGGGTGGTCAGGGTGTAGGTGCCCGGCTGGAACACATCCGCCAGTTTGCCCTCTTCAATAAACGCCGCGACCTGACCCTCGCGAACCACCAGCTTCGCGCCGTTTTTGATCTCGTTGTTGTACCGCTCGAAGCGGTAAACCATCGTGTCTCGCGAATCATCCAGCCACTGGATGATGTCGATCAACTCGTGCGAAATGCCTGCCTTAACCTTGTCCCAAATACCCATGTGACGTTCTCCTTGTAGCCGCCATTGTATCAAATTGGTTTCGGGCTACGTTATAAACGCCGCCATTTCTGTAACCGGCAGATCAGCCCGAAAACGATGGATACCGCCTAAAAATTGGCCTTCGGCACCGACATGCCGAACCCCCATCCGGCCGTGTAGTTCGTGATCTTCAGCAGAATCCGGTTCACCCCGGACTTCAGTGTCACAGGCACCTGATCGGCATTCGGCGAATATCCACGGTGAGCTTCATTACTGTGGACCACCTTCCCGTTCAGCCAGACTTTTACCCCATCGTCAGATCCGACTCCCAGTACCGTCTCACGCTGGTGGATCGACTCCACCTCCACATACGCGTAGGCAACCGCGAACTCGTGCGGACCGATCGCCCGTGCCAGATCGACGAACCCGCGCTTGGCCGCACTGGCCGGCTGCCAGGCCAGCGCCTTCGTGCCGTTCTTGTAGGTCGCCTTGACATCAACCGAGCCATCCGGCTTCACGCTCGCCTCAACCGGCGTCGCAAAATCCAGACTGGTTTTCTCGCGCCCACCACACATGAACGGCCCGATGATCTGGAAGCCCGATACGTATTCATCCTCCACCCCGGCCTGCGCCTTGTCCCAACTGGCACGCAGTTCTTTCGGTGTCGGGGGGTGAAACGTCTTACCGCTACCCTGCACCAGCGTCTTCTTTCCATCCAGTGGTGGCAGAAACCCGCCCTCTTCCAGGAAACCGTGGCCCGCGATCAGCTCATCACACATGTCGACAATCTGGTCCAGCGTTAGCGTCGCTGCCGTGAGCGGGTCAAACATCGCGGCCTGATAAATGTGGTCGCGCCGGCCTTCCATCGCCGCCCGGATGAACAACTCGTGCTGCGTGATGTGCGGGTTCATGTACGCCACCAGTTGCGGCGGCAGTTCACCGATCGTCGTGAACTGCAACCCCGACCGGTCCACCAGCGTCGGTACTTCCGCAATCGCATTGCGCGGGATGTTGGAAATCGCCCCGTTATTCGGCATGTTCCCGTAGACCACGCTGGGCTTGCCGGTCACCATGGAGTGGATGATGGTCGAGCCGTACTCGTGGCTCCTGTGGATCTCCATTGGCTTGTCGCTCTTGGAGAACTCCTTCATCCGCTCAAACTCGTCCACAATGCCGTCGCACCGCCGCAAATACTCGTCGATCGGCACGTCATACTTCGCGTAATGGTTCTTCCCGCGCGGGATGAAGTGGGCGTTGTATTCGGCGTTGTGCTCGCTGCTTTCGGTCACAAAGTGGCCCAGCCGCTTCATCATCTCGAAGCGCACCTTGTTGCTTCCGTAAACCTTCGCGTCCGTCATCGCCTCAAACAGCCGGGGATACAGGTCGACCCCGTTCTTTTCCATCTTCAGATAAAACGCCATGTGGTTGATGCCGGCACAGATGAACGACATCTCCTCGGGCTTTTCGCCGATGTACCCCATCAACTGGTCGAACGTCCCCTGCACGCTGTGACACAGGCCGACGGCCGAGATGTTGCTCGTCCGCGTGATGGTCTGCATGTTCATGCTCATCGGGTTGCTGTAGTTCAGCAGCACCGCCTTCGGGCAGACCTCCATCATGTCCTTCGTCAACCCGCTCAGCATGGGGTACGTCCGCAACGCCCGGAACAATCCGCCCGGCCCGGTCGTGTCCGCGATCGTGAAATTCAGCCCGTACTTCCGTGGAATCTCGAAATCGACCAGCGTGCTGTCGAACCCGCCAATCTGCACCATGTTGATGACAAAGTCGGCGTTCTGCAGGGCCTTCTTCCGATCCGTCGTCGCCTCAATCTTCGGTTTCGCCCCGTGGGCCGCAGCCATCTTCTTGCAAAGTGCCGCCCCCACCGCCAGCCGCTCCTCGTCAATGTCCATGTAACTGAAAGTGGCATCCCGAAACTCAGGGAAACTCAGAATGTCCCCCGTCAGGTTCTTACTGAACACGACACTACCCGCACCAATAAACGCGACTTTAATCATGTCGATTCTCTCCGCAATTCAGCCCGAAAAAACTCTCTCCGCTCCGACGAGAATACAAGACCTAAAATCAATGTAAATACCCCGCAAATTGCGATAGAGATAGCAGATTTCGCGTGGCATACGAGGCTGCCCACGGGATTCAGCAGTGCCCGCCTCCGCTACCATTCCTCATCATGATCTACATCATCTCAGGCTCCCCCGGCGCCGGAAAATCCACCATCAGCCGAGCCCTCCTCGCTAGAGAATCCTTCGCCCTTCACATCCCAGTCGACGAC
Organism: Tepidisphaerales bacterium; assembly: GCA_038226785.1. GTDB lineage: Bacteria > Planctomycetota > Phycisphaerae > Tepidisphaerales > Tepidisphaeraceae > JBBRQG01. The sequence continues at coordinate 32,668 of JBBRQG010000018.1, read as the reverse complement.
ATCCGAATGTGGGTCACCCAGGGCATCGCCCACCCCGTCCCCACCTGGACCTCCGAAACCGCCCGCCAGTTCGCCCTGGCCCGCCAATCCGCAGCCCGCACCGCAAGGCTCTACTCCGAAGCCGGCTTCACCGTCGCCATCGACGATGCAATCTCACCGCAGGACTTCCACCAATCTATCGAACCCGAACTTCAAGGCCTCGAAGTCCAAAAAGTCATGCTCGCCCCCAGCACCACCATCACCCAACACCGCAACGCCACCCGCACCGGCAAAGACTTTGACCACCGCGTCCTCATCGACGCCATCAACTTCCTCTCCAAAGACATGCCCGCAGCCTGCCAATCCGCACCCGACTGGCATCTTCTAGACAGTTCGAATCAAACACCCGAGGAAACCGCTGCCGCCATTTTTCGGCTCCGCAAATAAATTATGCATACGCAAGCATACGTTACGTCGCTTGCATCCTTTCAAATCCGGGCACGACTCACTCTTATTCATTTCTTATCTAAATAATGACAACGAACTTTTCCCTCGGTCTCTATCTTTAGCTGATGCAAAAATCCACGGTCCTCTCCCTTGCTGCCCTTCTCCTCACGGTTGCCCCCTCTTTCGCCGTCGTCATCGACTTCGAGAAAAACTGGGACTACGGCACCGCCGTCGATAACTACTACGCCGGCGGCCTAGCCTCCGACGCCACCTCCGGTCCCAACCTCGGCGTCTCGTTCACCAACGTTCTGGGTCTCTCGAACGACGCGTTTTTCGTCTACTACCAGAACGCCCCCAGCCCCCTCGGTGCTGCTTCTGTCCAACTCGATGGGACCGTCAATGTCGCGTCTTACATGAACGTCCCGGCCGGTGCGGCGGGCCTTTCGTTCTTCTATTCCTCGCCCTCTGATGTGCCAGCCGCGATCAAAGCCTACTCCGGCCCCAACGGCACAGTCTCACTGCTTGGCACCCTCGACCTCACCGCAAATGACGCCGGCGGCTCTTCAGCCACCGAAAGCGGCTACTACACCGTCTGGACGCAGGCCTTCCTTGCCTTCGTCGGCACGGCTCAGTCGTTCGACCTCACCGGCATGAACAACGTGGTCGGCTTCGACAACATCAGCACCACAGTCCCCGAGCCTGCGACGGTTGGCCTCGCCGCCACGGGCCTGGCTCTGTTGGCCCGCCGCCGAAAGTAGTCTGCGACCCCCGCGTCATTTTGATCGACGAGGGCGAGTGGCCGCAGGGCCCCCTGCCTTTTTCAATTGCCTGCCAATTCCTCAAACGGCAAATGGCCGACGGCAAATTGCGAACCTGGTCTTGACAAATCCCATAGGCCCACTAGGATTTCGTCCGTCATGGCACTCCTAGCCAAATCTCGAATGTGTTGCGTATGCCCACACGCAACCCACCACGCAAGCCGCTGGTCGCGCTAACACGCCCTCGCGCTTATCGCTTTCGAGATTTTCGCCGGCACGCTTATTTAGCCCCGGCCGCAAAAAGGAAACCTGCCATGTCACCCCGTAATCCACCGTCCAATTTATTCGCCGAGCAATTCGGTGAACAGCCCTATCCCTCCGACATCCGCATCCCGGAACCCGCCTTCGACTTCGGTCACTTCCTCGTTGTGGGCGATCGCGTCGTGCTGCTTGGTAAACACGCCCAGCCGGTCTACCGTGCCGTCGGAATCGACGCCCTGTTGAATAGCCGCCCCACCCCACCCGCCCCCCTGACCACCCAGCGGAGGATCACAGCGTGAGCACGTCACTACTCAATCGCCCGTCTTCGACCGCACGTCCTGCAACCGCCTCAGCCCGCGGCCAGTTGCGCCTCAACGGCATCTCCCACCGCATCGCAGGCCAGTCCATCCTTGAAAATATCTCCCTCGACATTGCCCCCGGTGAGTTCGTCGTCGTGGTCGGTCCGTCGGGTAGTGGCAAGTCCACGTTGTTAAACGCTGCCGCGGGAATGCTGGCCCCTTCCGCTGGCTCGGTCACCCTCGACGGCCAGCCTGTCACCGGTCCCGGCCCGGATCGCACCATGGTGTTTCAGGATCACGGCCTGTTCCCGTGGCTCACGGCCGCACAAAACGTCGCCTTCGGGCTGAACATGGCCCGGGTCGACAAGGCTGAAGCGGTCGAGCGAACCCGCGCGGCCTTGGCGGCGGTTCACCTGGAAAACGCATCCGGCAAACTCGTGCACGAGCTTTCCGGCGGTATGCGCCAGCGCGTCGCCATCGCCCGTGCCCTCGTGCTCGACCCGGCCGTACTGCTGATGGACGAGCCCTTCGCCGCACTGGATGCCCAGACCCGCACCCTGCTGCACGTCCAACTGCAGGACCTCTGGCTGGCCACTGGCAAGACCATCCTCTTCGTCACCCACAGCGTCGGCGAGGCCGTTCGCCTAGCCGACCGCATCATTGTGCTGCACTCCAGCCCCGGCCGGGTCCGCAAAGAATTCGTCGTGAACATCCCGCACCCACGCGACTTCGACACGGCCCAAGTGTCTGAACTTGTCGCTCAGGTCCGATTCGAAATTGATCAGGAAGTAAACCGCCTTCGCCGCGAACAAGGCGTGGAGATCGACCCGGCCACCGGCCAGTTCTACATCGCGGAGGGCATCTAGTTGGCGGCACGGCCCGTCCGAGGATTCGGCGTTCTGGCGGCCGGCCTTCTCGTGGCCTTGGGCCTTGCCACAGCCTTTCTGGCTGTGGCGCTCCGTAGCGGGTGGTTGACCGCAGGCAGCCACGAACCCGCCGGTAGTAACGTCCTGCGACTCGGCTACTTCCCGAACCTTACCCACGCCCAAGCCGTCTTGATGGTCGATTCCGGCGAGCTGGCCCGCGCCATCGCCCCTGTGCAACTTGTCACCCACCTTTATCCCGCCGGCCCCAGCCTGATGGAAGCCCTGGCTGCTGGCGAGATTGATGTGGGCTACGTCGGTCCCGGCCCGGTCTTGCAGGCTTATCAGGCATCCGGTGGAACGGCCGTGCGTCTGCTTGCCAACGCCGCCAGCGACGGTGTTGCCATTATCGCCCGACCCGGCAGCGGCATCACGACGCCGCAGGACCTCGTCGGCAAGCGTCTGGCCACACCGCAGTTCGGCAACACACAGGATCTTTCAGCCCGACACTTCGTACGTAAATGGGGCGAGGAGAAAGGCTTCGCCAGCGCAGTCAATTTTGTCACGCCGCTTACCCCGTCCGAGCAGGCCACAATGATGTCGCGCGGCGGGATTGACGCCGCCTGGGTGCCCGAACCCTGGGCCAGCCGGTTGGTTGATCAGGCGGAAGCCACGGTCATCGCCGATGAAAGGTCACTGTGGCCTGACCCGCCGGGCCACTTCGCACTAACGGTGGTGGTGGCCTCACCCAGCTCGCTAGCGACCCACGGTGTGGCGATTGACAAACTGCTGGCCCTCAACGCCGTCTGGACCGCACGCCTTGCCAGTAATAGACAAAAGTACGTCACCCAGCTCAATGCGGCTTTCGCCAACCTGAAAAATTCCGGCGGCCGGCCGCTGCCAGAGAAACTTTTGCGCAGCGCCTTGGAACGCGTCACCTTTCGCGACACACTCGATCTTGAAACTTTCCGCACGATGAGCGGATGGGCGGCTACTGAGGGCTGGCAACGTGGGCCGGCTGTTTCTCTGGACGGGCTCGCCCGCAGGGACGAGTCGCGATGAGCATCCAACCCGCTGAAACATGGACCAGCCGCGTCGCCCGATACGCCATCTGGGTTGTGCTCTTCACCGCATGGGAGATCGCCTGGCGCACCATCCAGTGGCCCGCCTGGAAGTTTCCCGCCCCGAGCCACGTGGTCGATGCCTTCGCGTATCTCCTGGGGCTATCCACGAACCTCTCAGGCAGTGTCGCAACGCATCCACAAGGGGGTTTCTGGTCGAGCGCGATGTTGACGGCCTTATGGGTCAGCCTGACCCGTCTGGTCGCTGGCTTTGCAATCGCGCTGGTGTTGGGCGTGCTGTTGGGCGGGGCAATCTGGCGGTGGATCTGGCTCAATCGGTTGCTGGGACCGTTGCTCCTGGGATTGCAGACGCTGCCCAGCGTTTGTTGGGTTCCGCTGGCCGTCATCACGTTGAAACTCACGGAGAGTGCCGTCATCGCTGTGATGGTTCTGGGCAGCGGCTTCGCTGTGGCACTGGCCATGAGAGACGGTCTGGCCGTGATGCCACCGCTCTACGAACGGGCCGGCCGGATGCTGGGCGCCACCGGATGGCGACTGTGGCGGTATGTGCTTCTGCCCGCCAGCCTTCCTGCAATGACCGGCGCACTTCGTCAAGGCTTCGGTTTTGCGTGGCGCAGCCTGCTGGGTGCGGAAATGGTCCTCGTCACGACAGGTAAGGGCCTGGGCTACCTGCTATTGGCTGGCCGCGAACTGGGATTGGCAGCGGATGTCGTAGCCGTGATGGCGATGATGGTTGTCGTCGGCATGTCGGTCGATCGGTGGGTGCTTGGCCCGCTCGATGCCCGCGTGCGGCAGAGATTCGGATTGCGTTAAATCGCCGTCCGGTTCAATGCTGAAGCTGCCGAGCCGCCTGCCACAGTGTGACCCCGTCATACCCTGCCGGAGGGGCCGGACGGGTCGCCCCAAGAATGCCAATGCCAGCCGAGCTGATCACCAGTATGCCTACCCATGTCCATCGCCAGGCGCCACGAATGTGCCGCACAATTGCGCCCGCGAAAAACACCAAAGCTGGCAACACCGCCACAACACCCTGTGGCCCGAAGTAAGGCCGACTGTTCGGTGGCCCCAGTACCCACCCCAAGAACGCGACCAACACCCCTGCCGATACACCCACCGCCAGCCCCTTGATGGCCACCGGCCAGTGGCCGCGAACCACTGCCCACACTCCGACCGCTGCGAGCAATACTGCCGGCACGTGCAGCACCACGCCCTGCTCGCCGAACAACCCCCACACGATCCGCTGGCTCACCACACCAGCGGTGGACGGCGGCTGCTCGGGCTCTGCCCCTTCGTCCCGCGCTTCGGCCTGGGTGCTGCCAGCCCCGAACCATGCCGCACGTGAAATTTCCGCTACCGCAGATGATAGATTGCCAGAAATCGGTGCTGACAGAATCAGATGCACTGCCAGTGCCGGCACCATGCCCCCGATATAAAGGAGCACCGCCCCGAACCGCAGCCCCAGACTCCAGTGAGCCAGAAACATGCTCAGGCCGATACCGGCGAGTACGAAGACCACGTTGGGCTTGATCGTCGCCGCCAGCCCGGCGAACAGCCCCGCCGCGATGACCCAACCCCACCCGCTGCGCGGCGGCTTGCCCGACATCTCCGCCCGAAGCACGCACGCCATGGAGGCCATGACGAACGCGGCGGCCACCGCATTCGGCGAGATCACCGTGCCATACGGCAGAAGGCCCGCCGCCAGGCCGACGACCGTACTCAGGGCCGCGCGCCACGGTCGGCTGAGCTCAAACACCCGCGCCATGCGATAGACCAGCCCGCCGCAGGCCGCGGCCGGCACAGCGGCCATCAGCATCGTCAGTACGTACGTTGTCAGAGTTTGGGAATCTTCGAACGTCACCCCAGCCGCAAGCATGAGGCGATAGAACCCGGCGGCCAGCACCGACAGCATCGGCGGTTGTACGGCGTAGTAATGCTCACGCGAAAAGGTGACGGGAGTTCGGCTGTTGACAACCCCATAAATCGCGAACGGCTTTTCCGGCAACACCAACTTGCCGGTTGTGGCGAACGAATGAATCGTGGCGAGCCGCAGCACCTCGGCATCGCCGGCCTGCCCGGCATCGGGATAACGCAGCGGACGCAGCAACGGCAGACAGACAATCAGAACAAGAATCGGCGCGACCAGCGCCCACGGCCTGACGTATTGCCTCATCCCAACCGCGCGTGCCCAACGTTTGATCGCTGACATCGCGTGCTCTCATGCCGGGCGGAAATGCCCTGTTAGACCCCGCTGTAAACCCTTAAGTACTGCACGAAGTTGGTCAACAACCGTTGGCCCGTCTTTTCGTAGCGGGGGTAATACTTTTCGGTATCGGCCCGGACCTTGTCCGGCCCATCGGTACCCAGCACCTTGACACAGTTATCGCGATCCGCCTGAACAATCGCGTCGATTCCTTCGCGCGTCAGTTCCGGATGATACTGAACGCCGAAGAGTCGATTCTTGAATCGGAAAAGCTGGTTGCGGCAGTTGCGGCTGCTGCTGATGAGGGCGTTGCCCGTGGGCGGAGGCGGAGCCGGCGGCGGGGCGGGGTTGGGCGGGGGTGGGAATCGGGGCAGGTCGAACGTATCGAAGTGCCAGTGAAACATCGGGGTGCCGTCGATCATCCCCTGAACCAGCGGCTCGGTGCCGCCGGGGAACGGAAACATGACCGGGCCCCAACCAAACTCAGGCAGCGGGTCGCCGGGCGGCGGGGCAGGCTCGCCGGGCTTGGCAGGCGGGACAAACTTGGTGTTGGGGTAAACCTTGGCCCCAGCCGCGGCTGCCAGCAACTGCGCCCCGAGACAGATGCCCAGAACCGACCGATCAGCCGCGACAAAGGCCCTTAAGAGGTTCAGCTCCTGCTGAAGATACGGATATTTTTCGACATCAGCCACACCCATCGGCCCGCCCAAAACGATCAGAACGCGGATCTCCTCAGCTGCCGTTGGAACCTCGTCGCCCTTGTAAAGATGCCGAACTTCAACCGGAATACCGAAATCGCGGAAGATGGGCAGGATGCGTCCCGGCCCTTCGTGCGCCACGTGCTGAAGAATAATCGCCTTGCTCATCGGAGCGGCGGATTGTGCGGCATAACTCCCCGCGTGCCAACGGCTTGCATAATGTCCCTAGGTCTCAACGGGATGATCGTGGGCCTGAACCATGTGCTGGCCAAGGTTGCTTGCCACGATGCCGCACATCGGACAGGTCTTGGGGCCGCTGGCACGCTTCGGTGGCGCGTAGCCGCCTGTCGCCGTAATGGCCCCCGTCTGGCCTGGGCCTCCGGCACCGCCGGCCCCGCCGCGATTGCCACGGTTCTGCCACTTTTGCTTCCGGAATCCCCCGCCACCGCCGCCGCCCCCGTAACCACGATTACCGCCGCTTCCGCTCATAGACCCTTACCTTTCACCAGACACTGTTGCCAGAAACTTTTATGGCTGTGGGAAAACTTGGAAAATGCAGCGGTGTTTTCGCGGGAGAATCTGCGATAAGCCGCCGCGAGGCCGACATCCCCAGAAGAGGCCCTGACTGCGGCCTGCGACGGCCATTACATTAGCCGCATCGAACCGGATTTCCCAACTGCGACCCTCGAAAAACCGCGCCGGGTGATGTGGCGATGGTTGGGGCTGTTCTTGTTGACAGCGTGCTGGGTGGTTGGAATCGCGGCGACCGCACGAACAAACATTCGCAGAATTCCTGCGACTTACGACGAACCGCTCCACCTCGCGGCCGGGAGGCTTTACCACACTTCCGGCGATTATCGCATGAATCCGGAACATCCGCCGTTGTTTAAGTGGATGGCGACTGCCGGGCTGGACCCACTGCAACCGGCACCCGCCGACCGACTTCTGGAAAAACTTTCCATGGATCCGCGTGTGCAGTGGCAGTGGGCGGCAACCCGGTTTTTGGGAGCGGCCAATCGCACAGAGTTTGAGGCGACCCTACGTCATGCCCGAAACGTGCAGTTGGTTTGGCTGGGGTTGCTGATCGGGCTGGCCATGACGTGGGCTTGGATGAACAAGGGGTTGGCAGCGGCCTTCATGGCAGCGGTACTGGTAGGTCTGGATCCGACGGTTCAGGCGCACGGTGCCCTCGTCACGAACGACGTCGCGGCCGCGACGGCCGCACTGGCAAGCTTCATGTGCCTGGACATGGCGAGTCGAGCAGCCAGCAACAACAAACGAAAACTGTGGCTCTGCGGATTGGTTACGGCCATTGCCCTCGGTGTGTGCTTGAAGGCGACCGGAATTTTGGTGGCATTGTCCGTCGGCCTGATCTTGATGGTTCTTTGCCTGCGCGGCCGCCAACATCGTGTCGTCTGGGGTGTGACTCTGCTGATGATGCCGGTCGTTTCTGTCGCTGCGTTGTGGGCGAGTTATGGCCTACGTTATTCGGCCGGGCCGAAGGGTGAGTCATTGGATTTCCCCGCACTTGTGCAGGACATCCGCCAGCGCAAAGGGCTGTCGGCCGATGCCCCCACTCCGTTGGCACTTCAGGCCGCGGCGTGGACGACGGAGCACCACCTCCTGCCCGAGGCGTACGTCTATGGGCTAGGCGTCCAGTACCGGATCAGCCTCCGGTCGAGGACGTTCGCGTTCGGGCAGAACTATGACCCGGCCCCGATCTGGTATTTACCAGCCGTGCTGTTGCTGAAAGAGCCGTTGACGTGGTTGCTGGTGGTCGGCTCGGCTGGTGTGATCGGCGGCGTTCTGGCCCTGCGCCGGCAAGGTTGGAGCGGTCCGTCGGTGCCGTGGCTGTCGGCCTGCACATTGTTGTTCGCGATTTTTTTGATCAGTGGCAAAGGGCGAGGTGTCCGGTATCTGCTACCGGTGACCACGCCGTTGGCTGTCGCGGCGGCGGTGACATGGGCAGGGGTTGCGGCGAGGGGGCCCAACAGAGCACGAGGGTTGGGCTTCGCGGCCGCCATGATCGCGGCGTCAGTGATGATGTTCGGCGAGCATGTTCAATCAAACAATGCCCTGAGCTATTTCAATGGGCTGGCCCAACGGCTCGGACCCAAGCACACCCTGCTGGGCGACTCGAACCTGGATTGGGGACAGACCTATCGCGCCATCGCAGAGCTGAGTGCCCATGATGGGCCGGTCTACTTCGCTGCGTTCGGTACGGTCGATCCAACAGCTTCAGCCACACCAATTGCGCCGGGATATTTTTTATCGCCACCGTCGACTACGCACGTTCGTGATCTGGCCCAGTCGGACCGCAAAGGTATTTTACTAGTCAGCGCAACAATGTGGCACGCGACTTATCTGAATGACGACATCAAGGCCGAATACCTGCAGCTCCAGCAAACGCCGCCGGATGAGGTGCTCGAAGATGGGGCGTTGCTGCTTTACCGCCTGCCGTTGAAATTGGCGGAGAGGCGGTAGAGGGGCCGATCGGTGACGGTCGCCGGTGCCAATCTCGAAGTTCTCCACGTTCCGGCCGCTCTACTGGGCCCTACCGCTGGAAGGCTATTGATTTTCCTTCTTGATCCAGGCGAACGCCCACTGGTCTTTCCGCTCGGAGCACTCATCCGTGCGAAGTTGGAACTCGATGCGGGTGGGCGTGTAGCGCAGTTCGTAAAGGCCGACCACCCCCGGGCAGGCAGGCGATGAGCGCGACGACGTAAACCGTACAATGTTCCCACCTTGGGCATATTGATACCTGCCAGTGAACTGCGCTTTTCCCCGGCCGTCGCGCGCGGTGAAGTCGTTGTTACCGCCCAGTTCCAGCGTCCAAGGTTTCGCCCCTTCGGCCACATCCTGCATCCACATGCCGGTAAGCGGGTTCACCTGTTCGGCAGGCTTCTTGCTCGCGTTAAGACTGTCGGGATCAATTGCCTGGTCGCCGCCGATGCCGTGCAACGTGGCTTTCTCGTAGCACCCAGTCGTCAAGGCAACAATGACCAGACTTGTGAAAAGGAGGGGACGGATCATGGCTCGGTTGCCTTTGTTTTGCTCGCCAGTGCCACAGCCAGCGGAGCGCCGCCAGCCGCACCGCCGGAACGATACCGCGCAACGACGTTTGCCGCCCCCAGCGATTCATAAACGTCAGGACCAATCGCGTTGGAATGGCTGGAATCACGCTCATCCACGGCCGCGACGATCTCTTCCAGCGACAACTGGCCGAGGCTGTTTAGTTTTCGGTCTTCACACCGGGCAACCAGCGTGCCGACCACCTGATGGGCCGTGCGGAACGGCACTCCCTTGCCGACGAGGTACTCAGCCAGGCTGGTCGCGTCGAGGAAGCCACGATCGAGCGTGGGCGTGATCTTCGAGCCGTTGAAGGTCGCACTACTGACCACGGCAGCCGCCATCGTCAGACACGAGGCCAGCGTGTCGTGGGCCCGGAACAGCAGGCGTTTGTCTTCCTGAAGGTCACGGTTGTAGCCAAGTGGCAGACCCTTCAAAATGGTCATCAGACCAAAGAGGTCGCCGTAAACATTGCCGCAGCGGCCGCGGATGAGTTCCAGCGTGTCGGGGTTGCGCTTCTGAGGCATCATGCTGCTGCCGGTCGTGAAACGGTCGGCGATGTTGATGAACCCGAACTCCGTGGTCATATAGATGATCCACTGCTCCGCCAGACGCGACAGGTGCATCGAGGCCATGGCCAGCGCGAACAGGTAATCAACGGCCAGATCGCGCGAGGATGTTTCGTAAATACTGCTGGCCGGGCCGGCCGCGAAGCCCAGAGACGCGGCCGTGTGCGCCACATTCAGGGGCAGGCTGCTACCCGCAATCGCACCGCTACCCAGCGGACTGCGCTGGTTGACTTTGGCCAGCGGCGCGAGTCGGGCGATGTCGTTTTCGAACATCGTGCGCCACGCAAGACACTCCGCTGCGGCACTGATCGGCTGGGCCCGCTGCAGATGGGTAAAGGCGGGCATGATCACGTCGCGGCTTTTTTCGGCCACGGAATCAAAGGCCGAGCACAGCAGCTCGAGTTTGTCAGCAGTCTGTCCGGCGGCAAAATCGATCCAGAGGCGCAGGTCGAGGGCAACCTGATCGTTCCGGCTGCGGCCCGTGTGCAGCTTCCGGCCGGGCTCGCCGATGCGCTTGATCAACTCAGCCTCGATGACCATGTGAATGTCTTCGAGCCGCGGGTCGAGTTTGATCTTCCCGGCCACAAGGTCGATGGCGATTCCCGCAAGGCCCGTTTCAATGGCCGAGAGTTCCGCCGCCGAGAGCAACCCCACGTCGGCCAGCATACGAGCGTGGGCGATCGACCCCTCGACATCATGCGGGGCAAGCCGGTGGTCGTAAGTGATCGACTCGACGAAGTCGGCGGTGGCTGCATCGGTGGCCTCGGCGATTCGGGCCTGCCAGCTTTTATCCAGTGACATAGTGCGCCATGGTGCGGGCTAACGTCGGTTTCGCAAAGTGCGGCAGCAGGTTACTGCTTCGCCCACCCGACCTCTGCCGCCTTAATCTTTTCCAGCCGCTCGAAAACTCGCTGCGCGTGCCCCTGCGGGACCACCTCCGGCCAGTGCCAGGCGATCTTGCCGGTCGGGTCGATCAGATATGTACTGCGGATGAACATGCCCGGAGCGGCGGGGCCTTCCTTGATGTCCACCCAAGCCCCGTACTTCCGAATGGTCGTCTTTTCCGGGTCCGCAAGCAGCGGGAACATCAGCGTGTACTTGGATCCAAAATATTGCGCGTCCAGTACCGTACCGGGGCTGACCCCAACCACCGTCGCCCCGGTCTGATTGAACCACCACAGCAGCTTGGTGAACTCCGTCGCCTGACAGGTGCAGGCCGGGGTATCGGCCATTGGGTAAAAATACAGCACGACCCACTTGCCTTTCAAGCTCTCCAGCGTGACGTTCTTGTAGTTCTGATCCTTGAGGTCGAAGTCGGGGGCCTGCTGGCCAATGGCACGGCTGCGACTGCTGGCAGCAGATTCGGTGACTTCAGGCGAGGGGGTCGGATAGTCCGCACCCGGCTTGGCCGCGTCGGCGGTGGTCCCGCCGGCGTGGGGCGCCAGGGGCGTCGAGGCATGACTCTCTGGGCGCGCGGCAGCTGACTGCGTGGCCGGTGCCATAACCTCGGACGTGCATCCGACGGCCAACAAAACCAGCGACAGCATCAAAACAAGTGGCGGCGACAAAACTCTCATGATGGCAAGAGTCTAATCGAATCATGCGACACTGACGTGGCCGAACCTAAGGGCGCAATGTCACAGGCAGGCCGAAGGAGCCAATCACCTAAACTTCCCTCAAAAAATACGCCGGCCCAAAAAGGGGCGGGGGTGGGTCCTGTTCTCGGTAATAAATCCCGTGATTCCCACGACCAGCGACACGTTGACCCCGATTTTTCCCTTTCAAACATGGCGTTTTCTCGGCACCCGACAGCCTCCAGTTTTTCTCAGAATCGATGTCCGTACAGATTGAATACGGGCGACCCTTTCATTAGTTTGCGAAAGCCGTTGGTGAGTTGTTCCCGTTTTAGAAAGCTGAGGGACACATGACTCGTCGGGCCGTTGCCTCTATTGCGTTGGCCGTTGGCACTTTCGCCCTTACAGGTGTTGCACCAGGACAGGTCGTGCCATCCGCCGACCGTTCCGTTCAGCGCGAAGAGCAACTTCGGCAGCTGACGGAGTTGAACATTGACCGCCGGCTTAAGGCCAACGAGATGGTGCCTCTGGACGAGCGGCTTCTGGTCGACTTCGGGGCCTACACGTCGTTCGACTACCTTTCCTCTCAGGATTACACGCTCGATACCAAAGCGGGCCGACAGACCAGCGTCGTCGGTTATGGCAGGCTGAATCTAGACGGGGCACAGGAGCTATTCCTCCGCGGTCGCTGGGGCTACAACGACTACAACGACGGCGACAGTTTCGACGGGCGTGGCAGCCGCGAAGTGGATGAGAAACTCGACCGTGCCTACTACCGGCTGGACATCGGGCGTGCTATCACGGCACGCAACGGCAAAGAGTCGGATTCCAATCTGACAATTCAGGTGGGGCGCGACTTTGCCTACTGGGCCAACGGGCTGGTCCTCGGTACCCGGCTGGATGGTGCAGTCGCGGATTTTACCGCTGGCCCACTGACCGTACAGGCACTGGCCGGGATCACACCCAAATACACGGTGGATTTTGACGCCTCACGGCCTGACTACGACATCGACACCAAGCGGGCTTTTTATGGCCTCCTGGCCAGTGTGACGATGGGCGACCACCAGCCGTTCATCTATGCCCTCAGCCAGCGCGACGAGAACCTGTCCGGGCCGGCCGACATCGGCAGCATCCAGACGCGGTATCACTACAACAGTTATTACCTGGGCATTGGTTCATCGGGCAGCCTGTCAGACCGCCTCCTCTATTCGGTGGAGGCGACCTATGAAGGGGGAAAAAGCACCTCCAACAGCTTCAAGGTCGAAGGGGCCAGCCTGACGCAGGTACCCCAGACACTGGACGAAATTCAAGCCTGGGCCGTGAACGGCCGCATCGAGTATCTGTTTCCGGGCGACAATAAAAGCCGCTTTGCGATCGAAGAAACCATTGCTTCTGCTGATGCAGATCGCGGCAGCCCTACCGATACCTTCAACGGTAATGCCCCCAACACGGTGGACCGTTCTTTCAACTCGTTCGGACTCATCAACACGGGGCTGGAGTTTGCCCCGTCGCTGGGAAACCTTTCGACCACCCGGGTGGGTTTTTCGACCTATCCGATGCCCGGCTCAGGTGCATTGCGGCGGCTGCAAGTCGGCGTTGATTTCTTCGCCTATATGAAGGTGCAGGAAGATGCGGCCGTTGACGAGCAAACGACCGACGGTCGGCTCGTGGGTGTCGAGCCGGACCTCTTCGCGACATGGCAGGCGACCAGCGATCTCACGTTTGTAGTTCGATACGGCGTGTTCTTTCCTGGCAACATCATCGTGGCAGAGCACGACCCGCGGCAGTTCATCTTCCTGGGGGTGACCTATGCGTTCTAGAACCGTACTCGTCGCCGCCACCGGGCTGATGCTGATGGGCTGCCGCCACACAACGGTACCTGACCCCGTGACCACAAAGTTTGGTGGCAGCACCCCTGACCAGCAGATGGATTTCTGGCACGAACTGGCCGACCGCAAGCTCACCAGCAACGACGAAGCTTTTCATGGCATCCTCCTTTATCTGGATGGTCAGGCCCCTGACGGTGGTTACGACGCCCGCGTAAAGACACTCAAGGAGCGTGGGTTTCTGCAGCCCGACTTCAGCCGACCGGCTGGTGAGGCCGCCACGCGCGGGACGGTGGCACATGTGCTGTCGCATGCCGGCGGCGTGAAAGGGGGCGTCAGTTTGCACGTGGCCCAAGCCCTGAAGAACCCTGTGTTAGAAGACAGATACGCCGTCCGTGAGCTAGCCGACATGGGACTATTCCCTGTCAGCAGCCCGAATCAGGTTTTTTCCGGGACCGAGTTTGTCGGCATCATGGGTAAGTTTGAGGATTACCAGCGCGGCGGCGGCGGAAACAAGACGCCGGGCGGATTGGCGAAATAGCGATGGGCTGGCAGTTTTCAAAACCGTTGAGCGCGTATTCAACGTAGGGAATGGTTGGGCGTCAGACCTGGAGTGTTGTCGTTTTGCAAAAGATGAGGTGGGCGATGAATAAGTTTAGTGCGCACATTCTGGCGGCCGCGATTCTTGCGGCATGCCCTTCGTGGGCTTTGGCACAGGCCACTCAAGTAGCGAGCACTACTGCATCGGCCGTGCCCGAGGGCAGCATGACGGCTGTGATTGAAAGCGTCGCCGGACTGGTACAGGTGCGCGAGAACAAGACCGCGCCGTGGGTGAAGGCTGAGGTCGGCATGAAATTGGGCGAGGGGGCCTACATCCGCACCGGGCCGCGCAGCGCAATCCGCTGCCACATCGATCCGGATCAGACATTTACGCTGGACCGACTGGGTACGGTGGAGCTGCTTCAGGCAGTGAAAGAAGGCGGCAAGATCAAGACGGATCTGTCGATGCCTTACGGGCGAACGCAATACGAAATTCAGGACCTTGGGCTACAGCACGAATCATCGATTGTGTCTCCCGGCAGCACGCTGGCCGTGCGCGGCACAACCGTCGAGGTGGAAAACACGCCGCCGTTTCTGCCCAGGGCTGTGAGCTACACCGGTCGGGCTAGGTTCACGGCGGGGTCGAGATCGACCGACGTGGGCAGCAAAGGTGGCCGGGAGGCCAGCATGAACACCGCCGCATTCTCGTCGGCGGATGCGGCCCTGCTGGCCAGCGTTTTGGACCCGCAATCCAGCGGTTCACGAACGCCCTCCGACACACGCGTTATTTCCCGGGAAGTATCGCGCGGGGCGACACTTGCGTACGACCCGCTCGCGGGCATAACGACCATCACCGGCGGGGCCGGCCCGATCAAGAAAGAAGCCGATCTGATTCCCGCACTGCCGGGCACGTTGGATTTTGTGGCCCGCTGGACCGGTAACGCCGACATCAACCTGCTGGTGTACGTGAGCAAAGGGAACGCCAATACGAATGGTTTCTTCGGTTCAGACCCGGCCAAGGCCGGCCGGTTTGTGGCGGATGAGTTCGTCTACCCCGGCTTCGGCCTGAACCAGACCGCCAGCGGCGGGCGCACAGATTTTGATCACAAAGGCGGACCGAACGGCGGCACGGAAGTCGTGTACTGGAAGGGGAGTTACCCGGAAGCTATTTATGGGGTAAACCTGATTCACGTATCAGGCGCATCTACACCGGTAACGCTGAATGTGTTCTTAAACGGGAAGAAGCAGGCAATATTCGACTTTGCACCCTTGCCCGGTGTCACGCTGACCCCGAACGGGCCGAAGTCCACGACCTACACCTACCAGTTGAGTAAGGGGCAGTTCGGGTCGCCGCTCGTTTTCATCCCGCCAGCCACCGCACTGGCCAGCCTGCCTGATGCCAACAATGGGGCATCTGCCGACCTTGTCGGACCGGTTGCGCCCAAAACCGCATCTGCCAAGATTAAGGCGCGGCAGGCTACGGCGAAGGTGACACCGACGGCCAAGACGGTCCGTAAAGCCAAGTAATGAACGGGCATGAGATGGCCACGAATAAGCCCACTCGGATCATCGCCACATGATCTGACGCGTGTACCATTATACATTGGTAAGTACCAAAACTTTCTTTGCTAAATAGCCGGAATCAAACGTGTGTGTAGTGGTATGTTCAGGCATGAGGCGTCGGGCAACGACACCCGCACCGGACCTCAACTGGAGAAAATCGCCATGACATACGTTCGCAATATGAGTTCAGCAGTTCTTTCGACCACCTTGCTGATGGCAGCCTTTCTGGGCACGGGCGCTACACAGGCGTTTGGGGCGGCCGCATTGGCCGGGGGCGCCAAGACGAGCTGCAAGCCGACGGCAACAAGTCCTGCCCTGCGGCAGATTCAGATCAACGCCGACCCGCTGAACGTGGCGGCCTATCAGCTGACCATGTCGTACCCCCTGAACGACGTGGACATTGTGAACCCGAACAGCGATGTGTTCGGGGTGAATGGTTTCGACGCAGCCGTGGTCAACATACGCAGCAGCGGAGCAACTGGCTTTGTCACGGTGTCTGGAGCAACTGCCGCTCCCCCGCCGGGCGAGATTGATGTCTTCGGCGTAATCTTCACGCTCAAGCCCGGCGTGGCGTTGGACACGGTTCTACACTTCACGGTCTTCGCCGACCCGACCAACATGCCGCAGGACTTCATTCGGGCGTTTGATACGGACACCGGGGTTCAGTTTACCTATCCCACCAATCAGATTTCACCCTCGGAATCCGGGCCAGTGGCCATCGTGCCGGAACCGTTTTGCGGCCTGACTGGGTTGGCGATGCTGAGTGGTGTCATGGCTGGCCGCCGCAGGCGCTAGTCTGCCACAGTCTGCAACTCAGACCGTTCTGGCCCCATGGTTGGCATAACCGTCACATAGCCCCCATTTTACCGCCTCATTTAGCGCGGAGGATATTCGCAGTAAAAACACATGGATGCATGTAGTTGTTTTGGATTATGCTCCGCCTGTCCGGGTCCGTTTCATGGCACTTCAGGTCATGCGTCGCTCGGATTGGAGATCAACCCTCTAGAGGGTTTACCGGAGAAAAAGCATGGTCCGCAGCAAACTTCTGTCCGCCGTCGTAGCCGCAGCCGCTATCAGCACCCTGACTGCCAGTTCTTTCGGGGCGGCCGCACTGGCCGGCGGGGCCAAAACGAGCTGCAAGCCGACTGCAACGAGCCCGGCACTACGTCAAATCCAGATCAACGCCGACCCGCTGAACGTGCAGTCTTACGGACTGACGATGACTTACGAGACTGACCTTGTGACCATCAATCCGGCGAAGGACATCTTCGGGGTCAACGGCTACACAGTGACTAATGTAATCGTCACTTCGAATGACCTGTTCACGCGCCTTCAAGTATTCGGTAACAGTGCCAATCCGCTACCGGGTGAAATCGACGTGTTTGCCGCGATCTTTACCCTGAAGCCATTACTGCCTTTGGACACAGTTTTGCACTTCTCGGTCAGCGACAACGTGCCCAACGATTTCATCACGGCCATCGACACCGACACGGGCCTTCCGGTGACGTTCAGCGGGCCGCCGGATGCCAACGGCCTGGGAGGCGTCGCCCCCTCGTTTTCGGGTGCTGTCGCGATTCTTCCCGAACCTTCGCTGGCCGGGCTGATTGCAGCAGGTATGGCCGGCTTTGCTGGCCGTCGCCGCCGGTAAGCGTTTGGCGCTGGTTGCCGTAGGTGGGGTAGTGGCTGATCATGGGGTCAGTCTGCAGGT
Organism: Tepidisphaerales bacterium; assembly: GCA_038226785.1. Taxonomy (GTDB): domain Bacteria; phylum Planctomycetota; class Phycisphaerae; order Tepidisphaerales; family Tepidisphaeraceae; genus JBBRQG01. The sequence goes on along the minus strand of JBBRQG010000018.1, from coordinate 15,232 downwards.
CCCATGCGCGCACTATCGCCCCGCAAATTATTGAAGCGATTCCGGCAACAGAAGACCGTTGCCAAGGTCGCGCTGTTGGGATGCGCGATCACGGTGATGGTGACTCTGGCCACCTGGCTGGGCTTACTGGATGAGCCTGAAAGGCAGTTGACCGACACCCGGGTGAAGTGGTGCCAGATCGGTCGGCCGGAGCCGAGTAAAGAGATTCTACATCTGGACATCGATGACACGGCCAACGAAGTCATCGGCCGTTGGCCCTGGCCGCGTTCGACGATCGGACAGATTCTTGAGGTGTTGAACGAAGCGGGACCGAGGGCGGTCGCGCTCGACGTCCTGCTGGTCGACCCCGAGTCGGAGAGCGGCCCCCGGCCCGGCGACGCGCGCGTGGCCAAAGCCCTCGCAGAGGGCAACTATGTGCTCGATTACACGCTGGTGGAATCAGGCGACAGCGGCCCACAGTACGCTCGAGTCCGGCGGGCCCTTGCCGCCAATCCGCTGGCAGACGCCCACACCATTGCAGAGCAACTGGGGGTATCGCAGATCGATGTCCAGCCGTTGCTACAGGCTGCGCGGGCCTCGGTGGTGGAAGAGAAAGTGGCCCGCCTGTTCGCCGAGGGCAAAGGATTGGCGGACGCCGCCACGTTGCGAACGAAGATATTTGGACCAGAAGCCACGGCGACGAGTGCGGCTGGCGAAGCGATCGCCGCGGCCTTGCGTGCACAAGAAGCTAAACTGGCAATTCTGAAATTCAGCGCGCCCCTACCGCGGACCGCATCCGGATTGTTTGCTGCGCCTCTGGGCGACGTTCCTCTGCCGGAGTTCACTGCCGCCAGCAAGTCAGCGGGATTCGTAACCTACCTGCCAACGGGCCGTGGCGTCGTAAGGTCCATGCCGGTGGTGATGGTCCTTGGCGATCGGTTGGTCCCGTCGCTTGGGGTTGCACTGGCGTGCGCAGTCGAAGGCGTGCCATTGAGCGCGCTGAAATTGACTTCCATGGGGCTTGTGATACCGCTCAAGACCGGCGAGGTGACGGTTCCGCTACGACGCGAATATTATGATTCAGTCGGTCGGGCCGTGTCCGGCGTAATGGACCTCACCTGGCCCAGCACCAATCGCTGGGAAACGCTGTACGACCTGACAGGTAAAACGACAGCCCAACATTGCTCAATGGCCTTGATTGGCGACATCCTGTCGATGCGACGGCGGCTTGATGAGAACAAGGCATCACTCATCAAAGATCTGGAGATCAACCTGCCGACAGGTAGTTCAGTGCAGTCGGTCCTGGCAGAAGCGGACCGGAAGCTCGATCAAGATCGTTCGTTTGCCCGCGACACACTAAAGCAGGTTGAGGACACACCCGCCGACAAGCGAACCGCCGACGATCTTACCGCTGCCACCCAGGCCAAGGGGTTTTTTGTAGCCGATGGGCTGGCCAAAACAATGCACGGCATTCTCGATCGCCATGCCATCCGGATGATCGAGCTGAAAAAGCTCGTGCACAATAAGGCCGTGCTGATCGGTTGGACCGCGACAGGGAAAAATGACATGGTCCCCACGAGCCTTCACTCCAAGTGCCCCGGCGTAATGGTCCACGGAACGGTCTTCAACGCGATCATGACGGGCAACTTTGTGCGGGTCGCCCCGTTGTGGGTGACACTGCTGTGTGTCCTTGGCATAGGCGGTCTGACGACGCTGGCTGTATCAGAGTTTTCCCCGTGGGCCGGGTTGGTGCGTGCGGTCGCGCTGATGTTTGCGTACTCGGTTCTGAATGGCGTCTTGCTCTTTGGCTTGATGTCACGGGTAGTCGGCATCGCCGGGCCACTGGCGGTGGTGCCGGTCGTCTGGGGCGGGTGTACGGTCTTACGCTTCTTCTTCGAGCGCAACGACCGCCGGCGCATTGAGCAACGCTTTTCAACTCGTGTCGACCCTCAACTCGTGCAGTACGTCATGGAAAACCCGGACCGGATCTGGTTCGACGGCGAAGAGCGCGTCATGACCGTCGTCTTCACCGATCTGGCGGGGTTCACGACTATTTCTGAGAAATTGGGCCCTGCCACAGTACCGCTGCTGAACGAATATTTTCAGTTGATGGTGCCCATCATCCGGAAGCACCGGGGGTACGTGAACAAGTTTTTGGGCGACGGCATGATGTTTTTCTTCAACGGCGTCTACGCCAACCCCAACCACACGCGCGACGCCATTGAGGCCGTCCTCGAGATGCAGAGGACGCTTGTAAAGTTCAACGAATCGCTGGCCCAGCGCGATCTGCCCAAGGTAACCATGCGCGTGGGTATCACCACCGGTTCAATGGTCGTCGGCGATGCCGGCTCCGACGGGGCCAGCGACTACACCGTGCTTGGCGACAACGTGAACCTTGCCGCCCGACTGGAATCAGCCAACAAAGCGACGGGCACGCTGGTGCTGGTGAATGATCTGGCGGCCGAGGTCATCGCCCGCGACTACCTGCTGCGGCCCGTCGGCAGCCTTCAGGTCGTGGGTAAATCGCAAGGCGTCATGACCTTTGAGGCCATCGGACCGGTTGCCGAGGCTACTGATCAATCACGAAGAACAGTCAAACTTTCGGCCGACATTGTCGAGGCATTCCGCCGGGCGGATTTAGCCGGGTGCGAAGCAGCCATCACCGTCATGGAAGCCGACGGCGGGCCAACCAAGTTCACGAAACTTTACCACCGGGCCGTTGCCACACGACGGGCGGCCGTCGAATCTGCTGGCGACCTTGCCAAGTTCACAGGGACGATTGAACTGAGCGAAAAATAGCACCCATCCGGCCCCGCCCCGCCCGCCGACGGAATACCCGATTGGCAGAGGGCAAAGCCGCCCCTATACTTACCCGTCCGCTGCGGGCGTAATTCAGTGGTAGAATGCCAGCTTCCCAAGCTGGACGTCGTGGGTTCGAATCCCATCGCCCGCTCTGGCTGTTTTGGGTCCCGCAGTTACTGCTTGGCCCGACGCACAAGAGCCAGCGTAACACGCCCCGAATCATCGCCTTCGGCCGCCTTCAAGGTGGCCGTTCCTTTGCGTACCCGATCCGAAATGCCCTTGAGTTTTGTATTGAGTAGCGCCTGCTGTACCGCCTGCAGGCGCAGGTCGCCGAGCACCAGTGCGGCCGCCTTGGTGCGACGGTCGGCCTGCCGGTCGGCCCCAGCCCTGAGCAATTCGAGAATCTGGTCCAGACCATCCTCCGTCTGCTTCAGTTCAACAGAGGTGGTCCGCAAGGCGTCGAGGGCGGCAGTCGCCATTGCCGGGTTTTGCGAGGCCATTGCCACGCGCATCCGACTGGACCGCTCAGCGAACTGTTGCAACAAGTCGTTTCGTCGCTGGCGCAGGCGGGCGGCCAGCGCCAGACTGTCATCGGCCAGCGGGTTCACCCGCTGCTGGGTGAGCGCGAAATCTTTCTTGCCGATGGCGTGCTGCAGCGTCACCTCCAACGTATCGTCCTCGTCCATCCGCTTAAGTAGCGCGTCGATCGCGGCCTGCTGCCGCGAAGACAGTTGCGACTCACCGGGCAGGAACTCCATCACGACCGGTTCGATCTGTTTCGTCCGCTCGTTGGTCGTATCAGCCCCCGCCAGCATGCCGAACAGCTTGCCGGCCTTCAACGGTGCCGCCAGCATCGCCTCGGCCACCACGCGACCCACAGACCCCACGGCCGATCCGACGACCGCGCTGGTGTTCAGCTTGCCCGCCTCCAGCGGCACAGTCACTGGAAATGTGATCGACCCGTCCGCATCTTCCAGCGTAGTAACGACGACATCCAGCGGGGCCGGGAAGTTGAAGATTCGCTGGATGGGCCCGTTGGCGGGCTCGCTCACGCGCAGGCTGTTGAAGGTGGGATAGACGCGGGCATCAAACGTGTCGGTCCCCTTCATGCGAATGTCCGTCCGCACATCAAACGTGCCACCGCTCAGATTGATTCCCGCCTGATTCGCCAAACCCCGAATACTGGCCAACTCCAGGCCGCTCAAAGAGCTTTTGATGTAACCCTTGGGCTGCGGCACTAGAACCACGCTCCCGCTGGCCGACGCCTCGGCAAAAATGGGACGCTCTTCAGTCGCACCGTCCGGCCCATTCGCGACCGCCAGCGGAACTTTTCCAGCCCCGACAATCGCACTGAAACGGATGGCTTTGGGCTCGGTCAGTGCTGCCGTTGTCAGACCGCGGACCTCCACATCCAGATCGTTGATCGGCAAGAGGGTCACCGGCTGACCGACGCGGTCTTCCAGAACAATGTCCGCACCAGAGAGTGTGAACTGATCAATCCGATACTCCGCAGATGGGAGAGCATCCGACGGTGCCGTCGCGCCGACTGCTAGCGGCTGGGCAACAGTGGCCGCGACCGGCGCGGCAGGCGATGCCGTGGCCAGTGAACCCTCCACCGGTAACTTCACGGTCAGGCCGAAGACATGGACGCCGGCCGCATCGCGCATCACATGAAACGAGGGCTTGGTGACTTCGATCGATTTAATGTTGATGGCGCCACTGGCAGGCGAGAAGTGCACCTTCTCACCACGAATGCCGCCGAGCGTGGCAACCGCTTCGCCAGGGTCGCCCGTGCCGCCCGTGCTGTTGCGCGTCAACCGTGTCTCTTTTACCGCGAACTGGGCAGTGATGTCCCGCTTGAGGTCGATACCCAATGCGCCGCGACGGGTAAATGCGAACTGCGCCTCAGCCGAGCTCGTCAGGCCGCCGTTGGACAAATCCTGCCCGTCCAGAAACGGCGCCAGCTTCGGCAGGAAGGCAGTCAGTTCGTTGCCGTGTATCCCGTGCACATCAACCGTGGCAGAGGCCGTTGGCTCGATGGCAAACGGTGCCAGCGTGCTTTCGATATGGGCCTTGTCGATGAGCTTCTCCACCCCGACATCCAACGCCAGACTAAACGGCGGACGTTGCGTGGGGTCTTCGCCAAGAAGCTCTATCGGCGTGGTATTGGTCAGCAACAGCGAAGTAACGGCCAGCTCCCGCGCAACCAGCGGCGTCGCGAGTGAAAGCCGGTCGGCTCCGATGGACAATTTCCTGAGGGTAATCAGCGGCGGCTTTCGGCCGGCCGACTTCACCAGCGCGTTCACATCGCTGGCCTGTGCCCCACCCACGGCCACTGCCGGCAACGCGCCGGGGCCGGACTCGCGAAGCGCCGTAGTGCCGAAAGTCAGGCCGAACATCGAAACGCCTGCATCATCCTGCACCACCGCAACCTGACCGCCGACCACGGATATTTCGTCGATGGCAATCTGATTGGCCTGCAGGTCAACGCGCCGCATGTCCACAACAACAGACGTCACCGAAGCCACCGGTCTCGCCGAAACGCCGTCGGAAAGGTGGGCGTCTGTCACCTTCAAGCTTGCCTGCGACCCGCCGGCCGGATTTGGAACAAGCGATGCAGCCAGCTTGGCCGCAAAATCCCCACCACTGAACCGCACCGAAGCCCGTCGCGGTAGATAGCCCTCAAGCTTTTGACCCTTCAGGCCTGAACCGCTGACGACGACTTCGATGCTCTGCTCGTGCGGGGCGGCCTTGAAGCTGCCCGTGGCCTTGACAGCGTCAAACAGGCCGGGGCTGGTTGCACTGACGTCAAATTGAGCCGCAGGTGAATCTTCACCCACCACCATATTCCTCACCTGCGCACTGGCCGTCACCGTGATATCGGCCGCCGGGAGAACATACGCATCGCGGAACGTCAGTGCCGCACTCGCGACATCCAGCGATCCAAGCCTTCCGATCATGGGCAACGTCAGATCCACCTGCGTCGGCCCCGGTGCGGCGCCACCATCGACTACGCCTGTGGGTACTGGCGGCAGAAGCCGCACGCCCGCCAGCGATACCCGGCCCTTGTCATCCCGTGTGATCAGGGCCACCGGCTTGTCGACCGAAAGACTTTCCACGGCTGCAATCTTGCCGTCGAACGTGGCTCCTTTAACGGTCAGCCCGCCAAGGCCCAGCCAGACGGCGGGCCCATCGGCCAGCTCCACGTTGGTCAATTTCAGATCGGCCGAGAGGACGTCATTAACAAAGTGCCCGGCTCCCCCTGCGGTGAACTTGAGCGTGCCAGCCGCCAGAATCGGTTCAACATTGAGAACCGACATGAACGGCCGCAGCTTTCCGGCCGAGATGCCGGATGCGGTGCCAGTCAGATCGAAATCAACCGAGTTTCCCGTCGGTACGACCGTCCCCCGCATGGCGAACTGCTCGATCACGCCCGGCGACCGAAGGCGCACATCCAACTTACGCGGCTGGCCCGACTTTGCAGAGGTATCCAGCACCAGTCGCTCGATATCCACGTCAACTCCCTCAAGGGAGAGTTCAACCGGCTGGCCGTCGGCACCATTGCCGAAGTCTTTCAACGAGACGCCGGCACCGTGCCACGCGAGCTTGCCGATTTCAAACGCGGGCAGGGCAACTTTGATGCGCGTGGCAGACCGTGCACTCGACCCAACCTCGACCACTGCCACGCCTGCTGGCCCAGCCGCCTTGTTGCGAGCCTCGGCCGCACGCTGAAACTCTTTTGGCGAAAACCGAAGCCCCAGCCCGGAGATTTCGCCAGCCTTGCTCAACTGGAACGGCAGCACCGGCCCCTCAATTTTCGCATCGCCCAGCCGCACTTTGGAAAGATCGCCACTCACCGACAAATCCTGAAGCTGAACGAGAGGCAGTTTGAAGAGCTCGGTAGACCCGTCCACGAAGCGCACATCCGCCAGTTTCAACCCGGCCGCGATGGTGCCGTCCGCCGTTTGCTGCACGCTGGCGGTCGCCGCACAAGTGAACTGCGCATCGGCCAGTTCGTTGGTGATACCGATGGCCGCCAGATAAGGCGCGATGGCCGTAGGCGATACACCCGTGCCGGAAACCTTCGCGCTCAGGGTCTTCACCGTTGCCGCGGGCACGGCCGTACCCTCGGCCGTAAACGTTTTGAACATCCCCGGCGACGAGGCCTGAACAGAAAAACTGACCAAACGATCTGCATGGGCCGGATCGGTGGAAAGATTCTGCACTGTCACTGCCGGTACCAGCATGGACAGATGAACAGGCGGGGCCATCAAGAGGTCGTCGAACGAAAGGTCGACGTTTCGAACCTGCAGTTTGGAAAGCTCGATGACCGGTAGGGCCATCGGTGCAGATGCCGCTGCGGCCGGACGTGTGGAAGGCTCTGGCAGGGCACCCGGCGATGCCGCCGACACCGCGCCGCCAAGTTCCAAACCCGCGAACATCAGCCGGCCTGCGGCGGATCGACCAGCGTTGGCGCTCACGCCGTCGACGTCCACCGATGTAATGCGAATCTGTCCGGGCGTTAGCGTACCGATATAGACGTTCAGCGACTTCACAGACGCCACAGGCTGGGCGCTGGCAGTCAGGCTGATATCAGCCAGCGAAAGGTTCGCCGTCAGTTCGGTGGGGGGGACTGGCAACGTGCCGTCGGTCTTGGCACCCGGCGGGGGTGGCGGGGGTGGCGGGGGCGGTTTAATGCCGATCAGCAGTTTCCCACTGGCCATGGCCGAGATATCGGCGGAGGTTGCGACTATCCCCAGCGGCTCCAGATAGCCCGCAGCCGCCTTCGGGTTCAAACCGTAGAGCTGAACCTTCAAGTCCGCGTCAATCTTATTGTTACGGCTGGTGCCGGTTGCGGTGACGTACATCGCCGCCAGCGCCTCAGGCGAATGCAGCCGTAACTCCACCCGCGAGCGATCCGTCGCAGACCCGACGTTCGTCACCAGCATGTCAAGGTCTAATGAGATATCGGTATTCGGTGTCACGCTCAGATCGCGGAAGTGCGCCCGGCCGTTCTGCAGCCGCAGCACGCTGATTTCCAGCGGTGCATCCAGGCTGCCCGGCAAGTGAGTGGGTGCTGCCTTCGTACCGGCCTTCGCGGCCTGCCGGTCCATGAACTTTTCCAGCAGCGGAAAAGTTCCCTCAGCCGATCGCTGCACCAGCAGATCCGCATCTTCCGCCTCAATGCGGCTGGCAAACAGCCGCCCTCGCAACAGCGCCCACGTGCTGATGGACGCCCGGCAGTAGAGCGTTTTCAGCACCGGCTTGGCGTCGGGTCCGCCATCCAGCGGTGTGAACCGAACGTTCCAAAGGCCGACGTCGCCATCCAGCGCATACAGTTCCAGCCGGTCGTACTCGGCGTTCAGCCCGTACTGCGCCGCCACCTTTCGCAACACCGGTGGCAGCAATATCGACACCGAAAGCCGCCCGACCACCACAACGCCCAGCACGACCACGCCGCCAATGATCAATCGACGCCGCCACTTGCGACGCTTCGGCGCAGGTATACCGGATGGGGTTACTGCCGGGGCCGTCGGTGGCGGTGGTGTTTCGCTCATGGATTGACGGCTGCCTGTGTGGTGGGCTGGGTGGTGGCGTTTTCGTGGTAGGCGTTCAGTGCATCGCGACGTGCACGGGCGGGAGACAGTGGATCAAAACCCTTCGGCGCAGCCTTGCGGCCGCCGGCCTTCAGCCAATCGTAGGCCCGCACGCGAACCGCTGGCGAGTTGTCTTCCAAGGCGATGATGTGCTCGGCGATCAACCGATTTTGAAGGTCTTCGCTGCTGACCGACTCATCCGCCAGCGCTGCCAGCAGGTCCAGTTGCCGGCCTGCCTCGCCCGCGTAGGCGCCCAGTGCGCCCTGCACGGCCGGAAGCGAACGGCCACGATCATCTTCCTTAACGGATGCCAGCGTCTTGATCGTGGTGCTGTCGATCATCCAGCCCACCGTCTTGGCGTCCCTCGAAGGCAGTCGGGGAATCTTGGACCGAATCCCGCCGGTGATCAAAGCCAGCAGCCGATCATCGGCCACCAGCGCGACCGACTCCGTCAGCTTCGCCCCGGACTGTTGCGTGAGGTAGAGCAGCGTCCCTCTGGGGGCCTCACCGGCATCGGCGAACGCATTCAGCGTGGCCGCCATGAGAAGGTCTTCAGGCGAGGCTGGCGCCTGGGCCAGCTTGGCCGCAGCCCCGGCCGAGGCCGCGTTGACCTCTTTCATCATCCGCGCGACGAGTGCGTCGCGATCAGCACCTCCAGCGCCGGGTGTGCTGTCGACCGTCAGGTCCACGACGATGCCAGCGATCCGGGGGTCGGCAAAGTGCGTCGGTAGGACGAAGACGAGCCGGTCGGTGTCTGTCAGGCCGGTGCGGGGGACGACGACGGTCTCGCGGACATCATGCGGGCGGGTTTGTTCAGGCGGGGGGGCGGGCTGGGTCGCGGCCACGAGCGGATCCGTACCGACCGGGGGCGGCGCGTCGGGTGGTAGGATTCGGTCGTCGCTCACAATCGCCAGCTGGTAGGCCGTCTCTCCTTCTGCCCCTTCGGTTCGGAACAGTTGGAAGCTCAGGCGCAATCGCTGGGGGAAGGTTGTGATTTCGTCTCGACGGACGATGTCGAGGGCGAGGGTGGTGCCCTCGGCTACGGCGCCTTCGAGGGAGGGCATCTCGGCCCAGGTGCCGGATAGCCCGAGTAAGGGTTCGATGGGCTGGGCGGGGTCGAGTTTTCGGAACGAGGTTGAATAGACAAGTCGTGCTGAGGGGGCCATCAACTGGCCGGGGCCATCGGCCAGCACCAGTCGTGCGCTGGGGCCGATGCCTTCGAATCCCTCATCGGGAAGATGAGTGACGGCAAAGACCCTTGCTTTCACCGGCCAGGCGCGGGCGGCCACTTTTGGGTCGAGTGGGCGGCCGAGTTCGCCGGACAGGGCGGTGCCGGCGAAGTGGCGGGCGGTGACATCTGCAGTGGGGGCGGCCACCGGCTGGGGCTCTTTTTTTCTGCCCCAGTGACAACCTGCTGTGCATGCGACCAAGAGAAGGAGGGAGGCACTGCGTGTGGTGATGGTCCGTCGTCTGGTCATGCCCTTGGCGAGCATGGTGCGGGGTTACAGCAGCAGGGTCAAACGGCGGAGTGGGTTGGGGGTGGGCAAGAGGGGGGTATAGGGGGGGGATTACTGGAAAATGGACTGGAACGCCTGCAAGAGCCAGAGCTTGCTCAGGTCTGTAAAGCCGAAGAGGGTCAGGGTGGGGAGGAAGATGCGGTTGATGATGACGCCGCCGATGCCGCTGTTGAACAGGATCGCGAAGGTCAGCACCTGGCAGATGATGTAGATGCCGGGCTCGGCCAGTTTTTCGGCGACGATTCTGGGCAGGAAATGCTGGGGGACGCGGAAGCCGTCGAGCGGTGGCAGGGGGATCAGGTTGAAGCAGGCGGCCATGGTCTGCAAGACGGCCATGGCTGCGACGAAGCGCTCGGTCGGGGACCAATACCCCGGCGGGACGGCGTAATCGGCCCAGCCGACTTTGGGCGAGAGGATGGCGATGAGGATCAGGGCGATGAGGCCGTTCATGGCGGGGCCGGCCAGACTGACGGCCATGTCCCACCATTTGCTGCGGAGGAGGTCGCGGCGGACGAAGGTTACGCCGCCGGGGAGGGGGATGCCGCCGATGAGGAGGATGACGGCCGGGACGACGATGGAGTAGATGGGGTCGATGTATTGCAGGGGGTTGAGGGTCAGGCCGCCGCGTTCGCGGATGGTGTAATCGCCGCCCCAATGGGCGACGAGGCCGTGGGCGAATTCGTGGAGGACCACGGACATGATCCAGCCGACCAGGACGGCCCAGATGAGAGGGTTTTGAAAGTTTACGGCCGCGAGCATGTCGTTCATCGTGGGGAAGGTTAGCAGGGTGGGTGCCTTCCGTCATAGAACGGGATTATTCGGTTGTTCTGGCGGGGGTGGGCGGGGCGGTATAGCCTTTTGGCACTGTGAAACTGCTGCTGATCGATAACTACGACTCGTTCACTTACAACCTTGTGCAGAAGTTCGGCGAGGTCTGGCCGGGACTTGACATCAGTGTGCACCGGAACGACCAGATTACGATCGAGGAGATCGAGGCGGCCGGGCCGACGCATCTGGTGATTTCGCCGGGGCCGTGTACGCCGAAAGAGGGGGGCATCAGCAATGATGTGATTGCGCACTTCGGGCCGAAGTTGCCAGTGCTGGGGGTGTGTCTGGGACATCAGTGCATCGGGTTCATGGCTGGGGCGGTGGTCGAGCGGGCGGCGAAGCTGATGCATGGGAAGACGGACAGGATTTACCACGACGGACAGGCGATTTATCAGAACATGCCGCAGCCGTTTGTGGCGACGCGGTACCACAGCCTGATCATCCGCCGGGGGACGCTGCCGGCGGATTACACGATCAGCGCGTGGACGGAGGATGAGGAGATCATGGGTGTGAGGCATAAGACGTGGCCGCTGGAGGGGGTGCAGTACCACCCGGAATCGTTTTTGACGGAGCACGGGGATCGGTTGTTGGCGAACTTTTTGAAGAAGTGAGGGGGGGGGAGGGGAGGGGACGTTGGAGGTTGGAGGTTGGGGGGAGGGGGTAGGGGAAGTTGGAAGTTGGAAGTTGGAGGTTGGACGCAAGAATGAGATGCGTTTTTTGCGTTTGCGGACATTTGGTACCATGAACTGACATTGGGAAGTTGTAAGTGGTTATGTGGCAGGGGTTTGGGGGCGTTGCCGGAAGATGGGTAAGCTTGGGGGTGGTTACTGGTGGGGCGGTGGGGTTTTGGGGTTGGGGGTTGGGGGTTGGGGGTTGGGAGAGGAGACGCTTCGGTTCAGTTTGGGCGCGCGTTGGTTGTGCGGTCAAGGGCGGTGGGGGGGGAATTTTAGGGGTTGGTGGTTCGGGGGTCAGGGGAATGGGAGGGCAGGGGGATGAGGGCGGGGGAGTTTGGTGGGCGGTAAACAGGTGGCTTGGTGCTGTCTGGTGTGCTCGCGTACTTTGCGCTTTATGAGCAATGCCAACGAAAGATCGCAAAGCCAAGACACGGCGAAGGTGGGGAGTCCTGTCAAAAGTTCGCTGGGCAAGATTCTGGACCAGTTTCGTGAAGATGCGCGGAATAACCGCGACCTTGGCGACCGTTTTGAACGGTTGATTGTTGCCTATCTTCAACTGGACCCGCTCTATGCGGATCGCTTCTCGGACGTGTGGATGTGGAACGAGTGGCCCAGCAAGGGCGCGGTCGGCGATGTCGGCATTGACCTTGTGGCCCGCGAGAGGGCAACCGGCGAATACTGCGCGATCCAATGCAAGTTCTATCTGCCGGAACACACCCTCAGCAAAGGCGACCTCGATTCCTACTTCAACGCATTGGGCAAACCCGCCTTTTCGTCTGGCATGGTGGTTAGCACAACGGACAAATGGGGCAAAAATGCCGAAGACGCTTTGAGCCAATCCAAGCCCGTCATACGCCTCAGTGTGCACGACCTTGAGGCCAGTCCCATCGACTGGAGCCAGTTCGACGCCCGCAACGTCAGCGGCTTAAAATGCAAGCCAAGGAAGACGCTGCGCGAACACCAGTCGCTCGCTTTGAAACACGTCACCGAGGGTTTAAAGGAGGCAGACCGGGGCAAGCTCATCATGGCTTGTGGCACGGGCAAGACGTTCACCGCACTCCGTATCGCCGAGGCGATGGCACCCACTGGGTATGTGCTGTTTTTGGTGCCCTCGCTTTCGCTCATGTCGCAGTCCCTGCGTGAATGGACCGCCGAGTCGGAGAAGCCGATTCACAGCATGGCGGTTTGCTCGGACATCAACATCGGAAAGAGCCGCAAGAAGAACGACGACGACGCGGGCGAGATTACCATCCACGACCTTCCGTATCCGGCCACCACCGACGCCAAAGAGCTTGGCAAGCAGTTTGCGTCCCTCAAGGCGGTGGCGGGGAAGGACAAGACGGCGACAATGACGGTGGTTTTCTCCACCTACCAGTCCATTGAGGCGGTGTCGAAGGCTCAAAACGCGGGACTGCCCGACTTTGATCTTATCATCTGCGACGAGGCCCACCGCACCACAGGCGTGACGCTCGCGGGCGAGGATGAGTCCGGATTCGTCAAGGTCCACGATGCCGCGTTCATCCGGTCCAAAAAGCGGCTCTATATGACCGCCACGCCGCGCATCTATGGCGACGAAGCCAAAACCAAGGCCAAGGAGGCCACCGCAGAGCTTGCTTCCATGGACGATGAGGCCCTTTTCGGGAAGGAACTACACCGCCTCGGCTTTGGCGAGGCCGTCGGCAAGAACCTGCTCGCCGACTACAAGGTGCTCGTGCTGGCGGTGGACGAAAAGTATGTCAGCAAAACTTTCCAGAAGCAGATCGCCGACAAGAACAGCGAACTAAATCTGGAGGACGCCGTCAAGATCACCGGCTGCTGGAATGGTCTGGCCAAGCGCTTTGATACAGCCACCACCGCCACCGATGGCACGGGCGATGCCGCCGCCCTGCAGGGAGACGTGCAGCCGATGCGCCGTGCCGTGGCCTTTTCGCGGTCGATCAAGGACAGCAAGGCCTTTGTCGACCAATTCCACGCAATCGTGAAGGCGTATAAGGAAAACCATCCCGACATCGAAGGTCTGCTGGAAATCCAAGCCGACCATGTCGACGGCACCTTTGACGCGTTACGAAGGGGCGCACTGCTCGACTGGCTTAAGGCGGAATCCGACCCAAACACCTGCCGTATCCTTTCCAACGCCCGGTGTCTGTCCGAAGGCGTGGACGTTCCCGCGCTCGATTCCGTGCTGTTCCTGAATCCGCGAAACTCCGTCATCGACGTGGTGCAATCCGTCGGCCGCGTCATGCGTCGCGCGCCGGGAAAGACCTACGGCTACATCATCCTGCCCATCGGCATCCCGGCCGACATGAAGCCCGAAGAGGCTTTGAAGAACAACGAAAAGTACAAAGTCGTCTGGCAGGTGCTCCAGGCGCTCCGCGCTCACGACGACCGGTTCAATGCCACCATCAACCAGCTTGAGCTCAACAAGAGCCGCCCAACAAACATTCGGGTCATCGGTGTCGGCGGCGGCGAAGACCAGAGCCAGGGGGACGGCAAATCCTCAGGCGACTCCAAACCCAAGGTGAAGGAAGTCCAGGGCGCGTTTTCCTTCCCGCAGTTGGAGGAATGGAAGGATGCCATCTACGCCAAGATGGTCATGAAGGTCGGCCAGCGCGAGTACCTCGAAAAGTGGGCCGGCGAGGTGGCCGTCATCGCCGAGCGGCACGTCACCCGCATCAAGGCCCTGCTCGACGATAAAGACAGCAAGCACGCCAAGGCCTTCGCCAAGTTCCTCAAAGGTTTGCAGCAGAACCTCAACCCCGCCGTCTCTCAGGAAGACGCCATCGAGATGCTCGCGCAGCACCTCATCACCGGGCCGGTGTTTGATGCCCTCTTCGGCAATTCGCAGTTCACCAAGCTCAACCCCGTCTCACAGGCCATGGCCAAGATGCTGGCGCTGCTCGACGAGCAGGCCATCGGCAAGGAGGCCGAAACCCTCGAAAAGTTCTACGAAGCCGTGAAGCGAAAAGTCGACGGCGTCGACAACGCCGAAGCCCGCCAGACCGTCATCAAAACCCTCTACGACGAGTTCTTCAACAAGGCATTCCCTCGCATGGCCGAGCGCCTGGGCATCGTCTACACGCCCGTCGAAGTCGTCGACTTCATCATCCACAGCGTGCAGGACGTTTTGCGGGACGAGTTCAACAGCGGACTGGCCGAAAAAGACGTCCACATCATCGACCCCTTCACCGGCACCGGCACGTTCCTCGTGCGATTGCTCCAGTCCGGCCTCATCCCGCCGGATAAGCTGCTGCACAAATACCAGCACGAGATGCACGCGAACGAGATCGTCCTGCTCGCGTACTACATCGCCGCCATCAACATCGAAGAAACCTTCCACGGCCTGCGCGCCGACGCCGGCAAAGCCGACTACCTCCCCTTCGAAGGCATCTGCCTCACCGACACCTTCCAACTCTACGAATCCGGCCAGATGGAACTGGAAGGCACCTTCCCCGAAAACAACAAACGCGTAAAACGCCAGAAGGAAAGCCCGATTCGGGTGGTCATCGCGAACCCGCCGTATTCGGCGAAGCAAGATGACGAGAACGACGGTAGTAAAAACCTCAAGTACGCCGCATTAGACGCCCGCATTCGCACTACCTACGCCGCGAATTCCTCTGGCACCCTCATGAATAGCCTGTACGACAGTTATGTACGCGCCATCCGATGGGCGAGCGATAGGATTGATAAAAAAGGCGTCGTCGGCTTTGTCACCAACGGTTCGTTTATTGACGCCAACAACATGGATGGCCTACGTGGATCCCTTTGCGATGAGTTCACAAGCCTCTACGTCTTTAATCTTCGCGGGAACGCACGGACGCAAGGAGAGCAACGGCGG
>JBBRQG010000017.1:0-84203 GCA_038226785.1 Tepidisphaerales bacterium | reverse complement strand
GGGTCTCCTTACGAAAGTGCGAAATGCCAGCCAGCAGGCCACCCTGCTGACGTCCGACACGATACCAAACATTGACCAAACATAAAAATAAATTGCGGCCCCAACGCAGCAAAACACGCAGTTTTGTTTGTTTTTCAATCAACCAGTCTCGCCCGACAACCACCCATGCCTCGTCGTTTGTGCGTCTCCAAGAAGAAATTTAGAATCCATTGTACAATCGATTGCGTACGAGTTGGACCCGTGGCAGATTATGCGGTCGGCCCGAGGGAACGAGGGTGGGCGAAAGCAAGAAAGGGTAGTGGGATCCATATGTCACTCAATATTGCTGGAAGCATCGAGGCGATGGAAAAAGCGATTGAATCGGAGTGGCTCACCACCAGCCCGTGCGGCGCGTATGCCATGGGCACAGTCGCAGGCCTCAACACTCGTAAATATCACGGTCTGCTCGTCGTTCCCATGAACCCCCCAGTGAAGCGTGTCATGCTCCTCGGCCGGGTCGAAGACTTCGTCGAAGTGGGCGGCCGCATCACCGGCCTCCACGCCAGCGAGTATCCCGGCGAAGTGTCCCCAACTGGGTATCAACACCTGCAGGCGTTCTCTTCCGATCCTTATCCGCGATGGGCTTATCGGGTCGGCAACGTCATCATCGAAAAATCGTTGCGGCTCTGTCCGTGGGCTGGGTCGGTTGTGCTTTCCTACACCGTCCTCGGCGGCAACGATGCCGTCTCCCTCGAGGTCAGGCCCATCCTCCCGCTCCGTCCCATCCACGAACTGCAGCGCTGCTTCGAAGGCAAACTGACCCCCGTCCAGCCCGATGAAAGCACGTTCCGCATCCCGGCCACCCAGCGCACGCCCGAAGTATTCTTCGCCCACGACGGAGCCTTCCGTCCCAGTGGCTACTGGTACGACAAACAGATGTACCGCCGCGAGGCCGACCGTGGCTACGCCTGCATCGAAGACGCCTGGTCGCCGGGGGTCATCCGTTTCAATCTCCGTCCGGGTGTGCCAGTCCACCTCGTCTGCTCAGCCGAGCCCGTGTCGGTCGACGCCGCCATCAGCGCGCTGGATGTAGAAGATGCCCATGCCGCCGCACGAAGGGCCATTCAACATGACAACTGCACGCATCTGTCCGGTCACGGCACGGCGATGATCGACCCGACGCTGCAAGGGCTGCTGCGCGCCGCCGAACTTGCCTGCCCTTCCATCAAGAGTAGCGGTACCGGCCCGCGCGTCTGGTCCGGCACAACAAGCTGGCCCTGGGGCGATGTAGACCTTCGCCAGCATCTCATGGCCTTCGAAGGCCTGTATTGCTGCACAGGCCACACCCGTCAAGGCTGGGTTTTCCTCCGCAGCCTCATCGAACACCTCAAGAGCGGCCACCTGCCGGATCGCATCGACGAACGCACCGGCAAGCCCGCCTACGACGGTTCCGATACCGCCCTCTGGGCCATCCACGCGATGAATGCACTCCTCAGCCACGAGGCGACCGTGGGCCGCGGCGGTGCCGGCAGCAACGCAGCCGACGAAGACACACTGCAATTCTGCATGCTGGTCGCCGACAACATCTGCCACGCTATTTCCGCCGGGCACCACCCGCTGCTTTCGATGGATGACGACCGTCTCGTTACCGTCCGTCCCGGTACCCGCCCCGGCACCTGGATGAACGCTTATGGCGCCCCCACCTACGACGGCGATCTCGGCTGGCAGGTGACCCCGCGTGTCGGCAAAGCCGTTGAGGTCAATGCCCTTTGGTACTCTGCCCTCCGCATCACCGCCGACCTTTGCATGCACTGCGGTCGCGAGGCCGATGCCGCCCGCTGGGGTACCGTGGCACTCGCCGCCAAACAATCCTTCAACCGCCTCTTCTGGGATTCGCAGACCGGATACTGCTACGACGTCCTCACCGCCATCGGCCCCGATGACCATTGCCGGCCCTCTGCCCTCTGGTCCATTGCCCTCCCCTACGCCGTCTTGGAAACCCACCGCTGGCACACACTGCTGTCTACGGTCGAACGCGAACTTTTGACTCCCGCCGGCCTTCGCACGCTCGCCCCCGGTGATCCAGCCTATCGCGGACGCTGTCAGGGCCACGCCACCAGCCGCGATGCAGCCATCCATCAGGGCAGCGTTCACCCGTTCCTCCTCGGATTGTATTGTCGTGCCTTCCTCCGCGTTGCCGGTGCTACCCCGCCGAACCGCGCCCGCGTTCGGGGTCTGGTCAACGATGCACTGAAGTATGCCGACAACTGGCGACACCATCTCGTTCCGGAACTGCTTGATGGCGACGCACCCCATGCCGGCGGTGCCGGAGCAGTCACCTCCGCCCTCTCGGTCGGCGAGCTGCTGCGGTGCTACGCTCAGGACGCCGGGGCCGCCGGACCGGGCTGGCTGGCGGCCGAATCTCAGGCTGACACGGCCGATCGGTTCGCCGAAGACGTGGACGAGGCCCGTGCCAGCCAGCACGACGCCTGACGTTGTGATTTTCCATGAACTTTTTCTCCTTCCCCGCGCCGGGACTAGACGCACCGCAGGCAAGATGGTGCAATGCGCCTAATGTCGCCGGTCGCTCGGGCGGTCGGAACAAAAGTCGTTTCTTCAGCCGTCTTTGATTGTGGGTCGTCCACAGGGAGCAGCACATGTCCAGCGGTAAGCAGGCGTTCGGTGTTGTCGGTCTGGGTGTCATGGGTCGGAACCTCGCGCTCAATATCGAGCGCAACGGGTTCAGCGTTGCCGTCAACGATCGCTCGGCCGATAAGAATGCCGAGTTCGCTGACAAGTTCGGCAAGGGCAAGAACATCAAGGTCGCCAAGGATCTCCCTGACCTTGTCTCCATGCTCGAAAAGCCCCGCCGCGTCCTCCTCATGGTGCCCGCAGGTGGCCCGGTCGATGCGGCCATCGAGTCGCTCAAGCCGCACATGAGTGATGGCGACATCATCATCGACGGCGGCAACAGCCTCTACACAGATACCGAACGGCGCGTCGCCACACTGGTCGCCAGCGGAACCGGCATCAAGTTCTTCGGCATGGGCGTCTCCGGCGGCGAAGAAGGTGCCCTGTGGGGCCCGTCGCTCATGCCCGGCGGCGATGTCGACGCCTACGAACACCTGAAGCCCGTCCTCGAAAAAATCGCCGCCAAAACCCCCGATGACGGCCCCTGCGTCACCTACTGCGGCAAGGGCGGCGCTGGTCACTTCGTCAAGATGACCCACAACGGCATCGAATACGGCGACATGCAGCTCATCGCCGAAGCCTACGACCTGCTCAAGCACGTCGGCGGCCTCAGCAACAAGGAACTCAAAGACGTCTTCAACGAGTGGAACAACAGCGAGCTGAAAAGCTTCCTGATCGAAGTCACTGCAAAGGTCATCGACTTCCCGGATCCCGCGCACCCCAACGTGCCCCTCGTCGAGCAGATCCGCGACATCGTCGGCATGAAGGGCACCGGCACCTGGACCATCAAGGCCAGCCTCGACACCCTCGTCCCGGCCAGCACGATGAACGCTGCCGTCGAACAGCGCGAAATGTCGGCACTCAAAACTGAACGCGAAATGGCGTCAGGCGTTTTGGCCGGACCCAAGCCCACCAAGTTCACCGGCGACATCAAGGCCTTCATCGCCGACGTCAAGGCTGCTCTTTATTGCAGCAAAATTTGCTCCTACGCACAGGGCATGGCCATGCTCGCTGCAGCCAACAAGGCCTACGGCTATGGCATGAACCTTTCGGAACTCGCCCGAATCTGGAAGGCCGGCTGCATCATCCGTGCCGCCTTCCTTGATGACATCAAGAACGCCCTCAAGACCCAGGCCAATCTGCCCAACCTGCTGCTGACCGATCACTTCAAAAGTGCAATCGCCTCTCGTCAGGAAGCTTGGCGCCGCGTGGTGGCCATCTCGGTCGCTCAGGGCATCACCGCCCCGGCATTCAGCGCGAGCCTGTCGTACTACGACAGCTATCGCCGTGCCCGCCTCCCCGGCAACGTCATCCAGGCCCAACGCGACTTCTTCGGTGCACACACCTACGAGCGCAGCGACGCTCCGGGTAAGTTCGTCCACACCGATTGGAACGCGAAGTAATAGCGATCACCGATCCTTGGTAATCAATGGAGGGTCCGGCCAGCACCGGGCCCTCCATTCTCATTTTGCAGCAGACCATTTTTCCACACCCCAAAAATGGATGTGTGCACTGTGTTAAATATCACGCTTCAAAAAGTCTGAAAATATCGATTGCTGCGTTGAATCCAACCGCGGGTGTTCCTACGAATATGTAGACGTTGGTGACAAGTCGACAGGCAGCGTGCCCGTCGGCCGGATCACCGGTGCGGTAGATGTCCCCGTTCGCCGGGACCGCCGCAGATGACCGTCAAAAGTTGGCGAACAAGAAGGAAGATCTCATGATTCGTAGCAGCTCAAAGTGGTTCGCGGGTGCCGTCTCGGCCGTTGCCCTCTGCATGTGCGTCGGTGCCTCCGAGCAGATGATGGAGAAGAAGGACATCATCGATACCGCCGTCGGACCGGGCATGATGGAAGTCACCACGCTCGTGACAGCCGTCAAGGCCGCCGGTCTGGTTGAAACCCTCAAGGGCACCGGCCCCTTCACCGTCTTCGCCCCCACCAACTCCGCCTTCAAGAAGCTCCCCGAAGGTACCGTCGAAGACCTCCTCAAGCCGGAAAACAAGGACAAGCTTAAGAACATCCTCCTCTATCACGTCCATGCCGGCGCTGGCATCATGGCCAAGGACGTCAAGACCATGGCCCTTGATGTAGCCAATGGCGGGAAGCTCGAAATCGTCGTTGCCGATGGCAACGTCATGGTCAACGACGCCAAGGTCATCAAGACCGACGTCGTCTGCAGCAACGGCGTCATCCACTGGATCGACACCGTCCTGCTGCCGAAGTAAATCGCGATCCATCCACCGCCAATCCGCACCAGACTCCCGTCTGTTCCAGGGATCGTGTGATGCGGGAAGTCGGTGAAATCCTCTGCGGCGGGCCGATGAAAATCGGCTCGCCGCCTTTTTTTGACAGAGCCACATACCCCAAAGTTCCCGTAATCCCGCCCGTCAGCCAGCGACTCATCCGGTGCCCACGCATCAACCTCCCAACTCACCAAGGCCAACAACCATGCGATACGCCACGCTATCCATCGTCCTCATGACCGCTGCTGCTCTCCTCCATGCCGAAGCCCGCGAGCCGTCAAGCACGCCCGTGCAGGCTCCGCAAGTCACGATCGACGACATCAAGGCCCTGCAAAAGTCGCCCCATATAATCAACTACGCCCCCGGCCAGAAACTGCAGCTCCCTCCCGAGCAATACAAGTCCTTTCTCACCGCGCTGCAGTTTGACGTGATGTTCAACGAAGGCACCGAGGCCGCCTTTCAAAACGAGTACCACGATCTCCACGAGACCGGCACCTTCATCAGTCGCGCCAGCGGCGCCCCCCTCTTCCGCTCGGAAAATAAATTCGACAGCGGCACCGGCTGGCCCAGCTTCGACCGCCCCGTCCGTCCCGACGCCGTCCTCCTCTCCGACCCCACCAAAGACGCTTACGGCCGCATCGAAGTGAAAGACTCCGTCAGTGGCACCCACCTCGGCCACGTCTTCAACGATGGCCCCACCGAAACTGGCAAGCGGTTCTGCATGGACTCCGCCTCTCTGATCTTCGTCCCCGATAAAAAGTAGTCATCCGCTATCATGCCGCCGATGCGGCTCGTCCTCGACATCGGCTCTTCCTCCGTCAAGGCCGCACTGGCCCGGTCTGGAAAACTCTCCCACATCGGCCATGCGGGATTCCCCACCCGTACTCACGGCGTTGAGGTCGAAGTCGACCCGCGCAAACTCATGGCCGCCATCCACAAGGCGGTCGCCGTGCTCCCGGCCGCCGACCGCCGCCGTGTCACCTCCATCGCCTTCGGCGTCATGTCGCCTGTTCTGGCCCTCATGGACCGCAAGGGGAAACTCCTCACCCCCCTCATCACCCACCAGGACCGCCGCAGCGTCGCCGAGGCCGCCCAACTCGCGAAAGATTTCGGCCTCGAGCGCTATCGCCGCATCTGCGGCAATGTCCCCGTCCCCGGTGGCATGTCCGTCACTACCTACCTCCATCTGGTCCAGCACAACCGCACCCTGCAAGATAAGGTCGCCACCTACGGCCACCTCTCCACCTACCTCCTCCACCATTGGACCGGCACAGCCGCCATCGACCCTTCCAACGCCTCATTCACAGGCGTCTACCGCACCACCGCAGCACGTGGTGGTTGGGAACCCGACATGCTCGACTATGCAAAACTGAAACCCAGCCAGATGCCCGCCGTGATCGACGGTGCCGCCATCGCCGCCAAACTCTCCGCCGCCGGCTCACGCCACCTCGGCATTCCCAGCGGTGTCCCCGTCTTCCCCGGACTGGTCGATACTTCTGCCGCCATTCTGCTACTGCCGCAAAAGGCTGGCCACCTCACCCACAGCATGGGCTCCACCGACGTCCTCGCTGTCCTCGCGGACAAACCCAAAGTCGGCGATGGTCACCTCACCCGCCTTCTCGGCGTCCATACCCGCCCCGGCGACACCGGCCCCAAATGGCTCCACGTCTCGGTGATGCCGGCCGCCGGTTCATCGCTCACATGGGCGCACCAAACCTTTTTCAGCGACAAATCAGAATCCGCCTTTTACGCGCACTTAAAAAAGCGCACTGCGGAAGTCGCTGCGACGCTTGACGCCGAAAAAACCTCCCCCGCGCGCCCCGGCACCGTCAAGTTCGAACCCCAACTGGCTGGCTCACGCACCGCCGTCCTCCAGCCCACCGCAGCATTCACCGGCCTGACGCTCGCTACCACACGTGATGACCTTCTTCGCGCCGTCATCCGGTCCCTCGCCCATGCCCTTCCCCAACGGCTCACGGCCCTGACCGCCGCCAGCGGCTCAAAATTCCACGGCCCCGCCCTCATCACCGGCGGCGCTGCCCAAGGCATGTCCACGCTCATCAGCCATGTCTGGCCGCCCGGATTGGCCCGCCACGCCATCAGCGACGCCACCCTTCAAGGCCTGGCGATCTTGGACCTCTGAGTCCAATCACTTCTTAAGTGTTGAGCCCACACTGACCCCATGTGCCGTCTTGGGCTTGCCCGCGGCTTTCTTCCGCGCCGGCTCGGCGGGGTCCTCTGCAGGCTCCAGTGCAGGTGCCGGAATCCCCGGGTCTACGACAATCGCCGCCTCAAAGTCGCTGTAGACCTGCTCAATCAGGTTCGCCACAAGTCCGGTCCACCCTGTCTGGTGGCTCGCTCCGACCCCGCGCCCCGTGTCGCCATCAAAGTATTCGTAGAACAGAATCAAATCTTTGAAGTGCGGATCATTGGCATACTTTTCATTGCCATCATGGCACGGCCGGTTGCCCTTCGCATCCCGACGGAACAGCGAAATCAACCGCTGGGCCACATCCATCGTCACCTGGTGAAGGTTCTTCACGGAACCAGTATTCGACGGATGGCTCACCACCAGGCCATCCCCGAAGAAGTGGAAGTACCGTTCCACGGCCTGCAAAATCAAGATGTTCACCGGAAACCAGATCGGCCCACGCCAGTTGCTGTTCCCGCCGAACACACTGCTCTGGCTGTCGGCCGGTTCATAGCGCACCGAATACTCCTGCCCGCCGGCCTGCAGAACATACGGGTTGGCATCATGCCACTTGCTCAAACTTCGCAGCCCGAACCCGCTCAGGAATTCCCCCTCGTCCAGCATGTAATGCAGCGTCCGCGTCATCCGCGTCAGGCTTGCAATCGCCAGCAGGTACTTCCCTTCGCCCGGCGCATCCACGTGCGTCCTTGAGACGTGCCTTGCCAGCCCCGGCTGGTTCTTCAAGAACCACTGCATCCGCTTCTTAAAATCCGGCAGACGGTCAATGACCGCATCATCAAGCACACTCACCGCGATCAGCGGCAACAACCCCACCATGCTCCGCACCTTCATCGGGAAGTGCTGCCCGTTCACCATCAACTGGTCGTAGTAGAAGCCTTCCTTCTCATCCCACAGCCCTGTGCCGCCAAGCGTGTTCATCGCGTCCGTGATCGCCACGAAGTGCTCAAAGAACTTGCTGGCGATGTCCTCATACGCCGGATTCTCCAGCGCCAACTCCAGCGCCATCGACAGCATGTGCAGCGAATAAAAAGCCATCCATGCCGTGCCATCCGCCTGTGTCAACTGCCCGCCATTCGGCAGCGGCTTGCTCCGGTCAAACACGCCGATGTTATCCAGCCCCAAAAATCCGCCCGCAAAGACATGCTTCCCACTGACGTCCTTCCGGTTCACCCACCACGTGAAGTTCAGCAACAGTTTCTGGAAGACCCGCTCCAGAAACCCGCGATCCGCTTTGCCGGTCTCCTTGTAGATCCGCCACGCCGCCCAAGCGTGCACCGGCGGATTCACATCGCCAAACGCAAACTCATACGCCGGTATCTGCCCGTTCGGGTGCATATACCACTCACGCAGCAAAAGCATGAGCTGATCCTTCGCGAAGTCCGGGTCCACACGCGCAATCGTCACCATGTGAAACGCCAGATCCCACGCCGCGTACCACGGATACTCCCACTTATCCGGCATGCTCAGGATGTCCCGATTAAACAGGTGCCGCCAATCCGCGTTGCGCCCGCTGTGCCGTTGTGCCGGCGGAGGCGGCATGTTCTTGTCACCGTCCAGCCACTGTCCCACCACGTAATAATAAAACTGCTTGCTCCACAGCATCCCGGCAAACGCCTGCCGCGAAATCATCTTGTCTTCAACGCTGGCCTTCGGCGGCAGCTTGATCTCGTAAAACGCATCCGCCTCCGCCTTGGCCGCGTTTACCACCGCATCAAACGCCTTGCCGAACACCGTCGCCTTCCCCACCCCGTCCTGCCGCAGGCGCACCTGCACCGTCACTTCCTGACCCGGCTTCAGCTTTAGCTCATACCACCCCGCCGCCTTCGTCCCCGTGTTCGACGGATTCACAGCCTCGGCGCGCCCCGCAACCACCGCCTCATGGAACGCATCCTTCACAAACGCAGCCGTGTTCGCAGTACCAAAAACCCGCTGCTGGTTCGTCTCATTCTCCGTGAACAGCAGCGTCTTCAACTCCGCCTTCGGCTCTAGGTCGAAGGTGTATTTCCCCATCCCCTCATGGTCCGCGGCGATGCTCCCCTTCCCCGTCGCCTTCAACTCCGGCCGCTTCGTCAACTTGTCGTACGGGTCGGGCCATGACCAGCTGTTCCTGAACCACAACGTCGGCAGCAAATGACACACCGCCTCGTCCGGCCCACGGTTCGCCACCGTGATGCGAATGTAAATATCCTCCGGGTCCGGCTTGGCGTACTCCACAAACACATCGAAGTACCGGTTCTCCTTGAACACCCCGGTGTCCAGCAACTCAAACTCCCGCTCCTGCTTGCTCCGCCGGCGGTTCTCATCCACCAGCAGCCCGTACGGAAACGCAGCCTGCGGATACTTGTACAGCGCCTTGCAATACGTGTGCGTCGGCGTGCTATCGAGGTAGTAGTAAAGTTCCTTGACGTCCTCCCCGTGGTTGGCCTCGTTCCCCGTCAGCCCGAACAGTCGCTCCTTCAAGATCGGGTCTTTCCCGTTCCACAGCGCCACCGCAAACGCCATCCGGCACTGCCGGTCGCAGAACCCCATCAACCCATCTTCGCCCCACCGATACGCCCGGCTCCGCGCATGGTCATGCGACAGATAATCCCAGCAACTCCCGCCCGGCGAATAATCCTCCCGCACCGTCCCCCATTGCCGCTCACTCAGATACGGCCCCCACCTCTTCCAGTTCTTATCCCGCCGGGCATCCTCCGCCAGCCGAAGCGTTTCCGGATCGCTGAAACTATTCGGGTCCACTGGTGTCGCTGAAGCGTCAAATGGGCTGCTCGGCATATCGCTGTCCCCGTTCAGTGCGTGTTATGACAACCACTTACGAAACTCATGGCAGAATACTGCCCAAGTCCCGAACCCGCCAAAGCCCAGTGCCCCTGGTCCGTCCGTTCTCAAATCCCTCCCTGCCGCATCAGTACCGAAACAGGCCACGAATTCCCCAGCCTGACGCGACCGCTCCATTCCCATTTCTTGCTAACCAGACTCCCTCGCCCTCTACCCTTGTCCCAATCTCCACAAACGCTATATTGCTCGGCCCGTCTTTTGTTCCCTAAAAAGTGTTCCCGGAGATTCGTCCATGTCAGTGAAGTTGCGTTTCAAGCGTCTGGGTCGTAGCCACGGTGCCTTCTTCCGCCTTAGCGCCGTCGATTCCCACTCCCCCCGCGACGGCCGAATCATCGAAGAGCTCGGCTTCTACGATCCCCTCCTCAAGGACACCACCAAGCAGTTCGTCGTCAAGCTCGATCGCTGCACCTACTGGCTCGACAACGGCGCCATCCCCTCAGGGACTGTCTCAAGCCTCCTCAAGAAGGCTGGAATCACCCACAAGGGCCTGAAGCTCCCCAAGCCCGGCGTGCCCAAGCCCAAGGTCGCAGAAGTCAAAAAGGCCTAACGGTCTGATGTCGTCCTAAAAAGATTTCCCATCGACCCCGGCCACTTCAGGCCGGGGTCGATTTCTT
The DNA here is from genome assembly GCA_038226785.1 of Tepidisphaerales bacterium. Taxonomy (GTDB): domain Bacteria; phylum Planctomycetota; class Phycisphaerae; order Tepidisphaerales; family Tepidisphaeraceae; genus JBBRQG01. Next base: position 73,624 of record JBBRQG010000017.1, on the reverse strand, counting down.
TCCCACTCCCATGCCGCCCCTCAACCCCTTGCGCATCGACATCCTCACCCTCTTCCCCGAGATGTACGCCCCCATCCTCGGCACCTCCATACCCAAACGCGCAGCCGAAAAAGGCCTCGTCTCCTACCACCTCACCGACCTCCGCCCTTTCGGCGAAGGCGTCCACCAGTCCATCGACGACAAACCCTTCGGCGGCGGCCCCGGCATGGTCTTCATGTGCGGCCCCATGTTCGCCGCCGTCAACCATGTCGAATCACAACTGCCACAAACCCCGCCCCGCCGCATTATTCTCACCCCCGGCGGCAAGCCCCTCACACAGCAAACCGTGCGCGAGCTCTCGATGCTTCCTCGCCTCCTCCTCATCGCCGGCCACTACGAAGGCTTCGACCAACGCATCATCGACGGCCTGAAACCTCAGGAAATCTCCATCGGCGACTACGTCCTGTCCGGCGGCGAACTCCCCGCCATGGTCCTGATCGATGCCATCGTCCGCCTGATCCCCGGTGCCCTTGGCGCTTCCGATGGTGCCGAAGACGAATCCTTCACCGACGGCCTGCTGGAACACCCGCAATACACCCGTCCCCGCGAGTTCAAGGGTATGGCCGTCCCCGAAGTCCTCCTTAGCGGCGACCATCGAAAAATCGCTAAGTGGCGTCACGACAAAAGGTTAGAAGTGACCCACACCCGCCGCCCCGACCTCCTGCCCCCCGCCTCCCCCGCACAATAAGCGTGCCTGCCGTGACAAACGTCTGGTTTGTGTTACCATACGTGACTCGCTTTTTTTCCAAGGTTTGCTGTCAGCAGAGGTTACGTGTCATGACGAACAAGATCATTCAGGAAATCGAAGCCGCCTACTACAAGAAGGACATCCCCCAGCTCGCCGTCGGCGACACGGTCGATGTTTCCTGCCGTATCAAGGAAGGCGACAAGGAACGCGTACAGGTCTTCAGCGGCACCGTCATCATGCGTAGGGGCGCGGGCATGAACGCCACGTTCACCGTCCGCCGTATCGTCAACAACGAAGGCGTCGAGCGTATCTTCCCGCTGCACAGCCCGTTCGTCTCCGGCGTCACCGTCAAGCGTTCCGGCCAGACCCGCCGCGCCAAGCTCTACTACCTCCGCGACCGCGTCGGCAAGAGCACCCGCCTGGCCGAGAAGCGCACCGACGTCAAGAAGGAAGCCGCCGTCGGCGCCGCCTAACTCCGCATCCATCCGTAACAAAAACCAACGGGCCGATCACTAACAGGATCGGCCCGCCTTGCGTTGTGTTGCCACATGCGTTGTACCCCTCCCGGCCGGCACGCCCCCCCCGGTGCCGACTGCACCCAAGTGCCGGAAGGCCAAGGTCCAACCCCCTGCCCGTCCCAAATTCACGCCCACCGGCAACTTTTGCCGATGCTCCCCGTACCGCAATGCTTAAATGGCTCAAGACACTATTCGCCGAGGAAACGGCGACCGAACAGACGCCGACGGAACTCGCCGATCGCGGCGAGAACCTCGGCGCCCGCCATTTGCAGAATGCTGGATACAAGATCCTGCTCCGTAACTTCGAATGTGAAGCCGGCGAGATCGACGTCATCGCCCGTCTGGACAAAACCCTGGTCTTCGTGGAAATCAAAACCCGCCAGAACGCCGACCCCCCGCCAGAGTCCGCTGTGGATGATGCCAAACGCCAGCAGATCATCCGCACAGCCCGCGTCTACCTAAGCCGCTACGGCACCCCCCAGCCCCTCTCGCGCTTCGACGTCATCGGCATCGTCTGGCCCAACGGCGGCGACCCCGAAATCCGTCACCACGAAAACGCCTTCGTCGCAGCCGACTGATAACGGGTGTCACACATCGGGCACTCCAGACCTCTGCCCCGTGGTTAATCCCCTAGACTTCCACCCTCCATGGAAGTCGACGATCTCTATCAACGCCTCGGCGAACCCCAACTCCGCTCGCTGGTCGCCGCCTTCTATCGCCGCATCCCGGCCGACCCCCTCCTCGGCCCGATGTACCCGCCGCACGATTTTCCCGCAGCGGAAAAACGCCTTGCCGATTTCCTCATCTACCGCCTCGGCGGCCCGCAAACCTACATCCTCGAACGCGGTCACCCGCGCCTCCGTATGCGCCACATGCCTTTCGCCATCACGCCCGCCGCCCGCGACCGCTGGGTCGAACTCATGACCCAGGCCCTCAACGAAACGTGGCCCCCAAGCGACGACCCCGAAGCCCGCGCCACGCTCCTCACCTTCCTCACCACGACCGCGGACCACATGGTCAACCGCGACAGCTAAACCCGGAGCTGGCTGCCGTCAGATCATCGCTTCACCGCGACCCTTCCGCCTACCAGTTTCCTTTCGATCCGTCGGAACCCTGCCACCTCTGCCCCCCTCTTCAGAGGGTTTTTAACGCGTGTTGCGCAACGCGCAGGAGTTGTTGATTGCCAACGACTTGCGCGAGCAATACCCACAAAATGTGACCACTGGCGCAACAGCCCGTGTGTATACGGGGGGACGCGTTTTCCCCTGCCCTTCCGTCTGGCGACCGCGTGAGATGCGGTCGCTAGCCGTCCGGCTTTCCCGTGCCAACTCACAGGAGCACCCGCCATGCCTTCCTACCGCAATCCCACCCAACTCACCGCCCGCGAAGTCGCCTGGCTCGCCTCTCTCGTGCCACCGAGTACCGGTGCGCTGGCGCTTAAAAAAGGTTCCACCACACCCAAGGCCCTCCCGTCCGCTAATCCAGCGACGAGCCCCACTCAACCGGCAACCTCGCCCGCCCCTTCACTGCAACACAAGGTCATCATTCAGCATCCGCTGCCCATCGATCTCGCGCAGCCCGGTCCGCACCTTCAGCGGTGTCTTGGGGCTGGCGCCCTTCGCCGCCCCGGCAAACCGGAAACGCTTCAAGACGGTCCGGCTGGCCCCAAGGCTGGTTACCAGTTTCTCCTGCCGCGCCTGCCCTGCCAGCACCGCGAACGCGGTGTAGTTCGCAGCTTTCGTGCCGTAGTTGGTGATGAGTTGCTGGACGATTACATCGTCCCCATCCCGCAGCACAAGGCTCTGCATCCCGATGTCCGACAACCCCAGCCGCAACTGCATCGGCACGCGTATCTTCTGCATCGTCTGGCTGCTCAGGCTGATCACGGCTTCCACCTTGTGCGGTCCGCCAGCCGTGCTGTACGGGAACTCGATCCCGACCTCTTTCTCCAGCGTCTCCCCGGGATTGAGGGCGAACCCGATCGCCCCCGGCAGGAAGTTCCACCCTTCCTCTCCCACCAGCTTCACCGTCCCGCTGATCGGCTCGTTCATCGTGTTGACCATCCGGAACTTGCGCGTGTGCGATTGGAAGCTCGATTCCAGCAGCGGCTTGTCGAACCCGGCGCTGGCCCGCAGCCGGGCCAACCCGGCGTCAACGGGTGTGATCAAAATGGGCAGCGACGAAAGCTGCACATCCACCATGCCCGGCCCGGCCGGAACGGAAGCCACGGGCATACCGAAACAGTTGATGATCTTGGCATCCCCCGGAACGTTCAGCCGTGTCGTCACACCCCGCCCCTCGGCCTGCATCGCCGACGTCCAAGCCATAATGATCCCGGTCCCGTTCCTGTCGAACAGGAACCCGTCTACACCCTCCGCCACCGGAACCTTCCCGGCGTACTTCGCGTCCGCCAGCCAAAACGCCAGCGTCCGCAGCACGGGGTACAGCTCGTCAGGCTCCAGCCTCCGCCCGTCATCACTGATGCGGCACGGCAGCGGTACATCCACGCGTGTCGCTTCCGACGCAAACGCCCAGACGATCCGCTGCACGTAATCGCGGGTGTAAACGTCGCGGCCGTACCGGTGCCGGTCCAGCGGGACCAGCCCCAGCGAAAAAGTCCGGCTGGATCGTTCCTTCAGGTCGTTCACATAAAGCGGAATCTGTTCCGGCAGCACGCTCGTGGGGATGGACAACGCCACCTCGCCTGGAATCGACTGATCAGTCTCGTAAAGTGCCGGCCACGGAAACGCCAGATCCGACTGTGGCACAAGCTCACTGATACTGCCGCGCACCTGCTGATAAAAAGCCTGCCACTTGGGGTTACGGGCGAAAACGTCGGACCCGTCCGCGCCCAGTTGCCAGCGGTCTAGGTGCGTCGCGTGCCGTGCCACCAAAAGCTTCAGCGAGTTCTGCCAGATCGTCGGATCCGCCTTGAGCAGGTGGTCCAGATCGTTGCCGCCAACCAGCTCCGCCATCATCGGCGGTACGCCCGTGATGCACGCCGTCGGCCGGATTCCGATGTCGTCCAGCCGTGTCAGCAGGTTCTGAAACGTATCCGCATCGGCCGTCTGCACGTCGTTGTTCGGCGACCAGAGGGCCAGCTTCAGGCGCCCGCCGTTCACGCCAGCCACCAGGTCCGGCAGTTGCCCCCACAAGCCCGGCGGCACATCAATGGCCGACAGACCCAGCCGCACGTCCGGGTTCAGTGTCTTGCGTCCGTCCGCAAGCTGCACCAGCGTCGTGCTGCGCTCTCCCACGACCTTGCCACCACTGGTGACTTTCAAGGTCGCGATGTACCAACCCGGCGGCATCGCCGGGGCCATGATCGTCTGCTGCCACAGTCCCTTGTTCACCGCAGCCGACATCGGGTCGGCCGACGGCGGCCCGTTCGGGGTGATCGGGCCGTTCTGCTGGTGCAACAAATTTCCGGCCGCATCGCGGATTTCGACCGACGCATTGAGGTCGCCCAGAATGCGGTCATTGACCGACATCCTCAGGCCCGGTTCCTCACCGCCAGCGAATATTCCGCCTGGGCGGGTCGGGGTGAGCATCAGTTCCGGGATCTGGCTGACCAGCACATCGGTGAACCACGCCGACCCCTGCACGTCCTGATTGAAGATCGTGCGATCACCGAGCGTGCGGGCGGCGTAGAGGTTTGGCTGCAACAGCCCGAGGTCAATCTGGACGTAGGCTACACGCGGGTCCTCCGCCCGAATCTCGGCCATCAGCGGCTGCCAGTCGGCGGCGGTGCCTGCGGCCGAGGCGTAAACATCCGAGTCCACCCGCGAGCCGGGCAGGGGGCTGAAGTCCTGATCCAGCAGTTGCAGGGTGATGCGGGCGCGGGCGTTTTCCAGAACCGTCGTCTTGACGAACCCTTCGACTCGGTAACGCCCGCCGACATGGGCCGGAAGGTCGCGCCCCTCGTAGCGGTACATGAGGCTGCCGCCGTTGAGATCGAATCTGAAGCTGTAGGGGCTGCTGCGGCCGACCCCACGAACCATGCGGCCTTGAAGGTAGGTCGGAAGGCCGGTACCGGTCACCTTGGACCAGTGCATGGGCAGGTCTTCCACGTTTCCTGCGGCCCGCTCGTCGAAATCGAAAAAGCGCAGCACGCGGTCGTCCGCCCGGACGGGTGTCAGGGAGAAAAAGAACAGCAAAAGAGCGGTAAAGACGGTTGGGCGCACGATAGACCTTGTCAAGGTTATCGGACGATGCGGGCTGGCGGCTGGAATCAACGGCCTAAGCGGCGGCGGAGAACGGCACGGCAGCCGAGGCGGCCGGTTGACGGCGCTTGATCAGCGTAATTTCGTTACCCGTATCGTTGTGGGAGACCTCGTCCATGAAGGCCCGGATCAGGAGCAGCCCGCGGCCGTGCGACAGTTCCATCGCCTCTTCGGAAGTGGGGTCGACCACTTTGCTGACATCAAACCCCTGACCCTCATCGCGAATGGTGATGCGGGCAGAGTCCGCATCAATGGCAAGATCCACATCGACTTTACGACCGGCAAGGGTTGGGTCGGCCATGCGGTTGGCGATTTCCGCTTCGAACGCGGCGGGGTTGCCGTCCAGGAGATTGCTGCTGACGCCGAGATTTCCGTGGACAATGGCGTTGATCAGTGCTTCAGTGAGGGCCACACCGATGCGGGTGAGGTCTTCCTGCGCGCAAACATTGGCGTTGGCCAGACTCTCCTGTATGTGTGTAACCATCGGGGTCACGATGTCGCGTTCGGTCGGGAGCTGGTAATGGTCGCTGCTTTCGACGAGATACTTTTTGACACGATTCAGCTTGATTTGCTGTGATCGAACTGCCAGAACCGAGTTCAACGTCCGTACGAGTTGCGGGACGACCTTGTTCTTCGGGACGTAACTGGCCGCACCGGCGGCGAGCGCCTCCACAGCGGATTCTTCGCTGCCGTGGGCGGTGACGACGATGCAAGGGACGTTGGCAAACTTCGCCCGGATGGCACGAACAAGTTGCAGGCCATCCATCTCCGGCATCTGCCAGTCGGTGATCACGGCGAGTGGTGTGCAGCTATCGGCAAGAAGTAATGCCGCCTTGGCCGATGAAGCGGCGCGAACGTCGTAGTTGCCCTGACGCTTTAGCAGGCCGAGGGCAAGAGCCAACGCTGAGGGGTCGTCGTCCACCACCAAGATGTAGCCCTTGTCGGCTTCGGCGGGCCCGGATACCGACGCGGCATTAAGTAAATCACCCATAATTAGGTGGATCGGCAAGATTTGCCTTTGAGGTGACTAACTGCTGGACATAAAAGTAGTTAGAAACTTGGGATTCAATCGGTCGTTGTGCCGCTGGCTACCTTGACATGATTGGCAGATTGGCTTCGGCGACACGGGAGGCCAGCGTGTCTGACAGAGTGGCTTTTAACGTGTAGTTACCGGCAGGAAGGGCAGGGAGGTTGACCTTGCTGACCACAAAGAAGTCGGTGCGGCGGTTGCGGCAGCGGTCCGGGAACTGCTCGGGTTCGTGCTGCCAGACGATGTTGTTATCGGACCCATACAGGGTGAGTGACATGACCAGCCGCGTTTCCCAGATGCCGTCGTTGATCTGGCGGCTGGAGAAGCCGGCGACTTCGGCATAGAGGGCGGTGGGTGTGAGCCGGTTGGGTGAGATCTGCTCGGGCATGGGGTCGTAAGACCCGAAGCTGAGGATGCGGCTGGTCATGCGGATGGTCGGTACGGAAAAGCCGCTGACGCCTTGAGCGCGCTTGCCGAGTTCGACCAGCGGCTGGGCTTTGGTTTCGGCCGGGCCCGTGGGGGAAGTCTTAAGGCGCGAGCGGAAATTGTTTACGGCGTCAATGGTCGCGCTGATGAGTTCCTGATCTTCCTTGGGGAGTGCGGTGAGGTCGGCAGCAACCGGGGCGGCCTGACCGGAGACCACGCGGGCGAGTTGCTGGTCGAAGATGGCGGCAGGGTCAAGCGTGCCAGCGGGCATCGCGGCAGCGGGGGTCATGGCGGGCGGGGCGATCACGGCGGCAGTGATGGCGGGCGACTGGACGGGGAGCGGTTGGGCGGAAAGTGCAGCGGGCGGCAGGGTGATGCCCATGGGGGAAGTCGAGACCTTGCCCTGAGGAGCTGGCGGCTGTTGCGGGAAGGTGATGGTCGGCGCCGCGACGATGGGGGTCGGGGGCTGTTGTGCGACCGGCGGCAGGGTGATGACAGTGGGCTGAGGCGGGGCAGCGGCGACGCGGACATCTACGATGCTGATTTGAGCGGGGTCGGGTGTTGCAGCGGCCGGCACGGGGGCACGGGCGGGCGGTAGAGTTTGTGTCGGGGCCGGTGGTGGGGTGGGTCGGCCGGGATCGGTCACCACGATTTTTTGGGGCGTGAGATGCGCTGCGGGCGGCGGCGGGATGGGGCCGTCACTTTCACAGCCGGTGAGAAGGCTGGCAGCGACGGCGGCGGTTGCGAAATGCATTGCAGCGGTTTTGAGAGAGAACGGTGATGTGGTGGTGTTCATTGCGGTGGCCTCCATGCCGGTGCGTGTTGCTCGATCCTCGAGACGGGTACATGTTACAGAACTTCGGTAGCGCGTGGGTAGCTGCCCAGAACTGTGAGTTGCAGACAGTGGGTTTTTGCGAGGGTCAGGGCTTTGGCGAGGTTGGCATCGTCGACGTGGCCTTGTGCGTCGATGAAGAAGTAGTACTCCCAGTTCACCTTTTTGCTGGGGCGCTTTTCGATGTCGGTCAGGTTGATGCCGGTATCGCGGAAGACGTCGAGGACTTCGGCGAGGGCGCCGGGCTTGTGGGCGGTGGTGAACATGATGGCGGTCTTGTCGTCGCCGGTTTTGCGGGCTGCATCGCGGGAGATCACGAAGAAGCGGGTCATGTTGTTGGGGTCGTCTTCGATATTTTCGAACAGGACGTGGAGGCCGTAAAGCTCGCCGGCCAGGCGGGAGCCGATGGCTGCGGCGGTGCCGCCGGAGGTTTTGGCAGCGAGTTCGGCAGCCGCGCTGGTGCTGGGGGCGGGCTGGATGTCTTTGCCTTTGGCGACGCTGCTCAGCCACTGACGGCACTGGGCGAAGACCTCGGGCTTGGAGTAGATGGTTTTGACTTCATCCCAGCCGGAGGTGACGAGGAGATTGTGGTGAACGTTGACCAGAACTTCGGCGCAGATGCGGGCGGGTGAGCCGAGGAAGGCGTCGAGGGTGTCGATGACACCGCCGTGAAGGGAGTTTTCGACGGGGACCAGGCCGTAGTCGATGTGGCCGCGTGCGACTTCTTCAAAAACTGCGGGGATGTCGGCGAGGGCGACGTACTCGACGGAGGAGCCGAACTTGGCGACGGTGGCCGCGTGGGAGAAGGAACCTTCGGGTCCGAGAAAGCCGATGCGGAGTGGGCGTTCCAAGGCGAAGGAGCCGCTCATGAGTTCGCGGTAGACGGCCTCCAGGCAGCGGTTGGGGAGGGGGCCGGGGTTTAGTTTGCGGATGCGGTCGAGGACGGCCTTTTCGCGGTCCGGGGCGTAGATGGGTGAGCCGTCGCGCTGTTTGACCTTGCCGACTTCGACGACGACGGTGGCGCGCTGGCTGAGAAGCTCGACGATCTGCTTGTCCAGCTGGTCGATGTCATGGCGGAGTTCGTCGAGGGATTTGGGGGGAGGGGTGGGGGGCACTGGGCCGGATTGTGGAAACTTTCGGTCACATTTTCAAACTGGACGGAATAAGATTGCCGGTGTGCCGGAACAAGCATTGAAATACGCCGTCTTGCATCACAGTGGGATTGATGAACCACACTTCGACTTGTTGTTTGAGACGGAGCCGGGGAGTGATCTGGCGTGCTTTCGGCTGGGGAGCTGGCCGCCGGAGGATGCGGCGAGCGCGACGAAGCTTCGGAATCATCGACGGATGTACCTGACGTATCAGGGGGAAATCTTCGGGGGGCGGGGGATGGTGATCCGCGTGGCGGAGGGGTTAGCGCAGTGGGTCGCGGCGGAGGGGTTGCTGGTGTGCGACGGTGGGATGGTGATTCGGCTGGAGCAGGTGATGGACGAGGAGTATCGGGTGGGGCGGGAATAGGCGGGGATACGCGCGCCAGCAGCGGCGGTTGGCGAGTAGGCCAGCCTTCCACAGTGCATTCATTAAAAAAGTTGGGCGGCGCCAGTCTCTCGGCTTCTGGCGCCGCCCGGGGAAGGAAGATAACGAACTGCGCGAATCGTTGCTGCCTAGGTGCCAGCTTCGTGATCTTCCTGATGATTTGTCCGCCTCCGGACCACACCCACAACTCAAACCATACGATTTCACTAGAAAGACGACGATGGCAGACGGATGTTTCGGAGAGGTAAAATAAATCGTTCGGCTTTCCGGGAGGGTGGTGGTGGGGTACAAACTGGCGCGAGCAACTTTTTACAGGAGAACTGACCATGGCCGCACCACTGTCTGTTGCCGTTCGAGCGGAGTTCATCGGGGCTTTTGCGCTTTCGTTTTTTGGCATGCTCGCGATTCACCACCTTGGTACGGTTCCCGGCGGGCTGCTGGGGATTGCACTGGCTCACGGGCTTGTGTTAGGCACGATGATCACGGCGCTTGGTGCGTATTCGGGCGGGCACTTTAATCCTGCGGTGAGCTTTGGTTTTTTGCTGACCGGGCGGCTGAGTGTTCCGCAGTTTGTTGCTTACGTTTTTTCGCAGGTTGCGGGGGCAGTTGTTGCCGGGTTGCTGGTGTGGCAGCTTCTGGGTGCGGGGGCGATTTTTGAAGGTACGCCACATTACATAACGGCTACGCCGACGCCGACGACCGTGCAGGCCATTTTGATTGAGGCGATCGGGACATTTTTCCTGGTGATCGCGGTTTGGGGCTCGGCTGTGGACCCGAAGGCGCCGAAGCTGGGTGGGATGATCATCGGGTTGACGCTGGTGGCGAACATTCTGGCATTCGGGCCGTTCACCGGTTGCGCTGTGAACCCGTCGCGGATGTTTGGCCCGACGGTGGCCGCGTTGATTACGGGCGATGCCGCGGCCCACGGGATGGAACTGCTGAAGCAAAGTTATGTTTACTGGGTTGGGCCGATGCTGGGTGGGGGATTGGCTGCCGTGTTCTATACGGTGATGTTGATGGGTTCGAAAGTGGACTAGGTACGGTGGGAAGGCGCGGATTGTGAGAGGAGGGGGGGCGGAAGGCGTTTAAGGGAGAATCATGTCGAAGATTAAGTGGTCAATTCAGCTGTATACGGTTCGTGATCATCTGGCGAAGGACTTTGCCGGTACGGTTCAGAAGCTGGCGAAGATCGGGTACTCGGCGGTGGAGGTTGGTGGCGCGTTTGGCGACCTGAAGACTGCGGCTGAGGCGAAGAAGGCTTTGGCTGATGCGGGGCTGACTGTGAGCGGCGCGCATGTCATGGTGGATCCCATTCTTGCCGACCCTGCGAAGGTGGTCGCGGATCAGGTGGAGATGCTGGGGAACAACTTGATCATCGTTCCTTGGATTGCGCTGGATGGGAAGGGCGTAGCGGAGTACGCGGCGTTTGCCAGGCAGATGGAGAAGGCTGCGGAGATTTTGGGTAAGTCGGGGGCGATGCTGGCGTATCACAACCACTCGTTTGAGTTTAAGCCGATCAGCAAGGGCGTTGATGGGATGTCAACGATTTGGGGAAATACGTCGGCGGCTATGGTGAAGGCGGAGCTTGACATGTTCTGGGTGGCGCATGGGGGTTATGACCCCGTCAAGTATCTGGAGAAGTTGGCCGGGCGCGTGGTGGCGTTGCACGTGAAGGACATGGAAGTGGGCCCGGACCGGCGGTTCGCGAACGTGGGGGAGGGGATTATTGATTACAAGACGGTGATCGGCGCGGCACTGAAGGCTGGGGTCAGTAAGTTCGCAGTGGAGCAGGATGATTGTTACGGACAGGATCCGCTGGAGGCGGCGGCGGTGAGCTTTAGGAATCTTGAGAAGATGGGGTTGGCGTAGGGATGCTGCGGAAGGTTGAGCGGCGCGAGACGCTTCCACCGATGTACTGGGTACGAAAAACTCGGTCTTACGAAGGCTATTCGGAGCGGATGCTTGCGAGGAGTTCGTCGTTGGTTTTGTAGCGTTTCATGACTTCCTGCAGTGTGCGGAGGGCAGCTGTCGGCTGCATGCCGACGAGGTGGCGGCGGACGTTTTGTGCGGCCTTGAAGTGCTTTGGGTCCCATAGGAGTTCTTCCTTGCGGGTGCCACTTTCGGCGATGTTGATGGCGGGGTAGAGGCGTTGTTCGGCGAGCTTGCGGTCGAGGGTGAGCTCCATGTTGCCGGTGCCTTTGAACTCTTCAAAGATGATGTCGTCCATGCGGCTGCCGGTTTCGATGAGGCAGGTGGCGAGGACGGTGAGGGAGCCGCCGTTTTCGATTTTTCGGGCCGCGCCGAAGAGGCGTTTGGGGACTTCCAGGGCCTTTGAGTCGAGGCCGCCGGACATGGTTCGGCCGCTGCCGCGGCTGCCGGAGTTGAAGGCGCGGCCGAGGCGGGTGAGGGAGTCGAGGAGGACGACGACATCGTGGCCGAGTTCGACGCGGCGTTTGCAGCGTTCGATGACGAGCTGTGCGAGGTCGAGGTGTTTGGCGATGTCGTTGTCGTTGCTGCTGGCGAAGACGGTGCCCGGCACGTTGCGCTTCATGTCGGTGACTTCTTCGGGGCGCTCGTCGATGAGGAGGAGGATGAGTTCAACGTTGGGGTAGTTGGCGTGCACGCCGCGGGCGATGTTTTGCAACAGCATCGTCTTGCCAACGCGCGGCGGCGCGGTGAGGAGGCCGCGCTGGCCGAAGCCGACGGGGGTGAGAAGGTCGATGGTACGGGTGGTGAGTTCGGCGGGGTCGTGCTCGAGCTTCATCCGGGGCTGGGGGTCGATGGCGGCGGATTCGTAGAGTGTGTTGGTTTCGGAGGCCTGCGGGCCGTTGCCGTTGACGGGTTTGCCTTCGATCTGGCGGACTTCGATGGTTCGGCCGCGGACGACGCCGGAGACGAGCGCGCCCTGACGGATACGGAAGCGTTCGATGATCTGGCGGGGGATGATGAGCGTGTTGGAGCCCTTGGCCGGACGGAGGGGCTGGGTGGGGTCGCGGAGGGTCGCGTCGGAGCGGTCGGAGACGGTGTGCAGCAGGCCTTCGATTTCGGCTTGTTGTGGACCGCCGGCGACAGCGCCGCTGGGGCTGCCCGTTGTGGTGGTGGCCACCGGGGAGTTGACGAGCGCTGTTGTGGACGAATTGGCCGCAGACTGCGGCGAATCGATATGCATCAGATGTGGCTTTCCCCACTGGCCGGCAGGCATCCCCCAAAGGTGGCCCACGAGGTCGGAATCGGCAGTGGTATTTCTTACAGAAGCAGAGGAGAAACCCTTCTGCGTCTATGGATAGTGTAGCAAGTGGTCGGCGGGATACAAGGGAAAGTGTTTGGGGAAAGTGGGCTTGAAGCGGCTACAGTGGTGGCATGAGCATTCTTCAACGGCTGACGGACGACATGAAAGTGGCAATGAAGGCGGGGCAGAAGGATCGGCTGCAGGTGATCCGGATGCTGCTGAGCGATGTGAAGGTCATTGATATGAATCCTGCCAAGCCGACGGAGCAGCAGGTGGTCGAGAGCTATGCCAAAAAGCTGCGGAAGAGTATGGAGGAGTATCAGAAGCTGGGGAAGGCGGCGGAGGTGACGGCGTTGCAGGCCGAGATTTTGATCGTGGATGAATACCTGCCGAAAAAGGCGTCGGCGGAGGAAACGGGGAGGCTGGTGGAGGCGTTTTTGTTGGAGAATGCGTTCACGGAGAAGGACGCGGGCAAGGCGACCGGGATGTTCATGAAGAAGCACGGGTCTGAAGTGGATGCAGGCGTGGCTTCGGGGTTGGTGAGGCAGAAGCTGGCTGGTAAGTAAGGGTTGGTTGGGAGTGGTGAAAGTAAAGGGAGTTTGAGATGGCAAAGAAGGCGAAAAAAGCAGCGAAGAAGTTAGCGAAAAAAGTGACCAAGAGGGACGCGACAAAAGCTGTTCCAAAGGTCGCAAAGAAAGCGATCAAGAAGGTTGCCAGGAAGGCCGTGACGTCGGTGATGGCGAAGGGTGGTGTGCCGGCGGTGGGGACGAAGGCGCCGGCGTTTTCGCTGCAGAGCAGTGAGGGCACGACGATTCGATTGGAGCAGTACGCGGGTAAGACTGTGGTGCTGTTTTTCTATCCGAGGGCGGATACGCCGGGGTGCACGCGCGAGGCTTGTGGATTCAGTGACACGACGGCGGAGTTTACGAAGCGGGGTGCGGTAGTGTTGGGTGTGTCGCCGGACCCGTTGAAGGATGTGACGAAGTTTGCCGGGAAGTTTTCGTTGAAGTTTCCGCTGCTTGCCGATGCGGACCATGCGGCGTGCGAGAAATACGGGGTGTGGGTGGAGAAGAGTATGTACGGGAAGAAGTACATGGGGGCGGCCCGGACAACGTTTGTGATTGACGGCACCGGGACTATTTCGAGTGTTTTTGAGAAAGTTCAGCCGGACGGGCACGAGAAGGAAGTTTTGGCTGCCCTGCGTCGATAGGATGGATCTTTGAAACGGCAGCCGGTTTTTTACTGGGCGGGACCGTCTGAAACTTGTGGTTGGCAGGAAAGCGTTATACTGCTGGTGAATGGTTGTGTTGCGGGGATTTTCTCTCGTTAAGGATGTGACGTATGGCGAAAAAAGTAGCGACGACCAAGAGTGGTGGCACGGCAGTTTCATCACTTCCGGCGGAGGTGACGCCCGCAGAGGCCACACCGCATTACACGATTCAGCGTGAAATTCCGCCGAACCCGCCGGGGCAGGCTGCACGTGAGCCGGGTATGGAACACGGTCTCAGAGTTGCTGTCGACGCGGTTGCAACACGGGCATATTTCATTCACTTGTCGGGCACGGGCGGGAGCGAGTCGGATAATTGGCTTCGCGCCGAGCGCGAACTGCGGGCTGAGTTGGGACTTTTGTAACTTCCCCGATTTTCCGTCGCCTAGGATTGAGTGATGGAAGTCGGGATATTTCCGCTAGCGGGGGTTGTTGTGCTGCCACGCGGCGTGGTGCCGCTGCACATATTTGAGCAGCGGTACCGTGCGATGACGCAACATGCGATTGAGACGGGCGGGCACCTTGCGATGGCGGTACCCAAGCTCGAACCGGGGCAGGACCCGGGCGTTGCAGAGCTAGAGCGCGTGGTTTGTGTGTGCCGGATCGAGCGGCAGGAGAAGAGCGAGGACGGCAGGTACAACCTGTTGGTTCAGGGTGTGGGGCGGGCGATGTTGGGGGATGAAAGGGTCCACGAGCGCGGGTTCCGGCTGGCGCGGATGATGCCGATGGTGGAAGAGCCAGTGCTTGAAATTGATTTGACGACGGACCGGCAGCGGCTGCTCAATTTGTTTGGGACTGAACCGCTGGCGAAGTTTCCCGGGTTGCACAAGGTGCGGCAGTTATTGGCCGGCGCGGATTCGACGGCGGACATGGCGGACATGCTTGGGCACTGGTTTTTGCCGAATGTGGCGATGAAGCTGCAGCTGTTGAATGATGTGGACATTCCGCGGCGGGTGCGGCGGGTGGTGATGCAGTTGGAGGACTGCCGGGTGCGGTTGTCGCAGACGTTGGAGAAGCAGAAGGGCGGCTAGTTGCCGGGTGGTGGCGAGGCCGAGGGCGGGGGCAAGGACTGATGGGCACGGGAGTGCAAGCGGCTGGATTCGAACCAGCGACCGGCGGATTAGAAATCCGCTGCTCTATCCAACTGAGCTACGCCTGCGAGGCAGCACATCATAGCGGGCAGGGCGTGGGGTGGGCCAGCGGCTTACAATAAGGGCATGCGACTCACTTTCTTTGGCGCGACTCGGACGGTTACGGGGACTTGTCACCAACTGGAGGCGGGTGGGGCGCGGGTGTTGCTGGATTGCGGGCAGTTTCAGGGGCAGAGGGATCAGGCCCGGATAGCGAATGCGAACCTGCCGGTGGAGGTGAAGGGGCTGGATGCGGTGGTGCTGTCGCATGGGCATCTGGACCATTGCGGGCGGTTGCCGCTGCTGTATCGGATGGGGTTTCGCGGACCGATTTACTGCACCAGTGCGACGGCTGAAGTGGCGCGGATTGTAATGCTGGATGCGGCACACATTCAGGAGGAGGACGCGGACTACATGAACCGGCGGACGCGCGGGCCGGGGATTGAGAAGGAGCCGATTCGGCCGCTGTTTACGACGCCGGATGTGCAGGCGGTGCTGAAGCTGCTGAGGCCGATTGAGTATGGGGAGCGGTTCAGCATTAAGGGGCTGGAGTTTGAGTTCGGGGATGCGGGTCACATTTTGGGGTCGGCGTTTGTGATGGCGGCTTGGAAGGATCAGGGCGGGGCGCGGAAGCAACTGCTGTTTACGGGGGATGTGGGTCGGTACAACACGCCAATTATTCGTGACCCGGCGGTGCTGCAGGGCGGGGGTTTTGATCATGTGATCACGGAAAGCACGTATGGGACTGTGAAGCATGCGGACATTGAGCAGGTGGGGCCGCAGTTTTTGGAGGTGATCAAGGCGGCGATGGCGCGGGGTGGGAAGGTGCTGGTGCCGAGTTTTGCGATCGGGCGAACGCAGACGATTTTGTGGTACATCCAGCGGTTCAAACAGGCGGGCCAGATTCCGGATGTCCCCGTTTTTGTGGACAGCCCGATGGGGGTCGAGGCGAGCGAGGCTTTCAGCCGACACCGTGAGGGGTATGACGAGGAGACGCTGGCGGCGATAGGTCGGGGTGATTTGTTTGGGCAGTCAAAGGTGGGGTTCGCGCGGTCGGTGGAGGAGAGCAAGGCGATTAATAACACGCGGGGTGCGGCGGTGATTATTGCGAGCAGCCCGACATGTGAGTTCGGGCGCATCCTGCATCACCTGGCG
Source organism: Tepidisphaerales bacterium (assembly GCA_038226785.1). Classification (GTDB taxonomy): domain Bacteria; phylum Planctomycetota; class Phycisphaerae; order Tepidisphaerales; family Tepidisphaeraceae; genus JBBRQG01. The sequence goes on along the minus strand of JBBRQG010000017.1, from coordinate 57,551 downwards.
CACAGTCTGGAAAGCCCGCTGGATGAGGTGGTGTTTTGTGGATTTACGCCGCCGGGAACATTGGGGAGGCGGCTGCAGGATATTGGGCAGTACGGGGTTCAGCCGGGTCAGAAGCTGAGGGTTTTTGACCGGTTTTATGAGGTGAAGTGCCGGGTGACGACGCTGCACGGATTGAGCGCGCATGGGGATGGGGATGAGCTTGTGAGGTTTCTGGGGCCGACGCTGGGGCCGGGGAGTACTTTTTATGTGGTGCATGGAGAGGTGGACCGGGCCGAGGGGTTTGCGGCTCGGTTGACGGCTTCGGGGGCGAAGGTGGCGATGGTGCCGGCGCAGGGGACGACGGTGGTGTCGGACGGATTCTTTGCGGATGCGGCAGCGCCGGCGGTGTGGGTGTCGGGTGGGGGTGCGCCGGGCAAGAGTGTGGGCGGTGGCGAGAGCAACGAGTAGCGGCTTGGTCTTACCTTGTGCGCAACCACTGCGAGGCGAGGGCTCGCGCTTCGGCCAGTAACTTTGCACGGCCGGGGCCGTGGGTGTGCTGCAGGTCGAAGGCGACGGCCGCAAGCTCGGCGAGGCGGAGCTCGGTGCCGAGGTCTTCAGCGGTATTGCGGGGATAGCGTAAGAGGTAGAGGAAGAGTTTGTTCAGCGGTTCGGCTGTGTTGGGGGGGGCGGTTGTGGGGGGCGTCGGGTCAGGGGCGGCGATCTGGATCACTGACTGTTCGATGGCCCACTGGAGGGCGGCTTCAATCGTCGGAACCGGATGGCCGAGTTCGGTGATTGCTTCATTGAACAGCGGGCCCACGTGGGCGAGTGTGGGGTAGGGGGATGGGTCGAGAGCGATTTCAGCGACGGAGGGTGAGTAGTGGCCGTGATTCAGGAGGTCGCGGCAGAGTTGGGTGATCTGGTCGGCGGTGGCTTCGCCCAGGGCGTGGCGGCGGGCGAGATCGGGCAGAGGTTGGACGGGGAGATGGGGTGTCATGACTGCGGGGCGGGTTATGGGGGTGGGGCGGCGGGGGTGTGATATGCTGGGCTAATACGGAGGAGCAACGTTTGTCGGTGACGATCAAGGAAATTGCGAAGCATACCGGGCTGTCGATTCCGACGGTGGGGAATGTGCTGGGGCGTGGGGCCGCGCGGTACAGCGCGGAGACGCGGCGACGTGTGCAGGAGGCGGCGAAGGAGTTGGGGTACCGGCCGAACTCTTCGGCGCGGTCGATGCGGCAGGGGCGGATCGGGTGTGCGGCGTTGGTGCTGAGCCGGGCGCACGCGGAGGTTTTGAGCCATATTCCGGCTGGGCTGGTGGACGGGCTGGATGATGAGCTTGCGGCCCACAACATGCACCTGGCGGTATCGCGGCTGAGCGATGAGCAGTTGTCGACGGCGGACATCGTGCCGAAGGTGCTGCGGGAGTACATGGCGGACGGGATGATCGTTAATTACACGCACGTGATTCCGGGGCCTTTGCTGGAACTGATCCATGCCCACCACACGCCGGCGGTGTTTTTAAACGCGAAGCTGGATGTGGACTGCGTATATCCGGATGACCGCGGCGGGGCGGAGATGGCGACGCGGGCCTTGCTGGAGCGTGGGCACAGGCGGATCGCGTTTTTACACATGGCGGAGCCGCTATCGCTTTATGCGAGCGAGAAGTTTGAGGATGTCTGGCCGATGCTGCATTACAGTGTTGCGGAGCGGACGGCGGGGTACCGGGCGACGATGGAGGCAGCGGGGCTTGTGGCGCGGGTGGTTTATGCGGACCGGCTGGTTCGGCAGCCGGATTCCGTGGGGGTTTGCCGTGAGCTGTTGACGGGGGGCCAGAGGCCGACGGCGATTATTTCGTACTCGGAGCATCAGACGGCGTCGGCGATGGTGGCTGCGGCGGGTCTGGGTTTGTCGGTGCCGGGGGATGTGGTGCTGGTGGAGTTTTGCCCGCAGCGAAGGAGTCTGGCCGGGGTGGAGATTCCGAATATCGCGGTGCCGACGCGGGAGATGGGCCGGCGTGCGGTGCAGATGTTGATGAAGAAGTTGGGAAATGGGGGCCAGAACTGCGAGCCGGTGAGGGTGCCCTACGAGGCGATGGGGGCCGGATTGCCGGGGCCGGGGCAGGAGTAGGTTTTCAGATAGTTGCGGTTTCGGGGGACGTGGGGCAAATAAATTGGCTTTGGGACGTGGATTTTGATTGGGAAAACGTTGCTGGAGGGGGTAAAGTCGTTATTACAGGGTGTGTATGGGTCGCTTGTGGCCAGTTAGGCAGTGGCGGCCGTTGAGCGATTTCGCTCGGGTGGAGCTTTAACCGGAAGCGGAGGATTCATGGTGGGTGCCAAGAACAGTTTGGGGCGGCGGTTGGGTTTTACGTTGGTGGAACTGCTGGTGGTGATCGGGATCATCGCGCTGTTGATTTCGATTTTGCTGCCGTCGTTGGCGCAGGCGCGGTCACAGGCGCAGAAGCTGCAGTGCCAATCAAATCTGCGTCAGATTGGTCTGGCGTTCAGGATGTACATGAACGACAGCAAAGGGTTTCTGCCGCCGGTGGAGTATGGCGGGATGGGGAACGGACGGTTCTGGGTGGACTTGTTGAGTGATAAGAATTATTTGAAGAGCAAGCCTTCGGTTGCGGGCAACCCGTATATCTGTCCGAGCGCGCCGGCGCAGGAGGCGCGTAATCCGTTTTTCTATGGAACACCGACGAGTCGCCTGCAGGACCCCGGTTACATGTTGGTTGCGGGGCTGGACAGTAAGAGCCTGCATGCCACGCACTATGCTTTGAACGCGGCTTGGGATGCGACGGGTGTCTGGTGGAGCGGGGCCAAGCCCGCACGGCCGGACAGTGAGTGGTTCCCGTTTGTGTTTTATCCTGATCCGGTGTCACAGGCGTCGTTGCCGAAGCCGCGGTCGACGAACATGTCGACGGTTAAGGACTCCACGATGGTGGCTCTGGTGTATGACGGGCTGTGGTTGCATCGGCAGTATTACACGAGCTTCACGCTGCGGCATGGCAACCCGAAATCGCCGGAGAAAGACAAGACGTGTAATTTCTGCTTTCTGGACGGGCATGTGGAGTCGGTCAAAGGCTCGCGGTTGCCGGGACCGGGTTCCAATCTCTATGACACGGATCAGTTGAACTTCCCGCGTAAGTACAACTGGGATGTGAAGCTGACGGTGAAGCAGATCAAGAACGGTGCGCCGTAGTGGGTTGAAATTTGGGTGTGCCGCACTTGGCTGGCGGTTGACTTGTGGCATACAGCCGATGTGGTGTTAGTCTGCGGTGACGATTGCCCGTCGGGGAATCGTCACCGCTTTTTTTCCGGGCACGGAGCAAAGACATCGCAATGAGCATTCGCAACCTGTTGATGATTGTGTCGGTGGTCCTCAGTGTGTTGATTGGGCTGGTGCTGGCGCGGGGGGGTGGCGGAGAGGGGGCGGCGAAGGGGAGCGGGGGGGGCGGGGTAAGTGGGGGCAACGGCCGGGTGTTGGTGGGGTTGTCTTTGGATACGTTGAAGGAAGAGCGTTGGCAGGCGGATCGGGATTTGTTCAAGAAGCGGTGTGAGGAGCTTGGGGCGGATGTGGACGTGCAGGCCGCCAACGGGGATGACACGCAGCAGATCAAGGATGTGGAATCGCTGATCACGGCGGGGTGCCGGGTGATTGTGATTGTGCCGCATGACGGGCTGGCGATGGCGAAGGCGGTGGAGCTGGCGCATAAGGCGGGGATTCCGGTGATTGCGTATGACCGGCTGATAAGAGATTGCGACCTTGATTTGTATCTGTCGTTCGACAACGTACGGGTCGGAGAGTTGCAGGCGCAGTATGTGCTGGACCACCTGCCGACCAAGGGGAAGGGGCGGCTGGTGCGGGTGTTCGGGGCGCCGACGGATAACAACGCGCACCTGTTTAAGCAGGGGCAGGACAATGTGTTTGGGCCGGCCGTGGAGCGCGGGGATATCAAGATGGTGCACGAGGACTGGGCGGAGGATTGGAAGCCGGAGAACGCCAAGAAGATTGTGAATGCGGCCATCACGAATGTGGGGCACAACTTTGATGCGGTGGTGGCGGCGGCGGATGGGGTGGCTGGCGGTTCGATTCAAGCGCTGACGGAAGAGGGGCTGGCGGGGAAGGTGATTGTGACGGGTCAGGATGCGGAACTGGCGGCGTGTCAGAAGATCGTGGCGGGGACGCAGTCGATGAGTATTTACAAGCCGCTGAAGGTGCTGGCGGCGACGGCGGCGGAGGCTGCGGTGCGGATGGCGGAGGGAAAGGTGATTGTGGCGAAGCAGGTGGTGAACAACGGAAAGATTGATGTGCCGTCGATTTTGAATCAGGTGTATGTGGCGGAGAAGGGGAACCTGGTGCAGACGGTGATCAAGGACGGGTTTCAGAAGTATGACGAGGTTTATCGCGGGGTACCGGAAGCGCAGCGGCCACCGAAGTAGGGGACGGTTGGGACCGGACAAAGCATCATGCTGAAAAATGTTTCGACATCCTCGGTTGACAGCGCTGTGCCAGCGCTGGAGGCGCGCGGCATTGTCAAGCGGTTTCCGGGGGTGGTGGCTTTAAAGGGAGTCGATTTCAGTTTGCGGGAGGGTGAGATTCACGCGATTTGCGGGGAGAACGGGGCGGGGAAGAGCACGCTGATTAAGTTGCTGTCGGGGATTCATCCGGCGGGGAGTTATGAAGGGGAGTTGCTGGCATCGGGGCGAACGCTGGCATTGCGGAACGTGGGCGACGCGGAGGGTGCGGGGATTGCGGTGATTTATCAGGAACTGGCGCTGATTCCGGAGATGTCGGTGGCGGAGAATGTGTTTCTCGGGCGTGAGCCGACGACGCGGTGGGGGCTGGTGGATCGGGTGGCGGTCTATACGCAGGCGCGGGAACTACTGGCGGAGTGCGGGCTTGCGATTGACCCGACCGTGAAGACGAACAGCCTGGGCGTGGGGCAGCAGCAGCTGGTGGAGATTGCCAAGGCGCTGGCGAAGCGCAGCCGGGTGTTGATTCTGGACGAGCCGACTGCGGCGCTGAGCGAGACGGAGGTGGAAACGCTACTGGCGATTTTGCGGGAACTGCGGCGGCGGGGGGTCAGCTGCATTTACATCTCGCACAAGCTGGATGAGGTGTTTGCGATATCGGACCGGATCACGGTGTTGCGGGATGGGATGACGGTGGGGACGTTTGCGGCGAAAGATGTGGACAAGGCCACGGTGATTCGTCATATGGTGGGTCGGGAGATTGGGGAGCTGTTCCCGCGGCGGGCGGAGCCGGCTGGGAAGGTGATGCTGGCGGTTGAGGGGTTGAATGTGGAGGGTCCGGGTGGGCACGCGGGTTTGCGGGGGATTTCGTTTGAGGTGCGGGCGGGTGAGGTGCTGGGGATTGGGGGACTGATGGGGGCGGGGCGGTCGGAGGTGTTGATGCACCTGATGGGGGCGTGGGGGAGGCGGACTGGTGGGCGGGTGGTGCTGGATGGGGAAGTGCTTGACGAGTCGACGCCGGAGCGGGCGATTGGGGCGGGGCTGGCGCTGGTGAGCGAGGATCGGAAGAGGTATGGGCTGATCTTGGGGCAGTCGGTGGCGTTTAATTTGTCGCTGTCGTCGTTGGGGAAGACGGAGCGGATGGGGCTGATTGATTCGGCGCGGGAGTTTTCGCGGAACCGGCCGCAGGTGGAGGGGCTTCGGATCAAAGCCGCGACGATGGAGGTGGCGGTGGGGAAGCTGTCGGGTGGGAATCAGCAGAAGGTGGTGCTTGGGAAGGTGCTGCTGACGGAGCCGAAGGTGATTTTGATGGATGAGCCGACACGGGGGATTGACGTGGGGGCGAAGGTCGAGATTTACAACCAGATTAATGAGCTGACGGCGAAAGGGTTGGCGGTGGTGCTGGTCAGCAGCGAGTTACCGGAACTGATGGGGATGAGTGACCGGATTGTGATGCTGCATGAAGGTGAGATGGGTGGCGAGTTTGACAAGGCGGAGGCCACGCCGGAGCGGCTGATGGCGGCGGCGATGGGGCATTAGGCACAAGAGAATTTTTATGACTACCAGTGCGGCAGAGTTACATTTGGGGACGAAAGAGTTGGACGGGGCACCGCGCGGGCGGTTTCTGACGCGTGAGCTGACGATGGCGCTGGCGCTGTGGGCGATCTGGGCGGTCTTCGCTGTACAGAACCCGGCTTTTCTTGGGGCGCGGAACTTGTCGAACCTGGCGGTGGAGTTGTCGATCACGGCGGTGTTGTCGCTGGGGATGCTGTTAATTATTCTGCCGGGGCAGATTGATTTGTCGGTGGGGAGCGGTGTGGGGTTGTTTGGCGGGCTTGTGGCGGTGTTGATGTTCAATCACGACTGGCCTGCGCCTTTGGCGATGCTGGTGACGGTGGCGCTGGCGGTGGCGGTCTGGATGGGGATGGGGGCGTTGATCATCCGGCAGCGGATACCGGCGTTTATCATCACGCTGGCGGGATTGCTGGTGTTTAAGGGGCTGCACTGGAAGGTGATTCAGAATGCGACGGTGCCGATTCAGGTGGGGGGGAATGCGAATCTGGTGTCGTTGCTGACGACGTGGTTTGTGCCGCCGGTGGCGGGTCTGGTGGCGGCGGGGGTGATAGTGGCGGTTGCTGGTTATGCGGCGTTTGGCGCGCGGGCAAGGCGTCGGGAGTTTGGGCTGCCGGTAGAGCCGTTGGACGTGGCTGTGGGGCGCCTGATTATTACGGCGCAAGTGATCTTGTTGTTCGTTTTGATATGCAACCAGTTTCGGGGTGTCCCTCTTTCGGCGGTGATTCTGGCGGGTGTGGGTCTGGGAGTTTGGGTGCTGAGCCAGCGGACGCGGTTTGGGCGGTATCTTTATGCGATTGGGGGTAATGAAGAGGCGGCGGTGGTTTCGGGGGTGCCGGTGGTGCGGGTGGTGATTGGGGCGTTTGCGATCATGGGGATGCTGACCGCGCTGGGCGGGTTCATGCAGACGGCTTACGCCGGGGCGTCGACCACCACGATTGGGCAGTTGCTGGAACTGGACGCGATTGCGGCGTGTGTGATTGGTGGGACGAGTTTGAAGGGCGGCCGGGGGACGGTGCTGGGGGTGCTGTTCGGGTCGCTGATCATGGCGAGCCTGTTGAATGGGATGAACCTGCTGGCGGTGTCGCCGGAGTTTAAGTTTATTGTGCGTGGGGTCGTGCTGGCGATTGCGGTTTGGCTGGATATGCGGGTGACAGCCAAGGCCGAAACTGTGTAAGAATGGCGGGGATGAAGAGCTCGGTTGTATGGATTTCTGTAGTGGCCGCTTTGTGGGCAGGGGCCGGTGCGTGGGCGGAGGGTGTTGGGCGGGTGGTGACGCTAGAAGGGCGGGCTGAGGTTGGTCCGCTGACGCTGGGGAAAGATGGGGTGCGGGCGGGAGAATCGGTGTTGGTGCCGTGGGCGCGGGTGCGGGAACTGGACAGGTCTGTGACGGTGCCAGCGGCGGCTGAGAAGGCTGATGCGGGCGCGGGGCATGAGTTGCAGAAGCCGTCGGCGGTGGCACCCGGGTTTGGCGGGCTGACGGTTCGGTATTTTGATGACCTTACTTTTCAGAGGTGCGTGGGCACGCAGGGGATGGGTGTGATCGATGTGCGGTGGGAGTGGGAGCATTACCCGGTTGCGGGGATGAGTAGTGATCGTTATTCGGTGCGGTGGTCGGGACGGCTCATGGCCCCGACGACGGGGAAGTACAAGCTGGTGATCGAGGCGGATGACGACGGTCGGCTGGTATTGGATGGGAAGGAGTTGATCGATACGCGGCATAACGTGTCGGCGGAAGTCGAGCTTGTCGCGGGGAAGGCGTATCCGCTGGTGGTGGAGGTGAGCAATGGGGGTGGGGGGCCGTGCGCGGCGCACTTTCGCTGGCAGCGGCCGGGGGATTGGAAACAGGACATCGTGCCGCCGGAGTGTTTGGGGATTGATCCGGCGGAAGGTGACGGGCCGCCGCTGGCAGTGCTGACGGCCGGTCTGGGGCAGTTGGTTGAGGGTGGTGGGGCTTTGGGTTCGGTGATTCAGGCGGGCGTGGAGGGACGTGGGGCTGTGCCAGCGCGGGTGGAACTGGTGGAAGGCGAGAAAGTGGTGGCGGTTTTGACCAAGGCGCCGTGGCGGCTGCTTGGTGCGCAACTGGGGAGCGGTCGGCACACGGTGTATGCAGTGGTGACGGATTCACTGGGGCGGATGGGTCGGTCGGCGCCGGTGACGGTGCAGGTGGACTCGGCTGCGGGTGATCTGCTGGCCGGGCCGTGGACGGATAGCCAGATTGGGGATGACCGTCCGCCGTTGCGACTGGCGCCGATCGTGTCGGGAGGTGGGGAGGGGCAGTCGGTGTTGATCGCTGCGGGCGGGGGCGAGGTGCGGCTGGGGGAGGATCAGTTGCGGTTTCTGCGATATGCGATGGGGTCGAACGGTCGGCTGGAGGCGGGGCTGGCGGTGAAGGCACCGGCTGGGCCGGTTGATGGCGGGTTGTGCGGCATGATGCTGCGGGAGGGGCTTTGGCGCGAGGCGCGGTACGTGGCGGCGGTGGCCGGCCGAGACGGAAAGGTAAGTGTGATGGTGCGGCGGCAGTCGGGCCAGTTGCCGCAGGTGATACCGACGGAGGTCTCGCTGCCGGTAACGCTTTGCCTGACGCGCCAGGGAAACGTTGTGGAATTGGAAGCGGTGACGGATGGGCAGCGGAAGGTTTTGTGGCGTCAGTGGGTGTCGGGTTGGAACGAGGCGCATGGTGGATTTTTTGCGATCGGGCGGGTTGATCAGGAAGAGGGTGCGGAGGGCGCTGGCGGGATGGGTCTGGAAGCGAGGAACGTGCGGATGAGCCGGGTGGGGGAGGTGGGGTCGCTACCGGGTCCGGGGCTGGTGTTGGTGGATGGGTCGTTTTTGGCCGGGGGGCGACTTTGGGGGTCGGTGGAGGGTTGGCGGGCGGATTTGCGCGAGAGGCGTGTGGAGGCTGACCTAGTTTCGTGTGTGGCTTTCGGGCCGGTGGTCGGCGTGCTGAGGCGGGACGTTCGGCCTGAGGCGGGGGTGTTGACGGTTGCGGGCGATTGGCTGGCTGGAACTGTCAGCCGCATTGATGAAGGGTGGGAGGGAGGGGTGACGGCGGACACGTTGCTGGGTGGGCCGACGCGGCTTGAGAAGGGGAAGGGGGCAGTGTTGGCGTGCATCAGGATGGGGCGACAGGCGAGTGGGTTGGTGCTGGTGCTGAAGGATGGCAGCAGGATTGTGTGGGGTGAGGCGACGGGGACCGAGGCGGGGGTGGTGCCGGCGTCGGGCACGGTGTGGGGCGGGGCGATGGCGGTCGTCCGATGGGATGATGTCGTGATGGTGAGGCGTGAAGCGGCGGCAGACGGCGGCGAGGTGGTCCGATAACACGTGGGGGTTGTGGATTTCGCGTGGGGGGGGTTGCCCACCGTTACGGCCGGGCGGTTATGCTTCCCGGTGATGCCAGAGATTGTCATGCGGGACGGCCACCTTGAGGTCGACAATGTGAAGTGGTTGAGCGGAGTTCCGGGCGAGGGGACGTGCCGGGCTGCGCCGTTTGAAAATGGTGTCGTACTCAGCTTTCGGTGGGGGCAGGCGTCGGAGCGGCAGTCGGCGGCGTTTGGGCATCTGGTGGATGTGGACCGGATGGCGGTCTGTCACCGGTATGAACCCTTCTGGATGAAGCCGGCGGTGGTCACCGATGCGGGCGGGGTGCCGGAAGAGACGCAGGTACTGCTTGGACGGCACAAGGATGGGGGGCATTTCTTGGTGGTGCCGCTGGTGATGGAACCGGTGCGCTGTTGCGTGCGGGGTTCGGCGGCGGGGTTGGAAGTGGTGGCGGAAACGGCCGACGCGGCGACGACATTTAGCGAAGTTGCCGGGGTGTTCATTGCATTCGATGCGGATCTGGGCGCATTGCTGGAGAAGTCGGCGGCGGCGTGTTCGCGGCTTATGCCGACGGCGAGGCTGAGGACGAGCAAGGCGGTGCCGGAGTTTGTGGACCAGTTCGGCTGGTGCACGTGGGACGCATTTTACAAGGACGTCACGGCGGAAAAGGTGCTAGCAGGGCTGGAGTCTTTTGCGGCTGGTGGCGTATGTCCGAGGTTGTTGATTCTGGATGACGGCTGGCAGATGACCGGGAAGTTGGCCGGGGAAAGCGCGGTCCTGACAGGGCTGGTGGCCAATGAGAAGTTCCCTGAAGGCTTGGCACCGCTGGTCGAGGCAGCCAAGGGGAAGTACGGGGTTTCGACTTTTATTGTCTGGCACGCGGTGTTGGGGTATTGGGCCGGTGTCGATCCGGCGCGGTTTCCGCAGTACAAGGTGACGCAGACTGAACGGCGGAACTCGCCGGGAATCGTGTCGCACATGCCGGAGATTGACACGCTGTTTGGCAAAAGTGTGGCGCGGCTCGATCCGGATTCGGTGTACCGTTTTTACAATGATTATCACTCGGCGATGCGGCGGGCGGGTGTGGATGGCGTGAAGGTGGATTCGCAGGCAGCGCTGGAAGCCGTGGCGGGTGGTATGGGCGGACGGGTCGCGTTGACCCGGCACTACCGGCAGGCGTTGGAAGGGTCGGGGGCGGTGCATTTTGGCGGGGCGGTGTTGAATTGCATGTCGTGTGCCAATGACATGCTTTATAGCGCGCAGGCGACGACGCTGACGCGGACGAGCACGGATTTCTGGCCGAACCGACCAGAGACACACGGGCTGCACATACACACCAATGCGATGGTGTCGTTGTGGTTCGGGAACTTTGTTCATCCGGATTGGGACATGTTTCAGTCGGGGCACCGTTTAGGGGCGTTTCATGCGGCGGCCCGTGCCATCGCGGGGTGTCCGGTGTACGTGTCGGACAAGGTGGGAGAACACAATTTCGGGCTGTTGCAGAAGCTCGTGTTGCCGGATGGCACGGTGCTGCGTGCTGCGGGGATCGGGCTACCGACCGACGACTGCGTGTATTGCGACCCGATGACAGAAGAAGTGCTTTTGAAGGTGTTTAACCACAATGCATCAGGGGGTGTTGTGGGGGTGTTTAACTGCCATCCGGATGATCAGCCCAAGACGCTGGGGTTGAGCCACCAGATCAGCGATACGGTGGGGCCGATGGACGTTCGCGGGTTGGAGGGTGAGCGGTTCGCGGCGTACAGTTTTTATGATCAGGAACTGTTCCTTCTGGATCGCAGTCAGGTGGTGACGCTCGCGCTGGAGCCGCTGACGGCGGAGATATTCACGTTTGTGCGGCTGGATCACGGTGTCGCGGCCATTGGGCTGGTGGACTATTTTAACGCCAATGGGGCTGTGAGCAGCCAAGGGTATGAACAGCCGGGCGTCTACGGTATCCGGCTGAAGTGGGGCGGTCGGTTGCTGGTGGCGATGGAAATGGCACCGACGCGGGTGATGGTGAACGGCCAGCCGGCTGCGTTTCGATATGATGAAGCCTCGGCCGCACTGGAGTTGGAAGTTGACTGCCAAGGCCCGTGCCATGTGCTGGTCTACAAAAAATGAGTACCGCTGCCAAGCATGAGGCGTTGGATGAGACTGTTCTGGGCCAATGGCGCCGGCACGGATATGCAGTGGTACCGCGGTTCATTCCCAAAGCGCTGGTGGGACGCGCGCTGCAGGAGATCTGGAAGACTTATCCAACGGACGCAGAACTGCGGGCGAAGCCGCGGCGGTACTCGGGCTTGCTGGAAGACCCTGAGCAGTTGCAGATGGAGTTTCCGTTTGCGGCGCCGACGTTGAATGATCTGGCGACGCACCCGGCGTTTGGTACTTTTGGGGCGGGCGCGTTCGGGCACAACGACGTGGTATTGACGCAGGCGGCGACGTGGGTGAAGTACGCGGGGGTGGGTGATTTTGAGCAGGGGATGCATCTGGATTATCAGGGCAACACGCTGGTGGTGCCGCGGGCGGATGCGGACTACGAGCAGATCAATGCGATTCTTTATCTGACGGATGTCACGGCGGATATGGGGCCGACGTGTGTGGTTTCGCGAGAGCAGACAAAGGGTCTGCCGGTCTGGCCGGCGTTTCGGACGCGGCAGTTGGATCCCGGTATTTACAAGCAGGAAAAGAAGGTGCTGGTGCCGGCGGGTTCGCTGCTTCTGTTTTCAATGTCGACCTTCCACCGGGCCAGCCAGATTACGGCAGAGACCGGCGCGCGGGTGAGCCTGCACCTGATTTTCAGATCGAGTCGGCATGCGTTTGCCGGTTTCTACCTTTACAGCAAGTTGGGCGAGAAGCCGGAGCTTGGGAAGTTTGTCCAGCGGGCGTCGGTGGAGCAACGGGCGTTGCTGGGGTTCCCGCGGCCGGGGAATGCTTACTGGACGGCGGAGACGCTGGCAGGTGTGGGACTGCGGTATCCGAAGATGGATATGAAGCCGTATCGGGTGGGGGTGGGCAAGTGAACTGGATAGGGCGGGCGGGAATTGCTGCGCATGCGGTGTTGTCGGCTGGGGCGGTGTTCGCGTCGGCGGGCGAGATAGAGGTTGATTTACGGGTGTCGGTGCCGTTGGAAACGCCAGCGGCGGCGGTTGTGTATGTTGCCGGTGACTATGTTTCGCTGGGGCAGTGGAATCCGGGGAAGGTGGCGCTGGAGCGGCAGGCAGACGGGCGCTGGGGGACGACGCTGCGCTTGCCGGATGACAGGGCGGTGCAGTTCAAGTTCACGTTGGGCGGGTGGGACAGGGTTGAGACGAACAAAGACGGGAGCGAGCGGGAGAATCGCACATGGGCGGTTGGGGCGATGAGGGAAGCGCAGGAGGGCGGCAAGCGGCCTGTGATTGAGCAGGTCGTCCAAAAGTGGTCGGTTGGGAAGGCAAGGGCCGGTACAGGTGTGACGGGGGACTTGCGGCAACACATGATTCATTCAGCGGCGCTGGCATGTGAGCGGGAGATTTTTGTTTGGCTGCCGCAGGGTTATTCGGATCAGGCGGCAGCGGCCTATCCGGTGATTTATTTCCATGATGGGCAGAACTGTTTTGATTCGGCCCGTTCCGCCTTTGGGGTCGAGTGGGGATTGGATGAGGCGATGACTGCATTGGTGGCGGGGGGCAAGGTCGGGCCGGCGGTGATCGTGGGTATATCAAACTCGGGGGCGCGGCTGCAGGAATACTCGCCCACATTTGCTGGCCGGATGAACCCGACCAGTCAGGCGTATGAGCGGATGGTGATTGAAGAGGTGCTTCCGTTTGTTGAGGCCCATTACCGGGTGAGCCGGGAGGCATCGGGCCGCAGCATTGCGGGGAGCTCGCTGGGAGGGCTGATTACGCTATCGATCATCTCACATCATCCGGAGATGTTTGGTAGCGCGGCGATTGTTTCGCCGTCTTTGTGGTGGGACTCCGAGCACGACTTGAAGGCGGCTGAGGTCGATGCCCGGTGGGCGGCGGGCCGGCGGATTTGGGTGGATATGGGCAGCGCCGAGGGTCAACCGCCTGCAAGTCAGGTGTACGTGACTCAGGTGGAGCGGCTTGCGGCTGCGCTAAGGCAGGGCGGCGCGGTGGCGGAGTGTCGCATTGTGCCGGGAGCCGGTCATAATGAGGCGGCTTGGGCTGCAAGGGCGGGCGAGATTCTCTCGTTTCTTCTGTCGCGGCCGATCCCCCCGGACGCGAAAGTCAGACAGAGTCCTTAATGGCCAACATCGGTACCCACCTTGGCCCCTGGTTCGACCCGTACGTGGTCAAAGGCGAGTCGCTGGCGGAATACAGGCCACAGGTACTGACGGATGTAGTTGCGGCCGGGCTGGCATCGGTGGAGCCGGTTGTGGCAACGGAGAGCGAGGTTGCGACGCTTGCTGCGCTGTGTTCACAGCGAGGGCTGCAGGTGGCATCGGTTTTTGTGCCAATCCCACTGAATGGAGTGGACTGGGAGCCGGCGGCCAATACTGTTTTAGAGTTGGCGACACTGGCGAAGTCGGCGATGGGTTGTGGGCTGGTGACAGTGAGTCCGGCGTGTGGTGACGGGCGGGATTCAGACGGCAAATCAGACGAGCAGATTATTCATCAGGCTGAGGCGCTGAGGTGGCTTGCGGGGCGGTTGGATCGTCGCGGGGTGCAGCTGGCGTATCACGCATCGCCTGAGGCCATGCAGTTTGGCGCCCGGGAGTTTCATCACATGATGGCGGCGACGCGGAACATGGCCATGAAACTGTGTCTGGACGTAGAGGCGATCTACCGGGGTTGCGGGGGCAGCCGGATCGCGGTGCAGAACATCATCACCCTGTATGGGGATCGGATAGGCAGCGTGCATGTGCGGCAGAGTTCGGGGGGTACTCTGACGGAGTATCTGGTCGAGGGCGACGTCGATTATGCAGCGGTGTTTCGGCAGTTGCAGCGGTTCGATTTCAGTGGGCCGGTCTACCTTGCCACCGGACGAGGGGAAGGCACGCCGAAGACCGTGACGTTGATCGAATCCCACCGTCGGAGCCTGCGATACCTGCAGCAAGTGATGAAGGTAAAGGCGTAGCAGCGGTTAGGCGGCCAGCATGTCGGACAACTGGCGCAGCGCGAAGGGAGCTTGCGCGGAATAGGGCCCGGGCGTTGCCTTGCCATGGGTGAGCTGCCAGACGGATGAGACTCCCGGCACGCGGCTGTTCCGGAAAGCGTCGACTTCGTGAGGGAGGAAGCCGGGTTCTTCACCGGTCTGACTTAAGGCGATTACCACATGGAAGCCCCGCGCCTCGGTTACTTTAGGCAGGCGAGCGTGGACTACGACCGGCGCGAAATTGGCCAGTGCGAGCGCGACAGGGTCGGGGTCGCGCAGGGAAGGGTGCCTGGCGAGCCATATGCGCTTGGCATAGCGCGGCAGCTCTTTTTCGTTGTTTGTCTGCGGACTTTCGGCGAAGATTGTGGCCACGCGTGTGATCACTTCCTCCTTCATGCGGTCGAGGTCCTCTGCGGTGGGCAACGCCGAGAGCATGGAACCGGCAATGTCGCCGGCTGTGATCGCCTGAACGGTGGCCGCTGCGTCCGGCCCTGAAAGGATGCCAGTTGCCAGCATTGAACAGACGTGAAGCGCTCTGGCGAGCGGGGTGATGGAGGTGCTGGAATTCTGGGCCGAGGCTTTACCGCTCATTAGAAGGGTACAGCCGTTGATTGCGGTCGAGAGTGACGGGTGAAGGCCCGCCTTTTCGAACGCGATGGGAAGCAGTTCGCGAGTAGTGATACCAAGTAGTTGCTCTTCCGCCTGTGTGATTGGCAGATTGTCGCTGACAGACTTGTAGACCGCGCCCGCGTAGGACTTGTCCAGTGCCTGTCGCATGAGCATGACGGTCGACTTGTGAAGTAATCCGGCCACATGGGCCATGCCCTTGGGCGAGGTTTCGGTGACGGGGCAGCAGCGGTTCATCAAGTTGGCCGTTAGCAGCGCGTGGGCGACGTAGTGGGCCGGGTCGTAGCCCCAAGGGGCTGGCTGGGGCTTGGGGCTGCTGGGGATTGAATCCAGCAACTGACCGAGGGAGTCTTTACCGAGCCGACGTATCGCGTCTTCCACGGTCAGTGGTTTGGCCTTGGTGGCGTCGACCTTTCCAGCGGCTGACATGACGGCCATGCAAAGCCCGGGATCGGCGCGGACCACCGTGAGCAGTTCTGTCTGGGAACTTCCCGGACTGGCGGCTGCAGCACGCGCACTGGTCAGGGCGCCTTCTGCGGGAAACAGCTGGCCGGTCTGTTCGATGGACTGTAGTACCGCTGCCTTGGTGGTGGGCTCGACATCAAGCGGCTCAATGGCGGGGCGATGGGGGGGCTGGAGGGCGGCCGGTGGGATGGGCTGGGTGGCTGTCGACGCAGAGGCTGCGGTCGTTGCGGCAGGCTTGATGTACTGGGTGACCCTCTCGAAAAGGTCGGTGAGGGAAAAGCTGCTTTTGAGCAGGTAGTCGCGAACCCCGTACTGGACCGCGGTTGTGATGTTCTGCCGGTCGCCGCTGGCGGTGAGGAGTATGACGGGGAGTGATTTGCTGTCGTCCCGTTCGCGGAGGGTTTTGAGGCAGGTCAGGCCATCCATGACGGGCATGGCAAGGTCGAGCAGCATGAGGTCGAAGGGGGCCGATCCGCCGATGGAGGTGAGTGCCTCTTCGCCGTTGGTGGCGGTGATAACTTCGTGGCCCTTGAGGCGCAGTGCCGCCGCGAGAGGTTCGCGGCAGATGGCAGTGTCGTCGACGACTAATATGCGGCCCATTTTGTCTTTCTCTAGGCCGCCACCTGCGTGATGGCGGCGGATTGCGTTGCGCGGCAGGCCTGATCGGGGCCGTCGAGATCGGTTCTAAGCCGGGCGACGAACGTCGTACCCTTGCCGATTTCTGTGCGGAACGTCACGTCACCGCCGTGTGCGGCCACGATGGCCCGGCAGATGGAAAGGCCGAGACCCGTTCCTGAAACGTGGCCGGAGCCGACCACGCCGGCGTTGAGGGAGAACGCTTCACCCAGTCGTGCGGCGATGTCAGGCGTGAGGCCGGGGCCGGTGTCCTGAACGGTCAATTGTAGTTCGCCAATGGCGGAGTAGCTGGCTCGCACAACGACGCTGCCGGCTGTTGTGAATTTTGCGGCATTTGCGACGAGGTTGAGGACCAGTCGGCGGATGGCATCTGAGTCACCGGACATGGTGATGCCGGGGGTCACATCGCTGCGAATGTCGACGCCCGGCTGGCCGTGGGCCGCTGCGGCGGTTTGAACGGCGGCTTCCACGGGTGCTGAGACGTCGAAGGATTCCCAGTTCCAGCGTGCCTTGCCACTGTCGAGGCGGGCGGCTTCCAACAGATTGTTGACCATCTCGGCCATGCGTACGGATTCGTCACGGATGCCGCCGATCATGTTTTCGCGCTGGACGGGGTCGGACATTTCCGGCATGAGGAGGGTTTCGGAGAGTGTGCGGATGCCGACCAGCGGCGTGCGGAGTTCGTGGGCCACGATGCCCAGAACTTTCTCCATGGATGAAATGGATTCCTTCAGATTGTTCCGCTCGGATTCCAGTTTCAGGCGGTGTTCGGTCTGGCTTTCCAACTCGATGAGGCGGGTAGCCACCTGCAATCGTGGATTCAATTGCTGTCGACGGAGCGGCTTGACGAGGTAGTCATCGACGCCTGCGTCCATGGCCGTCTGGACGTCGGTCATATCACCGTTGGACGAAAGGATCATGAAAAAGGTGAACCTGTCGCCGGAGCGTGCGCGGATCTGGCGGCAGAACTCGAGTCCGTCGATCTCTGGCATCAACCAGTCGGAGACGACGATGCGGGGGTGATGCTGGTCGAAAAGCTTCAGGGCGTCGCGGACGCTGGATGCTGTGAGTGCCTGATAGCCTGCCTGTTGGGTGTATCGCTCAAGCAGCCGGAGGCCCGAAGGATCGTCGTCAACCAATAGAATTTGCGGCAATTTGTCTGTCATGGTTGCTGACAGAGATATCGACGCTCGACATTGCCGGCGTAATCATTTCAAACGGTTGAAGCACCGTCCGATAATGCGTCTCTACCTGACCTTGCACCGGCGACCAGTCCCAGCCATCCGAGCAGCTCAACATTGCCAGCCTGTTCGCCGCGAATGGGGCTGGTGGTATCGGCGAGCCAATGCAGACCGATGGCGTTGGCGGCGGCTTTGACCTCTTCGAGAATGGCCGGGACCTGAGCTGGGTCGAGTAGGCCATCGCGTACTGCGGAGGGGCGTTCGTAGTGTGGCTTGATGAGAGTAATGATCTGGCCGTCGGGGCGTGTCAGAAGCTTCATGGCGGCTGGCAATATCAAGCGTTGGCGGGTCCATGCGACATCCACCACGACGAGATTGCATGGCGGGATCGCACCGCCATCGGCCACGTGCATGGCGTTGGTGCGTTCCATGACGGTTACGCGTGGGTCCTTTCGAAGCTGGTAATCCAGGATGCCGTAGCCGGTATCAACGGCGAAAACCCGGGCCGCACCGGCTTTTAGCAGGCAATCGGTGAAGCCGCCGACATTGCAGCCTAAATCGGCACAGGTCCATCCGGCCGGGTTGATGCCGAAAGTCGCGAGCGCGTGGGCCAATTTCTGCCCCGCCCGTGAGACGTAAGGCCCCTTGTCACCTGATTTGCTGGAGGAAGACATCAAGCGATCAGCGTAATCGCTTCTGTCCGGGCGTGCAGTCCGCCTAGACTTGCGATGTGCCAACCGCCGACCCTTACCCCATTGCGGCCGTCAGTTACCTCAACAGCCGTTCTCTGCTTTACGGCTTGGATGCCGACCCGCGTTTGCAGCTTTCGTTGGCGGTACCGTCGGCGCTGCTGACCCTGTTGAAGTGCGGGAAGGCAGCGGCGGCGTTGTTGCCCGTGATCGATATTCCGCAGCTGAAGGCTCCGCACGTTTTGACAGCCGGGGGCATTGGGTGTGATGGGCCGACGTTGACGGTGCGGGTTTTTTCGAAAGTGTCGTGGCGCGAGATTCGTACGCTGGCGGTGGATAGCGACTCGCACACGTCCATCGCATTGGCGCGGGTGCTATTGGCAGAGGCGGGTGTGAAGTCGCTTGAAGTGATTCCGCTGACGCGCGGAGCCTTGGCCGATGCGACGCTGCTGATCGGCGACAAGGTCATTACTGCGCCGCCGCCAGCCGGGGACTTTCAATACGACCTTGGCGAAGAGTGGAAGCGGCTGACGGGGTTGCCGTTCGGGTTCGCGGTGTGGACGGCTGAAGGGGAACCGCCGGAGTGGCTTGGATCGCGCCTTGCGGAGGCGCGTCGAGAAGGGCACAAGAATCTGAGCCAGATTGTGCGGGCGGAGGCGGCCAAATATGGCTGGCCAGACGTGCTGGCGATGCATTATCTGGGGACACTTTTACGGTTTGAGATCGAGCAGCCGCAGATTGCGGCCATTGAGTTGTTTCATCAACTGGCTCGGAATCATGGGATTTTGACTGACCCTGATACAGGGACTTTCGCGATCACGGAGCCCGGGGCTTGACGAGCGCCTGAACGGCCGGGTGCGCGCAGTAGGTGTCAAGCATTTCTTCCCAGGTTCGCATGCGGCGGCCGGTGACGCTGGTGTACTTGCCGGTGTGCAGGACGCTGTAAGCGGGGCGTGGGGCGGATTCCGGGCGGCGTTTTTGCCATTCGGCGGAGGTGATAGGTTCGACCGGAACATTGAGGCCGACGCGCTGGATGGCGGCAGACGCGAAGGCGTGCCAGGTGGTTTGGCCGGAGCCGGTGAGGTGGAAGGTTCCCTGCCCGCCAGCGTTGATGAGTGCGAGGGTGGCCTCGGCCAGATCGTCCACGTGGGTGGGCGTCCCTTTTTGATCAGCGATGACGGAAAGGGGCTTGCCAGCGGCCGCCGCGCGGATCATGGTCTGCGGGAAACAGTTGACCACCAGCGGTGGCGAAGGGGGACCGAAAAGCCAGCTAGTTCGGAGGACGAGGTGACGTGGGGCGGTCTCGCGGGCGCGGGCTTCTCCGGCGGCCTTGGATTGGCCGTAGACGCCCAGCGGGTGGATGCGGTGGTATTCGTGATAGGGCTCGGTGGCTGTGCCATCGAAGACGAAGTCGGTTGAGTAGTGCACGAACAGGGCCCCGGCTTTTGCGGCGATACGGCCAATATCTTCCACCGCGTGGATGTTCACTCGTTCGGCTGCGGCTTTCTCTTGTTCCGCCTTATCGACAGCGGTGTAGGCGGTTGCGTTGAGAATCACGGCCGGACCGGCGGCCGAGAGACGGCGGAGGCCGTGCGGGGTGGTGATATCGCAGACGGACCTGTCCCACGCAAGAACATCATTCGGCTTGCCGGCCGATTTGCCATGGAGCGCCCGCACGAGGGCCTGCCCGAGCATGCCCCTTGATCCGAGAATGATCCACGGTCGTGCCATTGATTATGCCTGCCTTGCCAGTGATGTGAGTTCATCACCCGTGAGCCGGTAAACCGTCCATTCATCCATGGGCTTGGCGCCCAGCAATTTGTAAAACGCGATTGAGGGGGCGTTCCAGTCGAGGACGGACCATTCGAGGCGGCCACAGCCGCGTTCGACGGCGAGTTTGGCGAGGGCTGTCAGCAGAGCTTTGCCAGCGCCGCGGCCGCGTGCTGATTCGCGGACGTAAAGGTCTTCCAGATAGATGCCGGGTTTGGCGAGGAAGGTCGAAAAGTTATGAAAAAACAGGGCAAAGCCGACCGATGTGCCGTTGAGTTCTGCCATCAGAGCCTCGGCATACGGCCTTGGCCCGAACAGGCCGGCCGTCAGTGCTGGCACCGTCGCGCGGCACTCATGGGAGAGTTTTTCATAGGCCGCCAGTTCTTCGATGAACATGACGATCGTCGGTACGTCGGCGGGTGTTGCTGGGCGAGTCGAAATCATCACCGTCCAGCATACTGCGTTTCGTAGTACTTCAGATACTCGCCCGACTTGATATCCCGCCACCACTTCTCGTTGTCGCGGTACCACTGGATGGTCTCTTTGATGGCCGTCGGCCAGCGGTAGCGCGGCTCCCAGCCGAGTTCGGTTTTGATCTTGGTGGCGTCAATCGCATAGCGGCGGTCGTGCCCGGGACGGTCTTTGACGTAGGTGACGAACTCGTCCCACGGCTTGTTCATTTCGCGCAAGATCGTTTCGGTGATGACGCGATTGGTCAGCTCGTTGTTGCCGCCGACGTTGTAGACCTCGCCGTCGCGGCCCTTGTTCAAGACTGCCAGAATCGCCTCGCAGTGGTCCTGCACGTGAAGCCAGTCGCGGACGTTCAGGCCGTCGCCGTAGAGCGGGACTTTTTTACCTTCGATCAGGTTAGTGACGAAGAGTGGGATCAGTTTTTCGGGGAAGTGGAACGGCCCGTAGTTGTTACTGCAGCGGGTGGTCAGCACAGGCATGTGGAAGGTGTGGAAGTACGACCGGACCAGCACATCGCCGCCGCATTTGCTGGCGGAATAAGGCGAGTTCGGCTGGAGTGGTGTTTCTTCGGTGAACTTCACATCAGGCTGGTCTTCGGGCAGGGTGCCGTAGACCTCATCGGTGGAGACGTAGACGAATCGCTGCACTTTGGCGGCCTTTGCCAGGTCGAGCAAGACCTGTGTCCCCGTTACATTGGTGCGGACGAATGGGGCAGAGCCGAGGATCGACCGGTCCACATGGCTTTCGGCCGCGAAGTGGACGATTTCATCCACGCCGTGTTCGGCGATGGCTTCGTGCACGGCCTCGGCGTCGCAGATGTCGGCTTTGACGAAGGAGAAACCGTCGCCCAGCACGCCTTCGAGATTGGCAAGGTTGCCCGCGTAGGTCAGGGCGTCAAGCGAGACGACGGACTTGCGCTGGCCGTTGGCTTTAAGCATGCGGACAAAGTTGGAACCGATGAAGCCAGCTGCGCCAGTGACCAGAATGGATGACATGTTTCAAGACCTCGAGAAAGTTCGCCGCACGGTCGCGGAGGACGCGGAGAATACCAAAGCCCGCCTGCAGATTGTCGTCTGGGCGTTTGATGCGCCTCTGCGGTGAGTTTACTCCGCCTCCGCCACGATACGTCGCAGGTAGTTGCCGTAGTCGGACTTGCCGGCCTGTTCGGCCAGCGCTGCCAACTGAGCTTTGTTGATGAAGCCTTTGGCGAAGGCCACTTCTTCGATGCACGCCACCTTGAGGCCCTGCCGCTGTTCGAGTGTTTGAACGAACTGCGAACTGCTGAGCAGCGAGTCATAGGTGCCGGTGTCCAGCCATGCGATGCCCCGGCCCATGCATTGCACGGAGAGATGTCCCCGCTTCAGATATTCGCGGTTCACGTCTGTAATCTCGTATTCGCCGCGTGCCGAGGGCTGTAGATGTTGCGAGATCTTCACGACCTCGGCATCGTAAAAATACAGCCCGGTCACGGCCCAGTTGCTCTTGGGTGCCTTCGGTTTTTCCTCGATCGACAGGGCTTTGAAGGACTTGTCGAACTCGACGACACCGTAGCGTTCGGGGTCGCTGACCTGATAAGCGAATACGCGTGATCCGCTGGTCAGCTTCGAGGAATCGTCCAGCATGTGCGAGAGGTCGTGGCCGTAGAAGACGTTGTCGCCCAGGATCAGGCAGACCGGAGAGTTGCCCACGAAATCTGCGCCGATCACGAAGGCTTGAGCGATGCCGTTCGGCTGGGCCTGCTCGCGATATTCGAATCGCATGCCGAGCTTGACACCGTCGCCAAGAAGGTCCTTGATGCGCGGCAGGTCTCGCGGCGTGGAGATGATGAGCACCTCGCGAATGCCCGCCAGCATCAGCACCGACAGGGGGTAGTAAATTGTCGGCTTGTCGTACACGGGCAGCAGTTGCTTGCTAATGCACTGCGTCAGCGGATAAAGCCGCGTTCCCGCCCCGCCTGCCAGTAGAATGCCTTTCATGGTGCTGTCCGCCTTGGTCCGCTATTAGAACAACTCGGCCGCATCTTTAAGAAGCGGGTTTACCAGATCTTTATCAGACAGCACGGGCTTGCCGCCGCCAAGCGGCCATTCGATCTGCAATGCCGGGTCAGAGAACAAGATCCCCCGGTCGTGGGCTTTGGAATAGGGTGAGGAGACTTTGTAGGCCACTTCCGTATTGGGTTGCAGCGTCAGAAATCCGTGGGCAAACCCTACCGGGACGAGGAGCTGCTGGAAATTCTCGGCGGAAAGCTCGACCGCGACGTGTTTGCCGAACGAGGGCGACCCGCGCCGAATGTCCACCGCCACGTCCCAGATGCTGCCCCGCAAAACCCGCACCAGCTTGGCCTGTGCGAACGGCGGCAACTGAAAGTGCAGCCCGCGAAGTACATGGCTTTCGACGGAAAGAGACTGGTTGTCCTGAACGAAAGCGACGTCAATACCATGGCTGAGAAGAATTTTGTGTGAATACGTCTCGGCGAAGAAGCCGCGTGAGTCGGCGATCCGCTTTGGCGTTATCAGCTTCACATCATGGATGGCTAGTGATTCGACGAGCATGGAGGTGTGCAACAATCCGCAACTGCAAGCGTATTTCGGGGCTGGTTATCCAATCACCTTGTCGGCCAAAGGCTTACCTTCCATAAACCTGTGGAAGTTCTCGAGGAAGTGGTCGACCTGGCGGTCGAACTCGCCGTCGTAGCCGCCAGCCGTGTGCGGCGTGATGTGGCAGTTGGGCGCGTCCCATAATGGGTGGGCTGGGCGTAGTGGCTCGGGGTCGGTCACGTCGAGGTAGGCGGCCCGCAAGTGGCCTGTGCGAAGGGCAGCTTCTAGGGCTGGCTGATCGACCGTAGTGCCGCGACCAATGTTGTAAAGGACGGTGCCGGGCCGCATGGCCGCGAATTCGCTGGCAGCAAACATGCCGGCTGTTTCAGGTACGCCGGGCATCAGGTTGACGACGTGGTCAGCCTTTCCTAACTGGGCGTGCAACTCGGCCAAGGGGAGTGTCGGAACTCCTTCATCGCCACGGGGTTTTCGCCGCAGGGCTACAATATGGGCGTGAAAAGGCCTGAGAAGCTCGGTCAGCCGGGCACCGATGGTGCCGTAGCCGACGATGAGCACGCGAGAGTTCGTCAGCAGGCGGCAGCGATCGCGAAGTGCGTCCTTGGGCCAAGTGCGTTTGCCAGCCTGATCCAGCACGGCAGCCACGTTCTGCCGACAGTCTGACAGCATGAACTGTAAAGCGTGGTGGGCGCAGGCGTCGGCATAGACCATGGATGCTGAGCAGATTACGCCGCCCCGTGGCTGCAGGGCGTTTCGAATTTCGGCCGTGTCATAGCGGGCGTACCCGGCACTGGTTAGGGCGATGAGTTTGAGTCGTACACCTGCGACGATGTCCGTGGGATCGGGCTGGCCGAAGGCGATGTCGGCGTCCCGGCAGGCGGCTTCGGGGCCGCCTGCGTGCAAATTTGAGGTGGCCGGAATTTCCGGACGGACGAGGCGATGACCGGCCAGTCCAGAAGTGAGGCGTTGGTATTGGGCCGGAGCCAGATAGGCGTTGCAAAAAACCGTCAATGACCGCATATCCGTGACTTTCCTGAAGGCTACCGTGACAAGGTGATGGGGTGTAAGGATAGCAAACCAGAGCGCGATTTGCCGGGGGGTGGGAGGGTACCGGCGTTGGACTGAAGGTGGCTGAGGGGCTGTCTGCGTAGTCAGGCATCGTTCTGCCTGTTGACTCCCCAATCGCTGCCTTTATACTGCCCGCCCTTCTACGCTCCCGCTGCGCGCCGCCCTCTGGGTGGTCGTGTGCCGGTGAGGTGTGGTAAGTCTCGGCTGAGTATGGCGTTGCAGCGGAGATGCGTTAGTTACGCTGCCATAGCTCAGCTGGTAGAGCGCCACATTGGTAATGTGGAGGTCCTGGGTTCAAATCCCAGTGGTAGCCTTGGCAGTCGTTTGGGTCGGGCTGGTTCGTGTTGGTTCGTCTGCATATGCTGCCGTCTGTTGAAGAGTATTTGGGTTGTAAGTAAGCGTACATTTTTTGTTCAGTCTGCCTGGTGTGGCGGTTGCCACGCTGGGTCACAAGGTTTCTGGAGGTTGTGCACATGGCCAAGGGCGTATTCGAGCGTAAAAAGCCCCACGTCAACGTGGGTACCATCGGTCACATTGACCACGGCAAGACCACTCTGACGGCAGCGCTGTCAGCTCGGTCACAGTCGAAGTTTAAAACGGAAGGTAAGTCGTATAAGGACATCGCCAAGGGCGGTACCGAACGCGACGCAACCAAGACCGTAACGATCGCGGCCGCGCACGTGGAATATGAATCTGAAGCGCGTCACTACGCGCACGTCGACTGTCCGGGCCACGCTGACTATGTGAAGAACATGATCACCGGTGCCGCCCAGATGGACGGCGCGATTCTCGTGGTGTCGGCCGCTGACGGCCCCATGCCCCAGACGCGTGAGCACATCCTGCTCGCCCGTCAGGTCGGCGTGCCCAAGATTGTCGTTTTCCTCAACAAGATCGACTTGGTCGACGATGCCGAACTGCTCGACCTCGTCGAGATGGAAGTTCGTGAACTGTTGACGAAGTACGGCTTCCCGGGCGATTCGACCCCTGTCATCAAGGGTTCGTCGCTCCCGGCATTGACAAGCCCCGGCGATGACAAGGCCAACGCCTGCATCGACGAGCTGGTCAAGGCTCTGGATGAGTACGTCCCCATGCCCATGCGTGAAGTGGACAAGCCCTTCCTTATGCCGATCGAAGACGTGTTCTCGATCAAGGGGCGTGGCACGGTCGGTACCGGTCGTATCGAACGTGGTATCGCCAAGGTCGGTGACACCGTCGAGATCGTCGGCCTCAAGCCGAACAAGTCGACTGTCATCACCGGTGTCGAAGCGTTCAACAAGACCATGGATCAGGGTATGGCTGGCGAAAACGTCGGCGTTCTCCTCCGTGGCGTTGAAAAGGACGACCTCGAGCGCGGCCAGGTTCTGGCTGCCCCGAAGTCGATCACGCCGCACACCAAGTTCACCGCCGAAGTCTACGTTTTGACCAAGGAAGAAGGCGGCCGTCATACGCCGTTCTTCAACGGTTACCGCCCGCAGTTCTACTTCCGTACGACTGACGTGACGGGTTCGGCCAAGCTGCTCGGTGGCGCCGAAATGTGCATGCCGGGTGACAACGTGGCCGTTGAAGTTGAACTTCAGGCCCCGATCGCCATGGAAGAAAAGCTCCGCTTCGCCATCCGCGAAGGCGGTAAGACGGTCGGTTCGGGCGTGGTCACCAAGATCCTCGCCTAAGCCGTTTGTCTGGGTTAGATTTACAGGGGCCGGGTGGTCAACGCCATCCGGCCCCTTTTGCCCGCCGGGAGGAGTGTCCTTTCTGCGGTCTGCGGGTTCCAAGTTGTAGGCGTTTCAAGTTGTCGGAGTTTTGCCATGGCCAAGGAAAATCGTGAATACGTGTGGATGCAGTGCACCGAGACCGGTGACCTGAACTACCGCACTGAGATCAAAGTTGCCGGCGGTGTCCAGAAGGTCGAGCTTAAAAAGTATTCGCCTCGCCTTCGCAAGCACACGCTGCATAAAGTCAAGCGCAAGTAATTTGGCTGCGGTCATACGTCAGTAGCTCAATTGGCAGAGCAGCCGTCTCCAAAGCGGCAGGTTGCAGGTTCGACTCCTGCCTGGCGTGCTGAGCTTTTTGGCCGGGCCAGTAGTGGGTTCGGACCTGCGGATCTTGCGGTTGTGTGATGTTCTTCGTTCTTCGGACGGCTCTTCATGGCACAGGTTGCTGAAACTGCTCTTTCTGGCCAACACTCTGGCGAGCCCAAACAGGGGCTGTTCACGGTCTATAAGTCTGGCCGCGGTTACTGGACACGTCTGGGTACTGCCGGGGCAGCCATTCTGCTGATTCTGGTTCTGGCCTACTTCATCAATCGCAACTGCCGGGTGTGGCTGGCCGAGTCGTTGGGTCAGCATGCTGCACTCATCACGTGGTGCATCACGGGTGTATTTGCTCTGGTGGCCGGTTTGTTTTGCTGGGCCCAGATGAACAAGCCCCGCAATGCCGAGTTTCTCATTGAGACCGACTCGGAAATGAAGAAGGTCAACTGGGCCAGCCGCAAAGAGCTGTTCGGCAGCACTCGGGTGGTCGTGATCTTTCTGGTAATCATTGCCGTCACGTTGTTCGTGATGGATTTTGGCGCGGCGTGGTTTTTCTTTCAGATCGGCGTCCTGAAGGTCGGCCCGAGCCTGTTCTAACGGGCTGTTGGAAACACCGAGTTTGAGTCGTGCGAGATGTTGTCATTTCCGAGAGACGAATAGGCCTATGAATTTCTTTGTCCTGCGAGTCGCCAGCAACACCGAAGACCGCGTCCGGGATAAGCTCGTTCGCAAAGTGCGGATTGAAGCCCTGGAAGAGAAGGTCGGGCGGATCCTCGTGCCTACGGAACGCGTTCGCAGCATGAAGGGCGGCGTCAAGCGCGAGGCCGACCGCAAGCTCTATCCTGGCTACGTGTTCGTCGAGTTGGAACTGGAAAAAGACGGCCGCATTCCCGATAAGGTGTGGTTCGTCATCAAGGAGACCGAGGGTGTCGGCGACTTCATCGGTTCTAATGGCAAGCCCACGCCGATGACTGCCAAGGACGAGGCCAAGATGCTCGAAGAGGCCGAGCGGCCCGACGACGCACCGACCCTCAAGACGGAATACAAGAAGGGCGACCGGATCAAGGTTACCAACGGTCCGTTCGAGAACTTCGAAGGCGAAGTCGACGAGATTCTGGGGGATCAGGGCAAGGTCAGGATCATCACGACCGTTTTCAACCGCCCGACGCCGCTGGAACTGGAATACTGGCAGATCGAAAAGACGATCGAGTAGTCGAATCCGCTGGGGGCTTGGCAGGCTGAGTGACTGGATGGGGCGACCGGGACGGGCGTTTATCGGTACACCGCGCTGGCATCGGCATGTGCGTCGGCAGGGGGCAGGGGATGCGGGTTCCCTGCCAGTGGATTTCTCGGGCGCGCTGTATGGTGCCGCAGTGTCAATGTTCTCACGCCCGACGCGAATGCCGATTTCGGCTTAGTGAGCTTCAACGTTCACGATTCGGCCCGTGCGGAGGTTTTCAGCGGCACAAGCCCGAATGCCTTCTCGCCGATCACCATTGCCAGCGCGACGTTTCTCAAGAGCGAGGCTGGCACTTTTGACTTTTGTTCTTCCGACGTGAAGCTGTTCCCGCCGCCGGCTTAGGGAGTCGAGACGGCTCTTCATAATCAGGACATGACCACTTGCAGCCGCAGGCAGCGGGCCCAGGCCTAGGGGCTGGCCATCACTGTCCCCGTCCTGCTCCAACGGCGCAGCCGTCGACGCTAAAGGGACGACTGGCAACATCCCGTCGGCGGACATATCTGGTGAGGCTCTCGATGTGGTGACGAGTTTCGGAACTCACAGTCGCTCAGTGCCCTAGTGTCACGAAGCCGATGGGGTGACCCACGCGCGATCGTGCGGTCAAACATGCTCGCTTGGCACTGTGAAACTATGATTGACGGCAATCGTTGTCTCTCTATATTGGCCCGTGCATTTACATTTAGCATCATTCTGGAAGGAATGAAATGATAGATGCATGTTCATTATTTCATGGAGAGGGCTCATGTCACATCAGGTCCCATCGCGCGTTGCATTGAAGCTGCTGGTCGCCGGCCTCTTTTCGCTGCCGGCCTCGCAGGCCGTATTCGCAGGCGGTCATTTTGATGCCTATGTCGACCCCAATTACGTTTCGCAGATATACGCGGGGCCCGTAGGCAACGAGGTTGTCGGTGCGTGGACCCTGTCGGGGCATATGCTGACACGCGGCAACAACACCATTTACGAATACAGCCCGCTGCAGACTGGCGTGCACCAGGGTACATCCAACCTGCACCCGGTTCTGACCCCGCACGTCATCCCCGGTCTGGCCACAGGCTCGGGCTTCACCAATGGCACAGACGGCTACATTTACGCTGTCGGCACATCGGGTCTGCAGCGGGTCGACCCCAACAATTGGGGTGCGGCAGCCGTCAACATGCCCGGCTCAGTGCCGACTGCCGGTTACAGCATCAATGCCCTGCCGAACGGCAAAATCGTTTACAGCGACTCGGCTAGTGCCAGCACGGTTTATCTTTACGACCCTGTGGCCCACACAAACACGGCCATCTACTCGGCCAACTTCCTGGTCGATGACATCGAAACCGGTCCGGGTGGAGAAATCGCCCTGGCTGGCCAGAGCAACAGCAGCATCACGATCCTGAATAGCACAGGTGGTGTGATCAAGCAGTTTGGTACGGCCCGCTACCCTGATGGACTGGCGTTCGGAGCCGGCCCTTTCGGCAACTCCGTTTACGCGAACAACAACGACGGGTCGATTACCCGCTATGACCTCAGCGGTGCGGGATATACCGGAACGGTCACACCGGTGGATATCGCCCTGACGCTGCCCGGCCACCACGGTTACGGCGATCTGGCCACGGTTGGCCCGGATTGTGCCTTCTATGTCGGAACCTATGCCAATAGTGCCATTCACGGTGCCGATGCCGGCGTCGGTACCAACTGGGACAACGGCGTGACCAATGGCGAAAATTCCATCGTCCGCATCAGTTTTAATGACCGTACTGGTGCGAACGGCTGCGCGTTCTATTCGCTGGTCGAGACCCTGATTCCGGAGCCGGGCAGTTCGTCACTGGTCCTTCTCGGCCTTGTTCCGCTGAACGTGCGCCGACGCTCGCGCTGCGTGTAACTCAACGAGAACGGCTGGTGGCACGGGTCGGATTGCAGCTATCGGTGCCGACTCATCTGGCCGTGAAATGAAAGACTTTCCCATCAGGGCCGCGATGCGGCCCTGATGCTTTTTAAGCCTCAGTTCCCCGATCAAATTGCGGTGGAATAATGCAATTGTGAGCGTTGTGTCGATTTCGTATTAACATGGCGTCAAGACTCCGACGGGCGTTCACGTTGGCTGAACTTTTGGTCGTGATAGGCATCATTGCCGTTCTCATGGCCATTCTTTTGCCGTCGCTGGCCAAGGCCCGCGAGGCTGCCAACCGGACGCAGTGCATGTCAAACATGCGGCAGATCTGCAACGGCATCCAGCTTTATTCCGATGCCAACCGGCAGGCCTTCCCGGCCCCGGCCGTGGGCGACATCGCATCATCGCCCGACGACTGGATTGCGTGGCAGGCCGGTTATGACCGCGACAACCCGACAGCCACCCGTGACCTGCAGGATAGCGCGATCAAGCCGTTCATCGGGGGCCGTTCGCCCCTGACTGCGGCCGTTCTGACGTGCCCGTCCGATTTGCCGTCGGCCCATGTTTTGAAGAGCAACCGGTTTCTGTATAGCTATACGGTCAACTGGATGATTTGCGAGCCGCGGATGTACTCGTATCCGCCGGCGTTTGTGCCCATGTGGTTTGATGGCTACCCCGGCGGCGACCCCCGGGCGCGGGCGAACTTGAAGCGGCCACAGATTCATCGCCCGACCGAGGTCATTCTGCTGATCGACGAGAACACGCTGACCATCGACGACGGCTGCTGGGCACCACAGCACAACCCGTCTGATGCGGAAAACTGCCTGTCGAATCGGCATGACTTGCGGAGCGAAAAGTCGGTCGATCGATCGGCTGGCAGGGGGAACGTGGCGTTTTGTGATGGGCATGTCGACTTCATCCCGCGGTCAGAGTCGCTGCGGCAGCGCAGCTGGGACCCGATGAAAGGTGGGGCGTGGTCGATGCCAGTGCAATGAAGTAGTACAGAGACCAAGCCCAGGCAGATCAGCAAGTTTAGACAACGAACACGTAGCAAAGACCACAGCGGCAGGGTCGAGTTGCGGGGTCAGCGTGGCTCTGTTCACCAGAACTGCATGGATTGGCATCATGGAGCCCGTCCACATTTGAATAATGTCCAGCCCTTTGCAGGCTTCAAGCGCTTGCCAGACAGCCATTTTTGTGTAATATCCCCCTCCCGCCTGTCGGAACCGGCCACCGGCCTGTTATGCTATGCGGGTGATAAGTGGCTGTAAATACTCAACTTACGACTAATGGGTTCAACCTCGTTGGCTCGATGCAGGAACGGTGAAGGTCATGGCGAAGAAAGAAATCACCAACCAGTTCAAGATCTATGCCCCCGGCGGTACGGCCACTCCGGCCCCTCCGATCGGTCCGGCGTTGGGTCAGTATGGTGTGAACCCCGGCCAGTTCATCACGCAGTTCAATGCCAAGACCAAGGAACTCAAGGGCAAGGTCGTCGGCGTCGTCATCACGACTTACAAGGACCGCACCTTTGATTTCGTCATCAAGTCGTCGCCCGCTTCCGCCCTGCTGAAGGAAGCGGTGAGTGCTCCCAAGGGATCAGGCG
The DNA here is from genome assembly GCA_038226785.1 of Tepidisphaerales bacterium. Taxonomy (GTDB): domain Bacteria; phylum Planctomycetota; class Phycisphaerae; order Tepidisphaerales; family Tepidisphaeraceae; genus JBBRQG01. The sequence continues at coordinate 26,887 of JBBRQG010000017.1, read as the reverse complement.
AACCGAACAAGAACAAGATCGGTAAGATCACGATGGATGTTTGCCGCAAGATCGCCAAGGAAAAGGGTGAAGACCTGAACTCCTTTGATCTGGATGCCGGCGCCCGCGTCATTGCTGGCACCGCACGGTCGATGGGGATTACAGTCGAGGGATAAGTAACCGAAAGAGCTGTAACCGCCGGAGTATTGGCGGCTGGTAACAACCAAAGGGCGGACCACGGCCCATTCCAGTGGAAGCTGACGCCGGCAGGCTAGATGGCCGGCAACAGGAGAGAGCCACCATGGCACTCGTAGTCAAACGCAGCAAGCGGTACAAGGCCGCAGCCGAGAAGTTCAACCCCGTCACGCAGACTCTGTCGGACGGCGTGGACAACCTCAAGGCATTCAAAGCAACCAAATTCGACCAGACGGTCGAGCTGATTTTTTCGCTCGGCATTGATGCCAAGCATGCCGACCAGATGATCCGTGGCAGCGTTTCGCTGCCCCACGGCGTTGGCAAGACCAAGCGTGTTGTCGCCTTCTGCCCGGACCACCTCGAAGCCCCCTGTAAGGCGGCCGGTGCGGTCAGGGCCGGTGGGCAGGCAATGGTTACCGAAATCGAAAAAGAAAACTTCACCGATTTCGACGTCGCGATTGCGACGCCGGACATGATGCGGTTCGTCGGCCGTCTGGGTAAGGTGCTCGGCCCCAAGGGCCTGATGCCTTCGCCCAAGGCCGGAACGGTGACTGCGGATATCGCGGCGGCCGTGCGTGAGTACGCGGCCGGCAAGGTCGAGTTCCGCAACGACATCGGTGGCAATGTTCATTGTGTGGTCGGCAAGCTGTCGTTCGATAAGGACAAGCTGATCGGCAACATCGAAGCGATGGTCGACACCATCCGTCGTCTCAAGCCCGCGACCAGCAAGGGTGCATACTTCAAGAAAGTCGTGCTCAAGGGCAGCATGACGCCAGCCGTTTACATCAACGTGTAAGCGGGTGGGGTCAGTAGCGTTTTTCAACTGAGCAATACCGAACTCGAATTTGAGAGTGTGAGATGAGCAAAAAAGTTAAAGCCCTGGTCGAGCGTGATGTGAAAGCCCGTGTTGGTGGCGTGGAAGGCCTCGCGGTCATTTCGCCGCGCGGTCTGGATGGGAAGAAGAACAACGAACTCCGCGGTCGCCTTCGCAAGGCTGGCGTGCGGGTTCAGGTCGTCAAGAACACGCTGGCCCGCCGGGCCGTGGGTCATGGCAAGCTGACGGGCATCGAGCGTTTGTTCGATGGTCCCAGCGCGCTGGTCTACAGCAAGGATGTGGCGGTCCCCCAGATCGCCCGCCTGTTGATGGACGAAAAGAAGCTGAACGACAAGCTTGAGCTTCGCGGTGTGTTCTTTGACGGGGATATTTTCCCCGGCGAAAAGGGCGTTCTGGCTGCGAGCAAGCTGCCGACTCGCGACGAGGCGATTGCCCTTGTCTTGGCTGCCATCCTTAGTCCGGGCCGCAAGCTGGCCGGGATTTTCAAGGGTCAGGCCGGCAAGGTCGCTTCGTTGGTCAAGGCTGTTGAAGAGAAGGCAAAAGAAAAAGAAGGTGGTGCTGTAGCTGAGGCAGGAGCGGAGACCGTTCCGGCCTAAGCAGAGCACCGATAAAAAGTAAGGACGCCTGGCGGGTCCGACCGTCCCCTTTCAGGGGTTAAATGTCTCGCAGTGAGATAAGCGTTCGGCCGGGGTGGTTTCGACACGGGTGAGCCACGATACGGCTTGGAGAGTGTCACATGTCAGAAGTTGCAGATAAGATCAAGAAGTTTGGCGATGAGCTCGTTGGCCTGACCCTGAAGGAGGCCGTCGATCTGGCTGCCTACCTCAAGGACACGTACAACATCGAACCGGCTGCTGGCGGCGGTATGATGATGGCCGCTGCTGGTGGTGCCGCTGCTGCGGCCGCCCCGGTTGAAGAGAAGACGTCGTTCGACGTCATCCTGAAGAGCAGCGCGGCCGACAAGAAGATTGCGGTCATCAAGGTCGTCCGCACGGCGACGAACCTGGGCTTGAAGGAAGCCAAGGACCTGGTCGAAGGCGCGCCCAAGACCGTCAAGGAAGGCGCGACCAAGGACGAGGCAGCCAAGCTCAAGAAGGAACTGGAAGACGCAGGCGGCGTCGTCGAACTCAAGTAATTATTATTACACGGCGGTGGCGGTTTGGCCGTCCCCGTTCGTCAGAATATTGCTTGCAAGAAGTATTGAGGGAGGCCCCAGCACTGGGGCCTCCCTTTTTATTGGGCTCAGCGACTTGACATTGAATTGCCGATAGCCGTAAACTCCCCGATGCGTTGGACACGGCACGGCGGAACTAGTTTCATCTAAAAAACAGCCACAGACTCACCCTGCGAAGGCGGGGCGGGACGGTGGCTTTCTCCACTTGCGCAAAGGCAGGCGGGGGTAGAGGTGGTTTCGTCGGGTGGGTTTAGCGTCTTCGCCTCGTATGGGGCGGGGTGTGTACTGAATCTGATAAGCCAGACGGGTGTGAAAGTCATTCACCCGTCCTGAGACAGGCCGCCGGGTGCACTTGCTACTCGGTCGGCCTTTTTTGCCGCAAGACCAGACAGAACGAGGTTGCCATGAAAGTGACCGACATCCGAGACTTTTCCAAGCGGGGCGACGCCCTTCCGATTCCCAACCTCATCAAGGTGCAGGCCGAGGCCTACAAGCGGTTTCTGCAGAAAGAGACTCCGGTAGACAAGCGCAAGAATGAGGGCATTGAAGCCCTTCTGCGCGAGCTCTTTCCGATCGAAAGCTACGACGGCAACCTTCGTCTGGACTACGTCAGCTTCGAACTGACAGAAGCCCGCTACACGATTGACGAGTGCCGCGCCCTTCGGCTGACCTACGGCATGCCGTTCCGCATTCGCGTCAAGTTCACGCGTAAGGACAAGGACGAAGTCGTTGAAGACTCGATCTACCTTGGCGAAATTCCGATCATGATCGGCGGCGGCGAGTTCATCATCAACGGCTCTGAGCGCGTGATCGTGAACCAGTTGCACCGTTCGCCGGGCATCGACTTCCTCGTTGAGGAGCAGGAAGGCGATCGTCCGCTGCATGGCTGCCGCGTGATTCCTGAGCGCGGAAGCTGGATCGAATGTACGGTCACCAAGAAAGACGCGCTGGCCGTTCGCATTGACCAGAGCAGCAAGATTCCGGCCACCACGTTCCTGCGTGCATTGGATGCGAAGTACAGCGCCAGCGAATCAATCATTCGCGAGTTCTACGCGGTGGAAACGCTGAAGGTGAAGGACCTGCCGGACCCCGACCCCACCGGTAAGGAAAAGGTCTCGGCCGAGAACAAGGCCCTGATCGCCACGGCGCAGGCCTACTACGCGGCCAGCAACATCATTGACACCGAAACCGGCGAAGTGCTGGTCAAGAGCGGCGCACAGTTGGGCGAGCACCTGCCGCGTATCAAGGGTTCGACCCTCAAGACGATTGACGTGGTGACAAAGGTCAGCGACCCGTTGATTCTGAACACGCTTTCGGAAGACCCCTGCGACACGCACGAGCAGGCGCTGATCAAGATCTACAGTCGTCTGCGTCCGGGCAACCCGCCGCAGCTCGACAAGGCCCGCACGTTGTTCAACGAGAAGTTCTTCGATGACAACCGTTATCGTCTGGGCCGCGTCGGTCGTTTCCGGATCAACCGGAAGTTCAATCAGAACGTTCCGGAAACCGACATGACGTTGCGGTCGGAAGATCTGATCAACTCGCTGAAGTACATGTTCACCCTGCGTTCGGGCGACGGGTACATCGACGATATCGATCACCTGGGCAACCGTCGTTTGCGCACGATTGACGAACTGGCCAGCGAAGAACTCCGCAAGGGGTTCCTGAAGCTCAAGCGCACCGTGCAGGAGCGCATGAGCCTGAAGGATCCGAACGAAATCGGGCGCGTAGCTGAGCTGGTGAACAGCAAGAGCATCAGCAGCAGCATCGACTTCTTCTTCGGCCGCGGCGAACTTTCGCAGGTGGTCGATCAGACCAACCCGCTGAGCCAGCTGACGCACGAGCGTCGTCTGTCCGCGCTTGGACCGGGCGGTTTGAACCGGAAGCGTGCGGGCTTTGAAGTTCGTGACGTTCACATTTCGCACTACGGCCGCATCTGTCCGATTGAGACGCCGGAAGGCACGAACATCGGTCTGATCGCCTCTCTGGCTATCTATTCCGACATCGACGAATACGGCTTCTTGATTACGCCGTACCGCGTCGTGGCTGATGGCCACGTCAACGGTCAGCACAAGTACCTGCGTGCGGATGAAGAGATGAAGGCCATTCTCGCGCCGCCGGATTCGGCCGACCGCGAAGGCAACCTGAAGAAGGGCTCGATTCTGGCGCGTGTGCAGGGCGACCTGGCCAGCGTGCCGAGCAAGGAAGTTCAGTACGTCGACATCTCGCCGCGTCAGACGGTCAGCGTCTCGGCCGCGATGATCCCGTTCCTTGAGCATGACGATGCCAACCGTGCGTTGATGGGAAGTAACATGCAGCGTCAGGCCGTCCCGCTTTTGCGGACGGACCCGCCGGTGGTTGCCACCGGTCTGGAGCGCGTCGTCGCTCAGAACAGCGGCATGGTGGTGCGTGCAGAGCGTGCGGGCGTGGTGACTTACGTCGACGCGATGCGCATCCTCGTGGACAACGCTGACGAGTACGTTTTGCGGAAGTTCGTTGGCCTTAATGAGCGGACCTGCCAGAACCAGAAGCCGATCGTCAAGAAGGGCAACCGCGTCAAGAAGGGTCAGATCATTGCCGACGGTGCGGCCGTGGATCAGGGTGAACTCGCCCTGGGACGCAACGTGCTCGTTGCCTTCATGACGTTCGATGGTTACAACTTTGAAGACGCCATCGTCATCAACCAGCGTCTGGTGAAGGAAGACATCTTCACCTCGATTCACATCGAGGAGTACGATGTTGAAATCCGCGAGACCAAGCTGGGTCGTGAAGAGTTCACGCGTGACATCCCCAATGTGAGCGAGCGGGCACTGGCCAATCTTGATGAGAACGGTGTTGTGCGTATCGGCACTCGTGTCGGTCCGGGCGATATCCTCGTCGGTAAGATCAGCCCCAAGAGCAAGAGCGAACTCAGCCCTGAAGAGAAGCTGCTTCATGCCATCTTCGGCCGGGCCGGTGAAGACGTGAAGAACGATTCGCTGGACATGCCCGCTGGTGAAGAGGGCGTGGTCATCGGTGCCAAGCGGTTCAGCCGCCGGATGCACCTGACGGAAGATCAGAAGAAGCAGTTGAAGAAAGAGCGCGACAAGTACGAGCGCGACCAGAACCTGTCGGCCATTGAAATCTTCCGCCAGATGGTCGGCGAGATGAACAATGTCACCGGTCAGCAGATGGTTGACCCGAACACCCGTCAGAAGGTGGCCGCCAGCGAAAACGCGGACATCATCCTCGAACAGATCGAAGGCTTCAGCCTTGAGTGGGTGAAGGGCAACAAGGAATCGCGTGAGCAGGCGGAAAACACCTACAGCCGGTTCTGGCCGCGTATTCAGGCCGTGCTGAAGGAAAAGGCCCGCAAGCTTGAACACATGAACCGCGGCGACGAGTTGCCCAGCGGCGTGCTGGAAATGGTGAAGGTTTATGTGGCCACCAAGCGCGCCCTGTCGGTGGGTGACAAGATGGCCGGCCGTCACGGTAACAAGGGCGTTATCGCCCGCATCGTGCCGGAAGAAGACATGCCGTTCCTGGCAGACGGAACGCACGTCGACATTCTGTTGAACCCGCTCGGCGTGCCCAGCCGTATGAACGTCGGTCAGATTCTGGAAACCCACCTTGGGTGGGCCGCCGCTGTACTCGGCTTCCAGGCGATCACGCCGGTATTCGACGGTGCGACCGAAGACGAGATCCACAAGTGCATCTCTGAGGCCAACGACACCATCAAGACCCGCCGCAAAGAGCGCGAAAAGAAGCACGAAGTGCTTCCGCCCCGCGAGATCGATGCGGAAATGGGCTGGGGTGGCAAGGTCCAGCTGCACGACGGCCGCACTGGCGAGCCGTTCGAGCAGAAGACCACCGTGGGCTATATCTACATGATGAAGCTGCACCACTTGGTCGATGACAAGATCCACGCCCGTGCGACCGGCCCGTATTCGCTCATCACGCAGCAACCCCTCGGCGGCAAGGCCCGTACGGGCGGCCAGCGCTTCGGTGAGATGGAAGTGTGGGGTCTGGAAGCCTACGGCGCCGCTTACGTGCTGCAGGAACTGCTCACGGTTAAGAGCGACGACGTGGAAGGCCGCACCAAGATCTACGAGAGCATGGTCAAGGGCACGAACACGCTGGAAGCCGGAACGCCGGTCAGCTTCGACGTGCTTTGTAACGAAATCCGCGGGTTGGGTCTGAACATCCAACTGGAGAAGCGACAGGGCATGCGACAGGACGCAGTGGACGAAAGTCTGCTGTGATCTGAAACGGGGTAACACCCGTGCAGTGCCCACCGTTGTTTCTCCGACCGCAACCTAAGTATCAGGAAGACTCCCATGGCTGAAAACGTCTTTGACCGCGTGAATGATTACGGCAGCGTCCGCATCCAGCTGGCCAGCCCCAACGACATCCGTTCGTGGTCGTTTGGTGAAGTGAAGAAGCCCGAGACCATCAACTACCGCACCTACCGCGCTGAAAAGGACGGCCTTTTCTGCGAGCGCATCTTCGGCCCGGAGCGCGACTGGGAATGTTCGTGCGGCAAGTACAAGGGCACGAAGTACAAGGGCATCATCTGCGACCGCTGCGGCGTCAAAGTGACCCACAGCCGCGTGCGCCGTAAGCGCATGGGGCACATCAACCTCGCTGCGCCCATCGTGCACATCTGGTTCTTCAAGGCCCTCCCCAGCCGCCTCGGCGCGCTGCTGGACATGAAGACCAGCGATATTGAAAAGATCATCTACTTCCAGGATTATGTCGTTACCGAACCCGGTAACACGCCCCTGAAGCGCAAGCAGCTTTTGAGCGAAGAAGAGCATCGCAACGCGATCGAGAAGTACGGCCCGGCCGAGTTCGATGCCGAAATGGGCGCGGAAGCCATCAAGAAGCTTCTGGGTCAGCAGGATCTGAACGCCGAACAGGTGAAGATCCGCGGCGAGATTGAAAAGACGAACAGCAAGCAGAAGATCAAGGATCTGACGAAGCGGCTCAAGATGGTGGAAGCCATCCGCCAGAGCACGAACAAGAGCGAGTGGATGATCATGGACGTGGTCCCGGTGATCCCGCCCGATCTGCGCCCGCTGGTCATGCTGGAGAGCGGCAACTTCGCCACCAGTGACTTGAACGATCTGTATCGCCGCATCATCAACCGTAACAACCGGTTGAAGAAGCTGGTCGATTTGAACGCGCCGGAAGTCATCATTCGGAACGAAAAGCGAATGCTGCAGCAGGCTGTGGACGCGCTGTTTGATAACGGCCGCTGCCGTCGTCCGGTGCTGGGCAGCAGCAACCGTCCGCTGAAGTCTTTGACGGATATGATCAAGGGCAAGCAGGGTCGGTTCCGCGAGAATCTGCTCGGCAAGCGCGTCGATTACTCGGCCCGTTCAGTCATTGTCGTCGGCCCGGAACTCAAGCTGCACCAGTGCGGCCTGCCGAAGAAGATCGCGCTGGAACTTTACCAGCCGTTCATCATCCGCCGTCTGAAAGAGCACGGCTACGCAGACACGATCAAGTCGGCCAAGCGCATGCTCGAGCGGCGTGACCCGGAAGTCTGGGACATTCTGGAAGAGTGCATTTATCAGCACCCGGTGCTTCTGAACCGTGCCCCCACGCTTCACCGCATGGGCATTCAGGCGTTTGAGCCTGTGCTTGTTGAAGGCAACGCCATCAAGATTCACCCGTTGGTCTGCAAGGGCTTCAACGCCGACTTTGACGGTGACCAGATGGCAGTGCACTTGCCGCTGAGCATCGAAGCTCAGGCGGAAGCGCACCTGCTGATGCTGGCGCCGAACAACATCTTCAGCCCGGCCAATGGCACACCCATCATCACGCCGTCGCAGGACATCGTGCTGGGTATTTACTACATCACCGTTGATCGCGAAGGCGACAAGGGCGAGTTCAAGGTGTTTGATTCGCCGCAGGAGGCTTTCCTGGCCTTTGATCTGCGGAAGATTGCCATGCACACGCGAATCTTCGTGCGTCTGAACCGTTCGCACGTTGTCAGCAGCGATGCGACCGGCCCCATGCCGATCAACGAAATCGCGTGGAAGGGTTTCGAAGACCAGCGCAAGCGGCTGGACCCGAACCACACCGTGGCCCCGATGCCGGTGGGCTACAAGTCGCAGGTCATCCTGACGACCGTCGGCCGTTGCATGTTCAACGATCTGCTGCCTGCGGGCATGCCGTTCTATAACTACGGCCTGACCAGTGGCGGCCAGTCGCGAGTGATCGCCGACACGTACGCCAAACTGGGTCGCCCGGCCACGATCAACCTGCTCGACACGATGAAGGCCTTGGGCTTCAAGCGTTCGACGCTGGCTGCCCTTTCGTTCGGCATCACGGACATCCGGACGCCGGACACGAAGGCGACGATCATCGACGACGGCCAGAAGAAGGCCGACAAGATCGAGAAGAACTACAAGATGGGTGCCATCACGGATCAGGAGCGTTATTCACAGCTTCTGGATACGTGGAGTCACGCCCGTAAGCTCGTCACTGAGGACCTGATGAAGGCCCTGGAAAACGACTATCGTGACGCCGAAGGCAAGCCGGTGTTGGCGGTCAACGTCAAGCCGGGCAGCCCGCGCTACTTGAACCCGATCAACATGATGGCGACGAGCAAGGCTCGTGGCTCGGTCGATCAGATGCGGCAGTTGGGCGGCATGCGTGGTTTGATGGCCAAGCCCTCGGGCGAGATCATCGAAACCCCGATCAAGGCCAACTTCCGTGAAGGTCTGTCGGTGTTGGAATACTTCAGCAGCACGCACGGTGCCCGTAAGGGTCTGGCCGATACGGCTCTGAAGACGGCCGACTCGGGGTACCTCACGCGTAAGCTTTGTGACGTTGCACAGAACGTGATCATCAACGAGACCGACTGCAACACGCTGAACGGCGTGACGAAGCAGACGATCTACAAGGGTGAGAGCGTCGAAGTGGAACTGAAGGAGATGATCGTCGGCCGTACGGCCCGCGATACGATCCTGGACCCCATCACCGAAGAAGTGATCGTCAAGGAAAACCAGATCATCACGGTCGATGTGGCTGACAAGCTCAAGGCACTGAAGATCGAAAGCATCCGCGTTCGTTCGCCGCTGGCGTGCGAAAGCGCACGTGGCGTGTGTGCCAAGTGCTACAGCGTGGACATGAGCACCAACCGCGTTGTGGAAGAGGGCATGGCGGTCGGCATCATCGCTGCACAGAGCATCGGTGAGCCGGGCACACAGTTGACCATGCGTACGTTCCACACCGGCGGTGTGGCCACGGGTTCGCTGGTCGAGAACGACGTCAAGTCGTCATCGGCTGGTACGGCGCAGTATCGCGACATCAACCCGGCCGAAGTGAAAGATGCCGAGGGAAACAAGCGGCTGGTCTGCTTGAAGCGAAACGCTGAAATCGTGATCCTTGATGCCAAGGGCCGCGAGATCGAGAAGTACAAGGTGCCTTACGGCGCGACTGTGCTTGTTCCGGACGGCGGCAAGGTCAAGGCCCGCGAGCAGCTTTGCGTGTGGGACCCGCACATCACGCCGATTCTGGCTGAGAAGTCGGGCATCGTGAAGTTCGAGGACATCATCGAAGGCGAAACCGTCAAGGTTGAGCAGGAGCGCAAGGGCACCGAAGGCAGCAAGATGGTCGTCGTCGAACAGAAGGGCGAGCGCCAGCCGCGCATCACCCTTTTGGATGCCGACGGCAAGGTGCTGGACTTCCAGTACCTGCCCGCCAAGAGCCGTATCGAAGTGCTGGAAGGCGACAGGGTTGTCGCGGGTGCTTTGCTGGCCCGTCAGCCGAAGGAAGCCGGCGGCACCATGGACATCACGGGCGGCCTGCCGCGTGTGACGGAAATCTTCGAGGCTCGCAAGCCGAAGGATCCGACCGTTCTGGCCGAAATCACGGGCGAAATTGAACTTCGCACGGATAAGCGCAAGGGTAAGACGACGATCATCGTCAAGAACGAAACCGGCATGGAGAAGGAACACCACGTTCCGAGCGACAAGGAACTGCGCGTCCACACGGGTGACAATGTGGAAGCCGGCGACCCGCTCATCACGGGTCCGGCCATCCCGCACGACATCCTGCGGATCAAGGGCGAAGAGTCGCTCTTCACCTATCTGCTGGCTGAAGTGCAGGGCGTTTACCGTAGCCAGGGCGTGAAGATCAATGACAAGCACATCGAGATCATCCTGAACCAGATGCTGCGTAAGGTGAAGATCGAAGACCCGGGTGATACGCGGTTCCTGCCGGGCGAATCGGTCGACAAGTACCGGTTCCGTGCGACCAACCAGGAAATGTCCGAAAGCGTCCGTATTGACGACGCTGGCGACACTGAACTGGTTCGCGGCCACACGTACCGCAAGCCTGAAGTCCGTGCTGCCAATGAAAAGGCTGAGGCGGCTGGTAAGCAGCCCGCCAAGACCAAGCGGGCCAAGCCGGCTCGTGGCAAGCCGCAGCTCCTTGGCATCACCAAGGCCTCGCTGAGCAGTGAGTCGTTCATCTCGGCCGCCAGCTTCCAGGAGACCACCAAGGTCCTGACGGAAGCCGCACTCGCCGGTGCGGTCGATACGCTGGTCGGGCTGAAGGAGAACGTCATCCTGGGTCACCTGATCCCGGCTGGCACCGCCTTCAACCACCACTTGAACCTCAAGATCAAGCATCTGGCCCTGCCGCCGGAGACCGATGAGATGGATTCGGCTACGCGTCTGGCTCGGCAGTTACCGCCGGAGTCTTCACTGCCGCCGGCTACGCCGGTGTCGGAGTTGCCGACGAGCGTTGCACCGCTGCTGTAAGAGAGCGAGTCATTTGTAGCCTGTAAAACCAGCCCGGCCCGACAGAAATGTCGGGCCGGGCTGCTTATTGGGCTGGTGACACCAGACGGTCAAGCCATCGCCGGAGGTCGACTGACAGCTCTGAGACGAAGGTCAGGGGTTTTTTGGTGATCGGATGCTCGAAAGCGAGGCTCGCAGCGTGAAGGGCCTGGCGGGGCGGGAGGACGGAATCTGGAAGCTCGGGCTGGCCGAGGCTGGTGGGGGCGTAGTAGATCTTGTCGCCTACAACCGGGTGCCCTTGTTCAGAGAGGTGAATCCGGATCTGATGCGTGCGGCCGGTTTCGAGTGTGCATTCGACGATGGTGAACTCTTCGTCCTGATTGACCACTTTCACCCGCTCGAGTGGCTCGACATGTGTGATCGCCTCTTGCGCGTCAGACGTGTCGGCCCCGACGGGGAGGCTGCCGCGCTTGCCGTCGCCGCGGTCGCGGGCGATGAAGGTTTTGATGACGGCCGGGTCACTCATCTGGCCGCGCACGATGGTGATGTACTTCCGCTCCAGCGTGTGGTTCTTAAACAAGCGGACGAGTTCGAGTTCCGTGTCACGCGTTCGGGCGAAGACCATCAGGCCGGAGGTGTCGCGGTCGAGACGATGTACGGCGATGACGTTGGTGTTGCTGCCGCCCCCCGCTTGGGCCAATGCAGCGGGCAAGAGGTCTTCGAGGGTGGGCATGGCCTGCTTTTTGGCCTCTGACCAGGCCGCCTCTTCGGCGTGTCGGACCGACAGCAAGCCCGCTGGCTTTTCGACAAGGAGCAGGTGGGGGTCCAAGTGGACCAGTCGGAGTTTGTCGGCCGTCGGCAGGGGCTTGGCTGACTGCACCAGCACACGCAGGCGGTCGCCTTTTGTCAGCCGGCGGGCGTCGTCCTGACAGAGATTGCCGTTGACGAGGACCTTCCTGGCTGCCAAAAGTTTGCGAATGTCGCCCCAACTGGGTTCAGGCTTCACTAAAAATCGAAGGGCTGTTCCAAGGGTTTCACCGGCCAATCGGCCGAATATTTCAAATTGCTGCCACGGTTTGTCTGTCACACTTGATAGTTATATGGCATGGGGTGTGCGTATGCAGGGTTGGAAGACGTTCGTGGCTGCCAGAATCGCAGAAGGTTATCGGCAACATGCTGCTATTCAGGATGGGGCTTGTAACTTGACGATGGGTGAGGAGACGTCTAACACTCTTTAAAGGTCAGACGAACGGAAGTTGGCGGGCAGGATTACGCAAAAGGTGGATGGTCATGGCAAAGAAGGCTTCAAAAGTACCGGTGGCGGATGGGTCACCGGCCAAGATAAAGAAGCCAGCTACGCCACGTGCCGCAAGGGCGGCCGGGGCGGGGAAGGTGGCCAAGCCGAAGGTGCGTGTGGCCTCGGCCGATGAGTTGGCTCTCATTGAGCACAAGTCTTTCAAGGTGGGTGGCCACGCGTCTGGGAAGCACCTGGTGATCGTCGAGTCGCCGGCCAAGGCCAAGACCATCAATAAGTATCTGGGTGACGGCTACGTTGTGCGGGCATCGATGGGGCATGTGCGTGATCTGCCGAGCAAAGGGATGTGTGTTGACCTTGAGACGTTCGAGCCGCACTACGAGGTCAGCCCGGACAAGGTGAAGGTCATTGCCGAGTTGCGCAAACTTGCACGGCAATCGGATGACATCTATCTGGCAACCGACTTGGACCGCGAGGGCGAAGCCATCGCGTGGCACTTGAAGGAAGCGCTGGCGATTCCTGAGAGTCAGGTCAAGCGGGTGATTTTTAATGCGATCACCAAGGCCGAGATTCAGCGGGCGTTCAAGGCGCCGCACAAGATCGATCAGAAGCGGGTCAATGCCCAGCAGGCGCGGCGTATCCTAGACCGGATCGTCGGTTATGAGATCAGTCCGCTACTTTGGAAAAAGGTGGCGAAGGGTTTGAGCGCAGGGCGGGTGCAGTCGGTGGCGGTGCGGCTGGTGGTGGAGCGTGAGCGAGAGATCGAGACATTTGTTCCGACGGAAAGCTGGCGCATTGGTACGGTGTTTACGTCGCGTCTGGCGGATGCGGGCAAGCTGGCCAGTGAGTGGGCTGCGTTTACCGCCCCCACAACCGGTGAAGCGACTGGCAAAACCAAGGCCGACAAGGATCAGTGGCTGGCGGATCACGATTCATTCACTGCCGAACTTGTGGAGTTTGGTGGGAACAAGTTCGAGCCGAACGATGTGAAGTCTGCGCGGGCTGCGGCAGAGGCACTGGGTTTTGTCGTGGATCGGGAAGACCTGAAGGTTGATGACACGGCCAAGGGTCCGGAGAAGAATCAGATCACGCTGGTGGGCCGCATCGGCAATGCGCCGAAAGTTGCCGTGACCAGTGTCGAGAAGAAGCGGACGACGAGCAGGCCGCCGCCGCCGTTTATCACCAGCACTTTGCAGCAGGGGGCGAGCAGTCGACTGGGCTTTGGGGCGCAAAAGACGATGCGCACTGCCCAGAACCTGTATGAGCAGGGGTACATCACCTACATGCGTACCGACAGCACGAACCTGTCGGGCGAAGCATTGAAGATGGCGCGGGACTACATCGGCAGCCGCTTTAAGAACCCGAAATATCTGCCGGAAAAGCCCAACTTTTTCTCGAGCAGCAACAAAGATGCGCAGGAAGCCCACGAGGCGGTACGGCCGACGGATGCGACGCTGACACCCGAGGCGGCCAAGGCCAAGCTGGGGTCAGACGAGTCGCGGCTGTACCAGTTGATCTGGAACCGGTTCATTGCCTGCCAGATGTCGCCGGCGGAGTTTGATCAGACAACGGTGCTTCTCAGCACGGCCAGCACGGCTGGCGAGGCGATTTTCAAGGCGGCCGGGCGCAAGCTGGTATTTGATGGGTTCATGGCGATCGCGGGCGTCAGCAGTGACGACCAGTTGTTGCCGGAACTGGCCGAGCGCCAGCCGGTGGGCGTGATCGAGCTTCAGCCGACACAGCATTTCAGCTCGCCGCCGCCGCGGTTTACGGAGGCCAGCCTGGTGAAGAAGCTGGAAGAGCAGGGGATCGGCCGGCCGAGTACGTATGCGAGCATCATCCAGACGATTCAGGATCGGCAGTACGTTGTGCAGCAGGATCGGCGTTTTCATGCGTCGCTGCTGGGCAAGGTCGTGACGGACAAGCTCATTCAGGCGTTTCCAGAAGTGATGGATGTCGGGTTCACGCGGGACATGGAATCTCGGCTGGACGATGTGGAAGAGAAGGACGCGGACTGGATCAAGCTGTTGCGGGATTTTTACGGGCCGTTCCATGAAGTGGTGGATGGCGCTCTGGGAAGGCTGGAACACGCGGGTGGCGCGGTCTCACCGTATATGTGCCCGAAGTGCGGCAAGCCCATGCTGTATCGAATCAGCAAGACCGGATTCTTTCTGGCCTGCAGCGACCGTGAGTGCAACACGACCCAGCCGGTGGACATGACTGGCAAACCGATGCTGCGCGAGAAGAGCGAGTTCACCTGTCCGACCTGCGGCCGGGAGATGATCAAGCGTCAGGGCCGATTCGGGCAGTTTTTGGGGTGCTCGGGCTATAGCGTCAAGAATGAAAAGGGCGAACCGAGCTGCAGCGTGATCATCAACCTGGACAAGGACGGCACCCCGCTGCCGCCGAAGCCGAAGCCGATCACCACGACGATTCCGTGCGAGAAGTGCGGGTCGATGATGTACCTGCGCGACAGCAAGCGCGGGCCGTGGCTGAGTTGCTCGGGCTTTCCGAAGTGCCGGGCCAGTAAAACGATGGGCAAGCTTGAAGGTGCGGTCAAGGAGCAGGTTGAGGCTTTGCTACCGCTGTTGAAAGCCGGCGCGGAAGACGCGGCCGAACAGGCGGCCAAGATCGCGGCCAGCTTTGCCGGGGTCATGCCGGTCAAAAAGCCGCTTGTGAAGATTGAGACGAACATCGATTGCGATGTTTGCGGCAAGCCGATGACCATTCGGCAGGGCAAACGCGGACCGTTCCTTGGCTGCAGTGGTTACCCGAAGTGCAAGAACACTGGCGAAGTGCCGGCCAAGTTGATGGAAGAACTTGCTGCGGCAGATGCGGCTAATGGCGTGGGCAAGCCGGAAGCGAAGATTGAGCTGCTGGACGAAGACGCCGAAGTGGCCTGACCGCTGTGAGGTTCGGGCGTCTGCTGTAGATTCCCACACCTGAATGGCGATCTCGGTGAAGTTGAAATTTCTGGGGACAGGTACATCGGCCGGTGTGCCGATGATCGCGTGTGGCTGTGCGACCTGTCATAGCACCGATCCCCGCGATTTCCGCACTCGGCCGAGTGTCGTCATCCGTTATGACGACACGGCTGTGCTGGTCGATACCACGCCGGAGCTTCGGCTGCAGGCGGTGTGGCAGAAGGTGATGAACATTGATGCGGTGGTGTACACGCACGCGCACGCTGACCACATCATGGGGCTGGACGATTTGCGGCGGTTCAATGCCGTCAGCGGGCAGCCGCTGGATGTGTGGGCGAATGCGGTGACGCATGAGGCCGTTACGAAGTGCTTCGGGTATGCGTTTTCCGCGCCCGACCCGGCCAGCAGGCTCTTCCGGCCGAATCTGGTCCGGCGGTTGATTGAGGGGATCGATCCGTTTGAGATTGGCGGCGTCATCTGGCGTCCGGTGCCACTGGTGCATGGCAGCGGTCTGGTGCTGGGGTTCCGGATCGGGAATCTGGCCTATTGCACCGATACGAATCAGATTCCAGAGGACAGTTTCGCGTTGCTGGAGGGTGTGGAGGTGCTGGTACTGGATGCGTTACAGCATGTGCCCCACAGCACGCACTTTACGGTGGCTCAGGCGGTGGAGGCGGGCCGGCGGATCGGGGCGCGGGAAACCTACTTCACACATATCGCCCACGGGCTGCTCCATGCAAAGGACGATGCGGCATTGCCGCCGGGGTTTCATCTGGCGTATGACGGGCTGGAGATTGAGTGGCAGGCGTGAGCAAAGGCAAAAAGGAAAGGACGGGCCGGCCGGGCAAGTTGGGTGACTACGTGCCGATCGCCGAACTGTATGACGCGGAATATGCCGGGCTGGATTACCTGCAGCAGGATGTCCCCTTTGTGCTGAGGTTGCTAGGGCGGCGTCACCTGCGGGTGCTGGAACTGGGTTGTGGTACGGGTCGTGCGACGCTGGCACTGGCTCGTGCCGGGCACGAGGTGACCGGCGTGGATTTTTCGGCCGGGATGCTGGCCGTGGCGCGGCAAAAGGCTGCCAGGGAACCTAAGGGGGTGGCGGCCAGACTGCACTGGATCAGGCAGGACTTGCGGCGGTTGAAGGTGGGCGCGAAGGGCGATGGGTTTGACGCCGTGCTGCTGCTGTTCAATACCTTGTGCAGTTTTTCGCGGCTAGCAGACCTAACGCTTGTATTGGCCAGGGCGGCAGCGGCGGTACGACCGGGTGGTCGGTTGGTGGTGGATCTGTTCTTCCCCAGTTTTGAGTTGATCGCGCAGGCGGCTGATGGTGCGTGGGGGCTGGACCCGCACGATTTCAAACTGGCCGATGGCACGCCGGTGCGCCGGACCATAGACCTGGAGTCGACTTCCGACCCAAGCGTGCAGCGGATCACGCACCGGTACCTCATTGGAAGCGGCTCGAAGCAACGCGAGGTGGCGAACCCGTTCCTAGGCACGTGGACGACGCCGCGAGAGTTGACGCTGCTTCTTGAACAGGCGGGATTGCGGTGCGCCCGCTTTTACAGTGACTATGCAGAAAGTCTGAATGCGGTCCCCGACTGGAGCACGGCCCGAAGAATTATTGTCGTGGCGGTGAAGCCGAAGGCATCGCCGTAGGCAGTTCCGCAGACGGATCGGCGGCCGAGGCTGGAACTTCATGCCAGCGCCACTGTTGGCGGCCGCCGGGTGAGAACAGCGTCAGGTCTGTGGCCACAGCAGACTGTGGGGGGGACTGATTTGCCAGATCCACCGCCAGTAAGTAGGCCGGGTGGGGCGCGGCAAGTATCGCGGGGTTGACGGGAACGACGGTGCGGTTGGCGTAGATGTTGAGTTCGTCAGGCAAGGTTGGACGAAGCCTGTCGCCGACCCACTGGGCCCATTGCGTGTTCGGGTAGTTGGCAAGCAGCGAGACCGCTTGCGGCCGCACGGTACTGCGGCCTTTTTCATCATACTGCTGGGTCCAGGCATAGAACCCCTGGGCCAAGACCATGCCCATCGCGCAGCCCGCCAGTGAAAGTAACCAGCGGTTGCGGCGGATCGCGACCCATGTCCAACAGGTGACGGTGAGTCCTGAAAGTGCCATGACTGCGACGAGCATGACCGATGGGTGTACGCCAGCTGGGTTCTTGAAGTAGAGCAGGCCGGAGCCTGCGGCGATGATCGAGAGGATCGGACCGAACATTGCCGTGAAAGAGAGTAGTGCCCGGCTGATCGCGTCTTTGTGTGCGATGCCGAGCAGCCAGCGCAGGCCGATACCGGCAGCGAGTGCGGCGGGCACAGCTGTTGGTAACAGATAGCGTTCGCGCAGCGGTGCGGCAATGATCATGAGGACGGCGGGCAGACAAACCCCGGCGAGCAAGGCTGTGATCCAACGGCGGTTGTTCAGTCGCACATGCGCCAAAGCCGGATCAGCGTCTGCTGATCGCACTGAGGAAAGGCCCAGCAAGGCTGCGGCCAGCAGGCCGATGAGCCATGGCCCGGCCAACGCCAGTGGCAGCAAGACCATTGCGTAGTTCCGCCGCAACTTTTCCAGCATCTGCTCGTCTTTCAGCAGAATCTGGCCGCCCAGCTCGGAACCTGCATAGCCACCTGTGATGTCATTCACGTGGAACCACCACAAGACGATGGAGCCGGCGCTGAGCACGACGGCGAGGCAAAACGGACCCCACCAGCGGCGGAACACCTCGCCGGATGTCCGGTCGCGGAAACTCCAGCCGGCCATCATGAGAATCGGCACTGCGGCGAACACGAGTGCCGGTGGGCCCTTGGTCATCAACGCGGCGCCGAGCGAGAGGCCGCAGCCGATGGCACCGGTCCATCGGTGTTTCGTCAGTGCTGCGATCGAGAAGAAACACCAGAATCCGGCGATCCAGACTGTCAGTTGGGGGTCGTAGCTCGCCCGCCAGACGTACTTCAGCATGAAGGGCGTTGTCAGCAGGCAGACCGTGGACAGCAGGCCGACGAGGTATCCGCCACTCGGGTGCTCATTGTCAGCCACACAGAGCTTGCGGCCGGCCATCGTTCCTGCAACGTAGGTAAAGAGACCCGCTAGGACGCCGAGCAACAGCGTCGGCAACCGCACAGCCGTCTCCAGCTTGAACGGCAGAACCGTCAGGCCGATGGCGTTCGTCCAGTGCGTTAAGGGCGGTTTCTCAAACCGAACCTGTCGGCCCAGCGTCGGGACCAGCCAGTGCTGCTCGCGGAGCAACTCGCGAGAGGTGGCGACGGCGTAGTTCTCCATGCCGTCGCAGAACTCGTTCCAGCCGAGCGTCTGGCCGATGGCGAAGAACCAGATAGCCAGAAAAGCCAGGAGGCAGAGATGGACACGGCGGGCCGGAAGTGCTTGCATTCGGTCAGTAAGTTTACGGTATGGAAGCGTTGCCGTGCACTGTTGCGGGGGAAGGGGGGCGGGCATCGGGGTCGAAGGCGGGTGGTGAAGGCAGGCCCCGCTCGACGGCGAAGCGGGTGGCTGCGGCATGAATGGTCTGCACGTGCAGGCGGGCGGTCATGCCCGGAACGCGGTGGTAGCCCCCGCCATAGACCACGGTGGTGGGGATTTCCCAGTTGCGTAACAGCTCTATGGTGAAGTGTTCACGCTGGGCCATCTGTGCGGTGCTCAGGCACATCTGGCCGAAGCGGTCGTCGTTGTGCACATCGACCCCGGCGATGAAAAAGGCGAGATCGGGCTCGGCCCGTTCGATGGCGTGGGGCAGGGTGGTGCGAAGCGCTTCAAGATAGGCCTCTCCGGTGACATAGCGGGGCAGCTCCACGTCCTGCGTGCCGGGAACTTTCACGCTGGGGTAGTTGCGGCCGCCGTGAATGGAATAGGTATAGACCCTCGGTTCGGCAGAAAAGATGTCGTGTGTGCCATTGCCCTGATGGGCGTCGAGGTCGATCACGATGAAGTGGTAGAGCGGGTCATCGTGAAGCATCGCGCGGACGGCAATGGCCACGTCGTTGAACACACAGTACCCCTCGCCCCTGTCTGCGAAGGCGTGGTGGGTGCCGCCTGCGAGGTTTGCGGCCAGGCCGTCCACCATTGCGCGGCGGGCGGCGGCGAGTGTTCCGGCGGTGGCCGTGTGGGAACGAAGGGAAAGCTGGGGCGACCACGGCAGACCCAGCCGAAGCCGGGTCACCTCGTTGTACTCACCGGTGCAGATGGAGCGGACGTACTCTGGGGAATGGACGCGCAGAAGGTCGCTGTCGGAGATGAGGCCGGGGTCGTGCACGTCGACGAACGTGGAGACAAGTTCTGCCGAAGTCCGGAACTTGGACATCGGGAACGGGTGCTGCGGGGGCAGCGGTGCGACGTATCGGGGAGAACTGAAGGTCTGGAGCCGCATGCGTGCCCCATGCTAGGCCGCACTGCGACCGCCGGGCGCGACGCGACGACTCGCAACGGCAGTCGCCCGAGCGTCTGGCACCCTGATCGGTCCTTTATGCAGGCGGATGCCGCACTGAACCGCCTTGAAGTGGCCCCCGGCCTCGGCTTCTGGAGCGGTCATTGGGCCACGTTGCGGCCGGGAGAGGCAAGGGTGACGGTCACGCGCGAATCCGGCAGCAGTTTCCCCCGATTGAACGCGGCCGACGGGTCAAAGGCCCACTTCACATCGTTCAAGGCCTCCAGCGATTCGGCGTCGAACTGGAACGCCATGAGGTGCACCTTCTCCAGCCCGATGCCGTGCTCGCCGGTGAGTGTCCCGCCGAGGCTGACACAGAATTTCAGGATGTCCGCGGCCGCCGAAAGGGCCCGCGTCACCTGTTCCGGTTCGCGGTCATCGAACAGGAAAATCGGGTGAATGTTCCCGTCGCCGGCATGAAACACATTGGGGATCTGCAGTCCGTACCGCCGTCCGGTTTCGTGAATGAACGCCAGCACCTCCGCCAGTGCCGAGCGGGGGACGCAGGCGTCCTGTGTGCAGTAGCTGCGACTGATGTGCCCGATCGCGCCGAAGGCGTTCTTGCGGGCCTTCCACAGCTTTTGCCGGGTGGCGGGGTCGTCAGATTCCTCCCATGACAGCAGGGCCGGGCCCGACATGAGCGTGCGGGCGGCCGCCATGTCGTGGGCCGTCAACTCTGGCGGACCGTCCAGTTCCAGCAGGAGCAGGGCGGCGGCGGCGGGAAGGAGCAGTCCGCCGTGGTTGCGGATGACGTCGATCATCACGCCGTCCATCATCTCCAACGCGGCGGGCATCATGCCGCTGCCGATGATCGCCGAGACCGCGCAGCAGGCCGCCTGCGAATCGGCGAAGGCGGCCACGGCCGTGCGGAAGTGCGTCGGCCGCGCCGAGAGGCGCACCCACAGGCTGGTGATGAGGCCGAGCGTCCCTTCGCTGCCGCACAGCAGGCCGGTGAGGTCGAACGGGGAGTTCTGGCTGGCGCCGGATTGACCGCCGGTGGTCAAGACCGTTCCATCGGGCAGGACCATCTCGATGCCGAGCACATGGTTGGAGGTCGTGAAGTCTTTGAGAGTGTGCACGCCGCCCGCATTGGTCGCCGCGTTGCCGCCGATCGTGGCGGTGCGCTGGCTGGAAGGGTCAGGGGCGAAGTGCAGCCAGGAGGTCGCGGGCGAGGCGGCGAGAGATTCGGTGAGTTGCGTGTTCCGCACCCCCGCCTGAACGTGGGCCACGCGGTTGGGCGCGTCGACGGAGAGGACGCGGTTCATCCTGGCGGTGCTGATCAGGACCGCTTCGTTCAACGGGGCGACCCCGCCGGCCAGACCCGTCCCCGCGCCGCGGCAGACGACGGCAATCCCCTCGGCGGCGAGCGCCGTGATGACGCGCGCGGCCTGATCGGTCGTCTGTGGGAAGACCACCGCGGCGGGCGTGGCGGCCGCGAGCGTCAGGCCGTCGGACCGGTAGAGGTGCCGCTCGGCGGGATGGAGGGTGAAAAAATCCGCATGGGGCGGCGGGAAAATCGCGGCCAGAACGCGGGCAATGCGGTCCGTTGTTGCGGGGGCGAAGACGGGGGGGGTTGGTGGCGCTAGAGTCACGATAAGGATATTGTCAGAAGGGCCCGCCTCGGGCACAATGTACGACCCTATTGGAAAGGCAAGAAAAGGAAAACTATGAGCGAAGAAACCACCCCGGCGTCAGCAGAAGGTCAGAACATTCAGGTCATGCTCGATGAGCGCGACCTCAAGACCACCTACGCCAACGCGTACCGCATCCACACCGCCGCCGAAGAAGTCGTCGTCGACTTCGGCTTTAACATGCCGAACCCGAACCAGCAGCCCGGCCAGCCGCAGGCCCTGCTGTTCCGCGTGACCGACCGCATGATCCTCAGCTACCCGACCGCCAAGCGTCTGGTGATGAGCCTGGGCCAGCTGGTCAAGCGCTACGAGCAGCAGTTCGGCGAACTGCCGATGCAGCCCGGCGCCAAGCGCTGAGTCTTTGATCCGCCCGCGAAGGAAAATTCAAAGCCCCGTGGCGAAATGACGCCGCGGGGTTTTCTTCGCTGCGCCAAACTCACGGGCGACCGACAGTCCCGGTGCCACAGGCCGGTGCATGCACAGACCTGTGTCTCGCAGAGGCACCAAGAGCACGGGTCTGGGATTACCGCGACCTGTGGCACCAGACCCATCGCCGCGATCCGTTCACCGGATGTGGTGCGCGGTTCACCGACCCCGTGAGTCGGTCCACCAATCTCCGTGCCGGGTTCACCGATCTCCGTGCCGGGTTCACCGATCCTTTCAATCGGTCCACTGCACGACCCTCGCGGTCCACCAAACTTCCCTCCCGGCTCACCGACTGACTGCGCCGGTCTACCAAACGCCGCATTCGGTAGACCCGCAAATGTCGGCTGTCACCCATGAAGTGCCTCCCTGCAACGGCGGGCGGGATTTTATCGGCCGTGATGCCGATGGTGTCTTGCGGCCGCCGATTCGGGCGTTGGCGCTACATGCCCCCGCATCGCCTGCCGATACCAGGTAAGAGGATTTTAACCCATGCCCAACCCCGATTTTCTCCCCTCGCGCGATACCGAACTTTTGAACTTCTCCGTGAACTTCCACGCCAAGGTCGCGGGAAACCCATCGGTCTATAACCTGACCCCCGATGACGCCGCGACGCTCGGCGGGCTGGTCTCGGCGTATTCCGATGCCCTCGGCATCGCCGTCAACCCGCAAACTCGGACGCGCTCCAGCGTCGGCGGCAAAAACGCCGCCCGTGCGGCGATGGTGGCCGATCTGCGGGCGCTCTGTCGGCGTGTCCAGGCCGCGCCCGGCGTCACCGTGCAGCAGAAGATCGACCTGTGCCTGCCGGTCCACAGCCGCACGCTCTCGCCGGTGCCGCCGCCCGCCACCGCGCCGGCGGTTAACATCACCGACCTCCTGCCCGGTTCGCCGAGGGTCGGCATCAAGATCATCGACAACACCGACTACCACCGCCGCGCCCGCCCGGTGGGCGTGGCCGGGGCCGAGATCTATTCGTATGTCGGCACGGATTTTAATCGCTCGGTAATCCCGCCGGAGAACCTGAGCGACTGGCGCTTCGAAGGGCTCGCCACGAAGAACACGTTCAACATCTCCTTCCGCCAGGCCGACCTCGGCCAGACCGCCGCCATCGCCGCAAGGTGGGTCAACGGCAAGGGAGAAGCGGGGCCGATGAGCCTGCCGGTCAGGACGATGGTCGCGGCGTAAAAGGCCGTCCTCCGCCCGCCCGCCCGGGCCGCTCACTCGGCCGGGCCGGGCGGGTCATACTTCCGCAGCATAGCGGCGACATCTTTCGTATAAGGGTGTTCCGGCCCGAGGGCCTTGAAGACGATCGCATGGGCCTCGCGCCATAGCGCCACGGCCGCCGGGACGTTCCCTGCGTCCCGCTCAATGAAGGCGAGGTTGTTATAGCGGGTCGCCAGCGTGGGGTGATCGGGGTCGAAGTGCTTCTGCTGAATGGCGATGGCCCGCTCCATGCGCGTGCGTGCCCCCGGCAGGTCCCCCAGGTCCCGCAGGATCGTGGCGAGGTTGGAGTAGCGGGTCGCCAGCGTGGGGTGATCGGGGTCGAAGTGCTTTTCATCGATGGCGATGGCCCGTTCCATGCGCGTGTGTGCCCCCGGCAGGTCCCCCAGATCCTTCAGGATCAGGGCGAGGTTGCCGTAGCTGGTCGCCAGCGTGGGGTGGTCGGGGTCGAAGTGCTTCTGCTGAATGGCGATGGCCCGCTCCATGCGCGTGCGTGCCCCCGGCAGGTCCCCCAGATCCTGCAGGATCATGGCGAGGTTGCTGTAACTGGTCGCCAGCGTGGGGTGATCGGGGTCGAAGTGCTTCTGCTGAATGACGATGGCCCGCTCCATGCGCGTGCGTGCCCCCGGCAGGTCCCCCAGGCCCCGCAGGATCGTGGCGAGGTTGGAGTAACTGATCGCCAGCGTGGGGTGATCGGGGTCGAAGTGCTTTTCATCGATGGCGATGGCCCGTTCCATGCGCGTGCGTGCACCCGGCAGGTCCCCCAGATCCTGCAAATCCAAAGAAAGCTCATTGAGACAATTTGCCAATAGAATAGGATCATCTTCGGCCTCGGCGATCCGCACAGCGGAATGGGAGGCTTCCAGTGCGGCTTGGTAGTCGCCTTGCGCTCGAAGAATTTGTCGTAATTCCAGCAGCCAGCGAATGGCCCGGCTCTCTTCACCGGGGCCTGCCGCCTGAATGCGGCCCCGCAGCTCGGTGATCCGGGCCGTTCGGGCTTCACGAGAGAGTTCATCGGCTGACGTCGCGGGAAACGCGGGCGTGGAAATCGCACTCGATCCGGCCCCGCTCTCTTCACTGAGTTCAAAGAAGTGCGACTTCCACGACCAGAAGTCCGGGGCCTGACGGATCAGAAGCGGGAGTTCGGCGGCGGAGACAAAAAAGATCACCGCGCACGGGAATCTGCCGAACCAGGCCTCGCGCGAAAGATTCAGGGCGGTCAGTGCTCGCGGCCCGGCGACGGGATCGAGGAATGAGAAGTCGGAGACCACCACTGCATCGGGCGTGGCGGCGGTCACCGGAAGGCTCTGTGACACCGCGCGAAAAGGGTCGTCGCATCCGGCGGGCAGCGGGACATGGCGCAGGTTGGGATGACTGGCCCTGAGCCGTGCCACCGCACGCTCGCGAAGCGGAACGGTATTGCAAACGACGATGGAGAAACTGCCCCGCCCTTTGGCCAGAGAGATAACGGAGGCAAGGAGATCGAGTTCGATCTGGAAACCCGGCGTGGTGGACGGGGTGAGAATGGAGGGAAGCTCGGCCATGATGTTTTAGTGCATCCACGAGTGCGTCCTTCCCCGCCGGGCGCTGTGATCCTAAACGCCGGCCGGCACCTCTCCCACCAGCGGGCTCACCGCCATCCAGTTGTCGCCGTTGCGGTAATGAAGAATGACCCTGCTATCGATCAATTCACCGAGCGTTCGGGCGTTTTGGTCGTCGCTGATGGGCTGGAGGCCGGAGCGGACTTGCTTGACGATTTCCCAGTGTGCCCGCTGCATCCAATACCCGAACGGCAGTTGGGCCTGTCGTTTGCCGTGTTCGACCGTGGTCTGTGTGATAGGCATGTTGCGGAGGGCGGCGTCACGAATGAAAACGCATAGTTCGCGGGGTTGTCCAGCCGAAAGGCGGATAATTTCCTCCAGTACGCCCGGCTTGAATAAATCTTCTGGACGCGTATCGGCGGAATGACAACGCTTCTCCACGATCTCTTTGAACTTTGCGACCCCGTCCGGGTAAGGTTTCCCCGAAATGTCCCAGACCTTGGTGAGAGGTACCGTTTGAATATCGCAGCCGTAGCGGCTGACGAGTTCACGGGTCTTAATGGAGTGGGCCAGGGCCAGAGGAATGGTATAGACGAAGTGGGCGTCCAATGCTTGTAGTTCCGTCGAGCGGCCGAGGAAAAGATGCTCGCCGGGAAAGGTCTCGGCCGGAGAAACATCCCTTCGAACGAGCTTGTCGCCGTTGTCCACCAGTATCGCCAAGCCACTTAATCCCTTTTTTCGAAGCTGCTCGCGCGCCTGGTCAAAAATGTCATTGACCGCCTGGATCAGTGAGCCGACGCGAGGCTCCAGGGCTTTTCGCACCATATGCCGCGGCGTTTCGCTCGATTTCATTGTGAACGCGAGCTTGGCGAGTTGCATATCCCAAGTCAGGCCCTCCAGCTTCACATCGGTCAAAAGTGTCTCTTTGAACTCGGTGATACGGTCCATGAAGTAGTTGGGCTTGAGTTCAATGTTTAATTGCCCACGCAGATCGGACGCGGTCTGGCGGACGATCGCGAGCAACAGGTCGGGAAGGTCGACATCATTTGGGTTCAGGTCATCGTCCATGCCCAGAAAGACAGGAAAGATACGGCCGTTTCGATGACCCGAGTCCGCAAGTTTGCTCTTTAAACGTTGCAGTTCCGTGGATTTTCCACTCCCCATGTATCCCGTGATAAACTGACAAGTCTGACCTGATGATGTGCTGATACGTTTGTCGATCTGCGTTGTCACCCCTCCGGCGTCGATGTCGCCACGCACCGCAGAAAGATCAACGTACAGATCTTGCTGGAGAGGCCCATCGAGCCGGCTGGGATCGAATGCTTTGTAGATATGATCTGCGTTTAAGGCCATGTTAGGAGTATAGCCCGCAGCCCTCACTTTTGCCGCCGGAGATTCGGCCCAATAACGCCCGCATTTGCTTAACACCCTCTGCCTGGGAAGGAATCCCGGCTCTCAATGGATCTGCCCGTCGATGCTCCAGATCATTTTGTCCGGCTGGTTCAGGTCGCGGGTGGCCGAAGAGGGCAACTGGCTTTGCGGCACCTGCGTTTCCCGCCATTTGAAGTAGCCGACGTGGCCGACGGTGAAGTTCAAACCGGTCCATTTCGGTTCGCGGTCGGTGACGGTGAGGGTCCTGGACGGCGGCGAGACCACCCGCCGTGACCGCACGAGGGGCGCGGCCGGGGCGGAGATTTTTTCGTACGTGCCGCCAACCCCCCCGACCTCCCCGCCGACCTCTGTCTCTGTCACCGCCCCCGCTTCCCCGGCCCCGGCCCGACTGCAGGCGACCGAGATCAAACCCCACGATGACCTTAGCGACTGGCGGTTCGAAGGGACGGCGACGCGCGGGACGTTCACCATCGCCTTCCGGGGCGAAGACGTCGGCAAGCCGGTGCTGGTGGTCGCCCACTGGTGCAACGCGAAAGGGCAGACCGGGCCGCTGAGCCAGGTGGCTTACGGCACGGTCGCGGCGTGAGGGGTGAATGAACGCGGCACGGGGCGGCGTCAGGGCGGGCCGGGCGGGTCGTAATGCCGCAGCGCCGCGGCGACATCTTTCGTATGGGTGTGTTCCGGGCCGAGGGCCTTGAGGCGGATCGCATGGGCCTCGCGCCATAGGGCCACGGCCGCCGGGACGTTCCCCTCGTCCCGCTCAATGAAGGCGAGGTTGCTATAGCGGGTCGCCAGCGTGGGGTGATCGGGGTCGAAGTGCTTTTCCTCGATGACGATGGCCTGCTCCATGCGCGTGCGTGCACCCGGCAGGTCCCCCAGGTCCCGCAGGATCGTGGCGAGGTTGGAGTAGAGGGCCGCCAGCGTGGGGTGATCGGGATCGAAGTGGTTCTGCTGAATGACGATGGCCCGCTCCATGCGCGTGCGTGCCCCCGGCAGGTCCCCCAGATCCTTCATTATCAGGGATACGTTGGAGAAGCGGGTCTCGCGCGTGGTGTGATGGGGATAGAAGAGCTTGTGCTGCATGGCGATGGCCCGCTCCATGCGCGTGCGTGCCCCCGGCAGGTCCTCCAGGACCTGCAG
>JBBRQG010000016.1:0-85588 GCA_038226785.1 Tepidisphaerales bacterium | reverse complement strand
TGATTGAAAAACAAACAAAACTGCGTGTTTTGCTGCGTTGGGGCCGCAATTTATTTTTATGTTTGGTCAATGTTTGGTATCGTGTCGGACGTCAGCAGGGTGGCCTGCTGGCTGGCATTTCGCACTTTCGTAAGGAGACCCATGGCGCAGCACACAATTAGCTGGTTCGAGATCATGTCCGTCGATTTTGATCGAGCGGTTAAGTTTTATGAATCGATTCTTGCCGTCTCATTGCAGCGCCAGGAAATGATGGGCGGCCAGATGGGTATGTTTCCCGGCGAGAAGGAGAGCGTGAGCGGGGCGGTGTGGCACGATGCGAAGAGCAGGCCGTCGGTGGATGGGACGTGCGTTTACTTGAATGCTGACGGCAAGCTGGATGTGGTGCTTGGCCGGGTGGCGGCGGCGGGCGGTGCGGTGCTTCAGCCGCGAACGTCGATCGGGCAGCATGGTTTTATTGCCCTGATCAAGGATACGGAAGGGAACCGGGTGGGGCTGTACTCGATGACGTAGTTTCGGTGCTCGGGAGCGGATTCGGTAGGTCGGGCGGGCGAGTTGGGGCGGCTTCCTTACAACGGCGTAGCCGCGACGATGTTGGGAGCATTCACCGGGTCGGCCTTTCGGCGGGTCAACGACCTGCCGAAATTCATGGCGGGTAGTTCAATGAAGAGGTAGGTGAGGATTGACGCGGTAATGGCCACGGTGGTCCAGATGGCCAGCCGAGGCACTGGGTCCATCCATGCCAGGGGAAGATTGTGGGAGATGAAGATGTGGAGTAGGTACGTTGAGTAGGAAACCACGCCGATGACGGTCAGCGGCTTGAAGCGGATGGTCACGAAGTCGAAGACCAACGCGTAGAAAATGAGGACGGCCGGAACGGTTGCGAAGGTGCGCCAGTCCGGCCCCCACCATGCGTACCACAGACCGTGACGGAGGATCAGGGTGGCGAAGGTGATCGTGGATAGGCAGAGGAATACGGGGCGTGAAAGGAGGCGATCCTTGTATAGGAAAGCCAGCAGTCCGATGACAAAAAAGAGGTAGTTCTGTGCCACGACCTGAATGTCATTCTGGGCGCGATACTTGGGCAGAAGGTCGGGTAAAAGGGTGAGGGCACAGATGAGCAACACGCCGGCGATCAGAGAGACCGTCCCGATGGCCCAGCGGCGGAAGATCAGGACCAGAGCGCACGCGACATAAAAAATCATCTCGTAGGCCAGGGTCCATTCCAGGCCGCTGTATATCTGGGTCAGCCGCGACCAGTGAGGGGGGTTATCCCAGAGGGTGGTGAATGAGAGGTACCGCAGGATGTAAGCGAGCGGGCCGGCATGAAACTGGTTGACCACGGCGTCACGGACAGAACTTTCCCCCAGCCACAACAGTCCTACGACTGTTGTCAGGAAATACATGGGCCAGAGTCTGAAGGCGCGACGGATCCAGAACTCTTTGACGCCGATCAGGCCTTTTGAGGACGGGGACGTGGACTTTTTTGATCTCAGAGTCAGTGGGATGACGTAGCCCGACACACAAAAGAAAACGAAAACCCCCAGGACGCCAAAGTTCAAGACGTGATTTTCAAATTTCTCAAGTTCGGGGAAAACGGCCAGTCCGAGGTGGGAGGCGAGGACCAGCAAGACCGCTATCCCACGGAGGTTATCGAGAGGTTCGAGTCGATTGGACGTAAATGCGGAGAACACAGTTGGCGGGAGAATACCAACTCGAGACTCGCATGCACAACGCTGATCGGCTCGGGCTATTGATGGTGCTTCAGGAGGCGCAGGCTGGAGAGGACGACAACGATCGTGCTGCCCTCGTGCAGTAGGACGGCTACGCCCAGCGGCGTATGGCCGAGCGCGGCCAGTGGCGCGACTATGCAAATGGTGCCGAGGGCGATCACCAGATTTTGTGCGATGACCACGCGGGCGTGGCGGGCCAAGGTGATGATCCAAGGTATCCGGGCGAGATCGCCGCCCATGAGGACGACGTCGGCGGTTTCGATGGCGACATCCGAACCGCTACCCCCCATGGCAAAGCCAAGGTCGGCGGCGGCCAGAGCAGGGCCGTCGTTGACGCCGTCGCCAACCATGCCGACCGGGCCGCGTTCGGCACGGATTTCTGAGAGGCGTTTCAGTTTTTGCTCGGGAAGCAGCTGGCCCTCTGCGTGCATGATTTCACAGCGGCGGGCCATGGCCTCTACGGCGCCTTGATGGTCGCCGCTGAGCATGTAGGTGTGCTCGACGCCTGCCTGAGCGAGCTTTTGCTTCAGTCCGACGGTGCTCGGGCGTGGTTCATCGGAAAGGGCCAGCAGGCCGGCGGGGCGGCTGTCGATGACGACACCGATGAGGCTGCGGCCGTCATCGCCGAGCCGCTTGAGGGCTGGAGCCAGCGTGGGATCTTCGGCCACGAGTTTCCCTTTGCCGACGGAGACGTTGTGGCCTTCCACCTCACCGACGATACCTTGCCCGGCAACTTGATGGACATTGGTGGCAAGGGCTGGCGTGATCCCCTTTTCCTTGATGTGGTGCATGACCGCATCGGAGAGAGGATGGGTGCTGCCCTGTTCAATGGCGCTGGTGACACGGAGGAGTTCGGCTTCGGTGAACCCGGCGGCGGGGATGACATCGGTGACCTTGAGTTTGCCCGTGGTGAGCGTGCCGGTCTTGTCGAAGGCCATGGCCTTGAGCCGGGCCAGACGTTCCAGGGCTTCGCCGCCCTTCAGCAGGACGCCGCCGCGAGCGGCTGCGGCGATGGCACAGAGCATGGAGGCTGGTGTGCCGATTGCCAGCGCACAAGGGCTGGCGGCGGTGAGGAAGGCCATGGCCCGGTAGAAGGCCACGCCGCGCGCCATACTTCCGAGCCAGGGGGGAAGGAAGATGAGTGCTGCGGTCGCGACGAAGACCAGCGGCACGTAAAAGGCTTCGACCTTTTCGGTGAGCATCTGGACGCTGCTGCGGCGGGTCTGGGCTTCTTCGATGGCGCGCTGGATGCGGGCCATGGTGCTTTCTCCGGCGACGCGGGTGGCCTGGATGATCAGTTTGCCGCCGGTGTTCATGGTGCCGGCGAAGAGTGTGTCGCCGACTTCCTTGGTGACCGGAACGCTTTCGCCGGTGACCATCGCCTGATCGACGGCGCTGGAGCCTTCGTGGACGACGGCGTCGGCGGCGATGCGGCTGAAGGGCTTGACCAGCAGCAGGTCACCGGGGGCTATCTGGCCGATGGGAACAGTGACGGTGCGTCCGTCGGGTAGTAGTCGCTCGGCGGTTTGTGGCGCGTGCGCGGAGAGCTGATCGATGGCGCTGCGGGCCCGGCCCAGGGCGATGTGCTCGCCCACGCTGCCGAGGCCGAAGAGGAAGAGCAGCAGTGCGCCTTCTTCGCCTTTGCCGAGCGAAGCGGCGCCGATGGCGGCGGCGAACATCATGAGGTCGACGTCGAGCCGGAAACGGCGGAGGGTGCGGGCGGCCTCGAAGAAGGTCTCGTGGCTGGTGCAGACGGCGCTCATGCCCAGCAGCACCCAACGGGCAGGTCCCCATGAATCGCCCAGCGTGCCGACAAGCCAGCCGGCCAGCAGGAGTACGCCGCCGCCAAGAACGATGGCGAGGCTTGGCTCGCGGCGGAGGAGGGCGATCGCCCCGCCGACACTCCAGAGGGTCTGATCTTCCTCTTCGCGAGTGGCGGCCCATTCGGGAGGGAGGTCAAGGAGCTGGGCACGTTCGAAGCGGGCGCGGTAGCCGAGCTTATCGAGGCGGGTGACGATGGTGGGCAACGGACACTGGGTGCGGTCGAAGGTGAGCATCAAAAGGCCGGCGGCGTAGTTGGTGACTGGCGTCACGCCGGGGAGTTTGCTGAGGGAACGGTCAACGGCCTTGGCACAGCCGGGGGAATGCATGCCGTCGAGAGGGACGAGCATGCGGGCGATGTTGGGGGAAGAGGGGGTGGATATGGGGGACAGAGGTTGAGCGGGGGTTGTGGCGAGTGCTGTCATGAGGGTATTTCGAGGTCCTCGTACTGTACGACCTCGACGATGCCGGGGCGCGGGCTGCCGTGCGATTGGACTGAGACTCACTCGCAGCGGGGGAACGTTTCAGCGGCCGGAAACACGGCTGAGGTAATGGGCGATGCTGGCTGAGCGGTCGGCGTCCCAGGCGATGCGGTGGCGGCCTGTGGGGCTGGGTTGGAAGGTGGTGAATCCGTAGGTGGTGTCGCCGTTGAGTTCGACGTTGACGTCGCCGGTTTTCCACGTCATGAGGTCGGGGTGGGTGAGGGTGGCGACGGCCATGGGGTCGAAGAGGCTGGGGAGTTGAGGGTTTTTCGGGTCGCCGGCGGCCTGCCATGCTTTGATCATGAGGTAGAGCCGCTGGGAGAGCGGGGACGCTGAGGCGCCCATCTGTTCGACTTCGGCGGGGGTGAACTTGACGACGTTGCCGATGTGCCACGGGACGACATCGACGCGCCAAGGGGCGGCGAAGACAAGGGCTGCGGCTTCGGGGTCGCAGCGGATATTCCACTCGGGGAAGGGGTTGCGAAACTCGCCGGCCATCACGACGACGCGGGGCGTTTTTGCGATGATGCGGCGATCCAGCACCATGGCGGCGGCGAGGTTGGTCATGGCGCCGATGCAGACGGGGACGATATCGCCGTTGCCGCGCATGAGGGCGTCGATGAGGAAGTTGACGCCGTGCGATGTTTGCAGCGGTGTGAGCTGGGACTCGGGGAGGCAGGTGGAGTCCTGGTTGGGGATGTCGCCGCGAAGGTAGCGGGCTTCGCCGGAGGCGTGGGTGGTGCCCCACATGGTGAAAGTGGAACGCTGGCCCATGGTGCCGCCGCATCCGGCGGCGACCGGGATGGCGGCATATTTCTCGCCAGCGACTTTTAGAACGGTGCGGGCTTGGCGGGCGCGGGCGAGGACGTTGCCGAAGACGGTGGTGATGCCGACGAGCTCGAGCTCGGGTGAGCGGCAGATGAGGCCGAGGGCGAGGGCGTCGTCGCAGTCGTCGCCGATATCGGTATCGAGGAGGATTTTTTGGGGCATGGAAAAATCCTCGCGATAAGGTCAGGGGCTAATACTGTGGGCCGCCGGGGTTGATGTCTTTGTTCCAGAGAAGGATGCCGCCGGCCATCGAGCGGACATCATCGAAGCCGTGACGGCGGAGGATTTCGGCGAACTGGAGGCTGCGGCCGCCGGAGCGGCAGTGGATGATGATTTTCTGGTCATCGACCTGGCGGAGCTCTTCGAGGTGGGCGTTGAGTTGCTGAAGGGGGATGAGTTTTGCGCCTTCGATTTTGGTGATGGCGTATTCGTGGGGGAGGCGGCAGTCGATGAAGACGAAGTCTTCTTTTTTGTCGAGAAGGGCTTTGACTTCGCGGGGTGTGACTTCCCAATCGGCTTGCCAGGGGTAGTCCTTGGGGAGGCCGCGGGAATCGAGCTCGAGTTTTGGTCCACCGGCTGCATCGTTCATGGCTTTTTTCACTTCTGCGGCTGTTTCCGCTTGAGAGTTGGCATCGAGAATGGGCTGGCCGCAGAACTGCTCGTAATCGATGGGTTCGGTGATGGTTTTGTGGGTGCCGCAGACGGGACAGGCGGGGTCGGCGCGGAGTTTGTAAGTGCGGAACTCCATGTCCATGGCGTTGAAGGTGATGAGGCGGCCGATGGCCGGTTTGCCGAGGCCGAGGATGAGCTTGACGACTTCGGTGGCCTGCAGCGTGCCGATGACGCCGGGAAGGACGCCCATGACGCCGCCTTCGGCGCAGCTGGGGACCGATCCGGGATCGGGGGGTTCGGGGTACATGCAGCGGTAGCAGGGGCCGTGTTCGGCGGGGCGGTCGGGGTGGGCGAGATGTGGTGCGAAGACGGTGATCATGCCTTCGAAGCGGAAGATGGAGCCGTAGACGTTGGTCTTGCCAAGGATGACGCAGGCGTCGTTGACGCAGTAGCGGGTGGGGAAGTTGTCGGTGCCATCGATGATGACGTCATAACGGCTGACGAGGTCGAGGACGTTGGTGGAGTTGACCACCAGTTTGTGCTGGATGACTTTCACGTCGGAGTTGAGGTCTTTGAGTCGGGCTGCGGCCGCGGCGACTTTATCGACGCCGACGGTGGCTGCACCGAAAAGGACCTGACGCTGCAGGTTTGAGGGGGAGACGACATCGACATCGGCCAGACCGATGGTGCCGACGCCAGCGGCGGCGAGGTAAAGGGCGATGGGCGAGCCGAGGCCGCCGGTTCCGATGCAGAGGACTTTGGCCTTCAGGAGCTTCTTTTGGCCGTCCATGCCGACTTCGGGAAGGATCAGGTGGCGCTTGTAGCGGTTGATCTGATCGTTGTTGAGGTCGGGGGCGTCGGGATAGGACGGGGGCTTGGGGGCGGTGGGTTTTGTGGGGGAAGTGGTGGGCATGGAAGTGGGGACGTTAGTGGGGAGGAAGACAGAGTCAATGTTACGTGATCAGGGGTCCATCGATTCGGCGGGAAGATGCGTTGGTGGGAGAGTGATTGGAGAGGAATCTGAGGTTTGAGGCACCGGAGCGGGTGGGAGAGGCTCGGACGCAGTTCCGGCCGTGGGCGGACGTCAGACAAGATTTCGATGCGAATTTTGCGTTTGCGGACAAACACTGCCAAAAGTGGACATTGGGAATTTGTAAGGGGTTGTGGCGATTAGACTTATAGCAGTTGGCGGAAGATGGGGTATTTGAGCGGTGTTACTTTCCTTGCATGGATGAGATTGGGGTTTAGGGAACGGGCGGGCGGGATGTCTGGAAGGGACTCGCTGCTGTGTGTTTTAGACGGAGTCTTTATGGGCGCGCTTTTGTTGTGGTGTCAAGGTGGTGTGGGACTTGCGCGGCTATGGGGTGTTGCTCACATACGCGGATGGCTTTGAGCTGTCTTTCGTGTTCGGGGTTAAAGGTTTCGCTGCGGCAAGAGCTGTCAACCACGCGGCCGAGGGATTTTTCGGCGTCACGGATGGTTGGGCGGCTCCGGTAGATTGGTGGAGGGTGTGGTTTCCCTCAGGTGGCCGGGACGCTTATGGACGATTTAGTAAAGACGATCGAGAGGGCTGAGGGGGTTGCGGGCGGGGCGATTCGCGCTGGTGAGACGGATACTGACTTGGTGCGAGAATATGCGGCGACGGGGTCGGAGGAGACGTTCCGGCGGATTGTTCAGCGGCATGGGCCGATGGTGCGGGCTTTGGCGTACCGGCAGGTGCGGCGGTCGGACCTGGCGGATGATGTGACGCAGGCCGTGTTTATTGCGCTGGCGCGGAAGGCGGAGGGGCTGGCGGCGCGGCGGCGAGGGGCGGAGGGGGTGAGCATTGGCGGGTGGCTGTTTAAGGCGACGCGGTTTGCGGCGACGGATGTGGTTCGGGCGGAGCGTGCGCGGCGGCAGCGGGAAGAGGCTGTGAGCCGGGTCGAAGAATCGGTGGGGCCGGTCAACGGGGTTGAACAGGCGGAACTAGCGGCGCGATTGGATGAGGCTGTGGCATCGCTTGGGCGTCGGGAGCGGGAGGCGGTGGTGGCGCGGTATTACTACGGGAGGAGCACGGCGGAGATCGCGCGGTGGCTGGGGATTGATAATGCGGGTGTCCGGAAGCGGCTGTCGCGGGCGATGGGACATTTGAGGCAGCGGCTATTGGCGGCGGGGGTGCAAGCGACGCCGGCGGTGGTGATGGGGGGACTGGAACATATTGGGACACAGGTTGGGGAATCAGCGGTTGACGGCACAGTTTGGTCGGGCTCGGCCGAGCCGACGTCAAGGGCAATCAGACTTTCAGAAAGGATCGTGCGTATGGAATCGATCGTTAAAAAAGTGTGGCTGGGCGCGGCGTTGGTGTGCACGGCGGCGGGAGTTATCTCGGCGGCTGTGGGGGTGGCAAACGTCATGACGCGGCCAATGACAGGAGCGGGGCAGGGAGTGACGAACACGGTGAGTGTGGACGCGCCGGCGGTGCTGAAGCCGCTGGTGGTTCCGGCGGCCATAACGCATGCTTACCCGGAGTTCCTGGTGCGGGATCTGGATGCGTCGGTGGCGTTTTACTGTGAGAAACTGGGGTTCGATGATCCGCATCTGACATCGGGTCAGGGGTGGCGGTATGTGATTCTGTCGCACAAGGGAACTCCGATGGTGGCACTGCGCGAGGACACGATTGGAGAGGTGCAGGTGGGATCGGTTTATTTGCAGGTGGACGATGCGAGGGTGTTCCACGACGCGGTGGCGGGGGCGGGGACGGCCAATGTCACGCCCGTGGTGGTTGAGAGTTGGGGGATGACGGAATTTTCGGTGACGGACCCGGATGGGAACCGACTGCGGATTGGCAATGTCAGCAAGAAGTGAGCGCGGGAGCGGTTAGCGCGTTCGGGCCATGCGTGGTTTCGCGGTCGGGCGTTTGGCTGGGCCGGGATTCTGGGGGTGGGGGCCTGTTCCGGCGGATGCGTTGTGGAGTAACTGAGGTGCCAGGGGGTGGCCCGGGGTTTTGGCGGGGAGGCCGACCAATCGCAGCAGGCGTTTGATGAGGGTTTTCTGGATGGCGGCGGGGGTGTTGCCCGCCGGGCCCGTGAGTGGGACGAAGCCGCCAGCCTTGGTTTTGTGGCCGCCGCCTTCGCCGATGCGGTAGACGAGCTTCCGCATGATGTCGGCCGCGGGGACTTTGTTGTGCTTGGCGCGGAGCGAGCAGACGACGCGGCCTTCGTGTAAGGCGGTGACCAGAACCCAGCGTGCGCCATCGAGGCGAAGCAGGAAGTCGGCGATCACGGCGGGCTTTTCTAGGGTGTCGATTTCGCCGAGGTGGGTGACGAGGAAGGTGTCGTCATACATGACGGCCTGATTGACGCCGTCGGCGAAGCTGACGTAATAGCTGCGGGGCAGCTCTACGTAGCGCATGCGATAGAGCAAGTAGCGGTCGGCCCGGAGGGTCAGACTGGAGAGGGCGAGGTTGTCCATGTCGCTGGGCGTGCCTGCGGCACCGGCCAGATCGGACTCGATCGCGTAAAGAAGTGTGGCGGCGAGTTCGGGGTTGATGTCTTCTTCGAGCTCCATGAAGTAGGAGAAGACGAGTGAGGACGTGCTGCCGATATCGGGCCGGACGTCGAAGAAGGGGACGCCGCGGGCCTTGCGCTTGGAGCGGTGGTGATCGACCACGGCAATGGGAGTGACGTCATCGGGCAGCGGGGAATAGGCGAAGTCAGGCTGGACGTCGGTGAGGATGACGGCATCGGCCTCGTGGACGCGGCGGTCGGACCAGCGTTCGAGGTCGAGGTGGGCGAGGCGGGAGAAGGCGGCGTTGATGCCGCTGGTGAGTTCGCCTTGAACGCTGACGGTGATGTGTGCATCCGGCAGTTTGGCACGGAGGAGAATGCCCAGAGCCATGGCGCTGGCCAAGGCATCGGGGTCGGGGTGCTTGTGTGTGGTGACGAGGATGTTTTTCTTGCCCGCGAGCAGCTTGAGCAAGCGGCGCGCCTTGGGCTTGCCGCGAGTGCGACGTTCGAGCTTCCTGGCCGAGCCTTCGATGGTCTCGACACAGGATTCGACGAAGGGAGTTAGATCGCTACTGGCCATAAGGCGGCGGAAAAGGCGCGGGACGACAGAGTGGGATTGTATTCATCATCGGAGAAAAGCGGAGCGGGGCGGAAAGGGTTGGCCACAATTTGCAGATGTTTGCCTTTTTGTGGGCGGATTGGCGAGTTCCGGGCCGGGGAGGAGCGGTCTTCGTCGCTTCTTGGCAATCTTGTTATCGGGCAGGTGGCGGTGGGGTGGTGTTGAGGGGACCTGATGGCTCATGGCGGTGTGCTGCCCGCGCGATGGGGTCAACTAAACATGTTTTTGGTTCGTTGCATTTGCGCGATGGGACATATTACACGGCGGGAGAGCTCTGCTTGCTGCGTCCACTGGCTTTGTGGGGGGCCAGGGAAACGTTGCCGCGCGCACTACCTTTTGAGAGTGTCGATGTCGACGCGGTAATTCAGCAACCGGCCCTTCATCCAGCGGATCGCCAGCATGTCGTAGAAGCTTTTGAATAGACGGTTCCAGACGCCGTATTTGCTTTCACCGTGCAGGCGGGGGTTGTTGCTGACGGGGATCTCCACGACTTTGAACCCCTCCATCTTCAGCAGGGTCGGGATGAACCGGTGCAGGCCGCGATAGAGTTTTAAACTCGGCACGCACTCGCGGCGCATGCAGCGGTAGGTGCAGCCGGCATCCGTTACTTGATCCTGCAGGACCCAGTTGCGCACGCTGTTGGCGATGCGCGAGGACCAGACCTTCACCTTGTTATCGCCGCGGGCACGGTCGGCGACGCGGGTGCCGCAGACGCAATCCACGCCGGGCTGCTGCATGGCGGCGACGAAGGCGGGGATGTCTTTGGGGTCGTTCTGCAGGTCGGCGTCCATGGTCATCACGTAGGTGCCACGGGCGGCGCGAAGGCCGGCGTCGCTGGCGGCGGTTTCGCCGCAGTTGTAGGCGAAGCGGATGCCGCGAACTTGAATAGGGTCCTTCTTCACCAGTGCCTCGATGGCGGCCCAGCTTCCGTCTTTGCTGCCGTCATCGACGAGGACGATTTCGGTTGAGATGCCCGCCGGGCCGACAACGTCGACGATCGCCCGATAGAGCAGCGGGATGTTCTCCTCCTCGTGATAAACGGGGACACAGATGGAGAGAACGGGCTGGGAAGTGCGGGAGATATCGGTTGCGTTCGGCGAAGGGGAGATGGTCATGTTTGGGACGCGGCATCTTAGGGAAAAATCGACTCATTTGCACTAGGCTGCCGCGACATGATCTGTACGAAGATTGTCGCGACGCTGGGCCCGGCCACGCCGGATGTCGAATCGATCCACCGTCTGCTGGCAGCGGGTGTCGACGTCTGCCGGTTGAACTTCTCGCACGGGTCGCTGGATCAGCACGCGGCGACGCTCAAGCTGGTGCGTGAGGCGGCGAATCTTTATCACAACCCGATTGCCATTCTGGGCGATCTGTGCGGGCCGAAGATCCGGCTGTGCACGATGAAAGAAGAGGCCGGTGGCGGCGTGGCGATACGGGTCGGACAGACGCTGCATCTGGCACGGTCCAGCGTGGGTGGGTTTGTCGGGCACACGGATGCCGCCGGAGTGGTGCAGGCGGCGGGGAGTTATCCGCAGTTGGTGGACGACACGCAGGTGGGCGATCCGGTGCTGGTGGAGGACGGACTCGTCAAGTTCAAGTGCACGGGCAAGACCTACCAGCACCTGACGCTGGTCTGTGAAGTCGGCGGCATTCTCAAGAGTCGCAAGGGGATCAACCTGCCCAATACACGGTTGAGCTTGCCGAGTATGACGGATGCCGACTGGCAGGCGGTCGATTGGGCGATTGATAACGACCTGGACTACCTCGCCCTCAGTTTCGTCCGTCGGGCCGATGACCTGATCACGCTGCGACAGCACATCCAGAACCGCTCGGCCGATACGCACATCATCGCCAAGATCGAAATGGCCGAGGCGCTGGCGGACATCGACAACATCATTGAAGCGTGCGACGGCATGATGATCGCGCGCGGCGATCTGGGCGTGGAGATGGATGTGGCCCAGGTGCCGATCATTCAGAAGGATCTCATCCGGCGTTGCCTGTCGGCCGGGAGGCCGGTCATCGTGGCCACGCAGATGCTGCAGAGCATGATCGAAACGAGCACGCCGACCCGGGCTGAAGTGAGCGATGTTGCCAACGCGATCTTCGACGGCACCGATGCGGTGATGCTTTCCGGCGAGACCAGTGTCGGGAAGTTCCCGCTGGAGGCCGTGGGCATCATGGCCCACATCGCTGATGTCACCGAGACCTACATCCGCACGCAGCCTGTGCGGCCGGCAGCGACGCTGCGGCTCAAGACGATGGCCGTGTCGGCTGCAGCCGCCCGTGGGGTGTGGCAGATGGCCAGTGACCTGAAGCCCAAGCTGGTGGTGGTCTGGAGCCAGACCGGCGCCACTGCCCGCATCTTCAGCAAGATGCGATTCAGCGTGCCGATCATCGCACTGTCCAGCGATCATCGCGTGCTGCGGCGAATGGCGCTGCAGTATGGTGTGCTTCCGGCTGAGATGCCCGCCCCCGGCAGCACCACCGAGCTGCTGGCCGACATCGACGAACTGCTGCTAAACCGGAAACTGGCTGCGTTGGGGGACCGCATCCTTGTCGTGGCGGGTGCGGCGATGGGCACGCCGGGGACGATGGACGGCATCCTGATCCACACCGTGCATACGGCAACCCCGATGGCCATTCCGGGCACGCAGCTGGATCAGCTTACGGCGTGATCAAAGCCGCACCAGCCGCTTGGGCGTGAGAAACGCCAGATAACAGGCGACCACCGGCCGGCCGGAGAGGCTTTTCAGCGCGTCTGCATAAAGCTCAAGTTGCGGCCGGTAATAGTCGGTCCGCTGTTTGAGCAGATTGTCGCCGATTCCGTCGGTCTTGTAGTCGAGCACGATCAGGCCTGCGGGTGTGTCAATCACGACATCGACCCGTCCGCGAACCATCGGCCGATCACGTCCCATCACGGCACTTACCCCGCCACCACTACCGCCACCATCACCGCCGCCACCGCCGCCAGCACCACGCCCGGGCAATGGCTGTTTCAACTCGGTCATCAGTCGCTCGAGGGCGGGACCTTCCGCCGGGAAGTAGACGGGTAATTCTTTCAGCACGGTGCCGCTACGTAATAGATCGCCGCACTCGCTGTTCACCACCCACCGGATGCCGGAAATGTCCAGTGCTTCGACCTCGGCCGGGGTCAGCAGGCCGCGGGATTTGAGTTCTTCGGCGAGCCGCAGAACATCTGCGTCTGAGATGTCGCGATCCGTGGCGACGTGCTCCAGAAGCAGGTGCGTGGCCGTACCCCGGTCGGTTGCGGCAAGCCGTGGCACGACGCCGGTCGCCTGCCCGTTGGCCGCCAGCAACTTGCGTGGCACGGCCCAGCCCGCGGGAATTCCTGCGGGCTCTTTCGTGAGCGGTTCCACATCTCCTGCATCAGGCACCGACTCGGAGAGCACCGCCGTGCCGGTTTCGCGCGGGGTGGAGTTCGCGGAGACGGGCAACTCGGCATCCCCCTTGGCCAGACGCGTCACACTTATCGCCGCCGGGGCATGAGTCGCCCATTTGAAGGGGTACTGGAAATTCAGGGCCTTCAACAAATTGTTGGCAAACAGACGGTTTGTTTCATCGGCCACGTTCGCCTGCCGCACATGCGGCATTCCTGCTCGTACTTCGGCCGAGATCGCCTGCGGGTTGAAGTGGTCGCGCACCAGTCTCCAGGGTCGCTCTTCCGTCTCTCGATGCACTTCGATCAGCTGCCCAAGCCGTCCGCCGCCCGCGAGTAAAGTGTCAAACCACTTCAGCGCAGTCGGGTGATCGAGCACGTCTTCGTCACTTTCAATTTTCAATGACGCGGGCTGGGCAGCAGCCGACACAGTCGCTGCTGCCTGAAGATCCTTCTTGGTCGGCTTCTTTCCGGTGCCTATCAGATGCAGCTCTTCCCGGGCGCGCGTCATCGCCACGTACAGCAGCCGGAGTTCCTCCGCGATCGTGCGGGCCGCCATGGCTTCCCCGACCAGCAAATGCTGCGGCCAGGAATATCTGGCGGGGATCGACGGGTCGTATACCCGCATCGCAAGGCCCTCCTCGCGGGTGCAGAGCACGTCATGGCCCGGGTCCCTGAGATTCCACTTTTTTCCCATCCGAAGCACTATCACAAGCGGAAACTCCAAGCCTTTGCTCTTGTGGACCGTCATGACAGCTACGGCGTTGGGTCGGCCAGTCAAGTCACCCTTGAACTCCGAAGTACTTTCCGAGGGCGACATATCGAGCTGGGGTACCACCGGCCCGGGGTCGCTACTCATCAAATAGTCCACGAACCGCGGCGCATCCGCGTGCCTGTCCCCGCTTGCACGAGCTTCCTCCGCCAGCCGCTGGAGTTCCCAAAGATTTGCCCGCCTTTGGGGCCCGTCCATTGTCGCCAGCACCGCACGGTCATAGCCGGTATCGTGATAGATCTGCCTCAGCATGCCGGCGGCGTCCAGCGTGCGCGTCAACGTTGCCAGCCGGCCGACGTAACCCACCATTCGCTGCAAAAAATGGAGCTCATCTCCGGTGAGAACCGGGCATTCTTCACCCTTGGCAACGGCCGACAACACCGCGGCCAACCCAGGCCCCCCGCGCACCGGTGCAAGCTTCAATAGCAGCCCGTCCACATCACTTCCCCGTTGGGCTGGCTCCGTTGCCTCACCTTCCACCGCCGGTAACAGCACCGCCAGCGGTCCGCGTAGCAGAGCCGCCCACAAGGTCTCTTCGGATTCGCCGGTGGCAAGCCGCAGCAGCCCCAGCACGTCCTGTACCTCTGGCTGATCCAGCAGCGGTGGCGCATCGCGATTGACGAACGGAATGCGTGCGCCCCTCAGCACGTTACCCAATTGTAGCGATATCGCCCTGACTGCGCGCAGGAGGATCGCGCAGTCACCGTACTCCAACAGTCGCATCTCGCCGGTCTTCTTGTCCAACACCTTCGTTCGGCCGACCCGCTCTTTCAGAAGGTTCACTGCCAGAATGATCTCCCGCTCGTCGGAGGGCGTGTCACCTTCAGAACCCGCCGCCGCTCCCGCTTCCGGTTGTTCGCCTTCCGCGACCTGTTCTTCACCTGCGTTGGCACCCGTCATGTTTCGCAGCACATGCAATTGCACCGCATGGCCATCCTTGGCCGGATAGGCCGCACCCGCCTTTAGCGAATGACCTTGTGAATAATCGATATCCGTCGCGCCACCCACCATCAACTGACCGAACAACTCATTCACTGCCAGCAGCACCGGTTCGCGCGAGCGGAAATTGTCTGACATGTGCAACAGCCGCCCGCCATTCCCGGCGGCATATTGCCGCTCCATCTCCATGAACTGCCCGGGATCTGCCAGACGAAATCGATAGATGGACTGCTTAACGTCACCCACCGCAAATTGTGCGGCCCCTGCGACTTCGCCTTCCGGGCCGCACAAATGCCCCAGAATCGACGCTTGGACACCGTTGATATCCTGGTACTCGTCCACGAGCACGTGCTTGTACTTCCGTCTAAGAGCGTCGCGCACCGTGGCCCGCCCGGTCTCCTCGTTCCGCACCTCCAATAGCTGCAAAGTGAACCGCTCGAGGTCGTTGAAGTCCACCACCCCCGCAGCACGCTTCAATCGAGCGTATTCCGCCTCGTAGTCGGCTGTGACGGCGAGCAGCTGCCGGGCATAAGGGAGGACCTTGTTGGCGTCGCGGCGAATGGCAGATACATCCCAAGCCGAAAGCGCCTCCCCGGATTTAGTAAACTTCGATCCCGAAGCGAATGACTCCAAATCCGCAGCCAGACAGGTCGCCGCTATTGGCCATAACTTGGTCTTGGCAGGCCGGTTTCCCTGCGGTTTTTGACTAAAAGCGTGGACTGCTGAAGCCAGGTCCGACTTCCGCACGTGCCCTGCCGCAGTCAGCAACACTTCGCTCCAACCGGCTGTGTACTGAATGAACCTTTGTAATTTGTCTCCCCCAATTGCCTTTGCACTGGCTGCAATTTCGGCAAGCTTCGCGCCATACGTCTCGTACTTCGTCGCGATCTCCGCCAGACCCCTTGCAATGACTGGCGACTTGAGGCAGTCGGCTCCGATCAGCTCTTCAATTACCTCCAGCGATTTCGCATCCCAATTGGCCGGGTCTGGAACTACGCCGTGGATAGCCGCCACGCGCTTTACAATGTCGAAAAGCCAAGTGAGCGTGCCATCGCAATAGCCCTCCACAAGCAAGCGAAACCCTTCGGCATTTGCACCCCCACCCCCATAGTGTTTGCGAGCAACGACCGAGAATGCCTGCTGGCGATGGCGGTTGGCTTCAGTATCATCGGCGACCGCAAAATCCGGCTGCAGCCCCATTGCAAGGCCGTGCTGCCGTAGTACTCGTACACAAAAGCCGTGCAGCGTCGACACTTCGGCCGCCGGGGCAAGCAGAGCCTGCCGCAGATTGTGCTGCGTCGGGTTTTCCTCAGCGTAGCGGACA
Organism: Tepidisphaerales bacterium; assembly: GCA_038226785.1. Lineage (GTDB taxonomy): Bacteria > Planctomycetota > Phycisphaerae > Tepidisphaerales > Tepidisphaeraceae > JBBRQG01. The sequence goes on along the minus strand of JBBRQG010000016.1, from coordinate 69,579 downwards.
ATGGTTGTCGCGATCCTGTGGGACATCTCTGCCGAGGCGTCATCGGTAAAAGTGACGACCAGCAGCTCATTCACCGAGCAGTCCGCTCGCCCGCCCCTGATCGGTTCAGTTTCAGGCAAGTCCAGCACCAGCGACGCACACCGGGCTGCCAGAGTGGCCGTCTTGCCACTGCCAGCCGCAGCCGAAGCGAGAGCCGCGCCACCACGATGTCGGATGGCGTCCAACTGTTCGGCTGTCCAGACATTTCCTGCCATTACTTTTTTCCTTCTGTTGGCGCCGGCTCAACTTCATCCTCCCCGGCGGGCAGCTCGTACACTGGTTCGGGACTCGGCTTGCGCGGCTTTTGTATTCGATTGTCAAACCTGCAAACGGGCCGAAACTGGCAATGATTGCAGGGTAGACCGATGGACTTGTCGGCGGGGATTGCCAGGCGCCGGGCGCCAGCCACGTCATCGGCAACCCTGGCGGCCAGCGCAAATGTCTTGGCCGCAACAGCAGCAACAGCCGCGTCCGGGACCGCCATTGAGTTTGCACTCGGTGCGCCGTTCTGATTGATCCGCAGGTGCAACAGGCCTTCCGGCAAATCTGCGGCAAGATCCGTCGCCAATGCTTCTTTCAGCCAACCGCCGATCGCCCCGTTGCCGACTGTCGGCGATTTCGCGATAGCGTATTCCCGCGAGTGATAACTCTTTGCTGTGCTCCGCAGATTAACACGTAAATGACCGGCAACACCCGCGACGCTTGCGCCATCCGCATCGAGGCCCTTACCGCCACCCCTGCTGTCCAACAGTTGACTGGCAATGCCGATGCGAATTCCCTCCGCCACAACGTCTTCCACACACATCCTGTCAAACCGCTGCGCCCCCGGCTGACTCATCGCCCAGTCCATGAAAACAATCTCGCGGGTCGACTTCCCCTGCACCTCTTCAGCCCAGAAACTCCGGGTTTTCAGGATCAATTTATGTCCAGCCGGTGTTTTCAATGGAACCGGTGAAACCAGGTCCCCGCCGCTGGCGGGCAACTCCGCAGTCCACGTCTGCGCGACCTTCATCCACCCAGTCAGACTTTTTAGGGCTCGCCCCAGGCTGTGCTGTGCAAGCACCACGATGTGTGAATCCCGGCCGGGCTCACCACTCATTGCCCGGTTTGAACGCGCCTGGGCCTGTGCCACCGCTGGCTTGACCAATTGTTCACTGGCTTCCCCTTCAGCCACAACCTCTCTCACGGCACGTTCGCCAATGCGATAGCCCGCGTTTCGTAACAGTGTCTTCCAGTCATCGGCGGGTTCTCCTCGGTCTGCCGTCCCCTTCAGGCCGAGTTCCTTCTCAACCATGTATTTGAATGGACAGTCCAGAAATACCTCGATGTCTCGGGCAGCAAGTACCAGGTCCGTTGGCATCATCGCAGTCTCAGACGCCGCGGGCACCGACGGTCCGAAAAACTCTCCAGCAGCGTTCGATGCCGTTACGAGCCGGACCAGCCGTCTGCCACCGGCAGCCTGTAGGCCGTCATACGCGGCGGCCCACAGCGCAAGATCCGACTTCTGGTTACCCCCAGCCCACGCCAGCAGCCCCGCTTCAAGCGCCATCTCCGAACACAGACTCTTGGCCGACGGGATCACCGCGCCAACTGCCGTAACACATTCCGCACCAGACTTTTTGAGCTTCGTGAACCACGGCGTCGCCGCCAGGTTTCGCCCCTTGCCCAGCCGTAGCGGTCGTGTGACCACCAGCTGATTCCGCCACCTCGTAAGGCCGAAATACGCAACAAGCCGCTGATCCAAAACACCCCGAAACGCGGCGTGTTGTGAACCCAGTAGTCCGGCCGTACTGAGCCATTGACGCTCTTCCCCGCTGAGCCCCGGCAACTCTGCACCGCCGGACTCAAACCCTGTTCCACTGCTCGCCCCCATCACCACGCACAGCGGCACCCCATCCACGCGGGTGCGATCCGGGGTGGAAATGGTCACATGGTCAATGGAGCGCGGTGCCAGCGCCACCTTCAACAATTTCGTTGCCTCTTCCAGCAACTCCAGCCATTGCTTCGGCGGTGCTGCTTCGGATCCCGCCAGTTCCGCCAGACTGTCAAGAGAGTCGCACCATTGTTGCCATAGCACGGTGTCTTGGGGCGCCGGTTCGGCTTTACTCCACGGCTTGTAGACCTCTGTGAGAACACCAAACAGTCCGGCCCCTACGGGTGCGAACGTCGATTGACTTACGGTGACTGCGGCTGTGAACGGCGAAAGCAGGGCCACCAGCTTTGCACGGATCGGATCCAGTTCCCCACCCACCAGAGGGTTTGCATCATCCATCCAGGCGAGCTGCGAAATGTTCGTGACTGCCGAGGGATTCCACAGTAGCCAACCGCGCAAGCGGGCTGCCTGAAACGTATCAGCAATTCCAGCGGCCGAGGCGAGTTCGCACACGTCATCGACGGTCCAGCCGATCGTCGCAACGGATATCAGCGTGCGGATCAGGCGTCCCAGCTCATGTTGCGGCTCGGTGTCGGCGGCATCCACCTCCACTGGAATGTTCCGTTCCTCAAGGGCCAGCCTGAGCGGCTGCTCATAAGTCGCAATGGACGGGACCAGCACGAGTGCATCGCGATAGCGGAGACCACCACGGATGGCGGCAGCAATTTCGTCTGCAACGGTCTGACATTCCGCTGTGACATCGGGCGCTTCCACGAGCCGCACAACATTGCCGCGCAATTTCGCAGCTGATTCACCACCTCTTGCGATCAGTTCCGCCAAGGCCAGATCGGCCGGGAGGTCGGCGGAAGGAGTCAACTGCGTTACGGCAACCGGCCCTATCTCCGCCGTCCGCATCGCGACTCGCAAATCCCGATACGTGCTCAGGGTCTGATGAAACAAATCCAGTTCACTCAGCCGGTCGAGTTTGTGCACGGCCTCTGCCATCGGGTCCATGGTCAGAGCCACCGTCGTCTGTTTTGCCTGTCGCGCCACTACCAAAAGCACCGACCGTTCAAAGCTCGACAGCGTGAAGAATCCGTCCACGTACACACGGGCCTCTGCCAGGTCAAATAACTGATCTACTTTTCTGGCGGCCTCATTCAGCCGGCGTGTAGTGTCCTCTCGGTTGCGATCCTCCAGCAACGACTGGTAGGCGGTTTCGAGTAGCGCAAGATCATTCAGCTTTGCGGCCAGCGCCTCGTTCGGTTTTGTGGTGTCTGCCTGTAGCGACTCTGCCGCAGCACTTAATCGTTCGGCCAGTGGTCGCTCTTCCCTCGGGGATTGTTGGAACGAGAACTCTGCCAGCAATCGTGACAGGCTGTCGGCCCAGTCGATCGGCCGATCGTTCCCCACGAGCACCCGTAAGCGATCCTTCACCTTCCCATAGGCGAGCGTGATCAGCAGCCGCCGGCCGATGGGGTCAAGAGGTATGCCGTCGCCGGTGCCCAGTTGGGCCTCGATCTCCCGCGCGAAGCCATCGAACGCCACGACATGGACCCGGCTGAACCCCGGTAACCCTGAATCGCATGCCAGCCACCGCTCGATGCCAAAAGTCGCCTGCCTTGGTACGACCCAGTAGATGGGTGGGCCGATCGGCTGGCGGCGCAGTTCGGTAACGACCTCCGCATGAATCATGCGGGTCTTGCCACTGCGTGCCAGACCCAGAAGAAAGCGGACATCGCCCATGCGTGCAGCGTACGCATTCTTGCGCGCCGGTGTCGAGTGACGGCCGGCCAAATGGACAGATGCCTGTCATCTGTGCGGCACGGTTCGCCACATTAGGGTTGGCTGGCTGGTGCCGGTGACTTCGCGGATAGTGTCGGCACTGGTACAACTGTATTCGTCATCGTGGGGGCCGCGCCGATGGGTATCGCAATAATCGCTAGCACAATCCACATCAGCACGCCCACGGTCACTTTCGCCAGCACACCCAGCAGGCGACCCCGCGCGCTGGCCAGCCCAATGTTCGTGGCGTGAGGAACCGTTCGACCTAGGAGTACTTCCACACCAAACGCCCCGGCGAAACTGCCGATGCACGCCCCCACCAACGTGCCGATGACCGGTATTGGAAGCAGCACGGTGAAAATGATGCCGCCGATAATGCCGCCGACGATGGCCCCGAGCATCCCACGGATGCTCCCACCCGCTGCCCGTGCGGCCACGCCGCCCAGTCCGCTCTCAAGAATCTCCGCCAGCAGAGCGAGCCCCAGCAGGACCATCAGGCCCGGCACGCCGAGAAAGACACCATCGGTCACCCATGCGAAAATTCCGGCGGCAAAGGCCAAAAACCAGAGCCCCGGTAACGATAGCAGCGTAAGGAAAAGCCCGAGCAGGCCTGCGAGCAACAGCATGGCGTAGTACAGCCAGAGCATGCTTCTAGTGTACCGCCGTCCAAAGCAGAAACGCAGCCACAACGCTGGCGGTTATAATAATGACGGGCCAGAGTAGTCGTCGCCACCACGTCACCGGTCGCGTGCGTGTCAGTCGCAAGTTTGCAGGCAGCGCCGCCCCTTTGAGCTTGGCGACCCAGATTTCGAGCAGCGCATCCAAGGCCGCCTGGTCGCCGAGCGGCATCAGGATCGACTCCACGGCGCGGGCATGGTGCAACGCTGTGGCCGTCACCGAACAATCCATCGCAACGGCGGCCGCGCGTGGGTCCCACTCCAATACATCCCGTAGCAGCAGGGCTTCGAACTGTTGGACTGGCAGGTGATCAAGGACGGCCCGAACTGCAAGTGCAAACGGCTCGAGGGAAATGTCCGCAAACGGGAGTGCGGCCGCCTGGCTTTGAAAGTCGGCCGCAGCGCCAACCCGCCACTGCTGAATGATGGCACGCCGCAGATTACGCAGAACATCATGCTCATCCAACAGGAGTGATTCCCTGTCTGGGCGGGCCAGCGGTGGAGCGGAGACCGCCTTCACGGAGGCCTTAAGGAGTGCACTGGCGGCATTTTGGCCACCGGTCAAGGCATAGCAGAGTCGCCAGAGCGTCTCGCCGCTGGTAGCAAGGCACGCCAGCAGCAGAGGTTGGGGACTGTAAGTGAACGGCACTACTCCATCCTAGCGGCGAAAAACAAGCCAGCCCGGCCTGCGAGGGTCGCTGGCCGGGCCGGATGATGTTGAAACTGCGAACCAACCTTACGTCGCGTCGCTGGCCCCGGCGGTCGCGGGCAACTGGCCCTCGGCCTTGGCCGTGCTGACCGCCTCGAAGAACAGGTGCTTGTTGCCACCCTCTTCTTCCTTCACGGTGATGCGGATCAGATCCTTGTTGCGGAAGCTGCCCCGCAGGATCTCCTCGCTCATCGGGTCTTCGACGTGCTGCTCAATGGCACGGCGGAGCGGACGGGCACCGAAGTCGTTGTTCGTACCCTTGTCGATCAAGAACGTCTTGGCTTCTTCGCTGACTTCGATCTTCAGGCCGTGGTCAACGAGGCGCTTGGTGACCTTGTTGAGTTCGAACTCAACGATGCGCTCCAAATCGCCGCGGTTAAGGGGCTTGAAGACGATCACGTCATCGAGGCGGCCGATGAATTCGGGGCGGAAGAACCGCTCCACTTCCTTCATCAGCATTTCTTTCATCTTCTCGTAGCTCTGGTCTTCGCTGCTGCCCTTGCCCTTGCCCATCAGCCCGAACGGCGTGACGCCGCCCTTGATGACGTCGGCACCGATGTTGCTGGTCATGATCATGACAACGTTACGGAAGTCGACGTGCCGACCGAACGAATCGGTCAGCCGACCTTCTTCCATGATCTGCAGCAGCATGTTGAAGACGTCCGGGTGGGCCTTTTCCACTTCGTCCAGCAGGACGACGGCGTACGGCCGGCGGCGGATGCGCTCGGTCAACTGGCCGCCTTCTTCATAGCCGACATAGCCCGGAGGCGCGCCAACCAGGCGGCTGACGTTGTGCTTCTCCATGTACTCGCTCATGTCGATCTGCACGAGGGCGTCCTCGTCGCCGAACATGAACTCGGCCAGGGCCTTGCTGAGCAGTGTCTTGCCGACGCCGCTGGGGCCGAGGAACAGGAACGAACCCATCGGCCTGTTCGGATCCTTCAGACCGGAACGAGCCCGGCGAATCGTCTTGGAAATCGCCTTGATGGCGGCGTCCTGAGAGACAACCCGCTTGTGCAGTTCGGCTTCCAGTTCCAGCAGCCGCTGGGCCTCTTCCTTCTCCAGACGCTTGAGGGGGACACCGGTCATCTTGCTGATCACTTCAGCCACGACTTCCTCGTCCACCACGCCGTCCACTTCCTTGGCCCGGTCGCGCCACTGCTTCTGGATCTCTTCCTTCTTGGCGCGAAGGGTCTCGGCCGTATCGCGAAGGCGGGCGGCTTCTTCGTACTCGGCATTCTTAACCGCCTCATCCTTCTGGATGCTCAGACGGTCAATCTGTTCTTCGATCTCTGCCAGATTCGGCGGCTTGGTCATGGAGCGCAGACGCACACGGGCACCGGCCTCATCGATGACGTCAATCGCCTTGTCCGGCAGGAAGCGGGCGGTGATATACCGGTCCGACAGATCCACGGCCGCGACAATGGCCTTGTCCAGAATCTGCACCCGGTGGTGGGCTTCGTACTTGTCGCGCAGGCCTTTCAAGATCTCGATCGCGTCCGCCTTGTTGGGCGGCTCAACCGTAATCGCCTGGAACCGGCGGGCCAGTGCCGTGTCCTTCTCAATGTACTTGCGATACTCATCAAACGTCGTCGCACCAATGCACTGAATCTCGCCACGGCTCAGAGCCGGCTTCAGTACGTTGCTGGCGTCGATGGCACCTTCCGCGCCACCCGCGCCCACCAGCGTGTGCAACTCGTCAATGAACAAAATGACGTTCTTGGCCCGACGAACCTCGTTCATCACAGCCTTGATGCGCTCTTCGAACTGACCGCGGTACTTCGTCCCGGCCACCATCATGGCCAGATCCAGCACCACGATCCGGCGGTCGTGCAGAATCTCCGGCACTTCGCCGCTGACAACCAGCTGCGCCAAGCCTTCCACAATGGCCGTCTTGCCGACGCCAGCCTCACCCAGCAGCACCGGGTTATTCTTCTGGCGGCGGCACAAGATCTGAATCACGCGCTCGATCTCGTTCGCCCGGCCGATGACCGGGTCCAGCTCGCCATTGCGGGCCATTTCCGTCAGATCGCGGCCGAAACTATCCAGTGCCGGTGTCTGGCTCTTGCGCTTGGTTCCACTTGCACCGGACGCTGATCCGCTCGATTCCTTGGCCGGGCGCTCGCCTTGCGGCGGCTCTTCCTGTTCGACGCCTGCGCCGAGCAGGTTCAGCACTTCCTCACGCACTTCTTCCAGCTTCAGGCCCAGGTTCATTAAGACCTGTGCGGCCACGCCGTCGTGCTCGCGCAGCAGGCCCAACAGCAAGTGTTCGGTGCCGACGTAGTTGTGGTTCAAGTTCCGCGCTTCTTCGATCGCGTACTCAATGACCTTTTTGGCACGCGGCGTCTGGGGCAGCTTGCCCATCGTCACCATGTCCGGACCGCTCTTGACGAGCTTCTCCACCTCCAGCCGGACCTTGCGAAGGTCGACGTCCAGGTTCTTCAGCACGTTCGCGCCGACACCTGAACCCTCCTTCACCAGCCCAAGCAGGATGTGCTCCGTACCGATGTATTCGTGGTTAAACCGCTGGGCTTCCTGGTTCGCCAGCGCCATGACCTTACGAGCCCGATCTGTAAACCGTTCAAACATGTCCATCTCCGTTCAGACGCTGCTTATTAGGCAGCGGCTCCTTGTTCGGGCAGGGAAAAGTGGCCGTTGAAGCATTGCCGGGGAACAGCAACATCAACGGCCGTATTGCACGCCACGCCCCATTCTAGGTGCGACTTCCCGCCTATCAACATCCACCCTTCGCCACCCCCGGACAGACAGGTGGCATGGGTTGTCGACAACCGCGCAGCTCGAATCGGTGAAGCGACCATCTCTAGGCAGTTATCGACCCGATTCGCCCCGCTCATGAGGGGGCAGGGCCACCAACTCATCTCCCACCGGTTCGTGTATCCTTTCCGGCCCATGTCATCCCCCCTTTCACTGCTCGCCGCCACCACATTTGACAAGATTCTGGCACAGGTCGCGGCCCCGGCTACCCAGCCCGAGTCCGGGTTCGGCCACCTTCTCTACATCGCACGCCACCTTGGCGAGTATCTCAGCGACCACGCGACCTCCATGGGTGTCTGGTTTTACGTCATCGTTTTCGCGATTGTCCTTGCCGAGACTGGCATTGTTTTGCTTGCCTTTCTTCCGGGCGACTCGCTTTTGTTCGTGATCGGCACTCTTTGTGCTCAGGAAACAAGTACGTTGAACGTTGGCATTCTGGTTTTCGGTCTGATTGTGGCCGCGATCGTTGGCGACACCATTAACTACCATGTGGGCAAATACCTTGGCCCCAAGGTCTTGAATAATCCCAACAGCCGTTGGCTCAACCCCAAACACATCGTCAAGGCGCACGAGTTTTACGAACGCTATGGCGGGAAAGCCATCGTGCTGGCCCGGTTCATCCCCATCGTCCGGACGTTCGCCCCCTTCATCGCGGGCGTGGGCACCATGAGCTACACCCGCTTCATGATTTACAACATTGTCGGCGGTATCGGCTGGATCGTTCTGATTCTGGGTGCCGGGTATTTCTTTGGAAACATTCCCGTCATCAAGAATAACTTTTCACTCGTCACCGTGGGCATCATCGTTATCTCCGTCCTGCCGCTGGTTTGGGAGTGGTGGGTTGCCAAGCGTCGCACGGCCAGCACACCCGCTTAAGACTTCACCGTGCTGGTCGGGTCTTTAGACCGGCTTTGGGGTGGGCGTCTCGGACGGCCGCTTCCACTGCAAGTGCAATCGCCAGTGATCGTCATCCCGCTTGGGGTAATCCAAACGGTAGTGCGTGCCCCGACTCTCGGTACGCATATAGGCCGCGGCGGTGATCAGGTAACACGCTGTCAGCATATTCTGCACTTCCCACCCGGCGATTGCCGCGGAGGAGCCGAGGGTTGCCGGGTCGAATGTTTTATCCAGTACGTAACGCGACCAGAAAGACAAAATCTCGCGCGTCTCGTTCAGCCGCTCGCCGCTACGTTCGATCCCCACATTGCGCCACATCACGCTGCGCAACGAACTCTTGACGTCCACAATGTCGAGTTCCGTCTTCTGGCTGGCTGGCACGCGATGCTCCAGATGACGCGGAAACTCCATGTTTTCCCCGACCGCCAGCGCCGCATCGGCTCCGGCCCTTGTGCCGAACACCAGCCCTTCCAGCAGACTGTTACTCGCCAGGCGATTCGCCCCGTGCAGGCCACTGCAGCTGGCCTCGCCCACCGCATAAAGCCCGGGCAGGCTGGTGCGGCCGTGCTTGTCGGCATCCACACCGCCAATGATGTAGTGCATGGCAGGGTGGACGGGAATCGGGTCTTGAGACGGGTCCAGATCGAACTCATGCAGCAGTTTGGCGAACTGCGGAAACCGTTCTTTAAATGCCGCAGAAGGCAAGTGCCGAACGTCTAGAAAGACGTGTGTGAAGTTGGTCTTTCGTACCTGCGTGACGATGGCCCGGCTGACCACATCGCGCGGCGCAAGCTCGCCGTCCGGGTGGTAATCCTTCATGAACCGGTAGCCGTTTTTGTCGATCAGGTACGCCCCCTCGCCGCGGACGGCCTCGGTGATCAGCGCCCGGCTGCCGCCCGCCACGTAGAGGGTTGTCGGGTGAAACTGCACCATTTCCATGTCCTGCAGCGTCGCGCCGGCCCGATACGCCATGGCATGACCGTCAGCGGTGGCGATGCGCGGGTTGGTGCTTTCCCGGAACAGTTGCCCTGCCCCGCCGCTGGCCAGAATCACCCGCTTGGCCCAGATAATCGCCAGCTGGCCTGCACCACCATTGACGACCCCGGTATAGACGAGTGCCCCCACGCACTTCCCATCATGCGTCAGCAGGTCCACGGCAAAGGCATGTTCGACAAGGCGGATTTGCTCGCGCGAGCGCACGGTGCGAATCAGGGTTTGCGCCAACTCTTTGCCAGTCGCATCGCCATAGGCGTGCAATATTCGCGCAAAGCTATGGCCACCTTCCAGCCCGAAGGCCAGGTCGTATGCATTCCCCGGCTTCTTATCAAAGTTCGCGCCCCATTTGAGCAACTCCAGCACTCGGGCCGGTGCCTCTTCGACAACGATCTTTACCGCCGCCGGATCGCAGAGACCCGCGCCCACCACTTCCGTATCTGCGATGTGGCTTTCCACGCTATCCAGCGGCTGCAACACCGCGGCAATGCCACCTTGGGCGTACCACGTGTTGGACTCGTCCACCGAGTCCTTCGTCATGAGCATGACATCTGCGCCGTTGCCGGGGCCATCGGCCGCGGCGATTGCAGCCCGGAGGCCCGCGACCCCGCCGCCGATCACCAGTACATCCGTGAACTGCTGCGGCAGGCGCGATGCCTTGAAGGGCAACAGATACCGCCGCGTAGTAAGTGCTTCAGACACAGGTGGGGAAATGCTAGGCGGGAAGGGTCGTGACGCCTTTACAAAACTTTAAGCGCCATCGCGTGCGGCGATCTTGTAACGCTCCCGCTCGCCGACACCGCGTAGCGGATAATCTTTGCGCAACGGATGATTCCCGTAGCCATTCCAAGTGAGGATACGGCGTAGATCCGGGTGGCCCGTGAAGACGAACCCGAACATGTCGTAAGCCTCGCGTTCCATCCAGTCGGCTGCGGGCCAGACGCCGATGACGCTCTCTACGAGCAATCCCGGGTCGGCCTTCTCGAGCAGCGTTTCATCCCGCTGGGCGTTTTCAAAAGTCGGCGCGGGCGTGGTGTCACGCGTCGGGTCGAAAAACACCTTCAGCCACAGCCGCGTGTTGTGAGTGTGTGACAGCAGCCCGTAGTGGAGTGCAAACCGGTGGCTCGCGCCGGGGAACCCGAGGTAATCGACGCCGTGCAGGTCGACCAGTTGTTCAAACCGTGCTGCCGGGTCATCGCGCAGAAACTTGCAGACCGCGGCAATGACTTCGCGCGGAACCACAACCGTTGTCATGTCGCGAAAAGTCGCGACGAAAAACTTCACGTCCGGAAACGCAGCCTTCAAGGGGGCGAGCGCGGCATGGGCATGGGCAGCAGTGGCAGGAACGGGAGCGGTAGTCATCAGGATTGATTCTTGTTCAACAGGCCCGGCAGGTCAAAAGGCGTTTCTCAACTACAAAGCGCAGGCGATAATAGGCTGTTGCTCGCTATCGCTGGTGGCGACCCACGTGCGGCCGTCACTTTCAATCAGTTTCATGGCGCCGGCCGGTCCCCATGTTCCCGGAGCGTAAGTCTCCGGCTTTTTGGGGCTGGCAGCCCAGTACGACTCGATCGGGTCGATGATCTGCCATGCCGCCTCGGCCTCATCGCCACGGATGAACAGGGCCTGGTCGCCCACCATGCCGTCGTGGATCAGGCGTTCGTACGCTTCGGGCGCTTCCACCTTGAAGGTGTTCTTGTAGAAGAAGTCCATGGCGACGCTCTTGATGTTGAGCGCGCCACCCGGAACCTTGCCGTTGATGCGAATGCTGATCCCCTCCTCGGGGGCGACCTTGATCACCAGATCGTTCGGATACACCGGCGACTGGTTCTGCTTCTGGAACAGCGTCAGCGGCGGCGAACGGAACCGGACGGTGATCTCGCTCAGCTTCTGCGGCAGCGCCTTGCCCGTTCGGATATAGAACGGGGTGCCGCTCCAGCGCCAGTTGTCGATGTAGAGCTTCAATGCACTGAATGTCTCCGTTTTGCTGTCCGGTGCGACACCCTTGGCCGCCAGATAGCCCGGGGTCTTTTTGCCGAGGTATTCGCCTGCGGTGTATTGACCACGCACACAGAAATCGTCCACCGCTTTGCCCAGGATCGGGCGGACGCTGCGATAGACCTTCACCTTTTCATCCCGGACGCTGGTCGCATCCAGCCCGGCCGGCGGCTCCATGGCGACCAAAGCCAGCAACTGGAAGATGTGGTTTTGAATCATGTCGCGGGTGGCGCCACTCTTCTCGTAGTAGCCGCCGCGATCGTCCACGTTGACCGTTTCGCTGACGGTTATCTGCACGTGGTCGATGTACTTGTAGTTCCACATCGGCTCGAACATCGAGTTGGCGAAACGCATCACCATGAGGTTCTGGACGGTTTCCTTACCGAGGTAGTGGTCAATGCGGTAAATCTGCTCTTCGGCCAATTGCTCGTAGCACGTCTTGTTCAGCTGCTGGGCGCTGGCCAGATCGCGGCCGAAGGGCTTTTCGATGATGAGTCGCTGCCATCCGCCAGCACTACCCTTCTTGCCCGCGCCCTTCTTCATCAAGCCGCGCTCGCCCAAGCCCTTGATCGTGGATTCGAAGACGCCCGGCGGCGTGCTGATGTAAAACAGCCGGTTTCCGGCCGTGCCGTGCTTCTTGTCCAATTCTTCCAGCGTGGCCTTCAGGCGGTCAAAGGCGCCAGCCTCGCCGTAGTCGCCGCTGCGGTAATAGGTTCGGGCCAGCAACCACTCCAAAAGTTCCTTGTTGATCCCGGAAGCCTTGCTGCGCGCGTTCTTGGTGATCGCTTCGCGGCAACTGTCGCGGAAGGCCTCGTCCGTGATTTCTGTGCGGGCGTAACCGACGAGCGCGAAACTTTCCGGCAGCAGCTTTTCGCGTGCCAGCTCATAAATCGCGGGGATCAGCTTTAACTTCGCCAGATCGCCGCTGGCACCGAAAATCACGATTGAACACGGGTCTTCAATGGCCATGACGCAAGTTCCTTCCGCAAGAGTTTGACGCGGCTGTAAAGCATCGGCGAGGTGGCCAAGTTTTTCAACCGACGCCCCCCCCGCCCCCCCGGCTCCCCCGGCCCCCCCCCGGCCTAATTTCCGCCGGTCAGCGCGTCCATCTCACGCAACTGCGCGTAGGGATTGTCATTGGCTGTGACCGGCACGACGGTCACCCGGCGCACGATAACCGGCTGTTCGGGCATAAAATTGTGCTTTTCGTCCACGGGAACCTTCTCCAGCTTTTCCAGTACCTCCAGCCCAGTCACGATGCGCCCGATCACAGTGTATTTGCGGTCGAGCTGTTTCGTTGCGACATCCGACAAACTGATGAACCACTGACTGCCGCCTGTGGCCGCGTATTCTGGCCGGGGAGGTACGCCCGGCCCCTCGCTGGGGTCGGTCACCCGTGACAGGCTGACGACACCGCGTTTGTGCGTCTTGTTGGAGAACTCAGGCTGCAATGCCATGCCGGGGCCACCGGTACCGTCCCCGCGCGGGTCGCCCGTTTGCGCGGTAAAGCCCTTCTCGATGCGGTGAAACGTCAGTCCGTTGTAAAAGCCCTCGCTGGCCAGCCGTGCGATAAACTCGGCGCTGTTCGGAGCTGCATCCCAGTAAAAGGCCAGCATCATCTCACCCAAGTCTGTTTCAATGCGGGCATACGTCAGCGGCAAAATCCGGGTCACCATCGGCCCGGGTGCCGCGCCACGCCGTGTGTCGGCGCGAACGCTGACGATGAGCGGCGTACCCGAGAACTGTCCCAGTGCCGCACCCCGGACAGCCGCCGCTACGGCATACGTCCCGGCGATATTCAGCTGGGTGGCAAACACAGGCCGAATATCGACCATTCCGTCCGGACCGGCCGCGATGTCCTTATCTTCCAGCGGGCGACCCGCCGCATCCAGCAGCGCCAGGTGAGTCACACCCGGGCCGACGCGCACGACCATTGGCTGGGCGGCTGGCACCCAACCTCTGACCGCCGTCAGCGGTTCAGTTGCTGATGCCTCGGCGGCAAGCGCGGGACCGGCTTGCCCACCCACTGCCATCAAGGCGAGCATCGTCAGGGGAACTGCACGGGGGAAATGTCCAATGATTCGTTTCATCGATTTCAGTCCAGAATATCAAGGGTCGAGAAGTGGCCGCGTTCGAGGAACTCCAGACTTGCGCCGCCACCGGTGCTGACATGGGAGACTTTGTCGGCCAGGCCAAACTGCTCGATGGCCGCCGCTGAATCGCCGCCACCGATGATTGTGGTTGCACCGTGGCTGGTCGCGGCAGCGACGGCTTCGGCGATGGCCCTCGTTCCGGCGGCGAACGGCTTTTTCTCGAAAACGCCCATGGGTCCGTTCCAGATGATGGTCTTTGCGGCCGCGATTTTCTGCTTGAACAATTCGATGGTCTTGGGGCCGATATCGAAGCCTTCGACGCCGTCGGGAATACCGTTCTCAGCCACCGATGTTGTGGCATCATCGGACATTTTGTCCGACACGATATTGTCGACCGGGAGCACGATCTTGACGCCGGCCTTGGTGAGCAACTCTTTGGCGAGCCCGACTTTATCGCGCTCGACGAGGCTCTTGCCGACCTTTTTGTCCATGGCCAAAAAGAATGTGTAGGCCATTGCCCCACCGATCAGGAGGGTGTCGGCCTTCCCGAGGAGCTGCTCGATCACGTTGATTTTGTCGCTGACCTTGGCACCGCCAAGGATTGCGACAAAGGGGTGGGCGGGGTGGCTGACGGCATCGCCGAGGAACTTGAGCTCCTTTTCGATCAGGAAGCCGATGACACGCGGCTTGCCGGCCATGGCCTGCGGGACGCCGAAGGTGCTGGCGTGTTCGCGATGGGCGGTGCCGAAGGCATCGTTGACGTAGACATCACCCAACTTGGCCAGCGAGAGCGCGAAGTTGGGGTCGTCCTTTTCTTCCTGCGGGTGGAAACGGACGTTTTCGAGGAGGAGGACGTCGCCGTTTTTCATCGCGGCCACGGACTTTTCGACTTCGGCGCCGATGCAATCGGCCGTGAATGCAACGGGTTTGCCGAGCAACTCGCCTAGTCGTTTGGCGACGGGTGCGAGAGAGTATTTCGGTTCCGGGCCGCCCTTCGGCCGGCCGAGATGACTCATGAGGATGACGCGGCCACCCTTGGCTACCAGCTCTTTGATGGTCGGTAATGCCTGAACAATTCGGCGGTCATCCGTAATTTTCTCCCCGTCCAATGGCACGTTGAAATCGACCCGCACCAACACGTGCTTGCCCGCCACTTCGATATCCCGAACTGTCTTCTTCGCCGCCGCCATTGACCGCTCCTGTCCGTGTCGTTGCTGTCTAACACCAAAACGGGCCGGAGTTTAGGCCAAGTTCATCCGGTGCGGTAGCAGGGCCCATCCGGCGGAGCGGCTATTTTGTTTGGCTGCCAGAAATGAATTTTTGATTTTGAAAACCCAGACAGTTTCGGACAATTCGGGACACCTGTGCGCAGTTGGAGCGACAAGCCGGGAATGAGACGACGGATGATGGGGACGCAAGGCAGGCCATGGCTGGCTCCTTGGAATGGGATCTAAAGGTTAGGAATTTGCAAGGTGCTTACATCCGCGTGTCGATCGCTTGAATGGAGAATGTGGTGAAAGCCTAGGCGACGATGTCCTACTGGGACGGGTCTTAACTGGCACCAACCGCTGGCAGGCCAGCGGTTGGTGATGGGTCGATCGAAAATATTCAGGAACAGTCGCCTACGCCGCCACAGTCTTGCGCGGACGGCCAATGGCATTGAGCGTGTGGTTGAGGCCGAGCTTCTCAGCCGTCATCTTGACCCAGCCTTCGTCGCCGAAGGGGCGGTTGCGTTTGAGGCAGAGGGAGAGGTTGGAGAGGGTCGGTGCGTCGATGTTGCCGTTGACGGCGCGGACCCAGCCAGCGGGGCGAGGGGTGGCGATGGGGAGTTTCGTGCGGGCGAGGCTGCTATAGGGCCAATCCATCGCTTTATCGACGAGGCCTTCGCGGACCGGGGCGCTTTCGACCCATTGCAGGACGGAGTAGAGGTTGTCGCCGGGCTGGACGGGGAAGTTGCGGAACCGCGAGGGGTAGAGCGGACCCGGCGGGGTGTGACGGCGGACGTGGGTATTCAGGAGCCAGCTCATCAGGCCGGAAAGCTGGTCGTTTTTGGTCGGCTGGAGGACGAGGTGGAAGTGGGTTGGCAGCAGGGCGAAGCCGTGGAGCTTGCACGGGTGCTTGCTGAGGCCTTCGCTGAGGAGGTCGATGAACTGTGTGAAATCGCCGTTGGACTTGAACAGACGCTTGCGCGGGAATGCGGCGTTGAAGACGTGCTGAATGATATTGGCCGGAGCGGATCGAGCGATGCGGGGCATGGGGGTTCCTTTGTATACGGGTGGGCGATATACACACCTACCCGACCCTTATTGTCGGCCGGTGGGCTCATGAATCTTGAATGGGGGCAGAGGTACAGGGCCCCGCCATGGCTTCCCCGGGGTGACTGTCGGGCGGCTAGTCGGCGGTGTCGGCCACCCAAAGCCAGACCAACCCGACCTGAAGCGCCTTGCCGGCGATCATCGCCCCTGCCATGACCCAGACGCCGGGCCCACTGAGCACGCCCATGTCAAAGCTGATGCCGCCGCTGAACACGCAGGTGGCTGCCATCAACCAGAGTCGCTCGGCCAGAACTTGAGGGACGGTGGCCAACAGGGCACCCAATGTGATGGCCCAGAGTGCTGCCCATGCGGCCAGCGCCAAGACGGCGAACTCCAGGGCGGAGGATGACACCGTCTCGCCAGCGCGGCGACGGCGACCTGTCAAGCCGCCAAGGGCTTTGCATGCACCCAGAACCGCCGAACGCCACATCAATACGCCGGGCCCGCCCCCTGTGCCGCCGGTGCCCAGCGTCCCGAGGAACATCCCGCCGCCGACCACGAGTACAACCCAGCGAGGCCACTCCGCCAGCGTGATACCGGCCACGGAAACGCCATAGGCCCGCCCGGTTGCGGCCAATGCGACTGTCTCGACTGCCCCGCTGGACATCACTGTCTGTGCCGCGACCAGCAGGAGACACAACATGAGAAGCCATCCACCCGCGAGCCATGCGCCGGCCTGGCCGACCAGAGGGGCCATGCCGCGACCGCGAACGCCGCGCCAGATTTCATTCAGCCCGAAGACACCCAACATGCCGACGATGCTCAGCGGGAATAGCAGGGCTAGGAACAGATCCTGTCGGACGGGGGCGGTACTCAGGCCGCAGTTCGCCAGGGCACTCAGGGCAAGTATCGCGCCGTTCACGCCGTGGTCGGCGCTCCAGTCGCCGCCAGCTGCGGTGCCGATGGCTGACACGAGCAGGCAGAGGAGGATGGCGTAAAGTGCCACCTGAGAATCTGGCATCCGGCGACGCGAGACCCGCATCAGGGCCGCGCCCATGACGGTCAGTTGCATGACCGTGCTGATTGCCAGAAGCAGCAGCACCACGCCCCGGCCGAAGGGTGAATATTCCGCCAGCGTGCGGCCGGATAAAAAGCCGTTCCCGGTACAGATCGAAGCGGCCGCCAGCAGGGCTTGCTGGGAACTAAGCATTGTCCCGCCCACCGTTAGGGCAGGCGGCAGGGTCAGCAGAATCGCGCCGCCCAGAATGGACATGAACCAGGCCCAGCACGCGACTGGCAGCCAGCCCGGCAGCCAGTTCGTCTGCCTGACCGCACCCGCCACCGCAGGCTGCTCAGGTTTCATGGGCTGGGTGCTAGTTTTTCCCATAGACCTTTGCCGGGTCGAACTGACGCTCGCCGATGACTTTCCATCCCTCACCGTCTCGTTCGCGGAAGAAGCAGGAGGTGTAGCCCTCGTGGCAGGCGGCGCCGGACTGGGTGACACCGAACAGGAGAACATCCTCATCGCAATCTTTGCGAACAGTGTGGACCTTTTGGGTGTGGCCGCTGGATTCGCCTTTGAGCCAGAGCTTTTTGCGGCTGCGGCTGTAGAAGTGGGTCAACCCGGTTTCCAGCGTCTTGCTAAGGGACTCGGCGTTCATCCACGCCATCATGAGGACGGCACCGGAGGTGTGATCCTGAATGATCGCGGGAATGAGGCCGTGTTCATCAAACTTCAGCCCCGCAAACAGGGCTGATTTCTCGCTTTTTCCATCATGTGTGGCACCGGACATAGGCCGATAGCGTCCTTCCGATGGGCGGGGCCTGTCAACCTGCGGGGCGCGGTATACTGGCGAGACCATGATCCGACGCAACACCCGCACGTCCGCCGCCACTCTGCTTGTGACCCTCGTCACCTTCGCCAGCGTCGCGCTGGCTGTTGACGCATTCAAGGGAACGTGGAAGCTGAAGATTGAGCCCGATCCCGATTCTCAATCTTCTGGCGCCAAGGCGATGGAAGAGACCGTCCACTTCAAGGGGGAGACGATGGTCTGCGCGAAGCTGACCACGCAGGGCTGGCCGGCGGCCAAATGTGACACAGATACCCGTGGCGGCATGGGAGCGGCCAGCTTTGTCTCGATGGCCAAGCACAAGACCGAAGGCAGCATGAAGTGGACGGGTCAGATCACCGGCAGCGAAATGCGCGGCGACCTTGTCTGGACCCGTGCAGATGGCAGCGAGTGGCGCTACACGCTGACAGGCTCACGCCAATAGGTTCTTCAGCCCCAGCGTGCCAGCGCGTAGGCGACGGCGACTTCGACGACGAACACGGCGTCCACCCACGCTTTAAAGTGCTGCGAGTTGGTCGGCCGGACTTTCAGGAAGAGCAGCGTTGTCAGTCCGGTGGCTGTGGCCAGCAAGCAGGCGAAGTCTCCGGCAAGCGGGTTTGGCGCGATTGTCCTGCCCGCTGCCAGCACGATGACGGCGGCGAAGCCTCTTACCGCCAGCCCGACTCGAAGGGCGAGCATGGGCGAAAGTTCTGTGGCCAGGGTGCGCGTGCCGTACTGGCTGTCGGCATGCCAATCATCTATGTCGCAAAGGGCAGCATCGGCGGCCACACGCAGCAACAGACTCGCGCCCACGGCGGCCAGCCACAGCCTGCCCCCGCTCAGTGCTGTCGTGCCAGATGCCGCCCATGCTGCGAACAAGGCGAAGCAGGTAATCCCGGCCGCAACCACTCCGTTTTTCACGCCGAGCAGGTCCTTGATGCGCCGTCGCTGCGTCCGAGATTTCACTCCGCCGCCAAGGTTCCCTGCATACGTGACTACACCGACCGCCGACAGAATCGGCAAAGGCGTTAGCCACGGCGACAACCACGCACCAGCGAGGGTCGCGAGGACCAGCAGCCCCACGACGACAGCCCGCAGTCGCGTTGCGTTTGCGGTCAGCATGGTGTGCTGTTCGGGGCGGGCCATGGCATCTGCCGGGTCGAGCAGGCTGTTGCTCAGCTTGACCCGATCCAGAAGATAGACACCCATGCCGCTGGCGAACGAGAAGACAGCCGCTGCGGCCACTCCCCGGCCACCCATGGCTGAATCCGTGAGGAAGATGCAACGGCAGACGGCCGCGGCCACGTAGGCTCCCGGCCACACCGCCAGATACGAACACCACCGTGCCACACCTTTCAGCATCATCCGGAGGCTAGCAGCCGGAGTGGTGAGGCGGTACTGCGTGCCGATCGCCTATGCTCTGCGCTGCCCATGCCTGAACTTCCGGAGGTTGAAAGTGTCGTCCGCACGCTGTTGCCACATGTTGAAGGGCGACGGGTCATCGGCGCGCGGTGGATCGATTTCGGCCCGGGCGACCTGACTGCCGGCCGTTCGGGCGTGTTCAAGCCCGCCCGCGGAGAATGGCTGAGCCAACTGACCGCAGCGACCATTGTCAGGGTCCGACGCAGAGGCAAGCGGATCGTCTTTGAGATGACCCCGGCGAAATCGGGGTTCTACATACACCTTGGGATGACCGGCCGGATCGAAGTGCTCACGTCGCCACCAGACAGCCCCCTGTCGCGGCCGCATGCACCGTTGCGGCCGCACACGCATCTGATCCTCTATTTGAATGATGGCCGTGAGGTGCACTACAGCGACCCACGACGTTTCGGGCATGTAGTCTGGGACGGAGCGGGGGCCGCCGTGGATCTGGGTGCAGAACCCCTGACGATGCGACGGGCCGCTCTGCTGAAGGCGATGGTCGGCCAGCGGGCCATCAAAGCGGTGCTGCTCGATCAGACGCGGGTAGCAGGATTGGGAAACATTTATGTGGACGAATCGCTGTTTGCTGCGGGGATTCATCCCTTGAGCCCTGCGGGTCAGGTCACTCCGGAGCAGGCGACAGAGCTAATGAGGCACATCAAGCGGATTTTGCGCAGGGCCATCAAGGCTGGCGGCAGCACGCTGCGGGATTATGTCGATGCCAACGGACGATTGGGATCGTACAAATCGAAGCACAAGGTCTATGGGCGAGCAGGTCAGCCCTGCACGGTTTGTCGTCGAAAACTGGTAGGCGCGGTCATCGCCGGACGGACCACCGTATTTTGCAGTCGCTGCCAGCCGCCAGAGACTTGAAAATCACCAATATTCCGGCTTTGCCACAATCGCCCCGAGGTGTAACACTGCCCGACGATGGACCGAACCGAACACGTGATACACGCCACCCGTTCCCGCGCCCCACGGCGTAGCGCCCGGACCCTCAGCGCCGCTCTGGCCTCCGTGGCCGCGGCAGCCCTGCTGACGAGCCTCTGCGGGTGTCTGCCGGATGATCCGGAGCCATACAACGCCAAAGCGCTCCACAACGCCGCGCGAGGAAAAGCCACTGGCGATCTTTCGGCTGGCAATGCGTTGCTGCCCCAACAAAGATTGAGCAAGATTCCGACCACCTACCAATCGCGTTATGAGGCGGGTGTGGGCGACCGCTGGAACCCCAAAGACAACCCCACACTCGACGCCACGATCCGCCAGTCTGAGATGGAGGGCTCGGGTGGGAGTGGTCGGCCGCTGTCGGATGACAAGACCGTGCGTCTGACGTTGCAGGACCTCGTCAACCGGGCCGTGGCCAATAACCTCGACGTGCGCGTTGCGGGATATGGGCCAGCGATTGAGGCCAGCCGAATTATCGAAGCCGAGGCTCGCTTCGACCCGACCTTTTTTACCAACCTTGGGGTGGAGCGGACAGACCGGGCCACACCCGGCAGCGTTGTGACCGACCCCAGCGGAACGACACTTCGATCAGTCCGCACGTTTGAAAACAAGCAGGATGCGTTCACACTGGCCAGCGGCATCAAGCAGACCCTGGAGACCGGTGCCAACATTCAGGTCCAGCAACAACTGAAGCGGACGAGCCAGACACCGACGCAAACCATTTATAACCCGTACGTGGAGAGCGACCTGACGCTGGAAATCACCCAGCCGCTGCTTCGCGACTTTGGTGCGAAGGTCAACCGGGCCCGGATCGGGATCGCGCGTAACACGTCGCGGGTCAGCCTGTTGGATTTCCGGAAGGCTGCTGAAGACAACCTGGCTGAGGTGGAGAAGGTTTACTGGGAACTGCATCAGGCCGAACAGGACGTTTACATTCAGGAACGGCTGGTCGCCGCCAGCCGGGATACCGCCGAGAAGATCGCGGTTCGCGCCCAGCAGGATGCAACCGTCTCGCAGATGAAGCAGGCGGATGCGACCGTGCAGACACGCCGGGCGGAACTGATCCGGACGAGGGCCCGTGTTCGCGACCTATCGGATCAACTCAAACAATTGGTCAATGACCCGGACATGCCGGTGACTTCCAACATTCTGGTCCTTCCGGCGACACCGCCGCTGCAGGAGCCGGTCAATCTGGACACCGATGACATCATTGGTTCCGCGCTGCTCAACCGGCTGGAGTTGGGCCAGCAGCTATTGAAGCTGGATAATGCTGACATCACGCTAGACGCGGCCAAAAACAACCTGTTGCCTCAGTTGAACGTCAAGGGGACCGTGAACCCCAACGGCACAGACCGCGATGTTCACGATGCTTTTTTGCAGCAGTCGGATTTCAACCGCCTGACGGCATCAGTCGGCTTCCAGTTCGAAATTCCGCTGGGTAATCGCGAGGCGACGGCCATTTACCGTCGCAGTCTTTTGCAGCGATATCAGGCATTGGACCAGTACCGTTCGCTGGTCGAACAGGTGGCACTGGACGTCAAGACGCAGCTGCGCGACGTGCAGACCAGTTGGCAGGAAGTGCTGGCGACGCGTCTGGCACGCATTGCTCAGACCGAGTCGCTGAAGGCGATTGTGGACCGCCGCGAACGGATGGGGGAGTACAGCCCGACCAGCGTGCAGTTGGAACTGGACAGTCAGGAACGGCTGGCCCAGACGGCCCGTGCGGAAGTGGCCTCTCTGGCGAACTACAACACCGCCATCAGCAAGCTTGAAAAGGCGAAGGGCACGTTGCTGCGGTACAACAACGTAGTCATCGAAGAACAGGGACTACGAAGACAGCTCCGGTAACGTATGGCACCAACGCCGACAGCAATTCCGAGTGAGCTTGATCTGGCTCTTGAAACCGAGCGGGCGAGATCATTGCGATTTCGGCTGTTGCTGTATTGCTATGTGGGCCTCGCCCTGTCGCCACTGGTGCTGCTGCCGACGGTGGTCCGTGTCGCTGAAGAGGGTTCGCTGGCGGCACTGGTGGATCTTTATCCGATCTCGATTTACCTGACGACGGTACTGACGCTGGCCGTCATTATTCGAGTCCACCTAATCCGCGCGCCAGTGTCGGGTCAGATTTTGCGGTTCGCCTTCTGGCTTTACGTCCTTTCGTGCGTGATCACTCTGGCGGCCGACCGTCTCAAGCCGATGGAGCATTACCTGTCCGGGCGGACGAGCACAAAGCACCTAAAGGCGGCCACCAAACCTGCGAGCGCCGCGACACGTGGCATAATTGAGTTTTGGGGTGGGGCGGTCCAGATCGACACGAAGGATGGCCATTCCGCCACCGGGCCAGCCAGAGAACGCAATCCAACCAACGACTTTCTGGAGGGTGTGGCTCAGGGCATCGAACAGGCCGACCGGACCGCGCAGGACAACCAGCGCCGCCAGTCAGAGCGCAGGCTGGCCTCGTCTGGCCCGGCCACGACACGCAGCACCGGCATCAGGACCGGGCCGGCGGCGAAGGCCTTCAACCTCATCAATGATGAAGAAGGCGAATCATCCGCCACCGGCTGGGCCATCCGGACGCCGATTTCGCTGGGTTTCATCCACTTTTTTGCCTGTCTGTTCCTGCCGTGGCGGTTCAGGGAATCGCTGAAGCCAGCATTCGTGGTGGCTTTGTTTGTGGCAGCGGTGATGTCGGTTGACATCGTGACCGGCCGCACCGGGGCGTGGGCACTTGCGGTGCTGCTACTGGTTGCGCCGAGCGTGATCATGCCGGGGTCGCTGATTTGCTGGTGGAGGTACAGCAGGTTCCGTGACGGCTTCAATCTTCGTTTTGATGCCGACCGTTACCACCAGCTGCGGCACGAACTCGAGGCCGCCCGGCAGGTGCATGAGTCCTGCCTGCCCCGAAGGCTGATCGCAGGACCCATCCGGCTGGACTACGCCTACGAACCGATGCGATCCATTGGTGGCGATCTGGTCTACATGCACCCGCGCGATACCCCATCACCGACATCGGGTTTGATCAGCGCCCCGACGACGCTGCTGGTGCTCGATGTCGCAGGCCACGGTGTAGCGGCCGCACTGACAGTCAACCGGCTCGTCGGCGAGATAGAACGCCTTTTTGCCGAAGAGCCCACCATCACCCCGGCCGACCTCCTCAACAGCCTGAACCGCTATGTGTGGCTGACGCTCTCGCGCTACAGCCTTTATGTGACCGCCACGGCCGCGCAGATTGACACCGCCAAAAACATGATTCATTTCGCTTCGGCCGGTCACCCGACGGCGTTCATCCGCCGGGGTGAAGGCGGTTCGGTATCGTTGGAGTCGACCACATTCCTGCTGGGGGCGGTGGAGGGGGAGGACTTTGGCCGCACACAAATCGACCTCCCTTTCAATATTGGGGACAGCCTGATTCTCTATACCGATGGCGCGACAGAGGCCCGTGATCCGGCAGGATCGATGCTGGGGACAGCGGGGCTGTTGACGCTCATCAACCAGTTGCCGCCGATCCGGCCGACGCAGGACGGCGGACTTGCTCCTGGCGCGTGGTCGCACGAACTGCTGCACCGCGTCCGCCTGCACCGGCAGGCACCGCCGGATGACGACACACTGGTCGTCGTTCTGGCCCGTGCGCCAGATACAGACGTAAACATCCCTTCGGCCCCGTACGTACCGGTGGCTGGCCTTGCCCTGCCTCTTTGAGCGCGAGCGACCCTCCCGAGAGACCTTAGCGTTCCTTCGGAAAAATCCGCCGGGCCTTGGGCACGATGACAATCGCCTTGGGCGACGTGGGGCAGACGCTCTGACAGACCCCGCAGCCAGTGCAGGCCGGCTTCACCTCGATACGGCCATTGAGGCCGTTGGCCTCGTCAGAGTCAACGATCTCAATGGCGGCGGCACCCAAAGGACATTCGTCCACACAAACGCGGCAACCTGCGGCCGGAACATTCGGCTCGGAGCGCAGGCAACGCCCCTCGCCCCAGACAGCGGTGCCCATGTCGATCTGAAATCGGGGAAGCAGTGCCAGCGCGCCAGATGGGCAGTGGTTCATGCAGGCCAAAGAATCGCACATGACACAAGGACGATCCGCAGGGTCGATATAGGGCAGGCCAGCACCAACGGGTTGGGCGGGCGGCACTGATCGGTCGATCCTGATCGCATCGGCCGGGCAAACTTCCACGCACTTTCCGCAGCGCGAACAGGCGGCGGCAAAATCGGACTCCGTGCCAGCGCCGGGCGGACGCAACATGTGAAACGGCGAGACGGCGGCGGGGGAGGGCGGGGCGGGCGACGTGGCTTGAGGCTTATCGAGGTCGCCGATGCGCTCCAAAGCCTTTTGCAGCGGTGCGGTGACTTTCTCCGCTTGACCGAACAGGCGGAACAGACCCTGACGGAAGAACGCCCGGCGGTCTAAAGGCGAATCTGAGTTGTCATCTTTGCCGGGCACAATGATGAGTCTACCGTGAATCTTTGGCCGGAAATTCGTCAGCGGGCTTTTGGGTGCGGGTAAAAGTCTGCGGCGAATATCTCGACGACGTTTTTGCCTTCCGCGTTTATCGCCCGTTTGCTCGCCCACATGAGGGTGTGGCCGTCGGGGCTGGTGACCGGCAAAATGTCGGCCCCGGCGCTATAGGTGATGCGCGTATTGTGGGTGACATCGGCCTTGATCGTAAACAGCTCGTAGTTGGTGTGGCTGACGTGGCTGCTGGCGTAAATGAGGGTCTCGCCGTCAGGGAACCACCACGGGCCCCAGTTCACGTCGATACCCGTTGTAATCTGCTTCTCGTGCGACAGGCTCATCGGGAATCCGTCCGGCCCGTATTCGATATTCGCGACGTACAGCTGAAGCAGATCATTACCGGCCCTGTCACAGCGATAGACCAGCCGCTTGCCGTGCGGTGAAACAAAGGGGCCGCCGTTGTAGGCCACGCCCCCGTTGGGCAGGGTGGGGCTGTGCGTCAGTTGTGTAACGCGCGTGCCGTCGGTGGCCATGCAGTAAAGCTCGCGGTTGCCGGTGCGATCTGAGCAGAACACGATGAACCTGCCGGTAGGGTCGAACGCGCACTCGGCGTCGTAAAACTTGTTATCAGTGAGCGCGCGTGTGGCAAGATTGACTTTCTGCACGGCCACAGACGGCACGGTCGAAGCGTCGATCGGGCCACTGGTCGCGGCCAAGACCTGAGCCTGCCAGTCGGTGGCAAGGTAAATCTCCATGCCGCGAGGGAAGGACCACTGGTACTTGCTGCCCGCGCGCTGGTAGCCGGGCGAGACTTCGTTGGGGTCTTCCTTGCCCGCGGTCGAGGCGAAGATCAGCGACTTGCCATCCGGCGAGAAAAATCCGCACGTGTTGCGGCTGCCATCCGGCGAAACCTGCACGGCCGTACCGAGGGAGGCGATCGCGTTCGGGTGGTGCGGCAGCGCCACTACGCTGGCGACGTATAACTGGTAGTTGGCCTCGCCCTTGCGGGCGGCCTGAAAGACAACCCACCGGCCGTCATGCGAGAAGTAAGCCTCGCCCGCTTTGTCAAAGCCGGAAGTGAGCTGGCGGATGTTCTTGAGATAAAGCGATTCATCTGCCATGGAGGCCATCGTCGTGGGTGCGGTGGCAGGCGCGCCCGTACTGGCGGGTGGGTGTGAGTGGCAGCCCGAACTGGCAATAGCCAGACCCAACACCAACAGGCTTGACAGACTAGAAGGCCACTGAAGGGTATTTTTCATGTCAAGAATTTTCCGAGGTAAGGTTCATTCAGACTGCTACAACGACCTGAAGCAAACGCGGGGCGGGCTTGCCTGCTGCGGGGCCCATCACCAGCCAGCCTTACGGCAGGCCTCACGGGCCTGAAGTGCCGCTTCTGCCGGCGGAACGTCTTTGACCCGGGCGAAGACTTCCAGACTCACCGGACCGTCGTACCCGGCCGCGGTCAGGCCGGTGCGATAAGCCGCCTGATCGATCGCACCTTCGCCGGGGAAAACGCGCGTACCGTCCAGCACTTCATGGGCCGGAACTTTGGGGGCATCGTTCACGTGCGCCAGGACGATCTTTCCAGCGGCCTTCTCGGCCAGGTAGGTGGCCGGGACGCCTGCGCAGTGCAAATGAAAACAGTCCACGAGCAGCCCAACGTTGGGGCCGATGGCCCCGGCCAGCTCGAGCATCTGCCCCGGCGTGAAAAGGAACTCGTGCCGGTGCATCTTTCGCAAGTGGTAAGGGGCTACAAACTCCAGGCCAAAACTGAGACCGTATTCGGCCAGAATCGCGGCGACGGGCTTGATGCGGTCCACGTGAAACTGAAAGTTGACCGCAAGCTGTGACTCGGACGAGGGCATGATCCATGTCGCGCAGTAGTTGGCCTTGAGCTTCGCCGCCACCTCGGCCTGCTTCTTCAGCTTTTCCAGGTTGGTCTTGGCCTCGGCCGCATCGGCCTGCCGCCATTCCGGAGGGCCCCAGCCACCGAACTTCAGGTTCAGTTTGCCATACAGGTCAATCAGTGCCTGCGCCCCGTGCTGAACTGCAAAGTCGATACTGATGTCGGCCCCGGCGAAGCCAGCGCCCCCCGCCAATGCGGCGAAGTCTTCCTGAGACAGATTTCCGCCAGTCGTTCCGCGATTCAGACAGAGATACATGCTGGTTCTCCAAAGTTTGAAAATGGCCCGCCGCGTGCGGGGCGTGCATCATACAGGCATGGCGGCAAGGGTCGAGGCGATTCATATCGGGGCGAGGGCGGCTTTTGCGGGCCCGGCCGGACTGCTTGCGGATGTGGGTATCCGGGTTGTTGACGGGCGAATTGTCGAGATTGGCCCGGCGGCGACGGTTCGACCGGCGGCCGATGATCAACGGATCGACTTCGATGGTTTGCTGACCCCGGGGCTTGTCAATGCCCATACGCACTTAGAGCTTTCCGACGTGGCCCGGCCGGGACCGTTGCCCTTCGACCGATGGGCACTATTGATCGGTAAGGCTGGCCCCTCGGATGGCCCAGCGGCAGCGGCCGCAGCACTCAAAGGCGCGGAGGTGGCATGGGCGGAAGGGACGTCACACATCGGAGACGTGACGACGTGGCCGGCTGCCACGCGCGCGGCGCTCGCGAGGACGCCACTGCGGGGTGTGAGCTTTGGTGAGGTCAGGGGGATGGGGGCACGACGGAACTTGTGGCCGGACCGGTTGAGAGCGGCGGCTGAAACGGCGGGCCATCAGCCTCTGGCGGCGGGCATCTCGCCGCACGCACCGTACTCGCTGGAGCCTGCCGGGTTTCGCGCCTGCGTTGCCAAGGCGTTAGCGGCCAATCTGCGATTGTGCTGCCACATCGCCGAGCACGCAGACGAAGGGCGATTTCTGCAAAACCACACGGGCATGCTGCGCAGTTTATGGGACACCCTCGGCGGATGGGATGCCAACGAGCCTGCGTTCGACGGAACGCCAGTGCAGTTTGCCAATTCGGTCGGGCTGCTGTCGGACCGGTTACTGATGGCGCACGTCAACCACGCAACTGATCACGACCTCGATCTGATCGCTGCCCACGGCGCCCACATAGCATTCTGCCCGCGGACCCACGCCTACTTCGGGCATGCTCCACACCGGTACGGCGACATGCTGAGTCGGGGCATCAACGTCTGTCTCGGGACAGATTCAGCGGCCAGCGGGGGTGATGTATCGGTATTGCGGGAAGCGCGGTTCCTTTACAGGCAGGGTGCCACCAGCGCACGCACCGTGTGGGACATGCTGACCTGGCGGGGTGCCGATGCGCTTGGCGAGAAGTCGGCCGGCAGGTTGGAGATCGGGTCGCGCGCGGATTTTTGCATTTTTCCGGTGGACTCGGCCGGTCGGTCGGATGATCCGCTGTCTGCAATGCTGGCCGGTGAGCAGATGCCCACTCGCTGGCCGAGTCACAGGTTGGATTCACCACCACCACCACCACCACCACCGCCGCCATCGCCAGCCGCATGACCTCGTCCGGCTTTTTTGTTCTCC
The DNA here is from genome assembly GCA_038226785.1 of Tepidisphaerales bacterium. Taxonomy (GTDB): domain Bacteria; phylum Planctomycetota; class Phycisphaerae; order Tepidisphaerales; family Tepidisphaeraceae; genus JBBRQG01. The sequence continues at coordinate 41,326 of JBBRQG010000016.1, read as the reverse complement.
GCCCGTGCGGTCAATGGGTCAAGGCCAATCTCGCGAAGCATGTCGTCAAGCCGTGACTCTGCAGCCGCTCGATCCACCGGACGTGCGACCGCCGCTCGAATGGCAGCGGTGTCTTTGGCCTTCGTGACCACGGCCGCAAAGCCCAGACCAAGGGCGACTGCGGCAACCTCCGCATCGGGCACATCGGCAATCAATACAGTTCCAATCTCGCCTGCTTTGACCGCAAGACCCAGCCCTGCCTGAGGTGCTAAACGATCGAACGGCACCGCCACACCCCACGCGGGGGTGTGCTCGATCATCCAAGCCGCCACGGCCGCATCAGGCGCTTCAAGCACGATGCGTTCGAAGACTCCGGACGACCGCCATTCCTGCAGGGTGTGGTAGACGCGGCCGGCCTTCAGCAACTTTTGAGTCGCTCCAACCGCCCAACCCGCAAAGTATTTGCCGGGGGGTGTGGGAACGGCACGAACGAGACTGGGCGCATCAATCTGTAGGGCGGTCAAGACCAGTACACCGGCGCATTGCCCTTCCGCCAGCACGGCACCTTCCCCAGCCTCGGCTGCGATATGATCGCGCCACCATATTGTGGGGACACTCATGACTTGGCCCGTCGCATCGCCTGTAGCACCGCCAGATGCACCGCCTCCGGACGCCCCAGCCACGACCACAGCCCAATGGCCACGCGCTCATCCTCCGGAATAAGCTCAAGGTGGCCGAGACGCAAAGCTTTGTCCCGCCAGCTCCGCAGCATGCGGGGCCGCGCCAACCGCCGAAGCGGGCATTCCCAGATGTCCACGTGAATCACGCCGCTGAGTGTCAGCACGCGGCGATCGGTCAAAACGTAGTACTGGCCCATCCAGATCACCGTGCTGACGGCCAGCCGGATTGCGATGATCAGCGCGCCAAGCTGCACGTAATCGCGTCGGTGCCCCGGCAGCGATCCGGCGTAGATCGCCGCCATCGCCGCGCCCATCAGGACAAAGATGATCAACTGCCAGCACGACAGAATGATGGAAAGCGGGCTGGGCCGCTTGAGCATCAGTACGATTTCTCCGTCGCCGATCAGGTGGCCGGCCACCAGTCTTGCCAGTGGCGTTGCCAGTTCAGCCCCTGCCGCGGCATCAACCGATGCGTCGGCGGCGTTCACTTCAATCCGGCAGTCCGGCGGGGGTTGTGGCAGTGGCGCGGTCATTAGAGTTGCGCACCGCCAGGACCTTCGGCCCGTGCCCGGACACGCTCTATCGCGTCCGGTGTAAGCACCGCGATATCGGGCAGGTTGCGGTAGTAGTTGTCGTAGTCCAACCCATATCCGACCACGAACTCATCGGGGATTTCAAACCCGACATAGTCGGCCGTTGTCTGCATCGCGCTGGGCCGATCTTTCCGAAGCAGCACACAGGTTTTGACGCTGGCCGCACCTGCCGCCTTGAGGTGGGGCACCACCAGTCGCAGTGTGCCACCGCTATCCAGAATGTCATCCAGCAACAGCACGTGCCGACCCTTGACATCCGGCACGGAGCGGGCGTCCAGTCGTGAACCCTGCGTCTCTGTGGCAGTGCCCGGATAGCTGCTGACGGTGAGCAGGCCGATGCGCATGGCAATGGGAATCTGTCGGATCAGGTCAGCTGCGAAAATCATCGCGCCTGTCATGATGGGGACGATGGTAATCTCGGCGGCCCCGCCGTCTCCGCCGGGCATCCGGTCGGGAGTGTGGTCGGCCGTGATCTGGCCCGCCATTTCTTGAATGCGGGCCGCAATTTGCCATTGAGAGATGAGTACCTTTGCGATGTCACGGTGCATGTGGCCCGCAGTGTATCTGGCCCGGCCCCGATCGTCCCATCATCCGGTGGGAATCACCCAGAGTGGCTATCAGGCCTTACGCACGGTCGTAAAGTAAAGGTAGGCCAGAAACCCCAGCCACCCGAGGAAGGCAACGAGCAGAACGAAAAACAGTGCCCCCCGCTTCGAACGCCATGTGCCAGCGGCTGCGGCCGTGTCAGCAGTTCCACCAGTAGAATCGCTCACAGCCCCTCGCCAATGCGGTACTGCTTACGAAGCACAACCGGCAGGTTGAAGACATTCTTAAAGTCCTCCAGCCGGTCTTCCGGACGCGTCTTAAGCAAGCCATGCTCGACCATGCAAAAAACGATCCTGCCGAAATCCAGCGTGCTGTGAATGTTCCATCGCTCCAGCACCATTTCAGCCATCAGCCCCCAACGATGCGAGGCCAGTTTCGCACAACCATGCGCCAGCTGCCGCCCGGTCACGTGGTGGCTTTCGTCTTCCTGAGTCTCGGCATGAATTTCAGCTACCGTGACGGCCAGACCTTCTTGCACAAAGTGGAACGCCTCCACGGGGTAATTGCCCGCCGCTGCCAGATCTTGGAGCGTCGGGAGTTCGTTTTCAGGTGGTACAGCTTTCTTCCCCATACACATGGATATTACACCGCAAACGTGCCGTTTGCATCGACCCCTTCATAGCCCCATGATTCAGCAATACTTATGAACGACACCGGCCAACTGGCCCTACTGACCAGCGGCATCACCTTGGGCCTTGGTGCGGCCGTGCCCATCGGGCCGGTGAATGTTGAAATGGCCCGTCGGGCACTGACTTGGGGCTGGCGGCCCGCCGCGTGCCTTGGGTTGGGTGCTGTGACCGTCGATTGCATCTATGCGACGGCGGCCAGCCTGGGAATGCAGGTGGCGGCCGGGTCGGTTTGGATCAACGTGCCGTTGGGAATTCTGGGTATCGCTTTTTTGTCATGGCTCGGCGTCCAGTCCCTTCGGCAGGCCTTTCATCAGTCCCGTACGGATTGGGCCGACACGACCGAGAACACGCCTCGCCCGCCCGCGCGACGCAGCTACGTGACCGGCCTGCTGATGACGTTCACCAACCCGATGACGCTGGTCTTCTGGTTCCTGTCCATGCCCGGCACCGCAGGGGCGATATTGCAAAATCGGGTCGGTTCAGCGGGCGGTGGTGCGGCACTGCCAATCATGGCCGCTGGGGTCACGGTCGGGGCTGGGCTATGGGTGCTTCTATGGTGCACGCTGCTGACCGGTCTGGGGCGGTTTCGACGCCCTTGGTGGGTGGCTGCTTCCAATGCGATTGGTGGGGTGACGTTGCTTATCCTGGCAGGCTTGAGTGCCGTGAGGCTGGTTCAGATGCTGAGCGCGTGAAGGACCCACCCATGTCGACGCTGGCGGTGCAAGCGATATCCTTTCCGATCCCATGAGTTCACCTAACTATCCGCTTCTTCTTTCGACCTGGTCCTTCGGCCTGCGGGCCAACGCAGCCGGCTGGGCCGTTCTGCAAAACGGGAGGACCATCATTGACGCCGTCGAGGCAGCCTGCCGCGATGCCGAAGAAGACCTCTCCAACCCGACCGTCGGTGTCGGCGGGTTGCCCGATAGTTCGGGCCGGATTTCGCTCGATGCCGCGATGATGCTGTCGCCATCCCGGCGTGGAGGCGTGGCAGTGCTTCGTCGGCATGCGGCCGCTATTTCTGCGGCACGTGCTGTGATGGAACGCACACCGCACGTGCTGATTGCCGGGCCAGACGCCGACGACTTCGCTGATAGCGTAGGCATACCGCAGCGTGCCTTAGACACACCACAGTCGGCGGCGGCTTACGAAAAATGGAAGTCTGCATCTGCTGATCGTGCGGCAGGTGATGCCGAGCACCCCTTTGCCGCGACACAGGCCAACATCGAAGAGTTGGGTTACGGAGGTTCGTCGTTGGCGATCGATGAAGCGAACCACGACACCATCGGCGTATTGGGGATCGGTAGCGACGGGCTGATGGTCGGAGGCTGCACCACCAGCGGATTGGCGTTCAAACTGCCGGGCCGCGTGGGCGATTCGCCGGTCGTCGGGCACTCGGTCTACGTAGACCCGGCTGTCGGTGCGGCCGTTGCCACCGGACACGGGGAACTGATGATGAGCCACTGCGGCGGATTTCTGGCGGTGGAAATGATGCGCCAGGGCCGCACGCCGCTGGAGGCCGGACAGGAAGTCATCCGGCGGATTGCCCAGAACCATACGCTGTCGAACCACGATCAGCTCGGCGTGATCGTGCTGCGAAAAGACGGAACGTGGTCGTCGGTCTCCCTGCAATCGGGATTCAGAGTGGCGTATCAGGCCAACGGCGTTGCAGAGTTGCGCACGCCCGAGTGGATGCTCCGGTAGCTGCACGTACCGAGGCCACAAGCAGCCGCTAAACAGACGGTGCCGGCTCGGGCAGGTCGTTGAGGAAAGCCACCAGTTCCGGCCGAGTCGGAGGCCTGCCATTGCGAACATAGAATCCGCTGGTGGCGACACCTGTCGCCAGTGCTTCTGCGGCGGACATTCCGGCCAGTAAGCCCAAGGCATAGCCGCCGTTGAAGTTGTCACCCGCGCCGGTCGAAAGCATCGGGTTCTGAACGAACGGTCCGTCGATAGACCACGCGCCCGCAGCGGTCGCGGCCGCGGCCAACTGCCGCGGATGAACTACAACCGTGTGTAAGCCAAGCTTGGAACGAATCCCGCTGGCCAGATCTTTGGATTGTTGGGCCAGCGTCGGTTCCACAAGGTAGCTGATGGGGGGCACACCGAGGCACTGTGCCACCTGCTGCGCCTCTTTCATGTTCAGCCCGAGCACGACGTCCAGCCCGGACTGCAACCGGGTGAGGACGGCCAACGCCGCCTGCAAGTCAGCGGTCGTGCGCTTCTCCGGATCGGCAAGGTCTACAAAGAAGTACCGCCGAGGCCCGGTCAGATCAGGCAACACCTGATCGGCAATGCCCTGCCAAATGGAGGTCATGCCGGGAATCATGGTCCAATTGACCATGCCAATCAGTCGGGAACATTGGAACAGATCGACCAGCACAGCCAGGCCGGGCTTTTGTAGCAGTGACTCCCAGCTCAGCCCCAGCAGCGTCTGAAGTTTTCCCAGCATCAGCTTGCCGTCCGTGAACTCCAACGCATCCGTGAACGCCGGATCGGCCAGGGAAAAAATCTCAGCGCGCTCGACCAAGGGTTGAAAAACCTCGTGAACTACAGGGTCGCCCAGTGCGCCGACATACGCACACTTCGCACCAGCTGCCGCCAATGCCATACACATAAGCGGCCCATTGCCGCCCATCTTTTTTTTCCGGATGACGAGCTCATAATTCGCCGAATGCCCGATGGCATGAGCCATTTTTTCGGCCAGCCGCGCGATCGTGGGGACGGTATCAATCTCGGTCGGGCTGTAGCGCTTCTCGACGACGGAGATGATCTGATCGACAAACCCGTCCAGACCAAGGGCCACTTGTCGAACCGCAGGATCAGGCTGCCAATGCGAAAGGGCTGAGGCTGCCGCCGCTGCGATGTCGCGCCGCGAAACCCCTGCCATTACTGACCCTTCCCCGCAGCAGCACCTTGCGAACCTGATGGCGGCACGGGAATCGGCACGACCGCTGGCGACTGGCCGCCTGCTGCCGGGACCATCGGAGCACCGACGGGTGCAGCAGCAGGAGTGGTAACAGGGGGTGCGGTGGGGGCAGCCACTTCCGAAGTTGGCACGACATCGCGCGTTTCCATCGCGGGCTTTTTCACCTGCAAAATCTCAATAGACGCCTCCGGCCCGAGCGGCGGATTGAAAGCCGCCATCGGCGAGGGCTGGGTCGTTCCGGGCGTCGGTGGGTTGGCCGTAAAGGTGGCGGCGGAAATCTCACCACGTGACTCGTGGTAAACACCAGCCGGCGGCGGCGGGTCCACGAACAACATCGCAGGGAACGCGATGACCTGCCCGAGGAAAATGATCGGCTCGGCGACCAGCCGCTCGCCATCGTTCATGCTGGCTTCCGGCCGATAGGCAAAGTGTGTGGGCCAATGCGAAACTGCCGTGGAGGTATACGTCAGCGAGCTCTGCGACCAATCGCGGTGCTTCATCGCCTCATCTTCGGGAATCGGTGTCGGCTCATACTTCGCGACGGTCGTCTGCGAGTAAGACTGGCAGCCGCTTACCGCCGCCACCCCGATCACTCCCGTCAACGCACAAAGAATGGCGCCGGACACAGAAATCTTGCCGATTTTTATCACTTCACGGATTGAGGACATTTTTAACATCCCTGTTGAGCTGGTCCTGTTTCAAGTCCATCGTGCCGCCACCCGACACCGACTCGTCGAACTTCATTTTATAGCCGAAAGGGTCGCGTAACGCGGCGTCCTGACGGGCCCGTATGTCAGCAGGCTGAGTCGAGCTCGACTTGTTGGAGTCACAGCCCGCCACCCACAGGCACAAAACCGCCGCTGCGGCGAGAGCTGAAAATGAGACGATGCTTTGTGAACTTTTCATATGGCCTTTCCACCCTCATGGTACTCCGCCGAGTAGTTCGGCGACTCCTTCGTGATGGTAATTCCGTGCGGATGACTCTCGGCCATACTCGCACCCGTGACCCGGCAAAACCTCGCATTTTCACGCAACTCTGCGATGGTTTTCGTGCCGCAATAGCCCATTCCCGCCCTCAATCCGCCCACGAGTTGGTGCACAAACTCCGCCAGCGGCCCGCGATACGGCACCCGGCCCTCGACACCCTCCGGCACGAGCTTGCTCGTCTGCTTGACACCCGCCTGCCCATAGCGGTCTTTGCTCCCCTGCATCATGGCCCCAAGGCTTCCCATACCGCGGTAGGTCTTGTAGCGCCGGCCCTGATGGATGACCAGTTCTCCCGGACTTTCGTCCAGCCCGGCGAACAAGCTGCCCATCATCACCGCGCTTGCCCCGGCCGCAATCGCCTTGGTGATATCGCCGGAATGCCGGATGCCCCCGTCAGCAATAACCGGGACACCCGCCCGCTCAGCGGCCGCCACGGCGTTCATGATCGCAGACACCTGCGGCACGCCCACGCCGCTGACAATACGCGTCGTACAGATCGCCCCCGGCCCGATCCCGACCTTCACTCCATCGGCGCCAGCCTCGATCAGATCAAGGGTCCCCTCGGCGGTCGCCACGTTTCCGGCGATTACCTGAATATCGTACTTGCTCTTAATTTCACGGATCGTCTTCAAAACATTGACGCTGTGCCCGTGGGCGGTATCGACGACGATCAGGTCCACATCGGCCGCGATCAATTTTTCAACACGGGCAAAATCCAGCACGCCCGTTGCCGCCCCCACCCGCAGTCGCCCCCGGGCGTCTTTGCATGACTGCGGAAACTGGTGAATCTTGTCCACATCGCGCATCGTGATCAGGCCCGTCAAACGGCCCTGAGTGTCCACCAGTAGCAGCTTTTCAACCTTGCTCTGATACAGAATCCGCTCGGCGTCATCCAGCGTCGTGGCTTCAGGCGCTGTGATGAGATTTTCCTTCGTCATCACATCGCCGATACGGCGGTTGTCATCCTCCTGATACTTCAAATCGCGCCTCGTCAGGATGCCCACCAGCCGGGGGCGCTTGCCACCGGAACGGGCGCGGGTAAATCCGTCGGTCTCGGGTGAGAGAGGCGGGCCGTCGGTTTCGACAATCGGAATCCCGCTGACGTGATATTCGCGCATCACCCGCCGGGCGGTGGCGATTGTCGCCGACGGCGGAAGCGTGATCGGATCGACAATCACGCCGTTCTCCGACCGCTTCACCTTCTCCACTTCGCGGGCCTGATCCTCGGCCGAGAGATTTTTATGAATGATCCCGATCCCCCCTTCCTGTGCCAGCGCAATGGCCAGAGCGGCTTCGGTCACCGTGTCCATCGGGGCCGAAAGAAGCGGTATGTTGATCTCGATTTTCCGCGTAACACGCGAACGCGTGTCACTCTCAGACGGCACAAAGTCACTTCGCTGGGGGATCAAAAGCACATCATCAAAAGTGATGGCCTCGTACGCGATTTTTGGGTGATCCATGTGTGAGGGATAAGGCACTGCGATGGATTCGTCAACCAGAACACCGGGTGTCCGAGACCCAAAGAGGCTGCGTTCTATCGATTTTCCGGTGCCATGGACGCCGGCTTCGGCGAAAAAAACACCCGCCAGACATGCGGATCCCTCCCCGCTCCGCCAGGCCTGCCGAACACCATGTACGGATCCTCCACCCACCCCGCAGCGCGGATATCCTCCACACTTCCCTGCCGCCGTTTGTCCGCGTTGAACTTGCCATAGACGTCATCCCACAGCAGCACCACACCCGCAGGCGGATGTCGCAGGTTTTCGTCAATCCACTCCGCAGCGCCCGGCCCTGCGTTGCTGCGGTCCAGTGAGATGTACACGCCCGGATGCCCGGCCATGACCTTCGGATACTTCGTGTGATCCACGTTCATCTGATACCACCGCGCCGCGAACGCCGCGTTGGCCCAGTCGTCGTCATTTTTCAGCGGCACAACGCCCCACAAAAACTGGTTAACTGCCACAGGCACCGCCAGTGCGTACGCCGCCAACCGCACCGGCCCGGTGACCCCGCACCAGCCCTGTGGCAGGCCTCCATCCAGCCGGGCAAATCGACCGACATTCCAGAGCCAATCCCATCCTGAAGCAGCACATGCCGCCCAGAACGGCGCGGCCACCAGCAAGTATCGCAACTCCCCATTGCTCGCCATCAGACCACGCCAGTACAGAATCGAGTGCCCCAACAGCAGCAAGGCCGGCCACCCTGCGACCACGGCGATCGTCACCCGCTGCGACGTATCAGCCGCGAACCAACGACGAGTCAGTACAAACATTCCAGCGACCACAGCGGGCGTCGCGATTGGCCCCACAAGCATCGGCAGCAAACCAATGAAGTGCAGAAGGCTCCCCGGCTGATAGACGCTGGCGGCCGAATACGGCCAGTGATCCTTCAGCCACGTTGTGGTCCCGGCCAGGCCACCCGGCTGGCCCGAAAGCCACCACCCCGCCACACTCCATGCCACCAGCCCGACCGGCAGAATAGCCAACCGAACCCACGCCCGCTGCCAAACGTAGCAGCCAGCCATCAACGCCAACACACCGAAACCCTCCGGACGTCCGAGTGGCAAGATGGCAATCGCAACTGCGGCCAGCAACCCCCTGCCGCGTAGATGCAGGATGGCAGCCAAACCCATCAAAGCTGCAAAGGGCAACTCGGTCAGCTCGCTACATGCGTGCAAAAAAAGTAGCGGCATCCCGAGACACAAAATGTAGGCGATCCACGGCCGACGCACGCCCAACCGCCGGGCCATCAACCAAGCCGCGATCCCGCACCACAGCGCCAGCAAAAGCGACACTGCCTGTATGCCCGCGCGCCCAAAGAAATGCGCGGGCACTGAATACAAAATCGTCTTCAGTGGCCGCTGCCATACGTCGACCAGCCGGAACGGCTCCACCAGTGCGAACCGGCTACCCAGATAGTGGCTCGCTGCGTCGGCCTCCAGCCAGCCGTCGCCGTGCCGGGTCGTCCAGAACCAGGCCAACGAAAACAGCACTGTGACAAGGCCCACCACCCAAGCTTCAGCCGCGGGCAATTCGGATTGATCGGTATCAGGCCGTTTCATGACCCTGACTTCCCACCCGGCCGGGCGGCCCGGCTATCACCGTGCAGCTCGATCACCCTCAGGTCGGCTCTCAAGCCGCGCAGGTCGTGCAGGAATTCTTTTCGCAGGATGTACCGCACAAGGATTCCGGCGACGAGGCCCAGTGCCAGAACCTCCCACCGACCGGCTGTAGGAACACGCCTGAACACATACACGCCGGCTGTCAGGGTGGCACCCATTTCGGCGCTGGCGATCAGGACAAAATCAGTCCACGGGCGACGCATGACGATGAATCGCCGCTGCGCGAGCACGTAACGGCGGAAGAAAAGGAACAGCACGATCTGATTCGCCACCGCAGCAGCCGCTAATCCCACCGGGAAGATGTGCAGTCCCCAAGACACCAACCCAGCCGCCAGCCAGCCCAGCCCACTGGCGATCACAAACTTCAGGATCGGGCTGGCCCGTGGGAAGTGAAAGTCGTAAAGCCGCGACAAATGCTCTAGGTATCTCGTCTGTTCGCGCAGGGAAAGTTTGCTCAGTCCGGCCATGCGCATGCCGAACGAAATTGGAACCTCGACCACCTCATCAACCCGACACTTGCACATCAACTCCAACGCTATTTTGTAGCCGGTAGGTGCCAGCCGTGCCGCCTGATCAAACGTCGCACGATGTAACGCAAACATGCCGCTCATCGGATCGGTAACCCCGCGGGCAAATGGGCGGGCAAGTAACGTGGCGGCACCACTGTTCAACCGCCGGAACAGCGTCCATGCACCCACGACCCTTCCACCCCTGATGTAACGGCTGCCGAGTGCGAAGGGTCGCTGACGCCCTCCCATAGCCGACGACTTTAATGCGGCCACAAGCGCCGGCACCGCCTCGACCGGGTGCTGGCCGTCGGCATCCATGCAGACAAGCACTGTCCCGCGGGCCTCGGCAAAGCCGGCCAGCACTGCACCGCTGAGGCCATCGGCGGGTTCAATCCGCTCGATCATGCGGATCGGCATCCCCTCGGCCGCAAGGCGGGCACAGAGTTCGGCCGTTCCGTCTCGGCTGGCGTCATCCACCACCAACAGTTCGGCTCGCGCCAGCCCGGCGGAACGCAGAGCCTCCCACAGCCGCGGCAGGAGGGCCGTCAAACTCTCCTTCTCACGAAGCGTGGGCAAAACGACCGTTAGATCCGGATCGCACGCCGGTAGGTTTGGGGAAACAGCGAACTGGCCTGGAGGGTTGGACGATGACACTGGCGTTGCGCGGCAGTCTATCGCCGCTTAGTGAGGAATGGCACTGTCTAAAGCTCCGCCCGATGGCCCGCGGTTCGGTCTCAGGCCAAGTTGTCGAGCCGCCAGTCGATCGCGGCGACCGCGCTGGCCGCCTCGTGCCCGCTGATGGCTTGGGCCATCTCATTTTCGTCCCCGGCCAATGAGGGCAACGACCAGACATCCTGTAGCAGCGAGGCCAGAAACTGGTGATGGGGCTCGTATAGGTAGCTCGCGTGCAATTCCGCTGGAACCAGATCCACGTATGCCCCGGATGCCGGCAGGGCCAGCTTCAGGCCCCCCGCAGCGGCCAGAATCGCCAGCATATCGCTATGGACGTTCACCGAAGCCGACAGGTACGTCCCGCAGTCGGCCAGCGACTCCATCTGTGCAATTTCGTCTGCTTCGTCCACCGCACTGATAATCAGTTCGTGCGGGATTTTGCCCCACGGACCCAACACCACCAGTTCAGGACGCGTGCCGCGCTTCATCAGTTCGGCCAGCCCCCCCACCAATAAATCCTGATCGGCCGCGCGCGTGTCGACAAAAATCCGTGTCCTCTCGTGGGCCCCGTGGCTGTCGGCGACCAACTGACGAAACGCGTTGATCTCCACCGGCGGCGGCATCAACCTGGCCTTGCCCGAAATCGCCCCCACTCCCGCAGCGGTGCCGGCCTGACCGGCAACAAGGCCGGCCGCGGTTCCAGAACCGCCGACACCCGTTGAACCACCGATTTCCGACACCCCCATGTCCGGCGTAATCATCGGCTGAAGAGACGGCATCGGGTCGACACCAGTCCTGCTCAGAAGCGCTGCGGCCCTGCCCATGAATGTCCGCAGATGGTGCAGCGAGTTGAACCACACTTCATCAGCGACCATCGCACTTGCCAGATTCACGCTGTCGATCATCGGCTGGGAGGTCTGCCCCGGCGTGGGCAGCAGGTTGTCGTGGAAATAAATGACCGTCGGTAGTGCGGCCACGGGCGGCAGCAACTGCCGCAACTCAGCCAGATTCAGTGCATCCGTGCAAAACAGCACCTGCCCCAGACGGTCCATCCGGCGGGCCAACACCTCGGCGAACCATCGTCCGCTCACTTCCAGCCTGCGCGGGTAGCGCACGGCCGGAAGGTGCAACACCTCCCACTGGTGCCGTGACCGCCGCTGCAATGCCTGCAAAAACTGCCTACGCGGCCCCCCATAGAAGGGCTCGATGGCAAGGATGTTCAGCGACTTGTCCATCTCGTCCCGGGCCGGGCCAATCTAGAGCGGGTCCGGGAACGGGCCGGTAACCCTATCAAACAGGATTTATCGACCGAAACGGCCCCGCACTCCCAATCCTGCTCGACGGTACCGCGTTCTGCCAACAACCGTTTTACAAATCCCGCCGCTCCCGCGGCAAGGTTTACGAGGCCAGCCGCTCCATCAGATAGGCCAGAACCTGACCCTCTTGAACTTTTTCCTGTTTCATTGTGTCCCGGTCGCGGATGGTGACCGTCCCGTTGGCGATGGTATCACCGTCGATCGTGATGCAGAACGGCGTACCCGCCTCGTCCTGACGGCGATACCGACGACCAACCGCGCCCTTCTCGTCATAAAACACATTGAAGTGCTTCTGAAGCTGGCGGTAAAGCGCATTGGCGCGTTCCGGCATGCCGTCTTTTTTGACCAGCGGAAAGATGGCCGCCTTCACCGGCGCCAGCCGCGGGTGCAACCGCAGGACTGTCCGGACTTCTTCTTTTTTGCTCTCTTCGTCGACGATCTTTTCCTCAACAAATGCCTCGCACAGGAACGCCAGCGTGGCGCGCGTGGCCCCGGCCGACGGCTCGATCACGTGCGGCAGGAACCGCTCCTTGGTCTCGTCGTCGAAATAGGTCAGATCTTTCCCGCTGAACTTCTGGTGCTGCGTGAGATCGTAGTCGCCGCGGTGGGCGATCCCTTCCAGTTCGCCCCAGCCCCACGGGAACTTGTATTCCACATCCGATGTGCCGACGGAATAGTGGCTCAGCTCGTCTTTGTCGTGCTCGCGCAGGCGGAGATTGTCGGTCTTGAGGCCCAGCGTCTTATACCAGGCGAAGCGATTGTCGCGCCACTTGGCGTACCACTCCTGACTTTCGGCCGGCTTGCAGAAGAACTCGATCTCCATCTGCTCAAACTCGCGGGAGCGGAAGATGAACTGCTTCGGCGTGATTTCATTGCGAAAGCTCTTGCCCACCTGCGCGATCCCGAACGGCACCTTGATGCGGGTGCTGTCGCAAACGTTCTTGAAGTTGACGAAGATGCCCTGCGCCGTTTCCGGCCGTAGATAAACCTGCTGGGCACTCTCCTCCACGGGCCCGACGAACGTCTTGAACATCAGGTTAAACTTGCGGGCCTCGGTCAGCTGACACTCCGTGTGCTGGCCGGGGCACTTGCTGGGCTTTTTGGGGCACTGGCTCTCTGCGACCTGATCCTCGCGGAATCGTGCCTTGCAGGTCTTGCAGTCCACCAGCGGGTCTGAAAAGTTGCTCTCGTGCCCCGAGGCTTGCCACACCATGCGGTGCATCAGAATGGCAGCGTCCAGCCCGACCACATCGTCGCGCACCGTCACGTTGTCGTGCCACCAGGCGTTTTTTACATTGCGCAACAACTCGACCCCGAGCGGCCCGTAGTCCCATGTGCCGTTCAGTCCGCCGTAGATCTCTGAACCGGGGAAAATGAAGCCCCGCCGCTTGCACAGCGACACCAATTTTTCCATGAAGGTTGCTTCGGCCATGGCGATCTCCTGTTGTGTCAACAAAGCGACGCGGCCGACTCACGTCGACCGCGCCCATGATTATCTCCAGCGGTTGTTCACCACCGGAATGTTCTACTTACCAGCGGCTGCCAGCACGTTCAGCTTTTTCTGAAGGCGGCTGCGGCGGCGGCTGGCGGTCTTGCGGTGAATCGTGTGTTTTGCGGCCGTGCGATCCAGCTCCGAGACCACCTTCGGCATCGCTTCCTTGGCGGCCTTGACGTCGCCCTTGGCCATGGCGGCCGTAAGGACCTTGACTTCATTCTTCAAAACTTCTTTGCGGGCACGATTGCGTGCACGACGCTTGGCAGACTGGCGAACACGCTTTTTAGCCGAAAGGGAATGAGCCACGAACAAACTCCTGTAGGTAACCTGCGAAAAAAACCCCAAGGGGGGTCGGGCAGTTTAGTGACTCCCGGCGTCCTGTAAAGCCTTGGCCAGTTCCGTCCCCCAAACACCCCACCCACTGCCTACGCGTTATCAGTATTGCCGGACGCCTTGGGCATCGCACGCAATGATTTGATACGAGACTGCACGTCTTTGTAGTTGAAATCCCACTGCGCCAACTGGCTGTAGCTCTTGATGGCTGGCTCGAAAGACTTATTCGCCTCTAGCGCCCGGCCGCGCCAATAAAACATTTCCTTGCTACGAGCATCGCCACGACCCTGATACTCGGTAATCAACTGGTCGAAGGTGTCGACCGTCTCGTCATAGAACTGGTTTTCGAAGAATGCACGACCCAGCAACACCCCAGCCTCGGTCTTGTACTTGGGGTCGTTTCGAACGTTCTGCAAAACCGGGATCGCCTGTTCGAACCGCCCCAACTGGAACAGTCGCGAGCCGATGGCAGCGCGGTAGCTGTTTTCTGTCGGGTAGGCCTCGCTGGCGAGCTGATTTTCCTTGAGTTCGAGCTCCAACAGGTCCTTGCGGAAATCTTCGTAGTCTTTTTTCAGGTGTTCATCGTCGGGGGTGGCCTGAAGGGCGGCCCGCATCGACCGCTCCATCCGGTTCATCTGCCGCATGTTGATCTGGCCGACACGCCAGCGGAACCGGAACTGCTTCGACTTTTCGTACTGATGTTGCAGAAGGTCAACCGCCCGGCCCTCGTATTCGGAGTCATCGGTCTTCTCCAGAACGTCTACCAACTTCATCAGCTTGGTCACGTCGCTGGGGTCCGTGGCCAGTTCTGCTTCGGCTGCGGCGATGGCCCGGGCCATTCCGTCAATAGACCGAATGTCCTTGTCCTGATCCTGCAGGTCCTGCTGCTTGCTGGCGTCACGAACGGAATCACGAAACGTGCTATTTCCAGAGTAATTTCCGTCCGTCATCGTCTGCTGAGCGGCGATGTGCTTGATCTCCGTCTGCAGGTCCATGTCCGGCTTCATCCGCAGTGCAGCCTGTGCACAGTCGGCAGCCTGCTTCCACATCTTCAAATCTTTGAACGCATCCTTTAACGAGAGCCAGACGTCGCGGTTCTCTTTACCGGAATCACCGTTGGCCTTTGCGGCAACGAATGCCCACCACGTGCCAACGTCAAGCACGCCAAACCGGATCGCGGCCTGCGTGAGTTGAATCATCGCATCCACATTGCCGGGGTCGTAGGCCAGCAACTTGGCGTAGTTGATCAGGTTGACCTTTTCGTCCTTGCCGATCTTTCGCAAACGGGACTTATCGAGAATTCCCAAATCTTTGCCGCCCGACGCTTTCCGCCGGAGGGCCGTTTCGCGGATCGATTGGTAGGCGTCGAGGCTGGTCGGGTCGTGGTTGAGTCCGTTGAGATACAGCTCGATCCCGTAGTCGAAGCTACCGATATCGGCCTTGGCCCGGCCGTGTTCAAAGAAGGTCTGGGCCTTGCGGCGCTCTTCCGGGGTGATTGTGACTCCGTTGGGGATCTCAGACACGCTGGCTAACCTCACCTTTCAAAGCTCCCCCCCAACTATACACCTTCCAGGCCGAACCGTTGCTTGGTTCGATCATAGTCGGCCAGACCACCCCAACTCAGTACGACGGCCCCGACCGCCGGAATCTATCGGCCTGCTGCGGCGGGTTCAACCATCCAAATTTTCTGATCAGGCCCTAGAATCTCCGCCCGCCCATGCACGAGACACTTACCGTCATCCACTGGCCCGACCCGAGATTAAAGCAACGCGCCCGCCCCGTCACCGCATTCGACGCTGGCCTTCAGGCACTGATCGACCGAATGTTCGTGGTCATGCGTGAGGAAAAGGGCGTCGGCCTGGCAGCCCCACAACTGGGTATCGACCTGCAACTTTTCGTCATCAACCCCACCGGCGAACCGGCCGACGACTTTGTCTACATCAACCCGCAACTATCCGATCCGTCCGGCCATGAGATTGACGAGGAAGGCTGCCTCTCGCTGCCGGGGATCCGCGTCGACGTGGAGCGCGATCTGACGCTTTCCATCGAAGCGCAGGATGCCGCCGGCAAGTCGTTTACCCAGACCGCCACGGGCTATCTGGCCCGCATCTGGCAGCACGAATACGACCACCTCATCGGCACCCTGCTGCTGGATCGAATGGGTCCCACGGCCCGTTTGCTGCACCGCAAGAAAATCCGGGACATGGAAGATGCCTGGGCGAAGGCGCATCCGGTACCGGCACCAGTGAAGCAAAGCCAGGCGGCTCGGCGACCCCTAAAGGCATCAGGCCGACGGAAATAAGGCGAACCCCTTCCATGAATCTCATTTTCGCCGGCTCCGGCGCTTTCGGAATTCCAACGCTCCGCTGGATGCATGCCAACCACCATGTCGTTGCGGTCTACACCCAACCCAGCAAACCGGCCGGGCGCGGACTGAAACTGACCGCTACTCCCGTCGCCCGCGAAGCCGCCTCCCTCGGCCTGCCCGTCATCGAAACGGCCGACATCAGCAGCGAAACCCTGCCGGCAGGCGATGCCGTTGTCGTCATTGCACTGGGCCAGAAGGTTTCTCCGGCCGTGGCGACCCATGGCACTTTTGGGGCGGTCAACTTGCACGCATCGCTGCTGCCGCGCTGGCGGGGAGCGGCCCCGATTCACCACGCAATCTGGGCCGGTGATCCGGTCACAGGTAACACCATCATTCGGCTGGCCGAGCGAATGGACGCTGGCGTCATGCTGGGCCATTCCACGCGACCCATTGAACCAACCGACACCACCGGCCGACTGCATGACTTGCTCGCCTCGGACGGCCCCGCCCTGCTTTCAGAGGTCTTGGCGTCCTTTGCGGCCGGAACTTCAACTCCGGTGGTGCAGGATGAATCAAAGGTGACTGTCGCCCGGAAGATTTCACGGCAGTCTACCTTGATCGACTTCGCCACAACGGCAGACGAGGTATCCCGCCACATCCGTGCCATGTCGCCGTCCCCGGGCTGTCGGTTTCGGTCGGGTGACGGGTCCAACATGACGCTGCACGTGGTGAAAGCTACGGAGGGAATCGGCAGCCCCGGAGTTATCGGCACCGACGGCCGGATCGGCACGGGACGAGGCCTGCTCGAAGTGCTCGAACTGCAGCCCGAAGGGGGCCGGGCCATGCCGCTGGCGACCTATCGGAACGGCAGACCGTGGGCGGCGGGCGATTCACTGATCAGCGTTTCGTAACGTCGGTCAATTTGGGTGTCGATGCTGCCGATAGCAAAGGTGTGCTTGTCTTCGCCATATCAGCCCTGACCTGTTGGACTGTCATGCTGGTCGTGGCCAACGAGCGCGAGCGCCTGATCAAGAGTATGCATGACGAAATCGACTCGGTCCGGCAGACCTCCGAACAACAGGAATCTCTAAGGATTGAGCCAAAGACCGCCGCTCCTGCCAACGGTACTCCGAACTAGGCAATGTTCTGCAATTTGGCCCCCAGCCGGCGCTGCGCAACGGGACACGGGCGACACTCCCGACATCAGCAACCGCTTTGGACGCCGATACTGGTTGCTGGCAACGCTGACACTTGCCACGAGCGACGGAGGACCCATGCCTGACACCCAAACTGATTCGCCCGAAACCCATCCCAGCCCTCAGACTGCTGTCGGCTACGGCGGGAAGCTGTTGCTGGCGGCACTGTCAGTGGCCGCCTTTGCACTGGCCGGTGCCGGGCTGGTAACTGCCGTCGTGAACGGAGCAGAACCGGCCCGTTCGATCGGCTTAGGAATTGCACTGGCCGGATTGGTTGGCGGTCTCATGACACTGGCAGTGGTCGGACTTGTGATGACCCTCACTGCCGAGAGAGTAGCCGCAGCGCGGCAGTTGGCTGAATGGTATGGCACGCTCAACGGACAGATTCGGCGCACCAACGAGCAGCTGGCGGTGATTGCACGCCAGCAACTTCTTAGCGACCGGACCAAGGCGATTGCCTATCGGGCGAACGATCGCAAAGCCATGCTGGATGCAATCGCCGAAGAATCGACGCGCGGTGACTATGAGGCGGCACTCGCACTCGTCGGTGAAATGGAAGAGTCCTTCGGGAATCTGGCTGAGGCAGAGCGGACGCGGGCGGAGATTTCCCGTGCCCGCGAATCCAATGAACTCGTGGTGATTCGTCAGGCCCGGGAGAAGGTTCAGGCCCTCACGACAGCAGAGCAATGGGGCGAGGCGGAACAACTGGCATCGCAGACCGTCCGGCGGTTTCCGAACAGTCTGATTGCCACAGAACTACACATCGACATCGTCAACGCCCGGCAGTCTCTCAAGGCAACACTCACCGACGAGCTTAAAGCCTGCATGGAACGCCGGGATGCCGATCGCGGCGTCAAGGTGCTGGAAAAGCTCGACAAATACATCTCGCCGGAAGAAGCGGACGGGCTACGGGAATCCGTGCGTACGCTTTTCGTCGAGCGGATCAGCGGCTTGAAAGACCGATTCGCCCGTGCGGTGCAGGCCAACGCCTGGGCTGAATCTCTCGCGCTGGCCGACACGATTCTCAAAGAGTTCCCATCGTCGAAGCTCGCGCAGGAAGTGAAGGGCATGTACGACTCTCTTCGCGAGCGCACCAATGAAGCGCTGGTAGCCGCCGGCGATAGCGCGGCCTGACCGCTGATCAATTTTTTTGCCGGGCGGCAATCGCCGGACGTCGGACGGTCCGAAGACGCTGCAAAATATCCAGACCGTTGACACCGGTCATGTCTGACCCGGTCAGCGCCAGAACATCAGGCGCGCCCACAACCGCCCGGCCGCCGATGCAGACAGTGCCACCAAAACCCATGCGGCGGGCGTGGGTAATCAATCTCCTCGCAAGTGGAATCGCCTGCGTGTAGCCGATGGAAATAAGCAATGCGCTGGCAGCAGGGTTCTGGCGCAGACATTCCGTCAGCACACCCCTCTCGTTGGTTTCCAGCATACGGATTTGCCAGCCGTCGGTCCGCAGGATGTCGCAGACCATTTGCAGACCGACCCGATGACTATCCTGCCCCACACCGGTGGCGATGGCGATTGGCCCGTCAACAGGCACGGGAGCGATTTGCCGGCGCACGATCGTGCGCATGAAGCAGACGGTGTGCCACGTAATAAAGTGCTCTTGCTCGTAAGTAATCTTTTTCAGAAAGAACTGGCCGCCTGAGAGGTTCAGTGCCGGCATGATCAGCCGCAGGTAGACCTGCCCAGGGCGAAGCGTTTCAAGAGCCTGTTCAACAATTGCTCGCGCGGCATCCACATCGCGGTTGAGTAGCGACAGCCAATACCGCCGGTGGTCGGGCACACCCTGCCGGCGAAGTTTGTCACGCTCTCGTTCAGGCATGTGAGAAACAAGCCCCCCCATACTTTACCACGTCTACGAGGCTAATATGAAGGCATGGCCAGCGCATGTGTGATAGGGGGTGGACCGGCAGGCGCCGTGGCCGGAATCGTCTTGGCCAGGCATGGCTGGAAAGTCGTACTTCTTGAACAGAAGCCATTTCCGCGCAGCAAAGTCTGCGGCGAATGTCTGAGCGATCTGGGCTTCCAGACCCTTGCAAACCTCGACCTGACGCGCGAACTATCCCGACATGCCGTCCAACTCACGGCCACACGCTTGGTTCGCGGCGGCGAAAGCCTGCGGATCGACCTACCCCGGCCAATGTGGGGGTATTCCCGCGGTCGGCTGGATGAAACCCTGCTGGCAGCCGCCGCACAGGCGGGCGTCGAAATCCTGCAACCCGAACGAATGACCGCCATTCAACCGGGCGAGACGCCCGTGGTCAGGCGGGCAAACGGACCGGACCTGACCTGTGATGTCGTGGTACTGGCCGACGGCCGGTCAGCCACCACAGCGGGCTTGACAGCCGTAAAACCCACGGGCGACTTCGGCATCAAGACCCACCTCCGCGGCGTACGGATGCCAGCCAACGAAATCTGGCTGGTGGGTATGGACCGGGCATACGTCGGGCTGGCAGCAATCGAAGGCGGGCTGACAAACGTGGCGATCGGCGTGCGACAGGAGTTACTGGCCGAACACCGCGGCGACCTGCAAAAGGTGTTCGAGTCACTGGTCGCACAAAACGCAATCCTTGGACGGGCCGTTGTAGGTGCAGAATCGGCCGGCGAATGGCTGGGTTCGCCCCTGCCCCGCTACGCGCCGCGCGGCAACTGGCCCCAAAATGTCTACCCGGTTGGCAATGCGCTGGCGGCCTTAGAACCTGTCGGTGGCGAGGGAATGGGGCTGGCGATGGCCAGTGCAGCGATGGTTGCCGGGGGCATCGTGGCCGGGGAATCAGCCACCGCTATTTTTCGCCGCGCATCGGCGTTGTGGCGTATTCGAAGACCGGCATGCAGGGGAGTAGCGCGACTACTGATGCACCCGGCCGCAGGAGCCCTGCTGCCCTTGGGCGTTTCGGTCGGCCCGATGATTGCTGCGCTGATGGGCAAATCTGCAAATCGCCCGAGCGTCAGTTTTTCGTCCGTTGGATGAGGCGGGCCAGAGCAACCTGAAACTCACTGTCGGTCAGGACACCGGCATCGCGAAGCGCGATCAACTGCTCGGCCTCAACCGGCATGGTGGCGGGTTGTGCGGCAGGCGGTTGGGGCTTGGCGGGCTTAACCTTGCCCTTGGTGGGCGACTCGGCCTGGGGCAACGTTTCAGCTGCACGGAGGACTTTGCCAGCGGCCTGTCGCACGGTCTGCCGCTCTGGCAGGCCGATCTCTTGACTGGCCGCAGGCGCATGATGCAGCTTCTGAGCCGTCAATGCCTCGGCGGTGACTTTCAACGCGGAAGAGGGCATCGCATTGGAAGCAACTGCCGGCGCGGCCCGTTCGTAGGCCTGCTTCAAAAGGTTACGCAGCACCAGCAACGTGGTCTCGGGTTCGTTGTAGACCGCAGGCATGCGGATGTAGAGCGTTTGCAGGTCCACAACGCGCACGCTGCCAGGGCACCCCTTTAGCCCTTCCTGCACTTTGGAAACATCCCGCACCTTCAGCGAAATGTCCGGCCCCTGACGGATGATCGATTCAATTCCGTAATGCCCGGCCAGCAACCGCGTTTCCGTCAGCGCGAACAGCACCACAGCCTGACGCGGCAACTCACCGAACGCATCCGTGGTGGCCTGCTGAAGCTCGGCCACGATTTTCAGCGAATCACACCGTGAAAGCCTGCGGTAGATATCCATCCGCTGTGAGTCGTTCTGGATGTACGGCTTGGGCAGGAACGCCGTCAGCCCAATGTCGACGTGGGCTTCGGGCGCGATCGGCTTTTGTTCCTGCTTCAACTGCCGTGTCGCCTCTTCAAGCAACTGGCAGTACATCTCGTAGCCCACGGCCGCGATATGTCCGGACTGTTCCGGCCCGAGAATATTGCCCGCCCCACGTAGTTCCAGATCGCGCATCGCGATCTTGAAACCCGCACCAAGGTGACTGTACTCCTCAATGGCCTTCAGTCGCTTGGCGGCAATTTCCGTCAGCGGCCTGTCCGGCGGGATGAGCAGATAGCAATAGGCACGATTTTTGTAACGCCCCACCCGGCCACGCAGCTGGTGCAACTCCGACAGGCCGAAACGATCCGCATTATCAATGATGATCGTATTGGCGTTCGAGATATCCAGACCAGATTCGATGATCGTCGTGCTGACCAGCACATCCGCCTCGTGGCGGATGAACTTCAGCATGACCTGTTCCAACTGCCCCTCTTCCATCTGCCCGTGCCCGATGATGATGCGCGCCTGCGGCACCAACTGCCGGATTTTCTCGGCCGTCTCATGAATCGTCTGCACGCGGTTGTGGACGAAAAAGATCTGCCCTTCGCGTTGCAACTCGCGCAGAATCGCCAGCTTGATTCGGTTGGCGTCGTAGGTCATCACCTCCGTCACGACCGCCCGCCGGTCCTGTGGCGCGGTGGTCAACGAGCTGATGTCGCGCAGCCCCAAAAGCGACATGTGCAGCGTTCGCGGAATCGGCGTGGCCGACATCGTCAGTACGTCCACGGTTTTCCGCATCTGCTTCAACCGCTCTTTGTGCGTGACACCAAATCGCTGCTCTTCATCCACCACCACCAGCCCGAGGTCCTTGAACTTCACATCCTGACTGAGCAGCCGGTGCGTACCGACCAGAATGTCCACCTCGCCCTCAGCCGACCGCTTCAGAATGTCCTTCGCCTCACCCGCTGATTTGAATCGCGAAACCGACTCAATCCGGAACGGATATTCCGACATGCGCGCCTTGAAACTCCGCTCGTGCTGTTCGGCCAGCACGGTCGTCGGCACCAGCACTGCCACCTGTTTGCCCGCTTCCACCGCTTTGAACGCCGCCCGCATCGCCAGTTCTGTCTTGCCGTAACCGACGTCGCCGCAAAGCAGCCGGTCCATCGGCCGCGGTTGCTGCATATCGCGTTTAATTTCGGTGTTGGCCGTCAACTGGTCAACCGTGGCCGTGTAAGGAAACGAATCTTCAAACTCGTTCTGCCAGTCCGTATCGGCCGGAAATCCGTGCCCCACCTGCGCGGCCCGTGCGGCCTGCACCTCGATCAACTCCGCTGCCATATCCATCACGGCTTCGCCGACTTTGGCCTTCTGCTTCTCCCACACGCCACTGCCCAACCGGCTGAGAGTCGGTGCGCCACCCAGCCCGCCCACATACTTCTGCACTAGGTTGATCCGTGTCGCCGGAACGTGCAGTGCCGCATCATCGGCAAACCGCAACGTCAGGAACTCTTCAATCCGTCCGTCCTTGTTCGTCGTCTGAATCCCCGTGAACCGCGCGATGCCATGCGACACGTGGACGACGTAGTCCCCCACCTGCAAGTCCAGAAACGAATCGACCGGCCGGCTGGCGATCTCCCGCTTCACCCGCCGGCGATTCTCGTGGCGGTTAAACAACTCATGATGGGCCACCTGCGCAAGCGAACGTGACGAGCCAACTTTGCCGTCATTCACCTCCAGCACATACCCACGATGCAGATACCCGCGAACGATGCTCAGTTTTTCAGTCAGTCCCGGTTGCTGCTGTTCCAGCAGTTCCGCGAGTCGTTCCTCCTCACCCGTGTGGCTGCAAAACACTGCCACATCATGTGTGGTAACCAGCTCCGCCAGTTCCTTCATCGACTGCTTGGCGTCGGTCTCAAACCGCTGCAACGACTGCACCGGCAGCCTCACGCTGGGCACTTCCTTCCCCTGCACCAGCGCGGGCAACACGCCGCTTCCAGCCGCAAAAGGGGACAGCTCCAGCCGCGCGAACCGTCCGCTCAGACGCAAAATCGAATCCAGTGGATAAATCCCCCGCATGTCCGGCAGTCGGTCGATGTAGCTCCGGGCCTGCTCCTGAATCTCCAGCGGTTGCCAGAAGGCGATGATCGCCCGCTCGTCCAGATGCGCGAGCAACGAAACACTTGCGGCAATATCGGGTAACCCGCCGCGAACGTCCGTCAGCGTGATCTCCGGCAATGCCCCCTGACTCGCAAGGTTGTCCAGCGAAAACCGTTTAATGCTTTCGATCTGGTCATCAAAATAGTCCAGCCGGGCCGTCATCCCCACCTGCCCCGGACTCTCGGCAAATTCGCCCGGTAGATAGATGTCCACAATCCCGCCCCGCACCGCAAAATCGCCCGGAACTTCCACCTGTTCCAGCCGCTTGTATCCGTGATCACTCAGCCACTCGATCAACTGCTTCACCGGATACGCCTGCCCGGGATTGAGCAGTAGATTCAACTCCGAAAGCTGCTGCTTCGAAGGCACACTCTGCATCAGCGCCTGAATCGGTGACACCACCACCGCTGGCGCATCCTTCCCACCAAGTGCGAGTGCCTGCACCAGGCGCAGCCGCTGCACCGACAACTCTGCATTACCCGACCCCAGCGACCCCGCCAGTTCCACCGCCGGCAGCACCCCCGGCCGCTTGCCCAAATACAGCTCGATGTCATCCGCCAAATCATCCGCTTCGTCCACATGCCCGCAGACCACCAGCGTCGGCCGCTTCAGTCGCTGGTGCAGCGCGGCCACCGTCGCCGAAACGCTGCTGCCCCATAGCCCGCTGCCCAGCGCACAATTGGCGCGCTCCAGCGTGGCCGCAAGCTCCGCCAGCGCAGGCGCAGAAGCAAGCCGACCGAGCAGCTCGGCTGGGGTGGTGAACTTCATCTGAGCCCCATCCTTGCCGCGTCAAGTCACATAGGCAAGCCGATCACGGCACGATTTCGTACCAGACGGTTTTGTCGGACGGCGTGATGGTGAACCGCAGAGAATCGCCACTCGTTTCCGTCGCGACCGGCCCGGCCCTCGTTCCATCCGGTTTCAGCGCGAACACCTTATTCCCGGCGTGCCCGGCGATACTTACCCGCGCCGTCGTCTGCTTAATCATCACCGGTCCGGTACCCCAGACGCTACCCACAGTCGTCCGGTCAGCATTCCAGCCCATGCCGTTGTTCTCCGCACGATTCAGCACGGTCAGTAGCAGCCGCCCCGGCTGGTTCAGCGGCTTGTTATCCAGTGTCACCAGCGTCATAGCGGCAAACGGGTCGGCCTTGTCCTGGCAGGTCCATGTCATGGGCCCCAACACCACCGGCGTGCCGTCAAACTTGCCAGCCGCCGCAACCGCACCCCAGCCGACCGCACGATAGAGATTTCCTGCCGGTGATTTCAAAATATCCACCGTCGTAGGCGTGCGTGCCGCACTGCTCGCAGGCGCCCCGGCCGACGGCCCTCCCGCCACCTTGACCACCAATCGGTTGGCCAGCATCCCGTCCACTGTCAAATCCGCCTTGCGCCACACAGATGGTAGGCCGTCAAACGTCTCCCACAACCGCAGCGGCACGTCCACCGTCTTCGCGCCCGCCAGCGGGTCCATCGCGCCAGATCGCAAAATGATCGCCGCCGACGGAGTGAAGGCGAACTTCGCCGGATTGCTGCTCTGGTCAAAGTACCCCTGAATCGTGTCCGGCTTGACGTTGGCCCCGTGCGCCGACTGACAAAACGGATAGATCGCATCCCAATCCTGCGCCGCCGCGAAACTCGAGATCATGGGCAGCATTTCGGCCGCAAAATCATTGGGCGCAGGGTGGTCATATTCCGACACCGTGAACGGTTTTCCGGCCACTCGATACATCGCCAGATCCAGCGTCGCATACCGGCCTTCCGCCAGCTCATCGGCCACCATCTTGCGCCCGATCCGCCAGTTATTCGCGTCCCACGGCTTGCCCGGAAAATCCGGGTGCTGCCAGTATTGGTGCGTGTCAGCAAATTCGCTCTGCTCCTCCCGATACAACGCGGTCGCACTGCCCCACTGCAGCTGCCTATCAATGATGCTGGCCTTCACATGCAGTTCATCCCGCAAAACCTTGCGCATCGTCTCCCCGTAAGCCCGCTCAGTTTCGGCAAGAAAACTCAGCCAGTCCGTCTGCTGGGCGCGACTTCCGCCGCCGCCGGGCATCTCAACGGTCCGCGTCTCCAGCGTCTGACCGCTGGGGAGCACGTCATTGGCGTCCGCCGGCACCAACTCCACCCCCGACACTTCGACCGTGCCATCGGCATTGCCGACCGTGAAAACGAATCGCGAGTGGTCTGCCACAACGTCACCGGCGACGAACGGCAGCCGGAAGGATTTCTCCTTCGTGCCCAGCGCCACAGATTCCGCAAACCCAAGATTCCGCCAGTCCGCCTGATCAAGCGTCAGCCCCACACCCATTTTCCGCTCTTTACTGGCACGAGCCGTGAACTTCAAAACGTAAGACCGCCCCTTCTCCAGCGTCAACCCGGCGATAAGCGCCTGGGCGTGCCACTCCGGCCCGACCGTATTTTCCACCGTGATGGAAGCGTCGGCCGCGCGGGTATCACTACCCTGGCCACCGGGTGTGATCTTCATTTTCATCTCACCCTGCGCGTTCTCCACCCATGGCGTGTCTTTGTTCAAAATGCCCGGCTTCCCCGGCAGCACTCCCGCCGACCAGCCAGCCCGCAGCTTCGCCGTCGTGCCATATTTCGCCGTCAGCCAGTTGTTCCAAAGGCTCACCAGCTGGCCTTTGAAGGGTTCGGGCATCGCCTCAAGACCCGCCCCCATCGGACTGCCCGAGAAATTCACGAGCGAATTCTCGTTGTTGATCTCCACAATCGCCATGACCGGGTCTTCGATCAACGTCATTCCCGTATACGGGTTTTTCCGTGTCAGAAACTTCCGCGCGTGGTCCTTCTGTAGCGCAATCATCCGTGGTTCATACTTGTCGACCCGCTTATCAAAGTCCGGAATGTCATTGACACTCTCCGGAAATCCATCGCCGGGAAGAAACTGCCGACTGACCTTCAGGTTCATGTTGATGTAGATCCCGTGCTTTTTCAGGCAGGCAATCAGGTAATCCAGCTTGTCGAGGTTGTCCTTGTTGTACGTCTGCCGGTCTTTCGATCCCGGCGCCCACAGGCTCTGCCCGCCGTCCACGCCCCACGGATTGTCCATGTGGTGCAGCCGCACAAGATTCACCCCATACTTTGCCAGCCGCGCGGCCAGTGCTTCTGCATCGGCCTTCTCGGGAAACGCATCCACAGCCGTGACATTCGCCGCCCAGAACTTGATGCGCTTACCGCTTTTCTCCTCGACGAAGTGACCGTCCCGCACAACGATCCGACCGTTAGCGCCCGCTGCCGTGGGTGACAGCACACTGCCGACATCAGTTGCCGTCCCTTTCTTCGCATCGTCATACGGAATCACGAACGGAAAGAACTCCTTCGCCAACGACGCCGGCGCAGCCACCAGCACCTCCACATCCTTCACCCAGACGGTCCCCACCTCTTTCCCCAACCCCAGCGCCGGCACACGCGTATTGCCCGCCTGCGCGCCTTTGACGACCCCTTCAAACCCGACCGTCGTCCATTCAGTTGTGGCCTGCACCGTCGTCCACCCACAGACAGATTGATAAGGCTCCTGCTGTTGCCCCGCATGAATAACAATCGCGCGGGCCTTGTCCGCCTTGATCTTGAACCGCACCGTCAAGTGCTGTTCGTCCTTCAGGTCAATGTTGGGCAGATATCCCTGCACGTGCCAGTCCTCGGTCCCTGCCTTGGTGACCTTAAACTCTACAGCCCCGTCGACCGCCCTCTTCTCACCCTTGGCTCCAACTTCATCGTGTTGCTCAAGCACCCAGTCGTCCACCGACTGCCTCCCAGCCACCAGGTTGATGGTCGCTGCATCATCTGCTTTCTCTTCCGCCGCGAGTGCCGACTGCCCAATCACGGAAACCGCTGGCAACAGTGTCAGCCCCGCGACCGTCCAGCACGCGCAAGCGATTGCGCTAACCACCCAAAGTTTCGATGCCATCGATTGTCCTCCCGATCAAAAAAAACGGCCCACGTGAAAAAGTTAACGCGACGCTTCCGTCGCCAGCGGAACCAAATAAGAGTCATACGCCCACGCCGGACCCAGATTCGGCTCACACACACCCGGCCCATTGGCCAGCGGCTTCTCCCCGGTCAATGGAGCCCGCCGCAGCGTCGTGTAAATGTTGTCCCCGCCGACGCCACAGAAAGGGGTGGCCACAAACGTGACGTCGCCCGCCGCCGAAAGCACGTTCTGGCCGGCACCGCCGTGATTACGGCTATTGGCCACGGAAAGCGTCAGCGGCACATCGTGGACCTGGGGCCGGGTCACATCAAACCCTCCACCGACACCGGGATTCATGTCCGCCAAAACAATGAACGTCGATGGCCGCGAATCATCCACCCGATAACCCAGCGCCGCCGAAAACGGCTGGGCGTAAGAATACGAGAGGCCGCCCCCGGCCAGAAAATTCCCCCGCTTGTCCGCCGACTCTTTCAACTCTTCCGCGATCTGATTCGTACTCGGACACACAAAAATCGAAGGCCTTGCCAGACCCTGCCGCACCAGCAACCAAAGCGATGCAGTCACATCATTCGGCTTGACCGCCGACCCCACGCCAAACGGGTCTGCATCTCGCGCACCCGTAAAAGCCGTATAGCCATTGGGGTTTCCAACCTCGTCGTACACCACACGGGGATAGGAGTTGTTGTTCTGCCGCAGGTAGGCCGAAAGCGCCCCCTGAATCTGTCGAAGGTTGTTGGCACACCGTGCCCTACGTTCCGTCTCGCGTACCGTCACCAGATACGGCACCAGAATCGCCACCAGAACCAGCACAATCCCCACGACCACGAACAACTCCGGAAGCGTAAAGCCCCGACGCGAACCCACCGGTTTCAATGCCCTTCCCCTTAGTCCGGTCTCAGTCACGCACCCACTCATTTCACAGTTCCCTCTTATTGGCCGTCAGGTTCACCAGACCGCCGCCCGCTTCTGCCTGCCGCTTCCGCAACTGCCCACAGGCCGCATCAATGTCCCGGCCGCGGCTTTTTCGCGTATGAGCGTTTACGCCGTTCGCCCGAAGCACTTCCTGAAACTGCACGACATCCTGCGACAAGGGCCTCTTAAAACCGAGCCCTTCAACCTCATTATATCGAATCAGATTCACGTTCGCCCTCAGCGTCTTGCACAGCTTCGACAGCTCCCGCGCGTGTTGCGGCTGGTCGTTGACACCAGACAGCAAAATATATTCCAGCGTGATCTCACGCCCTGTCCGGTCAAAATACTCGCGTGCAGCCGACAGAATATCCTGCAGCGCAAAATGTTCGGCCCACGGAATCAGCGTTCGCCGCAAGGCTTCGGTCGGGGCATGCAGCGAAATCGCCAGATTAATCGGCATCTCCTCCGCCGCCAGCTCCCGCATCTTCGGCGGTACCCCAACCGTCGAAATCGTGATCTTCCGACACGAAATATTGAAGCACTGCGGTTCATGCAGCCGCGCGATCGCATCCATCACCGCCACATAGTTCGCCAGCGGCTCGCCCATCCCCATGAAAACGATGTGGTCAATGTGCTCGTTTTTCGCGGCCAACATCAGATTCAGTTGCAGCACCTGTTCGATGATCTGTGCCGCTGTCAGGTTTCCCTTCACCCCGCCCACACCGCTGGCGCAGAACTTACAGCCGACCGGGCAGCCCACCTGACTCGAAACGCACGCCGTCCGGCGGTCGCCGTCCGGTATCATCACCGTCTCCGCCTGAGCAGCCGACCCACCACTGCCATCCACGGCCGGCCATTCCATCAGGAGTTTCATCGTCCCGTCTTCGCTGATCTGCCGGCTTACCACCGTCGCCGGGGCAAAATCGATCATCTCTGCAAGCTTTGCACGGTCGATCTTGGAAAGATCAGACATTTTTTCCGGGTCCACGATCGCCCGATCGTAAACCCACTTAAGCACCTGCTTTCCCCGATACGCAGGCCAACCCCACGCCGAGACCATCTGCTGCCACGCCTGCGGCGTAAGGCTTAGAAAGGGTACCTTCACGAAATCGGCCGCTTCCACGCTCATCTTCTCCTACGATACACGAGTGACCGCAGAACCCTCTAATGATCCGCAGCCGACCGGCCAACCGGTCACACTGCTTTCCACACTGAGCGACGAATCGCTCATTGAGGGCCATGCTATTGGAACAGACGGCTATTTTTTGGAACTCGTGCGGCGTTATCAGGATTCCTTGCTCCGACTCATTGTCCGCATGGTCGGCGACCAGTCCGAGGCCCAAGACGTGCTGCAGGAAGTTCTGCTTCAGGCCCATCTCGCGGCAAAACAGTTCGACCCGACCCGCCGTGCCAAGCCCTGGCTCTTCACCATTGCCGCAAACCGGGCCCGTGACTTCCTGCGCAAGCGTAAGCGAATCGCAGCCGAGTCGATCGACGCCGAAGCCCCCAGCGGCCGCGGGACCATGGTCGACCTGCTCGCCACACGACTTCCCGGACCTGCCGATCTGGCCGAAAGGGCCGACACGATCAAGGCCCTGAAGAAGGCCATCAAGCACCTGCCAGCCGGGCAGGCCGCAG
This sequence comes from Tepidisphaerales bacterium, assembly GCA_038226785.1. Lineage (GTDB taxonomy): Bacteria > Planctomycetota > Phycisphaerae > Tepidisphaerales > Tepidisphaeraceae > JBBRQG01. The sequence continues at coordinate 11,604 of JBBRQG010000016.1, read as the reverse complement.
TTATTGAACTCGCATTTTTCCAACAGATGCCGTACCAGGAAATCAGCGAAATTCTCACAATTCCACTGGGAACAGTCAAAAGCCGTGTCCATGCGGCCGTGGCATTTCTTGCCAATGAGCTAAAATCTTCGAACCGCACGACTAAACCTTCGTAACAATCGATGCACACCTCGACCCTGTTTCACCCAAACGCCCCCTACGGATCAATCACATGGTTCTGACAATCAACGCCGACGACGCCCGCGTGCTCGACGCGATCATGAATCATACCTCTGGCGAGGTTGGCGCTTTGGCGACCTCCGGCAATGCCAGCCACATCCGTCATTTCGTGGAACTCATCCGTGAGGCTTCCGCCGACCTCGGCGATGTTCCCGTTAGGCCAGAGGTTGGTCTGTTGGCCCGCTTGGCGAAATCTGAGTGCCCGTCCGCCTCAGACGGTCAGCCGAATGCCGTGTTGCAAGTGCCGCCGATTTCTCACGATGCTGGCGGCGAATCGCTGCGTGCGCCCGGCCGTTAGGCCCACCAAGACAAGCGTCTATTCGTCGTCTTCGCCATCAGCGATGTCGGCCACGTCGTCATCAAAGTGCTGACCACTAACGGCACTCAGCTTCTGCTTCATAAGTCGACCGACCTTGAACTTCACGGTGCGCTTTTCTGGAACGGCAACCGGAGCCAGTGTCTTGGGGTTCTGCGCCCGCCGGGCCTTCCTCAGCTTCGTTTCAAAAACACCGAAATCGCGAAACTCCAGGCGGTTCCCCTTGCCCAGTTCCGTGACGATCTCGTCTAGGAACTGCTGGATCACCCGCTTGACCTGAACGCGCTTCTGACTCGAAGACTCCGCGATCCGGTCAATCAGCTCCTTCTTGGTGATCGTGTCCATTGGGTAAACCTTGCCGAGATCAAAAGTGGGGGTAACGCCTTAGCCTGTATCGACTTACCCACTATCGGCAGGTTTGCGAACAAAAGCAAGCAAGAAATAAAACGGTTCGAGCCGAGTACCGATGAGATTACCTAACCCGTTGCTGCTGCACGACTTCGTAGGTTCGGCGCTGGTATCCCCCGCCGTAGCCAAAGTAGCCCCCACCGTAAGATCCTGCAAAGCCCTGATAATCCTGAATGACCCGGTAACTGGTCGTCACCTGCTCGGAATCGTAACCGACAGCCGCATAAGGGTTTAAGTCTTCACGCGGGATCACATAGTTCGACGCCAACGCCATACTCTGTGGGAACGCCAGCGATTTCACCGCTGCCCCTTCTGTGACCGTGCCTAGCGGAGCGTCGCTAAACAGGCGGTCCGAGGGCTGCTGCTGCTGCTGGGCGCAACCCACCATGGCCGCCGAGATGGTGAGCAAGAAAATGAGAGGCAGTATGTGCCGCATGTCCGATAACACTATGACACATGGAAGACCCCAAGCATTGCAAAAGGGTGCTTACCGCAAATCTGCCAGCGAATGACGAACTGTTGCCCAAAGCCGTCTAAATCTGGAAGTCCGGGGCGGATTTTCCGCCCTTACGCCGCTCGCGGTATTTCAGTTGCGGCGGCTCAGCACTGACGGTGTTCATCGCTGGCACGCTGCCGGTAATGAAGACATTGCCCCCGATGACGGAGCCTTTCCCGATGACCGTATCGCCGCCAAGAATCGTCGCCCCGGCGTAGATGGTGACATCATCCTCAATGGTCGGGTGCCGTTTGCGTCCGCGGAACTGTTCCACCAGCCTGTCCGGTGCCAGCGCACCCAGCGTCACACCCTGATAAATCCGGACATTCTCGCCAATGACCGTCGTCTCGCCGATGACCACGCCCGTGCCGTGATCGATGAAAAACTTCGGGCCAAGCACCGCACCCGGATGAACATCAATGCCAGTCAACGAGTGCGCATACTCCGTCATGATGCGCGGCATAAGCGGGACACCCATGGCCGCCAGTCGACTGGCACAGCGGTGCACGAATATGGCGAACAATCCGGGATAGCTGTAGATCGTCTCGTCGTTACCCTTCGCGGCCGGATCGGCCTCAAACGCGGCCGTGACATCACTGGCCAGCAGCACACGGATTTCAGGAATGAGCCCTAAAAACCGTGAAACAATGTCGGCCGCCTCGGAATCGCAGTCGGTGCAATCCGTGCTGGTTTGCCCGGCCGGGAGGTTCTGCCGGTAGCGGAGGCAGCAACGCACCTGCTCGTAGAGCAACTCCGTCAGGGTTAGCAGCCTTCGCGAAAGCTCGGGGCCGATGCTCGTCGGCGAAACAAGATGCTCGCCAAAATAACCGGGGAAAATCACCTCGCGCAGCAGCTTGATCCCACGAATGATCTCTGTGCGGTCCGGCAGCATGACGCTGCCCAGCCGCTCCAGCCCCAGACCGCTGGCCACCTGCTCCGTGAGCGCTTTAGCCTGCTGAGGGACTTTTGCCAGTAACTCGTCACGGGTCATGGTCCGTACATTAGGGGATCACGTTGCCGGAGGTATAGCCCCACCCCATAATCGCCCGCCCGGCCCCAGGCCGGCGCAACAGGAGGAGGCATATGGCACTGGAAGCATTGATGATCGGGGTCAGCGGCACGCGGGGCACCATTGGCGGAACCCTGACCCCAGAGGTGGTGACCCGGATGGCGGCGGCACTGGCAGTCACCATCAAAAAGCAAAGCCCGCCGACCGGCCGAAACCACTACCGCGTTATCGTCGGTCGCGATTCCCGCCCCAGCGGTCCGTTCGTCCGGGATGCGGCAGTATCGGCACTGGTCGCCAGCGGGTTGGAAGTGATTGACCTCGACATCGTCACCACGCCCGGTGTGGCCATGATGGTCAAACACCTCGACGCCGACGCGGGAATCATCATTACCGCAAGCCACAACCCCATCGAATGGAACGGCCTGAAGTACCTCAACCGTCAGGCCGTCGCCCCCCCCACCGCAGTGGCGGCTGACATCCGAACCATCTTTGAAGCCGGCATCGCGGATTACGTTCGTGTGCAGCACGTTTTACCGGTTCAGAAAAATGGCGAGACGCATGCTCTGCATGTGAAGAAAGTTCTGGATCACGTCGACGTGAACGGCATTTCCGGCCGTCGCTTCAAAGTGGTGCTGGATAGCGTCAATGGCGCAGGCTGCGTCTCGGCATCCACGCTGCTGAGCCGTCTGGGTTGCCAGTTAGTCCACCTGCACGGCTCGCCAAACGGGCAGTTTCCGCACATGCCCGAACCGACCGAGGCCAATCTGCAAGAATTGGCTGGCGAAGTCCGTCGCCAGCGTGCCCATGTCGGCTTCGCCCAAGACCCAGATGCGGATCGGCTGGCCATCATCGACGAAAACGGCCGCTACATCGGTGAGGAGTATTCTCTGGTATTGACGGCCAGGTGGCTGCTGAGCAAGAAGCCCGGTGGACTGGCTGTGACGAACCTTTCGACAAGCCGGATGCTGGATGACGTCGCCGCGGCCCACGGCGGCCGCGTGCTGCGGACGCCGGTGGGCGAAGCGAACGTGGTCGAAACAATCATCGCAGAGGGCGCGGCCGTCGGTGGCGAAGGGAATGGCGGCGTGATCGACCCGCGCATCGTCGGCGGCCGTGACTCACTGGTCGGGATCGCCTACGTGTTGCAACTGATGGCAGCCACCGGCAAGACCGTTTCACAGCTGGTGGCGGAAATCCCGACCTACGTGATCGTCAAGACCAAATTCGACTGCCGCCGCGAGGATGCCGAACTGGCGGTTGCAGCCCTCAAACGGGAATACGCCGACCAGAAAATCGATATTCAGGACGGCATCCGCATCGACTGGCCGGATGCGTGGGTGCATGCGCGGGCGAGCAATACCGAGCCGATCATGCGGATCATCGCCGAAGCCAAGACCGAAGAAGCCGCCCGCGCCCGGGCAGCCGATGTGCAGCGGACGGTTGACAAGGCACTAGGAAAATAGGGCCACCGATGAGTGGACCGGCAGGGCACAGGGAACGTCCACCATCAGGTAAATCATTGGCATCGACCCTGCCGAACAGGTCTCTCTGCACATTCGCCGCAGGGTCTGAAAGAACCTCTGTTGGAAGGTTCAATGTCGCGGCTGACGGGTGGTCGTCATCTTCCGCAACTCGCGGTCCATCTCTTTCTTCTTGATGGCATCGCGCTTGTCGTGGCTCTGGCGCCCACGGGCCACACCAATTTCGACCTTCGCCCGGCCGTCCTTGAAATAGATCGCCAGCGGAACAAGCGTCCCGCTGCCACCGCCCCCCTTCCCCTTGCCCGCTGACCCCTTCTTCTTTCCCGCCTTACCCCCGCCACCCGCACCCTTGGCCGACGGCTTCGGCTTCACCTTCGCCAGACCCTGCGTCTCCCCGATTTCCCCAGCCAGCCGCTTAATCTCGCGTTTGTGTGCCAGGAGCACCCGCGGCCTCTTCGGCTCATGGGTCGTCCCGCTGGCCTTTTCATACGGGTCGATATGAGCCTGATAAAGAATCAGCTGCCCGCGTTCGATCCGGGCGAAAGCATCAGAAATCTGGCACCTGCCCAGCCGCAGGCTTTTGACTTCGCTCCCAAGCAGGGAAATGCCACACTCCAGCTTCCCCTCGATCGTGTAATCGTGGTAAGCCCGGCGGTTTTCGATCCGGGGTTCGAAGTTGTCATCGCGTTTGGCCACAGCAGCCCCATGTTAGCACATCTTGACACCCCTCGGCCCAATACCTACCTTCTACGGTCCGTCGCGGCCGTGGCGGAATTGGCAGACGCGCTAGATTCAGGTTCTAGTGAGGCAACTCGTGCTGGTTCAACTCCAGTCGGCCGCAAATCAACAGAATCCCCCGATTTTCTCGGGGGATTCTTTGTTTCCCACTGCCCACTTTGACCGCCAGTATTGTGCATCTCCGTGCGGCCTTGCGCAACCTTTGAGTTGCGCTGGGAGTTGCGCAACGGCTTGCCGGTCCCGACCCCGATTGCTGGCGGAAATGCGTAAGGTCCGGCCATGTCGCCGGCGGTCCCGGTTGCTCTTGCCCGTTCGGATTGCGACGGGCGGGTGAAGTTGGGCAGTTTGTTAGCGGCCCCGGCCAAGTCAAACACCTTCGGGTCGGTGTAAATATTGTTGGTCAACTTCATATCGGTGTGGCGCATCAGTTCCTGCGCCTGCCTGGGGGAGACGCCGGCCCGGGCAAGGTTAGATCCAAAGGTGTGCCGCAGGGCGTGCAAATCCACCCGACGGTTTCGGCCATCCTCCCACGCGATGCTGGCGGCCTCCAGATACCGGCGGTGCGTCGCCATGCTCGGCAGGCATGTGAAGACCAGATCGGTCAGTGCAACGTCCCCGGCCCTCGCCAGCCGGTCCGCCAGTTCCGCCGCTATCGAACCGTTCAACGGCAGTTCGTCCGCCCGGCGTGCCTTCGTAGCCTTCGCCCGCAGCTTCAGGAACGGCCGCAGCCCGTCCAGCCGCACATCGCCCCATTGCAGTTGCTTGACCTCGCCACGGCGTAGGCCCGTCGCAAGAAAGAACCGATAGACCGCCCCGTGTTCATCGGTTGCGACTGCCAAAAGTGCCCTTACTTCGTCATCGGTCAGTGCCCGCCGGCCCCTCTTGACCTCGCCGGTTTCCTCCAGCTTGTCGATACCGACGGTTGCGTCGTCGCCGATCCGCTTCCGCTTGACGCACCAGCGGCACAGCCCGCGTAGGGCGGTCAGATACTGATTCAACGTCGTGTTGGTCAAGATGCGGTGTTTCTCCCGCCATGCACTGAAATCGTCGGCGGAAATGTCGGCCAGTGTTGCCCATCCGGTTGCGGCGAATAGCTTTGTCAGCCGCAGATGGATGTTTGAGGCATACATAACCGCCCGGCCCATCGCCCGCAGGTCGGCGGTGTAGTCGGCAAGGTGCGTCGTCAGTGCCCGGCCACGGTGTGCGGTGAAAGGGTCGGTCAAACCCATTTCCCCCCGCTCCAGCTTCCGCACAACGTCGGCGGCCTTCGCTTGCGTTGCCAGCTTGTCGCTGAAACCGGGAATCCACCGCACCCGGCCGTCCGGCCCGACCAGTTTGATCGACCACACAGGAGATGCCTTCCGCTTCGCCCCCGGCGTGCCTTTCGACACCCGTTTGCCCGCCGCATCGAACCACGTTACTCGTTTATAAATCGTCGCCATGTTGTTACCTCTCGATTGATTGTGTCATACCGTGCATCTGCGCGCAAATCCGTGCGGCCATGTGATTGTTTGGAAGATGCGCAACCCCGTAGCAAGTTCCCGAAGATGCGCAAGATGCCCAACGCTTGCGCATCTTCAAAACGGGTCGTTTTTCAGGGCTTTTTGGGCAAGGTGCGCAAGGTGCGCATCTTGCCCCGCTCTTAAGGCGCACGCTCACAAAAACTCATCCGAACGGGGGTTCGTCGGCATTTGCGGCCGTCCCGGCGGTGTCTGGAAGCGATAGCACCCAGCCGCGGCCGCCTTCTTTGTGCGGCTTGATGCCCATCTTTTCCCGCGCCCTGCGGAGTGTGCCAGGTGTGACGCCTGCCCCCTTCGCGGCCGCCTCGACCTTGATCACTGCCGCCGGCCCGTCCGCCAGCTCCACGCGAAGAAAGGCCATCGCCTCAGCCAGCCGGTCCGCGCCTGCCTTGTCGGCCGCGTCGTCTTCGCCGCCTGCGCCTTCCGCGCCACAAAGTTGATCGGCGGTAACGTTGACCTCGCCCGGCAGCCATGAGACGCAGGCCATGCCGTTCGTGTGGCCTTGCAGCGTGAAAGCCACCGAAACCGGCTCGCTCGCGTTGTTGCCTTTTATTCGCGCCATGACCACGCGCCCGCCGCCTTCCCTATCACGCCCGATCAGCCACACCGCCCGCGATGCCCCGACAAAAGCCGCACTGCCCATGATCCGCTGCGCGGCCGGTGCGCCTTGCTTTTTGTTCAAGTGCCCGACCAGCAGGATTGCCACGTCGTATTTCTTCGCCAGCCCGCGAATCCCCGCGATGACCTTCCGCATTTCCGGGTCGGAGTTGCCGTCGCCACTGCCCAAAAACTCGCCAACGGGGTCGATGATGACGCAAGCCGCGTCCGGCTTCCGCACCAGCGCGTCGCGGATGACATTGACGGCTTCCATTGTGATCGGTGCGACGTCTATTTCTCCGTTGTCCTGCCGCACCTCCAGACCTTCGAGCGCGATAACCTTTGAAAGGTCCGCCCCGGCCGCATCCAGTCGCGGCCGCACTGTGTCGGCCAGATTGTCCTCGCCTCCCATAAGAATCACACTGCACGGCGGATTGATTGTGTCGTCGCCATGAAACGTTCGCCCCGTCGTCAGACGTCCGCAAATGTCCATCGTCAGCGTCGATTTTCCCTCGCCGGGATTGCCCGCAAACATCGACACCATGCCGCGTGCCAGCTTGCCATGCCAGAGCCAGTCAATCGGCTGGGCCGTCACATCGGCCAGACAAGTCAGAGATGCGCGGGCTTTCGGCCCGGCCTCATCCGACCCGGCCTCACTCAACAGCGTCGGCGGCTTGGTCAGCGGTGCGGCCTTCGATGCCAGGTCTTCAACTTCCGCCAGTAAATCGGCGTCACTCTTTCCAGCCGCGTGCCCGGCCTCTCGCCAGTCGAACGCGTCACCCTTCGCCGGCAGGCCCGGCAGCTCGACAAATCGCACCTTTGCCGGCGGGTCCAAGTTCATCAGGATTGCCGCCACGTCGTCGCCGTAGGCCACACCGTCGGCGTCGTTGTCGCAAAGGATTCGAACATCCCGCCCGCCTAGGGGTGTCCAGTCGGTTTTCGCCGCAGACTTCGCCCCGTGTGCGGATGTGACGCCCAGCAAGCCAAGTGCGCGTACCGCATCGGCGGTTTTCTCGCCTTCGGAGACGTACACCGCCGCGTCGGCCGCAGCCGCCAGAAGATCCAAGCCGAACAGCGGCAGCGGCCCCGGCAGCCCGCCCACCGCGTAGCCGCCCTCGACGGGGCGAAGGGGTATGAATCGCTTGCCGCCGCCGGCTTCGTCGTACCGTGCGACCGCGTAAAGCAGCCGGTCCCCGTCGTCGCTTGGATATTCCCAGACCGCCGCCAGCTCATCTTTGAACGCCATCGCCTGCGCCGCCCTCTCTAGTGTCGGCCAGACCTTCGGCGGCTTGGCCGGCGGGGGTGGTGGTGGTGGTTTCGGCTTCCAGTCGGGCTTTGTCCCGTCGCGATGCCCGGCCTTCGGCAGCGGCTTGCCGTCGGCCAACACAGTCCCCGGCAGCTTGAAGCAATAGCATTTTTCGCCGCCGGGATGCCACCGACAGTTTCCCAGTTTTCCACAGTGAGCGCAGGGCTTTTGAAGTTTGGCGGCCGTCGGCCAGTGATTGATATGCGAATGATTGTTCGTGTATGATGTCATGTGCTAGAAACTCCGTTCCCGCGATAGCCGCGCCCGATTCGTCGTCGGGTGCGGCTTTTTTTGTGGCGGGTCAAAAGGGTTTATGGGTTGCCCGACGATCCATCGTCGCGGCGGGTGGTCAGGGGTGCAGACAAGGCTTGGCCGTGCAACCAAATCATGACGCCCCCCCGGTCGCAACCTCTGCCGCCTTCCGTTGAACGGGTGAGCCAGTCGGCCGGCCCGTGTGGCGGTGTTCGTTCAGGAACGCACTTATGGTGCATGCCTTCCAGAAAAGGGTTTTCCCGATCTTGTAGTCCGCCGGCGGAATCTCACCAGCCGACAAACGGCCCCAGAAGGTGCGGCGTCCGATGCTCAACAGCTTGCAGATTTTCCCGCGTCCGTAGAGCGTCAAATCCTCGACGTCTTCGGGTGCGACAGGTGAGGGTTTACTTCCCATGTGTCACCTCCCCGAGTGCGGGCAGCCGCCCGGCCCGTCGAAGTTCGGCCGCGATGCCAGGCAAGTAATCCGCCGGAATAAGTCGGCGGCCCCCGATGACAGGGCAGCGGTCGCAATCCAGTCCCCGCGAATAGAACAGAGTGGTTAGGTCGCGCGGCTTGACGCCTAAGCGCGCGGCCGCCTCCCCAATTGATAGAAAACTCCCGATGTTCATAAAGTCTTTCTTGCGACGTTCGTCGCCTAAGTGCGAATAAAAAGAAAACGCCACGGCCAGAAGGCCATGTCGCAAATCCGATCAAGTTTTTTGGTCCGGCTTCCTGCCGTGCCCACCGCGAAGGTCGCTCAACAACCTGCGGTAATGTTTTCGTTCGCCCCGATATTCTCCATTGATCGCGGCTTTGGCAGCCGCCAGCCTAACCCCGTCGTCAAGCTACACCTCAACCACGACCGAATACCAACCCTCTGCGTTCTCGAATCAAGTTTCCCACGCCCCCCCCGCCTTTGGGTCCTCCGTGGGGGTGCCCCTTCATGCGGGTAATCAACGTACAGGCGTCGGCTAAGTGTTGCGGGCCAACCTAAATAACGGATAAAGGAACGCCCGCCGGCAGCGGCGTTTGCACGTTGTGCAAGTCACTTGCAACTATCCAAACGTCGCAAGTTTTAGCCTGCATGAATAGGGGGGGCCGGGGGAGTACCTTGGCGTTTTTCAGGCAGCCGCCGCGACGTCAGAAGACCGTTGACCGTCGGTGCGATTCAAGCCTGCGCCTTAAGTGAAGAAATACTTGCGCATCTTGCGCACCTTGCCCGATATGCCCGTAAAAGTAGGCCATTTTCAAGATGCGCATCACTTGCGTACCTTGCGCATCTTCGAGATGTTGCTGGGGTGTTTGCGCACCTTCGTCGCATCACTCAGGGCTTAGTCGGGCGATTGTGGCGGTGCAGGGGTCGGTCAGGATTCAAACGCGCCAGAATCGACGGCAGCGGCTTGGCGTGTGCCCTCAGATTGATTCGGAGTCGACGCCTTGCACGACCAGCGTCGCGATGTAAACCGCGATTGCCGGAACCAGCTTCAACGGGCAGGCCCGCAGCCATGCCCAAACGTCCGCCGGAATCTTGTCCAGCGGCGTCGGTTGTGTGGTTTCAGTTGCGCTGGGAGTTGCGCAGGGGTCGGTAGCCTCAGTATTTCCCCTGTTTTTCGACGGGTATTGTGTAGATTCAGGTTCTAGTGAGGCAACTCGTGCTGGTTCAACTCCAGTCGGCCGCATATCAACGCCGTAAGGTGTCAGATAGCGACTATCCCCCGGAAACACCGGGGGATTTTCGTTTGGCCGGTTGCTGGATTCCGTCAACCTCACCCAACGGCCACCCGATCCCGCTCAAAATGCCGTTCCGCATCCCCAATAAACCCCAGCAAATCATCCGCTTCTATTGAAAACTCTCCCACCTCGTCCGATACCCCCTCGCACACCGCCAGTCCCACCCTGAGTCCGCACGCCGCCGCCACGTGCGTCATCACCGGCAACACCCGTCGCGGCGGAAACAACACCAGAAACAGCGCCCCGGTAGCCGCCAAAAATACGGCCGGTGCCAAGTGCGATCCCTCCACCCCCATCACCACCGCCGCCCCCAGCAGCGCCGCCATGACCTTCTCCGCCGAGTCGTGGGCCGTATCCACCACCACAAACCCTTCCGCCTCCAGACGCCCCAGCAGCGCCTCCTCGTTCACCAGCGTCCTCTTCTCGCCCCCGGCCCCTCGGCGGATGTAAACACGTTTACCCGTTGGCGCAACCCCTTCCGCCCGTCGCCGCATCGCACGCAGCCGCCCCAACTTGTGGCGGCTTACCCCGTTGTCCTCCAGAAACACCCATTTCCTCGCCGACAGCACCCGAAACTCTCTCGGCCGCGCCAATCCAAACCACTCGCGATACGCCCCCTCGTGGCAATACTCAGCCCGCTCGTGACTCACCACTTCGCCAAACTCCGCCGCCGCCATCTGCAGCGGCAAATCCTCATACAAAAGGTTCGCCCAATAGACCGACCCCCACATCGTGGTGCTCAGCGCCACTTCCTGACGCCGATCCACCACTCCGCCACTCATCAGCCGTCCCCACCGCCCGCTGTCTCCACCCAAAAAGTGCCTGGCCCGCCCGCAATACAACGAAGACCCGAACAAAACGGCCCCCTTCAACTCGTGCGCCAGCATGTCGGGGTACGACAACTCATCCCGCAGCATGTCAGGAATAATCTCCGCCGGTTTTGCACCGGTGAAGTGCATCACCTCAATCCGCCGCTCGTGACGCTCCGGCATGAATGCCCGCCGAATCGGCATCGTCCCCCCCTTGGCCACGACCAGCGTCCGATCAGCGACCTCACCCAGCGACGGCCGCTTCAGCCCCAGCAGCGGCGCATGAATCGCACCCGCCGCCGCAATGGCAGCCCGCGAGCGAAGGAAAGCTTCTGACGCCAAAGTAGACATGACTCTGACTTACCCATTCCCCGTCATCTGGGCCATCAATCCCTGCAACAAACCGACCCGGAAACGGCTCCACAATTTCTACCATAAATTCGTCAAATTCCCGCAGCAACTTTACTCACAGAAGCAGACCTACCGACGCACAGGCCCCCACTCTCTCAAAAGGCACATTCCCACACGCCGACCCCCTCATCATCGCCTCATTTTCAGCCTGCAAGCACTCGTATTAGGCGCTGTCTGACGGATCAAGAAGCCTCAGATATCTCTGCATGATGGCGAGTTTGACGAACGCAAGGAAGTTGAGTGCAAGCTTTTCGAATCGCGTGCCCAGTCGGCGGCACTCCTTGAGCCAGCCGACCGCCTGCTCGATTCGG
>JBBRQG010000015.1:0-86408 GCA_038226785.1 Tepidisphaerales bacterium | reverse complement strand
GTTCGACTCCGATAGAGGCCACTGACTGGTGTTACCCCTCACCAGCAAGCTCAATTTCATTCGAGTGTTCCCGCTTAGGTGGAGGCGCCTCCGTCGCGTGGCAGGTTTCCTTGTTCGTTACCGGCTGGCATGGGCCGATCGGGGCAGGGGTCACGCTTGGCAGTGGCCGCTACCCCACCGTGAAGGGAAGACCACTTTGGCGGCCTGATCGCGCGGGGTTAGGCTTTGCCGCCATGCGAATCGGCAGATATCTGGACGCGGCGGGGGTCAGGCGTTGGGGTGGGCTGGGTGGTGATGGGGTTTTGAGGGAGTTGCAAGGTGACCCCTTTTCTGCGACCGGGGGTGGGGCGACGAATCTGGGGCCTGTGGCAGCGGTGCGCGAGATGTTGCCGCCGGTCGACCCGCCGGCGATTTACTGCATTGGGTTGAACTACCGGGATCACGCCGCTGAATCCGGGGCCAAGGTGCCCGAGTTCCCGATGGTCTTCATGAAAAGTCCGACAGCGCTCACACGGTCGGGTGATCCGGTCTTCATCCCGAAAAAGCTGGCCAGTACGCAGGTGGACTACGAGGCCGAACTGGTCGTCGTGATAGGGCGGACGTGCAAGAACGTCAGCAAGGCGGATGCGCTGAAGTACGTGGGCGGCTACACATGCGGCAACGACGTGTCCGCCCGCGATTGGCAGAAGCTTTGGGGTGGTGGGCAGTTCTGCCGCGCTAAGACGTTCGACTCGTTCGCTCCGGTCGGCCCGTGGGTGGTGACGACGGATGAGGTGCCCGATGTGCAGGGTCTAACGCTGCGGACACGATTAAATGGCACGGTGGTCCAGCAGGGCACGACACGCGACATGATTTTTCCGGTGGCCGAACTCATTGAGTTCCTCAGCGGTTCAACGACGCTGCTGGCCGGGACGATCATCTTCACCGGTACGCCTGCGGGCGTGGGCATGGCGAAGACGCCGCCGCTTTTCCTCAAGGCGGGCGACAAGGTCGAAGTGGAGATCGACGGACTCGGAGCCATATCAAACCCAGTACTTGACGAGCAGCATTGAGTGAAACAGGAACGACAGGAGCAATTATGAATCGCAGGGTGACGATCGCGGCGTTGGCGGCATTGACGTTGATGGGGTGGACAGGGGCGTTGGCTGAAATCCCGGCGACCGGGCCAGCCGCTGCGCAGGCCAGCGTGCCGGACAAAAAGGCCGAAAAAGAGGCCGATCCGGTCGAGGCATCATTGGTGCCGGTCGGGGCGACGGAACTCCGGCTGACGCTGCTTTCGTACAGCGGCGAGGTCGTCGTGGTGAAGGCCGTGCCGCACGGGTCGGCCGTGAAAGCAGGCGACGCGGTGGTATGGCTGGAGGCGAGGGGTTTGGCAACGCAACTGGCAACGGCGAAGAACGATCTGCTGGTTGCGCAGGCCGCCCTCGATAAGGCCAAGGCCGACGGCCTGACCGGGGCCGAGGCCGACCGCATCGCCCTCGAAGCGGCAACGGAGGACCTGACTCTGGCCAAAGCCAACGTGACCTGGTTCGAAACCGTCGACGGGCCGGCCATGCTGAAGGAATCAGAACTCCGGGTGAAAGGGGCAACAGATTCGGTGGAGGATCAGGGGGATGAACTCGACCAACTCAAGAAGATGTACAAGAGCGAGGAACTCACCAATGCGACGGCCGATATCGTCGTCAAGCGGGCATTGCGGAACTACGAAAACGGCAAGGTCAATCTGGAGCTGACTCGGGCGTCAGCCCAGAAGATGCCGAAGCAGGATTACCCTGTCGCCAAGGCCCGAGTGTCGCGAGCGCTCGCCACATCAGAAAACGCCATGAATCAGGTCAAGGCAACGCAGGCCCAAAGTGCCGTGAGTCGTGCCACAGGGCTCGCAGCCGCTGAGATCGCTCTGAAGAAAGCGGCGCAAACTGTGAGCGATCTGGCGCATGATGAGGCACAGATGACTGTGAAGGCCGCCACCGATGGCGCATTTTACCACGGCTACTGGGCCGCCAAAGCATGGGCGAACGGAGATCTGCGGATGCTGACCCCCGGCGAAAAGATCGCTGGCGGGTCCATCGTGGGGACGGTCGCGGCAGCGGGCAAACTGGGGCTCAGCGGCGATGTACCAGATGATCAGTGGAAGGCCTTGGTCCCGGGGTCGAAGTTGAAAGTGAAAGTCGGCGGCGCGACCGGGGCCGAGTTGAACGGCGTGGTGACCGAAGTGCTGCCGGAGGCCCGGCCGGGGGGAACGGCAATGACATTCCGGGCGAGCCTGAGCGATGTACCGGCCTGGATGATCGCGGGCATGAAGGCGAAGGTAGAGACGGTGACGCCGTGAGGGACTTTCCCTACCTGCGCCAGTTGGTTCCCCTCATCGCCCTTGCCGTGTGCGGATGCCATCAAAAACACTCGCCTGCCACTGTGCCCGGCCCGACAGCGTTGTACAAAGGGGCCGAACGGAACAGCGCAAACGTGCCCGGTTCGGCCGCCACGGGCAACCTGCCACGCCCGCCCGCCATTGCGAAGGCCGATATCGAAAAGGCCATATCTCGCGGCGTCGCCTTCCTGAAAGCCGACCAGCAGCCGGATGGCTCGTGGGGTACGGGCTTACAGGTCCACGGCAACGAGATCTATCACATGGTGCCGGGGTCGCACGATGCGTACCGCGTCGCGACGACTGCATTGGCGACCATGGCTATGGAAGAGACCGGCCAAACCGAAGCCTATCAACGCGGCATTGCCTATCTTGTTCGGCAGGGCGAAGCCCGCCGGGACTCCGGCGACATGATGTACAACATCTGGGCACACATTTACGCCACTGAGGCGCTCGCTCGCGCACTAAGTCGTAAAGACTTCGGACCCACGATGACCGAGGCCGAGATACGGGCAGCCTGTCTGTGGCAGCTGGACCATCTGGCTCGCTATCAGACCGCACGCGGCGGCTGGAACTATTACGACTTTGAAGCCCATACCCAATCCAATAGTGGCGGTGCGACCAGCTTTTGCACGGCCGCCGGGTTGATGGCTCTGGATGAGGCCCGACGGGCCGGCCTGCAACTGCCTGACAAGATCGCCGAACGGGCCGTCCGGCGACTTCAGGATTGCCGTCTGCCCACCGGCGCGTACATGTACGGTGCGGATTACTGGCAAGTGCCGCGCTTACCGGCCAACCGCTGGGAAGGCAGCGTCGGCAGGGCTCAAGCCAGCAACCTTGCGCTATTGACATGGAAAAGCAGCAAGGTCACGGAAGCGATGGCTTTTGCTGAGCTGGAGAAAATCATTGCTGGGAACGCTTGGATGGAAATGGGCAGGAAGAGGCCAATTCCGCATGAAAGCTGGTTTCAGACGTCCGGTTACTACTATTACTACGGCTACTACTACGCAGGGCGACTGGCGGAGCACCTTGGAGAAGCGGCCAAGAAACGGTACGGGGCCGAACTTGCGGGCTGCATTGTCCCTTATCAGGAGGCGGACGGCAGTTTTTGGGATTACCCGATGTGGGACTACGACAAGCCATATGGGACGGCATATGCCGTGATGGCACTACTGAGAGTGCGGTAGCACCGTTCCTGACCGGACGGCGTCTTGACAGGTCGCCGGGGATTTGTATCCTCGCCCGTCCCACTGATGGAAAGCGGCGCACGTGCGCTGGTTGAAGTCGATGGGAAGATACGTCAGCCGGGTAAGTACACATGGCAGAGCAGGCAAGAATCAGGATTCGGATGGAGGCTTACGATCACCGCGCGCTGGATGCATCAGCACGGGAGATCGTCGAACACGCCAAGCGCACCAGCGCACGCGTGTGTGGGCCGATTCCGGTGCCGACCCGCATCGAGCGGTATACGGTCCTGCGCTCGCCGCACATCGATAAGAAGAGTCGTGAGCAGTTTGAGATGCGTACGCACAAGCGGGTGATCGACATCCTCGATTTCTCGCCGCGCACGATCGAAGCACTCAATCGGCTCGTGGTTCCGGCAGGCGTATTTGTGAAGATCAAGACGTAAAAAATAAAAATAGTTTGTAGGGCCCCGAGGTGTTTCGCGGGGCCTCTTGTTTGTCCCGCGGGGTTCACCCAAGAACCCGAGTGCCTGAAGCAGCTGTCAGCTTCGGGTCGCGAACAGGATGCAGGTGTTCTTTTGTCGACTGACCGGGCTGCGGTGGCCTGCTCATGAGATGAAAGGGAAGAGAAACTGAAGCACGAACGGCTGACGCCGCTCCTCTGCAAGTGAAGAAGGAATGAACATGACCCCGGCACTGCTAGGTAAGAAAATCGGAATGACCCGGATCTATGACGAGAAGGGGCACATTGTCCCCGTGACTGTTGTGGAATGCGGCCCGTGCCCCATCACGCAGGTCAAGACGACCGCGACGGACGGCTACGAGGCGGTTCAGCTGGGTTTCACCAAGTCTGAAGCCAAGCACAGCACACAGGCAGAGATGGGTCACTCGGCCAAGGCCGGCGTCGGCCCCCTGCGTCACTTCCGCGAAATCCGCCTGAAGAAGCCAACCGACAAGAAGCTGGGTGACGTTGTCACCACCGCGGATTTCGAGGGCGTGCAGTTTGTCGACGTCATCGGCGTGAGCAAGGGCAAGGGCACGGCCGGCGTTATGAAGCGTCACCACTTCGGTGGTCAGCCTGCTTCGCACGGTACCGAACGTAAGCACCGTAGCCCGGGTTCGCTGGCATCGCGTGCAACGTGGCGTGGTCAGTCGGGTAAGCCGAAAAAGGGCGTCCGTATGGCCGGCCACATGGGCATGGACCAGGTGACGACGCGGAATCACCCGCTGGTGAAGATCGATTCAGGGAAGAATTTGCTGTTGATCAAGGGAGCGTTGCCGGGACCGACCGGGACGCTTCTTTTCATTCGGAAGTCGATCACCGCCAAGGTGAAGCCGGCTGCCAAGTAGCCCACGGGGCCGGTTGATGCGGTGTGAGACGAATAAGAGTGTTATTGAAACAAGAGTGAAGTCATGATCGAAGTTCCAGTTTTCAATCAATCGGGCAAGCAGGTCTCGACGGTCAACGTCGACGAGGCCAAGCTCGGCGGCGAAGTAAATCGGGCTCTGCTGAAGCAGGCGCTCACGATGTACCACGCCAATCAGCGTCAGGGCACCGTCAAGACTCTGGCCCGCGGCGAAGTCGAAGGTTCCACCCGCAAGATCTACCGTCAAAAGGGAACTGGCAACGCCCGTATGGGTTCCATTCGCCAGCCGGTGCGTCGTGGTGGTGGTCACGCCAAGCAGAAGCGGCCCAAGGATTGGCGTCAGGCCATGCCGAAGAAGGCCCGTCAGCTGGCCCGCTCGCACGCCATTCTCGCGAAGTTCCTCAGCAATGATGTCAAGGTTGTGGATGTGATCGAAGTCGGTTCGACGCCAAAGACCAAGGCGATCGCCGGACTCTTCAAGAACCTGGGTCTGGACCGTTCGGTGCTGCTTGCACTGGAAGGCCAGAATGTGGTCTTGCAGAAGTCGGCCCGCAACGTCGACCGCACGACGCTGACGACTGTCGCTCAGTTGAATGTCTGGGACCTGCTCCGCAACCGTACGTTGCTGGTGACCAAGGCTGGATTGGAACAGATTCTGGCCTAGTCCCCCGGGCCATCCGCTACTCAGGAAAATAAGTCATGGATTACTCACAAATCGTTATTCGCCCGCTGGTCAGCGAAAAGAGCACCAAGCAGCAGACCACGCGCAACACCTACACGTTTCGCGTCGCATCTGATGCCAACAAAGGCTCGATCAAGATGGCAGTCGAAGGCCTTTACAACGTGAAGGTCGCCGATGTCCGGACGATCAACCGCAAAGGCAAGCCCCGTCGCAGCAAGTTCCGCATGACGCAGACCCCCGACTACAAGCGGGCCATCGTCACACTGGCGGCTGATTCAAAGATTGAGTTGATCTAACCCCCCCCCACCTCCTCCCCTCGCCTCCACCGCACGAAGTAACCCAGTAACCTTTCAAGAGCTGAATCATGGCAATCAAGTTCTATAACCCGACCAGCCCCGGCCGCCGCCAGGGAAGCGTCATTGACTACAAGGCTGTGCTCACCAAGACCACGCCGGAAAAGTCGCTGACTGTGGGCCAGCGTCGGCCGACCGGCCGTAACCACCACGGCGTCATCACCGCCAAGCACCACGGTGGCGGTAACAAGCAGCTTTATCGCATCATCGACTTCAAGCGCATCAAGGACGGCATTCCGGCCGAAGTGAAGTCGATCGAGTACGACCCCAATCGTTCGGTCCACATCGCCCTCATCGAGTACACCGATGGCGTCAAGGCCTATATCCTCGCCCCCGAAGGTTTGAAGGTCGGCACGAAGATCATCAGTGGACCGACCTCGCCCCCAGAAGTCGGCAACGCAATGCCGCTGGCCAACATTCCGGCCGGCATGGACATTCACAACATTGAACTTAACCCCGGACAGGGCGGCAAGCTGGTCCGTAGTGCAGGCGGCGTCGGTCGTCTGGGCGCTAAGGAAGGCGACTACGCGGTCGTGATTCTGCCGAGCGGCGAAATGCGCCGCGTGCGTTCGGTTTGTCGTGCAACGATCGGCCAGCTGGGTAACACCGACTGGATCAACGTCAGCATCGGCAAGGCCGGCCGTAGCCGTCACATGGGTATTCGCCCGCACACCCGTGCCAAGGCCATGAACCCGATCGACCATCCGTTGGGTGGTGGTGAAGGCCGTAGCAACGGTGGTCGTCACCCGGTCAGCAAGACGGGCGTTCCGGCCAAGGGTGGCATCACCCGCAGCCCGCGTAAGGCCAGCGAGAAGATGATTCTGCGTCGTCGTAAGTTCGGTAAGTTCCAGCAGCGTCCGCAGAACGTGTCCAACTAAGTAACCAACGGCCGATTGAACCAAAAGAAGCAACAGAGAAACCATCATGAGCCGAAGTGCAAAAAAAGGTCCGTACGTCGACGAGAAGCTGTTCGGTAAGGTGACCAAGCTGAACCAGAACAAGGCCAAGCAGCCCATCAAGACCTGGGCGCGTGCCTGCACCATCATTCCGGAGTTCATCGGGCACCGGTTCGAAGTGCACAACGGCAACAAGTTCTTGCAGGTGATCGTGACGGAAGACATGGTCGGTCACAAGCTGGGCGAGTTCGCCCCGACCCGTCAGTTCAAGGGTCACTCGGGCAAGAAGGTTGCCGAGCCGGGTAAGTAAGCAGTCAACGTCGTACGTTTGAGTTGAGGAACAGTTATGGCATTTGAATCAAAACACCGCTTCGCCCGAATCGCACCGCGAAAGGCGCGTTTGTTGATGAACCTGGTGCGTGGCCGCGATGTCGATGATGCACTGACCCTGCTGAAGTTCAGCAAGCAGCGCGCCAGCGGCATGGTGGAGAAGGTCATCCGTTCGGCCGTGGCCAATGCCACGGAGCAGTCGACGGTACCGGTTCGCAACACCCTGTACGTGAAGTCCGCGTGGGTCGATGCCGGTCCGGTGATGAAGCGTTTCCAGCCGAAGGATCGCGGCAAGGCGTACAGCATCAAGAAGCGGACCAGCCATCTGGTCGTGTCGATTGATGAGCGGGAAAGCACCAAGACCAGCAAGTAATGTCGGGTAAGTAAGGACAAAAGATCATGGGTCAAAAAGTAAATCCAACAGGCTTCCGAGTCGGTATCACCGAGGACTGGAAAAGTCGCTGGTACGCCCCCAAGGCTGCCTTCGGCGACTTCCTCGTTGAAGACTTCAAGATTCGTAAGCTTCTCGACGCGCGGCTGAACCGTCAGCCCCCGTTCGCGGCCGTCAGCGACATCCTGATCGAACGCACCCGCGAAGAGATCACTGTCACGCTGAAGAGCGCGCGTCCCGGTCTGGTCATTGGACCCAAGGGCGAAGGCGTCGAAAAGCTGCGTGAAGATCTGGAAGACCTGATCAAGCGTAAGGTCGCCCCGATCAAGGTCATCGAAATTAAGAACCCGGACCTGAACGCCCAGCTGGTGGCCGAAGGTATCGCCGAGCAGCTCAAGAAGCGTGCACAGTTCCGCCGCGTTCTGAAGATGCGCATGGAAGCCACGATGCAAGCCGGTGCCAAGGGCATCCGTATCTGTGTGTCGGGTCGTCTGGGTGGGGCCGAAATCGCCCGCACGGAGAAAGCGACGACCGGTTCGGTCCCGCTGACGACGTTGCAGGCCGACGTCAACTACGGCTACGCGATCGCGTTCACGACCTTTGGCGCCATTGGCGTCAAGACGTGGATCTTTCGTGGCATGTACGGTGAAGAAGTGCTGGAGACTGACGTGCGTCCGGGTGGTCCGATGCGTCGCGGTCGTCGGTAATGGGTTGCAGTTGGGTGAGTTGTCTTTTTTGTGAACGAAACTGAAACGCCGGGCCGTAGGCCGGTGATTGATAGAAGAGCAGGTGCACCATGTTGATGCCGAAGCGAGTCAAGTTCCGCAAGAGCCAGCGCGGCAAAATGAAGGGCAATGCCACCCGCGGTAACACCGTGGCGTTCGGCGAGTTCGGCCTTCAGGCACTGGCCCCGGTGTGGATGAGCGCGCGTGTGATCGAGGCCGGCCGTGTCGCGGCCAGTCACTTTTTGCGTCGCGAAGGCCGTCTGTACATCCGCGTCTTCCCGCACAAGCCGATCTCGGCCAAGCCGCTGGAAGTTCGAATGGGTTCAGGCAAGGGCGAACCGGAGTTTTGGGCAGCCGTGATCAAGCCCGGCACCATGTTGTTCGAGGTCGGCGGCGTGGATGAGGCAACCGCCAAGAAGGCATTGGCCCGCGTAGCCCACAAGATGCCGGTGCCCTGCCGGTTTGTTGTGCGTCGCCATGCGATTGCCTGATGAGTGTTGGATAACGTTTTGAAGAATATTACTGAGTTCTGGAGAGAGTCATGAAGTTCAAGGAAGTGCTGGAAAAGAACGACGCGGAGCTGACTGCGGAACTGGTCGAAAAGGCCAAGACGCTGGCGACTCTTCGTACGCAGGCGACGATCCAGAAGCTGGAAAACAACTCGCTGATTGGCAAGACCCGTAAAGATGTCGCCCGCATCAAGACAGCCTTGAAGCAGCGTCAGCTGGCGGCGGCACCTGCGGCGAAGGCCATTGCGGCACCCGTGGCGGCCCCGGTCGCCGCGCCCGTCAAGGCAGCCGTCAAGAAGAAGGTCGCCAAGACCACTGCGGCGGCGAAGTAAGTACAGAAGACAAAAGACGATTTCATCACGAGACAGACTTATGGCAGCAACAACGACAACAACCAGTGAAGATCGCTCGCACCTCCGCACGGTGC
Source organism: Tepidisphaerales bacterium (assembly GCA_038226785.1). Classification (GTDB taxonomy): domain Bacteria; phylum Planctomycetota; class Phycisphaerae; order Tepidisphaerales; family Tepidisphaeraceae; genus JBBRQG01. Next base: position 77,179 of record JBBRQG010000015.1, on the reverse strand, counting down.
AGGGCGTCGTGGCATCGGACAAGGGTAACAAGACGATCAAGGTGGTCGTTGAGTACCAGACGAAGCACCCCAAGTACGGCAAGTTCCTCAAGCGCCGCACCGTGCTGCATGCCCACGATGAAACCAACGAAGCCCGTGAAGGCGACACCGTCGAAGTGGCCAACTGCCGCCCGATGAGCCGGACCAAGCACCACCGCCTGGTCAAGATCGTGACGCGGGCTCCGGAACGTGCCGTGCAGGTCAGCGCTGAAGAAGTGATGACCGGTAAGGCCCCCGAGAAGCGGTAACCGACGTTTGACACGCAACCAGTTGTAAGAGTTGTGCAGGTAGATACGAGAGAGAGACAGTCATGATTCAACAGCAAACCTACGTCGACATCGCCGACAACACCGGCGCGAAGATTGCCATGTGCATCAAGGTGCTCAAGGGTTCTTCGAGTAAGGGCAAGTTCAAGCGTCGCGTGGCGACGGTGGGAGATGTCATCATCTGTGCCGTCAAGAAGACGCTGCCGGGTGGCGAAGTGAAGCAGGGCGAGATCATCCGGGCGGTTGTCGTCCGGACGAAGCAGCCGACTTTGCGGCCGGACGGTTCGTACGTGCGGTTCGACCGCAACGCTGCCGTGACGATCGACAAGGAAAACAATCCCAAGGGCACGCGCATCTTCGGTGCAGTGGCACGTGAGCTGCGGGACCAGAACTTCATGAAGATCGTGTCGCTTGCCAGCGAAGTGATCTAACGAAGCCAGGGGACGTTGGTTGTACGACAGAGTTTGTGAGTTTCAGCAGTATTCAGAAGGGTCAGGCGAGTATGGCACGGCACATCAAAACAGGTGACACGGTTGTGGTTACCACCGGTTCGGACAAGGGCAAAGTCGGCCGCGTCTTGAAGATCATTGATGCCGACGACCGCGTTGTGGTCGAAGGAATCAACCGCGTGTGGAAGCACGTCAAGCCGAATCAGCGGAACCCTCAGGGCGGCCGCATCCAGAAGGATGCCCCCATCCACATCAGCAACGTGCTGCCCGTGGACCCGGCCACCGGCAAGGGCACCCGTGTGAAGTTTGTTGAGAAGGACGGCGTCAAGCAGCGCGTCACCAAGGGTGGCACGGTGTTGTCGAAGTTCAGCAAGTAACCAAAGTTGTTGCCAAGCGTTGTTGTTTGGGTTTTTTAGGGACGGATAAGTCATGGCAGAAAAAAACAAAATGAAAATCGACCCGGCCGCAGCCAAAGCTGCCGCCGCGGAGCGAAAGGCAAAGAAGGCAGCCGAAGACAAGGCAGCCGCTGAGGGTGACGACGTGGTGGAAACCACCCCGGCCCCCGAGCCCCGCTTTATCGAAATTTACAAGACCAAGGTTGTTCCGGCCCTGCAGCAGAAGTTCGGCTACACGAACCTGCTCGCCACCCCCCGGCTGGAAAAGATCGTCATCAGCATGGGTCTGGGCAAGGCCGTAACCAGCGGCGAAAAAGGCAAGATGGAGCAGGCCGAGAAGGAACTGGCGGTTATCGCCGGTCAGCGGCCCGTTCGCTGCCGTGCCAAGAAGTCGGTCGCCAACTTCAAGGTCCGCGAAGGCCAGGAGACCGGCCTGAAGGTCACCCTGCGTGGCAAGCGCATGTACGAGTTCTTTGACCGTCTGGTCACGCTGGCCTTTCCGCGAGTGAAGGATTTCCGTGGCGTCAGCCCGGCCGGTTTTGATCGTGATGGCAACTATAATTTCGGTCTGACGGAACAGACGGTGTTCCCAGAAGTCGATGCGGCCTCGGTGACCTTCCCGCAGGGAATGAACATCACCATTGGCACCACAGCCGACAACGCCGAAGAGGGCCGCGAGCTGCTGAAGCAGTTCGGGTTCCCGTTCCGCGAAGATGGCCGCCGGGATTAGTTTTTAGGAATCAAACAGAAGTCGTAAGAGCAGGACGTCACTTAAAGGATTGATATGGCAACAAAAGCCTGGAAAGCCAAGCAGAAGCGTCGCGAGGCGCTTGTCGCGAAGTTTGCGGATGAACGCCGGAAGTTGAAGGCCGAGGGGAACTTCGCTGCGCTGGCACGTCTGCCGCGCGACAGTTCACCGACCCGGTCGCACAACCGGTGTCAGTTGACCGGCCGTAGCAAGGCCGTCCTGCGGAAGTTCAAGGTAAGCCGAATCATGCTCCGCGAGCTGGCGCTTGCGGGCAAGATTCCGGGCATGAAGAAGGCTAGCTGGTAACTGAAGTAATCGCGGCGTGCGTGTTGTCGGGAGTGTATCCCCGGCTTACAGGTATGGGCCCCTAACTGACTGAGAAGACATGAATAACCAAGATCCCATCGCCGATATGCTGACGCGGATCCGCAACGCAAACCGGGTCGGCCGGCGCGTCGTGCTGATCAACAAGAGCAAGACCTGCACGGGCATTGCCCAGGTGCTCAAGGATGAAGGTTACATCGAAAGCTTCGATGTGATCGACGACGCCAACAAGCAGGGCACACTCCGTGTCCACCTCAAGTACGCCATGAACGGCGACAAGGTGATTCATGAGATCGATCGCGCCAGCAAGCCCGGCCGCCGGCTGTATCACGGCGTCGGCGAGCTCCCGCAAGTGTTGAACGGCATGGGCATTTGTGTCGTGTCGACCAGCAAGGGCGTGATGAGCGACCGCAAGGCCCGCGAACAAAACGTGGGCGGCGAACTCCTCTGTGTCGTGAGCTAGTTTTTGATTTTGCGTAAGTAACTGCAACGAAGGTGACGTCATGAGCCGTATCGGAAAAAAACCAGTTCCCGTCCTGTCGGGTGTGAAGATCAACGTCAATGGGCAGCACATCAAGTTCGAAGGCCCCAAGGGCAAGCTCGAACTGAACGTGCACCCGTTGATGAAGGTCACCTACGACGAAGGCAAGAAAGAACTCAGCGTCGTCCGTCCGGACGATGAAAAGTTCAGCAAGTCGTTGCACGGCCTGACCCGCGCTCTGATTAATAACCAGATCATCGGTGTGGCCACGGGTTACACCCAGGTCATGGAAATCCGCGGCGTCGGTTACAAGGCTGAAATGAAGGGCAAGACGCTGGCATTGTCAGTCGGCTTCGCCAATCAGGTCGTTGTGCAGATTCCCGTCGGCCTCGACGTCAAGGTCGAGCCGGGCGTTGGCGACATCACTGGCAAGGTTGTTGTGGCTGGTCCGGATAAACAGCTGGTCGGCAACTTCTCTGCCCAGCTGCGTAAAGTGCGTAAGCCCGAGCCGTACAAAGGCAAGGGCATTCGTTACGAAGGTGAGAAGGTCAAGACCAAGGCCGGCAAGGCGTTTGCCGGTGCAGGTGCTAAGTAAAGGTAGTTTTCGAAGGACTTCAACCGGGCGGCCGGATTTGATCGGTGCCCCGGAGGTTGAAAGATCATGGCAGATAAGAACAAAGCAAAAAACATTCGTCTGGAACGCCGTAAGTTCCGCATTCGTAAGACCCTGTCGGGCACTGTCGCGTGCCCGCGTCTCAGCGTGTTCCGCTCGGACAAGCACATTTCCGCCCAGGTCATTGATGACATCGCCGGCAAGACGCTGGTCGCTGCATCAAGCACCAGCGCCGAAGTCCGTGGCAGCCTGAAAAATGGTGGCAACATCGCCGCGGCCAAGGCCGTTGGCGGCGCGATCGCCAAGGCAGCAGTCGCAGCCGGTATCAGCAAAGTGGCGTTCGACCGTAACGGCCGGACCTATCACGGTCGCGTCAAGGCCCTAGCCGAAGCTGCTCGTGAAGGCGGACTGAAGTTCTAACCCACTGTCCTACAGACAACGACCAAAGACCCACTCAGCAGAAGATTCACCTATGTCAGACCCCACTACTCCCGCAACTCCTGAAGTTTCCGCGACCCCTGCCGACGCCCAGCCCGCAGCGGCTGAAGCGTCATCACCCGCACCCGCCGCTGGCGGTGGTGGTGGTGGCGGCGGTGGACGTGGACCCGGCGGTCCCGGTGGTGGTCGTGGCGGCCCCGGCGGCGGTCGTGGCGGCCCCGGTGGCGGTCGTGGCGGTCCGGGCGGCGGCCGTGGCGGTCCGCGCAACCGCGAGCGCGATCGTGATGAATCTGGCTTTGAGTCGGCTGTTGTCCGCATCTATCGCTGTTCGAAGGTCGTCAAGGGTGGTCGTACGTTCAGCTTCGGTGCTCTCGTCGTCTCTGGCGATCGCAAGGGCAACGTCGGCATCGGCTACGGCAAGGCCAACGAAGTTCCGGGCGCCGTTGAGAAGGCCACGAAGGATGCCCGCAAGGCCATCATCAAGGTCGTCCTGAAGGGCAGCACCATCCCTCACACCGTGAAGGGCACGAGCGGCGCATCAACCGTCATTCTCGTCCCTGCCCGTCCGGGTACCGGCGTTACGGCTGGCAAGTCAGTTCGTCCGTGTGTCGAACTGGCTGGCGTGACAGACATCCTGACCAAGGCCTACGGCAGCACCGCCCCCAAGAATCTTGTGAAAGCAACCATGAACGCCCTGCGGCAGCTCCAAAACCGCGAGCAGGTCGAAGCCACGCGTGGCGTTCTGTTGGAAAAGAAGCTCGTTGGGGCCCTGTAAGCCCTGAAAGTTTCTTGACGTTTTATCGACCTGCGCTAGCGGAAAAGGCACCACACCATGAGCATGCAACACGTCATCACGACCGGCGAACTGCGCAACAAGCGCGGTCAACGCAAGGGCCGTGGGGAATCGTCCGGCCGGGGTAAGACCTCCGGTAAGGGCAACAAGGGCTCCAAGGCCCGTAACGGTAAGTACATCAAGCGCGGCTACGAAGGCGGCCAGACCCCGATCTTCATCCGCTTCCCCAAGCGCGGGTTCTCGAACGTCAACTTCGCCAACCGGTTCCATATTGTTAACCTGGGCGATCTCGAAGGATTCGATGCGGGCTCGGTTGTGAATGCCGAAGCACTGTTTGAAGTCGGCCTCGTGCCCGACCTCAAGCTGCCGGTCAAGATCCTGAGCCAAGGCGAACTGAGCAAGAAGTTGACGGTTGTTGCTGGCTGGTACAGCAAGGCTGCTCACGCCAAAATCGTGGCGGCTGGCGGCACCGCCCAGAACGTCAAGGGTGCGACGTTTGAATTCCCCAAGCCCAAGAAGAAGTTCGTCGTCCGGCCGAAGGTGAAAAAGGCTGATGCGGTCGCAGAAGCCGCCGCCGCTCCGAAGGCCTAGACTTATCCCGCCCTCGTATGGGCGACTGATTCGCTAAATCAGTATGGCCCCCGATCTTTGAAGGTTCGGGGGTCATACGTTTTCAAGTGGGAGCGGCTGCGGTTCTCGGCCGATCCCGGTTAGACTGACAGGCCACCTATGTTCAAGACGCTGCTGAACGTCTTCAAAGTCCCGGAGTTGCGTAACAAGGTTTTCTTCACCTTGTTCATGCTGCTGATCTATCGGATCGGCTATCACATCACCATTCCCGGTGCCGACCAGGAGGCCTTCGCTCAGGCAGCGAAGAACCAGCAGTCGGACACTTCGGCCACGGGCCGGCTGGCGAGCTATGTCTCGCTGTTCAGCGGCGGCAACCTGTCGCAATCAACGATATTCGGCTTGGGCGTCATGCCCTACATCTCGGCCAGCATCATTTTCCAGCTTCTCGGGACCGTGCTGCCGGGCCTTGAAAAGATGCAGAAGGAAGGGGAGACCGGGCGCAAGAAGATTCAGGAATGGACGCGCTACGCGACCGTTCCCCTTTGCATCGTTCAAGGGGCGATGTGGATCAGTTATATGCACCACCCCGGAGGCGGCGACTCGCTGGTGCAGCATATCTGGCGAGACACAGCCAGCATCTGGGTCGGCGGAATCGTCTGCCTTACGGCGGGCTCAGTCTTCCTGATGTGGCTGGGTGAACAGATCGATGAATACGGACTCGGTAACGGCGTTTCACTAATCATTCTCGCGGGCATTGTTTCGCGGATGCCCAGCGCCATTTTCCAGCTCATTGGGATGACCAACTTCAAGGTCGGTTCGCCTGATGCGAGCCGCCCGTTGAGTGTCGGCCATATTCTGGTCTTGGCAGCTGCCTTCGTCTGCATCATCGCGGGGTCAATCCTGGTGACGCAGGCCCAGCGCCGCATCCCGATCCAGCAGGCCAAGCACACGCGCGGCCGCATGCAATACGGAGGGGCGAAGCAGTTTCTACCGCTCCGCGTGAACCACGGCGGCGTCATGCCGATCATCTTCGCGCAGTCGCTGATGCTGTTTCCCGGCATGGCGTTCGGCTGGCTTGAATCCATGACCCGCCCTGCCAGCGGCACGAGCATGTTCCACAGCGTCATGCTGTTCTTGAACTCGAACTTCGGCTTCGGGCAGTTCCTCTATGTGCTGACAGAACTGGTGATGATCTACTTCTTCGCCTACTTCTGGACAACCGTTCAGTTCCAGCCGAAGGAGATGGCCAACCAGCTGCGCGATTACGGCTCGTTCATCCCCGGCATCCGTCCGGGTAAGCGCACGGCCGACTACCTTGAACATGTGATGATGCGCATCACCTTTGTGGGTGCCGGCTTCTTGTGCATCATCGCCGTCATCCCCATTTTCATCACGACTGCCATCGGCATTCCATACAACATCGCCGCGTTCCTGGGCGGTACAGGCCTGCTGATCGTCGTTTCGGTTGCCTTGGACATGGTCCAGCGCATCGAAGCCAATCTGCTCATGCGGAACTATGCCGGCTTCCTGGGTGAAGGTGGCAAGCGCATCCGCGGTCGGCAGGGGTAACCATTTTCACACTTGCTGGCCGATGGTGCTGCTGCTCCGTCGGCCAGTTCTTTTTCTGTCGACATGCCCATCATTCTTAAGAGCCAGTCTGAAATTGAATCCATGCGTCGCACCGGACGCATCGGCTACGAGATCCTCCACAAACTCGTGCCGCTGTGCCGACCCGGCACCACCACTGAAGAGATTCACCAGATGTGCCGGGTTGAACTCGAAAACGCTGGTGCCCGTGGCATGAGCAAGAACTACCCGACCTACAAAGAAGGTGAGGGGTACCCGGCCCACATGTGCATCTCCGTGAACGAAGAAGTCGTGCACGGCATTCCCGGCAAGCGGGCACTGAAAGAAGGCGATCTGGTCAGCCTTGACCTCGGCCTGATGTTCGAAGGCTTCTGCGGCGACACTGCAATTACTGTCCCGGTTGGAAAAATTTTGCCGGCCGCACAAAAACTTTTGGACATCACGCAGCAGACACTCGAACTGGCCATCCGGCACATTCGTCCGGGCAAGAAGTGGTCGGAAGTCGCCCGTGTCATGCAGCACCACGTCGAGAGCAATGGCTTCGGCGTCGTGCGCGAGTTTGTCGGTCACGGCGTGGGCCGGGTGATGCACGAGGACTTGAAGGTTCCGAACTACGTCAGCAGCGATATGCGTGGGGATTTCCGCATGCGGCCGGGTATGACCTTCGCCGTGGAGCCCATGGTCGTGGCTGGGAAAAGAGACGTCGTCCTGCTGCAGGACGAGTGGACTGTCGTCACCGTGGACCGCAAGCTGGCTGCCCACTTCGAGCACACCGTCGCTGTCACAGAAGGCGGGTGCGATGTCCTGACCGATGGCCGGGCCGTGGCGGGAGAGAAGGCGGCAGTTTAGCAGAATAATGCCGACAAGTTGGTAAAATGTGGACTTCTGGCCTGGCTGCCACGGCAGAGGTTCCTTGAAAGAAAACGTGGCTGTGGTACAAAACCCGACCCCCCCTTCCCAAAGCCGCCTACGATGGCGGCAGGTGGGACGGGAAACTGAGAGGTTGACATGAAGGTTCGAGCATCCGTCCGTCGTATTTGTGAAAACTGCAAGATCGTCCGTCGCAAGGGTATTGTGCGGGTGATCTGTATCAACACGAAACACAAGCAGAAGCAGGGTTAAGCCTCTTCCTGAGCGCGTCCTCTTCCGACCCTGTTATTTGCGGAGATTTTTCAACATGCCACGTATTTCCGGTATCGATATTCCCAACGACAAGCCCCTGTGGATCTCACTGACGTATTTGTACGGCATCGGCCGGACGAACAGCCGTCAGATTTTGAAGGAAGCTGGCGTTGATCAGATCAAGCGCGCCAAGGAAATGACCGAGGAAGAAGTCGCCAAGATCATCGCCGTGCTCGAGAAGCGCGGGATCCTGATCGAAGGTGCCCTCCGTCGCGCCACGCAGCAGAACGTGGGTCGCCTCCGCGAAATCAAGTGTTATCGCGGCGACCGTCACCGTCGGTCGCTCCCGACGCGTGGTCAGCGCACCCGCAGTAACGCACGCACCCGTAAGGGCCCGCGTAAGACGGTTGCCGGTAAGAAGGGCGTCAAGGAGCTCGGCAAGTAGTCTTCGTTTTTTTTCGAACATTCAGCAGACGTATTCTTTCCGGGGACGGCCGTTGTGCCGGTTGAGCCGGAAAGGAAGCAGAAAAGGACATCCCCATGGCAGAGACATCAAAAGCAACAGCGGTCGGCGGTAAGGCAGCGGTCAAGAAGAAGATCCGCAAGGGCGTGACCCGCGGCATCGCCTTCATCAAGTCGACGTTCAACAACACGATCGTGACCATCACCGACCCGAATGGCGAGACCATTTCATGGGCATCGGCTGGCACCGTTGGTTTCAAGGGTTCGCGTAAGAGCACGCCGTTCGCGGCGGGCCGCGCCGCCGAGCAGGCTGGCAGCCAGGCCAAGAAGAGCGGGATGATGGAAGTCGAAGTGAAGGTCAAGGGTCCGGGCGCAGGTCGCGAACAGGCCATCATCAACCTTCAGAACTCCGGCCTGCGTGTGACCGGCATCGAAGATGTGACCCCGCTTCCGCACAACGGCTGCCGTGCACCCCGCAAGCGTCGTGCATAAGAACTGAGCTTATTTTGCCCCCCCTCGAAGACGACGAGGTGGAAGACAGATGCCCCTAACGGTTGGGGCGATAACCTTCCGCGATTCGGCTTCGGGCTTGTCTGAGAGTTTTTCTTTAGAGGTACTGCGATGCGCAACAAGTGGCGTGGATTGGAACTGCCCTCACGAGTGCAGTTGGACAACAACCTGAGCACCCCGACTTTTGGCCGTTTCACGGTCGAACCTTTCGAGCGTGGCTTCGGCACGACGGTTGGTAACTCCTTGCGGCGCATTCTGCTCAGCAGCCTCGAAGGCGCAGCCGTCACCCACGTCAAGCTGATTGGCGCGGAACACGAGTTCAGCAGCCTGGCTGGTGTGATGGAAGACACCACCGACATCATCCTGAACATCAAGCAGCTGGTGGTGAAGAGCGAAAGCGATGAGCCGCGCGAACTGAAGCTGCTCGCCAAGAAGGCCGGCGTCGTTACCGCTGGCATGATCGAGTGCCCGCCCGACGTCACCATCTTCAACAAGGATCAGGTCTTGGCGACGCTGACCGAAGACGTGGCCTTTGACCTGACCCTCACGGTCAACAAGGGTCGCGGTTACGTCACCGCCCTGGAAAACGCCAGCAGCCGCGGCGATCAGGAGATCGGCACCATCGCCGTCGATTCGATCTATACCCCCGTCGTCCGCGTGCGTTACGCCGTCGAAGACGCACGCGTCGGCCAGAAGACTGACTATGACCGCCTGATTCTCGAAATCTGGACCAACGGCACCATCTCGCCCGAGCTGGCACTGGTGGAAGCGGCCAAGATCCTGCGTAAGCACCTCAATCCGTTTGTGCAGTACTTCGAACTTGGCACCGATCTGGCCAGCGAAGAGGCCGTCAGCGTGTTGGGCAAAAGCACTGCCAGCATCGACCCCGACCTCCAGCAGAAGCTGAACATGACCGTTCAGGAACTGGACCTCTCGGTTCGTGCTAACAACTGCCTGGAAAGTGCAAAGATCCAGTCCGTCCGCGAACTGGTTCAGAAGAATGATTCAGACCTGCTGAAGGTTCGCAGCTTTGGCAAGACAAGCCTGCGTGAAGTGAAGCGGAAGTTGTCCGACCTCGGCCTCAGCCTTGGTATGGACCTCAGCCAGCCGATTCCGCAGGTCGTCATCGATACCTCGACCGATCTGGACGATGACATCGACGACGAGCAGGACGGCGATGAGGGTTCGGAACAGGTGTCACAGGAACAGGGCCAGGGCGGACAGCTTTAGAGCTGGCCGGTCTGATTTGAAGTGTGTGTTGTTGAGTTGAGACGGAGTTTGTTATGAGCAGCCATAAGTTGTTTGGACGTCAGTTGAGCCGCGACACAGAGCACCGGATCGCGCTGCGTCGCAGCCTTTGCCAGAGCCTCTTTGAGCACGGCGAAATCCGTACGACCTACCCCAAGGCCAAGGAAGTCCGGGCCATGGCCGAGCGGCTCATCACCCAAGCCAAGACCGGCACCCTGCTGGCCCGCCGCCGCGTGATCCAGAAGATCAACGACCGCCGTCTGGTCGACGACAATCAGGACTTCATCACCGAAGGCGCCAAGACCGTCGTCCAGCGTCTGTTCACCGACATCGCCCCCAAGTTTATGGGTCGCAATGGCGGTTACACCCGCGTCATCAAAACTGCCGAATACCGCATCGGCGACGCCGGCTCCATCGTCGTTCTGCAGCTGCTGACCGATGAAAAGCCCGCCGGTGCCAAGAGCGACAAGCCCAAGGCCCGCAAGTCCGCTGGCCTGCGTCGCAAGCGGATTGAGAAGAAGAAGGCCTTCGCTGCCAAGGTCCTCAAGGCCACGGCCTGAGGTCACTGAAAGCAGTTGTGAGGGTGCGAGGTCTGCTGCGGCCTCCCGCTGACCATCCAGCTTCCGCAAAATAAGACGCCACGTACCGACATTCGGTGCGTGGCGTCTTCATTTGGAAGCCAGGCCCGCAAGGCCCGGGCCTGCGCGCTAGACCCGTGTACCAATCTCCGCTGCAGCCCGGTAGGCCAGTGCCATGATCGTCAAGACCGGGTTGAACCCGCCGTTGGTGACGTGCAAGCCGCCATCCACGACATAGACATTGTCCGTGCCATGCACACGCCCCGTGGCATCGGTCACGCTGCAACCTGCGTCGCGCCCCATTCTGCAAGTCCCCGCCTGATGCTGGCCGGCGCTCAGGTACACGCCAATGGGGCCGCCCGTCCAGATGCGGGTCGCGCCGGAAGCCCGCAGCCAGTCCACGGCCTTTTCTCTTACAAACTCCGCCGTGCGTGCCGTCTCCAGATGGGTTGCACCGCTCAGCCGGACGACCGGCAGTCCGTTGGCATCACGAACATCCGGGTCCAGCGTCACCCTGCTTGTGGGGCTGGGAATCTCCTGCACGGGCCCATGAACCTGCATTGTCCGCGAGTAGGCGTGCCGCATGAAGTCCTTGGCCGCCTGCCCCCACCGCCGTTGCCCGGGCGGCCAGCCCCACTTGTTGAAAATGATCGGCAGCTTGATGAACTCATCTGCCAGCATCCCACCCCCGATGACCCCTTTGTTGCCATGGTTGAAGTCACACGTCGAGATCGACGGCCCCGGCCCCAGCCCATCCTGCACCACGTCTTCAAACAACCCGTGGGCCCCGTGGTAATAGTGACCCTGCAAATGCCGCCCCACATGGTTTGAGTTATTGCCCAGCCCGCTCTCGTGACCCGCCCCACGGCTCAGTAACAACAGCCGTGCCGATTCGATCGCCCCGGCACTACTGACAACGACCCGCGCCGAAGCAAACAGCTCCTTCCCCCCGGCCTGAAAGTACCAAACCCCGCTGGCCTTCCCGCGGGCATCGCACTCAATCCGCCCGGCCTGCGCCCCAGCCACCAGCGTCAACCTCCCCGTCGCCAGCCCCCTCGGGATCAACGTATTTTGGCTCCCATTTTTCGCATCGGTCGGACAGGCGAATCCCACACACATGCCGCACCGAATGCAGGCCGCTCGCCCGTTGTAAGGCTCGGTATTGATCAGCAGCGGCACCGCATGGGTCGATAGCCCCAGCCGCTCCGCCCCGAGCTTCAGCACCTGCTGCGGCCGCGACGGCGCGTGCGGCGCCATCGGAAACGGCCGCGAACGCGCCCCTTGTCGCGGCATCGCCGCTGCATCGCCCGCCACGCCCAGTCCCCACTCGGCCCGGTCATACCAGGGTTCAAGCTCTTCATACGAGATCGGCCAGTCTGCCAGCGAACTGCCCTCTGGCACGCCGTACCGGCTGGCCATGCGGAAGTCATCCGGTAGAAATCGCCACGCCTGTGCCCCGTATACCAGCGTGCCGCCGCCCACGACCATCGCGTTGTTCTGGTAAGCCCCTTCGTTGGGCGCGAGCAAGCGCACCCGCCCGCCGGCCTCTTCATAAGTTCTGGGGTTGCCGACCAGCTCCGGCCCCGTGTTGTGTCCGTACAGCGCCAGACGATGGTTCCGCACATGATCGCGAGAGACCTCCTTCACGCTCATCCGGCGTCCACGCTCCAGCAGCAGCACGGTTTTGCCCGCCTCCGCCAGCAACCCGGCCAGGATTCCCCCGGCCGCACCCCCACCCACCACGATGACATCAAAATCAGCCACGCGGCCCACCCTTGCCATTGCTGTTTCCGTCACTCCCGTCGTAACCGGGGATGTTCGGGTCGTACCCCACCATCCGCCACGAGGCCGCGCCCGCGTTCCCGCCGTTGGCCGGATCGGCGTAATAGCCTTCCAGCACGAGCTCGACGAGCCACGCGAAAAACCGCCGGCGGGCCACGTCCGATGAACCGTCTTGTTGCTCCAGCACCTCGTCCTGTTGCGGGGCCGTCAACTCGACGAAGGCGAGCCCGTGCGCAGCGAGGGCATCCGTGGACAATCTCTCCAGACCCGCCACAAACTCCGCCCAGCGGTGGGGCATGTCCCGGTTCAACAGCCGCTGAATGTAGTCGGCAGCGCCCGCCGTACCCGCCGCCGGGAAAGAGTCGGCCGGGACAATCCGGTCTGCGGCCGCGCTTAAAGTGGCCTGCTGTTGATTGCTAAGTGAGCCAGACATTGGGTGTGCAAAGGATACCTTCAGTCTCCACGCCAGCACCAGACATATCTACATTTGCTGAAAAGATTGGCCTTCTTACAGATGTTTGTAGGGTGGCTTCGTTGTTGTGGAATGCATGACGGATGGTTTCCTCAGGAGAATACGATGAACTTTGTATTGAAGGGTGTCGTGGCGGTTGCGGTGGCTGGTTCGGCTTTGGCCGTCAAGTCGGCGGCTGCCGCCGTGCTATTTGATAACGGTCCCCTGATCACCGGCACGAGCACCACCGGCGTGACCACCGGCGAGCCGATCAGCGCACCGGAGCTTTACAACACCACGACCGCCACGGCCGGGATCTCCGTCAAGAGCTTTAAAGGCGCCGAGGACTTCGTTCTTAGCTCCGCCAGCGACCTCGACACCTTCACCGTTTACGCCTTTGTGTCGCAGTCCTCCACCGTCGCGGGCACCAAGATCCCCACGGTGACCAGTGCGTCGGTCAACCTCTGGAACACCACGCCCGTCACCGGTGGCTCGCCGATGCTGGCGACCAACCTGACCCTGACCCCGCTGTCGTCGGTCTTCGTCGGCTGGCGCGAGTCCCCCGTCCCGGGCGGCACGGTCGGCACGCGGCCTTTGTTCGCCTACACATTTTCGCTGAACGACCTGCCCAACGGCGGCCTGCTGGATGCGGGCACATACTGGCTGGAGTGGCAGCTCACCAACACCACCACCTCCAACGTCTTCACGCCGCTGGTCTCGCCCAGGGCGCAGGCCTTCGATCGCAACTTCCGCCTGTTCGGCCCCCTGAGCGGCAGCAACCAGTGGTTCGAAACGTGGGAAGGCGGCAACCCCAACTTTCCGGCACCGTGCGCCGCGCCGTTTCAGGTGAACGGGTCAGTCGTGGTGCCGGAGCCGGAGGGAGCATTACTTGCACCCATCGTTGCTCTGGGACTTTTGGCCCGCCGCCGAAGGGCCTAGGAACCGATCAAGTCCACTCGCCCGATAAAAACCTCCGCAGTGCCACTCCAAACCTACTTTTGAAGTTACCGGCCTTGCCCGTCAGCGTTTCCCGCATCCAAGCCAGTACTTGGCTTGGACAAATGGAAGATTGGCTCGGACAAGTGGAAGGCTCGCCTGGACAAGCCAAAGGCTGGCTTATCCATGCCAAAGGCTAGGTTATCCAAGCCAAAGGCTGGCTTGGATAAGCCGAACCTTCCCTGAGACATGCTGAACGCTGGCTTGGAAGTGCCGAAGTCCGCCGGGCAAAGGCCGACACGGCCGGGAGGCGAGCCAAAGCGTCGCACGGCACCCTCGCCTCACCACAGATCCATCGACCGCAGATGGGGAGGGCCGGGAAAAATCTGCTTCCTTCCCGCTGTGGTCCGCGACTGTAAGTTGAATTGGAGGGCCGGGCGGCCACACATTGCCCGCCCTCAAACGCAGGTGTAAACTGAACCGGCTTGCCAGGGGTGCCGCCCGCTGAAGTTGATGCGGGGGGCTGAGAGAGTCCCTTGGAACCTGAACCGGGTCATGCCGGCGGAGGGAGGCGGGCGCTGGTTTGTGGCGATTTGTCGCCCGGCCGATGGTCCCTCTTTTTGCCGACACGATTCTGTTCAGGCCTTGATCGGTCTTAAGGTGGTCTAACGGAGTCGGTGCATGTTTCAATCAGATAAGAATTCGGCGTGGCAGTACACAACCCCGGTCATCGGCGGGAACCCCAGCACAGGGGCGCAGGGGACCAATCCGGGTTCGTTCGCCAATCCCCCGCAAGTCGGGACGGCTTGGACGTTCAGTTCGCCGGACACGCAGGGAATGCCCGCGCCGAGCACCAAGACCGCTTGGGATTTCTTGCCCGAGGGCTGGGAGCATCTGACCGGTACACCGGCGGCAGCGTATGCGGGTAAGAGCGGTTGGTACGTGTTTACCGACTCAATGGGAGTGACGAGGGCGGTAAAGCCGGCCGAGAAGTTCGCCGCCATTACGCAGTTGGAACAGGCGCGGTTGGGAATCATTTCGCCGCAGATGAAGCGCGTCGCCGAGCGTGAAGGACATCTGAGCGCCGAGCAGGTGCGCGACGAGGTGGCCGCGGGGCGATTGGTCATTCCGGCCAACATCCATCACTTAAAACACAAGCTCGACCCGATGGCCATCGGGCGTGCCACCAAGACCAAGATTAACGCCAACATGGGAGCTAGCCCGGTCAGCAGCGGCATGGATGAGGAAGTCGACAAACTGAAATGGGCCGAGCGGTGGGGGGCGGACACTGTCATGGACCTGAGCACCGGCGGCGACCTCGATGCGACGCGCGCGGCGATCCTGCTGAACAGCACCGTCCCCATCGGGACCGTCCCCATTTACAGCATGATCATCGGCCGCAAGATCGAAGAGCTTAATGAGCAGATCGTGCTGGAGACTTTGGAACATCAGGCCCGTCAGGGAGTCGATTACTTCACGATCCATGCCGGGGTGCTGAAGGAACACCTTAACGATGTGCGGAAGCGACTGATCGGGATCGTCAGCCGGGGCGGCAGCCTGCTCGCCAAGTGGATGATCGTGCACCACAAACAGAACCTGATGTACACCATGTGGGAGGACATCTGTAAGGTGATGCGGGAACACGACGTCACGTTCAGCATCGGCGACGGATTGCGTCCGGGAGGTTTGGCGGATGCAAGCGATCGGGCGCAGTTGGCCGAGTTGGCGACTATCGGTGAGCTGACCGAGCGCGCCTGGCGGCAGGGGGTGCAGGTCATGGTCGAGGGGCCGGGCCACGTGCCGTTCGATCAGATCGAATACAACATGAAGTTGCAGCGCACGCTTTGCCACGGCGCTCCCTTTTACGTGCTGGGGCCTCTGGTGACGGATATTTTCCCCGGCTATGACCACATCACCAGTTGTATTGGTGCCACCGCCGCCGCTTATCACGGGGCGAGCATGCTCTGTTACGTGACGCCGAAGGAACACCTCGGATTGCCGAAGAAGGATGACGTGAAACAGGGGTGCGTGGCTTACAAAATCGCCGCCCATGCCGCAGACGTCGCCCTGGGTATTCCGGGGACGCGCGATGCGGACGATGAGCTAACCAAGGCGCGTGCCGCGCTCAACTGGAAACGGCACTTCGAGTTGTCCTTCGATCCGGATCTGGCCCGTGCGTATCACGATGAAGATCTGGATGTCGATACGGACTTCTGCGCGATGTGCGGACACGATTGGTGTTCCGTGCGGATCAGCAAAGAGATCGTGGAGTTCGCCAGCGGTAAGGACGACGCCTTCGCCTGGGACAAGCCGAAAAAGACGGATGCCCTGACGGACGATCAGGCGGCCATCCTAAAAGCCCGCGGGAATTTGACGCCGGAGCAGATTCACAAGCTGGCCCACAAAGGCAAGAAGGCCGATTGTCATAGCGATACGGTGGGAGACGCTAAGGTCGCGCAGGTGGTCCAGATCAACACATTAAAGGCCCACGGCGTGGTGGTGAACGAGTCGGGTCTGTAGACTCAGCGGCCCGATGAAACGCACTACACCGATTTGGGCAATAGTCATCATGGCGGCAGTGGCTGGCTGTGATAGTAAAAAGCTTCCACCGGAAATCGGGCTGGAGCCTCTGCCGCTGCCTGTGCAGCAGAGTTTCATGCGCGAGTATCCCAACGCCCGGCCGATCGCCATTCATGAGGGAAGAAAGTTTGAGGCCACCGAATATCAGGTGGTGTTCATTTCGCCCCGCTACGAGAAGCGGTGGGTCGGCTACAACGCCGATGGCGCGCGAACAACTGAAGACTGATCTGGCAATAGAAATCTGGAGATGCAATGGCGCACAAGGCACTGATCGTTTGGGGCGGCTGGGATGGACACAAACCACAGGAAGTCGCGGAGATCTATCGTGGCATGCTGGTGAAGGAAGGGTTCGACGTCGAAGTGGCCTCCTCCCTCGATGTGCTCACCGCCGAAAAGCTGTCTGCAGACGGCGGCGTTAAGTTGCTGGTGCCCTGCTGGACGATGGGCCAGATCGATGGCAAGCTCGTCGAAAACGTCTCGCAGGCGGCCATCAAGGGCATGGGCATTTCCGGCTGCCACGGCGGCATGGGCGATGCTTTCCGCATGGAGTGCACGTGGCAGTTCATCACCGGGGGTCAGTTCGTCAGCCACCCCGGCAATGACGGGACCAAGCACACAATCTTCATCGGGCCAACCGCCAGCGATATCACGGCCGGAATCAAGGATTTTGAGGTCTCCACCGAGCAGTACTACATGCACGTGGACCCGGCGGTGAAAGTACTCGCCTACTCCAAGTTCCCCGTGGCCGATGGGCCGCACGCCACGAACGGCCCGGTCAATATGCCCGTCGTCTGGACCAAAACGTGGGGCCAAGGCCGGGTCTTTTACAGCAGTCTGGGGCATGCCCCCATCATTGTCAGCCAGCCGCCACACATGGAGATTCTCCGCCGTGGCAGCCGCTGGGCAGCAGGGATGCCGGTGGGGGCGTAGAATGGTGGCGGATGTAAGTTGCTGATACCATTTATCCCAAAGGCCGCTCAATGAAACTTTCCCTCGCCGGCTGGAGCCTGCAATCGCTGATGAAACCTCACGGCGACATGCCGGCCAAGCTGGACCTTGTAGACTTTCCCGCCTTCGCAGCAGACCAGTTCGGTATTCAGGCGGTCGAACTCAACAGCCCGTTTTTTGCCTCGAAAGATGCGGCCTATCTCCATGAACTTGTCGCGTCTGCGGATCGAGCAGGCGTCAAACTTTTGAACATCGCCGTCGATGAAGAAGGCGATATGTCCAGCGCCGACGAGACGGAGCGCGAAATCGGTGTGGAAAGTTATCTGCCATGGATCGATATCGCCAGCGCCATGGGAATCAAGGTGATTCGGGCGAATTCCGGCGGCAATGACGCCACAACGCCCGAAGACATACGGGTGAAGCACGGCATCGACAGCTTCCGCCGCATGTGCGATGCAGGTGTCAAGGCCGGGGTGACGGTCCTCATCGAAAACCACTGGGGAATCAGCTCAAACCCTGACGCGATGATGGCGATCATCGATGGCGTGACACAGACACACGGCAAGGAAGCGATCGGCACCCTGCCCGACTTCGGCAACTGGCCCGAAGGCGTTGACCGGTTCGAATCCATGGCCAAGATCCTGCCGCGGGCCAAGGCCATTCATGCCAAGATTTACGACATCGACCGCGACCTGAACCACCCGAGTTACAGCCTGGAAGAGTGCGTCAAGGTCTGCCGCAAGGCTGGCTACGCCGGATTTCTGGGCCTGGAGTTCGAAGGCAAGGGCGACTGCATGATCGGCGTCCGGCGGGGGGTCAGCCTTCTGCGGTCGTTGATCTGAGGCGGTTTGAAAGGTCTGTTTTGACCATTTCTTTGCCGGTCTGATTGATTTGTTAGGAGCGAATGAGCGGGCATGTTGGGCGGGGTGCCCCATCCTGCTATAATGGGCACCGCATGGTTATCACCATCGACGGTCCTGCTGGAGTGGGTAAGAGCAACGTCTCGCAAGGGCTGGCGGAGCGCCTCGGCTTTAGTTTCCTCAATACCGGGGCCATGTATCGGGCTGTGGGAATGATCGCGCTGGAACACGATAGCACCCTGGGTAATTTGCCGTCGATCATGAACGTGGTTCGCCACATCCAGATCAGTTTCGACTGGAACAAGATGCCGCCCGAGATTCTGGTGGGCGGATGGAAGCCCGGCCGGAGGCTGAGCACGCCCGAAGTGGCTGAAGCTGCCAGCTGTGTCGCCAAGGAACCTGAAGTGCGGTCAGTTCTGGTTGAGCAACAGCGGGCTGTGTATGCCCAGCGCGGCGATCTGGTTACTGAGGGGCGCGATCAGGGCACTATTGTGTTTCCCGCTGCTGAGTTGAAGATCTTCCTGACCGCTCCCGTAGAGGTTCGCGCCAAACGGCGCTGGGACCAGTACATCCACAGCGGGCACGTCCGGGAATTTGACGAGTGCGTCCGTGAGATTGAGGAACGCGATCATCGTGACAGGAACCGCCCGGTGGCACCGATGGTGCCAGCCCTAGGCGCAAGAGAACTAGACACCGCCACCCTTACCAAGGATCAGGTAATTGACCAGCTCTACACTTGGGCCATCGATGCGGGCGCAATTCCGCGACACCGCGTCGATATCTCCGTCTCCCCTCCCGCGCCCTTCTCAGCAGGAGGCGCCAACCGTCCCCCTTTTGATGAAGCGGGCCGCCGACAGACCCCTGTGGGCAGCCCCTGATATGAGTGAACTCAAAGTCTCGCAGCAGCCTGGCAGCCCGGGCGCAACTGCTGGCACAACCAGTGGCACAGCGGCGGTTCACGACGTCTACACACGCCCCGCCGACGCCTTTCCCTGCCCTGATGGACCGCCGCGACACAGACTTTACGAGGGCTGCCGCGCGATAACCGAGTTTACGATCCGCCAGTTGTTCGACTTCAAGTCTTTCGGCGTGGAAAACGTGCCAGCCAAAGGCGGCGTCATGCTGGCCAGCAATCACCAGAGTTACCTTGACCCAGTGCTTGTCGGCGTGCGAGTTCTTCGGCCGCAGACTTTTTTGGCTAAAAGCGAGTTGTTCGGTATACCGGGTTTTAAGTGGCTAATTGAATCGCTGGGGGCGATCCCGATTCAGCAGGGCAAAAGTGACCGCGGCGCCCTCGTCCAGACCGTTGAGTGCCTGCAGTCGGGGCACTGCTTGAATATGTATCCCGAAGGCGCCCGGGCCAACGACGGGAACATGATGCCGCTTGAGAAGGGGATCGGCCTTTTGGTGCGCCGGGCAAAGGTACCCGTCGTGCCAGTGGCTATCGTTGGCAGTTTCGATGCTTGGCCGCGAGGCTCGGCGATTTTCCGGCCCGGCAACATCCGTATCGCATACGGTCGCGCCCTTTGGCTGCATCACCTGCACTCTGCTGACTTGCTGACGGTCCTAAACGCCCACATGCGGAGCCTATGGTTCGCATTGCAAAGTGGTGACGATGCCATTGAGCGATATCTGGTAAGCCAGCACACATGAGTTGCAGCCCGACCGGCAAACCCCTGACCTACAAACGGCCCTCGATCGCGACCAGCGGATGAATCTGCTCGGCGATCTCGTCGGATGTGTAATCCCGTCCCAGTTCCAGATGGGCAAGTACACCGTTGTTGTGATCGGATGCCAGAATGATGTGCTGGGGGCCGTTGATCAGATACCCCGCATCCTGTGGCTGGTGTCCGGTAATGACGGTCTTGGCACCGACCTTTTCAAGCCACTGCCGCACACCCTCTGGCGTAAACCGTCGACCCCAGATTAGTTGATACGCCATGCCCGTGCGGCGCAAATAGTCCGCGCTGGTGACTTCGCGATCGAACACGGAATGATCGAACAGCGGAATCTGTTCATCTGTCGGAAGCGAGTGGCTCATCCACCAGTGTTCGCCGCACCGAATCGCCAGTGGCAGGCTCAGCAGGAACTCGGTCAACACCACTTGTACCGTCGAGGCTTCGGACCCGAAGTCGACTTCGATTCCCCGGTTGAAAGCGCGGCAGACATCTGTGCCGCCCTTGCTGATGCCGTCGCCGAATATCTGGGCCAGGTCGTGGTTCGCCAGCACAAAATGAACCTGCCTCGGCAGGTCGCATTTCAGCTCAGCGGCGGCGTAGAGGGTCTTCCAACTGTGCTCTGCGCCGTCGGCGTCGATGTGATCGCCATGCAGCAGCTCGTGCAGGATGAGGTGCCGGTCCGGCGTATTATCCAGATCGGCCGCTGTCAGGACCTTGGCAAAGTTGGTGCGGTGGTCATGCAGGTCGCCAGTGAGGATCACCGACCCTTCTTCCGGGAGGTGGATCACGTTCCCATGTCGCAGGGCCGAGAGTTTGTTCTCTTCGGTGGCGGCTTCCAATACTTCGATGACGGCAGAGGCGTCTGACATTCCAGAATATTACGGGGAAGTCCCCGGACCCACACCAGCAGCGGGCTGGATCGATGGGATGACCGCACCAAATTTCCTCGTTCGACGGCCGAATGCGTCGATGGCGGTAAACAGGTCGGCTGGCGTGTATTCCGGCCAGAGCGTTTCCGACACATAGAGCTCTGCATAGCTGATCTGCCACAGCAGGTAGTTGCTCAGGCGCAGCTCGCCGGCTGTGCGGATGAGCAAATCCGGGTCAGGAAAACCGGCGGTGTAGAGGTGATCCGAAACCGTCTGTTCGGTGATGTCGCGCAGAGAAAGCTCGCCGGACTTCACAGCCTTCGCGATGGCCGTCACCGCATCGGTGATTTCCGTCCGGCTGGAATAGTTCAATGCCAGCGTCAGGTTCAAGCCGGTGTTCTTTTCGGTGGCCGATTTACTCACCAGCATCTGCTCGTACACCGGTTCAGGAAGCTCCTGAGCCCGCCCGATCTGGTGGTAGCGGACATTGTCGCGAATCATGCGAGGTGTCTGCTCGGCCAGAAAGTCGATGTAAAGCTGCATCAAGGCTTCGACTTCAGATACCGGCCGCTTCCAGTTTTCGACGCTGAAACTGTAGAGCGTCAGATGAGTCGGGTTGCCGTGGCGGGCATGCAACGCAACCGCGGCATCGACTATTTCCACCACGGTCCGGGCACCGCGTTGGTGTCCTGCGAGGCGATCAAAGCCGCGAGCAGTCGCCCAGCGACCGTTGCCATCCATGATGATGGCGATGTGCTGCGGAACCCGGGCCGGATCAAACTCTGGAGCGCGCACGAGGTCAGCCATTCTGGCCACCTCCGGCACCACCGCTGGCGGCCTCTTCCTGCAGCAGGTGATATTCGTAAGCGTCCACAATCGCCTGCCATGTGGCATCGATTACGTTGCCGCTGACTCCCACCGTGCCGAAGTGTTCGAAGTTACCCGACTCTGCGCCGCCAGCAAGCTCACGACGGAACTCGATGACCACGCGCACCACGGCATCAGCCTCGGCAGCTGAGGAGGTCACTCGCACCTTATAGTCAGCCAGGTGCAGTCGCGTCAGCATGGGGTATGTCGGCAACAGCGCCTTACGCAGGGCCGCGTCCAGGGCGCCCACGGGACCTGTTCCTTCAGCCACTTCGTGACGGACGGTCTGGCCGACGCGCACCTTCACCGTGGCTTCTGATATCACCACACCGGGGTCCACTCCCGCCGCCAGCGACGTGCCATTCCGCACGATTTCCACCCGGTAATGGTGCAGATCGAAGAAGGAACTGTGCCGGCCGATGATCTTCCGGACCAGCAGTTCAAAACTGGCTTCTGCCGTCTCAAACTGATACCCGGCGTTTTCCAACTCGCCGACCTTTTCCAGAACGCGCTTCAGGGCGTCGCGGTCGTGCTCGATCCCGAACTTGCGTCCCAGTTTGGCCGCGACGTTGCTCGCACCGCTCATCTCGCTGATGAGGATCTTGCGCCGGTTGCCCACAGCCTCCGGGTTGATGTGCTCGTACGTGCCGGGATCTTTCTGCACCGCGTGCACGTGCATACCGCCCTTGTGGGCAAACGCGCTGCCGCCCACATACGGCTGACCGGGGATGAGGTTCACGTTGGCGATTTCGTAAACGAACCGCGAAAGGTCCGTCAGCCGTTCGATACCGCCGGCCTGAAGCATGCCATAGCCAAACTTCAATGAGAGGTTCGCCGCCGCCACGATCAAGTCCATGTTGCCGCAGCGTTCGCCGACACCGTTGATTGTTCCCTGTACCTGCCGTGCCCCTTTTGCAACTGCCGCCAGCGCGTTCGCTACCGCCAGCCCGCAGTCGTTGTGCGTGTGGATACCCACCGCGCCAGCCCCCAGCCGGGCCACGGCCGCTGCAACACCGGCCGCAACAGTTTCGGGCATGGTTCCGCCGTTGGTGTCACACAACACCGCCACCCGCGCCCCCGCCTTGTATGCGGCTTCGATGGTGGCCAGTGCATATTCCGGTTCGCGTGCGAAACTGTCGAAGTAGTGCTCGGCATCGTAAAGGACCTCGCGACCGGCCGACCTCAAGTAAGCCACGGTGTCGCTGATCATCGCCAGATTTTCTTCCGGCGTAACGCCCAGAACGACCTGCACCTGATACTTGCTGCTCTTACCCACGATGGTCACGGTGGGCGTTGCCGCGGCAATCAACGACTTCATGCCGGGGTCTTCGGCCGCCGTAACGCCGCGCCGGCGGGTCATGCCAAATGCCGCCAGTCGGGCGTGCTTGAATCGCACATTTGCCGCCTCGGCAAAGAAACCGGCGTCCTTCGGGTTACTCAGCGGAAACCCGCCCTCGATATAGTCAAAACCCAGTTCATCCAGCTTTACAGCCACAGCCAGTTTGTCCGCCAGCGACAAATTAAAGCCCTCACCCTGTGTCCCATCACGCAGGGTGGTGTCGTAAAGTTCGAGTCTGATGGCCGGCGGATTAGGCATGTACGGGCGAAGTTAGTGCAAGGGTTCGGGCTGTCAACGGTCAGAAGCGTTTTTCATCCTACCGATTCGGCCTACCGCCGTCCGGAAAGGTCGTTTACAAAAGGGTGTTACCCCATGGCTGAAAAGGTATTCCGAGACCCGGTACACGACGTCATTGCCCTGCAGTTGTCCAACCCCGTGGATCGGCTGCTGCTCGACCTGATTTCAACCCCGGAAGTCCAGCGGCTCCGGCGGATTCGCCAACTTGGAATGGCCACCTATGCCTATTCCGGGGCCGACCACAGCCGACTTTCCCATTCGCTGGGGGTCATGGAGACGGCCCGCCGTGCGTTGGGCCACCTCGCCGTAGAGCACACCCTTCCCGATCAGGCCGCCCTGCTGCTGCCTGTAGCCGCCGTCCTGCACGACATCGGTCATGGCCCGTTCAGCCATGTGTTTGAGCGCGTCAGCGGTATTCACCACGAGGCGGTCACTGCCCGACTGATACTGGATGAGCAGTCACAGGTATTTCAAACCTTGACGGCCTACGACCGTGACCTGCCCCGGCAGATCGTGGGTGTTCTGGAAAAGTCGGCCGCCAGCGGTGCACCGCAGTGGGTGGCAGGCCTGCTGTCAGGGCAGTTGGATGTCGACCGCTTTGATTACCTCCTACGCGACGACCTCATGACGGGCAGCCACTACGGCGGGTTCGATCTCCAATGGCTGCTAAGAAGCCTGGTCATCGTCCCAGACGCCAACGGAGGCACCTTGGCCGTGAAGCAAAAGGGCGTATCGGCCGTTGAAGGCTATTTGCAGGCCCGATACCACATGTATCGGAACGTCTACTTCCACAAGGTCGTGCGCAGTGCGGAAGGGATGCTGCGGCTCGCACTTCAGCGGGCAAAGCGGCTGGCCGTTCAGGGGCGGCTGCCAGTCACCGGGCTGGATGACGGGTTGCATCTGGCGTTGGTCGGCTCCATGCCGCATTATGAGGCGTTTCAGGATCTTGACGATGTCACGATTTTGGCGTGTTTCAAAATCTGGGCAACAGACGTTATTGACGACCCAGTCCTCCAAAGACTTTGCAAGGGCCTGTTGACTCGCCGTCTGTACAAGACGGTCCAGCTGCCCCCGGAGTTGTCACCCGAGCAGGCGCAGGCGGCCGTCCAACGCGCGACGATGGCCATCGCCCGCGTAAGCGACGACGCGGATTATCTGATGTTCTACGACCAGCCGTCGTCAACCCCCTACGAGTCGCTGGACGCCAGCGATCCGGCCGGGGCCAAGGGAATCTACGTAGCCACCACCGGCGGGCTTTTGGCCGGGCTGACCGATGTCTCACCGTTCTCGGCCGCATTAAGTCAAAAGTACGTCCTGAGGCGTATCCATGTGGCCGATGACTATGTCGAAATGGTGCGAAACGCCGTTGTATGACGACCAAGTTATGGCGGTATCGGAATTTGTATCTGCGTCGTCTGTAAGCGGGTCGACGTTTGGGCTCACACACTCCGGCGTGAGGTATAGTCAATCGTGAAGGATATGAAAATCATGGCAAACAATCGTTCGAATCGTCGCAGTGTCCGCCCGGCTTTTGGCGTTGAGCACCTAGAGTCTCGGAATCTGTTTGCCAGTGCGACGGCAGACTTGGTCTGTGCGGTTCAGTCTATCAACCTGCTGGCGGCGCCGCCCCTGGCGGGCGTGACAACGGGTTCCATCAAGGTCTTGGTGGGAAACGCTTCGGCCGAGGCATTCGCCAAGAAGTCGTTTAACAAGGTCCAGATCAACGTTGAGCTTGTGACCGGTGCCAGCGATGCCAAGGGCTATTCGATCGGCCATCTGGACAATTTCTCGGTAGCAGGCCTTTCGAACAAGAAAAACCTCGTCGCTACGATTCCGCTTTCGCTTGACGCACGCAAGGCAAAATCGGGTGCGTACAAGATTCCTGTCGGCACCTATAAAATTCGCGTCACCGTGGATTCCAAGTCTCAGGTGGTAGAAGGGGATGAGACGAATAATGCGGCCCTGTCCACCCAGTCCGAAACGCTGAAGGCACCTTTCGCCGATCTCGGGTTGGCATCCTTCCAGACCAACTACACAACGAACTCCACCAGCGGGGCCAAGGGTCAGGCTCAGGTGGTCATTCAGAACCTGGGCAACATCACTGCCAACGGTAAGTTTGACGTGCTCGTCACGACGACTCGGCCCGACCTGCCCGATGCGATTGTCGTCGGTGTTGCGAAGAAGATTCCGATTTCCCTCGCCCCCAACAAGACGTTTACGCTTCCGGCTAAGAAGCTGCTCCTTCAGCTACCCGCGAACACAGCGGGTCGCCCGGCGTCGTTCTTGTTCACCGTCACGCTGACACCCTCCGGAATCAAGGGCGATGTGGCATCGAACAATAAGTTAGTCAGTTCCACCAAGGTCACCGTGCCGGCGGCGCCGACTACGAGCACAAACCCGATCGTTCCGTCGGTGGGTAGTGGTTTTACCTTCACACTTAAGAAGAATTTTTCCCCGAACAATGACGGTATCACCAACGAGATTGGCACTGTCGTTGATAACAAAGGCCGAACGGGAACCTATGATTTCATCACTACGGTCAATAATCCGCCGCTGAGGGCCGGACAGACACTATTCTTGAAGTTCCCTGCGACCGCGACCCAGCCGGAAGTAGCCATCCATTACACGAAGATGGAGATCAAGGATTCGAACGGCGGGTTGAACGGCGCGCTGCCGGGTACATTGAACGGGTTGACCCTTCAGTTCGGCGTTTCCGCTTCGGTTGCCACCGGGCAGGTCAGCTTCAAGGACATCAACCAGACCCCGACGCTGTTCAAGATCGCCTAGTTACCGTCTGTCGAGGCCAATGTCGCAATGGGTGAGTTCACCAAACCGCACCTAGGCGACTAGGCTGCCGTGTGGTGTCAAAACCAGACCCTTCTTCAACACCTCACGCCGTCGCTACGGTCTGGACAGGGGCGATTCCCTTCGACCCGCAGACGGATTTCGCGGCGTGGATCAAGCAGCTTCCGGCGCGCTGGGCTGTTGTTCTGCTCTCAAGCCCGCAGGGCAAGCCAGTACAACTACTGGCTGTCAAAAACGTACGGCGGCTGCTCGCTGAGCGGATGGACCCCGCGTACACGGAGACGGCTGGCCGCCGCATTGACTACAGGTCGCTGGTGGGGTCGGTTTCCTGGATTGAAGTCGGCAATCAGCTGGAGGCCGACTGGTTTTATCTGTCACAGGCTCGGGCAGCTTTCCCCGGCACTTATCGCGGTATGGCTGGCCTCAGTCCCGCGTGGTTCGTCCATCTGGACCCCGAAGCGCGCTTCCCAAAGGTGGCCAAGACCATCGACCCAACCCTGAAAGAGGGGCGCCTCGTAGGACCGCTCTACGACAAGCACACCTCCGGGCGCTTGGTCGAGATGCTGGAGAGTCTGTTCGAGCTTTGCCGTTATCCGCTCGTGCTGGCTCAGGCACCGGTGGGGAAGGCGTGCGCCTATAAGGAAATGGGCCGGTGCCCCGCACCCTGCGATGGATCCATTTCAATGGAGATGTACCGGCAAATGGCCGAGCGCGCGGCCGTCTGCGCTGGCCGGCCTGCCTTGGAACTGATCGAGTCGCGAAACCGGATGCTTGCCGCCGCCGCAGCCACCCGGTTTGAGTCGGCTGGAAAGATCAAGCAATACGTTGCCGAAATGAGTGAGCTGGAAAAGCCCGCCTTCCGCTGGTTGGGCCAGATTGAAGATTTCCAGTTTCTGGGGGTCGGAGGCACGCGGGTGGAGGGATGGTTCCGCCTGATCATCGTCACGGGTGGGGATGTTCTTCCGCTGGCAAGCGTCCGAATTGATGTCGGGCCCTCCCCGGCGGCTGGACGTCGAAAGCGTTTCGTCCCGGCCACCGGACTTCACGAGGCCCTGTCGGTAGTGGCGGAACTTACGGCTGGCAGAGCACCCCGCCCTACAACGGTCGCTGAAACCGAGCATATGGGTCTGGTCTCGCAGTCCCTTTTTTCGCCGCGTTCAGATGTCGTGTTTATACGCAGTGAAGATATCAGCGAGTCGGCAGTGGTTCTGGCGGCCAAAGAGGTCGCGTCTCGGGCCCGCCGGGCCGAAGCAGATGCAAAACCCGACCGCGCGGGGGATACCACGGAGGTTCTCCCTTCCACGCTGCCGGGATTGGGCACCGGCGGCTGGCCCGGCCGCGCCGAGAACCGCCCCGAACGCGAACTGACCGACATGGGAACTGACGTTCCGGAGTGACTGCACCTCATCTCCGGATCATGCGAATCGGTCCATTTGGTCGATCTATACAAAAGCGCATGTGCGTGTCCTGAGAGTTGAAACGATGTCGTCTGAACACTGTCCATTCGTCAACCGGTCTGAAGCCGCCTGTGAAAAGCACCTTCGCCTAGGCGATATGGCCTGGGCGATGGACCACTGCTTTGCTGACTACGAGTCCTGCCCCACGCACGTCGCGTTAGCCCTAAACCCGTCAAAGGTGGCTGAGTCCCTGGTCGCTGAACTCTTGCAACTGACAGTCTCAGGCGTGCCGGTGACCCGACTAGGTACGCCCCAGCCGATCAGCGCTTCCAGATCCAGACGTCGGCCCAAAACCGTCATCTACGTCGCCGGCCAGACAACCTTTCGATACCGCCTCAAGCGGGTTCTCATCGACCTGACGATCGGCCAGTTGCCGGCATCGTGGCGACGGGCAGGCTAGTCATGGCCTCCACTAGCACCCCGCCACGGAAGCAGGCGAAGCGAATCAACGCGGTGAAAGTCATGCCCCCGACCCTCGGTGGCTTTCTGGCTTATCTAGCCACCGAACGCGGGCTGGCCCGCAACACACTGGCGGCCTATCGCCGCGACCTGACCGATCTGGCGGGTGAACTGGAACACCGTGGCATTCCGTTCGATCCACCGTCCGTGGAGGCACTTCAGGAATACCTTCGCGGCCAGTCGCGTTTGAAAAAAACCGCCACAACTGTGACCCGCCGCCTCGCGGCCATCCGCAGTTATTTGAAATATCTCCTGATCCACGGCACCGACACCAGCGCCGTACTCGAGAATCTGGAGCGCCCAAAGCCCGAACGCCCCATCCCTAAGATTCTCTCCAGAGCTCAGGTCGAAACGCTGATCAAAGGCCAAGACCCGGCCAGCAAGTTTTTCTTCCGTGACGTGGCGATCATCGAGTTGCTCTATGCCGCGGGTCTGCGCGCCTCGGAACTCTGCGACCTGACGCTGGAGGCAGTGAACATGGACGACGGCTGCGTCCGGGTCACCGGCAAGGGGAACAAGACACGATTGGTTCCCTTCGGCGGCCCCTGTCGGCTCGCATTGGAGGACTATCTGGCCAATCTCCGGCCGTCTCTCAATAAGCGTCGAAGCTCGCACGTCTTTCTCAGCAAGAGTGGCCGCCCGCTCGAACGGGTGGCGCTTTGGATGCTGATCGACAAGCTGGCCAATAAGAGCGGGCTGAACACGCACATCTCGCCACACGTGCTGCGGCACTGTTTTGCGAGCCACCTCGTCAGCGGCGGGGCCGACCTGCGAATTGTTCAGGAGTTACTCGGCCACGCCGACGTGAATACGACGCAGGTCTACACCCATGTGGACGTCGACCGCATCAAGTCCGTGCATTTTGATAATCACCCGCGCGAACGCGAGGCGCGTGGTCTGCCTGCCAAGCGCCGAATCGGTCAGAAGTAACTAGACCGCCGAGCGGCCCGCATAATCTGCGGCGGCACTTTGGGCTGCAGTCAGCTGTGGCGGCATCATTTTCACGTGAAGGCACACAGCCACCAGCAGGTGCCGCAATCGTTCGATAGAGATGCTGGCCAAGTACTCGTCGGTGAAATCGATCGGGAACGGGCAGGGCACCGCATGCAGCGCGTGCACGACGTGGGGCCGATCCATTTCGGCAACCCCTTGCAGCAGACGTTCGATGTCTTGTGCGAGCAACATGACAGGCCTCACGTATTACGGCTCCGTCGCTAACGCCGGATGAGCATTGTGCCAGTTTCTTACTAACAGAAGAGGTCGAACATCTGACCCTTGCCGTAACTATCGACGCGTATGACAGGCTGCTTGACTACGACACGCGGACGAGGGGCGCCGGTCGTGGTCAGCGGCATCAGCGGGGGCCAGGTGTAAGGGCTGCGGGCGGCAGACCCGTGGTCCGGGCAACCGGAGAGTTCAACGGTGTCGATCGGGGATTCGATCCCGGTGGTCGACGGCTGCCCGGACGCGATGTCTGTAGCCTGATGAACCTGCAGCGACCGGGTCGGACATTGGACCGGGTACTTCAGCGGAACCCAGGCAGGCGTGTAGGCCAGGCGGCGGATCGAACAGTCGTAGTGGCCTGACATACGAAACAACCATGCGCCGTGCCAGCGGCGGTGCGGCCGAAATCAGTGACCGATAAGGCCCGGCAGGCGTAAAGAGGCTCTGGCCGTAACGCCTGTGCGGGATATGCTGCCCGACAGCAAAACTGCCAGGCCAACCACCCCATGCGCACCGACGACCTGAACTTTGATCTTCCACCCGACCTGATCGCTCAGCATCCTGCCCCAGGCCGCTCGGAAAGCCGTCTACTGCACTACAACGCGGGCGGCAGAACGATCAGTCACCGCAAATTTGCCGACCTGCCCGGCCTTCTGCGGCCGGGGGACCTGCTGGTGATGAATAATGCCCGGGTAACGCCCGCCCGGTTCGACCTGATCAAACCGACCGGCGGTCGGGTTGAGGCCCTGTATCTGGACGAACCCCGCCCGGGCCTGTGGGAAGTCATGCTGAAAAATGCGGGGTCGGCAACAGGGCTGGAACTCCGATTCGCCCGCCGGCCGGAGCTTTCCGCTGTGCTGACGGAGGTACTGGGCGAGGGTGTGTACCGAATAGAGGTGTCGGGGCTGGGGGCAATGGCAGGGAAGGGTGGGCAGGCGGGGCGGGCGGTGGAGGTTCTTGAAGAACTGGGCCGGATGCCGCTGCCGCCCTACATCCGCCGCGAAAAGGGAGATGCCGGGGACACGGCCGAAGATCGTGAACGTTATCAGACCGTCTACGCCCAGGTGCCCGGCAGTGTGGCCGCACCCACCGCCGGGCTGCATTTCACCCCTGATGTACTGGCGGAACTGGACCGCCGGGGCATCGAGCGATGTGTGGTCACATTGCATGTTGGCATGGGGACGTTCAAGCCCGTCGCCGCCGAGACATTGGACGGCCACGTCATGCACGCCGAGCGATTCGAAATCAGTCAAGCCGCCTGTCAGAGTGTCAATGCCGCCGTACGCGACGGCCGCCGAATTGTGGCCGTCGGCACGACTAGCGTGCGCGTATTGGAGAGTCTGGCAGCCGGTGAACTGACGCCGCAGACCGGCAGCACATCCATCTTCATCCGGCCGGGCTATGAGTGGAAACGGGTGGGGGCCCTAATCACCAACTTTCACCTGCCCCGCAGCACGCTGGTGGCGCTGGTGGCTGCATGGACCGGCTTGGACGAGCAGCGGCGGATTTACGCCGAGGCGATAGGTGAGAAATACCGCTTCTTCAGCTACGGCGATTCCAGTTTTCTGGAATAACAACCGTTTCGTAGTTCTCGGACGTTGAGAATTCCTTTGGCGGTCCATTTTTGAATCGTACGGTTGGTCTTGTCAGAGGCTCGGTCGGCGGCGCGTGCCGCGTCGGGTTGGGCCGCTGGCGGGAGATACATCGGAGCGAGTCATGAAGAACCTGACAAAGGTGCGTGGACGGCAGCCAAAGGGGTTTACCCTGGTGGAACTGCTCGTGTGTATGGGAATCATCGCGGCGATGATGGGCATTTTGCTGACCGTCATCAGCAAGAGCCGCAAATCGGCCTCGAACGTGCAGTGCACGTCGAACCTGCAGCAACTGGCGCGGGCGTGCCTGATGCACGCGGCCGAGCACCGCGGGTACGTGCCGTTGGCTGGCCAGTGCAAGGCGATCATTTCCAGCTCAGACTGGAACGACCGTACGGATGCTTTCACCGTGGCCGTGAACGACACCAGCCGCGCCCGCTATACCTACGCCACATATCCGCAATGGAGCAATCGTTGGGTCGCGATACCGTTTCTTGGGGCTCTATCACCGTACCTCGGCGGTAGCAAGCTCGATCTGACGGACGTAAACACGGTGGACTCGCAGTTGAGCCAGCAGGGCGGTGTGTGGAGGTTCTTCATGTGCCCGGAAACCGATTCAATGTCGATGGTTGTGAAGAACAACGGTGGGTACCTCCTGCCCCAGCGTCAGGGGACGATGTTCGTCATGTCCGTTGCCAATGACGGCTCGCAGCCGTTCAGTGATCAGATGGCCTGGTCCAGCAATATGGATTACGTGGTGAACGAAGGCGTGACTGCGTACCGTGCCGATGACTCGCGGTTCATGGGCGGCCTACTGTCAAAGGCGAAGCGTCCATCCGAAGTTGTATTGATGACCGATGGCCAGCGCCGTCCGACGTGGGCCACCTACTTCATGCCGGACGGCTGGCAGACCTGGACGCCGCGGCCTGACCTGCTGCCGGCCGGGTCGAAGCTTCAGCCGATCTCACTGGCCGATTCGATTGTGACTGCCGGGCAAACGGCTCTGGCGAATGATCAGGCTTCGTTCGACCGCAAGCGTCACGGTGCCAAGGGCAACCAGTTGAACATCGCCTTCTGTGACGGACACGTGGAGGCAAGGGATATCACCGTGAACTCGCTGCGGACAGCACTGCTGCTGCCCTGAAGCTGAGACCGGTCAACAAACCACTCCCTTTGCAGGACGTCCGGCACACGGTGTGCCGGGCGTCCTGGAGTGTTTAATGAGCAAGGACTTTCGCGAGGTCGGCCATCGCGTGCGTGGCCTGTTCGCCGGTAGCCAGATTTTTCAGAACGGCCGTACCAGCGGCCAACTCGGCTTCACCCACGATGATCGCGTGAGTGGCACCGATCCGGTCGGCCAGTTTCATCTGACTTTTTGCGGCCCTGCCCGTGAGGTCGAGGTCCGCCCGCAGACCCGCAGCGCGGAGGGTTGCGGCCAGTTTGAAAATCGTCGGCCGCGCTAATTCGGACTGCGCGACCAGGAACAGGTTGACACGTAGCGGGAGCTGCAAGCCGGCATTTTGCGTGTCAAGGGCTATGAGCAGCCGCTCCAGCCCCGACCCAAAACCGACGGCCGGTGTGGGTTTGCCGCCCAGAACAGCGATGAGGTTGTCGTAACGCCCGCCGCCGCCGACTGCCGATTGCGCACCGAGGCCCTCGGCCGTGACTTCCCAGAGTGTGCCGGTGTAGTAGTCGAAGCCGCGGACGAGACGGCCATCGATGGTGAAGGGGATCGTGAAGTCGGTCAGTAACTGGCAGACGCGATCAAAGTCTGCTTTCGATTTGTCAGAGAGCGATTGGTTCGCGGGTGGGGCTGCGGCGATAGCCGTCTGATCGCGGGGGTCCTTGCTGTCGAGGATACGCATCGGATTTTCGGTCAGACGTCGCTGTGAGTCCTCAGACAGGCCGGCGGCGAACGGTTGAAAGTGCTCGACCAATACATCCCGGTAGCGGGCCTTGCTGTCGGCATCGCCAAGGCTGTTAAGGCGGAGGGCACAGCCCTTCAGGCCGCACTTGGCGTAGAAGGCCATTTGCAACTGAATGCACTCCACATCCTGTTCAGGGTTGGCTGTGCCGAAAGCCTCGGCCCCGAACTGGTGGTGGATGCGGAGACGGCCCTTCTGCGGCTTTTCATAACGGAAGTTGGGGCCGATGTAATAGACCTTCTGACGGCTGCCGGCATCGGCCAGCAGCGAGTGCTCGATCATGGCCCGCGCTACGCCCGCCGTTTGTTCAGGGCGAAGGGTCATGGACTCGTTGCCGCGGTCGGTGAAGGTGAAGGTTTCCTTGTGGACGATGTCGGACGTCTCGCCCACACCGCGGTGGAAAAGTTCGGTCCGCTCCATGATGGGCGTGCGGATTTCGTCGAAGCCGAAGGTGTCGGCAACGGCGCGGGCGATGGCCTCCACCGCCTGCCACTTGCGGGTTTCATCGGGGAGGGCGTCGTTACAGCCTCGTGGTGCTGAGATGGTTGCCATGTTGGGTGCTCTACTAATTGGAAACCCCCCGTCGGTTGGGGCCGACAGGGGGTTGGTTACAGGAAGGGTCGGCAAAGAAGATTTACGTGCTCGAATGCTCGGTGGTCACGGCGGGGTTTTCAGCCATCTGGCTGGCCTTGTCGGCGTCGACCGCCACTTCCTCGATGTCGGCATCGGCCACGATCGTGTCGAGGGCGCCCTGTTCACGCAGTTGCAGGAAAAGGTTCTGCAGACTGCCATCCTTGGCCATCTGCTGCTTGAGCTTTTCGGGGCGAAGGCCCTGTGTCGCGGCGATCATGGCGATGCGGCCGTTGACGGTGGCTTCGTCCACGTTCACTTCGCGGTCGGAGGCGATCTTCTGCAGCGTGAAGAACAGCTTCAGTTCGCGCTGGGCTTCTTCGCTGCTGCCGGCCTGAAGCGCGGCGAGGTTGGCTTCGATTTGTTCGCGCGGCATGCCGCGGCTGAGAAGGTCGGTGGCCCGGCGATTCAGAACGCGGTTGGCCTGCATCTGGCTGAGCTTGGCGGGCAGGGTGAAGTTGACGTTTTCCAGCAGGTAGCGGGCGACCTGCGACCGCATGGCCTGGGCCACGTCGAAGTCGATCCGCTGAACGAGCTGTTCTTTCAGGGCTTCACGCAGTTCGCCTTCGTTTTCAAAGCCGAGGCTTTCAAGGAAGTCGGCATCGATCACGGCCAGTTCAAGGCGCTTAAGGTCCTTGATCACGACTTCGACTTCGACGGTCTTGCCCTTGATCTGTTCCTGCGGGTGGTCGGCGGGAACGTCGACGGTGAAGCTGCGGGTTTCGCCGGGCTTCACGCCGGTCAGCTTGCCTTCAAGGTCGGGCACTTCGATGCCGGCGATGCGGCCGTTACGGACCACGAGCTGGGCATCATTGGTCTGGCCCAGAACGGCGCCATCGAGCTTGAGCTTGAAGTCGCCGACGAGGAAATCCTTCGGGGCGGCTGTGTTGTTGGGGACGGGGACAAGCGTGCCCTGCTGCTCGCGCAGGTTCTGCATGGCCTGATCGACGTTGGCATCGGTCACGGTGATCTTGGGCTTCTTGACCTTGACACCCTTGAGGTTGGGCAGTTCGAAGGTGGGCTGTACTTCGACGGTGAAGCTGAAGTTCATGCCGCCGTCAGTCGAGAGCTGAAGGGCTTGGGGGTCGAGCACCTCGGGTTCGCCGAGGATCTCGAGCTTGTGTTCTTCAACGGCCTGACGGAAGGCATCGCCGACGAGGTTCTTGCGAACCTGTTCGCGGACGTCGCCGCCGAAACGCTTTTCCAGGAGGCCCTGCGGGATTTTGCCCGGACGGAAACCGGGAAGCTGGGCGTGCTGGCGGAGATCCTTCATCTGCACGGCCAACTGGGCGTTGATGTGGTCCTGCGGGATCTTGACCGTCAGCTTTTTCGCTCCGGGGCCTGCGTCTTCGATGGCAACGTCGTACTTGAAGGGGGCGTCAACAGTGGCGGTGGACATGGGAGAAACCTTCTGAAACTGGCTACTAACAAGGGTGAAAACTTCGCTTGGGACGGCCGACCCGTCCGAAAAGGCGAGCCAAATAACATACCGTGGCAGCGGCGTGGAATAAAGGAGGGTGACCCGTTTAGTGCGATTTTGCTTTCATTGAACGGGCTAGCGTCTCCATTGCAGCCCGTCCCGGGCGGGCATAGCGTGGGAGAAGAACTATCAAGGAGTCGGTATGGCTGAGGGCTTTTCGCTGTCGATTGATGATGATTGGAAGGCACAGGCGCAGGCTGAGAAGGAAAAATTGGTTGAGCAGGAGCGGGAGAAGGCCGCAGCCAAGGCGGCTGCCGCGGCCGCACCGGCAACGACCAGCGGCACCGGGCGGGGTGCGGCCGGGGCCGTCAGGGAGATGCCACCGGCCAGTTTTGACGGACTGATCGGCACGCTGGCGACGCAGGCGGGGATGTACCTCGGCGAATACGCCGGGCAGGGCGGGCGGTCCATGCTGGACCTTGACATGGCGAAGTACCAGTTGGACCTGCTGAGCGTGCTGGAAAACCGGACGACGGGGCAGCTGAGCGTGCAAGAGAAACTTTCGCTGGATACGACGTTGTATGACCTGCGTAGCCGGTTCGTGAATGTCGCGGCGCAGATGCTGGCGATATGAGAGATCCGAACGGGGCGGAAGATGGAGGAGGGGTTTGAAGTTCGCGCATGGGGTGGCCCCCCACTAACTGAGGTTGCTGTGCTGGAGGTCAAGTTTTCCCGACGGCACAGTTGGAAGTGCTTGTCACATAAGGGGGCAGGTGGCGATGCGCAATCCAAATATCTTGGAACGTGAAAGTGGAGGTGGGAAAGAGGCTTTTGCAGGAGGTGAATAGTCCTTTGATTGGGGATGTTGGACGGCGGGGAGCGGCGGCGCACAGGTCTCGGGGTGCCGCGATCCGTGGCACGCGGCGGCGGAGGGGAATCGGAAAATTTGGCAGTTCTCCGAATTTGCCTTGATTCGGGGCGGTGATCCTGCGATAACTCTTGCACACGGCTGGAGATGCCGTGGGTTGATGGTGTCCCTTTTTTGGGTCCAGACCAGTGGGTCGTGTTTGGGAGGTTTGGCATGGAAGCCGGACGGAGCCCATCCAGTGACGGTGTTTCGGCTGGCCAATTGTGGCAATGGCCGGCCTTCTTTCTTGGCATGTTTGCGATGACCGGCGCGGCGTTTGTCGTGCTGAAGCCGCGCGTGGGGCCGGGGGTTGACGAACGGTTTACGCGGCTGGGGGCGATTGTTGATGGGGAATCGCCCGAGGCTTCGATCGCGCCGTTGAACCGTCTGTTGAAGGACACGACGGGGACGAAATCCGAAGCGCGGGTTCATGCGATGCTGGCGGAGGCGATCGATCGGGCCCAGATCAAGGCGACGGGTGGCATGGGGACCGGGCTGTTGACCAACAACTCAACGATTCTGACGCAGGGGCGACTGGCCTTGGAGCAGGGGTACAAGCCGGACCAGGCTTGGTTCGTGCGGATGGCGAAAGTGGCGGAGTCGCTGGAGCGGCCCAAGGAAGCCTTCGAGCTTTATCAAAAGGCGATGGTGGAAAAGCCGTTGACGGTGGCTGTCAACCGGCATGTGGTGGAACTGGCTGCTACTGCTGCTGAGCCAGCGGAATCAGAGCGGATTCTGAGTCGGTTTCTGGAGCGCGAGGATCTGACGCCGGCCGACAAAAGTTGGGGTGTGCTGCGGCGGGTCGAGTTGCTGCTGGCGGCGGGGCAGTATGAGGCTGCACGGGCGATGCTGCTGGAGATTGAGAAGGCGACTAATGATGGTTCGCCGGGAATGACTGCGGGGCTTGTGCAGTGCAAGTTGGGGGAGGCGTTTTATAAGTTGGGTGATTCGGGCGAGGCGGAGCGACGGCTGCGATTGGCGCGGCAGATGTTGACCGTGGCCAGCCCCGAGGACGCGAGTGCGGCGGCAATGCTGGGGGATGTGCTGTTGGCGCGTGGGGATGCTGGAGGGGCGGAGTCTTTTTATCAGGACATCTTGACGACCCATCCGGATGCACCGGCTGCGGATTGGGCGCGTGCGGGGCGCGGGCTGTGCAGGCTGATGAAAGGCGAGGAAGAGCCGGGGCTGGCGGATATGGACGCGGTGGTGCGTCGGCAGGCGGAAAACCCGCCGACGCATCGGCAACATATCGAGCCTGCGAAACTGGCGGAGCGATTGGCGGCGGGGTCTGCGACGCTGGCGGCGCGGCATTCCTGGCCGGGTGCGATTGAACTTTTGACGCAGGAGAAGAAGGTGGTACCGACAGCGCCGGCGGCGTTTTGGCTGAG
This sequence comes from Tepidisphaerales bacterium, assembly GCA_038226785.1. Classification (GTDB taxonomy): domain Bacteria; phylum Planctomycetota; class Phycisphaerae; order Tepidisphaerales; family Tepidisphaeraceae; genus JBBRQG01. The sequence goes on along the minus strand of JBBRQG010000015.1, from coordinate 40,141 downwards.
GGCTGCGGGGATTTATGAACGATATGGAGATTCGGAAGTGGGCGTGATGCCAGCGACCGTGCCCACTACGTCGCCCGCGAAGGTGACGCCAACAGTGAGCGAAGGTGCCCCGACGATTCCACCCAAGGCCCGGCAACTGCTAAAGACGGCGGGGGATGCATATTTTACATATTCGATGGCTGTCACCCTTGCGGATGACAAGGCCGCTGCCGACGCATTGTGGCACGCGATAGAGCTCTATGACCGGGCGGGGGATACACGGACTGTGTGTCGGGCACTGGACCGCTTTTCGAGTGAGCGGCCGGAGAGTCCGCAGGCGCCGGAGGCTTTGCTGCGGCTGGGGCGTGGGTACCAGGCTTTGGGGGAGTGGGACAAGGCAGTCGCGACGTTTCAGCGGCTGCAACTGAGGTACGAGCAGAGTCTGGCGGCCAGCAAGAGCCTGGTGCCGCTGGCGCAGGTGTTTGTGGCGCAGGGACCGGACTATTACGCGCGGGCGGAGCGGATGCTGATCGGCGTGCTGGAGAACAATCGACAACTGACGCCGCAGGCCGAGGAGTTTCGGGCCGCACTGTTTGAGCTTGCTCGGCTGTACTACCGGACGGAGCGTTACGAGGAGTCGATCGGGCGACTGGATGAGTTGTTGAAGCGCTACCCACCGCCGGCCGACAATCGGCAGGGGCAGGTCCTGTTTTTCATGGCAGATGGGTATAGGAAGAGCGCGACGATGCTTGCGGCGGGGACTGGGATGGCGGAAGCGACGGTGGAAGGTCCGGCAGAAGCGGGTGCGCCGAAGGTCGCGTCGGTTTCGACGGCCGCTGCGGCGCAGGCCGTCAGCGATGACCGGAAAGAAGAGCTGCGGAAAACGGTGAGGTCGCGGCTCGGAACGGCGAAGGCGCACTTTGAGGACGTCATCGAGTGGTACCGGGCGCACGAGCCTGCGGATGATCTGGAGCGACTGCACCTGAAGCTGGCGTTTTTCTATCGGGCGGATTGCGCATACGACCTGCAGCAGTATGATGAGGCGGTGCACCTGTACGACCGGGCGGCGTTCAAGTATCAGGACGATGCCAGCAGCCTTGCGGCATGGGTACAAGTGGTGAACGCGCTGGTGAAGCAGGGGAAGATCGAAGAGGCGCGGGCCGCGAACGAAAGGGCCAAGCACCTGTTGAAGCGCATGCCTGCGGAGGCCTTCAATTCCGGAGGGAGTGGCGTAGGAGGGGGCGGGGGGTATTCGCTGTCGAGGGCATATTGGGAAAGCTGGCTGAAGTGGACGGGAGAGAGTGGAATAAGGTAGGACACTGAAAGGTTGGCGGGTTTGGGCAGGATGCCCTGTGGCCCGCGACCCGAACGATGAGGAAGAGGCCAAGGATGGTCGAAAAAATTCCGGTCAGAATTCCGCCGCGTGCTTCGGCCGCGTCGGAGGATTGTTCACACCAAATTACATCCGCAGAGTTGACGGCATTGTTACGTCAACAATTAGATTGCCTTGTATCGCTTGGCAAGCTGGCGGAACTACAGCGAGACCACATCGAGAAGGACCGCACGGAAGACTTGCTGCAGTTGCTCCTGCACCGCCAGGGTGTGGTGGAGGAGTTGGCGCGGCTGGAGGATGTGATCGGTCCGGTCCGGCGCAAGTGGCAGGAAGTGGCCGGCGGTTACCCGGCGGAACAGCGGGAGTGGGTGGAGGGGGCGTTTGCAGATGCCAAGCGGCGGCTGGGGCAGATCAATGATTCCGACAAGCACGACACATTTATGTTGCAGCAGCGGAAGCATCAGGTGAACGGGCAACTGGGGCAGATGGGTCAGAGTCGGCGGGTGACGCGGGGATACATGCCGGCTCCGGGCGCGCCGGTACCGGGCCAGGTCAACATTACGGAGTGAATGAATCGTGCAGCAAGAGTCGACGGCACAACTAGAACGGACCGACGTGCAGAAGGGCACGAAGGAGAGTCGTCTGGCCGCGTTTGCGGGGGTGGATCGGAATGAGCCGCTGGTCACCGCGGAAGTCGAAATGGAGCCGTCGGCCGACCCTGTCGCCAAGCGAATGGAAGAGCTGGGGCGGATCATCCTGGCCTACAGCGAGATCACCGAGCGACTACAAACCAGCCACGACATTCTGCGGCAGCAGGTCGAGCGGATGGGCGAGGAACTGAGCGAAAAGAACCGGCAACTGGAAAGACGCAACCGGCTGGCGGCACTGGGGGAGATGGCTGCCGGCATGGCGCACGAGATTCGTAATCCGCTGGGGGCGATTCAGCTGTACGCCGGGATGCTGGGGAGCGAACTGAGCAGGAATGCGGTGCCACTGGGTTATGTGCGGAAGATTTCGGCGGGCGTTCGACGGATGGAGGGGGTCGTCGGACAGGTATTGGATTTCGCCCGCGAGCTTCGGCCGCAGCGGCAGGTCATGGATCTGGTGGAGCTGATTCGCGAGCAGGCGGAATTCGCACGGACAGCCAGCACGGCGACGATTGAGGTTTCGCGCATCGGTGCCGGGGATATCGGATGGCCCATTGATCCTTTGTTGATGGGGCAGGTGGTATTGAACTTGCTGACCAACGCGGCGGACGCAGCGGGCCCGTGCGGGCATGTGCGGGCTACGTCCGAGCGGATGACGGAAGCCGAAGTGAAGGTGACCATTTCCGACAGCGGCCCCGGCGTACCGGAAGAGTTGTTGACACGGATTTTCGATCCTTTTTTTACGACAAAGGGCCGGGGCACAGGGCTGGGGCTGGCGATTGTGCACCGGGTCGTGGAGGCGCACGGCGGGAGTATTACGGTGAGAAACACCCCAGATAGCGGCGCAGTGTTTGAAATAGTTCTGCCGTGGGTGGATGCGGGCGCGGCCGGGCAGGAAGAATCGGGGATCAGGGGATTGCTGACGGATGTTGCTGTTGCGGATGACGTGCAGCCGGCCCGGCCGGCAGGAAGCGAGCGGTAATGGCACGGGTTCTAGTTGTGGACGATCAGGAGTTGATGCGCGACGGCCTTGTGGCGGCGCTGGCCCGTGAGGGGCACGATGTGGTGGCAGCTTCGGACGGGGCGACGGCACTCGGCAAGCTCCAGCAGGCGGGCATGGGCAGGTTTGATCTGCTCATTAGTGATTTGAAGATGCCGAGGATGACGGGCATTGAGCTGCTGACCGAGGCGAAGAAGATCGCCCCGGACATGCCGGTCGTCTTGATGACGGCCTACGCCAGCGTCCAGACTGCGGTGGAGGCTATGAAACTGGGGGCGTATGACTACATCCAGAAGCCGTTTGAGGTCGAGGAGATCAAGCTTCTGGTGGACCGCACGCTGGAACACAGCCGGCTGAAGCGGGAGAACGTACTGTTGCGGGCAGTCACATCTGCCGACATTGAGCGGCCGCTCGTGGGTGGCGGGGTCGCGATGGCGGCTGTGAGGCAAAAGCTGGACCTGGTGGCGCGCAGTAGTGCTACCGTGCTGATTCGTGGGGAGAGCGGAACGGGCAAGGAAGTGGCTGCACGTTACATCCACGCGCGATCATCGCGGGCGGACCGGCCGTTCATGGCGGTGAACTGTGCTGCGCTGTCGGAGAATCTGCTCGAGAGCGAGCTGTTCGGGCATGAGAAGGGCGCGTTTACGGGGGCGGACCGGATGCGTCGTGGGCGATTCGAGCTGGCAGATGGCGGAACGCTGTTGCTGGACGAGGTCTCGGAAATCTCGCCGGGCCTGCAGGCCAAGCTGTTGCGGGTACTACAGGAGCGTTCGTTCGAGCGCGTAGGGTCCAGTGCGTCGCAGACGGTGGACGTGCGGGTGATCGCAACGAGCAACCGTGATTTGGAACAGGCAGTTGCAGATGGCAAGTTTAGAGAGGATTTGTTCTACCGACTCAATGTGGTACCCGTGGAATTGCCGCCGCTGCGGGAGCGGCGCGACGACATTGCCGAATTGGCACGGCATTTTTTGGGGCAGTTGGCCCGGCGTGATAAAGAGCCGACCCGGCGCATCGAGGCGGAGGCCCGACGGCTGCTGGAGGCGTATCCGTGGCCGGGAAACGTGCGCGAACTGCAGAACATCATGGAGCGGGCAGCGGTTCTGGAGACCGAGCCCGGACTGGTTCGGGCTTACACGATCGAGCCGTGGCTGGTGCAGCGTCGTGCGCCTGTCGCAGTTTTACAGTCGGTGCCGGCTGTTTCAACGGCGGTCGTGGATGTAACACCACCGGCAGTAACCCGGCCTGTGGCAGAGGCTGTTCGGCCGCTGGCAGTGGTCGAGAAGGAACTGATTTTGACCACGCTGCAACAGTTCAAGGGGCATCGGCAGAAGACGGCGGTGGCGCTGGGCATAGGTGTACGAACGCTGGGTATGAAGCTGAAAAAATGGAAGGATGAGGGGGCGGTTCCGGAAGAAGTCGTCACCGGCTAACGCGCAAGAATTGCCGGTGCTGGCAAGTGCTGCGTGCGCTGGCCAGACAACGTAAGTGCTTTTCAAATAGACACTTAAGAAAATCGAGTTCGTGGCCTGAAGATTGCTGTATGGCCCTTTGATGACGGGGAAGGTGTTGAATCAATGTGGCTGAATCACCTGATGAACAACGGGAACGGTCCGCTGCTGGAACAGGTGGCGAAGTTTTCGGCTGCGCGATACGAGGTGCTGGCGAACGATGTGGCCAATGTCGATACGCCGGGGTATCGGATGAAGGATTTGGACGTCAACAAGTTTTACCGGCAGCTGGAAAGTCAGTCTGCGGCGAGGGGTGGCGGCAAGGGTGCCGGTTCATCCGAGACCCAACAGATTGAACCGCAGTCACTTTTGTTTCACGACGGGAACAACCGTTCGATGGAGCAACTCATCACAGACTCCACGAGGACGGCGCTGACTTACAACTTGGCCATTGAACTGCTCCGGCGGCAGTTCCAGTCGTACGAAATGGCGCTTCGTGAGAGAGTTTCGTAGCCTGACAGGCTGAACACGGGTAAGGAACCAAACCATGCTTAATGCACTTGATATCGGAGCCAGCGGACTGACCGCGCAGCGGATCCGCATGGACACCATTGCCAACAACATTGCCAATGTCTCTACCACCCATGGTAAGGATGGCTCGGTAGAGCCCTACCGGCGGCGGTTTGTGCTGTTCGCGCAGGGTGGGGTCGGTGGCAGTCCGGACCAGGGCGTTCATGTAAAAGACGTTGTGCTGGACAACTCCACAACGTTTGAGGAGCGGTACGACCCGCACAACCCGGACGCAGACGACCGGGGCATTGTTAGGTATCCGAACATCGATCTGTCGACCGAGATGGTCAACGCGATGGAAGCGAGCCGGGCCTACGACGCCAGCGTCACGATGATGGAGACGACCAAGGCGATGTTCAGCTCGACCTTGAGATTGATCGCTTGAGAGACTTGAAATAAATCAGAGGCCGTCACTTTTTTTTCAAGTTAGGTCTTTGAGCGGATTGCGGCGGCGGAATTTTTGAGTGATAAAACGTAAGAGGAAATAAAAGTCTTGGACGCGATTGGTCAAAACGTTGGTGGGTTGGGTGGGGCTGGGGGCCTTGGTGCCGGTTCGTCGGCTGGGACTGGCGGGTCGAAGGGGGCTGGTGGTGCAAGCTTTTCAGACATGTTGCAAAAGAGTATTGGCGAAGTGAGCCAGATGCAGCAGGACGCCAGCGATGCTGTGCGGCAGCTGCAACTTGGCAAGACGGATGACATGGCAGGAGTCATGGTGGCGATTGAAAAATCTGATGCCGCGTTCAAGACGCTTCTTGCGATTCGCTCGAAGCTGATGGACGCATATGACGAGGTAAAGAACTTGCCGATGTGATCTGAGATTCGCAGGAGGCCGGCCAGAGTTTTGCACAGGATGTGCTGACGACGGTCCGGTGAGGTGACTGCCACGGATGGCGTGTCACCGCTGCGGGTCGAGTTGTGAAAAGGGGCAGGAGGCCCGCAGATGAACCTGTTGAAAAATCAGTGGGAACGAATCAGCCAGCAGCTGGGGGCCATGACGGCCAGCCAGCGTCTGGTGGTTGGCCTATTAATGGCCGTGCTGGTGCTGACGCTGATGTACACGTACCGGTATGTCGGCAAGGCAGACATGATGCCGGTGCTGGATCAAAACCTATCTGCTGCCGAGCATGCCAAGATCGTCAGTGTTTTGAAAAGAGAAGGAATCACATACGAGGAAGGTGCTGACGGCCGGATCCTCGTACCCACTGACAAGCAGACGAAGGCTGTTGGATTGCTGAGTTACGCCAAGGCCACGCCGAATGACATCACGACGGCAATGGATAAGCTGGCCAGTACCGAAAATTTATTTGATACGCCAAGCAAGACAGAAGACCGCAAGCGTCAGCTTCGTGAGTTGCAGTTGGTGAAAGTCATCGCGGAGTTTCCGGGTGTGGCTTCGGCGTCCGTCCTGCTGGACACGGGCGGGCAACGCGGTCTGACGAGCATCAAGGAGCCGGTAGCGTCTGTAAGCATCTCGACAAACGGAAGCGGTACGTCGCCGCGAGAACTTGCCAACACCGCGGCCGACCTCGTGCGATCCGCGGTAAGCGGTCTGAAGCGATCGTCCATCATGGTGGCGGTGGATGGCAAGGCATTTGTGATGCACGAGCCCGATGAGCAGGGCGGGGGCAGCAGTGGGGAGTTTTCGGAGATCAAGGAACACGAAGAGGCGCGGCTCGCGCGCCGGATTCAGGAACAACTGAGTTTTCTGGGCGAAGTGCGGGTCAGCGTGACAGTTGATGTGAATCGAAAAAGAGTCAACGAGAAGACGAGCGATGTCGACCCGAAGAGGTTTCTGCACAAGGAAATCGAGACGGATACGAAGACGTCAGAATCCACATCTCCAGCGCCGCCTCCTGTTGAGCCGGGGGTGGTTCCAAATACCAGTACCGGCATCGGCAGCACCGCGGGCAGTGGCGGTGGCACCACGACGAACGACGAAATCACAAAGTATCAGCTCATCCCCAGCACCAAGGAGATAGACACGCTGAGTCCCCCTGGCGAGGCGGTGCCAAAGGCGGCGTCGGTGCGTGTGCCTGAAAGCTACTTCATCGCCATTTGGAAAAAGATCAACCCGACTGCCACCAAGCCGCCGGAGGGGACGGACCTTCAGCCGCTGTTCGATCTGGAGAAGCCGCAGGTCGTCAAGGATGTAAAAGGTGCTACGGGACTGATGGACGATTCCGCCATCAATGTCTCGACCTATAACGACACCCTTCTGATGGCCGCGCCAATGGTAGCCGCCTCTGGCGGCGGCTTGAGCATTCCTCTCATGCTGGGTGACCACGGCAAAGAGGTCGCCGTGGGTGCGCTGGCATTGGTCAGTTTGTTCATGGTGAGTAACCTTGCCAAGAAGTCGGCCCCGACGCCGGTTGTTGCGGCCGCAGCGGCCGCGGCGGCAATGAATCAGGGTGAAAAGGGTCCGATTATCGCCGCTTCCAGAGACTTCCTCTCTAGTGGCGAAGCAATGGCCGGTCAGGTTGGCGAAGAGGCTGACGCGTTGAGTGCCGTCGAATTGGATCCTGATGAAGTCAAGACCGAGCAGATGCAGGCACAGGTGGCAGACATGGTGTCGGCCAATCCAGAGGCCGCAACGACGCTGATCACACGGTGGCTGGACCGTGACTAACTTGACGCCTGGCAGACCGGCAGAACAGAGGTGAGTAATGGCACGCAAGCAGGGTGATGGTCAGGACATGAGCGGCGTTCGCAAGAGCGCGATTCTTCTGGTTTGTCTCGGCGACGATCAGGCGGCGGAGGTCCTTCGGCGTCTGCCGGCCGAGGGCCGGGCTGAAGTGACGCGCGAGATCGCTTCGATCCGACAGGTGTCCATGGAGGCCCGGCGTTCGGTCTTCAACGAATATTACAAGATGGCGTTGGAGAGCAATCTGGCTGCCGGCGGACTGGACCGGGTCAAGAACCTTTTGAACAAAGCGCTCAGTGCTGCGGATGCGGCCAAGGCCATCAAGGAAGTGACGCAGCAGGTCCAGACAACGCCGTTTTCCTTCTTACAAAAGACCGACAGCGAAAACCTTCTGACTTTCATTCAGGAAGAGCACCCGCAGACCATCGCCTTGATTCTTTCGCACCTGCCGGCTCAGAAGGCATCAGAATTGCTCGGAGGGTTGCCGCCGCAGAAGCAGGTGGAAGTCGTCAAGCGCATTGCCAACATGGAGCAGACCAACCCTGAAGTCATTAAGGAAGTCGAGCGCGGGCTGGAGCACCGCCTCAGCGATATCGTCAGCCAGACGTTCGAAAAGGCGGGCGGTGTGGAGTCAGTCGCAGAGATTCTCAATCTGGCCGACCGATCCACCGAGAAGGGGATCATGGAAGGGCTCGAGGCGGAGGATGCGGAACTGGTCGAGCAGATCCGGCGGCTTATGTTCGTGTTCGAAGACATCCTGCTGGTCAATGACAAGGGTATTCAGTCGGTCCTCAAGGAAGTCGACAACGAGGAGCTGGGCCTGGCCCTCAAGACTGCCAGCGAAGAACTTAAGCAGAAGATCTTCAAGAACATGTCGGAGCGCGCTGCAGAGTTGATCAAGGAAGACATGCAGTTCATGGGCCCGGTCAAGGTGAGCGACGTGGAATCAGCCCAGCAGAAGATTGTGGACATCGTGCGACGGCTGGAAGATTCGGGCGAAATCATCATCGCGGGCCGTGGTGGCGAGAAGGAAATGGTGGTCTAAATGGGCTTGCTAAAGCAGGGCCAGACCGCAAGCTCGGCTTCGCCCAAGCCAGCACCGCCTGCTGCCCGAGCGGCGGCTGTCGGGGTGGCTGCCGATCGTCTGCCTCATTCGCACGGCGCGGTAGGTGCCGTCGTCTTAAATTACAAGGACATTGAGCAGGAAGCGGTGTCGTTGCTGGCACAAGTGCGGCGGCGGGCCGGGCAGTTGCTGGCGGCTGCCGAGCAGGAGGCCCGGGTCATCGGTGAAGAGATCCGTGCCGCCGCACAGGCCGAAGGCTATGCGGCCGGGCACGCAGACGGGTTGGCCAAGGGTTCAGAAGTGGGCCGTACCGAGGCTCGCGAGCAGCTGGCGGCAGACATATCCACCGCTTGCAACGAGATGCGGAACATCGCAGCACATTTTGAAGCCGAGGAGTCGCGATTGCGGGCCGGCCTGCTTCAAGACACCGTCAAACTGGCGGTGGCAGTGGCCGAACGCGTGTGTCATGCCCGTATCGCGGTTGACGAGGGGATGATCGCCGCCAATGTGAGGGCGGCCTTGGCGCTGGTCACGGACGGGTCGGATGTGTTGCTTTCTGTCAGCCCGGAGACCATGGGAATCGTTACGCGCGAACTCCCCCAGATCTGTCGCGATATCGGTGGGCTGGGGCATGTCAACCTGTCTGGGGATGATTCGCTGGCGCGCGGCGACTGCACGCTGCAAACACGTGGCGGATGGGTCGATGGGCGCATCGCACAACAACTCAAACGTGTGGAAGAAGCCCTCCTAGGACAGACAGCGGGTAGGCAGCAAGTTGGGGAACCCGTCGCGGCTGCGGATTCGGTTCTGGCGGAGCCGGTCAGCACTGCTGCAACACAAGACGTGCCACCGTCACCGTCGGTGGCGGCATGAGCGCCCTGAGTGGGTACTCGGACGCACTGCATGGCGTGCAGCCGTTCACACAGCGCGGGACTGTCCGTGCCATCAGCGGGCTGACGCTGGAGCTGGGTGACATTTCGCTGCCGGTGGGCGGGGTCTGCAAGATCGTGACGCGGCACGGGGATGAGAAGATTGCCGAGGTCATCGGCTTTTCCACCAGTAAAACGCTGGCAATGCCGCTCACGGGCGATGCGGGCATCGCTCCGGGTGATGCGGTCTACAGCCTACCGTCCAGGCCAGCAGTCTGGTGTAGCGACGAACTGCTGGGACGAGTCCTGAATGGCTTTGGTGAACCGATTGACGGCGGTCGGTCGGTCGACTTTGGCACGTTGCGCATGCTGGACGGTCAGCGGCTCAATCCGCTGGATCGTGCGGTGATTCGGACTCCTATTAGTACATCGGTGCGTTGCATTGATGCTTTGCATACATGCGGCATGGGCCAGCGCATGGGCATTTTCGCCGGGCCGGGCGTTGGCAAGAGTGTGCTGATGGCCCAGATCGCCCGGTACACGTCGGCGGATGTCTCGGTTGTAGCGCTGGTGGGCGAACGTGGCCGCGAGGTTCAGGAGTTTGTCAGCCACACGCTGGGGCCCGAGGGAATGAAGAAGTGCATCGTGGTAGCCAGCACCGGCGACGAGCCACCGCTGATGCGCCTTCGGGCTGCACGGGTGGCGACGACCATCGCTGAGTATTTTCGCGATCAAGGGAAGAACGTGCTGTTGCTGGTTGATAGTCTCACGCGCATGGCTCAGGCCCAGCGGCAGATAGGTCTGGCAGCCGGTGAGCCACCGGCCACGCGCGGATTCCCGCCCAGTGTGTTCGCGCTCATCCCACAGTTGCTTGAGCGGGCTGGGGCAACGCCGACGGGCAGCATCACCGGTTTTTACACGGTGCTGGTGGAGGGTGATGACTTCAGCGAACCCATCGCCGATGCCGTGAAGGGCATCACCGACGGGCACTTGCTGCTATCGCGCGGCCTGGCGGCAAAGGGGCATTATCCGGCGATTGATGTGCTGCAGTCGATCTCGCGAGTGCGCGGGGATGTGATTCCTTCGGAACAGTCCAAGCAGGCCCGGCGGGTGTTGGCGCTGTGTGCGCAGTGGTCGGAAGTTGAGGATCTGGTCAACGTCGGAGCGTATGTGGCGGGGGCGAATTTGGAGCAGGATCTGGCCGTCCAGACGCGGCCGGCGATTGTGCAGTTTCTGAAGCAGGAGTCGTCGGCGACTTTTGATCTTGCAAGCAGTCGCAAGCAGCTGGAAATGCTGTGCCAGCAGATCGAATTGGTGGACAAGGGCCTGAAATCCAAGAGCGGCAGACCCGGCACTGGCCCTATCGCAGCGGCGCGCCCTGGTTGAGGTAGAGCGTTATGGCCCGGTTCACTTTCTCATTGCAGACGTTGCTGGAAATCCGTGAGCGCGAGGAGCAGGCGCGGCAATCGGCAGTGGCCCAACTGCAGCGTGAGATGGAGCGGCTACAGGGTCAGCTCGGCGAACTAGATCGGTTGGCGCAGCGCAACCGGCAGGAATTGCGCGAATCACATTTGATCGGCGCGATCAACGTGGACGTGATCGGGGCGTACGGTCGGTTTCATTTCAGTGCCGAACGACAGGCGGTGGGGATTGCCCGGCAGATGCACTGGGTTCAGCAAAAGATTGACGCGGCACGGGCTTTGCTGGTGGAAGCCGTTAAGGGGCGTCGCGTCTTGGAGAAGTTACGCGACAACCAGAAAGCGGCCTGGATGGCCGAACAGCTGCGGAAAGAGCAGGAGGCTCTGGACGATGTGGCCCAATCGATGGGGCTGCGTCGGCGGAAGGAAGTCGGTTAATTCATGGTGAAGAAGCTTCTGACAGTGGTGGTACTGGTCTTGGCGATCAACTTTCTGTTGGTCGGTGGTGGCCTTGCGTATCTGGTCGGCACGGGGATCTTGACGCGAACCACCTTTGATCGGATTCGGCAGGTGTTGGCCGGGGCGGAAATAGCACCGCCCGCGGCGACCCAGCCGTCGGCAGCGACCCAGGCCGCAGCCACCCAGCCGACCGACACGCTGGCTGAAGTTCTGGCAAAGCAGGCGGGTCGGCCCACGGCTGAACAACTTGACATGATTCAGTCGACGATCGATTCGCAGGCGGCCGTGTTGGACCGGCGGCAGAGAGAGATTGAGGACCTGAAGCGGCAGGTTGACACGGCCACGGCAGCGGTCACGCGAGATCGCGAGGCGCTGGCCAAACAGAAAAAGGCCTTCGACAGCCAGACTCAGGAAGCGGCCAAACTGCTGACAGATCAGGGATTTCAAGACGCCCTGCAGCTTTATCAAACACTCCCGGCCAAGCAGGTGAAGCAGATTTTTGGCGGGCTGGATGATGCCACCGTTCAACGGTTTCTGCAGGCCATGCAGCCGCGCACGGCCGCTAAGATCATCAAAGAGTTCAAACTGCCAGAAGAAACCACTCGAATCGGTCAGATTCTTGAGCGGATGCGGGAAGCCAAGGCGGCAGACACCACCTCGCCCGCTGCCACACCCGCACCAGCGGGCGGCAATGGCGCACCCAACGGAAAGGCCGGCTGATTATGCAGGCGACTGCGATCTCAGCATCGACAACACGGCGAGCGGGCGGTCCTTCGGCTTCTCTCCGCGACAGTGAAGCCTCGTCGTTCAGCGAAATCCTGTCGTCCAAGACAGCATTGTCCAGCGTTGATCACGGAAAGGACCCCAAGGACAACGACACGACGTCCGACGCAGCCAGTAAGTCCGCTGTGGCCGACCGATCAGATGCAACGTCGGTCAAGCGTGAGAAGGGTAGGTCAGCCAGAGGGAAGAACGCGGGGTTACGATCGGAGCCCGATACTCAAGGCGCTCCAGCGGTGCCCGCCAAGGCGGATGAGACGCCAGCAACCGATACGGCCGCGGGGAACGGAGATAACGCCGGTAGCAGTGCAACAGACCATCAGTTGGCCGCGGACCCATCGTCGGACACTGCCGGCGACGCACAAAAGGGATCTGATGATCTCGACCCTGCCCAGTTCGCCCTTCAGGCGGCGGTGGCCTTGCAGGCGGCGGCTCAACCGGTGGTGCGTGTGGCGGCGGTTGAAGGTCAAGCAACCGTAGGTGCGGGCATTGGCGACCCGCCTAGCCCGGTTGCATCGCCCGACGTGCCAGCCCTCTTGGCCGCTGCAGGGATCGGTGTTGAGGGTCAGCCGATTGGCCAAGCGAAAGGCGAAGCATCCGCAACGGCGGCGTCTTCTGAGGCTTCTCAGACCGATAAAAGCCCGGCGGCAGGCGTCAATACTTCAACGAACAAGATCGCCGGGAAATTTGTCGTTCCGGTCCGGGACGAAGCTACACCCGCAACGAATGCGTCCCGGCAGTCGTCGACAGAGACGACAAAACCGGCGGACACTGGTTCGGTGCCCGCATCATCAGAGGAAAAACTGAACCTCGGCAAGTCCGCTGTGGGAGAATCGGCGTCTGGCAAGACTGCCGACGTTGGGTCGACTGCGGCCGGAGGAACGGCGGTGCCACGCGATGCGGCACAGACGCTGTCAACACCGCTGGCCACAGGGTCTTCAGATGCATCGCAGATTTCGTCTATTGCGGCCCTGCAGGCCGGTGCTGGCCAGCCGACCGGGTTGCAGCCGCCTGCGTCTCACCCGACAGCTTTGCCAACCGTTCCACAGTGGAGTGCTGCTGAGGCGCGATTTGCAGCGGCAAATAACCCCCAAATCGTCACCGGAATCACGACAAAACTGCTGCCTGAAGGTGGGACGATGACCATTCGCCTCGACCCGCCAGAACTTGGCGCGGTGGCGGTGCAGGTCAAGCTGTCGGGCGGACAGATTTCAGCCAGCCTGATGGCAGAAAACGCGGATTCAGTCCGGCTTTTGACCCATAGCATTTCGTCGCTACGAGACAGCCTTGAAGCGTCAGGGGTTGTGGTTGACCGGCTGGAAGTGAGTCATAACCCGAAGCCTGCAGATCGCAGCGAGGCAGGGAATCAGGACAGTGGCCGGCGTGACGGGAAGGCCGGGACGGACGGTCAGACCTTCGGAGGCGATGCTCAGTCGCGTCAGAGCGACCGCCACCGGCAGGCCATCATCGACAGGCTTTGGGCCAAGGTCACCGGCGATCCGCTGAACGTCGTCATTTAGTAAACGAACCAGACGTCACTTACACAGGAGTATCATCGTGCCAACCATTTCCGGTACCAGTTCCCAGTCTTCTCCGGTCTCATCGACCACGTCATCCGCCGGCAAGTCATTAAGCAGCAGCGACTTCCTGAAGTTGCTGGTGACTGAGCTGAAAAATCAGGACCCGACCAAGCCGATGAGCAATCAGGACATGCTCAATCAGGTGAGCCAGATCAGCTCGCTGCAAAGTACGAGTGAGCTGAGTTCCACGCTGAAAGACCTGACATCGAAGAATCAAATCTCGACGGGTGCCGCGCTCATTGGGAAGGCGGTCGCGGGTCTGGATGCCGACGGGGCCGTCATTTCCGGGCTGGTCAGCAGCGTCAATGTGCAGGGTAAGGACATAATGTTGCAGTTGGACAACGGCAAAGAACTGAACCTGACGCAGGTTACCAGCGTTGCGCCGACCACCACCAAAGCGGCCTAGTCCAGTGCCCCCCCGAAACCGGGCGATTGGCATGCGGCTTGCAATGAAAAGTCTGAGACTTCCGGCAGCCGCGGAGCGGCGGGCCATTACACAAAAGAGCGCAGAACTTGCCCGGAGGCGGCATGTTCCGCTTATTACCCTGCGGCACCACCTGCGCAGGGAGGGATGAGATTCCATGGCACTCACCAGCGCCCTCTATACCGGTTTGTCCGGCCTTGACGTCAACCAGCGCCAGCTCAATGTGACTGGCAACAACATCGCCAACGTGAACACCACGGCCTACAAGTCCAGCCGGGCGCTGTTCCAGAGCCAGTTCTACATTACGGCGTTGGCTGGTAGCTCGCCCACGAGTAATTTCGGCGGCCGAAACCCCAGTCAGCTCGGTCTGGGTGCGGAAATTGCCACGATTCAAAAGAACTTCACTTCCGGATCCCTGCAGGCGACCGGCAAGACCACGGACCTTGCGATCGACGGGGACGGGTTTTTCATTTTGAAAGGTGCTCAACCGGGTTACACACGCGACGGCTCCTTCACGCTGAACTCGAACAACGATCTGGTCAGCTCTGGCGGCCAGTACGTGCAGGGCTTTGGGGTCGATGCGAATAACAGCGTCATTCCCGGTGTGCTGACGAACATTAATGTGCCGCTGGGTGAGAAGACGATCGCGGTCGCCACCACAACAGCCAGATTTCAGGGGAACTTGAACGCTGGTGGGGCTGTGGCAGCGGGTTCAAGCGTGCTGAACGGCGCTCCGCTTACAACGGTTGGCGGGGCCACGACGCCTGATGCGACCACCCTGTTGAGTAACCTCGCCCTTCTCGGCACTCCCGGTACGGCGGTCTATAACGTCGGCGATACGGTCACACTTGATGGAGTAAAGAAGGGTGGCGCACAGGTTCCAGGCGCTTCGTTGTCGGTCACGGCCACCACCACCCTGGGAGACCTGCTCAGCTTTTACCAAGGGTCATTGGGGATCAATACGACCGTACCGCCAGCGGCCGGAATTCCCACACCGGGGACGACGATTAAGTCGGCCGGCTCGGTCGGCAACGCGATCCAGATCGTCATCACAGGAAACTCAGGCAAGGGCAACGCCCTGTCATTTTCCAGCAGTAACAGTGTCGTGAGTTTTGCGGACGGGACGACCGCAGGGCCGCCGCCGATTGCTTCCAACCCGTCGGGCGAGTCGCTTCCAACGGATACGCAGATCGTGGCCTTTGACTCGCTCGGTAACCAACTGCACATCTATGCCAACGTTACGCTGGAGTCTAAGACGGCCACTGGAACGACCTGGCGATTTTATGCCTCAAGCCCCGACAACGTGGGTGGAGATACAGTGATCGGTACCGGAACGCTGACGTTCGACAACAATGGAAAGCTCACGGCCCAGACCGGCAACAACGTGACGCTCAGCCGGACGGGTACCGGGGCCAAGTCGCCGCAGGGAATCGCCCTGGACTTCGGCACGCTGACGTCGCTGAAGGATACGGCCACCGTTTTGCAGCAGAACAGCCAGGACGGCTACCCCATCGGTACGCTCAGTGGGTTCAATATTGACGCCGACGGTTCTGTCGTTGGAACTTTCACCAACAGCCTGACCCGGAAGTTTGGGCAGGTCGCAGTTGCGACGTTCAAAAATACCGAGGGATTGACTGATAACGGTGGCAATGTCTACGCCGCGAGCACGGCCTCGGGAACGGCGGTTATCGGCTCGGCGTTGTCAAACTCTGCGGGGTCGATCCGATCGGGCGCTCTGGAACAGAGTAACGTTGACCTGAGCACCGAGTTCACGAACCTAATCGTCTCCTCGACGGGGTTCAGCGCGGCCAGCCGGGTCATCACCACAAGCGACGCGTTGATTCAGGAGCTGTTGAACATCAAGCGATAACTGCGAGGGTCCGATAACCCTTTGGCCGTCATCTGACCGATAGAGCCATCTGGTGCGCGCGGTCGTTGGATTTGCGCCCGTGTACGAAGGGTTACCTATGATTCAGGTCACTAGGCTCAACGGACAGGTACTGGTCATCAACGCCGATAAGATTCGGTACGTCGAGGCCACGCCGGACACGGTGGTTTGTGTGGAAACTGGCGACAAATTGCTGGTCAAAGAGTCGGTAACGG
The DNA here is from genome assembly GCA_038226785.1 of Tepidisphaerales bacterium. Lineage (GTDB taxonomy): Bacteria > Planctomycetota > Phycisphaerae > Tepidisphaerales > Tepidisphaeraceae > JBBRQG01. The sequence goes on along the minus strand of JBBRQG010000015.1, from coordinate 23,827 downwards.
AAGTGGTCCGCCGGGCGGTGGAATACGCCCGGACCGTACGGCAGCCGTTATCTGCCGGGTGAAGCCCCTGTGATGGGCTGTAAATCCTTTAGTCGCATGCCGTTAATGCCGAAGCCATGGATAGCTTGGGCGGCGTTTTGCCGTCCGCGGAGGCAACAGCGACATGGCCGATCATGCAGAAAAAACAGCAGATGATGCTGGTAATGACAAAAGTAAAAAGAAGGCCGGCATCGCTGGCCTGCTGGGCAAACTGCCTGTCCTGTTAGGTGGGGTCATGGTGATTGAGGGCGCGGTACTTTTTGCCGGCTTCAAGTTTTTCGGCGGAGGTGCGCCACACCCGGCGGCAGCCGAGTTGGTGAAGGCCGAGTCCGCCGAAGCTGAACAAGAAGCCGGTGCGGCAGCTGGTGAAGGTGAAAAGTCGAAGGCTGCCGAAGGTGAATCCAAGGGCGAGAAGGAATCAGCACCCAAAGAAGAAGCCCACGGCGAAAAGAAGGCCGAGAAGCCTCCAGCCAAAGCGGAAGGTAAAGAGGGCAAGGAATCCGCTGAGAAGTCCGGCGAAAAGCCCGCAGTTAAGCGGGGCAAGCATCAGGCGGTGGAGTTGGCCGTGGTTGAGTTCCGAGCCCCCAACAAAGTTTCGGGCAAAACATTCATATACGACGTGTCGGTCTACGCGGTGACCAAGGGCGAGAACGAGGCCAAGCTTCGCGCAGTTTTGGCCGACCGTGAGGCGACGATCAAGGACCGGATCCGGACCATCATCGCACAATCGGACCCCGAGAAACTGGGCGGGGGGTCGGAGCCTGGGCTGGAAACGCTGCGACGGCAGATCAAGCACCAGTTGGACGAGCTGGCTGGCGACGAGATTGTGGATGAGATATTGATTCCCCGTTGCATCCCGTTCCGGGTGGATTGAGTATCGCCCCAAACAGTCGGCAGATTTTGCCTGCGAAAATTAATGTTGACAGGCGCGCGCGCTAGGTGATACTGGGAGTGCTGTTAGAGTTATAGGACCATAGTCAGTCAAGCGTTCGCCAAGGATGGTGAGGCATGGCAGAGCAAGAAGCCCCAGCGGGTGGGTCGCAGGATGCGGCCGCCTCGCAAAATCAATCAGTTCCTCGAGCTGCCACGGTTGACGCCGTAACCGCCGGAAGTGCGCCTTCGTCGTCTGCACCCGGCGCAGTAGGAGCTGGGCCTGCCGCTGCACTTGATGCGGCATCCGACTTGATGGCCGGTGCCACGGATGACGCGGCCGGGTCTGAGTTGGAGAACCAGTCAGCAATTGATGACCTTTTGCGGCAAGCCACTCAGGTCAGGAGTGACGACACCTCTGACTCGACAGGGGGTGGCGGCCCAACCGCGAACGTAACCCCCATCGACCTGCCGACATTCACTGCCGGTATGGGCGGCGGGGTTAGCAACATCGATCTGCTTCGCGATGTTGATTTGAACGTCAAAATCGAACTCGGTCGATCGCGCATGCTGGTTGAAGACGTGCTGAAGCTTTCCGAAGGTTCGGTCGTTGAACTTGATAAGCCAGCCGGCGATCCGGTGGATATTTTCGTCAATGACCGTCTGGTTGCACGCGGCGAAGTTCTGGTTTTGAACGATAACTTCTGCGTCCGCGTAAATGAGATCATTGCTGTGGCCCGTGAAGAGTCGGCCTAGTCGCGGCCAGGAGTGCGCGTCGCGGCTGAAGGGTGTGGGCTGATTTGTCGAGGGCCGAGCAGTGGTTAAGAGTGGCAAATGGGCGCAAGTGGGTCGGGTGGCATGGGCTGCTGCGGTCTGGCATGCGTACCCGGTGTTTGGGCAGGCGGTCAGTGCCCCGATAGCGCCGATGGTAGCGCCGACGACGGAGACCAGCACAGTCCAAGCGGCGAATGTGCCGGTCCTGATTCCGGTGGTCAACTTTGAGCAGCAGCCCGGTGCTCCGGTAGACCCGCTGGTGGATCGGACAGCCGCCGAAAGCCGCCGTGCGGCAACACAACCGACTGAGCTTCCCGTGGCTATGAATGCGACGATGCCGGATTGGACACGGGTCGGTGGTGCCGTGGTTGCAGTAGTGGGGTTGGTGATGTTGTTTCGCGCTGGTGCCGGCCGCTGGTGGGGTGTGAGTGCGCGCGGGGCAAGGTCGCAGGCCTTGCGCGTTGTGGGACGCAGCGTGATGGGCCATAAGCAACAGTTGATCTTGATACAGGTCGGCCGTCGGTTGGTTTTGGCGGCCGATTCCAATGGACAGGTCTCACGGCTCGCTGAGATAACGGATCCAGAGGAGGTTTCGCGCCTGCTGGGTGAAGTGCCAATGGGTGGGCAGCCGGCCTTCGGGCAGGCATTGCTAGACGCCGAAGCCGGGATCGGCCTGCTGGATTCGCAGATTGACGCAGCTCAAGGCCGCCGACTGCGATCGCTTGATTCGGATGACTTTTCTGAACTGGCGAACCTGAGCGGACGGTTGGCTGAGATTCGGCGGGGTTGGACGGCCGATGACCACGAGCCACGCTCGATCGGGGTGGGATTGCGGCCTGCGGTGGAGGTGTCGTTATGACTTCCAAGCGTTTGATGCTTCTGCTCACTACTTTCGTTGCCCTGCTGGGCGCTTGGACAGTGCCTACTGCCGCCGGGCAGGCGATGACGGGCCTCACGGTCACGCCGGATTCCGGTACCAGAGCAGTTGTGCCTCCGACGGTTGTGCGGCCATTGACGGCCGACTCGACGGCGAGTGGCAAAACCGGGGTGTCAAGTAACGGTATGCGGCTGCCGCAGTTGACCAGCCGTGAAAACATGTCGAGTGCGATGGAGATCATCCTCGTTCTGACGGTACTGGGGCTCGCACCCTCGATCTTGCTCATGATGACCAGCTTTACGCGGATGATCATCGTGCTGTCGCTATTGCGGCAGGCGCTGGGGACGCAGCAGCTACCGCCGAATCAGGTTCTTATTGGCCTGGCACTGTTCATGACGCTTGCGGTCATGTCACCCACGCTGAAAAGTGTGAACGAACAGGCGATTCAGCCTTATCTGGCGACCGGTAGCCAGATGACGCCCGCTGATCTGGTTGAGCGTGGGACGGTTCCGCTGCGGGCGTTCATGGCGGGGCAGATTCAAAAGTGGGGCAATGCGCAGGACGTCGACCTGTTTCAGAAGTTCAGCAAGCAGCCACCAGTGACTGACTGGCGGACAGTGCCGATGACCTCACTCATTCCCGGATTCATCCTGTCGGAGTTGAAGACGGCGTTTCTGATTGGGTTCAAGATTTACCTTCCGTTCTTGATCATTGACATGGTGATTTCGTCTGTACTGATCAGCATGGGCATGATGATGTTGCCCCCGGCTATGATTTCACTGCCGTTCAAGCTGTTGCTCTTTGTGCTGGTGGACGGATGGACGTTGATCGCCGGGAGTCTAATGGGAAGTTTCACGTTGTAGGCACGCGGATGGGCCGAAGCAGGATGCTGAAGCCGCCGGGTGCACGGGTTGTCTGAGTTGAGTAACTGGCCAGAGATTCAGGAAGGATCGATGCCATGAATATCGAAGATGCGACGGAAATGGTGCGCCACGCGATGCTGATGACGCTGCTGATCAGCGCGCCGATTCTGCTCATTGGTCTGGTGGTGGGCATCATCGTTTCGCTGCTCCAGGCGCTCACACAGATTCAGGAACAGACGCTGACGTTCGTGCCAAAGATCGTGGCGATGATCGCCGTGACGGTGGTCCTCCTTCCTTGGGTCGGCAGGCACCTGATGGAATACACGGCGTCGGTGTTCGCTTCGACCGCGCTGCCGTGACGCGAAAGTCGTCCCCACAGTGCACATTCGTCCTCGGTTGAAAAGTTGCCATGACACCGGTCCCCTCCATCCAGCCCATCGACCTAGACCAGGCACTGGCGTTCGTGCCGGCGTTTGCCGCGGTACTCATTCGGGTGGGCGGCCTATTCGTCACGGCACCGCTATTTGCCGCCTCTCAGGTTCCCAAGAGGGTCAAGGCCCTGATGGCCGTGGCGATCAGTTGGTGCATCTGTCTGACGGTTGCGCCGTCGATCGTGTGGCCGGCGAGTTTGGGTTCGCTCGTAGTGGCTATTGCCGGGGAACTGGCGATCGGCATCGCGGTGGGGATGTGCTGCAACATATTGTTCGCGGGTGTGCAGTGGGCGGGCGAGGTGATCGGGCAGCAGTTCGGCTTCAATCTGGGTGAGGTGTTTGATCCGAAGTTCTCAGCCGCTGGCAATGTGATCGGCGATGTGCTTTACATGCTGATGCTGGTCATTTTTCTCTGCGTCGGTGGCCACCGCGCGCTGCTGATGGGACTGAATGAGTCGTTCCGGATCGTACCGTTACTGACAAGCCCCGATCTCGGCGGCGTGCTGGAGACCCTGGTCGGGATTTTGATGGCCTCCACCATTCTGGCCGTGCGGCTGTCGGGGCCGGTGTTAACCACACTATTGATTGTCGATGTCGGGTTGGGCTTTATCGGCAAGACCATGCCGCAAATGAACGTGATGTCTGCCGGCATGTCGATGCGTTCGCTGATCGGGCTATGCGTTCTGGCTGGCGGGCTGGTGATTACCGGTGATGCGATGGCGCAGAGTCTGGTGGGCGCTTTGCAATCGGGCCTCGGTCTGTGGCACGTACGTTCGATCGCAATGGTTCCGCTCAAACTGGGCGGCGTGGCGTTTGCGTGGGGGGTGGTGTAATCCATGGCGGAACAGGACTCTGAAAAGACCGAAGCACCGACCCCGCGCAGGCGGCAGGAGGCCCGCGAAAACGGGCAGATCGCACGTTCAAACGACCTGTCGGCTGCGGTACTCCTGTTGTGTTCTCTGCTGCTTCTCCAACTGCAAGGGCGGAGCGTGGCGACGGCGCTCAAAGCCATCATGCAGCAGGCGCTATCGACGCAGCAGGTCGGCCACACAGGCGCGGGCGAGACGCTGATGATGGCGGGTCGCTGGTTCGGCGTTGGGCTTTGGCCGCTCGTGCCGATATTGCTGGGCTTGATGGTCATTGCCGTACTGATCAACGGGCTGCAGGTCGGATTCGAGTTCAAGCCCAATCGTCTCATGCCGAAGTTGGAGTCGCTGTCGCCGATCAAGGGCGCCAAGCGGATTTTTGGTGCCCCTGCGACTGCCGTGCAGACGGCGTTCAATCTGGTCAAGATGACCATCGTGGGGCTGGTGGGATATTCGGCGGTGCACGGGCGGCTACAGCAGGTGATGGCGATCACGATGCTGGATCAGGTTCAGGCGTGGCAGCTCGGTGGCATGCTGGTGCTGGATGTCGGCATTCGCATTGCCGTGGCTCTGCTGATTCTGGCCATTCTGGACTACGCGTGGCAGAGATATCGTCTGGAAAAGCAGCTCAAAATGACCAAGCAAGAGGTCAAAGACGAGATGCGGTCGATGGACGGCGACCCCATGATCAAGATGCGCCGCCGGCAGTTCGCCGCCAAGATGTTGAAGGACAAAGCCCGTCAGGACGTGCCGACCGCCGACGTCGTCGTCACCAACCCCACCGAGTACGCGATTGCCATCAAATACGATGCGACCAGCATGCGGGCGCCGCGTGTGATCGCCAAGGGTCGGGGCGTGCTGGCGGCCGAGATTCGCCGCATCGCCGTGGAACACGGCATTCCCATCATCGAACGCAAGCCGTTGGCCCGGGCGTTGTATCGAAGCATCGAAGTCGGGCAGGAGATTCCGGAGGAGTTTTACGCCACGGTGGCCGAGATTCTGGCCTATGTGTACGAACTGACCGGCAGACTCAGGAAGGCTGCTTAAACTTTCATGGCAACGCTGGCACAAAATCCGATTTACGCGCGAATCGCAGAGAACCGCGGCCTGATTTTCCCGGTCGCGCTCATCATGTTGATGATGGTGATCCTTGTGCCATTACCGGCTCAGGTGCTGGACCTTTTACTGGTGGTCAACCTCACGATGTCAGTCATCATCCTGGTGACGACAATCTACGTGAAAAGTCCACTGGAGTTTGCGGTCCTTCCATCGGTGCTGCTGGCTGTCACTCTGTTTCGCCTGGTGCTCAACGTTGCCACGACCCGATTGATTCTCACTGCCGGTGACGGGGGGAAATCGCCAGAAGCGGCACTGCACGCCGCTGGCGAGGTCGTCCGGACTTTTGCCGCGTTCGTGACCGGTGGCTCGCTGACCGTGGGTATCATCATCTTCCTGATCATCTTCGTGATCCAGTTCGTGGTCATCACCAAGGGCGGCGGCCGAATCAGTGAAGTGGCGGCACGTTTCAGTCTTGACGGCATGCCCGGCAAGCAGATGGCCATTGAAGCCGAGTTGAATGCCGGCCTGATCAAGGAAGATGAAGCCCGTAAACGCCGAGCCGAAGTCCAGCAGGAGTCGGACTTTTACGGTGCGATGGACGGTGCGAGCAAGTTCGTTCGCGGTGACGCCATTGCCGCGGTGGTCATCACCGTGGTCAACATCGTTGGCGGCATTTTCGTGGGCATGGTTCAAAACGGTTGGCAAATCCCTGAGACCCTGAAACTTTATACAACTTTGACGATCGGCGACGGTCTGGTCTCGCAGATTCCGGCTTTCATCGTGTCGCTTGCCGCTGGCCTGATCGTCACCCGCAGTTCGTCCAAATCTGATCTCGGCGACGACATCTTTCAGCAGCTCGCCAGCAAGCCCAAGGCCATGGCCATTGCAGCCACCTTTTTAGGTGCCATGACCCTGACCGGCCTGCCCCTTGTGCCTCTGCTGGTCATGGCTGGTTGCTGCGGCGGCCTGGCGTACACGCTGTCTCGCAGCCAGAAGGAGACGGCTGCTGCGGCCAGCACAAAGAAAGCCCAAGACGTCCTGAAAAAGGAACCAGAGCGGGCTGAAAAAGCGTTGGAGCTTGATGCACTCGAGATCGAAGTCGGCAACGGGCTGGTGCGGCTCGTGGACCCCAATCGCGGCGGCGATCTCACGGGGCGTATCAGCCGGATTCGTCGCGAACTGGCCGCCGAACTGGGTCTGATTTTCCCGCCGGTGCGCATTCGCGACAACGCCGAGCTGGATATGAACGACTACGTCATCAAGATTCGCGGGCAGGTCGTCGCGCGGGGCGAAAGCTTTCCAGAGCAGTACCTGGCCATCACCAATGCCATGGTCTCCAGCCCGATTCCCGGAACCTCTGCAACGCGGGACCCGACCTTTGGCAACGTGGCCTACTGGGTGACAGGCTCGCAGAAGGAAATGGCAGAACAGCTGAATTACACCACGGTCGAGGCCCCGGCCGTGCTGATTACCCATCTGGCAGAGATCGTCCGTACGCACGCCCACGAGCTTTTGACCCGTCAGGAGACCAAGAACCTGATCGACAACTTGAAGCAGAAAGCCCCGGCCGTCGTCGAAGAGGTCATTCCCACCCTTGTCAAGCCCGGAGAACTGCAAAAAGTCTTGCAAGGCCTTCTGCGCGAGCGTGTCCCCATTCGCGACCTTGAGACGATCATCGAGACCGTCGGCGACTACGCTGCCCGGACCAAAGATACGGAAGTATTGGTGGAATACGCGCGAAACGCTCTGGCCCGCTCCATCTGCAAGCAGCAGGCCGATGACCGCGGCACGATCACATGCCTGACGCTCGATCCCGCCCTTGAAGACGTGCTTTTGCAGCACCTCGAAAGAACTGAACGCGGCACCAACAACACCATGACCCCCAAAATGCAGCAGGCGATTGTGCGCAAGGCTGGCGAAGAGATTGACCGCATCGGCCTCAGTCCGGCGACAGGTCGGCCGCCGGTTATTTTGTGCTCGCCACAAATTCGGTCCGCTTTTCGAAAAATGATTGAGCCAGCACTTCCAGATGTGGCTGTGATGTCGTACAACGAGGCAGTGAGTGGAGTGAACATGAACTCGGTAGCGATGATCAGTATTGCGGCGTGAGACGGAGAGATTGAAACTGTGGATGAGAAGTGATTGCCCGTCACGGATGCCGGGCGATGCAGGGAAGTAAGAGTTGAGTGGTAGCGGGTGGGCGTTTCATGCACGTCGAAACATTTACGGCCCCGACAATGTCTGATGCCGCGGCCCAAATTAAACAGCGGCTCGGTCGCGATGCCGTCATCCTTAGCACCCGTGTTCTGCAACGCCGCATGTGGCTCGGCCTGCGCAAGACATCGCTCATCGAAGTGACCGCTCGCCGTGCCGCTCCAACTCCCACTGCTGCGCCCGCGAAGCCCGCAACGAAGACCCCCGCGCCCCAGAACAAGCCGCAAGTGGCGACCGGTGCACCCCCTGCCGCTAACAGGTCGCATGCCGATGTTCTAGAGACGCCGCTCGGCGTGGCTGCGGTCGTCAAGACTCTGACCGGTGAAATGGAATCGCTCCGCCGGTCCGTCATGGGCCTGCAGCAGGACGTTATTTCCGCCGCTGTCCCCCTTCCACCGGAAATGATCGGCTATCACCGTGCATTGCTTGGCCAGCAGGTTGACATCGCGATTGCCATTCAACTTTTGCAGCAGGTCCGGGCGGGGCTTCGACCGGAACAATGGTCCAGCCCGCTGGCCGTCCTGCCCCGACTCGTGGCCGCGGCCGAGAAGCTGCTTGCGGTGGCCGGTCCTATCCGCCGGGTAAAGACCAAGGGTCCTCACGTCGTTTCACTGATCGGCCCGACCGGTGTCGGCAAGACAACGACGATTGCAAAGCTGGCCGCCCGGGTGAAGTTGCACGACCACCAGAGCGTCGGCCTGATCACCATGGACACCTATCGCATCGCGGCGGTCGATCAACTGCGACGCTACGCCGAAATCCTCTCGGCCCCGTTGAAGGTCGTGAGTACCCCGGCCGATCTGGTCCAGGCCGTTGCTGCCCTGTCACACATGGATTACGTGCTGATCGATTCCGCCGGCCGCAGCCCTTCAGATGCGATGCAGATCAGCGAACTCGCACGCTTTCAGGAAGCCGCACGGCCCGATGAGACCCATCTGGTCCTCTCCAGCACCTCCAGCCAGTCGTGTCTGGGTTTCGCCATTGATCGCTTCAACAGCATTCCATTCAACCGGCTGATCCTGACCAAGACCGATGAGTCGCCGACGCTGGGTCAACTATTTGGCCTGCTGGCAAAATTGGGTCGGCCGATCAGTTACCTGACCACCGGGCAGGATGTCCCCGATCATATCGAGCTGGCGGCCTCGGGCGTACTCGCCCGCCGCATTGTGGAAGCCGCTTTCGCCTCGCTTTCCGGCCAGCCTTCCGTTCCCGCCGCTCGCGCAGCCGCCATGATGGGTGGTGCGGCATGAACGTCATGATGGATCAGGCCAGTTCACTGCGCGCACTGGTGCGCGATGGCGCCGCCAGCGGGCGCAGCGACATCCGCCGGGCCAACGTCGTCGCCATTGCCAGTGGCAAAGGCGGGGTGGGTAAGAGCAATGTCGCCGTGAATCTGGCCATACGGCTCTCTTCGGCTGGGCGCAAGGTCGTTCTGCTCGACGCCGATATGGGTCTGGCCAACATTGATGTGCTTTGCAATGTCGACGCCCCGCTCAACCTCAGCCACGTCGTCACCCGTCGCCGCGAGTTAGCAGATGTCATCCTGAATGCCCCCGGCGGCTTCAAACTCATCAGCGGCGCCAGCGGAATGGCCCGCATGGCCGACCTCGAAGACGCCGACCGCCAGCGCGTACTCGACGGCCTGGCCTCGATCGAAAGTGATGCTGATTACATACTGATCGACACGGGTGCCGGTATCAGCCAGAACGTGCTGACATTCGCCCACCACGCCGATCAGGTGCTCGTCGTGACCACGCCCGAACCCACGGCCGTCACCGATGCCTACGCACTGATCAAGATGATCAACCGCGCGCCCGGCGTGCGCCGTCTGAGTCTGCTGGTGAATCAAACGGCGGATGCCATCGAAGGGCAGGCTGTTTACGCACGTGTGGCAAAAGTTGCGCGTCAGTTTCTCGGCATCAATGTCTTTGATGCCGGCTATATCCCGTGGGATGAGGCCGTCCAGAAGGCCGTGCGGCAGCGTGTTCCGTTCATGTTATCGGCCCCCAGGTGTCAGGCTGCGGCTGCCGTGGGGCGGCTGGCGGCAAGGCTCGAAGAGGGTCTTCAGCCCGCCGAGTCATCCGGCTTTTTCAGGCGGATGAGTGGTTGGCTGCGTAAGTAGGGAGGGAGGGGTTTATGGCAACACGCATCGCCGCCATCTTCGCCCTGATCACGTTCGCCTTTTGTCTGGTCATCGGGCTCGAGCTTGAGAACTCCTTTCGCACGACCGTGCTGCGGGCGACCGGGGCGATGACCGTCACTTTTTTTGTCGGATTGATCGTTGGAGCACTTTTTGATGTTGCATTGAAGGATCACTTGAAGGTAGAAGAGACGAAGTTAAAGAACTCGCCGCCGAAGTCCGGCTGATCTGCCCGAGTTCAACACGAAGTTCGCCGCTGGAGGACGGATCCTCCGGGTGAAAAACGTGTGGGCAGTGAAGTGGTTTTGGTGGTGTAGCCGAATGTCCCGAGGACGGACCGGGAGGACACCGATGGCAGTGAAAAAGATCGTGGTGCCACGCAGCGCCGAAGTTTTGGCCGATAAGCTGACCGACGCAGACCGCAAGCGTTTGTCGGAGACCGAAATTAATAAGGTGTGGGAATCGTTCAGCAAAAAGCCGAACGACCTCACCCGCAACTTTCTCATCGAAAAGTACTTGCACCTGGTCAAGTACAACGCTGAGCGCATTCACGTCAAGCTCCCCAGCGAAGTGCCGCTGGACGACTTGATGAGCGAAGGCGTCTTCGGCCTGATGAACGCCATCGACTCCTTCGACCTCAAGTGGAAGGTCAAGTTCGAGACGTATTGCGCCCCGCGCATCCGCGGCTCGATCCTCGACTGGCTCCGTGCCACCGACTGGATCCCCCGCCTGACCCGCTCGCGCGGTCACAAGTACAACTCGGCCGTGCAGTCGTTCGAGATGACCAACGGCCGCCCGCCCTCCGATGAAGAGCTCGTCGGCCTCCTCGGCGTCAACGACGAGGAGTTCGGCAAGATGAAGCGCGATTCATCCGCCATGAACATGACCTCCCTCGACGGCAAGTGCTACGAGACCGACTCCAATCGCGACGTCGCCCGCATCGACGTTCTGGCCGACCCCGACGGAACCAACCCGCTTCGCGATATCCAGCGGAAGAACCTGCGCGAGCTCGTCACCCGCGGCCTGACCCGCGCCGAGCGCCTCATCGTCATCCTCTATTACTTCGAAGAGATGACCATGAAAGAAATCGGCCTGACGCTCGACCTCTCTGAAAGCCGCGTCAGCCAGATGCACACCTCCATCCTCAAGCGTCTTCAGGATTCCCTCTCCGACCGCAGCAGCGAGTTCGAACGCGCCGAAGCGGGCTGATTCGTCCGCCTTTGCCTCCGGAAACTTGCACCGCAGTGCCGGGCCCGTTGTCATACGCGTATGCAAACGCGACTGACAACGGGCCTCGCTCTTTTGTTCCTCTGGATCCACCCCGCCCTCTCCCCGGCTGCGGGCCCCACCACCGACCCCTTTCCTTCCACCCAGCCCGCCACCGCTGATCTGGGCAAGGTCACCCACCACACATTAAAAGTCGCCGCGGCCGACCTCTCTTATGATGCCCGTCCCGGTTACATCATTCTCAAGGACCCCGCCGGCAAGGTCACCGCCCGCGTCTTCCACACCACCTACACCAAGTCCGGCCTCACCGACGCCGACCTCGCCGTCCGTCCGGTCACGTTCGTCTTCAACGGCGGCCCCGGCTCCAGCAGTGTCTGGTTGCACCTCGGCTGCGCGGGCCCCGAGAAAGTCGCCCTGCACGACGACGGGCTGCCCGTCCCGCCGCCGGGTGATATCGAGCCGAATCCCGACACCTGGCTCACCGATACCGATCTGGTCTTCATCGACCCCGTCGGCACGGGTCTCTCGCGCGCCGCCGACGGGATCGACCCCGCACAGTTCCACAGCGTCGCCGGTGACGTCTCGAGTGTCGCCGAGTTCATCCGACTCTGGCTCACCACCAATCACCGCTGGGCCAGCCCCAAGTATCTCGCCGGCGAAAGCTACGGCACGACCCGCGCCGCCGCCCTCAGCAGTCACCTGCTCGAGCGTCAGGGCATCGCGCTCAACGGCATCGTCCTCATCAGCACCGTGCTCGATTTCACCACCCTCCGCCCGGAGGCCAACAACGACGTCCCCTACACCCTCTTCTTCCCCAGCTACACCGCCGCCGCCTTCCGGCACAAAAAGCTCCCCCCCGAACTGATGGCCGACAAGGCCAAAGCCCTCGCCGAGGCCGAAGCCTTCGCCACCACCGTCCTGCCGCCCCTGTACGCGCTCGGCAAGTCCGCCACGCCCGAAGCCCTCGCCGCCGCCGCCAAAACCTACGCCCGCCTCACCGGTCTGGCCGAGGTCGATGTGCTCCGCAACAGCGTCCGCGTCGACCCGGCCCGCTTCATGAAGCTCCTGCTGCAGGACGATCGCAAAGTCATCGGCCGCTACGACGCCGGTCTCACCGGCCCCAACGCCGACCCCGGCGGCGACACCCCCAACTTCGACCCCAGCTACAGCCCCTACCTCTGGGCCTACACCAGTGCCGTCAACCGCGTGCTCGGCCAGTTCCTCGAGTACACGTTTGAACAAAAATACGAAGTCCTCGCGGGCGTCAACTGGAACTGGGGCGAAGCCGGTTTCGGCGGCCGCGGCTACATTGACGTCGCCCAGTCGCTGGCCGATGCGATGACCAAACAACCCTCCCTCCGGGTCCTGATCTTCGGCGGCACCGAAGACCTCGCCACGCCCTACTTCGCCGCCCAGTACACGATCAACCGGTTAAACATCCCCGCTGAGTCGCGAAAGAACATCAGCTTCATCAAACTCGACGGCGGGCACATGATGTATCACTACCCCAAGAGCCACGAGGCCCTGAGCAACGCCGTGCGCGACTTCGTTCATCCTTCAAAGTGAACCTCGCGCGGTGCGGTGTGAGGGGAAGGGTGTGGGTGTGGAAACTGGGATGGTGTTGCGTTCATTGAGAAGAGAAGAGTGGGAACCACAGATGAACACAGATGAACACAGATAAGAGGGATGGGGTGCGGGGGTGCGGTGTTCGTTCAGTCGGCGTGGGGGTTGTGGATTTTGAGGGAGGGGGAAAGGTGGAGGGTGGGCGCTTGGTTATGGGGCTTGGGAATCGGACTTGATTCCGGGGAGGCCATCCGTGGGTTTTGTTGTTCCCTGCGGTCGTTGGCGTGCTTGTGCGGTTCAGAAGGTCAACGTCGGCGTCGTTCAGGGTGCAGAACAAATGATTCCTTGTGCATACGGAAGAGTTTCTTCTGCATACGGAAGAGTTTGTTCTGCAAACGAAATGATTTCTTCTGCATCAGGAAGAGTTCCTTCTGCACCGTGAAGAGCTTTAAATGCGTCTCAAACCCGTCCTGACACCACAAAAATAGATCAAATCCCCCCTGACGCCCCGCAAACGCCATCACGCCCCCCTACCTCCCTCCCTGCAGCGCCCCATCCTCCTGCAACGCCGTCCCCCACGAAAACAGCCTCCATCTGTGTTCATCTGTGTCCATCTGTGGTTCCCCTGACTGGATCCCCGGTCCCCTCACATGGCAGCAGCGGTTTTCGCGTAACATCCCCCGTCCAATGAACAAGGTTCCGGTTGTTGCGATCGTCGGCCGCCCGAATGTGGGCAAGTCCAGTCTCTTGAATGCACTGGCGAACAAGCGCGTCTCCATCGTGCAGGACATGCCCGGCGTCACGCGCGACCGGGTCACTTATCATCTCCAGATCCCCAGCGGCCCGCCGTCGCGCCCTGATCTGCGCTGGATCGAACTGATGGACACCGGCGGTTACGGGTTCATCGACCCCGACGGCCTCACCGAGCACATCCGCCACCAGATCGAGATCGCCATCAGCCGCGCCGACCTCGTGCTGTTCCTGGTCGATTCACAATCGGGCCTGACCGGCGGCGACTTGGAGATGGCCAACCTCCTGAGGGCCAAGGGGATCAACACGGTCATGCTCGCCAACAAGGCCGACAGCGAGCAGCAGGAGGCCAACGCCGCCGACTTCGCACGGCTGGGCCTCGGCACGCCGCTGGCGATCTCCGCGCTGCGCGACCGGAATCTGGAACTGATTTTTAAAGAGATCGGCAAGCGCATTGATCTCAAGAAGGCCCCCAAGGAGATGCCCGAGCCCGAGATGCTCATGGCCATCGTCGGCAAGCGCAACGCGGGCAAGAGCACACTGGTCAACTCGATTGCCAAACTCTACGAAGGCGAAGGGGACCGGGTCATCGTCTCTGAGGTGCCCGGCACCACGCGCGACAGTGTCGACGTCCGGTTCGAAAAAGAGAGCAAGACCATCGTCGTGATCGACACCGCGGGCGTGCGCAAGAAGCGCCACATGGTCACCGACGACATCCAGTTCTACAGCTTCCACCGCGCCCAGCGCTCGATCCGCCGCGCGGGCGTCGTGCTGCTGCTGCTGGACGCCACCGCCGACGTCAGCGAGCCCGACAAGAAGCTCGCCGAATACGTCCACGACCAGTACAAGCCCGTGATCCTTGTCGTCAACAAGTGGGATCTGGCCCGCGAGGAGCTGCGCAAGCAAGCCGCCGACGCCGGTGAAGACGTCGACGACCGGGCGATGATGGAGAAGTACCGCGAATACCTCGGCCACGAGCTGCGTCACGTCGATTACGCCCCCATCGCCTTCATCACCGCCAAGGACGGCCGCAACGTGCAGGTGGTCGTCGATCTGGCCCAGCACCTCTTCGCGCAGGCGGGCCTGCGCGTGGGCACCGGCCGCCTGAACGCGGCTGTGAAGCAGGTCTTCGAGGAAAAGTTCCCCAGCACCCCTCAGGGACGCCGGGCCAAGGTCTATTACGCAACACAGGCCGACGTCCATCCGCCGCACATCGTCCTGTTCGTCAACAACCCCGATTATCTGGACGTGGTCTATCAGCGGTTCATGCTGAACCGCTTCCGCGAGCTGCTCCCCTACGGCGAAGTGCCCATCAAGCTGACCCTTCGCGGGAAGGCCGCCGCCGAAGGACAGGCCGCACGCCGCGAGAAGGCGGGCCGGGGCGAAGAGGCCGAGTTCGGCACGCTTCCCGGCGGCGAACTGATCGGCGAAAGCGACGCCGCGCCGAACAAGAAAAAGACCTTCCGCACCGCCAAGCCCTCCAAGCGCAGCGTGCAGGCCAAGAGCCTCCGTCCCGGTGCCAAGCCCGTCCGGGCGCCCAAGATGAAGGCCAACCTGCGCGGCGGCGCCGCCTCCGACCGCACGACGCGGAAGTCCGCGGGCGTCAGCAAACGGACCAAGCGTCAGCGACACAAATAGGCCAACGCGGACAGCAGGGCCCCTATGGGCACCCGGCCGATTGCCAGATCAACAGGTTGGCAGCGAGGCTGCGCGCGTTGTCGTACCGCACGCCCGCCACATTCCAGGGCGTGGTGCCTAGCAGTCCCGTGGTTAGGTCCAGCGGCGAGTAGATCACCCATCCCTTGCCGACCTTGGCCCCGTAAAGGTGCACTTTCCGCCGGCCCATGTCGCTGGCGAACGGCGTCACCGCCGGATTGACCCAATCGCTCATCCCATTGAACTGCCCCTTCAGCGCCGGGTGCCCCGGCTGAAGTTCGGTCAGTTGCTGCCCGGCCACGGTCGCCGCCGCCGCCTTGACGTCGGCGGCAACCGCCTCGTCGCCGCCGGTGACGTCCGCCAGCAGCACGCCTCCGGCCTCCACATAGCCCTTGAGCCGGGCGGCCTCGTCCGGGGCAAGCGTGAACGCCGAGTGGCTGGTCAGGTGGGCCAGTTGCACCTGCGTGGGGTTCAGGTCCGGAGTGTGGGCCGTGTCCGTGGTCTTCACCGCCAGCCCGGTGTTGGTCTGCCACTGGTTGCTGAAGTTGCGCCAAGCCATCGGCTCGGGGTCCCATTCGCCGCTGTGAACGACCCTGACGACCGTGGCCGTGCCAGATGGCTCAGCCGCCGGGCGACTGATGTAAGGCGTGTCGATCCGGTTGCGCAGCGTGACGCGACTGATCGCGTACAGCCCCACGTTCAGGCCCGTATCCATGTAACGTCGCACGGAGACACCCGGCCTGCGGATCCAGCGGTTGGTGATGTCATCCGGGCTGTGCACCAGCCACAACCGCGAGCCCACCGTCAAGCCCTGCAAATGCGGATAAGTCCCGTCGTCGGCCTTGGTGTTGCGACCGATATTGTAAATAGGGTGCCCGGCCGGAATGTCTGCCAGTGCGCCGTGGGGTGTCAGGCGTCCGGCCAGTTCCGCGGCGAAGGCGTCCATCTTGTCGCTGCCACCGTCGGCGTGCGTGAAGAGCATGCCCCCCGCCAGACAATAGCTCTTCAACTTTGCGACTAGGACCTCATCCAGTTCCGGCGGCCGGTTACCGGTCATCAGCAGCACGGGCGAATCCGTCCAGTTCTGCCAGTCGCGGTCGGCGTCGACCACTTGCCAGTTCAGCTGCCGCTCGGTCTGCTTGGTCGCGTAGTGGGCCAGATTGGCGGCGTCCCGGGGCATCCGCTGCCAGTTCACCTGCGGATTGTCCCCCGTGTAGCGCAGTTTGCTCATCAAAACAGGCGGCCGGCCGCGACTGAGAAACAGAATCGCAAAAGGCGTATCGACCATTTCACCATCGCCGCCGGGCCAACTGCCGTTGTCGCTCTGACTCTCCAGCGCCCTCTTTGCCAGCTCACGATACCAGTCCGCGTCGCCAAAATACTTCCGCCCCGACGCGAGACCCGCCCGTTCCACGCTGTACATCGTGTAACCAAAATGCCCCGTAAACACCGCCACCCGGCGCTCGGTGGCAAGCCAGCTCAACCCGCGTTCGATCGTGGTGACCATCGCCGAACGGCTGTGCTGCTTGGCCAGTACATTTTCCCCCATCAGGTCGGCCGAAAGGAACATCATGTTGACACCCGCAGCTGTCATTTGTGCGGTCTGCTCGTCATCCTTGTGATAGCCCCAGCCCCCGTCCTTCCCCTGCGTGTCCTGCCAGTGTGTAGCCACTTCCGCCCAGTATCCGGTGGGGATTTCGTACCCGGCGATCTGCGCGGCCCACGCCCCCAGCGCCCCGTACTGGCTGTTGCTGTTATCCCAGCTGAAGTTCTCAGCCTTCTTGCCCACTTCCGGCATGGAGTACCCATAGCTTCCCTGCACACTGGCCCGCAGAGTCCACTTCAAGTCGGCCTCAATGGTGGCCCTGTCTTCCGGCCGGTTGTGTGAGCACAAGGCGGCGATGCGCAGCGACCGCGAATACGTTGCCCGGTCCCCGTCCATGGGGAAGGCCTTCAACTGAGTAATCAGCGTAGCCAGCGGCTCGGCCGTCGGCAGCAGGTTCTCATCATGAAGCGAAATCCCGGCTTGAAGCAATGCATAGACAATCAGTGCCTGTTTGCCTTCGCCTTCGCTGTCGTTGCCAATGTTTTCAATCTTGCCCGCCTTCACCTTCCCGAGCAGAAAGCCCACGCCCCGGCGGATGCTGGCCTCCACGTTCGCGTCGTTGACCAGAGTCCTGTCCGATGAAACCCTCGCCACCAGAGTGGGATGGGGTGCCTCCGGTACTGCAGGCGTCACAGGTCGTGCCAGCGGCGCGGGCCCGGCGGCAGGCGGCTTTGTTTGTTTCGGCGCGACCGGGGCAGCCGCAGCTTCATCGGCCGTCTTTCCCGCAGTTTCGTCCAACGGCAACGCCATGCCGGGCACAACCGGTCGGACACTCGGGTCACGACCCATCGGAGGCAGCGGACGCATGGCCGACTGGGCACCCGCACTGCCCGCCGTGCCCGCAGTCGCACCCCCGGCCGCTCCTGCCCCTTGCGATGCCCATGGCTTATCTAAAATGATCCAGACGCCCACCAGAATGCCAGCCACAATGACGCACAGCGCCGCCACGAGTACCAGTGTGACAAAGGTTTCGCGCCTCCTCGCTCTGGTGCGGCTGTCTGGTTGGTCACCGTCTTGCAGATCCATGAAGCAATACCCTATACCGGCCGCAGCAATTCTGCTTTGACTAGGACGGTAACTGTGTCGCGGGTACTCGCACGATCAATGCATCCGCACCCGGATGACTTGCCGCTTTTCTGAAACATCCGTCACAAGTTCAACACAGTCATCAGCGACCAGCCGCTGTGCCGTGACACCCGGAATCGCCAGATTCCCCACCACTCGACCACCCGGCACGTTCTCAATCACGGCGTCTCCGTACAAAAGCCACGAATTACGGGCCGGAAACCACGTCAGAGCACTGCCGCGAAACACCCGGTCGCGCCGCGCTGGCACCGGGGCGTGCTCGAAAATGCATTCGTTTTGCGCTGTCGCAACCCCATTGGCCTTGTCGGTGTCAAAGGTCGCAAGATATGCCGCGCCGCCATTCTCGTAATACGCCGCGATCTGACGGCCATCATTCGAAAACGCAAGTCCCACAGGCGCGATGCCGGCATCGCCCATGGACGTGACGTCCAACCGCCGTGGGCCGTCCGTCGCCCCGGCGATGGTCACCGGATTCGGTTCATAGATCAGAATCACGCTTTTGCCATCGACCGCACAAGCCACCGCGACCCGCAGGCTGGTCGGGTCAAGTGCCACTGCAAATCCCTTGGCAAACGGCGGTGCCGCAAGAACCACATCGCTGGATCGACTTCGATCCCCAAGGTCGATCCAGCGCAGCTTCGGAGTTGCTCCGTTCAGCAGCACCACCAGCCTACGGTCCGCCGCGAACCCGACAATCACCGCCGGTCCGTCATCCTTCTCGATGGGAATCAGCGGCTCGACCCGCTTCTCCTCGTACGACCAGACCTGTATCGAATCCCGCGGAAACTTGGCAACACGCGCCAGCCGCTTTCCATCAGGGCTGAGGGCAAAAGCCTGCTCAATACCGTCCACCGCCGGCGGTTCACCAATCGTTGTTGACCCCATCAGGGTCCAGGTCTTGGCGTCGTAGCGATCAACCGCCGTCGTATTGGACTCACCCTTGCGAATCACCACAGCGAAATCACTCGGCGTTGCAGGTCGTAACACTCTCTCGAAATTTCCCTTGGGCCCAGTGGCATCAATCCGGTCCACCAGCTTGGAGTTGGTCAGCCCCAGAATCCCCGGATCAAGAGCCACCGGCTCCACGATCGGACTTACTGGCTTAGTGGCGGTTGGCCTCGCCGACGACGCGCCGCCCGGCCGCGCAACTGTCGGCGCCATATTTTCGGCCTTCACGTCCCACGCGAGCCCCGGCCAGAACGGGCTGGCTGGCGGGGGAACCCGAACGTTTTTCGACTGTGACAATCCGTAAATCGTCAGAAAATTCAACCCGTAAACCAGCAGGCATGCACCCAGGCCGCCAAGCACAAATCCCCCGCTGCCGCACGCCGCCACCACCAGAATCTTTTCCGGCTCCAGCCGAAAAAGCACCATCACCACGGCCGCCGAAATCGCCAGCCCCAGAAACGCGCCCATGACCAGCGCAGGCGTCGTGCCGCCACCGGCGTTCCATAGCACCACCGATATGGTCAAGGCCGGAATGTAGGACGCAAACCCCCGCCATGCCGCATCGCGCGGCATCGCCTCACCGTAAATGCCGCTGCCAATCCTTACCCCCACCAGCGACAACGGAAACACCAGTGCCAGATAACACAGCTCCAGCACGCCCAGCCGACTCATCAACATCCAGACCGGCAGGTTGTCGCTGGCCATGATCATGCTGATCGCAAGCCAGATCACTCCCAAAACGACCACCGCTCGCGGCAACCAGTAGTCGATCTTCAACGCGTAGGGGTGTCGATACCACTCGGTCCACGGGCTGGCTGGCGGGGTATAGGTCACGACAGTCGCCGATTCCGATTCCGGCAACGCCATTCCCGTATCTCGGGCACGGTCCTGCGTCCGAGCCGTGCGCCGGGTCGCATTGGGAACCTTAATCCCCTGTGCCGTCGATCCGGCCGAGGGGTCTTTCATCGTGGCGGCCGGAACTTCCATCGCCGGAGGCGTGTCGTCCAGCGAGCGAGGCGGTGAAGAAAACTCGTCGTCCGGTTCAAAGCCGAGCTCGCCCTCTACATCAGGCATCGGCAGCAGGATCATGTCCCCGCAAGTCCGGCACTTCACAGTTTTGCCTGCCATCGAATCGGGTGCCGCATACTTGCGGTTACAGGATTGGCAGGTTGCGGTGATGCCCATTTGTTCTCTGCTGTCGCTCTCTACTGGCTCTGTGACACCCATTCAATTGCCTGAGCCGCTACAGGCGGCCCCCCCCCCAACCGCAGGGTGTGCCAAGACCTCGTACTGCCGAGCTAACAGCCTAACTCATTCACGCACAATCTCGATAGTCGGCAATTGCACCGGTTTTGCCACTCCCGCTGGACGCAGACTGCTTCAGTCGTTGCCCCGCCCCGTCTCCTTCTCCGCGATCCGCTGAACTTCCTCAAACCCCACCGACCCATCCGCAACGAGCCGATATCCCGACTTCGCGAGCGTTACAAACTGCGTCCCCTCCATCGCCTTCATCAACTCCGCAGTGGATGTCACCGAACGCTGGATGCAATCCTTCAGCCGCTGATTGGATCGCAGCAGCTCAAAAACGCCCCGGCGGCCGGCGTGGCCCGTGCCCAAACACTTCGGACACCCATAGGCCGCGTGAACGTTCTTCCAATCAAACCCGAACCCCGCCATGACATTCTTCTGCAGATCGGTAATCTCAACCCGCTGCCGACAGAACGGGCAGAGCTGCCGCACCAACCGCTGGGCCACGACAATGCTCAACCCCTGACTGATCATGTACGGCTCCACGCCCAGATCTATCAGCCGGAAAATCGTACCCAGCGTGTCGCGCGTGTGGATCGTCGATAACACCATGTGCCCTGTGTTGGCCGCCTGCATGGCCGTGCGCGCGGTTTCCGCATCGCGAATTTCGCCGAGCATGATCACGTCCGGGTCCTGCCGCAGCACGGATCTCAAGATCGTCGAGAAACTCTTGCCTTGGCTGTCATCCACCGGCATTTGCGTGACCCGGTCCAACTGCATTTCCACGGGGTCTTCAATCGTCATCACGTTCCGCTGGCCCGAGTCGATGCTGCGCAGCAACGAGTACAGCGTCGTCGTCTTACCCGAGCCCGTCGGGCCGCTCACAAGCACCATCCCCGCATCCTGCGACATCTGCTCCGACAGCTCCTCCTGCATCCAACGCGGCATGTGCAGGTCCCCCAGCAGTAGCGGTGCGTTCTCTTCGTCGAGAATTCGAATCACCAGTTTTTGACCGTACACCGCCGGGGCCAGACTCACGCGGTAATCGATGCGTCGCGGCTTTCCCGTAGACCCGGCCCTTCGCGACGGCACACGTGCGGAAAAACGTCCCTCCTGCAGCGAGTTCCGCTGGGCAATGTCGATATCCGCCAGAATTTTGACCAACGCCGATATCTTCTGGCCCAGTTGCGACGGCATCGTCGCCACATCCACCAACGACCCGTCCACGCGCAGCCGCAGCCCATAGTTGTTTTGGTGCGGCTCAAGGTGAATGTCCGTCGCGTGCGAACGGACACACGCCAGCAGCGTCAGACGAAACAGCTCAACGGCGTCCCTCTTTCCCTTGCGGCCGGCCGAACGGTCGTTGTGCATCGGCTGGGCACGCGAGTTCAGAAAAGTGACATCCGCCTCCGCCAGTGATTTGTCGGGCAGCGAATCAACCAGTTGCTGCAGGGCCACTTCGGGGTCGCTGGGAATCGCCATTGGCGTGGGAGCACTTATCGGCGCATCAAACGCGCCCAAGAGGTCGTCTTCCGTCAGAACGTCCATTGTTCCCTCCACCCCGTCATCCGCATCCTGCTCAGAATCGCTGGAAGCCTCGGACTCCTCCACGAACGTCAACTCGACCCCGGCGATCCGGATAATGTCCCCGCTTTTCAATCGGGTCTCTTCAACCCGCCGTCCATTGACCAGCGTCCCATTTCTCGAACCGAGATCCCGCAAGACCAAGCTCGACCCGCTCCTCTCGATCGAACAATGGTTCCGGCTGGCCAGCGGATCGGCCAGCACGATCGTGCAATCTGCCTGCCTGCCCAGAATGTACTTGTCGGCCACAAGATCAAAAATCCGTTGGGCCGCGTTGTTCTCTTTGATTCGGAGGTACTGATTCATGAAATTATTCTAAGTTTGCTATCTAATAGTGATCCCTGATGAGAGTAACCGGGTCCCGGGCCAAATTCCTAGTTGCCTCCACCGACGGACAGACTTATTCAATGTGTTTTTATCGGCAACCTGCCAACAATCTGCTAAAACAAACACAAAGTCACGGGGCACAATGGCCACGGGAAAGGGGTCAAGATGGGCGAATGGTGCCGTTGGGGGGGGTAAAAGGGATTCCGAGGTAACAAAATCAAAATGTATAGGGCCAGTGTTTACAAGAGGTTAGGAAAAATACAGCTGGTTTGAGCCCTCGAGGAGAGTGCTAAGGGGTTTGACAACCACAACAGGCATGCTATCTTCTCCGTCCCCCAGTTGGTAACGACTGAGGCCGACACGAAAAGGTTGATGTTGACCCCGACGCATCGGTGATCTTTGACAAGTGGATAGTCGAGCAGCCGCGAGGATGTGAGTCGCTGGCCGGTGTGTACATCGGTGCAGCGACATAAGATCTCGCCACCCGCAAGGGTGGCAAACCTCATTGCCAAGTGCCGCAAGGCATGGAAGTAGTGAGTGGGTTCAAGCATCTTTCGCGGTGCACGCAAAAGTGATCTTCCTTAAGATTGATTTTGAGTAATCCCAACCTCTTCGCGGGGGTTGGGCGCCAGATAGAGATGTTTGAGCCTTTGCGAATTGTGGTGAATGGTTTGGTTATTCTTACTATTTGCCACCTGACCTTCCAATCGTAGCCGACTGGAAGGCAGTAACAGCTTGTCGGGTCAGTCTTGACCCGGCAGGTGGACAAACTCATTTCGAGGATTAATGCCTCACTAGAAACTGTAAGCCCTGACGCAAGTCAGGCTGGAGGATGGTGAGGTACCAAGAAAAAAATTGAAGAGTTTGATCCTGGCTCAGCCTGAACGCTGGCGGCGTGGCTAAGACATGCAAGTCGAACGGATGTAGCAATACATCAGTGGCGGACGGGTGAGTAATGAATAGTTAACGTGCCCTGAACTCTGGGATAGCTAGCCGAAAGGTTAGGTAATACCAGATGATATCACGGAACCGCATGGTTCTGTGCTCAAAGGTTCACTGGTTTGGGAGCGGACTATTTTGTATCAGCTAGTTGGTAGGGTAACGGCCTACCAAGGCGACGACGCATAACCGGGCTGAGAGGTTTACCGGTCACATTGGGACTGAGACACTGCCCAGACTCCTACGGGGGGCTGCAGTAACGAATCTTCCGCAATGCAGGAAACTGTGACGGAGCGACGCCGCGTGTGGGACGAAGTTCTTCGGAATGTAAACCACTGTCAGGGGAAAGAAAGTTCTGATCTACCCCAGAGGAAGGCACGGCTAACTCTGTGCCAGCAGCCGCGGTAAGACAGAGGTGCCGAGCGTTAGGCGGAATCACTGGGCTTAAAGCGTGTGTAGGCGGGTTCGTAAGTACCTTGTGAAATCCCACGGCTCAACCGTGGAACTGCTTGGTATACTGCGAGTCTTGAGTCATTCAGGGGCAACCGGAACAAATGGTGGAGCGGTGAAATGCGTAGATATCATTTGGAACGCCAATGGTGAAAACAGGTTGCTGGGGATGTACTGACGCTGAGACACGAAAGCCAGGGGAGCAAACGGGATTAGATACCCCGGTAGTCCTGGCCGTAAACGATGTCAACTAGATCGTGGTGGCTCTAACGCCATCGCGGTCGAAGCAAAAGTGCTAAGTTGACCGCCT
>JBBRQG010000014.1:0-91555 GCA_038226785.1 Tepidisphaerales bacterium | reverse complement strand
CTGATCGCCGATGGCTCGGGCAACCTGTACGGAACGACGTATTATGGGGGGAGTGGCTACGGCACGGTCTTCAAGATCGCCGCCGGCAGCAACACGCTCAGCACGCTGGCGACGTTCAACAGCACCAACGGGGCGAATCCCTACGCCGGCCTGATCGCCGATGGCTCGGGCAACCTGTACGGAACGACGTATTATGGGGGGAGTGGCTACGGCACGGTCTTCAAGATCGCCGCCGGCAGCAACACGCTCAGCACGCTGGCGACGTTCAACAACACCAACGGGGCGGGTCCTCTCGCCGGCCTGATCGCCGATGGCTCGGGCAACCTGTACGGGACGACGTATTTTGGCGGGTCGAGCGGCGGCGGCACGGTCTTCAAGATCGCCGCCGGCAGCAACACGCTCAGCACGCTGGCGACGTTCAACGGCACCAACGGGGCGTATCCCTATGCCGGCCTGATCGCCGATGGCTCGGGCAACCTGTACGGGACGACGGAACTTGGCGGGTCGAGCAACGTCGGCACGGTCTTTGAACTTTCCGGCACCGGCTTTGTTGTGCCCGAACCCAGCAGCCTGGCGCTGGCCGGCCTCGGCGGCGTGGCCCTGCTCCGCCGCCGGCGGCGGGTGGTTTAAAGCAAAACCAAAAGGGACGGTAGCGGCTTTCCGTGCCCAGCGAGACAAACGCGCGGACATCAATACCGGAAAATCAATACCACGACAGGTCCTGATGCGACTGCCTCATGCGGGCCGTGTCCAACGCAGACCCGTGGGCTTGCCGCCCCCGGACCCCCGCCGGAAGCGCCAAGGACAGCGCCTGGCCCGCACGTTCTGCGTCTCCATCGGCGGGCCTTGTGGCAGTTGCTCCAAGCCCCAAAGCATGCACCGCAGGTCCTAAAGGGTGCGCCATGGGGTCTAATTCATTCTCCATCGAGTCTAAATCACTCTCTTTCGACGCTAAATCATTCTCTTTAAGCTCTAAAGCATTCTCTTTCGTGACAGAATCATTCTCATCAGGCGCTGAATCACACGACATGGTGACGGAATAAAGTGCCGATTCGACTGCCAGTTCGATGGCGGGGGGGGGACGGGGGGACCGGGGGAGGGGGGGAGGGGTGGGGGGGGGGGTGGAAGTGATTATCTTCCGGCATGTAGCGCGCTTGCCGCAGAGGGGTGAGCCGCACCCGCGCTAAAGTGCATCAGGTATCGAACAATCTGCTTGGCAACCGCGTCACATTCAATGTTGACGCGGCGGCCAACCGACCATTTGCCCAGCTCCGTCTCTGCCAGCGTCGTCGGAATCAGCGCGGCTTCTAATAGGTTGCCCGTAATGCCCGCCACGGTGAGCGACACGCCATCTAATGCCACCGACCCTTTCGGGGCAAGGTAGACGGCCAGCGGTGCAGGAACTTCCAGCCGCACGCGCCAGCCGCCTCCGCTGGTGTCGATCTCGCGAACAACGGCAATGCCATCGACATGCCCCTGCACGACGTGCCCATGCACCGGGTCTCCCACACGGGCCGAGGACTCCACATGGACCGTGTCCCCCTGCACAAGAAATCCGAGTGTCGAAAGGGACAACGTTTCCGGGATCGCGTCAAACAAAATCACTTGACGATCGCCAACCATGCGGGCGTCTTCCACCGCTGTCAGGCAGGTCCCGTTCACCGCAATAGAGTCACCCCGGCCCGCTTTGCCGAACGCGACCGGTACGCTCAGCGTCAGCCGCAGGCCGGTCGCCGTCGTGGTGGTTGCGGAAACATGGCCGCGATGTCGGATTAATCCTGTAAACACGCCGACATGGTAGGTGCGGCAGGGTCGACATGGCACGCGCCGCCTGATGACCAGTGCGGTTTGACGGCTTCACGGGGTCCACTTACCGTTCGCCGGTTTCCCCCCCCCCCCGCCCCCCGTCTCGCGCATGATCGCAATCGTCTCCGATATTCACGGCAATCTGGAAGCTCTTACGTCCGTGCTGGCGGAGATCGACCGCAGGCAGATCAAACAGATCGTTTGTCTGGGCGACATTATTGGCTACGGCCCCAACCCGGTCGAGTGTCTTGATCTGGTCATGACCCGCACGGCCAACGGCCGCTGCCTGCTGGGCAACCACGATTTTGCGGTGCTGTACGAGCCGTTCAACTTCAATGTGGGCGCCGAATCCGCCTGCTATTGGACACGGCAACGTCTCGAAGAGTCCGGCAATGAAGAGCAACGTGCCAAGCGTTGGGCTTTTCTTGGCAGCCTGCCGACACGGTTGAAAGTACCCAATGTTTCCGGTGGTTTTGAAGCCGTGCATGCCAGCCCGCGTCGGCCAATCAACGAATACATTTTCCCGGATGACATCTATACCCATCCGGGCAAGTTTGTCGCGATATTTGATCGTGTAGAGAAACTGTGCTTCTGCGGGCACACCCACGTGCCGGGGTTGTTCATGGAAGGTCCGGACTTTTTCTCGCCTGAAGAGCTGGAGTGGCGGTGGGAGTTCGGCCCGGACGGGGACAAGGCCATTGTTAACGTGGGTTCTGTCGGCCAGCCGCGCGACCGCGACCCGCGGGCCTCGTTTGCGGTGCTGCACGAGCGCGCGGTCGAGTTCGTCCGCGTGCCCTATGACATCGCAACGACCGTGGGAAAGGTCAAGGCAGTCAAAGAACTTGACGATTTCCTCGGCCAGCGACTGTTCGATGGCCGCTAGGCCCCTCGCTTTGGCCACCCACCACCAAGTGGCTTTCATCCCCTAAGATGCCGCCGCGAGGCGAGGTGGCTGTTTTAGGTTTATTGCGAAAGACTTTCCGCTAATGGTTTCGAAGCAAACAATCGGTTTTGTGATCTTGACGGTCGGCGTCATTGCTGGCTGGCTCGGGCTACGTGCATTTCTGATTCAGGCGTATCCGGAGATCAATCAGCCGGCGACCCAGCCGGCTGTCGTTCAACCCGCTGCCATCACGACACCCGCCTTGCCCGCCTCTCCCCCGCCTCTCACAACACCGGGCGGTCCCGCCGCGAACGCGCCGCAACAATCGCCAGTGGCGGCGCCGGCCGCCGCTACAACTGGTATGACTTCGACGGCCTTGACACCCCAGTCGGCCGCCGTCGCCCAAGGTGCCAAACTCGGCTCGGCTGAAGCCAAGGACCCGAAGTATGCCATTGAGGTGAACATCTCCCCCCGCGGCGCGGGTCTGAACGATGTGACTGTCAACGAATACAAACAGCCGGTCACGCGGATGGGCGTCTACACTTTTCAAGACCGCAAACTGCCCGACCCCGAGCACACAAATCCTGCCG
Source organism: Tepidisphaerales bacterium (assembly GCA_038226785.1). Lineage (GTDB taxonomy): Bacteria > Planctomycetota > Phycisphaerae > Tepidisphaerales > Tepidisphaeraceae > JBBRQG01. The sequence continues at coordinate 88,276 of JBBRQG010000014.1, read as the reverse complement.
ATGCCTCCAATGTCGTCACGCAGCTGATCGACGCTGATGCGTCCCGGTCCATGTCCGTCCTGACCGCCAAAATCAATGGTCAGGAGATCAACGTCGGCTCAGCGTTCTGGACACTGACGGCCTCAACCCCGGAATCGGCGACATTCACGCTGCCCATCGCAGCGGGCAACATGCCCGTCGTTGAGCTTGTCCGCACCTACGGCCTCAAGCCGCGGACCGACGCTGGCGCGGGCTATGAAGTCGTCACCAGTTTGGAAGTTCGTAACAAATCGGCGGCACCGGCCACCGTAGAACTCGTCATGAACGGCCCGGCCACGCCGCCTTTCGAAGTGGAACGCGGGCCCGAGCGTCAGGCCGTTGGCGGCTATCTGGATCGCGAGGGCTTGGGCATTGAAGTCCACCCGACGATGATCGAGTCGCTTACGGACAAGGCCCCAGTCACCGACATGACGCACGTCAGCGGCAGCAGCCAGCCCGTGATGTGGTTCGGTGCCAACGGGTCCTACTTCAACGCCTTCCTCCGGCCGGAAACGCTGGACGGCAAGCTGGGTGTCCCTGATTACATCGAAAAAGTAGAGGCCGTGCTGGCCGACGCCTCACCCAACGCCCACCTGCGGCACATGGTCACCCGCTTCAAGACCAAGCCGCTCACCCTCGCGGCCGGTCAGTCCGTCACACTGCCCTTCAAAGCCTACTTCGGCCCCAAGTTGCGTGGCGTGCTGGATAACAACTACTACAAAGCCCTGCCGTTCAACTACGACCACACGCTGGTCATCACCGGCGGCCTTTGCGGGTTTTGCACCTTCCAGCCGGTTATTCGCGCACTCGTCTGGCTGTTGCGGATGTTCCACGGTGTGACGCAGGACTGGGGCCTATCAATCATCGTGCTCGTGCTTTTCGTCCGGTTGCTGCTGCACCCTGTCACCAAGCGGGCGCAGATGAACATGATGAAAATGGCGAAGATGTCGCCGGAGATTGAACGCCTGAAAAAGAAGTACGGTGACGACAAGGAAGGCCTCCAACAGGCAATGGCCCAGTTCTACAAAGAGAACGGCGCTACCTCCATTCTGGGCTGCCTGCCGATGCTGCTCCAGACACCCATCTGGATCGCACTGTATGCCTCGCTGCAAAGCACCTTCGAACTTCGCCAGAGCCCATTCCTCTATGGCTTCACCTGGATCAAGGATCTGGCCCAGCCGGATCACCTGATTCCCTTCTCCACGGTCAACCTCTTCGGCTGGTTCCCCATCAACGGGTTGAACGTTTTGCCGTTCTGTCTGGCGGTCGTGTTCTTCCTGCAGCAAAAGCTTCAGCCCAAGCCGCCGGCCTCCACGCCCGAACAGGAGCAACAGCAGAAGATGATGCAGTGGATGACCCTGCTCTTTCCGGCCTTCCTCTATAACGGCCCCGCCGGGCTGAACATCTACATCCTCGCCAGCACCACGTTCGGCATTCTGGAGAACCGCCACATCCGTAATCAGGCCAAGCTCAAGGACGAGGCCATCGCGGCCGGTAAAATCGAAGGTGCCGAAAGTTATACCCCGGCCAGAGTGATCAACCGTCCGACCCACACCATCTCCGGCCAGGCCATCGCCGCCGAGCCCAAAACCGGCATCATGGGCGCCCTGCAGAAATTCAACGACCGGCTGAAAGAAGCCCAGAAAATGGCGGACGAGATGAAACGCCAACAGGCCAAAGCCAAGGCGAAAAAGAAATAGTCCGTGCCCCATTGACGGCGTGATCGCCCGTGAGGCTGACGGCACAATGTCAAGCGTGGACCTTCAGACCACCATCGTCGCGGTCTCTTCGGCGCCATCGCCAGCCGTGCGCGTGGTGATCCGTTTGTCCGGCCCGGCCGCACACACCATCGCCGCTGCTTTCGGCGTGACCGCAGATTCGCCCATCTTCCCCGGCCCGCTGCGGCTGGGCGACCTTGCCATCCCCGCTCACGCACTGCTGTGGCACGGGCCACGGAGTTTCACGGGCCAGAACGTCGTGGAGCTGCACATCCCCGGCAGCCCGTGGCTGGTGGACCAGTTCATGAAAGCCTGCCTCAGAGCCGAGGCCGCCCTGGCCGCGCCCGGCGAGTTTACCGCCCGCGCCTTCCTCAACGGCAAGCTCGATCTGGCACAGGCTGAGGGCGTGGGGTTGCTCATCTCGGCTTCGGGGGCTCGGCACGCGCAAGCGGCCCAACAACTTATGGCCGGGCACGTCTCAAGGCGCATCGCCGATTTATGCGACACGCTGGCGCGGTTACTCGCCCTGATCGAAGCGGGCATCGACTTCAGTACCCAGGATGTTTCGTTCATCAGCCACGAAACCGTTGCCACCGAAGTAAAAATACTCTCAGCGACACTCGCAGACTTGCTGACCGAAGCCCGCGGATTCGGAAGTCTCTCGGCCGTGCCGACCGTGGTCCTTCTGGGCCGGGCCAACGCTGGCAAGAGCACACTGGTCAACTGGTTGGCCGGGCGCGAACGGATGGTCGCCTCCCCCGTCCCCGGTACGACACGCGACGCCGTCTGGACCGAAATCGTGCTGCCCCAAGGCACCATCCGCCTGACCGACACCGCCGGCCTGGAGGTGCCTGGCAGTGCCGACATGCTCTCAGCCGATATGCGCGCTGCCACTTTACAGGCCGCCGCCACAGCCGATGTCGTCGTGGCCGTCATCCCCGCCAACCTCTCCGCGAAATCCGCTGCTGCCGACCTGACGCTGCTGGAACAAGCCGCAGGGCGTCCGGCCACACTGACGCTGCGCACCAAGTCTGATCTCGTCGCCGAAAACGCCACAGCAGAGTTGTCGGTCAGCGCGACGACCGGCAACGGCCATGCCGAACTTCTGGCCGTCCTAGCCGCCGCCTGTTTCGGCACCTCAAATGAACCCGACACCACGTCCGCCGCCGCCCGCCTCGCCCTCACCCAGCGCCAGCACCTGCTTATCGAGCAAGCTTACGCCCACCTGCAATCCGCTCTCGAAACCAACCATCAGCACGACGAGATGCTCGCACTCTTCCTGCGACGCGCCTTAAACTCGCTGGGCGAAGTCGTAGGCCAGATCACGCCAGACGATGTGATCGGCAGGATTTTCTCGCAGTTTTGCATTGGCAAATAGTGCGACCCCGGCCGCCAATCGCTTGGCCCTCCGCGGTCGTATGGCACGCAATTCACTGCCCCCTCGATTTCGCTCCCCACCCGCCGCACAATGCTCGCGTTCGTTTCACCTCATCATTGGAGCCCCGCCATGCGCCCATCTCGCAACCACATCCTCCGTACCGCCGTCCTGTCGCTGGCCATTTTTTGCATCAACAGCGCTGCCCGGGGTCAGGCACTGGCCGAGCATGTTCCGCAGGATGCCGTCGTCTATGCCGGCTGGGCAGGGGCCAAGAACATTCAGGGGTTCGATAAGACTCACTTCAAGGCCGTGGGCGAGTTGCTCCCCTTCGCGGAACTCTTTGATAAGCGACTCCCCGCGCTCTTCGCCGACAAAATGCCGGCCCCCAAAAATGACGATGCGGCCGCCCTGATCAAAGCCATCGCAACGCTGGCTTGGGAAAACCCGTCTGCTCTTTATTCGCAGGGTATGGGTCGCGACGACAACGGCGATGAGCAGCCATCGTTCGTGTTGCTGATCGATGCCGGCGCCGAGGCCGATGCGGTCGAAAAAGACCTTCAGCAGCGGCTGGACGCGCTGGTCGAAGGCAACGCCATTCCCAATCTTGTTTTCTATCGCAAGGGCTCTGTTCTGGCAGTCGGGGCCAACCGCACCGCCGCTTCAAGCCCGCTGGAACTGACCGGTCCCACCATGGACGCGCAGGTGGTGATTCTTGCCGCCATCAAGCAAGCTGGCGGTAAGTCCGGCGATGCCAAGCCCGCCAGCGTGTTGTTTCTGAACCTGCCCAACTGGCTGGAGCGCGCCCGTGTCGCAATCAATGAAGAAGGCAAAGCCCCCTTCAAACTGGCCGATGTGGAAAAGCCAATTAACCTGAAAGACCTCGGTCCCATCATCCTGACCGCCCGGCCGGAAGGTGAGAACTGGCTGAGCGATGGCTTCATCCCCGCCGCCGCCCCGCGCACCGGCTTCGTCGATGCCTTGTTCGATGACCGCCCGGCCGATGCCGCTCTTTTGAGCGCGCTGCCCGGCAACACCCTCACCGCACAGTGCTACATCGTCGATCTGTCGAGGTATCTGACCGTTGCCAAGGCCGTCGGTGACGCCGTGATGCCAAACGGCGGTGCCCGCGTCACCAGTGCCCTGGCCCTCGCCGGGATGTTGGCCGGAGCCAGCGGTACGGCCGTGACCGACATTTTCGAACAGACCGGCAAGGATTGGGTTTTGGCGACACTGCCCCGCCACCCATCTGCCGCGTCGGCTGCGGGCACTGGGGGCGATGCCCCCGATAAGTCCGCCAGCGAAGCGGCGGCCGCGCTGATGAAAGGCGCGGGCATGCCCGTCCTTATCAACAGGCCGAAGGACCCCGCCAAGGTCATGGCTTCCCTGACGCAGATGGCTCGAAATGGTGTGAACATCGCCAACGCACGAACGGGCGGCCGCATCAAGCTCACCTTGCAGGAGGAGAAACTCGCCGACGGTTCCGTTCTTTTCGTCCCGTTCCCCGATTTGCCGAATATCCCCCTTGCCATGAAGGCGAATCTGCCGCCCGGCGTCGCAATCGCCTCCAGCGGCGGGTTTCTTGCGTTTGGGATCAACAAAGGCGCGGTGATGGAGGTCTTGGCAGGTGCCGCCAAGCCCGCTGCGGACAACCTGACCGAGTCGCCCAAGTTCAAGGCGGTTCATGCAGTGCTGGGCGCGCCTGAAGGCGCCCGCCGCGACTTTGTCGATGTCGAAACACTTGTCCCCACATCGCTGGCCGCCGTGGACATGGGCTTGACCCTGCTTGCCACCGACGGTGGAGCTGACGGGACAGCGATGGCGGAAGAAGTCCGCCGCTGGATTCCCAAGGCGGAAGCAATCAAGCCGCACCTGTCGCCGGCTGGCGGGGCCAGTTGGACGGACGCCACGGGGTATCACTTCCGCTCACTGGCACCGTTTCCTGCGGCGGACTTGATCGGCAACCCAAGCGGTGCGGGTCTTGGCGGTGCGGCTGTGGCCACGTCGATCGCCCTCCCCTCGCTCAATCGTGCCCGGGAGACGGCGAACCGCGTCAACTCTGCCTCACATCTGAAGCAGATCGGTATGGCCATACTGCTGTACAGCAATGACCACAAAGGCCTTTATCCGCCTGACTTAAGCGGGCTTGTGAAATCGCAAGTGCTGACGGCCGAGGTTTTCCTTAATCCTCGCAGCGGCACTTCAATCCCGCAGGATGTCAAGAAGGACGCCGGGGCACTTGCCAAGTGGGCAGCCAGCAAAGGCGATTACGAGTTCCTTGCAGCCAATGTCAAAGGCTCGGAGATAGGGAGCGACATAGCCATTGCCTACGAACGCAACCTCTCAAAAACCCTCGAGCACGACGGTCGTAATGTTCTATACGGTGACGGCCACGTAGAGTTCGTCGGCAGCGCAGACTTCGACAAACTTCTCGCCGACTCCAAAGCGGCAATCGACAAACTCCGGCAACCTAAATAGGTTGTCATGTACACCTCAGGGGGTGTAGCTCAACGGTTAGAGCAGGGGTCTCATAAACCCTTGGTTCCGGGTTCGAATCCCGGCGCCCCCATCGTTGCCTCGGGCCAATCCGGCTCAATCCGGGGGATGCCGGTTCGCTTCGCTGCCATCTAGAGATGTGCAGCCCGCAATGAGTTGGCCGAAATAATTTTGTTTTTCCAGCCGAATTTCTCAATATCTCAACACTGCCCAACGCCAGCGCGCGGTATTAATTAAGGGGGTCGCGTCGGAGGCAGGCGAGCAGTGTTGCCATGCCAGTGCATCAGCTCGACGGCCTCAATCTCTTTCCCGGAGGAAGAAAATCATGCGTCAATTTTCAACTTGCATCGTTCTGGCGGCGGCCGTCTGCAGCATCAGTGCGGGCATCGTTCGTGCGGATATCTACAACTGGACAGCCGGTCTGGGCTCGCCCGATCAGAATTGGGGCAACCCCAACAACTGGGCCAAGGCCTCCAATAGTGCGCACCTTGTGCCGGGCAGCGCCGATGTCGCCGCGATTCCCGTCGGAACGTTCGCAAACGGCGTGAACCTCGGTGCAAACCAGAGCATCAACGGTGTGACGCTAGGGGCCAACGCATTTTTCCAGACGCTGGACGCCTTCACGCTCAGCATCGGCGCTCAGGGAATCACCGGCGCGGTCGGGTCCAATCTGCTGCTGAACGGGCAGGTCACACTTACCGCCGCCCAGACATGGAGCCTTCCGCCTACTCCGCCAGCCAACGCAGGCCTCATCGTCGTCTACAGCGCGGTTGACACCGGCGGATTCCCGCTCAACCTCAGCATGGCCCCCACTGGCACCGTTCTGTTCGGCGGCAATCTGATTGGAAACGGCGGTCTCACCATCAGCGGCGGGACAGCAGGCTTGTCCATCAACACCACCTTTAGCGGACCGACGACGATCTCCGGCGGCACATTGCTGCTAGGGGCGGCCAATGCACTTGGCAACACGTCCTCTATAAAGTTCGCAGCGGCCGGAAGTGTTCTGCAGTATTCATCCGCCTCGCCGAGCACCACCGTGTGGGCCGATGTCTCCGCGCGGATCGTCAACAGCAGCTCACCGATGGTCATCGACGTTGCCAGCACCGCCACGGTGATTTACGGCTCAGGGCTGGCCGCTTCCAACACTGCCGGGCTGGTAAAGCAGGACACCGGCACCCTTATTCTCACGGGTGCCAGTGCCTTCACGGGTGGTACGACGGTTTCAGGCGGTACGCTACAGATAGGCAACGGCGGTACGACTGGCTCAGTGCCGGGTGACATCGTGGATAACGCCACCGTCGCCTTTAATCGTTCCGGCATCGTGGCCGTCAACGGCAACATCACCGGAGCCGGCTTGCTCGCGCAAAACGGCACAGGAACCCTCGTGCTGGCAGGATCGGCCCCGCTGACGACAAGTCTGGCAGTCAACAATGGCGCAGTAAAATTCGCATCACCCACCGCCACGGTTGCGGTATTGCCGTCGCTGGCCATGGCCAATAATGGCGGTGCCTACGGTGTACGCACTTATTCCGGCCAGATCGACGTGACCGATGGATCGCTCGTCATCCGCAATGGCAATCTGGCCGATGTGACAGACATGGCTCGGTCGGGCCAGAACGGGCCCAGTCCGTTTACGGGCAAGGGAATCACCAGCAGTCTCGCTGCAGCCGATGCCACGGGCCAGCTCCGATACGCGGTGGGCGTCGTCAAGAACAATATTGCAGGCAGCCCCCTCTACGACACGTTCGCTGGCGTCACTGTCGGGTTGAACGATGTGCTGGTGAAGTTCACCTACTTCGGCGACGCCGATCTGAACGGCATCATCGACGACACGGATTTCTTTCTGGTCAACAACGGATTCGGCAACCAGCTCACCGGCTGGGTTAATGGCGACTTCGACTACAGCGGTACAGTCGACGACACAGATTTTTTCCTCATCAACAACAGCTACGGCCTGCAGGGCCTTCGCGCGGGACCCGCTGGCAGCGTGCCCGAACCGATGGGTCTGGGGCTGATTGTGGGTGCCCTCGGTGCCCTCAGCCGTAGGACGCGCCGCTAGGCATAGTCCGACCATCAATGTACCCATGTCCATGTTGGAAAGTGTCGGCAATGTGTTGATTTTTTAACAGGCGCCTGGACCAAGCCCGTGTAACGTATCGACATTGGTCGAGAGTGTTTGCCTCGGCTGATCGCACGGATCACTTCTCCAAGGGAGGTTCTCATGTCTCGTCAATCATGTTTTCAAATTACTCTGGCAGTTGCCTCGCTTGCCGTCGTGGGTCAGGCTCGCGCGGGGTTGTTTGATGCTGTGGTGTCGGGGTCGGTCAAGTGGACCGACAACGCCGGCGGCCTGCACGATGCACGGAATATCAAGCTCCAGCTGGTCAGCTCGGCCGGAGTGTTGTCGACCGTCAGTACCGACATCAACGGCGCCTACCGCCTGACCATTGCCAACAACAATCCGTTCTTCCAGCCGACAGTCCAGTTGGTTGCCTTCGCTGATAACGACGCGACGTTCGTGGCGAGCACTTTTGCCGCTGCCGATACCTACAGTGCGGCAACCCCCGGCGTCGGGATCGCTCCCGGCAACAACAACATCGGCTTCAACATTCCCGACAACGCCGACTCCGCCACTCACGCGTTCTCGGTGGCCGATGCGATGATTACTGGCCAGCAAGACGCTGGCGTTGTTCGCGGTGCCGCCCCGGCCAAGCTACCGACCAAGTTCCCGGTCGCCGGCAGCTTTTTCGACCCGGTGGCCACCACACTGGCCATTCGCGGCACGGCTTGGTTCCAGTGGGACGTCAGCGACCACGAATATGGTCACTACATGCAACAGCTAGATCGTCTGGCCAACAATCCCGGCGGCGATCACTTCATTGGGGCCAGCAATATTGCCGCCAATGGTTCCAACAAGAACTCTGCCATCCGCCTCGGCTGGGGCGAAGGCGTTGCCAATTATCAGGGCGTCGCCTCACAGCTCGTCGCCAATGGCGGCGGATTCAACCGGCCTAACTTTGCAGGCGTCGGAGACAACATCTGGGCTGGCAACGCTTCATTCAAAGTCAGTGATAACGATGCGGTCGGTAACGGCGGCGAAAGCGGCGAAACGGCCGTGGCTCGCGTCCTCTATTGTCTGGCCGACCCTGGCAATGGCAGCTGGGACCGCGTAGCCCGCGGTCACACCCAGCTCTACGCCGACCTCAAGGCAGCCGCCGGCGCGGCCCCGGCCAAGCTCCAGTCGCTCAGTCAGTTCAACCAGTACTATCTCACCACCATCGCCGCCAACGACACGGATAGGGTCAACCTCGGCTCGATCGAAATGCACTTTGACATTTCCCCCACGCCGGCGGGCGGCGCGATCGGCACCACAAAGAGCCTTGGCGATGCTGCCCCATCGTTCAACTGGAGCTTGGGCAACAACGCCAGCAACGACAAGTTCCAGATGATCTTCTTCAACAGCGCCCTGACACAACGTCTGCTCTCTCTGACCGTTCCGGGCGACGAAACCATCGCCTATACGCTGACCCCGGCCCAGTGGGATTATCTGCAAAACTTTGTGGGCGACATCAAGTTCGTCGTCATCGGCAGCGACCTGAAGGACCCCGCGCTGGCCGACTACGCAGCCGACTCCAAGACGGGTGGCTATTGGTCTGACGCCTTCAAGTTCACGCTCGTCCCCGAACCGTCGTCGGGCCTTCTGATTCTGGCTCCGTTGGCGGTCCTTCGCCGCCGCAAGGCCTGATCAGAGGTTCCCCACAAATGAGTCCTGCCCCATGCGGCCCGCCACAATCAGGCGGGCCGCATGCATTGCGCATTGTCATTGGCGCAAACGTCGACTAGAAATTCAGGCGGTCGTTTCAGCTGTCCCAGCCGTTTGCCCGATCTGCTCTAACCGAAAGTGGATTTTCCATGACTCGACGTTTTCTCGCAGCCGTGTCGGCCGTGGCGGCCATATTCACACTCTCTTCACTGGCTGACGCCGAGCCGCTGGTCAAAGAGGGCGACCTCATCGCCGTCTGCGGCGATTCCATCACCGAGCAAAAAGATTACTCCGTCAACATCGGCACCTATCTGATCGCCTGCCAGCCCATAAAAAATGTCTCGGCCGTCGGCATCGGCTGGAGCGGAGATTCCACCGGCTGGTTCTGGGCCCGCAACTTCGATACCGACATCCTCAGTTTCCACCCGACCATCGTCACCACGTGCTACGGAATGAATGACGGCGCCTACAAAGCCGTCGATCCCAAGATCCTGGCCACCTATCACGACGGTGTCACTCGCATCGTCCAGAGCCTGAAAGCCGGTGGGGTCCGCGTGACGATCGTCGGCTCCCCCGGCGCGGTCGATAACGACGCCTACAAAAATCGCGCCACCGACGCCGCCGTCTACAACAACACACTCGATGCCCTGCGTGGAGAAGCCCAAAAAATCGCGACCGAACAAAACGTCCTCTTCGCCGACGTACACACGCCCATGATGACCGCCATGCAGGCTGCCAAGGCCAAGCTCGGCCCCGCTTACCACGTCGCCGGCCCCGACGGCGTGCACCCGGCCCATAACGGCCACCTGATCATGGCCTACGCCTATCTCAAGTCCCTCGGCTTCGACGGAGACGTTGGCACCATCACGCTTGACCTCAAGTCCGGCGCCGTCGCCGGATCGCCCGGCCACGAGGTCGCATCGAATAAGTCCGGCGTGCTGGAAGTCCGCAGCACCCGCTACCCATTCTGCTTCACCGGTGCACCTGATTCCCCCGATGGCACACGCAGCATCCTGCCTTTCATCCCGTTCAATCAAGACCTCAACCGCTACACGCTGAAAGTCACCGGGGCTACAACCCCCAACCTCAAGGTAATTTGGGGAGCCCAGACCAAAGAGTTCACCGCAGCCCAACTCGCCGCTGGCATCAATCTTGCTGCCGAGTTTCTCGACAACCCATTCTCCGCCCCATTCGCCAAAGTCCGCGATGCCGTCCGGCAGCAGCAGGACTTCGAGACCATGGTCGTCAAAGGCTATCGGGCTGGCGTCACCAGCCAGTCAAAGGATTTGCTGGAGGCCGACCCCTCCATCCAGCCCGCTATTGATCAACTGACCGCCGCGATGATGAAGCGCCGCCAGAACCTCGTCACAGCCGCCTCAGCCGCTGTCGTACCGGTCACCCACACCATCACCATCGTGCCGGTTCCCTAACGCGCCTGCCCTCAGGAAACAGCAGCCAGCACATCTTCAGCCACATAAATCGGCACCTCAGTGGCGATCCCCAGGGCAATAGCATCGCTTGGCCGCGAATCCACCTCGATCACCTGCTTCCCCTGACGGATGTGAATTCGCGAAAAAAAAGTGTGATCCTGAAGGTTGGTGATCTCGATCTTTTCGATCCGCCCACCCATCAGGTCCACGACAGTCGCCAGCAGATCGTGCGTCTGCGGCCGTGGTGCTGTGATCGACTTCAACCGCCGGTCAATCGCATAGGCCTCGCTCGAACCGATCACGATCGGGAACTGCCGCTCTCCACCCACCTCGCGCAGCACAATCACCTGCGCATCCTGCAGTTCCGAAATGATGATCCGATGCAGTTCCATCTTCACAGCCATACCCATGACGCTACGGCCCCATTCATCCGACGACAAGGCGATTTAACAGAGCCACACACACAAGCCTTTGAACGCCCCGCCTGCTGCGACTGGTTAGGCCCCCAGCGGCGTGCAAAGCCGCCCTCCTTTGCACAGTTTTTGGCGGCCATGCCGGTCTGTCGCTACACTCCCGCCGCTCCTGTTTGAGGAACTCCCTATGCCAACCCCTTCCATGCCAGATCCACAGCCTGCGACGCCCAGTGCACGCCCTGCCACCCCTCTGCCACCCTCCTACATCACCGACGGTTCCCTCATCAAAACCGTCTCCATTGTCATCCCGGTCTACAACGAGGAGGCCACCATCCAGCACCTCATCGGGCTGGTCATCAAGGCCCCACTTCCGGCCGGCCTCACCCGCCAGATCATCTGCGTCAATGACTGCTCCAAGGATGGAACCGGCAAAAAACTGCAAGAACTGCCAGCCATCTTCCCCGATACCGTCTTCATCATCGATCACCACGAAGTCAATCAGGGCAAAGGTGCCGCCCTACGCACAGGCTTTAAGCGTGCCACCGGCGATGTGGTCCTGATTCAAGACGCCGACCTCGAGTATGACCCGGGTGATTACCCCAAACTCCTCCAGCCCATCCTCGATGGCAAAGCCGACGTGGTATACGGATCGCGCTTCATCGGCGAACCTCACCGCGTCCTCTACTACTACCACACACTAGGCAACAAGTTCCTGACAAACTTTAGCAACTGCTTTACGAACCTAAATCTCACAGATATGGAAGTTTGCTACAAGGTGTTCAAACGTAGTGTGCTCGACCGCATCGAACTCAAGTGCAACCGCTTCGGATTCGAGCCTGAAGTCACTGCGAAAATCGCCAAACTCCGCCCGCGACTACGGATTTACGAGGTCGGGGTTGCCTATTACGGTCGCAGCTACGAAGAAGGTAAAAAGATCACGTGGAAAGACGGCATCAAGGCCATCCTTGCCATCATCCGTTTCAGATTCACAAATTGACGGTGGGTTGTCCCACACCTGCTGGCAGTGCAGCGCCCGTAGGGTGTATACAGCCTTTGGACGGCGCGGGCGGGTTCAGACCCTTCCCCCGCTTGCCGATGTTAACAATTGTCATGTCGCCCCGATGAACGGGTTTTGACGGAAGTTCAGGTAGTGGGAATTAGGAGCACGTATGCGGATTTTGATCACCGGCGGTTCGGGTTTTCTCGGCAGCCACCTCACAGACCTTCTTTTGGCCCAAGGGCATGAAGTCGTCGGCGTCGACAACTTCATCACCGGCCGCAAGGAAAACATCGCCCATCTCGCCGGTGCCAAGGGTTACACCTTCATCGAAGCCGACGTCATTCAGCCCCTGAAGTTCGATGGCCCCCTCGACCGCATTTATCACATGGCCTCTCCGGCCAGCCCCATCGGCTACGTCAAGCACCAGATCGCGACCCTGAAGGTCAACAGCCAGGGCACATGGAACATGCTCGAGCTGGCCGAGGTCAAGAAAGCCCGCTTCCTCATGGCCAGCACCAGCGAGTGCTACGGCGACCCTGAAGTCAATCCGCAACCCGAAAGCTACTGGGGCCGCGTAAATCCGATCGGCATGCGCAGCATGTACGACGAGGCCAAGCGTTTCAGCGAAGCCTGCACGATGGCCTACCACCGTGAACGCGGCGTGGACACCCGCCTGATCCGCATCTTCAATACCTACGGCCCGCGCATGGACCCCGTCGATGGTCGCGTCGTCATCAGTTTCATCCGTCAGGCCCTCCACAACGAACCCATCACCGTCTTCGGGGATGGGCTGCAGACCCGCAGCCTTTGCTACGTCTCGGACCTGATCCGTGGCATCAACCTGACCATGGAAAGCGACTTCCATGAGCCCATCAATCTCGGCAACCCCGATGAACTCACCATTCTGGACATTGCCCGGGAAGTCATGGCCCTCATTCCGGGCAACACCAGCAAGATCATTCACCAGCCCATGCCGCCGGATGACCCCAAACTCCGCAAGCCCGACATCACCCGTGCCAAGCAGGTGCTGGGCTGGACTCCGGTCATCAGCCGCGCCGAAGGCTTGGCCAAGATGATCGACTTTTATCGCGATCAACTGACCAAAAAATGACCTTCGAGGTCAGATTTGAGAACGATCGATAAACAAAAAGTCGTGAAAATCACCTGATTAGGTGGTTTTCACGACTTTTGTTTTTCATTATTAGCTGGAAGAGGTTGTTGGAGTCTCCTATACTTTCAGCACACACTGAAAAGGAGCGACTCGCAATGAACCTCGAATCAAACCAGAACAAGCTCTCTCACTCCGACGATCTGGGCGGCTCCACCATGAGCCCGTCCGTCGCCAGCATCGGATCGAATGAAACCACTGGACCGGTGATGCCCACGGGTTCCGCCTTGCAGCAGTTGCGGGCGGTGCAGGACCTCTTCATCCGCCGCTGGGGCGAAATGGGTCAGACATGGGGCATCAACCGCACCATGGCCGAGATTCACGCGCTCCTCTTCATCACCGCCCAGCCGCTCTGCACAGATGACGTCATGGATCGCCTCAACATCAGCCGCGGCAATGCCTCGATGAGCCTCCGCGCCCTGTGCGACTGGGGCATCATCCGTCGCATGCACCGCCGGGGTGAACGCCGCGAATACTTCGAAAGCCTCTCCGATGTCTGGGAGATGTTCAGCATCATCGCTGCCGAGCGCAAGCGCCGCGAAATGGACCCGGTCCTGGAGACCATCAAGCAGTGCCAGCGAATGCTCGAAGAACCTGCCATCGGCAAGGCCGCCGCCAAGCAGGAAACTGTTCTGGCCACCCGCAACCGACTGGCCAGCATGGAAGAGTTCATGGAACTCACCAACAAAATCTTCCAGTCGTTCATCGTTAACGCAAAGAGCGGTCTGACACGGGTGGTCAAAGTGCTGCTGAAAAATCTGTAGCCGTCAGCAGCCGGCTGGCCTTGGGCGTCACTTGAACACGCCGCCGCCGTTGCCCCCGCCACCGCCCAGAACCGACGAGCCCCCGTGCTTCACAAAGTCAGGGACCACACTGACCCGGAATCCCGTCTGGTCGGCAATGGAGTCGGTGTAAGCCGTCAGACCCACGGTCAAGCGGTCAAATCGCCGGTAGATTGTCCCGTAGGTGTTGACTGAGTTGCTCTGTGCAAGGTCATAGCTCTGTCCAGCCTCAAGGGTGTACTTGGCCGACAGCACATACGACATCGAAAGCGTGGTGATGTTCGAGTTCAACTCCGCCACGTAGCGCTGCCCGACGAAGTACGTCAGCCGATCCCCGCGCTGCACCGCAAGGCCGCCAGAGATGGTCGCCAACCTGGCCTTGTCCGCATTCCACTGCTCGTCGGCAAGGAAAGTCGTCGTGTCGCTGATGCGCCATGATGCGTCGGCATTGATCCCGTTTCGCGCGATCGAATTTTCCGGCAGCGAATCAAAGAATACACCGCGGAAGCCCTCGGGCGGATGCTGCAAGTCAGTCGGCTGGTTTACATAAGCCGTCGCCTGCACATTGAAGGTGACCAGATCGACGGTCCGCCAGTTTCCCGGTCCGCCGCGCTTGGTCTGCCAGCGTTGGCTGAGGTCAAAGCTCGCCGCTTGAAGGTCGGTGGCCTCATCGATCTGTTCGTCGTAATGAAATGTGTCATACGCGTCCACGGTCTGCGCCGACGTGAAGAGGTGAACACCCGGCTCGACGATGTGCCGCATCCGGTGCACGTCGAAGAATGCCGATTCAACCGTGTCGTCCACTTTCCAGAACGCGGTGTTGATCCGCGCGCCAGCCGCGGCCGTCAGTCGGGTTTGAGACCCTTTCTCGGGCGTATCGGAATAAGGTGTTGTCCGCCCAACGACATACGGCACGATCTTGAACTGGCCGGCCGCCATCGGGTAATCCACTTCCTGCCTGAAGTCCCCCCGATAGACCGTCGACCCGTCTGTCCCCGTATCGCCGAAGCTCTTCAAGCCCGGGCTGAGCGTCGACGGATAGCCCTGATCTTCCAGACTCGTCCCCGAGTTATTGAAGGACATCGCCGATGCGGTGTTAGCGGAGAAAAATGTCAGCCGGTCGTCCAGCAGGCTGTCCCCGATACGCCGGTATCCAATCTCCGGATACTTCTGTACCGCGGTCTGCTCCTGTACGTTTTCAAATGTAGTCGGAAAGTCATTCAGCTGGGTCGTTCCCAGCAACGTCAGCGCCTCCGTATCGCGCTGACGCTTGAAGTACGCGCTGGTCTCGTAAGGCAGCGACTTCTCGAACTCGTCCTTGAAGTACTCCTCCAGAAACGTCGCATCACTCAGGTAACCGGCCCGCAACTGTACCTGCCAGTCGTCAGGTAAAAACTGCTGGTGTTCCCATCTGATCTTCCCGCGAATCTGGTCCGACGGCTCGACTTCAAGTCGCGACCCGCCAAACTGGTCCTTCCCCTCATCATGTATGATGTACGAATCCAGGGAGCCGGCAAATGTCCAGGGGTCCCTTCCCTGCTCGTCGGAAATGCCACCGCGATAATTCGCGCTCAGACCCGTCGCAGGTCCACGGTCCGACAGGTAATCCGCCTTGAATGTGACATCCAGATCCTTCGGGTGCGCCTCTCCCAGCGTTTCATAGAGCCCCCACTCCGTCCGAAAGCCCGTGCCGAACCGGGTCGAGTTCTCAAAACCAATGCCCCGCAGCGGGTTGTTATTCACATCCCCGCCCGCCTTGGGCAGGTAGAAAAACGGAATATCCATTCCACGAAATGTCACGTTGGTCGCGTCATAGACGGTCCGCGCCTGATCGTTCTCGTACGCCGCGGGGATCTGCCGCACATACAGCTTCTCGGCGCGCAGGCTGTACACCGGCACCGCGAAGCTGCTCGTCGAAAGCTCCACTTTTTCCGCCGCGTACTCACCCTGGGCGATCTGCCTGATCGTGGCCGCCCGAATGGTCATGGGCAGTTGCCGTGTCGGCTCAATGCTGTGCAACACCGCATCCGTCAGCACAGCCCGCCCCGTCACAAAGTCGTAATACACCCGCTCCGCCTCCAACCGCTGTTCTCCCAGCCGTGTGGAAGGCGAGGTCACCGACGGCGTGTAGGCAATCCGCACGTCCCCCTCAAGGTATGCCGCAGAAATATCCTCGCCCGGTAAACTTCCCGCCCCCCGTGCCGGCCGCGACGCCGCTGATGTCAACGACCGCAGTTCGGTAAACAGCACGACCTTGGCTGCCCGCAGTTCCAGAAAGTCGCCAGCCTTCAGCTTCTGAAAAATTGACACGCCGCCCGTCAGCAAAATCGCTGTCTTTCCATCCGCAGTCTGCACCGTCTGGGCATCGCCATAGCTGTAACTGATCGGCGACTTCCGCAAGTCCTCCGAACCCACCTGACGCGCGGGCGGCGGACTGGCCGCCTCGGCCACCAAAGTGTTCCCGGTCGTCGTCGCCGTCGCACCACCGCCCCCTGCCCCATCAGCTGCCTCGGCCAATGCCAGCGCTTGTGTATAAGTCTGCAACTGCGACAAATCCCGGGCCAGCGTCTTACCGCTCGTCAACCGGATGTCCCCTTTTACCATCGCCGTCACGAACAACGTGCTACCCGACCGCTTCAAGTCCGGCGTCCGAAGCGAGGCATTCCCCATCAGCGCAATCCGCACCCGCTGCCGGTCGCTCACCGACCCCGATACCGGGGTGACCCACACCACGGCCGAATCCGCTGTCAGCACGGTGCCATCGAGTTTGATCGTCACCGGCCCGTTCAGTTGAACGACCGACGTAATCCGGTCCGCTCCGGCCGTCGAACCCGCGTCATACCGCGATCCGGCATATTTCGACGGGTCCTTTTCCGCAGAGAGCCCGGTCAAAGTGGGTGCCAATGACCCATCCGCCCAGGTATACGCCTCAGATGCCGAAAACTCCGCCAGATCCGCCGCCGGCGGCTCAGTCGCCACAGTCACGGGCACCAGAGCCGTCGCATCCATCGGTGCCAGAGACGGAATCCCGGATGGCGCCGGGCCGGGAATCATCGGTCCCGCTGGTAAATCCGCTTCCGCCGGTTGGGCCGCCCAAAGGGCCGAAGGCATCACTCCACCAACCCCTCCCGCTGCCACCATCAATGCCGCACCCCATCCGCCCCATCGGGTCAGCACCGGCCAGTAGATCCGTGCGACGGCATCTCTCAGGGGCTGCTTTGCAGTCAACGTGTTCTCCTTTGGTCCACTAAGACACAGCCTTACGACGGCGCGGCAATCCTTCCGCATCCCGGCCGGAATGGTAAGTCCAGACCGCCGGACTGCCAAAGCCGGGTCGGCGGGGGGGCGGGGGGCGGGGTATCGACGATCTGGCTCAACTACGACGGGCGTTGGTCGCCAATGGAAGCGAACGCCAGCCCCGATGGTTGACGCCCGCAGTTCAGGATGCTGCAAATTTCACGGCCAAAGCCCCCTGCCCAATCCCGACAGAAAAGCGAGGTTGGCGTTCCCGGTCCACCGGTCACGGGTAGACAAACGGTCATGGAACATGGCAGCACACAATGTTCGCGCAGGCCACGTCCCCCGACGTGTGCTGGGCCATGGTGGAATTGACGGGCAAAAACGCCGTCTATCTGCGACGGCGCGTCAACACTGTAGCTCCGACCAAGCCAGCGAAGGCCAGGCCTGTCGGCTCGGGCACGGCCACCGCAGTGGCCACGCCGCTGCCAAGCAGGGTGCCGTCTGACCACGACTGGATCGAGAAAACACCGGCAGCGGGGTCAAACAAGGCCGAGTGTTCCTGGGCGAGGTTGTCAAGGATGCCGTGGCTGGCGTCGCCGTACAGGAAGCCATCGAGATCTTCGAGGGCGGCCTGTGTGATGGCCTGATCCGGGTTCACGTAGTTGTGAAGGTCGTAAATGATGTTTTCTTCCAGCGTATTGCGGAAGAGTGTGCCCCAGGCGATGCCGGCACCGAGGCTGGCGGCGGTGGTGTCCATGCCGAGGACGACGTGTTCCTGACCGGGGGCGTCGCCGGGCAGGTCGTGGGTCAGGCCGATGAGGACCGCACCGGTCGCCTGCTTGGGCACTGGGAAGTCTGCGAACACAGTGCCACCCTGCGGCGAGGTAATGATGGTGCTGGGGAGACGAAGGCCGAGGTTGAAACCATCGATGACGCCGCTGTCGGCGGTTTCAAGGACGTACCACTGCGTGATCTCAAAGCTCGGGCTGCCCTGCGGAAAGGTGATGTCGTACTTGTAGGTGTAGTCAGCGTGGGCGGCCTGACTACCGACCGCTAATGCAGCCAGTGCTGCGGCTGCGAACCATAGACGCGTTTTGCCGGAAACTGCGAAAGACTGAGGCATTGCGATTTCTCCCTGTGAAGGCAAAAACATACCACATAGTGACCGTGCGGCATATGTAATTTTGCCCACTGATCTATAGCCGCCGATGACTTGACAAGCATTGCGACAATCATGCAAGTATTTCGACAAATAGCGGTTCGCGGACAATTGCCGACGCTGTTCCGGCTCGCAGCGTGGTTGATCCGACCCACCTGACGGCCTGACCGCACCAGCAAGTGGCTTTTCAAGCAGTATTGCTGGTAGGTCCGATAACACCACATACCCATGCTACAGCGGCTTAAAGATGTCCTTTCGTCCACGCCCAACGGAGCGGCGGATGACTGCTTGCTGGAGGCACTGGCTAGGGGGACTCCGGCAGAGCAGGAGCCGGTGTTGCAGATGTTGCTGGCCCGGAAGAACTCTCATGGGCTTTCAGGCATTGTTAGGCAGTTTGACCGCTTGCCCGAGCGACTGAAGGCCACGGTCGTGGAGCGGTTGCAACTGCTCTACCCAGTCTTACCGGAATGCGGGCGAAGCCAGGACCACCCGACGCGGATACAGGCGATGCGGCTGATCGCCTTGGGGCGGCAGGGCAAGCTTGCGTATGTCCTGACTGAAAACCTTGCGACGCACTCCGAGTCCCTGGCAGAGGCTGCGGCCAGCGCGCTGGCCCAACTGGCTGTCTGGGTGACCCGGGAAGTTCGGCGGGTCCAGAGCGGAAAGACCGACCGGCTGAGTATGGAGGGCGTGCAGAGCCTGATTGATCAGCGCCATGAAATCGAGGCTGCCGTGTATCGAGCGCTGGACCAGCACAGCGGGAACCAGATCGAAACCCTCCTCCGCGCTGCACTCGTTCTGTCTGACTCGGCCAACAGCAAAACCCTCAGCATTCTCTCCACCAGCCGCCACGGCGGCGTATCGCCCATGGTGCGGAAGATGCAGCAGGTGCCGGAGGCGGAGTGTGTGGACGCGTTTTTGCTGGGCGCCACGCACGGGCAACTACGGAGTCAGTTCGCGGCTACGTTTGGGGCGATTGAAACTCCCGTCACGCTGGACGCACTTTTACGCCGGACATACTGGCTGAAAGACGCCCGGCTGCCGGCGGCCATGGCGGGTGTGACACGCGGCGCATGGTGGAGTCTGCCGCACCTGCAGCGGGAACTGGCACGACTGAAGCCTGAGGATGTGGCGGATGTGGCTGCGTGGATCAGCACGTCGATGGTGCACGAGCAACTCTTGGATGAGTGCCTGATCGCCTGTCAGGCGGCGGCGGCAGATGATGCGGTTGCGGGCGTGCGGATGGTGAATCTGGCTGCCCGGCTTAGTGGAGGCGTGGGGATCGGGCTTTTGAAGGGCTTAATAACGTCGCCCCATGAAGCCGTGGCGCGGTTGGCCGTGCGGCAGTTGGCGCGGCGGATGGGGCCGGAAGCGGGCGGACTCCTATTGCCGCTGATGCAGAACTCGCCTCCGACAGTGCGGCGGGTCATTTCGCGGACGGTGGGCATTCCCGCGTTCGAGAGTTACTGGCAGCGGTTCGACAAGCTGGAGATAGAGACCCGTCGGCAGGCCGGACGGGCGGTGCTGAAGCTTCTGCCCGAAGTGGTCTTGCTGCTGCAAAGGCGGCTGAGTGGTCCGATGGATCAGGTGTTACGCGGCCTCCAAATGGCGCACGAGCTGCAACTCGCCGATGCGATCGGCCCCCAGGTCGTTCCGCTGTTGAAACACGTTCAGCCGCGGGTGCGTAGCAAGGCCGTTAGTGTGTTGGGTCAGCTTACGGAGCTTCTGCCCGCGCCGTTACTGGAAGCGGCCCTTGCAGACACGGACCCACGTGTCCGCGCCAACGCCATCGAAGTGCTGGAGCGGCGGGGCAAGGTCGATTACCTCTCGGTGCTGGCGGAGCGGGCCCGCAGCGGGCACAACCGCGAACGGGCAAACGCCCTGAAGGCGCTGCATGGGTTGAAGGCGGCATCGGCGTCAGCGCAACTGGCTGTCATGCTTCATGACGAGCGGCCAGAGCATCGAATCAGCGGCCTTTGGGCCGTGCGGCAGCTAAAACTCAATGAGTTATTGCCCGAAATCAGCCGGCTGGCCCAGCAGGATGAAAACATCAAGGTGCGTCGGTATGCGCTGGCAGTCTTGAAGGGAATGACTCTGCAAGAGGCCGCAGCCATGGCTGCAAAGAAACAGCAACCCCTGCCAACGATCACCTCCGCCGTGCCCAGCCCGCCTGTGAACGTAGTCTCACCTGACGCAAGGAAGGCGGGATAATGAGCGCGCACTGTCTACTCGGGGCGGCGAATGCCCCCACCCAGCAGGAGATTTTCAACTCCATCAGTCACAGCATGAATACGTCCGGCGATTCCGGGATCGTGCTCGTGGCTATTGGTGGGGTGTTGACGGTGGTGGTAGCCATCGCCATGTACGCCCAGCGACGACGTAACGCGCCTGCCAGTTTGACCAACGGCCGTCAGAAAGCTGCACCGGCGTATGCACCCCCCGCCCCGGTCGCCAGCCTGCCGGTCCCAGCGAAAAATGCCCGGAAACTAATGAAAGAAGCGGCGATGGAACTGGGTCTTTCGCGTCAGCAGCTTGCCAAGTTGAAAAAGGAGGCCAAGAAGCGCGGGATCGAAAATCCCCTCACTCTGCTGCTATGCCCGTCCCTGATCGGGCAGGACCAGCTCAGTGGACGTGACGCTGCCTGATACCAGTCGGCCAGCCGCCTACCGACGTACTTGCGACAGATAGCCCACGTAGGTCAGGAACTGGTTCTGATTAAGAATAGGCTTGTTCAATTCCCTGGCCTTGACGATGACAGCCTGATAGGCCTCCAACTCGGTCTGGGCGTCGGTGATCTTTTTCCGGTTCACTGGGTCCTGACGTTCCTCTGCGCTGAACAGGGGAATCTGCGGCTCCGCACCCACAACGACGAAGTCGCTGTCGACCTGCACGGCATCTTCGATGATTCCGCCCCACTGGCTGATGAGCCGACGGATGATGGCTGCATCATTGAGGGTCGGGCTCCCGCTCTTGGAGAGGTCGAAAGCGCCGTAGACAACGAACTTGTACTTGATGTTGGGGTCGTAAACGAGGTTGGCAATCACGTCTCCCTCGCTCAGGGCGACACCGGGTGCCATCCGGACGATACGGGCTTCGGAGAACGTGCCAGTGACGTGGGTGATTTCAATCGAGGCCTTGCCGGTGGGAAGGCGGAGATCGTCGCTGCCCGTCGAAGTGACCGGGGGAACGCCGCGGGTCTGGTCGTAAACTTCAAACGACATCCCGGGAAGAACTTGCTTGCCCTCGCCCAGATCAATGTAAACCAGATCGGTGCCCGTCACCTTGATGAGCTTGCCATCGGCCTTACGCAAGGTGCTGGCATTGGCGTTCGGGGTGAAGTTTTCCAGCTTGCCCAGCAGCTTATCGCGGTCGCCGCTCAGGCGGGAGACGTTGCGCTTGGCATCCGCCAGATCCGTGTTGATTTTGTTCAGGGCATCGGAAGCGGTTTTCCGCTCGGCTTCCATGTTCTTGTTGATGTCGTCGATCGTTCCCTGATTGGCCTTGGCGAAGCCTGAATAGTCAGCGATGGTCTTGCCCTGCTCGGCACGAATCCCTTCGATCTGCTTCTCTTTGGCGTCGAGGGTGGTCTTGGTACGGGCTTCGGCGCCGGCAACATCGGCCTGTGCGGCCTGCATCTTCTGGATCAGGTCGGCGTTGAGGCTGGAAAGCTGTGACACGCTGGCCGCAAGGGTGCGCAGGGCACCGGCGACGTTTTCCGACTTATTGATCGGCGGAAGCTTGGCAGCCTCAAGTTTTGCAGCAGCATCTTCAAGCGCGGCGTGGGCACCGACGACAGCATCGTCATAAGAGCCACCAGAAAGCAGTTTGGAAACCTGATCGCGCTGGCCGAGTGCCACCGAAATCAGCTTGTCCACGCCGGTGAAGGGTTCCTTGCCTTTGGCATCGCGCAACTGCTGTAGCTCCGGCCCCTGAAGGTTTGCCGCATCAATCACTTCGCGATAGCTGATTTGCAGTGCATCCTTTTCCTTGGTGGCCTTATTGGCGGATGCGGCGAAAATAGAGGCTAGAACGAGGCCCGCGACCGCCACTATGACAGATACGACCGTGGCGACGACGAGACCGCTGCGTGAACTTTGTCCGCTGGCCATGAAAGGCTCTCCCGGTTACCCGAATAAATCATTCAAACGACTGACGGACCGAGCGCCTGCGTGTGCAAACCTCGGCAGAGGGGGCAATCTACCGATGGGGGCCGGGGGGTCAAGCCGCGCGTGTTGGCCGAGGCGGGAGTCGTTCACGGTTTGGGGCCGTGGGCCGTACCATCAATCGCTCAAAAAAATGGCATCAAAAACTTTCTACATCATCGACGGCCACGCCCAGATTTACCGGGCCTACTTCGCCCCATTCCGCGACCTGACCAGTCCGGACGGCCAGCCGGTCAAGGCCACATTCGTCTTTACCCAGATGTTGCTCAATCTGGTGCAACAGAAAAAGCCTGACTATTTGGCAATGGTCATCGACGTCGGCGGCGATCAGGACGTGTTTCGCGCCGAGATTTATCCGAAGTACAAGGCCAACCGCCCGCCACGGCCCGCAGATTTTACGCCTCAGGAAGAACGGATCATTCAGATCGTCCGAGACACGGGCATCCCGATTTTCTCCAAACCCGGGTTCGAGGCCGATGACGTGATGGCGACCATGGCCCGTCGTCTGGAAGGCAAAGGTTGGGATGTCGTCCTGGTTTCAAAGGACAAAGACCTTCGGCAACTGCTGGACGACCACACAACCATGTATGACGTGGCCACCAATAAGTTCTACGGCCCGGCCGACATGCAGGCCGACAAGGGCTACGGCCCCTCGCAGGCGATTGAGGTTCAAACCCTGATGGGCGATGCCACCGACAATGTGCCGGGCGTGCCGGGAGTCGGCGAGAAGACGGCGGCGAAGTTGATCAATCAGTATGGGAACGTGGCCGGGGTCGTAGCCCACGCAGACGAACTGACTCCGAAGTTAAAACAGAGCGTCAAGGAGTCAGCGGACTTGCTGGAGATTTCCCGCAAGCTGGTCACGCTCAAGACCGATGTGGAGATGGAGTTTGATCCAGAAGCCTGCCGGTTTACGAGCATGGATACGCCGGAGTTTCGCCGGCATCTGACCGATCTGGGGTTCCGGAATCTGCTGGCGAAGGTGACGGGTGAGGCCGCGACCCCCGCACCGCGCGCGGTTCAAAAGGTTCAGGCCGAGCCGATCGGCTTGTTTAATCAGTCCCTGCCCGCCGAAGAAAGCGTCGAGGTGAACGATGCCCCGCCAGCCGCTCCCGCAGCCGAGACGAGCAAGGACTGTGACTACCGGCTGGTCAATACCCCTGAGACTTTCGCCACGTTTCTGCGCGAACTGAAGCAACAAAAAGCCTTCGCCTTCGACACCGAGACCGATGCGCTCGGGGCCATGGCCAGCAACATCGTCGGCTTCAGTTTCTCATGGAAGGCTGGAACGGGTTTCTATGTGGCGGTGGGCGGGCCGTTGGGCGCTGAGCACCTCGAACTGAAGGAGGTGTTGACGGACTTGCGGCCGGTTTTGGAAGACCCCGCGGTCGGCAAAATCGGACACAACATCAAGTACGACCTTCTTGCGACATGGAAGGCCGGCGTCAAAATCGCTGGCGTACGGATGGACACGATGGTCGCCGCCTTCGTGCTCGACGCCTCTCGCATGCAGTACGGAATAGACAGGCTCGCACTGGACCTCTTGGGGTTCGCTAAAATTCCCACCGTCGCCCTGATCGGCAAGGGAAAAAACGAGCAGTCGATGCGGGATGTGCCGCTGGCGGAGATTTGCCGCTACGCGTCAGAGGATGCTGACATTGCGTGGCGGCTCTATGAGTTGCTGGCTCCTCGGTTGGCGGCGATTCCGGAACTGGCAGAACTGAACGACACGCTGGAAGTGCCGCTATTGGCCGTACTCACGGAGATGGAGCACAACGGTATCGCGGTGGATGGCACGGTCCTGCGGGAACAGTCGGAGGTGCTGGCGGTACGCATCGACGACCTGCGGGCCCGGATCATGAAGGAAGCCGGCGAGCCGTTTAATCCCGACTCGCCGAAACAGTTGGGCGACATCTTATTCAACCGGTTGAAACTGCGAGTCATCAAGAAGACCAAGACCGGTCCAAGTACGGACGTTGAGGTGCTCGATAAACTCGCGCTCGACCACCCGGTACCCAAACTGGTCCTGGAATACCGGTCGCTGGTAAAGTTGAAAAACACCTACCTCGACAGCCTGACCGACTACATCAACCCGGCCACGGGGCGCATTCACGCACACTTCAACCCGACCGGCGCCGCCACCGGGCGGCTCAGCTGCAGTGACCCGAACTTGCAAAACATTCCAATCCGTACGGACGAGGGTCGCCGAATCCGGCTGGCGTTTGTGGCTGGCAATCCAGAAAACGTCCTGCTGACCGCCGACTATTCACAAATCGAACTGCGTGTGCTGGCTCACTTCACCGAAGAACCCGCGCTGCTGCGTGCCTTTGCCAATGAAGAGGACATTCACAAAGCCGTTGCCGCCGAAGTCTTCGGTGTGCCACTGGCGGACGTCAGCCGCGCCCAGCGAGATCAGGCCAAGGTCGTCAACTTCGGCATCATCTATGGAATCAGTGCCTTCGGCCTGAGCCGCCGCATTGAAGGACTCAGCCAGAGCGGCGCGGCCGAACTGATCGCGGCCTACAACCGGCGGTTTCCGGCCATCGAGTCTTTCATGGAGGCCTGCGTCGATCAGGCGAAACGCCTGGGGTATGTCAGTACGATTCTGGGGCGTCGGCGGCCCCTGCCGGATATCAACGCCTCCAGCGCGCCCGTCCGTAATGCGTCCGAGCGAATGGCGATCAACTCGGTCGTCCAAGGCTCGGCCGCAGACCTGATCAAGAAGGCAATGCTCGCTGTGCAGGGGCGTATCGACAGTGAAGGTCGGCCCAGCCGCATGTTGCTGCAGGTGCACGATGAACTGGTTTTCGAAACGCCAGCCGCCGCCGCCGCTGCTGAGGCCGAGATGGTCCGCCGGGAAATGACCGGTGCCATGCAGCTGAAAGTTCCGCTGCGTGTGGAAGTGGGTTACGGCCGCAACTGGCAGGAACTGAAATAGCCTTCACCAGAGCGGGGCAGCTTGCCTGCTACGCGAAAATATTGCGGCTGGCAGTCTTTTTCAGCACATCGTTTGACGCACCGTTTCCTGAAATGCCGACCGACGAGAACGTCGCTGTCGTACTACCCTGACCATTAGGGTTACCCGACTGGATCAGGTCTTTACCGGGACCGACCTTCTCCTGATTCGGCGGGGTGTACCCGAGTAGCGTCGCACCCGTGAACGAGCCGGTAGCCAAGCCAACACTGCTGTGGCCGTTGACAGCCAGGCCTGCCAGCATCGCGCTCGGCATCGTAAGGGTCTTGGGTGTCCCAAGCATCGTCCACGCGACATTGGCAGGTACCGACGTCGTGTTGGTCGAGTACCAGGCGGTGAAGGTGTTGCCGGACCGAATCAGACGCACCCATGAAGGTACCTTCTTACCGGTCGAGAAGGTGTTCGTCGTCACAGCACCGGTGGTGGCCCGGCTCGAGAAAACCACCCCCTGAAGCGGCGAAAGTGCGGCCATCGCGAATACCGAATTCGCTGCCGTGGAAGCGCGAAGCATCACACCCGCCATCGAGTTGACGTTCAGCTGCACCAAGCCTGTGACTCGGGCGATGAGGACGCTGTCACCGGTTGCGGTGGTGTAGTTGTAGTGGAACTGGTCGGCGGCCCCGGAGATGGCCGTGCCACCGCCGTAAACCTTGTAGACACCGTTGACCAGGCCGGTGCTCGAGCCTGCCGTCGTGGGCGTGCCAACGTCGGAATAGCTGGGGAAGATGCCATCAATCGGCGTGGTGGCACTGGTCCCGGTGAAGTCGTTATAGCCGGAAATGTTGTAGGCCTGAATGTGGTACTCGTAGAACACGGCCGGTTGAACAACCGTGTCGGACCACGTGTATTGGGTCGGCGCCGTCGCATTGAGGGCCGGCAGGCTGGCGTAGAGAACGAACGCGCCGTGGTTGACGGCACGAAGGACGTTGTAGCCGTCGGCAAGCCTGCCGGCGTTGTCGGTCCAGGCCAGATCCACCTGCGAGGAAGTGACACTCAGCACCTGCGCGTCCGATGGCTTGGGCGGAGCAAGAGGGATCGCCGCGCTGGCCGAGTTGGAGAACGCCGAAGAGCCCGCGTTGTTGGTCGCCCGGATGCGATAATAGAATGTCAGGCCCGGCGCGAGGCC
Organism: Tepidisphaerales bacterium; assembly: GCA_038226785.1. GTDB lineage: Bacteria > Planctomycetota > Phycisphaerae > Tepidisphaerales > Tepidisphaeraceae > JBBRQG01. Next base: position 61,451 of record JBBRQG010000014.1, on the reverse strand, counting down.
GGTCATCGTGTCGGTGTACGAACTAAGGGTGCTGGCCAGCGTCTGGGTGACGAGACTGCTGGTAAAGGCCGCATCAGTCGCGCGGTCCAGATAAAAAGCCGTCTGATTGGATGAGTTGTTTGTCCAATTCAGGCTCACTGAAGTAGCACTGGCAGGAGCGGCACCAAGGCCCGAGGGTGCTGCCGGTGCCAGCTGGGCGTAGGGCGTGAAAGTCCAACTGGTGATTTCCTGCACCGATACGAGTCCGCCAGTCCCGCCGGTAAAGCCGACGTAGGCAGTGCTACCACCAAGGGTGTTCGTCAGGTTAAGAAGGTAGTTCTGTGTGGCGGTCGCGCCAGTGGTGTTGTCAACGATGACCACGGTCAGCGTGGTGCCGTCGTAGTTGACATCGGCGGCAAAGATATGGCCGTTGTGTAAATCGATGCCAGAGGTGGTCAGATTGGTCGACGGGAAGCCAGGATTGGCGCCATTAGTGTATAGCCCCGTGGAGCTGGGCCCCTCGCCCGCGTTGTCATACAGGTCGAACTTAATCGCAATGCTGCTGGCAATGCCGTTGTATCCCAACCCGCCGCCACTTCCACCCAGTGCTGCCGTTCCCTGCCGCTGAATGGTGTAGGTGAAGCCGTCGGCCGAGATGGGGTCCGCCGACGTCTGGAACAAGAAGTGCGAGGTGAAACGCGTGACATCAACGAGTTGCTTGGAAAAAATGCTGCCAGCGGAGTTCAGGCCCGTGGATGTGATCTGCCCGCGAGTCCCATTGATGACGGCAGACCCGGAGTAAGTCAGCGAATTGGTCGACCCGGCGAAGCCAGCAGAATAATCCAGAACGGCCACCTGACTGGTGGTGGTCGCTGCAGCGGTGTTGGAATAGGCGGAGTTACCGAGGCCGTTGAATCCGCGGATCCTAAACTGGTAAGTCGTCTGCAGGGTCAGACCGCCCACAGCGAACTGCGTTGCCCCAGCGGGCGACGTGCTGACCACCGTCCACGTGGAACCAATGAGCCTCTCAATCGAGTAGCCGGTGGCTGTGTTCGGCAGAGGTGTCGGATCGGTCCAGTTGAGGTCGATGGAAGAGCTGGAAAGGGCCGTGGCCGTCAGCACTGGAGCAGCAGGTACTGCGACTGCCGGCGGCGTCAGGCCGTAGACCACCAGCGAGTTGGTGGTGCCCACGTAGACCTGTCCGTTGGAGACCGTGGGGACAGCAAACTTGACGATCGCGCCGGGGGCATCAAGACCACCGCTCTTTTGCGACGTGCTCCACAGCTCCGTTGCCAGCGTTGCGGCGCTGTAAACGCGAACGGCATTGGTATTGCGATCGGGCACCCAGACAAGCCCGTTGGTGGTGCCGTTGGAAGAGATGCTGGGCGACCCGGGCAGGTAGCCGAAACTGGACACGCTGGTCACGCTTGTGGTCGTCAGCGGGCCGGATGGGGAGATGGTGAAAGACCGCGCGTTGTTGCTGTAACCGCTCACCCAGTAGATGGTGCCGTTAAAGTACGTCGGCGTGCTAAGCGATCCACCGATCAGCACCGTAGGGGTGTTGTGGCCCGCGCCGTTGGGCACCGCGTTGACGACCAGATCGTTGGTCGCGTTAAACTTGCCCATGTTGCCGGTGTCACGGTCGATCAGATAGATCTTTCCCTCTTTGCCGGCGGCCAGCAGCAGGTGCGGGTGGCCCGCAATTCCTGCAGAATCGGGAAGGATCAGCGGACCACCAGAGCCAAAGTCGTTATCCACCTGATCGAGCGCGGCCTGATTGTACGGAATGAAGAAGTCGGCGGCCTTCATGCCCCAGCCATTGATGTTCTGACTGGTGGCGGTGGTCGTGGCGTCGGCCACGACTTTCACAACCGCCTCGTAATAGTTGCCGTCTGTCGGGAAACCCTGGGCATTGTAGGACCTCGTGCCCGAGTTCGAAGGACCGTTACCGGTCTCGAAGTAGAACGCGCTGCCGTCAGACTCAAACGACAGTCGGCCGCCGCCCTGCCAGATACCAGCCAGGCCGCCGTTCGGGCAGGTGTTGAACACCCCCGTCAGCGTGAAGCTGCCGGAGACGGTCCATGAAGCCACCCAGCCGTGATACGGCCCGTTATCACCGTGCGACGCCCAGGCCGCATAGATTTTCCCATTGACCAGACTCAGCGCCATGCGGTTGTTTTCCCGCAGTGCATTAAACTGTACGACCTGTTGCCCGGTGCTGTTGTAGGGGTCGGTGACGTGACCATCCCCCGAGCCGTAGCTGTAAATCTGGGTGTTGTTTGTGTTGCCGTTATAAGTATCGCCGACGCGATACGGTGTTAGCGTGTCTGTGCCGTTCGCCAGACTGATGGAGTGCAGCCGCTGCACATAATGGCCGACGCCGCCAATCGTCTCGTAGGTCTTGGCAATCACGTACATGACGCCAGCGGTCGGGTCGATGACCGGCGTACCGGTGATACCAATCTCGGGCGAAATGTCGCCCGACCCCAGGTCGGACGAAGAAACCGTCGCAATCGCCGTCGCACCCAACGTGTTGTTGATGTTCGTTCCGGTGGTGGTGCCAGTGCCGAGCCCGATAAAGCTGCGCTGCCAGAGGACTGCCCCGCCGGTATTGGAATCGGTGTCGATGGCATAAACCGAGTCATGCTCCGTGGCGACGAATACCACGTTGCGGGTGCCGGTTGACCCGGCCGTCGTATTCGGGCCGGTGGTAATGTTGATCCCACTGGCCACCAGAGGCTGGGCGTAGACCTGCCCGTCTACTGCCCGGGTGAACAACTTGCCAAACGACCCAAGTTTCACGTTGGCGGAGGAGAGCTGCGTTTCAGTCGCATTAACCCCCGTCCCGGCCAAATCGTTGTGAAAAGTCAGCACGTCTGTCGCTGCCATCAGCCGGCGGGTTTCCAGACCTTCGATGGCATGCCTCAGCGCGAAGCGGCGCTTGTGCGAAGCGCGTTTGAACTTGAAGGACGATGTGGATGAAACTTCTTCACGCAAACGCATTGCTTTTCTCCGTAGCTGAACCACCACCAACACCAAAGGACAAATACACACCCTCAACGGTCAGGCCGTTGCCAACGTCAGCCGAGAGATAGACTCGCCGCGCTTCCCCGCGACGCCTCTCCACCGTATCGAACTATCCCCGGTAATTACAGGGGGGGTCGGGCCCCGGCGAAAAAAGGTCATCAATGGAACGCCCGACAACCTTCAGATCCTGTTAAGATGGGGACGATGTCCCGGTCGCACGGCTGATTGTGGCCGCGTGTTACAATACGCGGACCCATGTCAGAAAACTCCCCGGAGATCCCACTCGAGCCCGCACCGGTCGACTTTAACCCCGTAGTGGACCCGGCCAAAAAGCTAAATGAGCCGATTGCCGTGCGATTGGTGAGCGTGGCGGATGTCACACTTCTAACGCTCCCCGGACTTCACCCAGCAATGGACGCGTTTTATGGTGGGCTGATCGGCCTGCAAATCGAATCGCCGGGCCAGTGCTATCGGGCCGACAACTTTCGCCTGAATTTGAAAGCTGTTGCAGGACCGATCATTGAACGGGATGACTACCGCCCGATCCTGATTCAGATCATGTCGCTGTCTGAGATGGAGAAGCTGCTGGTCGCCCGCGAGATTTCCTACGAACGCGTGCGCGGGTTGTACGCAGGCCTCCGCACGTTCCGCGTCAACGACCCTGCCGGAAACATCATCGAACTCATGGAAGCGCGGCGGCTGATATGAACGAGCCGCACATCAGTCGCAACCAGACAACGTCTGCGGCCAATGTCTCAATGGTCAGCACCAAACCCCTGATCGGAATCCTCGGCGGTATCGCCTCCGGCAAAAGCACCATCGCCAAAGCCTTGTCCGAGTCCGGCTTCGTGGTCATTGATTCCGATCAGCTCGCCACAGAAGCATGGGACGACCCGACCTGTCATTCGTCTCTAAAAAAACTGTTGCCCTCCGCCTTTACACATGACAGGGTGGATCGCGGTGCCGTCGCCCGGCTTCTCTTTTCCGACGACGCCCTCCGGAATTCAGTGCAGAAAATTGTCCACCCCTTCGTGGCCGCCCAACGAGGCCAGATCATCCGCGCTCACGAACTAAACCCCGCCTGCGTCGGCTTTATCGTGGACTCCCCTCTGCTCGCCGAGTCAGGGCTTGCGGCTTATTGCGACCACCTGCTGTTTCTGGATGTACCGGAAACAGTGCGATTGCAACGTGCCAAGGCGCGTGGCTGGTCGGCCGAGGAATACGCCCGACGTCAGGCCGCACAGTTGCCCCTTGAACAAAAGCGGAACCTCGCTCACTATATTCTCAGCAACGCAACGGACATAACCACGGTCCGCGAGCAGTTGCTGACGATTCTCCCCACCTTGCTGAAAAAACGGACCGTTCCCAGCGGTTCCTGAATGTCTCTCAGCCAGGTGCGATCTTTCCGGAAATCGGCCCGTATCCCTCGTCCTTATTGTTCATCCATTTTGATTCGGTCCGGGTCGTCCCGGCCCAAGCCCAAGCCCGGGGCCTCTCTTTCGGGTACCGCCCAGCGGTTTTTTTCGGTCGAGAGACCTCTTTTTTACTGACCCACTATGGCAAAGATCACACGCACCCGTAAGCCCTCAAAGCCCGCCGCAAAGTCCACACCCGCTTCGCCAGCCCCCAAGGGCCGCGGCCGCCGCGTCGCCCCGGCCGAGGTCGAGGCGCCCGAAGTTGAGATGGAAACAGAGAACGACACGTCCGATGAGGGAGACGGCGACGAAGTCCTTGACAGCGCCGAAGAACTGGCCGACCGCATGGACCGCGCCGCATCAGCGTCCGACGACGATGCCGATGAAGGGGACGATAGCGACGACGACGCCAGCGACGACGGTGACGACGGGGACGACGTGGCCACCATGGATCGCGACGATTCCGACCGGGGTTCCAGCCGTTCCACCTCGACCGATCCGCGCGACCGTGACCGCCGTCCCGACAGCCGTTACCCCGACCGTGGCAATGACCGCGATCAGGGTCGAGACAACCGCGATCAAGGCCGCGATAACCGCTACCCGGACCGAAGCCAGCGATATTCGAACGATCGTGCGGGCGGCGGCAGCGGTGGTGGTGGGGGGGGCGGGTATGACCGCACGCAAGACCGCGGCCCTCAAGACCGTCAGCAGCAGGATTTCCGCAGAGACAACCGGCCGAACGATCGCGGCTACGGCCAGCAGCAGCGCCCGCAAGGTGGCAGTGGCGGTGGTGGTGGTGGTGGTGGTGTTGGCGGCGGGTATGGCCAGCAACGGCCGCAAGGCAGCGGCGATTACCGCGACCAGCGTCCGGACTACCGCAACGATCCGTCCAACCGTCCTGATATCCGCAACGACAATCGCCCACAGGTTCCTTCTGCCGATGGCGGCCCGGCGCCCCAGCGCGACCCTTCCGCCGAGGTGCCCTACGAAGCGCCCCAGCCGCTCCCGCCGGTCCCGCCGCAGCCGGAGTTGTTGCCATTCAATCCGGCCCTGCCAGCCGGGCCTAAGCTGCTCGTCCGCGAGCTGCAGATCATGGACGTCGTCAAGCTCCAGGAAATGGCCAAGCTCGAAAACATTCCCGATGTCTCGCGCATGAAGAAGCAGGAACTGATCGTCGCGCTGCTTCGCATTGCGGCCAAGAAAAACTCGCCCATCTTTGCCGACGGCATTCTCGAAGTGTTCCCCGAAGGCTTCGGCTTTATTCGCAGCGTGGAATACAACTTCCTGCCCAGCCCCGACGACTTTTATGTCAGCCCCAGCGCCGTGCGCAAGCTCGGCCTGCGGACCGGCCACGTGATCAAGGGCATGCTCCGTCCGCCGCGCAGCGATGAACGATTCTTCTCGCTCTGCAAGCTCGACACCATCAACGGTGAAAAGCCTGACAAGATGCTCGACATCACCAACTTCGAGGACATGACCCCCATCCACCCGACCAAGCGTCTGGTGCTGGAGACCGACCCGAAGGAACTGAACATGCGCATCGTCGATCTGGTGACACCGATCGGCATGGGCCAGCGCATGCTCATCGTCGCGCCCCCGCGCACCGGCAAAACGGTGCTCATGCAGAAGATCGCCAACGCCATCAGCAAGAACCACCCCGAAGCCATCCTGATCATCCTGCTGATCGACGAGCGCCCCGAAGAAGTGACCGACATGAAGCGCCACACCAGCGCCATGGTCTGCTCCAGCACGTTTGACGAAATCACCAGCCGTCACGTGGCCGTGACCGAGATGGTCAGCGAAATGGCCAAGCGCTACGTCGAGTTCGGCAAGGATGTCGTCATCCTCATGGACTCCATCACCCGCATGGCCCGCGCCTACAACATCGAAGTCCCCTCCAGCGGCAAAATCCTCTCCGGCGGCGTCGACGCCAACGCCCTTCAACGGCCCAAACGCTTCTTCGGTGCGGCCCGCGCCCTGGAAGAACACGGCTCACTCACGATTTTGGGCACCGCCCTCATCGACACCGGCAGCAAGATGGACGAAGTCATCTTCGAAGAGTTCAAAGGCACCGGCAACGCCGAACTACACCTCGACCGCCGGCTGGTCGAAAAACGCGTCTACCCCAGCATCGACATCAACGGCTCCGGCACCCGCCGCGAGGAACTGCTGCTCGACAAAAAGGAATTGGAACTGGTCTACCGCATGCGCCGCGTGCTGGCAGACATGAACCCCGTGGAGGCCATCGAAATGCTCAAGGGCCGTCTGGGCAAGGTTTCGACGAACGCAGAATTCCTGATGACAATGAGTCTGGAATAAGCAAATTCACTGCATTGGTTTTTAGAGACCTAACATGCCGGTGGTGTTCAAAAGCAGACGCCTTTACTGCAGGCGTTCGTACATGGATTTTGGCGACCGCGTCTTTTTTTGAGGTTCCACGCTATGCCGAATCACACCGGAAGCGGTCATGACGAGTTGCCGCTTAATGCGGCCGACAATGAGCCCGAGGAGAACGCTGGAGCCAGTGGTCAGGGAGGAACTCTCGCTGACCAGATTCGGCATCAGCTTGATGGATCACACATGAAGCGGGCGGCCACATTGCTGTTGGATGCATGGTCAGCAGGCACCATCGCATCTGACGGGAATGCCGGGCAATGGGTCAATGCCAACGTAAGCGAAGGGGCTGCCGGTAAGATTAGCGGGGCCATTGCCAGAACTACTTCGCCGTGTTGCGAGCGGGGGTTTGTAACCTGTCCTACCTGTGGTGGTTTTGACCTATCTTCCGACCAATTCTGCTCCGATTGCATGGGGCTGGGCGTTCGCCGGTGTGACTTTTGCGACGGTACCGGCCTGCTCCAATACAGCGGAGTTCCGGCGGACTTGATTCCAAAAGTGGCATTGCTTCGCCTACAGCGGGTGGCTGAGTTGGTGGAAGATGCAGTCGTGACGAAAGAATCGACTCGCGATCTTCGGAAATTACGAACCCATCTGCTCAACATCACCAAGTTGCTCGGCATCGTGGAGAACGCGGTAGTAGCACTGCGGAGTATGCGCGCCGCGACGGTGGATGAAACACATAACCTGCACCGGATGGCATGGCCGATAGCCATGACCCTGCGGGAATACCGGACGACAACGCTGCGCGACTTCGCGGCCGCCTGGGCCGCACGTTCGTCGGCAGAGCAGGCGGCAATCAGTGTATTAGACCAAGCTGCCTATTTCACCCGTCTTGCCGCGCCGAGTGGGCTTGCTGGCACGATGCTGGCCAATCCATTTCTGTTCGCCGAGGACGCTAATGCATATTAATCAGGTGGCCTCCTCGTTTGATGCAAGGCAGAATGCCTGATCAATGAGCGACAGCACAGCCGCATCCATCGCATTGTCACTGGGGGTTAGCTCACTGCTGACCGTGATTTGTCGGCGGGTGCGCTTTCCCGCATTGTTACCATTGCTGCTGGCCGGACTGGCGATGGGTCAGTCGGGGTTGCACGTGGTGGACACCACTTCGCTCGGCGTGGCGCTCAAGGGCGTCATTACCGTGGCCATCGGCCTGTTGATCTACGAAGGCGCGCTCCACCTTAGCCGTGATGAGTTGGCTCGGGCACCCCGTGCCGTATGGGGGTTGATCACCATTGGTGCATTGATTACCTGGGTGTTGGGCACTCTGGTCGCGATGTACCTGCTGCAACTGGCATGGCCGGTGGCGGTTCTGCTGGGGGCGACACTGATCGTGACCGGCCCGACTGTTGTTCAACCCATTCTCCGCGTGCTTCATGTGCCGGCCCGGCTACATGCTGTTTTGGCGGCCGAAGCGGTATTGATAGACCCCATCGGTGTCATCGCGACTGTCAGCGCACTGGAAGTGCTGACTTTGTATTTCAAGGCACCGGTGGGAACCTCTTTTGCCGGCTACGGCCTGTGGGTCTTCGTTCGGCCGATTTTGGGAGGCGCAGGCGTCGGAAGTGTCATGGGGATCATCGGGTTCCAAATGATGCGATTTTACAGCGGCACGGGCAAAATCGACCCCGCGCGGCTGAATCTGGTGGCTCTTGGCGTCTGCATGACCTGCTTGGGATTGGGCGAAAGTATCACCCCCGAGGGCGGCCTGGCGGCGGTGACGGTCTGCGGCGTGATCATGGCCCGGGCCCGTGTGCTTGGCGCCACAGAGTTGCGCTCGTTCAAGGAAATGATTGCCACGATCATCGTCGGCACGCTGTTTGTCCTGCTTTCGTCCCGCTTTGACCTTAGCCGTCTGCACAACTTTTCCGCGCGCGAGTTCGCGTTCGTGCCGGTGATGATTCTGGGCGTGCGCGTGGTGTCCGTGGGTATCGCGACCATCGGGTCACGATTAACAGTTGCTGAGCGGATGTTTGCGGCCACGTTCGCGCCGCGTGGAATTGTGGCGCTTTCTGTCGCGTTGATCGTCAGCGGGGAACTGAGCAGCGTCGTATCCAACCCCGAAGTGGCCGCCCGGGCTGGCGGATCCGAACGTCTTCTGGCAGATGCCCAGCGAATCGAACCGCTGGTCTTTGTAACCATTATCGGTTCAGTCTTGATGGCCACGGTTTTTTCGCCTTTGCTCGCATGGCTGTTGCGGTTGAAGGCGGGCAGCGGGAAATCGGTGCTTGTCATTGGTGCCCACCCACTGAGCATTGCGTTCGCCCAGCGGCTCAAGGATTACAACGTGGTTTGCCGGCTAATCGACAGCAATCAGCGCCGTGTCGACACGGCTATTGCCGCAGAAGTCGACGCCCTGTGTGGCGACGCCACCGATACCCGCTGGCTGGACGATATCGGCTGCGCACCGGACACCGGCTGGGTTCTGGCCTGGACTGGCAACCACGATGTCGATCAACTCGCGGCGCGATGGGCGGCAGACCGTTTTGGCGACAAATGCGTGGCGTTTTGGTCGGCCAAGCCGGCCCGAGGACAACTAATTGCGCTGGACTTGGGAACGCTGGAGTCCATTGGTAATGCGGTCAACCAGTTCGTAGCCGCCCGCCTCGGTTTATCAGCTGCACCCATCGATGACGGGCAGCAACAGGTGATCGGCTACCTCGTGCCAAATCCCAAGAAACGCAATTCCGAGTTTTCGTTCGCCCGTCCGGCCAAAGCTGAAGGTGCCCTGAGCCTGAGATTGCAACCGGCGGCTACCGGCGCGCAGGTGGATTCCAACATATTGCCTAATGCTGAAAATGATGCCGCAGCCGTGTAATTTCGCCATTGCCTTGACGACTCATACGCACCTACTGTCCCTTACCGGAGGTGCATTTTGCGCCAGTTCTTACGTTCTCTTGCATGGGTACTACCTGCCATGACCATTGCCTGTTCCATCCCGTCCTACGGTGCCAACATCCCCGCGCCTGATAAAGACTTGCCCGCCCCCAAGGCCGGCGAGGTCGGCACCATTACCGTGGCCGGCGGATGCTTCTGGTGCACCGAGGCCGTCTTCCAGCAGTTGGACGGTGTGATCGATGTCAAAGCCGGTTACGCCGGCGGCGACCCGGCCCGCGCCAACTACCGCGCCGTCTGCGAAGGCGATACCGGCCACGCCGAAGCCATCCAGATTACTTACAACCCCTCAAAGCTCACCTACGGCAAACTCCTTCAGGTCTTCTTCACCGCCCACGACCCCACCACCCTAAACCGTCAGGGCCCCGATAGCGGCATCCAATACCGCTCGGCCGTATTCGCCGCCACGCCAGCCGAAGCAGAAGTTGCCACGGCCTATATCACGCAACTCAATGCGGCCAAGGCCTTCAGCAGCCCCATCGTCACCACCGTCGAAACCCTCAAGCCCGGCGGCTTCTTCGTGGCCGAGCAGTACCACCAAGACTACTACAAGCTCAACCCGAATCAGGGCTATGTGGCTCAGGAAGTCCCGCCGAAACTCGAAAAAATCGCGGCCAAGTTCCCGGAACTCCTCCGCAAGGAAACCCCGGCCACCCAGCCGTCGAAGTAACCTTGTCGTTCTCTTTGATGAGCCGCAGATAACCGCAGATGAACGCAGCGAAGACTCCCTTGGGGTATCTCGCCGCGTTCATCTGCGGCACCTTTTTTTAGGAATTAGACGAGACGCGGTACGCTTCGCCTCGTGATTCACTACTTCAAATTCCGTCAGGAACTCTCCGACCCCGCGCCCGCCAAGGAGGTCTACGGACCCGTCCTCCCCGGCAAAGGCAGGCCGGAAGAGTGCCCGCCGATCCGCGCGGCCAACTCGTTCGGCTTCGATCTGCTGGCAAACTTTGACGTGACCTTCACCCGCAGCCGTGGCGGCACCTGGAAAGCCGCGCCCGATACCGTGATCGAATCAGATTTTGATTGGTCCTCCACGCCCGAAGTCGAAGGCCAACCCTTGACACAGCAATACGCATGGTTCTGGCAAAAGGGGCAAAAGATCCCGCACGTCATTACTGACAATGTGTTTGAAAGCATCAAAAATCAGGTGAAGCTCAGCACGTTTCTCTATCTGGCCACCGACCCCAACGAGCTGTTGTTGATCACCGACCCACCCCTACCCCAGCGGCCGTGGCGCGTCATGCAAGCCCTGATCGACACTGACTGGTATCCCGCCAGTTATCCGTGGCACACCGTTTTAGAGCTCGACCCGGCCGCCAAGAAGATTGAGATCAAAAAAGGCACACCCATCGCCCGCGTGGTGCCCGTCCGCCGTGACACCTACTTTGCCCGGCAGATGTCCCCCACCGGCTTCGACGAGTTTTTCACCCGCGGCCAGAAATGGATTGCCACACACGGCCGCGACGTCACGAAGCCAGTCCAGCCGTCAACAGCTGGCGCGGCCGGCGGATGTCCCGTGGACCACAAAGGCACCCGCGATATCACCCGCACCTACGCCCGCCAGCAGGCCCGCGCCAGATTCATCACCATGACCTGACTATGACGTAAGAATGCCGCGTGTTAGTTTCCCCGCACATGAGCAACCCCCCACCAGTGCCGCCGTTGTCGTATCCCTCGGGTTATTCGCCGCCGGGGGGTGGCTATGGCGGCGGAGGTGGCGGAGGCGGAGGGTACGAGCCCCAGCGCACCAACGGCTTCGCGATTGCCGGCCTCGTGGCCAGTTTGTTCGTCTGCTGCCTCGGGATTCACGTCCTGATCGGCCTCGTACTGAGCGGCGTGGGTCTGGCCACGAGTCGCAAAACGAACTCCGGCAAGGGCATGAGCATCGCCGGCATCGTTATCAGCCTGATCATGTTGCTGGTCGAGGTGGCCGGCGGCTACGGCATCTATGTCGTCGCGAAGCCGGTCTACGCAGCCATGCAGGAATCGCGTGCTGTGGTCATGGCCATCCGCGACGGCGATACCGACAAGGTCCAGCGACTCACTGCCGGTACCGTCTCCGCCTCCGACGTCCTCACCATTCGAAATGCCGTGCAGGATGCAGGTAAGTTTGAATCGGTCCAGATTTCCCCCACCGGCATTTCCGAAGAAGACACCCCTGATGGCAAACGCATCAGCCTGTCCGGCAAGATGCTGTTCGCCAACAAAATTGTTCCGATCCGCGTCGTCATCATGAAGATGAAAGACGGTCGCTACCTCATCCGCGGCATGAAGCTCGACACCGTGGACGTCGCCACCCAGCCTTCGACTCAGCCCTCAAGCCAGCCGTAGGTCCGCAGCCCCTATGTCCGCAGCACCGCACCCAGCTGTGCCTTGGCAGCTTCGACGACCTTGTTCACCGCAGCGTCCACTTCGTCGCCGGTCAAGGTGCCGGTCGGGCTCCGGAAGACCAGCGCAGTGGTCACCGACTTCTGTCCCTTTTCCAGCGGCTTTCCGCGGTACGTGGTGACGAATCGGGCGCTCTCCAGATTGGCAAGCCCCAACTTCGTGATCAGGCCCTCAATCGCTTCGTAACGAAGCGACTCCGCCACCACCAGACTCAGGTCGCGCTCGGTCGCCGGATACTTCGGCAGCGGCTTCAACGTCGGAACAAGCTTCGTCCCCGCAATCAGCAACGGCAGGTCCAGCTCCGCAGCGGCGGCAGATTGCTTCATGCCGATCTTCCCCAAAACTGCTGGCGCGACCAGCCCAACAGTCCCCACCGATTCCGTCCCCCAGAAAACCTCACCAGCCTCCGAATACCCCGGCACCGCAGCAGGCTTCACACTGACAACGCGCGTGCTGTCCAGTTGGGCCAGAAGTTGCTCCACCGTGCCACGGGCCTCCGCCAGCGTCGGCACGGCCAGCGTTACCGCCTGCTTTTCCACCGGCTTGCCCACCGCATCCGCCCAGAACCGCGAACCCACCTCGAACAAACCCACGCCCCCACCGCCGTCGGCACTCGCATTACCCACAGCGTGGTTCCGCTGCAGCGATTCCAGCAGCCCCGGCACCAGACTGGGGCGAAGCCGCGCATCCGCCTTACGAACGGCCGGGTCGGCCGTCAGCAGTTTCGCAGCGGCAGACGGCTGAAAATCCGTGGCAATGGCGTCCGTCACGAACGAAAACGTCACCCCCTCGTACAACCCTGAACCCGTCAAGACTGTGCGAATAAGTTGCACCGCCCGCGTCGCTCTGGCCGGGGCCTTAAGACGAATCGACACATCCTCCCGCTGCGGGATTTTTTCATAACCGACAATCCGTGCCACCTCCTCCACCAGATCGATTTCCAGATTCACATCCAGCCGGTCGCTTGGAATCGTCACCTCGACCGCACCACCGACCAGCTTCGGGCTGAACCGCAAACGCTTGAAGGCATCCACTGCCTCAGCTGGCGTGATCTCCATACCCGTCACCTGCTTCAGCCGCGCCAGCCGCAGCGTCAGGTGCCTCGTCTGTGACTTCACCACACCTGCCTGTACCAGCGGTCCGGCCATGCCACCGGCCGCGTCCATGATCAGGTTCACACAGCGGTCGCTGGCGGCAACAGTGCGGCTCTGGTCCAGCCCGCGTTCGAACCGGTAGGTGCTGTCCGACCGCAGCCCAAGTGTCCGGGCAGTCTTGCGAACGCAAAGCGGGTCGAACACCGCCGACTCGATGAGCAGATCAACGGTCTGCTCCGTGACCTCGCTCTCATTGCCGCCCATGATGCCCGCGATGGCAGACGGGCTGGCCGCATCCGCGATCACCATCATGCTCGGGTCAAGGCTGCGCGTGTGCCCGTCAAGACTGACAAGCTTCTCGCCTGCCTTGGCTGTCCGGACGACGATCTCGCCGCCGCCCACTTTGCGCAGGTCAAATGCGTGCAGCGGCTGGCCTAGTTCAAACATCACAAAGTTGGTGATGTCCACCACATTGTTCACCGAACGCAGCCCCATGGATTCCAGCGCAATCACCAGCCACGCCGGCGAGGGCCCCACCTTGACCCCGGTGATGACGCGGGCCGAATAAAACGAACACCGTTCATCTTCGATCCGCACGAGGACTTTCACATCCGCCATCACCCGCGGCGCAGGGATGGCTGGCGGCGTCGCAGACAGATTCAGCAATGCCCCCAGTTCGCGGGCAACCCCGACATAGGAAAGGCAGTCGGCCCGGTTGCTGGTGACCTCGACATCCATGACGACGTCGCCGTTGGCAAGATGCTCAAAGTTTTCCGTGACCAGTCCGCCCATGGTCAGCTTGTCGGCCAGCACCTCAAAAGAGGGGAATGTTTCCAAATACCGTTTGAGCCAGGCGAGAGAAATCTTCATTGGGGCGGTGCTTGCTAAGAGGGCAAATGAACTGTCAGAGAGTCACGCGAAAATAGCCGTTGGGAGGAGCCGTCACCAGCGACGATCGCCAGGACCCAGATGATCTCCCAAATGTTCTGGTCCTATAACAAGTTCGAAAAGACTCCACCCGATTTGACCGGCGGACCCTTTTTTGCTATATTGCTAGTCTAATTCAGTAGTTAGGACAATGCTCTGTTGGCAGCCGTCGGAAGGAGACAGTGGTCAGTGCCCAAGGCCCCAGCAAAAAAGAATAAAAAAGGTTCGCCGGCTCCCTCCAAGAAAGGCAAGCCCGCCCCGGCCCAAAAAGCCGCGAAAGTGGGGAAACCAGTGGAATCAAACGCCAAAAAGGCAGCGACCAGCAAGCTGGCTCCCAGTGCCAAGCCTGCTTCCAAGGTTGTCAGCAAGTCCACGCCCAAGCCAAGCCCCAAGTCGCTTGCCCCAAAGCCGGCCTCCAAGGCGCCCCCCGCCAAGGTTGTCGCTCCCAAGGCGCAAGCCAAGGCCGTCGCGTCGAAGCCCGTTCCCGCTAAACCGGCCGCCAAGCCCGTTGCTGGCAAGCCCGTGGCCGCCAAGTCAGTGACCGCCAAGCCCGGACACACCGCACCCCCCAAGCCCACTACCGGCATGATGCGCTCCGGCCCCAACAAGCTGGCAGCCAAGTCGTCCAAAGCATCCGCAAAAAATAGCATCCCGGTCGATCGGCCCATCTTCATTCCGCTGCCCGGCCCGCGTCCGGGTTCTGGCCCATCGAAGGTCGCCATCGGTGCCCGAAGCAAGGCCGAGTACACGCCCCCGCCGCTTCCACCCGCACCCATCACCACGTCCGGGGCCACACTCGCCAAAAATCAGGCCGGGCTGACAAAATCAGATCTGGAGTTTTATCGCGATCTGTTGCTCGCCAAGCGCCGTGAAATCCTCGGCGATATGTCCCACCTGCAAAACGAAGCACTTCGCGCCGGTGGCGAAGGCAGCCTGAGCAACCTTCCGATTCACATGGCTGAAGTCGGCACCGACAACTACGAGCAGGAATTCACTCTCGGCCTCGTCGAGAAAGACCGGACCCTGCTCCGCGAAATCAACGCCGCTCTGGCCAAGATTTCCGCCGGCACCTTTGGCCTGTGTGAAGCCACGCTCCAGCCGATCAGCAAACCGCGATTGGAAGCCCAGCCGTGGGCCCGATACAGCATCGAACATGCCCGATCGCTGGAAAAAAGCCGGTTCCGTCGCTGAGCCGGATGCTAGACTGACGAACCTGATGACCGTCGAATCAAAGCCCCGGACACCGTTCCTTTCGCCAGCCGCTTGGTTGCGCTACGGCGGCGTCACAGCATTTGGCCTCGTCGCGGACCTTTGGAGCAAGTCACTGGCCTGGCAGCAGTTGTCGGCCGACGGTGATTCTGCCCCATGGAAAAGCGTCGAGTTTATTCCCGGCTGGCTGCACTTTGAGTTCGTCAAGAACCGCGGCGCGGTCTTTGGCATCGGCCAGAACCAAGTCCCCTTATTCATCGCCGTCGCCGTTCTGGCGGTGGTGCTATTGACGTGGATGTTTGCCAAGTCCGGCGGCAAATGGTTTTATCAGATACTTCTCGGCGTTCTGCTGGCCGGTGTGCTGGGGAATCTGTACGACCGCGTCACGTTCGGCTTCGTCCGCGACATGATCCACGCCCTCCCGCGCTGGCCACATCTCTGGCCCTACATTTTCAATGTCGCCGATGTTCTCCTGTGCTGCGGCGTCGGACTGATGCTCGTCCACAGTTTTTTCAGCAGCGACACCGACAAAGCCGGCCCGGGCTTCCAAACGTCCCAGCCCGATTCACCGCCCACGGCGTGATGACCCTCTCAGCAGAACATTTCCAGCATGAGCAGTTCATGCGCCGGGCCATCGCGCTGGCCATGCAGGGACGCGGCACAGCCGAGCCGAACCCGATGGTCGGTTGCGTGCTCGTCCGCGACGGCCGGGTCATCGGCGAAGGCTTCCACTACCGCTCCGGCGGCCCACACGCAGAGCCGACAGCTCTGGCAGCCTGCACGGAAACCTCCCGCGGCGCAACGGCCTACGTCACCCTCGAGCCCTGCTGCCACACGAACAAACGCACGCCGCCCTGCGTCCCTGCATTACTGACCGCGGGCATTGCGCGGGTCGTCCTCGGCGCGATCGATCCGAATCCGGCAGTCAACGGCCAGGGGATCGCACAACTCCGCGCGGCAGGGGTGGAAGTCGTCGAGGGAGTACTCACCGCTGAGTGCAACCAGCTTCTGGCCCCTTTTATCGCCGCAACTCGGTTCCAGCGGCCGTATATCACCCTCAAGTTCGCCCAGACGGCTGACGGCGTGATGGCTTCCCAGGACGGCCGCCTCATGATTTCCGGCCCCGCTGCTCAGGCAATCGTCCAAGATTTGCGGGGCCGCTGCGACGCAATTCTGGTGGGCGGCCGCACGGCCGTGGTCGATGATCCCCAACTCACCGTCCGGGGCGTGGCCGGGGCCGGGGGCGGGCGCACGCCTCTCCGCTGCGTCTTGACACATCAGTCCAACTTGCCGACCGATAGCCGACTGATGACCGGCGGACCACCAGTGATTGTTTATTCGAGTGGCACTCTGGATGGGATAACCTCGCCGCCGCACGTCACACTCGTACAGATTCCCGACAGCCGCCTGGAGCAGGTCTTTCCAAAAGTGCTCTCTGATCTCCACGCCCGCGGCGTCACACACCTGCTGGTGGAACCGGGCCCGGTCCTGCTGCGCGGGCTACTCAAAATTGGCCTCTGGGATCGGCTTTGGTGCCTCACCTCAGACCGAAAAAGTCCCACCGCCGTGCAAGGCCAACCGCAAGCCCAGGCTGTCCAACCCGCCTCGTGGGTGACTCCTGGCACGTTGAACCCGCCCTGTCTGACCCAGTCTTTCAAAACAGCCGATGACACCATCGAAGAGTTTCTGAACCCTGCCTCACAGGTCTTCTTCGCGGCCGTGCCATCAGCCGATGCACTGAGCTGCATGAACGTGGGCTGAAATTGAGCGGGTGCTTGAACTTCGCCACACGTCAGTCCCGCCCAAAACCGCTCCAAACCCCGACAAACCCCTACCCCCTTATTGACGCTTTCCCGCCCCCCGCCTAACTTCCCCCTCTCCTAGGCAAATTTGTTGTCAGGTATTTGCCAATAGACGGCCCCATCGTCTAGCTGGCCTAGGACACGTCCCTTTCACGGACGCGACATGGGTTCGAATCCCATTGGGGTCATCACTGCCTCCCCCGTTCGGTTTGCCGAACGGGGGACGGTTGTTTAATCGCAGTCCGCGCGGGCACAATCAACCGTCGTGAAATCAGGCAACCTTCTGTTGGGAATCCTTCTGACCGCCGGAGTTGCCACCGGCGCGTCTTACCTGCTGACCCAATCTCCGCCCCGCACCCCGGCCCCCCCTCCCGCCCCAGCAACTACCAAAAGTCCGCCCCCCGCCTCTTCCCGCGCAGCTGCAACCTCTCCCGCGCTGGCCGTCCCACCCAGTGCCGATTACCCCGCTTGGCTCGCCGGACGCCTGCCCCCCGGCACAGCCGTTTTGCCAACCGATGATATGCTCGACAACGTTCGGGCAATGGCCGTGATCTCTCACGACCCCGTCCTCATCGACCCCGCAGGCCGCCTCTGGCTGACTGTCCCCGATGCCCCTCCCGTCGCCTCCATCAACTTCCGAAAACTCCCGCAGTCCTCCCGGCCTGCCGAGATCCTCACCTCCACCGTGGTCTCGGCGGTGCTCAACTACGTCGACCCGAAATCCGCACGGCCGTGGCTGTTGGTCCCACGCTCCAGCACCATCATCGGCGACCGCGCCCTCCCCCAGCCGCTGGACCTTCTCTCCCCCGCCGGTCAACGGCTTGCCCTTCCCCAAAATATCGTACAGCTCGGCGCCTCTCACTTTCCCGGTACGTCCTTCTTCGCCACTGGCGATGGCGCACTGGCCGTCGCCGTCTACGGCGCCCGGCCGATCATCCTTCCCATCTCCCTTCCCGGCGACGGCCCGGCCCACCTCGCCGCCGGCAATGGCGGCATGTTTGTCTGGCGTGAATCCAAATC
Organism: Tepidisphaerales bacterium; assembly: GCA_038226785.1. Taxonomy (GTDB): domain Bacteria; phylum Planctomycetota; class Phycisphaerae; order Tepidisphaerales; family Tepidisphaeraceae; genus JBBRQG01. Next base: position 43,292 of record JBBRQG010000014.1, on the reverse strand, counting down.
GGCTGTCAGTGATAACGCCGCCTACATGGCCCTCCCCGTCACCACTGAAAGCAAGTGGACCGTTCTCAAAGACCCCCAACTGGAAAACGGCTGGGTGCGCGGCGTCTTCCCGCAATGGAACGGTGCCGTCGCCGTGATCGCTTCCTATGGCGAAGGCATCATGGCCGTGAAACTTCTCCCCGATCCCACTGCCCTGCCCCCCGCCGGAGACGCTGCCGCCGATCTGCAAAAGCTCGCCATCTCGCTCGGCGATGACGACCCCACCAACCGCGAAATCGCCGCACGCCAACTACAGCCCCTCGGCCTGACCACCCTGCGCCGCCTGCTCGACCTAGATTCCCTCGCGCCCGCCGGCCGTTCTTCGGTGGAAGCCGCCATCGTCCAGATGCAACGGCCCACCGCCGGCCCGTTCGATGTCTCCACACTCGACAACGCCGACATCAGACACCTTCTCGGTGGCGCGCTGGCCGTGACCGTCCCCAAGCTCTATCTCCGTGCCCCCGGCCCGACCGAAAGCGCCGTCGTTGATGATGCCGTCCTTCTGGCTGAAGGCGGCAAGACCCTTTACCTCATGGACAAACCCCTCGTCGACGCAATGAATGCGGCGGGAACTGAAATCAGCTTCCAGCAGGGCTCCATGTGCAAGTACGACCCCGCCACCGGCCTGCAAGTGTGGATCGGCAACCACTTTCAGCCTCTATCCCCCAAGGGCGGCGGCAGCGAACGCTTCAGCCGCTGGCTCGGCACCGACATGAACCGCCGCCAGGTCCTTTCCACCGCCGATGGCACAGAGTTTCTGGTGGTCGATCCGCACCTGCGGGCCAAGGGCACACCGCTGGCGGCATGGCTCGTTCTCATCCCGCCCAGCTGGCAGGACCCCGGCAGCGAGGGCGATAGCAGCGGGTGCTCCATTGCTGGCTGGCCCATCATCAAAAAGGGCAACGGCACCTACTGGGAACTACAAGCCGACGGCTGGGTCATCACCGACAAGTACGACGTCGTCCCACCCCCCCCCATCCCCGACCGCGACGACTGGTCCGGCGGCCTGACCGACATCACCCACACTTCCGGCGGTAACAAAGTCACAGCCGCACTTCCCACGGCTGAGCAAGGCAGCGGCCCGCCGCTCATTGTCCCGTGGCGCGACAAACTCCTGTTGATGAATACCGCCGACCGCCTCGTCCGCCTTTCGGTCGCCGACGGCAAGGCCACGGTTGAAACAGGGGTGAAGCTCACGCTCCCTACCGGCCCCATCGACCGCGCATGGGTAGATCCGGCCGGCCGCGTCATCCTCTGCGGCCCGCACTATTTTCTCGTCGTCTACGCCGACGGCGTCATCCCGCCGACAATTCGCAAGATTATGACCGATGACGCCGTGATCGAGCCCGACCAGCCATAAGCCCCCACCCCGCGCTAGCTCGGCGGCGTTTCCAAAACCTTGCGAACCCCCGGCGTCACGTCTGCCCAGGCTGCCTGTGGCTGCTTATTCACCGTGATAAAATCCCCCAAAAACATCAGCGACGCCACGCCCTGCACCCCAAACAATCGCTTCGCCAAAGGGTGGTCATCAGCCTGCAGGGGCGACAAAAAACTCAGCGTTCCCGGCGATACTTCACGATCCAGCAAGAATTTCAGGGCATTTGGGTTCGGTGTCGGCTGCGTCTGGACGATGCGATACGGCATGGCCTGCAGGGTAGACGCCTCGTGCAGCGCCCGCAAAACCACCCGCCGCACACCGGCTGCATGCCTTGACAGATAACCGCGCCACCCTACACTGCGCGATTCCCCGGACTCGGCACGTTTGCCCGGTCAGGGGATTGTTTTTCGGCGTATTTTGCAGGTCTATCAGCGGTCAAGTCGAGGTCAGCGATGTCAACGTATTTTGCAAAACAGGGCGAAGTTGCCGCCACATGGCACGTCGTGGATGCCACGGGTCAGGTTCTGGGTCGGCTGGCTTCGCGTATCGCGCTGCTGGTACAGGGCAAGCACAAGCCCACCTACACCCCCTTCACCGACACCGGCGATTTCGTCATCGTCATCAATGCCGACAAGGTCAAGGTCACCGGCCGCAAGGCTGACGTGATCGAGTACGACACCTATTCCCGCTACCCCGGCGGCCGCAAGCTTTACAGCTACAAGCGGATGAACCAACTCCATCCGGAGCGGGTCATCCAGCTGGCCGTCAAGCGGATGATCCCCAAGAACAAGCTGGGCGCAACCCAGCTCAGCAAGGTCAAGATTTTCAAGGGCGACCAGCACCCGCATCAGGCCCAGCAGCCCCAGGCCCTGAAGCTCGCCTAGTTCATCGTGGCGACAAGGGTGAAGTTGAGGTTGCATCCCGTTTTTTCAGTAACTTTTGCAAGAGAGACGTTTACCGATCATGAGTGAAACTGCTACCACAAAGGCCGGTCCAACCACCTTCATCTGGGGCGTTGGCCGTCGCAAGAGCGCCGTCGCCCGCGTCCGTATCGCCCACGGTTCCGGCAAGATCGAAGTCAACGGCCGAACCCTGAACGACTACTTCACCGGCGAGCGTGACCGCAAGGCCATCTTCGGACCGCTCGAAGTCACCAACATGGGTGGCAAGGTCGATGTTCTGGTCAACACGGACGGCGGTGGCGCCACCGGTCAGGCCGGGGCCATCGTCATGGGTCTTGCCCGTGCACTGGCAAAGATGGACGTCGCCTTCGAACCGCCCCTCCGTCAGAACAGCTTCATGACGCGCGACAGCCGCATGAAGGAACGTAAGAAGTACGGCCAGCGTGGTGCACGTCGTCGCTTCCAGTTCAGCAAGCGGTAATCTTCCCAGCTTCACATTTTGGTTCACTGGAAAAGGCCCCGCACTTCGCGAGGCCTTTTCTATTCCACTTTGTGCTTGCCCTTGCTCCCCCCTTCCCTACACACTGCCACCGAGTGTCGAAGCTCGACTACCAAACCGATCTCGTCCCCGCTGGCCTGCCGCAAGAGCCGCTGACCTTCGAGCAGCACGTGCTGGCCGTCCTACCCGCACTTCGCGAAGCCCTGGAGTCCGCCTTCCGCCTGCTCGATGTGCAGTGCGACGCCCCCCAAGACCTCGCCCGCAGGCTCCGCCTCGACAAAAGCCTTTCATGGAAAGTCGCCCGCATCGCCCGCGAGCCCGACCCTTTCGCCGCCATCGCCCACCTGCCCGGCCCAGAGGGCCTCGATATCCTTCAACAGGCACTCGGCCGCAGCGACCTCCCCGAGCCCGTCGTCCAGCGGGTGATTGATTGCCGCGCCGCTTTCGAGGCCCTCGTCACCCTCCATGCTGGCGACCGTGGCACGCTGGAAGTCATGGCCGGACAGTTCGCCCGTGACCGTCAGCGTCACCTCCTTCAGATGGAAAGCCACCGCCGCTGGTCCTATCGCGGCAACTCCGCCACATGGGGCGTCAGCGCCCGGATGCAGCTCAGTGCCCAGTTCGTACTCCCCAGTGCCACTCCCGGCCGGCTTGATCTGGCTGTCGCCGCCGGACTTTTCGACTTCCGACGCCTCCGCCCCGACGTCACTTGGGCCGTCAGTCAGGTCCGGCGTTATCAGGACAACGACAACCCTCTCTCCGCCGAAAAGTTCGAAGCCGTCGACCCCGACTACGGCGATGTCGGCCGCGTCCCGCTTCTGCCAGAGTTTTGCAGTTCACCCCTGCCCCCTCTGCGCATCGTGCGATCCACCGGCGGGCTGATCCGTTTCGAGCTTGCCGAAGGCGAAGTCGGCAACACCGCCGCGATGACCACCGTGCTGGCCTGGACGTATCGAGGGCTGGTTCCGCGATACCTCAGCGACGTCGACAAGGTGGGTCAGCACTTCGTCACGCTCAGCACACCCGCCGAAGCCGTCGTCCACGAAGTCTGGGTCCACCGCGATGTGGCGGTCCACCTGCCGCCGCGCAGCGGACTGTTCAACCTCCTCCCGGCCGGACCGCTATTCAAAGGCGGCTATGCCGCCGGCGGCGAGTTGCCGCTCCCCTGCGAAGTCGAACCCGTCGGCCGCCTGTCCGAGGCCGCCATGACCGACCTGCCCCAACACGCCCGCATCGTCCAGCGGGTCATGGACCGCCTGCAACAGCCTGCCGACGCCTTCACCGGCTATCGCCTGCGCCTGAAATATCCCCCCATCCCCACAATGCTGATGCTGGCCTACGACCTCGAAAACCCGCCCGCCTAACCGCTACTGCTGATTCTGCAAATCGGTGATCCCGATCAGCGTAAACCCCTTGCGGATGAGCAGTCGGGCTGACAGCGTCGGGTCGTCCACATACACCACCAAACTCGGCCCACGCGGGGTAAAAAGCAGTGGATAGGCGTAATGAATATTAATCTCCGCCGCCAACAGCGCCGAGCAGATGCTGATGAGCGGTTGCGGGTTATTGACAGGCAACTCCACCGCCAGCAAATCCGTCTCCGTGAACATGAAGTTCGCATCCCGCAGCGTCTCCCGCGAAATGTCCGGGTCGGTCACCACGCACCGCACCAGCGCCGAATCGGCTGATTCTTCAATAGCCAGCGCCGCAATACGGCTGGTGCTGGCTTCCAGCGTCCGCACAAGTTGTTGCAGCCTCCCAACCTTGTTGGCCAGAAAGATCGTGAACTGACGTACGCGGGTCCCTTCAAACCCCGCACCTGAGGCGGTCGCTGCTCCATACGGTGGTTGAGACTCAGTCATGCGAGCACGAGTTTAGCGGTTCGGGGGCCGGGCGGATAGACCAATTTCCGCACCTTTGCCGCCCACCTTCATCGACCCAAAGAAGAAGGCCCACCCCCTTGCGAGGGTGGGCCCTTGCTTATGGACCAATCAGGCTGTCGCGTCTTTCTTTCGGCCGTTCAGGCGGCCGTCAAAAAGGGCTTGCCAGACTTCAACCAGTTGTTACTGGTTGTCGTCGGTCGGCAGCAGGACCGAGTCGTTGCCATCAACCGGGCTGACCAGCGTGCTGCTCGTCAGGAGGGCCGATGCGTTGGTGCTGCCGGTCGTCAGGCCGGTGGTGTCCGACGTGGTGTAGATGTTGTCGCGGTTTACGCCGACAAACGGGCTATTCTCGAACGAGACGTGGCCGTCACCGTACAGAATGTTCTGGCCGTCACGGTCATGATTGGCCGAGTTGCCGTACTTCATCTGGCTCGACGGCGAGTTGCTGCGAACGACACGGACGTCCGTACCGTTGCCGAGCACGCCGGGGTTGATGTCAGCAGCGACTGCGAAGTCGGAGCCGCACGAGCCCTGGTTCAGCTTGTAACCAGAACCCACGGCCGTGGAGGTCGGGTAAGGGTTGGCGTAGCTGTAGCTCAGGTTGTTCTGAATGTTCGTGAAGTTCGAACGGTTCTGGGCGCTGTTCGAACCGCCGCCGTAATCATCCTTCTGAGCGTTGCTGCTCGGGCAGGTGAAGACTTCCGAACCGATGTCCTGCGTACGGATAAGCAGGAACAGCGACATCGGCACGTTGTTGACGGCCGTGGCCGTCGACGGTGTACCGGCCGAGGTCACCATGGCGAACGGGTCGCTGGCCGCGAACGGCGAGCTGATGCCCGAAAGGCCCGGTGCCAGTGCGCTGGTGTCGACGTACAGGGTACGCGGGTAGGCGCCCTTGTTATCGTTCGAATAGAGGAGGATCGCCTGACCGATCGACTTCAGATTCGCAGCACACTTGACCTTGTTGGCCGTTTCGCGCGCGCGGTTAAGCGACGGCAGAAGAATACTGATCAGCAGCGCGATGATGCCGATCACGACAAGCAGTTCGACGAGGGTAAAACCCTTCGCCTTACGAGTTGCAAGCTTCATGGTGAAGCCCTTTCTCGTTAGGTCGCAGAACCGAAAAGGTCGGACCGATTCCTCGGCAAGCAGACGAAAGAGACAATGGATGGATCAGTGCCGAACCTCTGAGGAATTCCTCAAAGACGCCCGATTACCTTCAGTCTCAGCCCTGCCCTGTAAGACCCTGCGACAACCTCTATGGGCCACCAGCGAACACCGCCGGTGTAGCCCCAAGCACTGGCACAGCCGAAACCCGAAAGCCGAACGGGTTAACGTTCACCTCTCAGGCACGGCCATAGACCGCGAGGAACCGTATCAGTCGGATGCAAACGCTGCAACCCTTCCAGATGACGTAGCTCCTCCTATCCCAACAGTACGAACACCAGACATTCACGGTTTTGTCTATTTATTGTTTTTCTGCGTGGCGATCAGTTTTTTGATCACCACCGGCGGCAAGATCCCCTTCAGCGCCTCGACGTCTCCCCCCAGCGACACAATCTGCCTTATCAAAGAACTGCTTGTCAGCGCGTACTGGTCGCCGGTCATAATAAATACCGTCTCGACCTGCCCTACCGCCCGGTTGGCCATCGCCAGCTGAAACTCATAACGAAGGTCCGATACATCGCGGATCCCGCGCAGCAGCGCTGTTGCCTTCATCTTCTTCACCAGGTCCACCGTCAGGCCAGAGTAACTCACCACGTCCACGGCCGGGACGTCTTTTAGCAAAGATTTGATGATCGACACCCGCTCCGGCTGGCTGAAAAACTCACGCTTCTCGGGGTTGATCCCCACCGCTACCACCAGCTTATCGAACAGTGCGACCCCCCGCCGGATGACATCCAGGTGCCCATAGGTGATCGGATCGAACTGTCCAGGGAAGACGCCGATTTTGAGTGGCCTTGGCATAAGGCCCGTCATTCTACCGTTCGGTCGCGTGATCTTGCACTAGGCCGGCAACCCCCTGCCAGAAAATCCTCGCCCGGTCGGGTATCAGTACACGCCATGTTGGTGACGCGCACCCATCAGGGCGTGACATGGCTGGCCAGCGACTTGCTGACCCAAGCCTGCATCCCGCACGCTTTCAGCACCCGCCTCGGCGGCACAAGCACCGGCCCGTTCGCCAGCCTGAACCTCGGCCAGCCGTCCATGTCCCCCCTCAAAGACGACCCCGCCACAATCGAAGCCAACTGGCGGCGGTTCACCTCCGCCGTCGGCCTTCCGCCGCAACGGGCCTCCACCAGTCAGGTCCACGGCACAGCCGCCGCCGTCTGGGAAAGCAAAGGCATGCTTCACTGCCCGGACGGCAACGCCGATGCCATTATCTCGCGGTCGAACGGCATCACACTCACACAAAGAGTGGCCGACTGCATGCCCTTGCTCATCGCCACGACCGATGGGTCCGCCGTCGGCGTGATCCACGCAGGCTGGCGCGGTCTGGTGGGCGGCGTCATCGAAGCCGGCGTCGCCCGACTTCGCGAAATCAGCACCGGCCAGCCATTCATCGCAGCCATCGGCCCGTGCATTTCGGTCGAAGCCTTCGAAGTGGGAGACGAGGTGGCCCAGGTCTTTGCCGCCCGCTGGCCGGCCGCGGTCGTAAGGCGCACCGACTGGCCAAAGCCCCACGTCGATCTGCGTCTGGCCGCCGTTGCGATTCTTCGCGGGCTGGGCGTTTCGGACCTCGACGTCGCGACGGAGTGCACCGTCGGCCTGCCCGATCTGTTCTTCAGCCACCGCCGCGACGGCGTGACCACCGGGCGCATGGCCGCGGCCATCTCGGTCAGTGGTAAGGTGGGCGTATGACCCTCTCCGACACGCCCCCACGCAGCCGCCGCGACCAGATCGTGCTGCTGCTCGTGCTGGTCGCGCTGGCGATGGGCCGGGTGGTCTACAACGACTTCGTCGCCTGGGACGATGAGCACAACCTGACAAACAGCATCGCAATGAACCCGCCGTCTCTGGCGACGTGGGCTATTTTCTGGAACCCGACCAAACCGCAGTACGGCCTGTATGTGCCGCTCACTTACACGGTCTGGCAGGCAGTGGCGTGGCTCGATCATTGGCAATCCGACACGCCGGGCACTTCCGTTCCGCTGCACCCATTCCTGTTCCACCTGACCAGTCTGCTGGTGCATCTGGCGGCGTCAGTGGTCGTCTACCGACTGTTACTCCGGTTGATCGGCCGCTCATGGCCCGCGTGCATCGGCGCCGCACTTTTTGCCGTGCACCCGGTGCAGGTGGAAACCATCGCCTGGGCCAGCGGCCTGAAAGATCTGCTCTGCGGATTCTTCACCCTCGCGGCCGTTTGGGCTTATGTCGTCGCCGCCAACGAGCAACGGCCGGGCCTGTTCCGCCGCAGCCTGCCGTGGGTCTTGATGATACTCGGCCTGCTGAGCAAACCCTCGGCGATGGTCATGCCCGCCCTGGCGGGAATCATCGATCTACTGTTGTTGCAAAGCAGCTGGCGCACCGTGGCCCGCAGGCTGGCCCCCGCCGTGATCATCCTGCCGATATTGCTCGCCTACACAAAATGGGCCCAGCCCGGCACAGGTATCCCCACGCTGCCGATCCATCTTCGCCCGCTGCTCGTGGGCGATTCGCTGGCGTTCTATCTCAGCAAACTGGTCTGGCCGGTGGGGCTGGTCTTCGACTACACACGCAACCCCGCCTACGTGCTGAAGTCCGGTCAACTCTGGTGGACGTGGCTGGTGCCCGCGTGCGTCGTCGCCGCGCTGCTCTGGCGTTGGCCCCAGCGCCGCGTCTTACTGGCCGCGTTTTTACTCTTGGCCGCCGGTGTCGGACCCACACTCGGGTGGACGCCGTTTTTGTTCCAGTACTACAGCACGGTCGCCGACCACTACGTCTACACCGCCATGTTCGGGGCCGCCCTCGCGGTGGCGTGGGCGCTCAGCCTCTCGTACGCCCGGCCAGCTGGCGCACAAAGGGCGTGGCTCGCCGCGTGGGTCTTGGTGCTGGCATTGGCCATACGCTCGGTCGATCAGTGCGGCATCTGGGCAGACTCGCTAACCCTGTACGAAAGCACGATGCGCATCAACCCGCGCAGTTTCGTGACATTCAATAACCGCGGCGTGCTCTACACACGCGACCGCGACGCTTCACGCGCCATCCTCATGTTCGACCGGGCAGTCGCCGCCAATCCTGACTACGGCCCCGCCTACGACCACCTCGCGCTCGCCTACATCGCCTTGCACGATCCGGCCCGCGCCTTCCACTACGCAAAGATGTCCGTCGACGCCCTGCTTCGCATGCCCCCCGGCCTGGTCAAGCCAACCGGGCTGGCCGAATCCTGTGGACTCTTGGCCCAGTTGTACGCACGCGGGCACCAGTGGGATGAGGTTCAGCGCCTGGTCACGTTGTCACTCGCCTACGACCCCACATGCCAGACCGGTCTAGAAGCCCAGCGACTCCTTCTGGCCGAACGCGCCGCAGCCGCAACACGGCCGACCACCCAGCCGTAATCCATCACCCCAGCAATGCCACCGCATCAGCAACCGTAGGCGTCACTTCAAACAGCGTCGCCAGCGAACTGGCCTTGAATGACTCCATCAAGTGCCCGCCCAGATGGCACAGCACCAGCCGCCCCCCCACCCGCTTAAGCCGCCCCCGCGCATTCACCAGAAACCCCAACACCGAAGACCCGGCAAAACCGGTCGCGCTCAGGTCGAAAATACACTGGCAACCCGGCGTGTCCAGCGTCTGCCGAAGGTCGCGGGCGAGTTGATCCAGCTCGATCACGTCTGGGTTGGGTGGCAGGCTCAGACGCACAATCGTGCGCGGCCCGTCCTGCTTGATCTCGACAAAGGATTCGGCCATGGGGTGAAACACTCTAACGAAGTTTTAAACTCTCTGCGGCAAAAGTAATCCCCAGCCCCGGAATTTCCACGGCCTGCCGCCCACCCTCGTCCACAACCTCTCCCGCCAGCCACGCCCGGTGCCCCAGTTTGGCCGCAGTAGCCAAAGCCGCCTTGACATCGGCTGGACGCAAATACAATGCAAAGCCCGCCCCCATGTTAAACGTCGCGTATGCCTCTTCCACCGACACCGGACCCAGCGTCATCAGCGCTGCAAACAGCGGCGGAATCTCGCCGGGAGTATGAATGCGATAGACCAATGCCTGCGGCGCCCGCATTACCTTCCGCCACCCGTGCCCGGTGATATGGGCCAGATACGCCGGCACAATTCCCGCAGCCAGCAAATCACGCACCAGATCAACATAAATGACCGATGGGGCCAGCAGCAGTTCGCCCAGCGTGCCCTGTCCGACCGGCGTCAAGTACCCCTTCGGCTGCCGGCCCGCGATCAGCCGCGCCAGCGATAGCCCGTTGGTCTGAATCCCGCTCGAAGCGATAAAAACAATCTGATCACCATCCTGAAGATTTGGCCGTACACGCCGAGACTTCGGCATGATCTGCCCCACAGCCGACCCCGCCAGCACAATCCCTTCCGGCGTCACAATGCCGGGAAGCGCAGGCGTTTCCCCGCCACCCCACACAGCCCCTGCCAGCTTGCACCCGTCAGCAAATCCGGCCGCCAGTTCACCGGCGCGATTGCGATCACTGAACCACGCACTGTCTCCAACCGCCGCATGCATGGCCACGCTGATCGGCAAGGCACCGCACGTGATGAGGTCATTAACAATGGTCGCGACGGTATCAATGCCGATGGCGCGGTAATAGCACTGACCGGTGGCGACGGCCATCGCATCGGCCACCAGATTTTTCGTACCCAAACCCTCTTCCACGTGGGCCAGATAATGGTCCGCTGCTTCCAGCAGATACGCCGAGTCGCCGCGCGTGTCGGCGGGCTCTGTCAGCCCGTGAGATTTCAAAGCCCCCACCGTCGTCGCCGCAGCCGCCTGACACGCCCGCTTAAACGCATCCAATGGCGTGTAATCCACACCCGAATCGGAGTAACTTAGACCCATTGTGCCGCAGCGTAGGGTCGGCACCGCCCACGGCCAAATTGCCAGAACCTACACAATCTCCGGCACTACCGGCTCACCCGTTTGTGCCGACAATATCGCAGCGTCCAAAACCGCAATCACACGCAGCGTCTCCCCCACCGGCACTGGCGACGGCTCACCGTTACGGATCATCCGCGCCACCGCCGGATAAAACGCTTCCCACTCTCCCCGCCCCGGCGGCACCACCACCGTCTTCACCACCGTCCCCTCCACCGACGAAAGCCGCGGCCAATCCTCCGCCGGTTCCGGAAACTCAGTCGCCGCCGCCGCCGCCGGACGCCCGGCCCGCAGCGAATCCTCCTGCCGGTCCAGCCCGGTTTTCGCGAACGTCCCTTCCGTCCCCACCACCCACCACCTCGGCTTCGGGCTATGTGCGGCCGCAGTCACTTCAATCACCCCGACCGCGCCAGATTCGAACACCACCTCCACCCGACAGTGGCTGGGCACCTGCGATTCAGCAAAGTCCTCCCGCATCCGACAGCTCACCGTGGCCACCGGGCCTTCTATCAGTTGCAACAACTGATCCACCAGATGCGACCCAAGATCGTGCAGCCGCCCGTACCCCTCCGACAAATCCACCCGCCATCCGCGCGGCCCGCCGTATCGCGTCCACGCCAGCTCTGCCCACGTAATGCGCCCGATCCGCCCCGCCGCGATGAGTCGTTGCAGTGTCAGATAATCACTGTCCCACCGCCGGTTATGAAACGTAATCAACTGTCGCCCCGCTGCCTCGGCCGTCGTCGCCATCGCCCGCGCATCGTCCAACGTCAGCGCCATGGGCTTATCCACCACCACATGCTTGCCAGCCTTCAGTGCCGCTTCCGCCATCGCCCGGTGCGTGCTGTGCGGCGTGGCCAGCACAACAAGTTCAATCTCGGCATCCGCCAGAACCTGCCCAAAATCTTCCACCGCATTCAGCCCCGCAGCCGCCAGCGAACGGCGCTTTTCCGCATCACCACTGACCACTGCCCGCAGGTCAATATCGGCAGCGGCCTTCAGCAGCGGCAAATGAAAAACCCGCCCGGCCAGCCCATAGCCGACCAGTGCTGTCTTGACGGAATGCGGCGATGTGGCGGCAGAGGTGGATGTCGGCATCGGGTGTATCGTAACGGACATGCGATTGGGATTTTCGTCAAACGCCTACAAGAAATACTCCCTCACCGAAGCCGTCACCGACATCGCCGCCAGCGGCTACGGCATGGTCGAAGTCATGGCCGACCTTCACCACGCCCTCCCCAGCCGCTTCGGACCCGACGGCCGCCGCGATTTACGCAAGCAACTCTCCGATCTCGGCCTGACCGTCAGCAACATCAACGCCTTCACCCTCTTCGCCTGCGGCGATACCTACCACCCCACTTGGATCGAGCCCGACCCCAAAGAACGCCAGCGCCGCATCGACCACACCCTCGGCGCGATCGATCTCGCTTCCGAAATCGGCAGCAAAACCATCTCCCTCCAGCCCGGCGGCCCCATGATCGGACTCGCCAGCACCCGCCACGAACTGGAAGCCCGCTACGCCGAATCCCTCGCCCAATGCATCAACCGTGCCCGCGCGGCCGGAATCGTCCTCGCCATCGAGCCCGAGCCCGGCCTGCTCATTCAGACCTCCGGCGAATACCTCGCCTTCAAGCAAACCTATTTCGCCGACGAGCCTTCGATCATGATGAACGCCGATGTCGGCCACCTCTTCTGCGTCGGCGAAAACCCGGCCGACGTCATCCGCCAGCTTCACCCCCACATCGCCCACGTCCACCTCGAAGACATCAACGCCAACCGCGTCCACCAGCACCTCTGTCCCGGCCAAGGTGCCATGGATTTCCCCGCCATCTTTCGGGCCCTTCAGGACGTTACCTACAAAGGCCATGTCACCGTCGAGCTCTACCCCTACCTCGCCACAGCCGGGCAGGTGGCCCGCGAGGCAATCCATCACTTACGCGAAACATGTCCGGACGACATTCGATGATCGCCCGCGGCCTGCCCCTACCCGTGTTTCGCCCTCCTCGCCTATAGTTCCCGGCCCCCATGGACCATTTCCACTACTACTCCGGCGAGCTCTTCTGCGAACAAGTCCCCGTCACCCGCATCGCCGAACAATTCGGCACGCCGGTCTATGTCTACTCCAAGGCCACCTTGCTGCACCACTACCGGCAGCTCGAAACCGCCTTCGCCGCCCTCAAACCGACGATCTGCTACAGCGTCAAAGCCAACGGCAACCTCTCACTCATGCGCGTGCTCGCCGAAGCCGGCTGCGGCTTCGACGTTACCAGCGGCGGCGAACTCTTTCGCGCCATGCAGGCCGGCGGCGATCCCAAAAAGATGATCTACGCCGGCGTCGGCAAAACCGATGCCGAAATCGCCAGCGCACTTGAAGCCGGAATCGCGGCCTTCAATGTCGAAAGCGAAGAGGAAATCGAAAATATCGACCGCGTCGCCGGACGCCTCGGGAAAAAAGCCGTCGGCGCCCTCCGCGTCAATCCTGACGTCGACCCCAAAACCCACGCCAAAACCACCACCGGCAAAAAAGAGACCAAGTTCGGCGTCGATATCGAACGCGCCGAGCGCGTCTTCGCCCACTACAAGGGCCTGAAAAACCTGCGCCTTGCCGGCATCCACATCCATATCGGCTCGCCCGTCTACCAGATCGAGCCTTACGTTCAGGCCGTCACCTTAATCACCCAACTCATTGACCGCCTGACCGCCGCCGGCCACACGATCGAATGGTTCGACATGGGCGGCGGATTCGCCGTCAACTACGAACGTGCCGACCAGGCCTTCCCCGTCACCGAGCACGCGGCCGCACTCGTCCCGCTCTTGGTGGGCAAGCCCTACCGCATCGCCCTTGAACCCGGCCGGTACATCGCCGCCAACGCCGGCATCCTCCTCACCAAGGTTCTTTACCGAAAACAAGGTGGCAACAAAAAGTTCGTCATCGTCGATGCCGGCATGAACGACCTCATCCGCCCGACCCTCTACGAAAGTTATCATCACATCTGGCCGGTCAAGCCCGCCAACGCGAGCGACCTCGCCTCGCCCCGCCGAAAAGACACGCCCCCAGCCGACGGCGAAACCGTCGATGTCGTCGGCCCGCTTTGCGAAAGCGGCGATTACCTCGCCAAAGATCGCCCACTGCCCAAAGTCGCGCAGGGCGATTTGATGGCCGTGTTTTCCGCCGGTGCCTACGGCATGTCCATGGCCAGCAACTACAACAACCGCCCACGAGCAGCAGAAGTCTTGGTCGACGGCGACACCTTCAAACTCATCCGCCGCCGCGAAACACTCGAAGACCTTGTCGCCGCCGAGCGGGTCTGATCAGGGCAGGCTTAAATAGCACGGCCGGTGGGAATCAACCCACCGGCACGCACACCGTCCGAGAGTGACGAAATGTTCGTTGGCCGCCTCGTTAGCGGCCGCCGCCGCCTCTGTTGCTTGGCGGAAGCCCGCGTTCTGCCCGACGCTTCGCCATGTCGCCGATCATCTGTGCCATCTGCATCCGACGCGCCGGGTTCATGTTTTCCATGCGTGCCTTCATTCGCCCCGGATCACCCATCCCACGACCACCGCCGCGCCCACCCTGCCCCTGATCCTTCGGTGCATTAGCCGCCCACTTCTCCTCGCGGTCGATGCGCTCGTCCAGAAACTTCATCTTGTCAGCGGGCGTCTTCTTGGCGTACTCCTCAAGTTCCCGACCCATCCGGTCGCCCATCGTGTTGGCAAATACCTTCTCACGATCCCCCTCCGGAATCGCCTGCACTGCCTTCATGCGATCCGGCCAGCTCATCTTCTCAAAGGCGTCCAGATACGGCTTCTTCTGATCCGCGCTCAAATCGCGGAACTTGTCCGTCGCCGCGAACTTCAGCGCATCCGGCGTGCCCGGTTGCGGCAGCTTCGTCGGCCAGAATGCATAGCCTGCTCCCACCAGCAACAGCAGCAGGACCGCCGCCGCCGCAATCTTGATCTTGTTCTGCTTGTCTGCCTTCTTCGCCGCAGCAACCGTCCCCGATGACTTGCTAACCGACGGCCGTGGGATGCTACTAATCGTGCTCATTGTGCTCTGCTCCGCCTGAAAAATACTCTTCCTTAAGGGCCAGCCTACTACTTGCCGCCTGCACCTTTGTTCTGTGCTGAACTACTGCCCGCAAGGTCGCTCACGTGCCAGTCGGCAAACAGGAAATTCATGTTCCCGAACGTCCCCTTCTTGCCATGAAAATACGTCAGGTCATTGAACAGCCGGAACTTGTCCGCGGTAACCCCACGCTTCTTCCCCTGATCCAGCGCCTGCTGAAAGTTATTCCCGTTCTGAATGTCGTTCAGGAAGAAGTTGTACTCATAACTCACACCGAGAATCGCGGCGTACGTGTCGCCCGCATTCGGCGGGTTCCCCGCCATCGACAAAATCGCGATCCGGTCATCGTTGTTCAAAAACTTATCCGCACCACACACCCAGACCTTTCGGTTCCCCTTCTGATAGGTGTCGAACAAATCAAACAACGTCACCGAGTAGCTGGTGTTCTTAATCAGCGGGAACGGGTTCACACCCGGCAGCCGATACTTGCTATCCCCCAAGTACATCTGGAACGAGTTACCAATATCCCGCAACTGGGCGGCGCACGTCGTCCGTGTCGCCGTCGACCGCACCCGACTGATCGTCGGCAGCAATATGCTGATCAAAATCCCGATGATCCCGATCACCACAAGCAACTCCACCAGCGTGAAGCCATTCCGCGATGATTTTGGGCACAAATTCTTCATGGATCGCAAACTCCGGCTAAATGAGGGCATGGCGAGACTCTAGGCCGCCCAGCCCTTCCAGCCAATAAACGCCCCAACCCCAACATTATTTTCGGACTTTTTGACATCCAACCGCTCCACCTTGGATGCACGCCTTGTTTACTGCTAAGTTTTCATGCCTGCCTTATCGCTTCCCCCCCCGCCGCCCTCCGCCGTCGCCCCCCCCTCGTCCCACGTAGGAGCCTCCCCATGACCACCCTCCCCATCCCACACGCCGCCCTCGCCAAAGCCGACCCAAAAATCGCCGAACTCCTCAAAAAAGAAGAGCTCCGCCAGCACACCACGTTGGAAATGATCGCCAGCGAAAACCACGTCTCCCCGGCCGTCATGGAGGCCGCTGGCAGCGTCCTGACCAACAAGTACGCCGAGGGTTACCCCGGCGCCCGCTACTACGGCGGCTGCGGCTTCTATGACGAGATCGAAAACATCGCCATCGACCGTGCCAAACAGCTCTTCAACTGCAAATACGCCAACGTCCAGCCCCACTCCGGTGCCAACGCCAACCTCGCCGCCTTCATGACCATGATGAAGCCCGGCGACACGTTCATCAGCTTAAATCTTGCCAACGGCGGCCACCTCTCCCACGGCATGAAGCTGAACGCCTCAGCCATTTTCTATAACCCCGCCCACTACGACCTCGACCCCAAAACCGAACTGATCGACTTCGATTCCGTGCGCGCCAAGGCCCGCGAACTCAAGCCCAAGGCCATCCTCTGCGGCTACAGCGCCTACTCCCGCACCATCGACTTCGCCGCCTTCCGCGCCATCGCAGATGAAGTCGGCGCGTTCCTCATGGCCGATGTCGCCCACATCGCCGGCCTCATCGCCGGCGGCGCCCACCCGTCCCCCTTCCCCCACGCCCACATCGTCACCACCACCACTCACAAAACCCTGCGCGGCCCCCGCGGCGGCATGATCCTCACCAGCGACGACGATCTCGCCAAACTCATCAACCGCAACGTCTTCCCCGGCAGCCAGGGCGGCCCCCTCATGCACATCATCGCCGCCAAAGCCGTCGCCTTCGGCGAAGACCTCCAGCCAGAGTTCAAGACCTACAGCCATCAGGTCGTCAAAAACGCCCGCGCCCTCGCCGCCGAACTCGTCAAACGCGGCTACCGTCTCGCCAGCGGCGGCACGGATAACCACCTCATGCTGGTCGATCTGCGCACCAAAAACGCCGATCTCACCGGCGACAAGGCCGAAAAATCACTCGAAGCCGCAGGCATCATCGCCAATAAAAACGGCGTCCCCTTCGACCCCCGCCCGCCCAAAGTCACCAGCGGCGTCCGCCTCGGCACCCCCGCCACAACCACACGCGGCCTCAAAGAAGCCGACTACGCCCACGTCGCCGACTTCGTCGACCGCGCCATCACCGCCGGCGACAATGCCGCCACCCTCGAGAAAATCCGCCACGAAGTGGCTGAGTTCACGAAGGCCTTCCCCATGCCGCACTGATTTGCCTCCGCCCCCGCTCCCCTGCCCCCGCAACTCACCGTCACTTCGGAATCACCAGCGCCATCCCGTCCCGGACTTGGTTGGGGCTGCTGATCGTCCCTCGATTCGCCTCGTAAATATCCTTCCAACGGCGCGCGTCCCCATAAAACATGCGGGCGATCCCCGAAAGCGTGCCGCCATCGTGCATGCTGCCCACGACGTATGTCGTCGGGCGCGTCGTGCCTATCAGTCCCACCGCCGCCGCATCCTTCAAGTTGTGTAACGCCCGCAGAATCGATGCCTCCCCCGCAGCAGTCGAGACAAAATATCCGCCCGGCATCGAAAACAAACTGCCGTCTCCACCAATCCCCATCAGAACCGGCGTCCCGTCTTTGCAATGCAGGACGAACTGTTTGTCACACGGTATCGGCATGACGCACACAATCCCCGGCGGCAGTCCGTTCTTCATCCACCGTTCAACCGCTCCTTCCGCCGATAACGCGGCCAGCAATGCTTCGCCAGATTCCCGCGTCAGTTCCCGCTCACCCCCGCCAACCGCCCCGGCCGCATACCGAGCCACCTCCGCCACCAATGGCAAGCCCGGCCCATCGCCCACCGAAGCACGCGTGCTCGGGCGAGTAGCCGCCTCCACCCCAGCCGTTGCCGGCCTCACACCGCCACCGTCCACCAACACCACCAACACCACCAGCGCCCAACCCATGCACAGCCGCCCCGCCAGAAAAAATGCACCCATCCCCACAGTCTAACTCCGCCGCGACTTTCAGCATGACCCCAGACGCTTCGTCGCCAACGCCGCAAGCCAGCCGTAAAACATTTGCCTTGACGCCACAACAAACACGCGCCCACACTGAACGTCAGCGTCTTCTCCCCAAGTCAGAAACCACCTATTCCGTAGCCAAAGTTACCCATCTTCCGCCAACCGCCATAACCCCATTCCGCACAAACTCTTACAAACTCTCAATGTCCACTTATGGTACCGGTTGTCCGCAAACGCAAAATTCGTCATCGTTTCTTGCCACCAGCACAGAACAACTAGCACCAGCCCGCCTCCCTCCCCACCCTTGTCCCAAGCGTCCCAACACCTCCGCGACTGTCCGACCTCTTCACACTCACTCTCCCGCCGGAACCTCAGCCTTTATCTCCGTTCGCCGCGCCCGTGCGGTGATTTTCCCCCTCCCCGTTACCATTCCGCACCCCCATGGCCAAGAACATCAAACCCCGCAAAGACGATTACTCCCAGTGGTACCTTGACGTCATCAAGGCGGCCAAGCTGGCCGACTACTCACCCGTTCGTGGCTGCATGGTGATCTGCCCCGACGGCTTCGCCATCTGGGAAGCCATCCAGCGCGACCTCGACCGCCGCTTCAAAGAGACCGGCCACGTCAACGCCTATTTCCCCCTGCTCATCCCCCAGTCGTTCCTGACCAAGGAAGCTCAGCACGTCGAAGGCTTCGCCATGGAGTGCGCCGTCGTCACGCACAGCAAACTGGAAAAGGGCGAGAAGAACGGCGTTACCACCCTCGTCCCCGGCGGACCGCTCGAAGAACCCCTCATCGTCCGCCCCACCAGCGAGACCATGATCGGCCACATGTATGCCCAGTGGATTCAGTCCTACCGCGACCTGCCCGTGCTGATCAATCAGTGGTGCAACGTCATGCGCTGGGAGCTTCGCACCCGCCTGTTCCTGCGCACCAGCGAGTTCCTCTGGCAGGAAGGCCACACCGCCCACGAGACCCAGGCCGAGGCCGAAGAAGAGACCCGCCGAATGCTCGATGTTTACGCCGAGTTCGCCGAGGAGATTCTCGGCATTCCCGTCATCAAGGGCCGCAAGACCGAGGCCGAAAAGTTCCCCGGCGCCGACATCACCTACACCATCGAAGGCCTCATGCAGGACGGCAAGGCCCTGCAGTGCGGCACCAGCCACTACCTCGGCCAGAACTTCTCCAAGGCGTTCGATATCAAGTTCTCCGGCCGGGATCAGCAGCAGCAGTTCTGCTACACCACCAGCTGGGGCGTCAGCACCCGCCTCATCGGCGCCATGATCATGGCCCACTCGGACGATGAGGGCCTTGTGCTTCCCCCGCGTGTCGCCCCCACCGTTCTGGCCGTCGTCCCCATCTACAAGACCGATGAAGAAAAGGCCAAAGTCGCCGCCTTCATCCGGCAGGTACTCGTGCAGACATTGGGCGGCGGCGAGGCCGCGGTCGTCCGCGGTGAAAAGCTCACCGGCTCACGCGACGTGCAATCTTTCGTCTTCGACTCGGCCACCAACCAGAACATCGTCGTCGACTTCCGCGACTCGCGTCCCGGCGACAAGCAGTACCACTGGGAACAAAAGGGTGTCCCCCTTCGCCTGGAAGTCGGCCCCCGCGATGTCGACGGCGGCGTCGCCGTCCTCAAGCAGCGACTCGACCGCAGCAAAGAATCCCTGCCCCTGGCCGCGTTCACCCACGACCTCATCAGGTCCAAACTCGCCGCAGCCCACACGGCCATGGTCGCCTCCGCCCGCACCTACCGCGACACCAACACCCGCACCGCCAAGACCTACGACGAACTCAAAGAAATCCTCGCAGCCCACGGCGGCTTCGTCCGGGCCTACTTCAAGCCCGATGTCGCCACCGAAAAGCGCATCAAAGACGAGACCAAGGCCACCGTCCGCTGCATCCCGCTGGAACAGTCCGGCCAGTCCGGCCCCTGCATCATCACCGGCGAAACCGTTCACGAGGAGGTTCTGTTCGCACAGGCCTACTAAAGCCCGATAGACTTTCCGCAGCGTGAGTGACCACCCGCATAATGACCCACCACATAGTGACGCACCGCATAGCGCATTCCCCGCCGAGCCGCTGCCCTTTCCCGTCCCGCTGACCGTCCTTCCCGCCGAACCCTGCCCCTACCTGCCCGACCGGCCAAGCCAGTACCGCGCCTTCATGTCGCGGCAGATCAGCGGCGAAGTCTACGAGGCGCTTCTGGGGGCCAACTTCCGCCGTTCGGGGCTGGTCTTCTACCAACCCATGTGCACGGGTTGCCGCCAGTGCCGCCAGTTTCGCGTCATCGTCGCCGATCACCGCCCCACCAAGTCCCAGCGAAGAATCTGGAGGTGCAACGCAGATCTCAAGATGGAACTTTCCGCCGCCGAACCCAACGAAGAAAAAGCAGCACTGTATTCCCGCTATCTGGCCGACCGTCATGAAACGATCATCGATGCCACTGTGGAAACACTTCGCGAAGGCCTCTATTCCCGGCCAAGCGGCATCGAGTCGGTCGACGTGCTTTACCGGGCAGGCGGAAGGCTGGTCGGGGTCGGCGTTTGTGATGTGCTCCCAAATGGACTCTCGACGGTCTATTTCTATTGGGAGCCGTCAGAAGCCCGGCGAGGCTTGGGAGTTTTCTCAGCATTGTTTGAAATCGAACTATGTCGGCGGATGAGCCTGCAGTACTATTTCCTAGGATTCTGGGTCGGTGGGTGTGACAAGATGGAATACAAAGCGAAGTTCGCCGGGGCTACCAGCGGAGCAACCGGCGCCGCCGAGATTTTGGGAACGGACGGTCAGTGGCGTTATTTTGTCAGAGAATCACCATCTACTTGACAGGTCCAAGCATTAGAATAAACGACCATGCCGGAACACCGCTTCGCCATGGAGGGACCCATCACTTCCCCAGCCCCTAGTGCGCGGGATAAACGAACGCGTGTGCTCGTCGTCGACGACCACGGCCCCACCCGCCTTGCCATGAGCAAGCTCATCCGCGATACCGGCGCCGAAGTCGTCACCGCCCGCGACGGCGAAGAGGCACTCGGCTACCTGCTGACGCAACGGTTCGACGTCCTGCTCACCGACCTGCGCATGCCCGTGATGGACGGTTTCGAACTGCTCAAGCAGTGTGAAAAGCTACCCGAAGGCATCCGGCCGAAACGCATCGTTGCCATCAGCGGCGAATACGAAGCCAGCCGCCTCGACGGCCAGCCCATCGCCTTCATGCCCAAGCCCTTCACGCTGGAAGCCCTGCTACAAAAACTCGGCGGCGAGCTGAACTGACCGTTTTGACCGCCCGGAACCGGCGATAAGACAAGTCGCCCCGCCTTCGGTAAACTTCGCGGCCCTATGGTTGACCTCAAAGAGCTGCGTGAAAACCCCGCAAAATTCCGTGACGGCGCGGCAAAGAAGAACATGCCCGTCGATATCGAAGCCGTACTGACCGCCGACGGCGCCCGCGTCGCCGCTGTTCAGGCTTACGAGGTCGCCAAAGCCCGGCAGAACGAGGCCAGCAAGTCGATCGGGCAGATGAAGGACCCGGAGGCGAAGAAAGCCGCCATCGCACAGGTCGCCGCCCTGAAGGCCGAGGTTCAAGCCCTGGAAGAAACGCTCAAGGCGGCCGAGGCGGCGCTCGAGCCTTTGCTGCTGAAGATCCCCCAGCCGCCCGACGACGATGTGCCCGTCGGCCGGGACGCGGCCGACAATGTGGTGATCGAGACTGTGGGCGAGCCGACGAAGTTCGCCTTCAAGCCGCTGAGCCACATCGACCTGCTGACCCGCCACAAGGCCGTGGACTTCGACGCCGGCGTCCGGATCGCGGGCAGCCGCTCGTACTTCCTGCGCGGCATCGGCGCGCTGCTGCACAACGCGGTGCTGCAACTGGCCGTGGACCTGATGACCCGCAACCACGGGTTCACCCTAATGAACGTGCCGGTGATGGTCCGCGAGAGCGCGCTGATCGGTACGGGCTTCTTCCCCGCCGGGCGCGAGCAGACGTACAGCGTCACGGCCGACGAGGTCTACCTGACTGGTACGGCCGAGGTGGGCCTGACGGCCTATCACATGAACGAGGTGATGGCCGAGGGCGACCTGCCGCTGAAGTACACGGCCATCAGCACCTGCTTCCGTCGGGAGGCCGGGACGTACGGCAAGGACACGGCCGGGCTGTACCGGGTGCACCAGTTCGACAAGTGCGAGCAGGTGGTGATTTGCAGGAACGATATGGCCGAGAGCCGCCGGTGGCACGCGGCGATGATGGGTTACAGCAAGGAACTTCTGGCCGCGTTGGAGGTGCCGTACCGGGTGATCCAGTGCTGCACGGGCGACATCGGCGTGAAGAACGCGGCGATGTTCGATATCGAAAGCTGGATGCCCAGCCGGTTCGACGGCAAGAACCCCGCCAGCGGCTACGGCGAGACCCACAGCGCCAGCCGCCTCTACGAGTTTCAGGCCCGGCGGCTGAACCTGCGTTACAAAGACGCCAACGGCAAGATCCATTTCTGCCACACGCTGAACAACACGGTGGTGGCCAGCCCGCGCGTGCTGATCCCGCTGGTGGAGAACCACCAACAGGCGGACGGGAGCATCGTGATCCCCAAGGCGCTGCGGCCGTATTTGAACGGCCTTGAGGTGGCGACGGTGGCACACTGATTTAGGTGGGTGGTCTTGTTCGGCGTGCTGTTTTGTCTGCAGGTGTGGCGATGACACGGGGGTGTCACCCTGTGGAATAACGCTCGACCCTCATGCAGTGACCCCGGAAAGTGCCCGTGCTACGCTGGCTGCGGTATTGGCATTTTTCAAGGAACTCCATGCCCCCCCCCTCCTCTCTCGCCCGCATCTTCTGCCTCCAAGCCGACTGCTTCGCCCCGCTCCTCCCGACTTACGGATACAGAAAAACAGGAAGTCGCCCGGTTTCTTGAGGAGAACAAGCCGCTTCCCGACAAGTACCGGTTTCTGCTGTTTGACGACAAGCGAGAAGTGGAACTGGTCTGGAATGGAAAGACGGCGGAGGTCTGCAACGTCGTGCTGCCGTTTCAGACGATTGAGCACGTCGATGAGCCGCGAATAGAAGCGAAGACGACGATTGACAATGTCAAGGCCGGCTGGGGGGACTTGTTCGACACACGTGGACGCCAGCAAAAGGGGTGGACCAACAAACTCATCTGGGGCGACAACAAGCTGATCCTGTCGAGCCTCAAGAACGGCCCGCTGCGGGATGAGATCGAGAAACAGGGCGGCCTGAAGCTCATCTACATCGACCCGCCCTTCGACGTCGGGGCCGACTTTTCCATGGACATCGAAGTCGGTGACGGCGGCGACACCTTCCACAAACGCCCCAACATCCTCGAAGAAATCGCCTACCGCGACACCTGGGGCAAAGGGGCCGACTCGTTCATCTCCATGATCTACGAACGACTCATCCTCATGCGGGATTTACTGGCGGAGGATGGGAGTATCTATGTGCATTGCGATCCGAGGGTGAACCAGCACATACGCAGTTGCTGCGACGAAGTCTTCGGACGAGACAGATTTGTCAACGAGATCATTTGGCAGCGCCTGAGTGCTCACAACGACGCCGACAAGTACGGCCCGATCCACGACGTGATTTACTTCTTCGCCAAAAGTGACAATCACGTCTGGCATCCGCAGTACGAACCTTTGTCAGAAACGTACATCGCAGAATTCTTCGACCAGATCGACGAGAAGTCCGGCCGGCAGTACGCGCGCGGCGACTTAACGGCGCGTGGGACACGTAACGGAGAGACCGGTAAGGCGTGGCGCGGCATCGATCCGAACAAGATGGGCAATCACTGGAAGGTGAGGCCGTCTGAACTCGATCGTCTCGACGCCGCCGGGAAAATTCACTGGCCGAAGAAGGAAGGAGGAATGCCCCGGCTTAAGCGATTTGTGGACGAAGTCGAAGGACGACCCGCCCAAGATATTTGGACAGACATCAAGTTGATGCACAATCTGTCTCAGGAACGCACTGCCTATCCGACGCAGAAGCCCGAACCTTTGCTTGCCCGCATCATCAAAGCCTCCTCCAACCCCGGCGATCTCGTCGCCGACTTCTTCGCCGGGTCGGGGACGACGGCGGCGGTGGCGGAGAAGCTCGGGCGGAAGTGGATCGCGACCGACCTGGGCAAGTTCGCCATCCACACCACCCGCAAGCGGCTGATCGGCGTGCAGCGGAAGCTCAAGGAAGACGGGAAGGACTACCGCGCGTTCGAAGTCCTGAACCTCGGCAAGTACGAGCGGCAGCACTTTATTGGTGTCAACGCCGACTTGCGGGATGAAGAGAAGCAGAAACAACTGGCCGCGAAAGAGGCGGAGTTTCTGGCGCTGATCCTCCGGGCCTACTCTGCGGAGAAAGTGGAGGGGTATGCGGCCTTTCATGGCAAAAAGAACGGGCGCATGGTGGCCGTGGGGCCGGTGAACCTGCCGGTGACGCGGCTGTTTGTGGAAGAGTTGATCGTGCAGTGCCGCAAGGGGCGGATCACCAAGGTGGATATTCTGGGGTTCGAGTTCGAGATGGGGCTGTTCCCCAACGTGCTGGATGAGGCGCGGGGGAAGGGGATCGACATTGCCCCGAAATACATCCCGGCCGCGGTGTTCGATAAGCGTGCGGTGGAGGCCCATCAGGTGGTATTCCACGATGTCGCGGCCATTGAGGTCACGCCAGTGGTCAAGGGCAACACGGTGGCCGTGAAACTGACAGACTTCTCCGTCTTCTATTCACAGGACAGTATTAAGGCGGCTGAGGCCGCGCTGGGGGATGCGAAGAAGGGTGGCACCAAGATCGTCGTGGAGAAAGGGCAGATCGTGAAGATCACCAAGGACGCCAAGGGGATTTTGAAACGCGAGCGGCTGACGGAGAAGTGGACGGACTGGGTGGACTACTGGGCAGTCGATTTCCATTACGAGAGCAAACGCGAGATCATTCGGGTGAAGGATGAGGCGACTGGGGAGTGGGTGGAGAAGTGGACGGGGGATTATGTGTTTGAGAACGAGTGGCAGAGTTTCCGGACCAAGAAGGAGCGGACGCTGGAACTGACCAGCGTGGCCAAGGAAACAGTGCCGGGGCGAAGGAAGATCGCGGTGAAGGTCGTGGATATCTTCGGAAACGACACGATGACGATTGTGGATGTGATGGTGGGTAAAGAGCCGCGCACGAAGTAAGCGATAGGGCCTTGTGCGGGGGGGAGTCAAGGCATCACTTGGTTGCTGTTAACGAAATGATCAAACGGGTCGAAGTCGATGAGGCGAAAGAGGAGCGATATGGCAAAGATCAATGTTTCTGGCACTGAGATCACGGTGGTGACGAAGGACGGGGAGGATTACATCTGCCTGACCGACATGCTCAAGGCCAAAGATGGGGAGTTTTTCATCTCGGACTGGCTGCGAAACAGGAACACGATTGAGTTTTTGGGTATTTGGGAGACGGTTTTCAACCCAGGTTTTAATTGTGGCGAATTCGCCCTAATTAAAAGTCAGGCCGGCCTGAACAGTTACAAGATCAGCGTGAAAGAGTGGGTGGAAAAGACTCACGCCATCGGCCTGCGTGCCACCGCGGGACGGTACGGCGGGACCTACGCCCATAAAGACATCGCCCTTGAGTTCGGCATGTGGATCAGCCCGGAGTTCAAAATCTACCTCATCAAGGAGTTCCAGCGTCTCAAGGAGGATGAACGCCGCGGGCTGGATTGGGACGTCCGCCGGAACCTGACCAAGATCAACTACCGCATCCACACGGATGCGATCAAAGGGAACCTGATTCCAGACTCCCTGAGCAAGGCGCAGGCCAGTCATGTTTATGCCAGCGAGGCGGACGTGCTGAATGTGGCCCTGTTTGGAATGACGGCCAAGGAATGGCGGGACGCCCACCCTAAAGCCGAAGGGAACATCCGGGACGAAGCCAACGGGGCGCAGCTGGTGTGTCTGTCCAACCTTGAAAGCCTGAACGCGGAACTGATCAAGTAGGGGATGAAACAGGCCGAGCGGCTGCGGCAGTTGAACAAGGTGGCCATCGATCAGATGAAGCTGCTGGTGGGCGCTGCGACGATCAAGCGATTGAAGGGTGGCAAGTAAATGGCACTGCACAAAGACTTTCCCGAATCCCCGCACGCGATTCTCGACCCGTCCGTCCGCTGGTTCCCGGCAGATGAGGCGTTGCGGGAGACGACGATGGACAAACTCATGCCGCCGCTGGTTCCGACCCTGCGGAAAAAGGTGAAGGCGTTCCGAGATAGCGGTTATGTCGGGGCGACCGAGACCAGCCGGAGCCTGCTGAACTGGTGGTTCAAGACCCCGCACGCGATCGAGCAGGCGGATGGGACGGATGTGGAGTTTCAGTATTTCTTCGCCCAGCGGGAGGCGATGGAGACGATTGTTTACCTCGTCGATGTCGTAGGCGTGAAGGACAAGTACGACCTGATCAAGTTCGATCCATCGGGGCTGGCGTCGCCATCGATGTTTGATGAATCATGGCGGCGGTTTGTCATCAAAATGGCCACGGGCAGCGGCAAGACCAAGGTCCTGAGCATGGCACTGGCGTGGAGTTTCTTCCACAAGACCTACGAACCGGATTCGACGCTGGCCCGGAACTTTCTGGTTGTGGCGCCGAACATCATCGTGCTGGACCGGATTTACAAGGATTTTCAGGGGCTGCGGATCTTCTTCGAGGACCCCGTGTTGCCGGACAATGGGTATGAAGGGCGGGACTGGCGCAACGACTTTCAACTAAGACTGCATAAGCAGGATGACGTCCATGTCCTGCAACCCACGGGGAATATTTTCCTCACCAACGTCCATCGGCTGTATGTCGGCAATGGAGATGTGCCGCCGGCTTTCGATGATGACAGCGATAATCTGATGGATTACTTCTTTGGGAAGGCTCCGACAGGGGCGACGAACGACAGCCAGGTCGATCTCGGCCGGATAGTACGGGAGAACATCGACGAACTGATGGTGCTGAACGATGAGGCGCATCACATTCATGACGCCCGGCTGGCGTGGTTCAAGTCGATTCAGGACATCGACAATAATTTAAAGCAAAAAGGGGGTGGACTTTCGTTACAGGTGGACGTGACCGCCACGCCAAAGCACAACAACGGGGCGATCTTTGTGCAGACGGTGGCTGATTACCCGCTGGTGGAGGCGATCAGCCAGAATGTGGTGAAGCACCCTGTTTTACCTGACGGCCCCAGCCGCGAAAAGCTGCACGAGCGCAAGAGCGTCAAATATACCGAGAAGTACGCCGACTACATCGACCTGGGCGTCATCGAATGGCGGAAGGCCTATGACGAACACCAGAGGGTGGGGAAGAAGGCCGTGTTGTTTGTCATGACGGATGACACCAAGAACTGCGACGAGGTGGCGGAATATCTGGAAGGGCATTACGCGGATCTAAAGGGAGCCGTGCTGGTCATTCATACCAAGAGCAACGGCGATATTTCCGAGGCCGCGAGTGGCAAAGCGAAGGAGGAACTGGAAAAGCTCCGTAAACAGGCGAACGACATAGATACGGAGGCCAGTCCGTTTAAAGCCATCGTCTCGGTGATGATGCTGAAGGAGGGTTGGGACGTGAAGAACGTGACCACCATCGTCGGTCTTCGGGCCTATGCCGCACAGAGCAACATCCTGCCCGAGCAGACGTTAGGGCGTGGACTACGGAAGATGTATCCGGGGGGTGTTGAGGAATACGTGAGCGTGGTCGGCACGGACGCTTTCATGGACTTCGTCGATTCGATTCAGGCAGAAGGCGTCGTGCTTGAACGCAAATCGATGGGCGAGGGGACTGCGGCGAAGTCGCCCATTGTGGTGGAAGTAGATCAGCCGTCGGCCGATGAAGCTGGCAAGAACAAGAGTGGCAAAGACCTTGCCGCACTCGACATCGAAATACCGGTCCTGACGCCGCGTATCTACCGGGAATATAAGAATCTCTCCGCACTTGATCTTTCGGCGACGGCCCACACACCGGTTGCCTACCAGACCTTTACCGAGGAGCAGCAGCGGGAGATCGTTTTTAAAGACATTACGACCGGCGAAGTGACGCATACGACTGTTCTGGATACCGCAGGCGTGGCTGATGTGACGAGCGTGATCGGATACTTCGCCCAGACGATCATGAAGGACTTGAGACTCGTTAGTGGATATGACGTGCTTTACGGCAAGGTGAAGACATTCGTCCGTGACCACTTGTTTACTGTGCCGGTCGATCTGGAAAGCCCGAATACAATCCGTAATCTGTCGGAGTTAGTTGCGACCAAGACGCTGATCGAGACGTTGAAAAAGGCGATCAATGCGCTGACTGTCCAGCAGCACGGCGATGCCAAAATTCAGGACACTATCAAACTGCGGAACGTGCGGCCGTTTGTGGTCAAGAATCAAGGGTATTTGATTCCAAAAAAGAGCGTGTTCAATCGCATCATCGGCGACAGCGGTTTTGACCTTGAATTTGCTGCTTTTTTGGAGAAGTGTCCTGACGTACAGGCGTTCGCCAAGAATTACCTGGCCGTGAATTTCCGGCTGGACTACGTGGATTCTGCCGGGGATATGAGCAAGTACTACCCGGATTTTGTCATGCGGCTCGGCGACGGGCGATTCATCGTGGTCGAAACCAAGGGTCTGGAAGATGTGGATGTGGAGCCGAAGTTGCTTCGCCTTAAACAGTGGTGCGCTGACGTGAATGCGCTGGCCAATGGGACGACCTACGACTTTGCCTACGTGGATGAAGAATCGTTTAAGCAATACCACCCCAAGACAATGGCTGACGTGCTCAAGGGTTTTACGAAGTTCAAATAGGTGATTAGTTGTCCGGAAGGGCATTGGGTGAGCGACATATTAGGGATACTTATTAGACCCTCGTGCAGAGAACGAGTCGGCCGCACAGCGTTGGTTTCCACCGCCCGATAAAACCGCCCTCCACCCCACCGAAAACCATCTCACCCGTCTTGCCGGATGTCCCTAATACAGGCATGAGAAAGCCCCCGCCCCTTCATCCCTTGATCGCGCGCTTCGTTACGTCGTCCAGCACGTTCATGAAGTTGATGTACGCGTCGTACGGGCTCTCGTACGGGCTGAAGTAGCCGTGCACGGCGCCGTCGTTGTGGTCTTTGGTGCTCATGTAATAGACGTGGTCGCTGGTCGTCAGGCGGCGCCAGTCGGTCAGGAGCTGCGGGTTGTTCGCGGCCTTGACCATCGGCTCCAGCCGGTACAGCTCGTGGCTGGCGTTGACCTGCATCGCGTTGCCCAGCCACGCGCTGACGTCCCGCTCGGTATCGGCCCAACTGGTGGGGTGCGGCATGGCGATGGAATCGAGGTGGGCGCTGCCGGCCTGCGGATGGTGGGGGGTAGATGCTTGGGCTGGGGTGACGAAACGGGCGTGGGGCAGGGCGAAGATCGCGGCCGGGAACTGGTCGAGGAAGGCGAAGATGCCGGTGTCGGCCCACTGGTGCTCGCCGAAGGTCTCCAGATCCATGAAGAGGTTGACCAGCGTGAGCGGGCCGTCGCCGCGCGAACGGTCGATCCACGAGGCGTAGGTCTTGGGGCTGAGCGGCCAGTGCTCCCAGTTGCGGTCGGAGAAACGAAAGGCGATGTCGTCCGACAGGCCGTAGTTTTTCAAAAGCAGCCGGAGGTCGGGGGCGGCGGCAGATTTGTAGAGGGTGTTGGGCGTGCGGCCGTTGAGGGTGCGGTCGGCCCCTTCGGCCAGAGCGGCGGCGTAGCCAAACGTCGACGCGGCACGGGCGATGTCGTCGCTGAAGATCAGCTCGGTATTGCGGAAAACGGTGGGGGCACGGCCGAAGAGGGCGGTGATGCGGGCGTGATGCTGGCGGACCTGGGTTTCGAACTCGGCCGGGCTGTAAAGGCTGGCGAGGGAGTGATAGGCGGTCTCGGCAAGGAACTCGACGGCGCCGGTGGCGGCAAGTTGCCGAAGCAGGTCAAGCCCCTCGGCACCCCATGCTTCAAACTGATCAAGAACGCATCCACTCAGCGAAAGCCCAAACCTAAACCCCCCCTCGCCCCCCACCCCGCCTCCCCCCAGCCCCATGGCTGCCGTGCCCCCGCTCTTCCCTCCGCCGCCGTATCGCGTGACAAGGTCGAGCAAGAGTCGGAACGTGGGCAGGTAGGATTTGACGAGGACTTTGCGGAAGACATCGGCGTTGCGTTCGTCGTCGAAGTAGTCCGGGGCGGTGTCAAAGACGCTGTAGCGGCGCAGGCGGGCGGGCTGGTGGACCTGAAAGTAGAGACAAACGGCGAGTTCGCTGGGCATGGATGTGTGCGGGGGCTCGGGTGCTGAAAGTTGTGAAGCGAAGGGGAAGCGTACCTGTTGTTGGGGTCTGCCACTAGAGAGAGGTGTGCGATCCGCTTACGCTTCCCCGACCATGAAAAAGATCCTGATTGCTGCGACGCTGGCCGTCGCCTTGCCGGTAGTGACGTTCGGATTGTCCCGTGCCGCGGCGCAGGTGCCGCCAGCGGCGGGGGGCGGGGCTGCTGAAGCGGCGCCGAAGAAGCTGCCGACAGTGGCGGAGTTTGTGAAGGAGTATCAGGCCGCGCCGGTGACCGGCGGTGAGGCCGGGTTGTTCACGTTCTATCGTCACGACCCGAATGATGCGACCAAGGACCCGACGCGCATTTTGATGGCGATTCCGCGGCCGCGTCAGGGAACGGACCTGCTGATGGCGAACAGCATTTCGCGCGGTCCGGCGTATGGCAATCAGTTGGATGACGGCGTTTTGGTGCGGTTCCAGCGTTCGGGCAACCGCGTGTTGCTGATCGCGCCGGACACGCGTCTGGCGACGGAGAGTGCCAAGCCGATCATCGGGGCGGTGCAGGAGACGTACCGGCCGATGCTGATCAGCGGCTTCCCGATTCTGGCGGAAGACCCCGGCAGCGGCACGGTCGTGATCGACATCTCGCCGATGGTGTTCAGCAACACAACCGGCGGCGCGGCACCCGGTGCGGTGCGCCGCGACCTTTCCAGCATCACGAAGATCAAGGTGTTTCCGGAGAACACGCTGATCGATGTGGACCTTTACAGCACGATGGGGGATTCGGGCACGAGCGTGGGCATCAGTTATGCGTTCCGCACGTTGCCGGCCATCGGGCAGTACACGCCGAGGGCGGCGGATGAGCGGATCGGGTATTTCACCACGGTGCGTCAGGACTGGACCGCGCCGTATAACGATCCGGAGAATCTGACGCGGTATATCAACCGCTGGAACCTGAAGAAGCAGGACGCGAGCCTGGAAGTATCGCCGCCGGAAAAGCCGATCGTGTTCATTGTGGAAAAGACGGTCCCGGTGCAGTTCCGCAAGGCCGTGGCGGACGGCATTGCCGAGTGGAACAAGGCGTTTGAAAAGGTGGGAATCAGCGGGGCGATCGTCGTGCAGCAGCAGACGGACGACAACGAGTTTAAGGACATCGACCCGGAAGACGCACGCTACAACTTCATCCGCTGGATCGTCACGGGGCGGGGCTATGCGATGGGTCCCAGCCGTCCTGACCCGCGGACAGGGCAGCTTCTGGATGCGACGATCATCTTTGACGACAGCATGGTGCGGTTCTACCAGCGGGACTTTGACATCTACGGCCCCAAGGGACTGGCCAGCGATCTGGGCGAAAGCATCACGGAGTACTTCAAGGAGTATCCAGAGTTTTTGAGTGGTGGAAGCGGGCCGGAGCTTCTTCGGGAATCGCGGACGCCGGATACCAAGGCGCCGCCGGTGGCGGAGTTCAAGCAGCAGTCGCCAGCCTGGGCGCACCTGCACAGCCAGCGGAACGCGATGAACGCGGCCTGCAACATCGGGACGGGGCTTCGGCAGCAGTTGTCGGTACTTCGTCTGGCTGCGGCCAGCGTGCCGGGCGGGAAGCTGCCGGAACGGTTCATCTATCAGGTCATCAAGGACATCACCTGCCACGAGGTGGGCCATACGCTGGGCCTGCGGCATAACTTCAAGGGAAGCAGCTGGTTAACAGTAGACGAGATCAAGGCGGCCCGCGATACCGATGGGCCGCTGTGGGCGAGCGTGATGGATTACAACGCCTACGCGTACTTTGCCGGGGACAAGCTGGAGCAGGTGCGCAACCTGGTGTCGCCCTGCATTGGGCCGTACGACTTCTGGGCAATTGAATACGGTTATGGTTCGACCGCCGGGAAGAGCGAGGCTGAGTTTCTGAAGGAAACCGCCAAGCGCAACACGGAAAAGGGCCTTGCGTACGCAACCGATGAGGATGTGCAGGGCTTCAACTCGCCCGATCCGCTGGCGAACCGATTCGACATGTCGGCTGATCCGGTGGCGTGGTCGCAGAGCCGCGTGCAGTTGTCTGATTCGCTTCTGAAGGATGTTGCCAAGTGGGGCCAGAAGGAAACCGAGCCGAACTATTACCTGCGGTCGGCCTTCAGCACGCTGATGTTTGAGCGGTCACGTAACATGTCATATGTGGCCCGGCTGGTCAGCGGGCAGTATCAGAGCCGTTCACGTCCGGGCGACCCGAACGCGGCGGCGGCGTTTGTCCTCGTGGATTCAGAGAGCCAGCGGACTGCGTTGAAGTACCTCTGTGGCAGCATTTTCGCGGAGAAGTTCTTCGACATTGACCCAGCGCTGCTCAACAAGCTTGCGGTAAGCCGGTGGAGCGACTGGGCCAGCAACCCGACCGCCCGGACGGACTATCCGGTCCACGCGGCCGCCCTGAGC
This sequence comes from Tepidisphaerales bacterium, assembly GCA_038226785.1. Taxonomy (GTDB): domain Bacteria; phylum Planctomycetota; class Phycisphaerae; order Tepidisphaerales; family Tepidisphaeraceae; genus JBBRQG01. The sequence continues at coordinate 10,857 of JBBRQG010000014.1, read as the reverse complement.
ATGCAATCGGGCGCGTTGACGACACTGATCAATGCCACCGCGCTTCAGCGCATCTACGACTCGGAGTTGAAGACGACCGATGGCAAGAAGTTCACGGTGGCCGAACTGCTGACGACACTGCAAGGGTCGCTGTTCAGCGAGCTGGACAAGGTCAAGGGCGGCAGCTTTACCGATGCCTCGCCGGGGATTTCGTCCCTGCGGCGGAACCTGCAGACGCAGTACATCACAAGCCTGCTGGGCATTGCCGACTTGACGCGGTCGCAGGCGGTCAGCCCGGACTTGCAGAACACGGTTCGCGGCACACTGCGTGATCTGTCTGGCAAGCTGGTGGCGCTGACCAAGGATGCCAATCTGGACCTGGCAACGCGTGCACATCTGGCCGAAGGGGCGGCCCGAATCGATCGGGTGCTGAATGCGCCGCACTCGGCACCGGGTGGCGGCGGTGGTGGCTTCATTATGATGATGGGCCGCGATGGCCAGCCGGTTACCCCGGCGGCGGAAGGCTCCGGTAGTCCGTCGAACGGACTTGATTCTGGCCGGTAGTCGGCGGGTATTTTGAAAAGCCAGGGGGCGGCCGGGAGATTTCCCGGCCGCCTTCTTTTCTAGAGCGCGGCCGGAGAGTTAGGCTTGACGCCCATGCAACATTTCACCGGTGTGGCGGGGCTGTTTATGGCGGTGCTGGGGATTTCGCTGGGCGGGTGCGCGGGCTCCGCTCCGCATGGCCAGCAGGCTCAACTTCGTGAGACGGTGACGAAGCTGGCAGGCTTCGGCACGCGGCACACGTTGTCGGAGGGTGTCAGTACGACCCGGCCGGGCAGTGGCATTGTGCCGGCGCGCCAGTGGCTGGCATCAGAGATGCGGACTGCTGCGGCAGGCGCCCCTGAAGGCGTTTTCACCGTTGTGGAGCAGCTGGTGGAAGTGAAGGAACCGACAGCGCGGATTCCCAAGGCCATGACGATGGTGAATGTCTTGGGAATCCTGGAAGGATCGGACCCGCCGGAATCGCGCAAGGTGATCGTCGTATCCGGGCACTATGACAGCCGGGCCGCGGACGTGATGGACCCGGCCGTCGATTCGCCGGGGGCGAATGATGACGGGTCGGGCACGGCGGTGGTGTTGGAACTGGCGCGGACGCTGGGGCGGGGTCCGAGGTTGCGGCACACCGTCGTGTTCGCACTGGTGGCGGGTGAGGAGCAGGGGCTGAACGGGTCGGCGGGTCTGGCGGAGTATGCCAAGGCCCAGCATTGGCCGGTGATTGCCATGATCACTAATGACATTGTGGGGAACTCGCGCGGGGGTAACGGCGTCGTGGATCGCAAGCACATCCGGGTGTTCAGCGAAGGCGTGCCGACGGTTGAAAGTGCGATGGCGGTGCAACAGCGGCAGAATTATGGCGGGGAGAATGATGGGGCTTCGCGGCAACTGGCGCGGTATGTGGCGGCGGTCTCGCGCGAAGGTAGCGGTACGGTGCAGGCGAAACTGGTGTACCGGCGGGATCGCTTTGGCCGCGGCGGCGACCACATTCCGTTTTTGCGGCAGGGATACGCGGCCGTGCGACTGACCGAGATGAATGAGGACCTGTCGCGGCAGCACGCGGATGTGGTGATGAAAAACGGCAAGCCTTATGGCGACCTGCCGGAGTACATGGATTACGAGTATCTGGCGAAGGTATATGAGTTGAACCGGCGCGTGGTGGAGTCGCTGGCATCGGCCCCGCCTGCCCCGGCCGCCGTGTGGATCGATCCGGCACCGGGTGATGGAGTGAAGTTATCGTGGGAGACTTCACCGGGCGCGAGTGAGTATGTCGTACTGGTGCGAGATTCCTCGTCAGCCGATTGGGAGCATGCCACATCCGTCATGAACGGAACTGACGTCACGCTCAAGGATGTCAGCAAGGATGATTGTCAGGTTGCCGTTCAGGCGGTGGGCAAAGCGGGGTCGCGGAGTCTTCCAATAGTGCCAGTGGCCCGGGTAGCGACGAGCAGGCCAGCCACGCGACGATAAGCCGATCTTCTAATGAGAAAGACAAGGACCCCATTGTGGGAGTCCTTGTCCATCAATGCGCCACTCAGGACTTGAACCTGAAACCCGCTGATTAAGAGTCAGCTGCTCTGCCAATTGAGCTAGTGACGCGCTGGACGGGGAACTTTACGCCACGGCGGGTGGGTGTCAAGGGTGGGCAGACAGGTGTCAGCTCGGGGCTGGATTGTGGAAGGTCATGGTTGTGGCAAGGGGTGGGGGGGGTAGACTGAGGCGGAGTCGTGCGGCGGGCCGGTGGAACCGGCTGGTTTTGGGTGCAATGGAGTGCTGGATTCATGCGGCGGACGAAGATGGTTGCCAATCGACGATGGACAATCGCCCCGCCGCAGGAGGGCGTGCACGAGCTGGCGCGGCGGCTGCGGGTGGCCCCGATTGTGGCCCAGATTATGCTGAATCGGGGGATTCGCGGCGATGAAGAGTGCATGCAGTTTCTGTCGCCTTCGCCCAAGATGTTGCACGACCCGGGACTGCTGCCGGGGGCAACGGCCGCGGCCGAGCGGATCGCGGCTGCCATTCGCGGCAATGAATCGATTGTGATCTATGGCGATTACGACGTGGACGGCATTACGGCCAGCAGCATTTTGTGGCATGCGATCAAGACGCTGGGGGGAGGGGATGCATGGGTCGGGCGCGTCAGTACGTATGTGCCGCACCGGATTGATGAGGGGTATGGGCTGAATGCCGAGGCGCTGAAGCAAATATGCGCTGGTGGGGCGAACCTGATCATCAGTGTGGATTGCGGCGTGACGGCGGTGGGGCCTGCAAAGGCCGTCCGCGAGATCGGCGGGGTGGATTTGATCATCACCGACCACCACGAGATGCACGTGGGGGTTGACGGAAATGTTGAGCTGCCGGATTGCCACACGGTGGTCCATCCGCGATTGCCGGGATCTGAATATCCAAACGGAAATCTGTGCGGCGCAGGTGTGGCGTTCAAGCTGGCCTGGGCGATCGGCCGGGCCATGCACGGCAGTCAGTTGCCGGAAGATTACAAACAGTTTCTGCGCGAGGCGACGGCGTTGTGTGCGCTGGGGACGATTGCCGATGTGGTGCCGCTGGTGGGAGAGAACCGGGTGATCGCGGCGTACGGGCTGCGATGCTTAAAAGAGACGCGATTGACGGGGCTGCGTGCGCTATTGGCCGGATCGCGATTGCTGAATGAGAAACTGGATGCCTATGACATCGGCTTTAAGCTGGCGCCGCGACTGAACGCGTGCGGACGCATGGGGCATGCAAAGCTGGCATCGGAGTTGTTGACCGTGGCGACCGAGGCCCGGGCGATGGAGATCGCGACATTTCTGGATCAGCAAAACCGCGAGCGTCAGGCGACCGAGAAAAAAATCGTCCAAGAAGCGCTGGAGGAAGTGGAGCGGATCAACGCGGCCAACACTGCGGCCGGTCTGCCGGATTTACGCGTGATTGTGGTCGGCAAGCCGGGATGGCATCCCGGCGTGATCGGCATTGTGGCCAGCCGTCTGGTCGACCGATTCTGCAAGCCTGCGATTGTCGTGGCGATGGGTGAGGAACTGGGGCTGGGGTCGGCGCGTAGCGTGCCGGGGTTTCATCTAGCCGAGGCGCTTGCCGCCTGCACGACGCATCTGGTGAGCCATGGCGGGCACGAGATGGCGGCCGGACTGAAGGTAAAGCCGGAGGAGTTTGCGGCATTTTCAGCGGCCATGGCGGAGTACGCGCGGCAGCATGTGACGGACGACATGCTGCGGCCGGAGGTCAAGCTGGAGTGTGATGTGGCGCTGTCAAGTGTGTCGCTGGAACTGGTCAAGGAGATGGGGCGGCTGGGACCGTTCGGGCAGGGGAATCGAAAGCCGCTGCTGGCGTGCAGAAAGCTGGAGTTGGTGGCCGACCCGCGCGTTGTGGGGAAAGACGGCGGCACGCTGCAATTGCAGGTGCGACAGGGGCAGGCGTTGATGAAGGCTGTGGCGTTCAATTCGGCTGCCCTGTGGGTGGATAAGCTCAAGCGTGGCATGCTGATCGATCTGGCGTTCGAGCCGAGCCTGAACGAATACAACGGGTTTGTGAATGTGGAGTTGCAGGTAAAAGACATTCGCATTTGCCCGGAGAGCGGGGGGGCCGTGGCCGAACCGGACGCCGCGGCGGTCGAAGCGGCAGCAGCCGTAACCTGACGTTACACTGTGCCCCATGGCGACAGCGAAACCTTATGACGTGACCGGCAAGATGATCGCGGCTTCAGTGCTCTCGGCGGACATGGCCCATCTGGCCCGCGAGATTGAGGAAGTGCTGAAGGGCGGCTCGGACTTTCTGCACCTTGATGTGATGGACGGGCACTATGTCCCCAATATCAGCTTCGGGCCGGCCTTTACCGCCGCGTGCAAGCGGTCGACGACGGCGTATCTGGATGCACATTTGATGGTGAGTGAGCCGCTGAAGTACGCAGGGCCAATGGTGGCGGCCGGGGCGCACGGCATCACATTCCATTGTGAAGTGGTCGAAAATCCGGCGTATGTGGCCAAGGCCATCCGGCAATACGGATGTCACGTCGGCGTGACATTGGACCCCGAGACGCCCATAGAGCGGATTCTGCCCGCGCTGGATGATGTGGACCTGGTGCTGGTCATGAGCGTCAAGCCCGGCTTTAGCGGGCAGGCGTTCAAGCCGGAGGTGCTGAAGAAGTGCGAGGCGATTAAGAAGCGCCTGCGACCGAACCAGCGGCTGGAGATCGACGGGGGCATCAACAACGACTCCGTCGCATCAGCGGCCAGTGCTGGCGTGGATTGGTTCGTGATCGCCAGTGCGATTTTCGACAAGAAAGATCGTCCGGCGGCGATTGCCGAGTTGCGGAAGTGGATGGGGTGAGAACATGCGCATTCTCTGCTGTTTCTTCTCCACTTAAATTCTGGTCGTACCACTGATTTGAGTTCTAAGTCATTCTCATTCGGAGGAAAAACTATGCTTCATAGGATCGGGTCAACAGCATTTTATTCATTGCTTCTACTCATCGCCGGATGTGAAACAGAATACGAAAAGCATTATACCAGCGCACTACAGGGGAAACCTTTAAGCGATTTTTCCGATATTGAGCCGTCTTTCGGATCGCCTACCCTTCAGATGTCGACAGATATTGTCGCTGACGGTCAAAAGATGCTCGAAAGCGGAGACCTTTGCATCGGCTACTCAGTTTTCAGTGGTTCGGATATCAAAACTGATGATGCGCTCGCTTTTGCTAAAAAGATCGGCGCTGCACGTGTTCTCGTTCAAAAGAATTACGTCGGCACGGAACGGGGAACTTCGACAATGACTCTTCGCAATGCTGACCAGCAAATAACGACTTACTCTCAAGGCAATATATATGGACATGGAGGTTCAGCGACATATTCAGGTAATTCAACGACAGTTGTTCCAGGCGGATATTCGAGCTACCAGATTCCATACAGCGTAGATGTCTATTCGCACGCGGCGACGTTTTGGGTTAAAGCCAAACCTTCGGTGCTAGGAGTCATCCCTGGTGATTTGTCCGACCAGCAAAAGATTTCCTTGCAAACAAACAAAGGAGTAGTTGTAACAGCCGTAACGCGGCAATCCCCTGCATTCAACGCAGACATTTTAAAGGGTGACATTTTGCTCGGTATTGAGTCTGAGTCATTTACTGACTGCGGATCCTTTCAGGCGACCGTTTCAAAATATGCCAGCCGCACAGTAACCCTTCGTTTTGTAAGAGGGGGTGTGCCCCGGCAAATTGTCATTACCTTGAATCCAGCAAGCTAACGCAGGTGCCAACAAGCTACTGGCGAAGTGCTTTTGAGGCCTGATTGGAGTCCGTGAGAAGATCCGCTCGATCTTTTCAGATGCCGATGGCGCGATAAGTGGTCGGAGCGATAAAATTTGTGCTATTGGCCGCGATATCGGTTACGGGCGTCACTTCAACAATTGTGCCATCGACAAGTTTTTGCTGGACTGTTCACTGTCGATAAAAATAACTGCATTAATTACAATGCCGCGATAAGTCAGGAATCCTCTAGGCTCTGTCTGACGGATCAAGAAGCCTCAGATATCTCTGCATGATGGCGAGTTTGACGAAGGCAAGGAAGTTGAGTGCAAGCTTTTCGAATCGCGTGCCCAGTCGGCGGCACTCCTTGAGCCAGCCGACCGCCTGCTCGATTCAGCTGTGTTTGCGATACGTCCGCCTGTCGAACCGTTCGTAGTCCGGCCGTGGCTGGTTGGCACGACGCGGGATCACAGGTTCGATGCCACAGCGGCCCAGAAACGCCCGGAGCGGCTCGTAGCTGTATCCCTTGTCCCCGGCCAGTTGCAGCGGCCAACCCATCCCACCGGGACGACGAACCGCCTGCATCACCCGGGCGAGTTGCGTCGATTCGTGCGTCTGGCCCGACGTGAGGGTGACGCCGAGGATAAGGCCGTGGCCGTCAGTAACCAGGTGGAGTTTTGACCCCCATCCGCCACGGCTGCGGCCCGACTCGCACGAATGCTTGTGCCATCCACCAGCCACAGGTCCCAGTCGATCCGCCCCTGCTTGTCCAGCCGGCCCTGCTTGTCCAGCCGGATCCGCAACGCCTTGAGCACACGATCGAACGTGCCATCCCGCCGCCAGCGGTTGAGGCGATGATGCACACTCTGCCACTTGCCGTATCGATCGGGTAGATCACGCCAGGGAGCCCCGGAACGGAGAATCCACAGCATCCCGTTGAGCATCACCCGATGATCCAGCCAACGCCCGCCGCGAGCCTGCACGGGAAACAATCCCTTCAACATCTCCCACTGACCATCTGTCACTTCATATCGCGCCATCGGCATCCTCCGTGATGCCAACCAGCCTGCCCACAAACCCAAACGGGCGCAATGCCTAACAAGCGCCGAACTTCCGATCCGTCAGACACAGCCTAGGCAGAATTCTGGTCTCTTGCGGCACAGTGACCAAGTGTTTTTATTCAAACGCAATGGCATCTCGCCACCTGAAAGACCCGGCTACACTTTTAACCGATGCTTCATCTGGAATCCTCAAAGCGACGGTTTGCAGCGTTCAAAAAAACGCAGGGCTCTAAGAAGAAGCCCGAAGAAAAAAAGTCACCTGAAGCGGAGAAAAAGCCGAAGGTCGCGAGGTGGGATTATGTGCGGCGGTTCGGGGTGTGGGTGCGGCCACAGTGGCGGCCGATTGCGTTGATTATCTTCATCTCGCTGGTTGTGGCCGCGCTGGATATGCTCTGGCCGCTGGCGATGGGGCGGATCGTGAACATGGTGCAGGGGGCCGACGCACCGGGGGCGCCGCCAGCCAAAGAGCAGGTGAAGAAGGTCGTCTGGCTGTGTCTCGGCGTTCTGGCGGTGGTACTGACGAAGCAACTGCTTGATTACCCACGCGCGTTTCAGACATCGCGGGTGAGTTCCCGCCTGATCGTCCGGCTGCGGCGGCGGTTGCACCGGCAGATGCTGGCACTGCCGATCGCGCGGCTGGCGGAGATGAAATCCGGCGGCGTGGTGTCGCGGCTGTCAACGGATATCGAAAGCCTGGGCGGACTGATTCAGCAGGCATTGATCGCCCCGGCCGTCGCGGTCATTCGCATCGTGCTGACGGTCGCGGTGCTACTTTGGCTGAGCTGGCAACTGGCCGTGGCCACGTTGGTTGCGATGCCGGTGGCTGGGTTATTGACGTTTTTGTGGCTCAAGCGGGTGCGGCCGCTCTACCGGTCCTTGCTTGAAGATCGTTCCGGCATCGACGCCCGGGTGGGCGAGACGTTCGGCGGGATTCGCGTCGTGCGAACCTTCAGTCGCGAACGTCGCGAGCAACTGACTTATGGACTCGCTCAGCACACTGTCGTCCGCAAGCAACTCGCGGCGGAACGGCTGGGGATGCTGCTGGAGAGTGGCTGGGGTCTGCTAATCCCGCTGGCGTCGATGACGGTGATCGGCGTCGGGGCGTGGCTGGTGCTGAACGGGCACGGAAAAGTCGGCGACCTGTTCATCTTTCAGATTTACGCGGTGATGCTGCTCGGCCCGATCATCCAGTTGGTCGCCAGCGTCAGCCAGACCCAGAAAGGTTTGACTGCTCTACAGCGTGTATTCGACACGCTGGAAGAATCCCCCGATAAGCCCGATCAGGCGGGCGCATTGCCAGCTCCGGCCGCCATTGAAGAGTTGCGTCTTGAGAGCGTCTGCTTTGAATACAACCCGGGCGTCCCGGTCTTGAAGGATATTTCGTTGCGGGTGCCCGGTGGGGAGACACTAGCACTGGTCGGGCCGAGCGGATCTGGCAAAAGCACGCTGGCGGATGTCATCGCCCGGTTTCACGACCCGACGGCCGGGGCGGTGCTTTTGAATGGCGTCGATCTCCGGCGGTATCAGTTGCGGTCTTATCGCAGCCTGCTGGCGATCGTGCCGCAGGATGTGTTTTTGTTTGATGGCACGGTGGCAGAGAACATAGCCTACGGTCGCCGGGGGGCAACCCAGATCGAGATCCAGCGTGCCGCGGAGATGGCCAACGCTTACGAGTTCATCGCCCAGATGCCGGAGGGCTACACCACCATTATTGGTGAACGCGGTTTCAAACTCTCCGGCGGGCAACGCCAGCGACTTAGCATCGCACGGGCCATTCTGGCTGATCCGAAAATCCTGATCCTCGATGAAGCCACCAGCAACCTTGATAGCGCCAGTGAAGCGCTGATCCAGCAGGCCCTGTCGCGGCTGGTGTCGGGCCGCACGACGGTCATCATCGCGCATCGCATGGCCACGATCCGCAACGCCCACCAGATCGCGGTCATCGGTGGCGGTGTAGTGCAGGAAGTCGGCACACACGCCGAACTGATGGCCCACCAAGGGCCCTATGCCGCAATGGTCCAGATGCAGCAGCTGACGCCGGAGTCATAGTCGTGCGGTGCTGCGGGGGGGGGAGGGCCTCACAGTGCAGTGGCCTGTGTCACCGTTTTCTGGCGGCTCGCCAGATTCCGCAGGCGGTTGACTGCCGACAAGTAGGCCAGTGCTGAAGCCTCCAGAATGTCGGTGCTGGCGCCGCGCCCTTTGATCCGCTGGCCGGAGTGTTCCAGTTCGATCTGCACCTCGCCCAGTGCATCCTTACCGCGTGAAATCGCGCGGATTCGGTAATCCAGCAGCGTGGTCTTGACACCCGTCAGGCGCTGGATGGCGGAATAGATGGCGTCAACGGGGCCGTCGCCGATGCTGGCATCGGTCATGGTCACGCCGGCGCCATCCGTCAGGGCAACGGTCGCCGTCGGCGTGGTGTTGCTACCGGCCACCACCTGCAGGCTGGCAAGGCTCCAGACGGGGCGGGTCACTTCCAACTGCTCATCCACCAGCACTTCAATGTCTTCGTCGAAGACTTCCTTCTTCTTGTCGGCCAGTTGCTTGAACCGCACGAACGCGGCCTCCATCTGCTCTTCGTTCAGGCGGAACCCAAGTGTGTGCACGCGATCTTTGAAGGCGTGCCGGCCAGAGTGTTTGCCCAACACCATCGCATTTTTTGGGATGCCCACGGTGGTCGGGTCCATGATTTCGTAGGTCTCGCGATACTTCAGCACACCGTCCTGGTGAATGCCACTTTCATGGGCGAAGGCGTTCTCACCCACCACCGCCTTGTTTCGCTGCACCGCCAGCCCTGTGAGCGTGGAGACCATTCGGCTGACCGGATAAATGCGGGTGGTGTCGATGTTACAGGTGGCAGTGAAGAGGTCCTTGCGGGTCCGCAATGCCATGACCAGTTCTTCCAGAGCAGCGTTGCCAGCCCGCTCGCCGATGCCGTTGATCGTCACCTCGGCCTGCCCGGCCCCGTTTTCAATCGCGGCCAGTGTGTTGGCCAGCGCCATGCCAAGGTCGTCGTGGCAGTGTGCGCTCAGCACAATGCCCCGCTGCTTGATGATCGGCAGTTTGGCGATCATGTGGGCGAACATGCCGCCGTAGGCCGCGGGCATGGCATAGCCGACGGTGTCGGGCAGGTTGATGGTGGTCGCCCCTGCCTCAATGGCGGCATGCGTGATTTCTTCCAGAAACTCCAGCTCCGTCCGGCTGGCGTCTTCGGGGCTGAACTCGATGTCGGCGGTGTACTGACAGGCATCCTTAATGCTGCGGACGGCCAGTTCGATGATCTCTTCCTTGCCCTTGCGCAGCTTGTGCTCGCGATGAATCTTGCTGGTCGCGCAAAACAGGTGAATCCGCGGGTGTTTCGCCTGCTTCACAGCCTGGCCGGCCCGCTCGATATCTTTCGGCGTGCACCGCGCCAGCCCGGCCACCACACACCGGGTCATCTCGCCAGCGATGACGCGTACGGATTCAAAATCGCCATCGCTGGCAATCGGGAAGCCTGCCTCAATGATGTCCACCCCCATTGCCTCGAGCTGTCGGGCGATTTCGAGCTTTTCCGGGCCGGAGAGCGTGGCCCCCGGCGATTGCTCACCATCGCGCAACGTGGTGTCGAAAATCTTGATGTGGCGTGACGGAGAAGCGGGACTGGTGGAAGCGGTCATGGCGGTAACTCCTGTGGGGATCGTACGGTTCGGTGTGCTGGTCGCAAAAACAAGAAAAGCCCGGCGAAAATCGCAGGGCTTGGGAAGATTCAAGAGGCAAAAGCGTGAATCTACAGACCCTACGAAGTCGTTAGGGAAAGTAGGGCTAGGAGGGAGGCGTGGGCGAAACGGGTCATGTCTGCCACAGTATTGGCATGCGTGCGGCCTGATGTCAATACAATCTTTGCCACGGCGGTAGGAAACGGTATAACTGCCTGTCCCAAGCGGCCTCTTGGCGGAATTGGCAGACGCAGAGGATTCAAAATCCTCCGCCTTCACCGGCGTATCGGTTCGACTCCGATAGAGGCCACTGACT
>JBBRQG010000013.1:0-99167 GCA_038226785.1 Tepidisphaerales bacterium | reverse complement strand
TGTTTATTCCCAAGCACTTACGCGCCCAAAACCCACAAAATGTGACCACCGGCGCAACACCGCCCCTATAGGTAGAGCCGCTCACTTCCCCCTCCCCACTTCCCACACCCCCCAATGCCCGCCGCTGTCCGCCATTGTCCGAAACTTCAAAACCACCACCCAACTCCCAAACCAACAACTTCTGGCCCCAAAGTTATCCATCTTCCGCGCACCGCCATAACTCTCTTCCACACAACCTCTTACCAATTCCCAATGTCAGTTCATGGTACCAAATGTCCGCAAACGCAAAAAACGCATCGCAATCTTGTCTCCACCCACCTCCCTCTGTGGTGAATTACCTCATTTGAGCCATCCACCAACCTCTGCTAACCTAGTCCCCCCTAACGACTTGGAGAGAACCCACCCATGGCAAAAGCACGCGCAATCGTCAAACGCCGCAAAGCGGTCCGCAACATCAAGAAAATCACCAAGACGATGCAGATGATCGCCACGGCAAAGTTCCAAAAGTCGCTCAAACGCGCCGTCGGCTCCAAGCCCATGGCACTCAAAGTCCGTGAACTCATGGCCGAGCTGGCAGGCGTCGCCGGCGATACCGATCACCCCCTCCTCCGCGAACCCGGCCGCGATTTCCCCGTCACCAATCGCATCGCACTCGTCGTCATCACCTCCAACCGCGGCCTCTGCGGCGCCTACAACGGCTCCGTCCTCCGCGCCTCGGCCCAGTTCATCCGCGCTCAGGAAGCCGCCGGCAAGACCATCGATCTCTATCTCATTGGCAAAAAGGGCTTCACCTTCTTCAACTTCCAGAAGCGCACCATCACCCAGCGCTTCGACGCCATCGGCGACCCCCCGCGCAACGCCGACTCCGACGCCATCGCCCAGTCCTTCATCGACGCCTACACCGCAGGCAAGTACGACAGCATTCAAGTCTCGTACATGAACTTCATCAGCACCGGCGTCCAAAAAGCCGAAGTGCAGCCCCTTCTCCCGCTCAGCAGCATCATGGCCATGGCCAACAAAGCCGCCAGCCAGGTCGCCCAGATGGAAGCCCAGTCCAAGGCCGGTGCACTCGACGCCAAGCGCTCCGGCGTGCTGGCAGAAGCCGCAGACGAGACCGCCAGCAAGACCGACTACGAGTTCTCACCCGATGCCCAGAGCCTCTTGAACACCATCCTGCCCATGACGATCAAGGTCTCGCTCTACCAGACGCTTCTCGACGCCACCACCAGCGAACACGTCGCCCGCATGATCTCCATGAAAAGCGCCACCGACAACGCCGACGCCATGGTCAAGAGCCTCACCATGCAATACAACCGCGCCCGTCAGAGCCAGATCACCACCGAACTGTCCGAAATCATGGGCGGCGTCGAAGCCCTCAATAAGTAATCACTCCGACCAAACCGCCAGCCCGTTCCCGGCGACATCCGTAAAGTGAAACCGCCGCCCCCCGGGAAACTCAAACACCGGCACCGTGACCTTCCCGCCCGCCGCGACAATCCTCCGCTCGGTCTCAGCCAGATCGCTCGCGTAAATCACCACCAGCGCGCCCGCCCCACCCGGCACTAGCGCAGTCGTAAACCCGCCGCTCAATCGTCCATCTTCAAAAGAGGTGTAATCCGGCCCGTAGTCCGTAAACTTCCACCCAAAAACCGCCTGATAAAACGCCTTCACAGCCGCCGTCTCAGTGCAGCCAAACTCGACGTAATCGATCCGCAAGTTGTGAGGGTTCAACATCCGGAAAAGTCTAACGCCCGACAGTCATCACAACCATCGTCAAATCATCCTTGGGCGCCAGACTCCCCTCCTGGTGGTCTGCCAGTGCCGCGAACTCTTCCAGCATCTTCCCCGCTGGCATTCCCGCCCGCGCCGCCAGTTCAACCAGCCACCGCTCGCTGTCAAACTGCTCCGCGTCCCCCGGGAAAATCACCTCAACACCGTCCGTATAAATCAGCAACCGGTCGCCCGGCTCCAGTTGGACCCTGACATCATCGAACGTCTGCTCCGCAAAAATCCCCAGCAACCCGCCCTCTGCAGCAATGATCTCTGGGGCCTTCCCCTTCCGCAGAATAATCGGTGCCGGATGCCCCGCCGACGAGATCACCAGCTCCAGCGTTCGCACATTGATGATCCCACACAACGAAGAGGCAAACGTGGCACTCGAAAGATCCTGATTGACCAGCGAATCATTCAGCCGCACAAGGCTTTCGCTGGGCGTCAGCAGGCGGTAGCTGGACTGCTCGATTTCCTTCATCTGCATCGAGTGTTTGACGAACATGGTCAGCAACGCCGCCGGCACCCCGTGCCCCACCGCATCGGTCATGTAAAAACCCATGTGGTCTTCATCGATCCGCGTGATGTCGTAAAGGTCGCCGGAAACGTATCCCGCGGGCCGCCAGAGCGATTCAAACGAAATCGGCCCAAGCGATGGCAGCTTGTGGGGCATGAAGTCGCGCTGAAGCCGCGCCGCCAGCCGGAGCTCTTCGTCCAACTGATTCATCTGAAAGCGAACGTGCTCGTCGCGCTTGCGAAGGTGCCTGACTTCCTGACGGAGCGACTCGATCTCCCGGCGCAGCTCTTCTTCCTCCGCCGAGGCGACTTCAACGCCAGCGATCCGCAGCGTCGGTGCGGTCTGCGGCGGGTTGTTTTGGTTCTGCTGCAATCGATCTCCGTCGGGTTCTTAATCGCCTGTTCTATCTTTCGGATAGGCCGGCACAGGGTGTTAGCGGGTTGGCCACACAAAATACCCCACTGCAGAAAAGTGCCGGGAGATCGCGAGGAGGATTCCGGTTAAATGGAATGCGAGCGTCCTATAAGAGGCACGTGGCAAGCCAATCGCGGCTTATCGGTCAAAGCCCGGCTTTTACACGGACATCAGCGGGGATTGTGATCACACTGCCCTTGGTCAACCCCGTTGCTGCAGCCTCACCAGCGTTGAGTTCGATGGCAAAGCGATAGCTTCCGTAACTCGGCACCGCATCCAGAGAATAGGGCTTCATCGGCGAAATACTGACGACCTTTCCAGCACTGTCTACGTACAGGATGTCCAGCGGAATACGGGTGTTTTTCATCCAGAATGCCGTGTCCGTGTCTTGCGTGAATACGAAGATCATCCCGGCACCAGCAGCAAGACTGTCGCGCTGCATCAGGCCTTTTCACGGGAACGTTCGTCGCTGGCGACTTCGACTTTGTACGTCTTGGTGCCGACCGTCATGGTCACCACCGGCAATCCCGACGGCGGCGCGTCGGAGCAGCCTTGGGCTACAGCGATGAGCGTGACGAACAGACCCAGTTTGGAAGCAGCACTTGGCATGGAAAACTCAGACAGGTAACGGGGGTTCAATCCCGGCTTCGGCCAGGAAAGCGGTGGTCACACTCATGGGAAGGCCGACGATGTTGGTGTGGCTGCCGGAGAGGCGGCTGACGAAGGGATCGCTGTCCTGAATGCCGTAGGCGCCGGCCTTTCCAACCCACTGGCCGGACTCGACATATCGGGTGATTTCGCGCTCGCTCATGCGGCGCATACTAACGGCCGAGAAGGCGCGGGCCGATTTCTTGTAGCCTGTCGCGATGCACATGACGCAGACGCCGGTGATAACCAGATGTGTCGTACCGGACAGTAGATCGAGAATCCGATAGGCATCGGCGGCGTCTTTCGCCTTGCCCAACAGCGTGTCTCCAAAGGCTACAACGGTATCTGCACCGATGATCACGGCTTCGGATTCCGAGGCGGCGACCTTTTCGGCCTTGGCGACCGCCAGTGCCTCGGCGGCCGCCGAGGGGAGCTTGCCGGTACTAAGGGTATCCTCATCAATGTCGGCTGGCAGAACCCTGAAGCGGTAACCTGCCTCTTGCAGAAGGCTCTGCCGCCGGGGCGATGCTGAAGCGAGAATGAGATGACGGGGGTCAGGCATGGGTGGCAGGGCATTCTACGGGTTTGCAGGCAGCGAAGTGGGGGCCCTCCGCAGCCCGGTGTCGTCGGTCTTGGGTATGCCTGAATCCGGCCTGCCCAGACGGGCCGGTGGCACGGTTCCAAACTTCAGACTGTTCTGGATTTCCACAATCTGGGTCGCGAACCGGCGCTCAAAGAGATACCGCGCCGCCTGCCAGAGTTCGGCCGCGTCCTTCTGTTCGATGTTGTAAAAAGTGCCCATGGTCGTGACCCGGCCGGAAAAGCCATTGTCCGACAGACCTTCAAGCCCTTTGACCCTGCTGATGGCCAGATGCAGCACGGTGACCGGTCGGCCGCGACGGTCCTTAAACTGGACGTAGCCAGTAGCTCGCAACTCCTCGATATCGCGGCGTACGTCCTGGATGCGGACGTCATCTCCGGTGTGCTTGACGACCATGTCGGCAAGGTTGGAGTTACTCGCGTGGTTGAGCATGGCGGTACTGGAGACGTCCACGCCGTACTTGAGGGAGTCCAAAAATCCAATGTCGCGTTCGTTGCTGAGTTCGATATTACTGTTCGTGCGAGAGTCAATCACGATGAGCACCGCGCCCAGTGGGTAGGGGTCGGCATTACCGTGGGCGGTGGCCTCATCAGCGCGACGGTCGTAAACCTCAAGCATCGAGAGCACGCCAAGGTTATCGAAAATGCCGCCGTCGATCAGGTGGCGATAGCGGGGGAAAGTGGTCTGATAGTCCTGTACGGTCGTGTGATGGAGCAGGATTGGCACGGCCGAAGAGGCGGTGACAGCAAGCGAGATGGGATACTTCGACAGGTCGGAGTTCATTTCGTCGAACAGCTCATCCGTGAACGTGAAGTTAGCACCAGACTGAAGATCGGTCGCATTGAGAATCAACTGTGGACGGTCTTTACGAAGGTCGGCAAAGGTCATTGGTTTGCCATCGGGCCGCTTGAACAGAACGTGATCAAACTCCTGAGCCAGAACATCGGACCGTGAGTACGGGGTAAACCAAAGGGCAGGCCACATCCACGGCAGGAAAACACTTGTCGTCACTGGTGCGGCGAATGAGTGCGTCATGACCTCCTGAACCTTGCCGGGGTTCCAGTTGGCATCCGAGGCAGTGCAGTAGTACGCGGCTGGCAGTGATCCACCTGAAACGCCGGAGATGACATCCACCTTGTCCAGCAGGTCGCGCTTCTGCATTTCAAGCAGGCAGGCTGAGGCGAAATTGGCCGAACGGGAACCGCCGCCGGAAATGCTTATGCCGACGAACGTTCCGGGCGAAAATGCGCGATCGCTCATCCGGCGGGCGATTGCGGCCCGTGTATTATTTTTGGTCCGCTGCTCCCATGCGACTTCTGGCTTGTTGAGTGGCACGTTGAGCCGCGTGCAGGCCGGAACGAAGAGCAACAGAATCGCCAGAGTGGCTTTTTGCATGTTTGGGGGTTCTAACCAAGACCCGGGCTGTGAGCGAACCGCCGCAAGACGGTACATTCCCTCAGATGAAATCGAAGATAGTAACGCTAGTGGCATTGGCGGGGTTCGCGCTTTGTGCGGCGATGTCGGCCGCACAGACAGCGCCTGTGGTGGGTGGCGCATCGGCCGAGATCAGCCTCGACCCGAAGCTGGGCTCCGGCGGGCCGGTGCCGGCTGGTCGGCTGTTACTATTTTTTTTGAAAGGCGGCCAGTCAGATCGGTCGCAGCCGGGTGATGCTCCTTTTTATGAAGATCCGCAGCCTGTGTTTGGTGTGGAAGTGGCAGCGGGCGCGCTGACGCCGGGCAAGCCCGTGATCTTTCCGAGTACCACGAACGGGTTTCCGGTGCCGCTGGGGCAGCTGCCCGGCGGGAAGTACAAGGTGCAGGCCGTACTGGTGACGAATAAGGATCAGGGGGATTGGCATGAGGCGGCGGGGAATTATTTCTCGGAATCGAAGGCGGTCACTATCGGAGCGGGCCAGCCAACGATCGCTCTATCACTGACGAAGATGACGGAGGGTCGCCCTTTGCCAAAGGCGGCGGGGGTAGAGTTTGTCAAGATTCCGTCGCCGCTGCTGAGCAAGTTTGCAGGGCATCCGGTCGCGATCGATGTGGGTGTGCATTGGCCCGCCGGGGTGAGCCGGGACACCGTTGCTGGAAGGACTTTCCCAACAGTTTATGAGGTGCCAGGCTTCAGCGGCAACCACCGCACGGCCCGACGCCCCCTGATCCTTCCCGGGCAGCTTTCGTTTTACATTGTGGTGAATCCGAATAACCACAATGGACACACGCTGTTCGCGGATTCGCCGGCAAATGGGCCGTATGGCGCTGCCCTGACGCAGGACATCCTCCCGGCGCTGGAGAAGCAGTTTCCCCTGACCGCGAACGCGGACGCCCGTCTTTTGAGGGGGCACTCATCGGGCGGCTGGACCGTGCTGTGGTTGCTGCTGAACTATCCTGAGACGTTCGGGGCGGCATGGAGTAGCAGTCCGGACCCGGTGGATTTTCGCGCGTTTGAAAGGTGTGACATCTACCACGGCGCGAACATGTACACCGATGCTGATGGCAAGCCGATCCCGGCCTCGCGCAAAGGGAAGGAGATGCTGACGACAGTCGGGCAGGAAAATGCCTGGGAGGAAGTGATGAGCCCGGGCTTTACGTCCGGGCAGCAGTGGGGCAGTTGGATGTCGTGCTGGGCTGGCACCGGACCTGGACTGAGGAATCTGTACGAACCGGCGACAGGTGTAATGGATCACACGGTGGCCGAGTCGATGCGGAAGTACGATCTGGCGGACCTGCTGAGGAAGGACCCGAAGCGGTACCTGCTGCTGTGGCAGACTCGGATTTTTCTAACGGTCGGCACGCTGGACGATTTTTATTTGAATGAGGCGGTGGCACTGCTGGAGAAGGACGTGAAGGGGCTATCGGAAAAAATGCCGCCACCGACTGGCGCTAAAGGGCGGATCACGCTTGTGCCGGATGCAACGCACTTTACGGTGTTTGGATCGGGCGCGATTCGAGGAATACCGGCCGAGATGGGGGATTGGTTGACACGGCACAATGTGGCAGTGCTTGCCCCCAAAGCCACGCCAACGACAGCACCGTCGAAATGATCGGAGCTGCTTACCGGCCGAACGCGCCGCGGAGCAGTTGCAGAGCGGCTTGAGGGCCCTGGTTTGCCTGTGCCAGAACCGACGTCGCAGCCTGCACCATGATTTGGGCCCGCGTGTAGTTGGCGGTTTCGGCCGCGAAGTCGGTATCGCGGATGGCGCTCTCGGCTGCCGTAGTGTTTTCCATCTGGATCTGAAGGTTATCGATGGTGGCGTTCAGGTCGTACTTGATAAACGCGCCGATGCGGCCACGCAGGCTGGAAACCTGCTTGACCGAGGCGGTAACGATATCCTGTGCGGCGGTCAAAGATTTGACGCTGAGCGAGTTGACACCGCCCGAACGCAGGGATGACAGGAAGCCGAGATCAAGCCCGCCCAAGCCGCTGGAGTTGACGGCCGCCAGCCCGATGGATGAGAACGAACTCTGGTTGACATTCGGGCCGATTTGAAAGTTTGCGCCTCCACCGATGATGGCGAAACTTGTCTGGCCGACCGTGTTGCCGGTTGCTGCGAGTGACAGGTCGAGTGCAAGCCCCGCACTATTGACAACTACGTGGAGGCCGTCGGTCTGTGCGGCCGCACCGTTCACTGTGACCGCTGCGTTGCGGCCGTGTGAGGTTCCGGCACCCGCGAAGGAGCCGGATGCGACCGCGATGGTGACGTAGGAACTGGCACCGAAGCCCGTGGACGAAATATTGATGTTGGCGCCGCTCAGGGTGGCGCTGACGCCGGTCACGGCCTTGGAGCCGACGATGGCCGCAGTGATGGCCGTCACCGTTGTTCCGGCGGCAAAGCTGAGGTCGGTTGAACCTTTGTTACCAGTCAGGCGGATGGTTACCCCGCTGGCACCCACGGTTCCGCCGGTGTAACCGAGGTGGCCGGTCTGCGCCGATTGGGTGACGTTGACGACGACAGTGCTGGTGAGGTTGGCCGCAGCCGATTGGATGCGCAGACCAGCGAGTCTGGACGCGTTGACACCACTTGTGTTGTAGTCGAGCGAACCGTTCAACAGTTGCCTGCCACCGAAAACGGTGCCGCCGGAGATGCGGTCGATGGTGTCGAGGATGGAATCAGCCTGAAGCTGGTTGGCTGAGAGTTCGTCGGGGGTCAGGCCGCCGGTGTTGGCTGAGGCGCTGACCAGCGATTGAAGTTCGTTAAGAAGCGACGAGACCTCGTTCAAGCCCCCCTCGGCCGTGGAAAGCACGTTTGCCGCGCGGGTTGCATTGGCGATGCCAGCGTTGATGCCCGCGATCTGGCTGCGAAGGTTTTCTGAGGCAATCAGTCCGGCCGGGTCGTCGGAAGCGCGGTTGATCCGGAGGCCAGTGGAAAGCCGCTCCAGCGAGAGATTCAACGCCGACTGATTGCGCGCGAGGGCGTGCTGGCCCCGAAGGGAGGCGACGTTGTTCAGGGCGGATATCATTTATGAAGCGACTGGAACGGTTACACGATTGATTTTATCGGCGATTTGCGGCCCAAGGGCTGTTTGACCGCTTATCGGACTGTCCACCAGCCATCTTGACCACGGACCCCGTAGCACGAACGATGTCCGTCCCATGTCCTTCACCCTCCCCAGCGTCCCGACGTCAGCGCAGATTCGCAAGCAGTACATCGACTTTTTCGTGCAAAAGCACGGGCATACGTTCGTGCCGTCGTCACCGGTGGTGCCGCACGATGACCCGACGTTGCTGTTCACTAACGCCGGAATGAACCAGTTTAAGCCGATTTTTTTGGGTCAGGAGAAGTTGGGGGGGCGGGGTTACACGCGGGCTGTGAATACGCAGAAGTGCATCCGGGCGGGTGGGAAGCACAACGATCTGGACGATGTGGGCCGGTCGCGGCGGCACCACACTTTTTTTGAGATGTTGGGGAATTGGTCGTTCGGCGACTACTTCAAGCAGGGCGCGATTGAGATGTCGTGGGAGCTGCTGACGAAGGTCTGGAAGATGGACCCGCGGCTGTTGCATGTCACGTGTTTTGAGGGGGATGAGAAAAACGGTGTGCCGCGCGATACGGAGGCTGCGGACATCTGGAAGAAGGTTGCCAACTGGGAGCAGTATGGTTTGAAGTCGGAAGACCACATCCATTTCTGCGGGGCGAAAGACAACTTCTGGGAGATGGGCGAAACCGGGCCTTGCGGGCCGTGTACGGAGATCAATGTGGATCGCCGGCCAGGGGAGGAGATCGAAGAAAGCCGCAAGCGGGGTGAGCGCGCCCCCGTGAATGGGGATGACCCGCGCGTGATGGAGATCTGGAATAACGTCTTTATCCAGTACAACCGGAACGCGGATCGCAGCCTGACCGTTTTGCCCGCCCAGCATGTTGATACGGGGATGGGGTTTGAGCGCGTCACGCAAGTGTTGCAGGGTGTGGGCAGCAACTACGAGATCGATCTGTTCGATCCCTTCTGGAAGAAGCTGGAAGGGCTTTCGGGCCATAAGTACACGGGCAAATATCCGCCGACGAATGCGGCCGATCCGGTGGCTGAGGCAGCTGATGCGGGCCTGCGGCATGACATCGCGTTTCGCGTGATCGCCGACCACATCCGCTGCCTTACGTTCGCCATTACCGATGGAGGGACGCCGAGTAATGAAGGGCGAGGTTATGTCCTGCGCCGGATTCTGCGGCGGGCTGTGCGCTTTGGGCGGCAGCAGCTTGGGTTGAAAGAGCCGTTTCTGCATACCCTTGTTCCCGTTGTTGGGGAGGCGATGGGAGAGGCTTTTCCGGAACTGCGGAAGAACCCGCAGCATGTCATTGATTTGGTGAAGGATGAGGAGGTTAGTTTTGGGCGGACGCTGGATCGGGGGTTATTGCTCTCTGATAGCGCCATTGCTACAGCCGTAGGTTGGGCTTTCGCTGATCTAAAAGGTGCGCCGACTTTCGAACTTGGACGTACCTCGAGACTCACAGGAAGCGAATTGCCCCAAGGTGAATTCCTACTCACACTTCCTACAGGCTTGCCACGCACCGTATCTAAGGCGAGAGCAGAATTGATTGCCGCAGGCAGATCCCCGGGTCGCGTATCGGCGACGGATGCTTTTCAACTCCACGACACCTATGGCTTTCCCATCGACCTTACCCGAATCATGGCGGAGGAAATGGGGCTGACAGTTGATGTCGAAGGTTATGAACGTCTGATGGAAAAAGCCCGCGAGAAGGCTCGCGCTGGCGGTAAAGGTGAAGTATCGCCAGTAACTACATTGCCACCATCGGCCATCGATCAGTTATTGAAAGCAGGTATCAAATCCACACTTGACACTGCAAAGTACGCTGGCAACGAAATCGAAGCCACCGTCATTGCTTTGTGGGATGGTCAGAACTTGCTCACCACAGCCGGAAATTCAACCGATGGAGCAGATATTGCGGTCATCACCGACCAGACCAATTTCTATTCTGAAATGGGCGGACAGGTCGGTGATACTGGCCGCCTTTCAGCCTTAGCCTCAGACACTTCAAAGTTTCGTGGTGTGATCATCGACTCGACCAAGGCTATTGGTGGTTATGTATTACACATTGGACATGCCGTGATATGGCCAGCCGTTGGCGACAAGGTCTTGATGTTCGTAAATCACAATCGGCGTGCTATCGAGAAGAACCACACCACCACCCACCTCGCCAACTGGGCCTTGCGCGAAGTCTTCGGCGATTCCATCCAGCAAAAGGGCTCGCTGGTCGATCCTGAAAAACTCCGTTTCGATTTTTCGCACAACAAAGGCTTGACGGATGAAGAACTGGCCAGGGTTGAAACGATGGTGTCAAGCGCGATCACCAGCAATCTGCCGGTCTATGCCGAGGAAGCCCCCCAAGAGCAGGCGATGAAGATCAACGGCCTACGGGCCGTCTTTGGCGAGAAATATCCGCCGCTTGTGCGGGTCGTCTCGGTGGGGGCACCTGTGAAGGAACTTTTGGCTGACCCGGCCAATCCGAAGTGGCGGCAGTTTTCCATCGAGTTTTGCGGCGGTACGCACCTCGCCACCACCGCCGAGGCTGGGGCGTTTGTGATCACCGAAGAATCCTCTGTCAGCAAGGGCATCCGTCGAATCGTCGGTCTTACGGGCGAGGCGGCCACTCTTGCCGGCAAATTAGCGGCCGCTGTCGACAAAGCCACTGCCGCGGGCGACCTCGCGGCGTTGCAGACCGCCATTGCAGCGCCGGGTTTGCCCCTGGGCGCTAAGCGTCGCGGCCAGGCCGCTGTCGTCGAGTTGCAGTCCAAGACCAAGCAAGCGGAAAAAGCCGCCAAGGCTTCGGGAACCGCAGTGAACCCTGCGGTGGAGGCTGATCGACTCCTAGCCGGTGCGACGCCCATCGGTCCAAGTGGCAAGCTGGTCGTCGGTGAAATTCCGAACGCCGCCAACGAACATTTGCTGGCCGCGATGGACTCGCTCCGCCAACGCACCGGCAGTTACGCGATCATGCTGGCCACGAGTTCTGAGGGGAAAGTTACATTGCTCGCTGCCGTGTCGGACGATCTTATCGCGGCTGGCTTGAAGAGCGGGGATTGGATTCGTCCCGTGGCAGGTCTGGTGGGCGGTTCCGGCGGGGGCCGGCCGAACATGGCCCAAGCTGGCGGCAAAGACCCGTCGAAGCTTGCCGAAGCCCTCGGCCATGCCCTCGAAATAGCACCCGGTTTTGTCAAAATCTAGCCTCGCTTTCATCTGCGTTTACCGGGCATCGCTTGACGCCACCGGCAGGGGTAGTAATCTACCCCCCCGCTTAACCTAGATCGCCTTAAGGGTTTGGGTCGGGTGGTTGTTCTAAATCCACAGCGTTTCGCGACTTGCGAGCGATGTAGTCCGGTCAGTGCCCCTTTGGAGTTGTCATGCTTCCAGTTCAACGTCATAGCAAGTCTCGCAAGCGGAAACGCCGTTCACACCAGGCCCTGAAGCCGATTCACTACGTGCGGTGTGCCCAGTGTGGTTCCAGCAAGTTGCCGCACTGCGCGTGTGACAACTGCGGTTACCTGAACCCCAAGGTCTCGCTGACCGTTGAGACCGACGCCTAAATAATGTCTGCATCACTCGCGATATCGCGGTGACTCTGAACACGACCGTCCGGCCGCGTTGCGGGCGGGCGCTCTAACGTTTTCCTGACAGGACCTACGAAGGAGTTGATTCAGTGCGAGCAGCGGTTGACGTCATGGGTGGTGATCATGCCCCGCACGAGATCCTCAAAGGGGTCATCGAGGCGGCGGACCTTCTGACCGCTGGCGACATCATTCATCTGGTGGGTGATGAGGCCGTCATCAAGCCGGCTTTGGCCGCCTCCGGGCTGAGCGCTGAAAAGCTCGCCCACTACCAGATCGTCCACACCACCGAGCAAATCGCGATGGATGATTCGCCGGTGGAGGCCGTGCGGGCCAAGCCGAACAGCAGCATCGGTTTGATGTGCAAGCTCGCCAGTCAGGGGCTGGCGGATGTGGTGATCTCAGCAGGTAACACCGGCGCGTGTGTGGCAGCGGCACAGTTGCGTATGCGGACCCTGCCGGGTGTTTCGCGGCCGGGCATCGCCATCATCCTCCCCACGTTTTACGGTCCGGTGACCATTTGCGACGTCGGCGCGAACATCACCCCCAAGCCCAAGCATTTTCAGCAGTACGCCATCATGGCTTCTGCCTATACGAAGGCTGTCTGCGGCATAGCAAAGCCACGTGTCGGTCTGCTGAGCATCGGTGAAGAGGACGCAAAGGGAACCGGTCTGGTCAAGGAATCCCGAAAGCTTTTGCGTGACGAACCGTTGATCAACTTCATCGGTAACGTAGAGGGCCGCGACCTCTTCAAGGGCGTGGTCGACGTGGTCGTGTGCGACGGTTTCGTCGGCAACATTGTCTTGAAGTTCACCGAAGGCATGGCCGAGGGGATGTTCAAGACCATTCTCGCCGAGTTGCAGCAGAACGCGCCAGAGCTGCTCGGGCAGATGAAGGGCATTTTGAAGGAGATTTACGCCAAGCACGACTGGCAGGAATACGGTGGAGCACCCTTGCTTGGTGTGGGCGGCTATTGCCTGATTTGCCATGGCAAGTCCGAAGCGCGGGCCATCAAGAGCGCGATCCGGGTTGGCAAACAGTTGTCAGGCTCCGGGGTCAACGAGAACATTGTGAAGACCATTGCAGCGTCCATTCCTGTCAGCGACGAGTAAGATGGCTAAGATCGGCGACTACCGACTCGGGAAGGCCGCTGAACGTTACTTCTGATATGTCCACATTTCAGTCCATCATCGTTGGTACAGGGTCGGCCCTGCCGGAAAAGCGGCTGACCAACGACGACCTCGCAAAAATGGTCGACACGAGTGACGAGTGGATCACCCAGCGGACTGGCATCAAAGAACGTCGAATTGCGGCAGAGGGCGAGACCACGGCAACGCTTGCCACACTGGCTGCCAAAAGAGCTCTGGACATGGCCGGGATGCGGCCGGACGAGCTGGATCTGATCATCGTCGCCACGCTGACTTCAGAGATGACATTCCCCGCGACTGCGTGTCTGGTTGCTGCCAACCTCGGACTGACTCTCACACCCGCATTTGACATCACCGCAGCATGCTCGGGTTTTCTGTATGCCCTCCACACCGGCGCGGCGTTCGTCAAGAGTGGTGGGGCACGCAACGTACTTGTCATCGGCGCGGAGACGCTGTCGCGGGTGACGGATTATACGGACCGTTCCTCCTGTATCCTGTTCGGCGATGGTGCCGGTGCGGCAATTCTTCAGCGGACCACCGAACCGGCGCGCGGACTGATCCACGGGAGCATCCATGCCGACGGGCGCGGGTCCGAATCCATGAAGCTCATGCCGGGGCTGCGTCCTCCGATTGATCCGAAACTGCTCGCGGAGCGCGACTTTTACATGAAGATTCGTGGGCGCGAGGTTTATAAGTTCGCGGTGTCAAAGTTTGAGGAACTCATTAGCGAGTCGATGAAGGCCTGCGAACTGACGCCCGACACTCTCAAGCTGATCATCCCGCACCAGTCGAACCGTCGCATCATCGAATCAGCCATGGAAAAGCTGAACCTGCCGATGAGTAAGGCATTCATCAACATCGAGAAATACGGAAATACGTCCGCCGCTTCCATTCCCATCGCATTGGACGAGGCCAACCGTGCTGGTCTCCTGAAAAAAGGCGACCCGATGATTATGTTGGCCTTTGGCGCCGGGCTGACCTGGGGTAGCGCGGTGTTGCGGTGGTAATACAAAACCCGCTGGCATCAGCGGAGTGACACTGAGGGTACTTATGTCAACACCAACGACCATCATCCTCTGTCCGGGTCAGGGTGCTCAGTCCATCGGCATGGGTAAGGAAGCCTTCGATGCCAGCCCACGGGCGCGTGAACTGCTTTCAGCCGCTGGTCGTGTTCTGGGATTTGATCTGGCGGGGCTGTGCCTTTCCGGGCCGATCGAAAAGCTCGGGCAGACCGATATGGCCCAACCCGCGTTGTTCGCGGTCGGTGTGGCCAGTTTCCATGCGGCCGTCGAGGCAGGCTTCATCAGGCCGACCGACATCCGCGCTGTGGTGGGTCTGAGCCTAGGCGAGTACACGGCGCTTCATCTGGCAGGGGTTTTTGATTTTGAAACCGGTCTGCAGCTTGTGGCCGCTCGCGGCCGGGCGATGCAGGACGCGGCCGTCGCCACGCCCAGTGGTATGGTCGCCATCATGGGTGCCGATGAGGCTGCGATTGATAAGCTTTGTGCTGATTGCGCTGCGGGCGATGTGCTGGTTCCGGCGAACTTCAACGCGCCGGGGCAAATCGTGGTCTCGGGGGAGATCGGTGCCTGCGGGCGGGTTGTAACGGCGGCCGAGGCAGCAGGCTTCAAGGCCGTTGCGCTTCAGGTGGCAGGGGCGTTCCACTCGCCGTTGATGCAGCCGGGTGCCGACAGGATGAAGGCCGAACTGGCGGGTGTCACCTTCAGCCCGCCCCGACTGGTTGTCTACAGCAACGTCACCGGACAGCCCCATGGCAGCGACACCGAAGAAATCAAGCACCTATTGGTCGCCCAGATCGTCAAACCCGTTCGCTGGGAACAAACAATGGTACCGCTGGCAGGAGAGGCCGGCCTGAAGTTTGTGGAACTAAGTCCTGGCCGTACGCTGGCTGGACTCGCAAAGCGGGTCAATCGTCGGCTGGTGGTTGAGGGTGTGTCGGAAAAACTTTCAGCAGCATCTTCGCTTTCGTAGTCGGGTTCGTTAGAGATTCATTTTTTTACAGATCAGCAATACATGGCCACAGAAAAACGCGTCGCAGTCGTCACCGGAGGCAGCCGAGGCATCGGTGCGGCCATCGTTCAACGCCTTGCCAAAGACGGTCTGCATGTTGTTGCACTGGCCCGGCAGTTGGACAAGCTCAACGAAGTGGTCGCGCTGGTCGAAGCCGAAGGCGGATCAGCCGAGGCGCTGGTCTGCGATATCGGCCAGTCGGCCAGCCTTTCAGCCGCGATCGAGGGCGTGATCGAGAAGCACGGGCACTTGGATGTCCTGGTCAACAACGCGGGCATCACACGCGACGGCTTGTTGCTACGGATGGATGACGAAGATTTTGACGTCGTCATCGATACCAACCTCAAAAGTGCGTTTGTTGCCATCCGATCAGCCGCCCGAAGCATGATGCGGCTGAAAGGCGTCGGCGGCCGGATCATCAACATTTCAAGCGTGTCAGGCGTCGCCGGGAATGCCGGGCAGGCCAATTATTCTGCCAGTAAGGCCGGTTTGATCGGGCTAAGCAAGACTGTTGCCAAGGAACTGGCCGGTAAGGCGATTACCTGCAACGTCGTGGCCCCCGGCTTCATCACGACAGACATGACCAGTGGCCTGCCGGATCTGGTGAAAGAGGGTGCGAAGGCGTTCATTCCCCTGAAGCGGTTTGGCCTGCCCGAAGAGGTGGCTGCGGCAGTGTCGTTCTTCGCATCACCCGGTTCCAGTTACGTGACAGGTCAGGTTTTGTGCGTGGATGGTGGCATGGTGATGTAGGGATTGTGTGTGTAACGCGTCTAACTGCCACAGGTTGTGGCACCCCCCGCCGGTCCGAGGCTTTTCAACGGCAGGGGTGCAAGATATAGTCTGCGGTCCCGCGAGCCACGGTGGCAGCGGACCTATCAAGGTCGTAAGGTTCTCGGCTACTCAGGTGAAACATGGATGACATCGAAACAAAGGTTACGGAGATCGTCAGCGAGCAAATGGGCGTCGATAAGGGTGAAATCACCCGCGATACCCACTTCATCAACGATCTGAACGCCGACAGCCTCGACACCGTCGAGCTTGTCATGGAGTTTGAAGACGAGTTCGAACTTTCGATCCCTGATGAAGAGGCCGAAAAGATTCAGACGGTCGGTCAGGCCATCGATTACATCAAGGGTCACTCCGCCAAGTAATGCACCGTTCCGGGTTGGATGGCTTCGGCTGGGTAGATGGCCTATTGTTGGGCATTCGCCAATCTGTCGCCATCCGGCCGAACTTGAGAAGCCCGCCCAGTATTTGATCCATCCATGAGTAAACGTCGAGTTGTCATCACGGGTATGGGAGTCGTCACCTCGCTTGGGGAGACGGTGGACGGTCTCTGGGACAACCTGATCGCCGGCAAGAGCGGGATCGGGGCCATAACCCGTTGGAACATGGAAAACTACCCGACGCGTTTCGGCGGGGAGTGCACGAGTTTCGACGTCACCAAATACGGTGTCGACATTCGCGAGTCCAAGCGGCTGGATCGGTTCAGCCAGTTTGGTATCGCCGCATCCCGGTCAGCCGTCACCGACAGCGGCATCGACTTCGCCACTGAAGACCGGATGCGTTGCGGCGTCCTAATCGGCTCTGGCATTGGTGGCATCGAAACGTTGCAGGAGCAGTCGCGCACGCTTTATGAGCGCGGTGTCTCCCGGGTCAGCCCTTTCACGGTGCCCCGACTGATGGTCAATGCAGCCAGCGGCAACGTCAGCATTATTTTTGGTTTGCACGGCCCGAACACAGCCGTTGCTACCGCTTGTGCCACCGGCCTGAACGCCATCGGCGATGCCGCCCGGCTCATCAGTCACGATGAGGCGGATGTCATGATCGCGGGTGGTTCGGAGGCGGCCTTGTGCCAGCTTGGCATGGCTAGCTTTTCAGCCGCACGGGCCATGAGCACGCGTAATGATGATCCGACGCGGGCCAGTCGGCCGTGGGACGTTTCGCGCGACGGCTTTGTCATGGGTGAAGGGGCCGGCGTGGTCGTGCTCGAGGAGTACGAGCGCGCGAAGAAGCGTGGGGCCAAAATTATTATCGAGCTCGCAGGTTACGGAATGTCGGGTGACGCTCACCACATTACCGCGCCTCACGAACAGGGGCTTGGAGCCTGTCAGGCCATGAAGCTGGCGATGGCTGATGCCAAGATCTCACCGGATCAGGTCGACTACGTGAATGCACACGGAACCAGCACCCCGCTGGGTGATCTGGCTGAAACAATCGCCTTGAAAAAGACCTTTGGCCCTCATGCCGCCAAACTGGCTGTCAGTTCCATCAAGAGCATGATCGGTCACCTGTTGGGCGCAGCGGGCGGCGTGGCGGCGGTTTCATCTGCCTTGACAGTTTGCCGCGGCATTATCCCGCCGACGATCAATCTGGATGAGCAGGATCCCGCCTGTGATCTTGATTACGTGCCGCACAAAGCCCGTGAACGCCGCGTGGAGATTGCCTTGGTCAACTCCTTCGGTTTTGGTGGCCACAACGCCACGCTGATTCTTCGTAGGATCTAGACTGATCCGCCTTTTTTTCACCTTTATTAAGAGACGTCTCCCATGCTCGAACGCACCCTGATCATTCTGAAGCCCGATTCCGTCCAGCGCGGCCTCATCGGAGAGATTCTTGCCCGGTTTGAAAAGAAGGGGCTTCAGGTTGTTGGGCTGAAGCTCAGTAAGATCGCAAGGGCACTGGCCGAGACTCATTATGAATCCCACAAGGAGCGTCCGTTTTATCCGGGCCTCGTCGCGTTCATGACCAGCAGCCCTGTGGTGATTTTGGCGCTGGAAGGCAACAAGGCGATTGAGATTGCACGGTCGATGATGGGTGCGACGTTTGGTTCCAAGGCTGCACCGGGCACGATTCGTGGCGACTACGGTGTCAGCAACAGCTTCAATCTGATTCACGGATCTGATTCCCCGGAAGCGGCGACGCGTGAGCTGGGCCTGTTCTTTAAGCCGGAAGAGTTGTTCAGCTGGGAACAGGCTTCGTTCAAGTGGATTTACGACTACGCGAAGGGCACTCCGGAGTAGTGGGCCGTTCCGATGGCGCTGTCCCCGTGATAATTGTATGTTTGTCAGGCACTTCCTGCTTGTCAGTGTGGCCGGGTGGTTGCTTGCCCTTGGCGGGTGCGTCAACGGGCTGATATTGCATCCATCGGTGAATCCGCTGCCGATGGGGGACGCCAAGCGATTTACAACGCCCGGGCCGGATGGTGGTCAACCGATTGAGATATTCACCACGATTTCCCCGGCGGTGCCGGCGGGCACTGTTGCTCCGGTGGTGGTGATCGAGTTTCCTCCGGTGGCCGAGCGGGGCGAGTGGCAGGTGACGGCGGCGGTGAAGCGATGGGGCAGCTTTCCGGTGGAGTATTACTCCATGAATTACCCGGGGTTCGGTAAGAGCGAGGGGGAGAGCAGTCTGCCACATGTGCGTGATGCGTCGTTGCTGGCGTTTGATGCGATCAAGAAGCGGGCCGGAAACAGACCGATCATTCTGGCGGGGTATTCGTTTGGTGGGGCGGTGGCGTTGAACGTTGCGACGCAGCGGGTTGTCAGCGGGATTGTGCTGTCGCAGCCGGCTCCCATTCGTGAAGTGTTGATGGAATACTTTGGGCCGATGAACCTTTGGATGGTGACGGGGCCGCTGACGTTGCAGGTGCCGACGGCGTTTGATGCGATGGATCGGGCTCAGGAAGTGAAGATTCCGGCGGTGTTTGTGGTGGCTCAGGATGACACCTATGTGCCGCCGTATTTGCAGCTGAAAATCGCGGAGTTGTATGCGGGTCCGAAGTCCATTGTGCGGTTCAGTGGTGGGCATGACAGTTACCCGAAGGATGCGGACAACGCGGCCCTGGGTCGGGCGCTGAGCAACCTTTATTACGCGGTCCGGGGGATGGCCAAGTTTTCGACGATCGATCACGACGAGGGCGAGGCGTTGCCGCCGAAGGCGGGGATTGCGGCACAACGCACGAGCGGGGCGAGTGCCGGCGGGGCAAGTCCGGGTGGGGTGCCGCGAACCGTGGCTCCGCCGGCGGCCGAATTCCGCTAGGGCGGGTAAACTCGCGGGTGCCATGGGCGATAGAGCGAGAATCAATGAACTGCGGCAGGAACTGCACCGGCATAACCGGTTGTATTACGTTGAGGTGCGGCCGGAGATTCCGGATGGAGAGTTCGACAGACTGCTGCAGGAGTTGCAGGGGCTGGAGGCGAAGCATCCGGAGCTGTTTGATGCGAGCTCGCCGACGCAGCGGGTGGGGGGGGAGCCGATCAGCGGGTTTGCGACGGTGGTGCATAGCGTGCCCATGCAGTCGATTGATAATACTTACAACGAAAGTGAACTGCGGGAGTTTGACGCGCGGGTGAAGAAAGCACTGGGGAGCGAGGGATATAGTTACGTGGTTGAGCCGAAGGTTGATGGGGTGGCGGTGTCGCTGCGGTATGAGAAGGGGCGGCTGGTGAGTGCGGCGACGCGGGGGGATGGAGTCACCGGGGATGATGTCACGGCGAACGTGCGGACGATTCGGAATGTGCCGTTGACGCTGGGTGAGGAGGGAGAGGTTCCTGCGGTTGTTGAGATTCGGGGGGAGATTTTCATGCCGGATGCGGAGATGGTCCGGATTAATAAGTTGCGGGTAGAAGAGGATGAAGAACCGTTTGTGAATCCGCGGAATGCGACGGCGGGGACGCTGAAGCAACTGGACAGCCGGATTGTGGCCCAGCGGAGGATTGAGTTTGCGGCCCACGGGATTGGCGAGGTGAGGCCGATGCCGGCGGAAACGTACGGGGAGTGGCTGAAGGTGGTGAAGGGGTGGGGTGTACCGCTTCCGGCGAATACGCGGGCTGCTGAGGATATTGCCGAGGTGTGGGCGTTGATTACCTCGTTTGCTGAGACGCGGAAAAAGCTGCGATACCAGACGGACGGGATGGTGGTGAAGGTGGACCGTTTCAGCCAGCGGGAAAGCCTGGGGGCGACGAGCAAGGCGCCGCGGTGGGTGATTGCGTTCAAGTATCCGGCGGAGCAGGTGCAGACGACGTTGAAGGGTGTGACCTGGCAGGTGGGGAAGAACGGGACGCTGACGCCGGTGGCGGAGTTGGAGCCGGTGTTTGTCAGCGGCACGACCGTCCGGCGGGCGAGCCTGCATAATCTGGACCAGATCGGGCGGCTGGGCGTGCATGTGGGGGATACGGTGACGGTGGAGAAGGCGGGGGAGATCATTCCGTATATCAGTGCGGCTTCACCTCCGGCGAAGGGGAAGCGGGGGCCGGTGATTGAGGCGCCGGCGGTTTGTCCTTCGTGCGGCAGTGTGCCGGTGCGGGATGTGGACGGCCCGCATATCCGGTGCGTGAACGCAGACTGTCCGGACCAGTTGAAGGAACGGCTGGCGTGGTTCTGCGGGCGGAACCAGATGGATATTGAGAACATCGGCGATAAGTTGATTGCGCAGTTGGTGGAGGCGGGGCTGGTGAAGGGGTTTGCGGATTTGTTCCGGCTGACGGCGGAGCAACTGGCGGGGCTGGAACGGATGGGGGAGAAGTCGGCGGGTTCGCTGGTGGCGTCGCTGGAGGCGGTGAAGAGGCGGCCGCTGGAGCGGTTGTTGGCGGGGCTGGGGATTCGGCATGTGGGGAGGCGCGGGTCGCAGATTCTGGCGAAGAAGTTCCGGACGCTGGACGGGCTGGCGGCTGCGAGCCTGAGTGAGATTGAAGAGACGGATGAGGTCGGTCCGGTGATCGCGGCGAGCGTGCACGAGTATTTTGCGAGCGAGGCGGGCCGGGCGGCGATTGCGGACTTGCTGAGTGCGGGCGTGTCGCCGGAGGCGCCACCTGACAAGGTGGTGGCTGAAGGCGGCGAGCCGCTGGCGGGGATGACGGTGGTGGTGACGGGGTCATTGGCGCACTTTGATCGGAAGGGGATTGAGGATTACATCCAGCGGCTGGGGGGCAAGGCTTCGGGGAGTGTGAGTAAGAAGACGAGTTTTCTGGTGGCTGGGGAGTCGGCCGGGAGCAAGCTGGAGAAGGCGAAAGAGCTGGGTGTGATGGTGATGACGGAGGCGGAGTTTGTTGAGAAATATGGGGGAGGGGAGTGAGGGGGGGAGTGGAGGTTGGAGGTTGGAAGTTGGAGGTTGGAAGTTGGAGGTTGGAAGTTGGAGGTTGGAAGTTGGAAGTTGGGGGTTGGACGCAAGAATGAGATGCGTTTTTTGCGTTTGCGGACATTTGGTACCATGAACTGACATTGAGAAGTTGTAAACTGTTGAAGCTGCTGGGGTTATGGCGGTTCCCGGAAGATGGGTAACTGTGGGGCAAGAAGTTGTTGGTTTGGGGTCGGGGGGTTTGGTCAGTTTTGATTTAGGAGTCCTGGAGAGGTTCGGATAGTTCTGCGCATTGGGTGCGCGTGCGGGGGAAACGAGTCCGTCTACCTATAGACGCGGTGTTGCGCCGGTGGTCACATTTTGTGGGTTTCGGGCGCGCAAGTGCTTGTGAAACAAGAACTGTTGCGTGTTGCGCAACACGGGGGTTTTCACCCCTTTTTCAGGGGTGCGGGGTGTCTAAGTTGGTGTAAAAGTCTCTGCGGAGCACGGCGGCATCGTGGTAGAATCCAACGACTCGGTTGGAGAAGGAACGTTTTTAGGAAGGACGGCATAGCGATGCAGTGGGCACTTGGACTAAAGGGTCGGCGGCGCGGGGCGGTGGTTTGTGCGGCGGCGGTGCTGCAGGTTGCCGTTGCGGCGAGCGGCCAGGTTTATCGGTGGACAGACAATACTCTGATTTCCAATACCTCTCCTGTGCCGGGGGCGAACTTTTCTGGCCAAAGCCTTCAATACGCCGCCCTCCAGTCACTTAACTTGGCGTCTAGTAGCTTTTCGTTGGCCAACCTGACTAGCGCTTATCTATTTGGCAGCAATCTGACGGCGGCGAACCTCACGTCCTCAAACCTCACCAACGCCTTGATGACAGTGTGTACGCTCGCGCAGGCAAATTTGAGCGGGGCAACTATCAAAGGCGCTGATCTGGATGCCTGTACCACCACGGGCTTTACCTCCACCCAACTCTATTCCACCGCGAGTTACGTAGCGAAGGACCTCTCGGGAGTTGGCCTTTCGGAAAACACCTTGATCGGTTGGAACTTTAACAGCCAAAATTTGACCGGTGCAAATCTGTCCAGTTCTTTAGCGTCCGCGGCAGTTTTTAATGGTGCCAACCTCACCAGCAGCAATTTCAGCGGTGCCAGTCTCTATTCGAGCTTCATGGTGTTGGCCAACCTGAGCAGTGCGAATCTGACCAGTAGCAGTTTTTCTTATGTCACACTTACTTCAGCTAATCTCACCTCAGCAACACTCTCGTCAGCGAACCTGACAGGAGCGTATATCAAGGGGGTGAACCTGAGTTCGACGACGTCAGCTGGCCTGACGCCTGCGCAAGTTTATTCCACCACGAGCTACACTGCCAAGGACCTTTCAGGGGTTGGACTATCATCGAACAATTTGAGCGGCTGGAATTTCGCCAGTCAAAACTTGACCAATGCTTCTTTCGCCAGCAGCAATCTGAGTGGGGCCAGCTTAGCTGGCAGTACTCTAACATTGGCAAATCTGACGGGAGCGGTCGTAACCGGGGCCAATCTAAGCAGTACGGGATTGACTTCGGTGCAGCTTTACTCCACAGGTAGCTACAGTTCAAAAGACCTGACAGGACTTGTTCTGACTGGTAACACTATGAATGGCTGGAACCTCAACAGCCAGAACCTAACGAGTGCTAATCTCGCCAGTGTGAATCTCGCGACCAGCAACCTCTCGGCGGCGATCCTTGTGTCGGCCAACCTAATTTCGACCAACCTGACGTCTGCGAACCTCACCTCGGTAAACCTCGCGAGCGCGCTGTTGACGTCCGCGACGCTGACCGGCGCGACGATTCAGGGCGCGGACCTGAGTTTCACGACGGACAATGGGCTGACCGCTGCACAGGTGTATTCGACAGCGAGCTATGTCGGTAAGAACCTTGCGGGTGTCCGCCTGACCGGGAACATCATTTCGGAATGGAATCTGGCCTACCAGAACTTGACGTCGGCTGGGCTGGCCAGTGCTACGTTGATTTCGACCAACTTTACGCATGCCAATCTGACATCGGCCTCGTTTGCGTTGTCGGACCTGACATCGGCGAATCTGACGCGGGCGAATTTGACGGGGGCATCGCTGCCGGGAACCAGCCTCATTTCTGCGAACTTTACCGGGGCGACGCTGACGGGAGCGGGCTTGCAGTCGGCGGTTGCGATCTCGGCGAACTTTACGGGAGCGGTGCTGACGTCGGCGGTGATGACGGGGGCGAACCTGACTTCTGCGAACTTCACCGGGGCGACGCTTACTTCTGCGAATCTGCAATCGTGTGAGTTGGCATCGGTGAATTGGACGGCGGCCAATCTGTCGTTTGCGGACCTGCGGGGGTCGACCCATTTTGTTCTGGATGCGACCAGCAACACGACGGGGACCATCCTGCCGAACGGTAGCGCGCCGGGGTTTATTCTGAGCCCGGGGCAGACGCTGAATATTGGGCCGGGGATTGATGTGTCGCTTACGGGGGGTGTGGGTTCTTCCGGTCCGGCGAACCTGGTGATTGAGAAGGGTGTGAACGTCAGCAGTCTGGCACCGATCAATCTGTCATTTGGGAGCACGCTGGCTGTGAGCGGCACGCTGAGCGCGCCAGCGGTGACGGTGCGGGGGACTGTGACTGTTATTGGCACGGCCGCATCGACGGGGCGGGTTACGTTGACGGGGGATTCGACGGTTTCGGTTTTCTATGGCCTTGCGATGGCGAGCGATGGGGCTGCGCTGGGAGCACGGACGTATTACGGCCAGATCGATATTGGGAACAGCGACCTGATTGTGCGGGGTGGAAACCTTGCGACGCTGACGGATGAAGCCAGAGCGGGCCAGAATGGGGCGACTTTTTTTGGCGGTAATGGGATTACCAGCAGTGTGGCTGCGGCCGATGCGGACAAGCTTCGGTATGCCGTGGGCGTCATTCCGAACAACGTTGACGGTAGCACGCTTTACAGCACGTTTGACGGGGTGACGGTCGGGCTGACGGATGTGCTGATTAAGTTCACTTACTTTGGTGATGCGGATTTGAATGGGTACGTGGATGACACGGATTTCTTTTTGATCAACAACGGCAACGCTCTGGGGCTGACGGGGTGGATCAATGGGGACTTTGATTACAGCGGGGCGATTGACGACACGGATTACTTCCTGATCAATAATGCGTACGCGTTGCAGGGGGCGGGGCTGCGGGCGGGTGGAGGTGACGCGGGGGGAGCGAGGGGGAGTGTGCCGGAGCCGGGGGTTATGGGTTTGGTGGGGTTGGTGATGGGGGGGGGGTTGAGGGGTCGGCGGAGGCAAGAGGGGAGGTAGGGGCGGAGGGACGGCCGTGGGTGGGGCGACTCAGTGCGGGTGCTGGTGTTGGTGGCACAAAACTTGGGTTAACGGATAGGCTTTGCGGCACGGATGAAGCGCATTGCACTACTTGGGGGGACGGGGTCGATTGGGACCAGTACGCTGGAGGTGATTACGGCGTTGCCGGAGCGGCTATCGCTTTATGCGGTGACGGGGCATGGGAATTTGAAGTTGCTGTCGGAGATTGTGCGGAGGTTTCGGCCGGCGGTGGTGGGGGTGACGGGTGGGGTTGGGGATTTGGCCTTGGTGAAGGAGGCGGCTGCGGGGTGTGGGGCGCGGGTGGTTTGTGGGGCGGAGGGATTGGTGGAGATTGCGGGTCTGGCGGAGGTGGATGCGGTGGTGGCGGCGGTGGTGGGGGCTGCTGGACTGAGGGCGACGCTGACGGCGGCGGGGGCGGGGAAGCGGGTTTGTCTGGCGAATAAAGAGGCGTTGGTGGTGGGGGGGCATCTGGTGATGGGGGTGGCGGGGAAGTCGGGGGCGGAGATGTTGCCGGTGGATAGTGAGCACTCGGCGATTTTTCAGGCGATGTTGGGGGGGCGTCGGGGGGAAGTGGCGAAGGTGGTTTTGACGGCGAGTG
Source organism: Tepidisphaerales bacterium (assembly GCA_038226785.1). GTDB lineage: Bacteria > Planctomycetota > Phycisphaerae > Tepidisphaerales > Tepidisphaeraceae > JBBRQG01. Next base: position 73,964 of record JBBRQG010000013.1, on the reverse strand, counting down.
GGGGGCCGTTTCGGGGGTGGGGGAGGGAGCGGTTGGCGAAGGCGACGGTGGCGGAGGCGCTGGTGCATCCGACGTGGGCGATGGGGCAGAAGGTGACGATTGATTCGGCGACGCTATTTAATAAGGCGTTGGAATTGATTGAGGCGTATCACTTGTTTGGGCTTCGGCCGGAGCAGTTGGGGGCTGTGATTCATCCGCAGAGTGTGGTGCATAGTTTTGTGGAGTTTGTGGATGGGAGCGTGCTGGGGCAGATGTCGCCGCCGGACATGCGGTTGCCGATTCAGTATGCGTTGACGCATCCGGAGCGGGCTGGGGGGCCAGCGCGACGGTTTGATTTTCTGGCGAAGCATGCGTGGGAGTTTTGGCCTGCGGGTGGGGCGGAGTTTCCGGCGATTCGGCTTGCGGAGCGGGTGATGCGGGAGATGGCTGCGGGGAACACGGGGGTGGGGGCGGTGTTTAATGCGGCGAATGAGGTGGCGGTGGAGGCGTTTCTTGCGGGGCCGATCGGGTTTTTGGGGATTGCGGAAGTTGTGGAGCGGGTGCTGGATGCGGCGGAGTTTGCGGGGGTGCGGGGTGGGACGCTGGCTGAGGTGGAGGCGGTGGATGCGAGCGCGCGGCGGGTGGCGCGGGGTATGATTGAGGCGGGAGTTTGAGATATGGAAGCGAAAGACGTTTTTGAGCGGCAGTACTTGATGATGCGGAAGCGGGTGCTGGATCTGGCGGCGGACCTTGACAGGTTAGAGCGCGGGGAGGGTGGGCTGGATGCTGTCAAGGGGGATGCGCGATTTGCGGCGTTGATGGCTGGCCTGGGGATATTGGGGGACGGGTCGGGGGCGAAGGCGGAGCGGTTCCAGATGTTGTTGAGTGATGTCACGGCGTGGCCGAAAAGGAACGGGACGTGAAGCTGATTGATCCGCATATTCACTGTGTCAGTCGGACGACGGACGATTATTTATTCATGAGCCGCTGTGGTGTGGTGGCGGTGAGTGAGCCGGCATTTTGGGCGGGGTATGACCGGAGCAGCGCGAGTAGTTTTGCGGATTACTTTCGGCACTTGATGGAGGTTGAGCCGCTGAGGGCTGCGAAGTATGGGATTGAGCATTACTGCTGGCTGTGCATCAATGCGAAGGAGGCGGAGAATGTGGCGTTATCGAGGGAGGTGATTGCACTGATTCCGGCGTTGTTGAAGCATCCGAGGGTGTTGGGGGTTGGGGAGATTGGGCTGAACAAGAACACGGCGAATGAGATTGAGGTGTTTGAGTTGCAGGTGGATGTGGCGGCGAAGCATGAGCAGTTGATTTTGATTCACACGCCGCATCTGGCGGACAAGCACAAGGGGACGGACATTATTTGCAGCATTTTGAAGAATGACAGTCGGATCAGGCCGGAGCGGGTGTTGATTGATCATTGCGAGGAGCACACGTTGAGGATGGCGCGGGAGTGTGGGTTTTGGGCGGGGTTGACGGTGTATCCGTTGTCGAAGGTGACGCCGGAGCGGGCGGTGGATCTGGTGGAGATGTATGGGGCAAGGCAGTTGTGCGTGAACAGTGCGAGCGATTGGGGGGAGAGCGGGCCGCACACGCTGGTGGATACGGTGCGAGAGTTTCGGGGGCGGGGGCACTCGGAGGGTGAGGCGGTGGAACTGTTTCATGACAATCCGTGTCGATTTTTTGGTCAGTCGGGGAAATGGGGGATCGGTCCGGTGGTGGGGTGAGGGTGGCGGTGGGGGGCACTACCGTCTGGGGTGAGGGTCGTGCACAATCTGGGGCTATGACAGAATCTTCGAATGCGGTGACTGGTTCGCATCCGTCGTCGGGTACGGCGTCGGTACCTGTGGAGGCTGGGCCGTATGCGGCGCCGTTGGCAGAAGGACATGGGCGGAAGCGGATTACGTTGCTGGTGCATCCGAATCTGCCGGAGGCGTTGGAGCGTGGGGGGCTTGGGGCGCTGGCGGGGAATTTGTGGTGGGTGTGGAATCCGGGGGCGGTTTCATTGTTTCGGCGGATTGATAGTGATCTGTTTGACCAGTTGCATCAGAATCCGGTTGCACTGTTGAGCCTTGCGGATCCGGGTCGGCTGGAGGTGTTGTCGAGGGATTCGGAATATCTGGCGGATTTGCGGCGGGAGTATGAGGCGTTTAAGGGGCACATTGGTATGCCGTGCACTTGGACGCCGGCGAACCCTACGCTGGCGGAGACGGGGCAGGCGGGGATCGCTTATTTTTCAGCGGAGTTTGGGCTGCATGAATCGCTGCCGATTTATTCGGGTGGGCTGGGGGTGCTGGCGGGGGATCATCTGAAGAGTGCGAGCGAGATTGGGTTGCCGCTGCTGGCTGTGGGGCTGTTCTATCGGAACGGGTATTTCACGCAGTATCTGGCACCGGACGGGTGGCAGAAGGAGCGGTATCCGGAATTGGACCCGGATTTGTTGCCGGTGAAGGCTGTGATCGGGGCGGAGGGGAAGCCGCTGCGGGTGAGTGTGGATGTGGGGGATAACAAGGTTTACATCGCGGTGTGGCGTGTGAGCGTGGGGCGTGTGCCGCTATATCTGATGGATACGCAGTTGCCGGAGAATGCGCCGGCGGATCGGGAGATCACGGCGAAGCTGTACGGGACGGGGGATAATCTGCGGATACGGCAGGAGATTGTGCTGGGGATTGGCGGGGTGCGGGTGCTGGAGGCGCTGGGATTGCGGCCGAAGGTGTTTCACATGAATGAGGGGCACTCGGCGTTTTTGGCGCTGGAGCGGGTGCGGAATCTGCTGGCGGCTCAGCCGGAGTTGTCGTTTGACCAAGCCCGGCAGTTTGTGGCCGCGACAAGTGTGTTTACGACGCACACGCCGGTGCCTGCGGGGATTGACCGTTTTCCGCCGGACACGATGGTGAAGTTTTTCGCGAATTATTGGGAGGGATTGAAGCTGGACGAGGACGGGTTTCTGGCGCTGGGGCGGGAGAATGTTTACGACAAGCAACAGAGTTTTTCGATGGCTGTGCTGGCGATCCGGCTGGCGGACAGTGTTAATGGGGTGAGTAAGTTGCATGGTGAAGAGAGCCGGATGATGTGGAAGGGGATCTGGCCGGGGGTGCCTGAGGCGGAGGTGCCGATTGGTAGTGTGACGAACGGAGTGCACCTGCGGACGTGGTTGAGTCCGGAGATTTCGAATTTGCTGATGCAGTATGCCGGCCACTCGAGTGTGAGTGTGGGCGGCGTGAAAGAGGTGACGCCGGCGACGATTGCGAATGTGCCGGACTCGGAATTGTGGAGGGCGCACGAGCATTCGCGGCAGGAGTTGGTGACGTTTGTACGCAAGCAGTTGAAGAGGAACCTGATTGAGCGGCATAACCCGCTGGACGATGTGGGGATTGCGGATAACGTGCTGGACCCGTCGGCGTTGACGATTGGCTTTGCGCGGCGGTTTGCCACGTACAAGCGGGCTACGCTGCTGTTGAGTGATCCGGGGCGGTTGGCACGGCTGTTAGGGGATGATCAGCGTCCGATTCAGTTTATCTTCGCGGGGAAGGCGCATCCGGCGGACAATGAGGGGAAGGAGTTCATCCGGACGCTGGTGAATTACGTGAAGGATCCGGTGATCAGGCGTCGGTTTGTGTTCCTTGAAAATTATGACATGAATGTGGCGCGGCATATGGTGCAGGGGGCGGATGTGTGGCTGAACACGCCGCGGCGGCCGTATGAGGCGAGCGGCACGAGTGGTATGAAGGCCGCGGCAAACGGGGTGCTGAATTGCAGCGTTCTGGATGGGTGGTGGGTGGAGGGGTACACGCCGGAGGTGGGTTGGGCGATTGGTGCTGGCGAGGAGTTGAGCGACGGAGCGAGACAGGACGCGCACGATGCGGCGAGTTTGTATGCTCTGTTAGAGAACGAGATTATTCCGCTGTTTTATTCCAGGCGTGCGCCATCGGGTGCGGCGAGCGGGGCGGCGTTGCCTTCGGCGTGGGTCACCAAGATGAAAGCGAGCATCAGTCAGCTTTCGATGGTTTACAACACGAACCGGATGGTGGGTGAGTATGCCAAAACGTATTACATACCAGCTTCGGTGAGAGGGGCGAGGTTGTCGGCTGGGAAGCTTGCGGGGGCGTCGCGACTGGCGGCGTTGAAGGATCGGCTTCGGGCGAAGTGGCCGGCGGTATCGGTTTTGGGAATGACGGTAGGCCAGCCGAGTGGGCCATCGGTGGCAGCGCCCGGTGGCGAAGGGGCAAACGCGGTGCCGGCGTTCCGGGTTGGGGAGTCGGTGCGAGTGCAGGCCATTGTGGATCTGGGGGTTTCGACGGAGCCGCCGGGGATAGAGGGTGGTGCCACGGGCGGGCTGTTGCCGTCAGAGGTGACGGTGCAGTTGTATGGTGGACGGACGGACTCGGCCGGTAGTTTTGTGTCGCCGCAGATTCTGAAGATGGAGCAAACGGAAAAGTTGTCGAGCAACCGGTATGTGTTTGCCGTGGATTTGCCGTGCAAGATGTCGGGGCGGCTTAGTTACACGGTTCGCGTGCTCCCGGCGGAGTCTGATCTGGCGACGCCTTTTGAGCCTGGGTTGATTTCGTGGGCGGCGGTCTAGAGGGCGTTGCGGAGTTTGGCGTATCTGGCGGCGTTCTGGGGGTCACCCAGGACGAGGTAGAGAGCTTCAAGTTCCTCGAAGACATGGGCGCTGGGGGAGTGCTCTTGTTGCCATTCCTGTTCGAGCTGGAGTTGGATGGTGAGGGCTTCGTGGCAGCGGCCCAGGTCGCGGAGGACGCGGGCGATCATCCAGTGGGCGATGCGGATATTAGCCGGGTTGCCCTGTTTCTGACGGAGGGCCAGTGCTGTTTTGAACTCTGCGAGCGCTTCTTCGTTGCGAGCGAGCAGATGGAGCGCGTAGCCGATATTGTTGCGGATGGAGGCTTCCCAGAGGCGAGCACCGGGCTGAGATGATGATTCGACGACGCGCAGGGCTTCAAGGCCCCACTTGTGCTGGTCGGCGGGGGCGGTGTCGAGGGTGGCCATCATGTGGATGGCGTCGATGGTGAGGGCGTCGAGGTTGGCGGATCTGGCAAGGGTGATGGCGGTCTGCCAGTTGATGCGGGCGTGAGTGATGGCCTCTAGGGATTGTGACTCCGGCGTGTGGGTCATGGAGCTGTAGGTGCGGCCGAGTTCGAGGTGGTAGCGGATACGGGCTTCGGGGGAAGCAGTGGCGATCTGGGGGACCAGATCCGTCAGGAGTTGCCGGGCGGTTGAAAAATCGCGGCGAAGGCCGTGGGTGCGGGCGATTTGGGTGAGGAGGATCAGTTGGTCATCGGGTGAGGCTGCGGGCAGTGCGGCGCGGAAGCGTTTTTCACTTAGCGCGGGATTGGCGAAATCCCAGAGAGCTGGCAGGTCAAGCGGCATCGGTCAGGGTTGCTGGTTGAACCATTCGATGAACCGGGCGAGGCCGGTGGCGATGGGGGTGGTGGGCTGGTAGCCGAGATCGCGTTTGGAGAGGGTGAGGTCGGCGAAGGTGCGTTCGACGTCGCCGGGTTGGGCGGATTTGCGGTCGACGATGGCTTTTTTGCCGGTGGCAGTTTCGAGGCCTTCGATGAGTTGGCTGAGGGTGACGGGGTCGGAGCCGCCGAGGTTGTAGATGTTAAAGCCTGCTGCACGATCGAGGGCTGCGAGGATGCCGGAGACGATGTCGGCGATGTAGGTGTAGTCGCGGCTGGTGCTGCCGTCGCCGAAGACGGGGATGGGTTTGCCGTCGCGCATGAGCTTTGCGAACTTGTGGATGGCGAGGTCGGGGCGCTGGCGGGGGCCATAGACGGTGAAGAAGCGGAGGCAGGTGATGGGCAGGTTGTAGAGGTGGCTGAAAGAGTGGCAGAGGAGTTCGCCGGCGCGCTTGGTGGCTGCGTAGGGGCTTATGGGCTGGTTGACGGGGTCAAGTTCGCTGAAGGGGACGCGGGAGGCATTGCCGTAGACGCTTGAGCTGCTGGCGAAGATGAACTTCTTGACGGTGGCGGCTTCACCATCGGCGGGCGGGGTGATGGCGGCCTGCAGGAGGTTGGCCGTGCCTTCGAGGTTGACGCGGACGTAGAGGGAGGGGCGTTCGATGCTGGGACGGACACCGGCCATTGCGGCGAGGTGGATGATGGCATCCGGCCGGGTTTCGGCGACCAGTGCTTCAAGTGCGGCACGGTTGGTGATGTCGAGCTCGCGGAAGGTGAGGCGGCCGCCAGCTTTTTTTACTTCGTCCGAGTTTGCGGTGGCCTCGACTTCAGCGAGGTTGCGCTCTTTGGTAGCGCGGGGGTAAAAGTCGGCGAAGTTATCGATGCCGATGACGTGGTGGCCACGACGCAGCAGCGCTTCGGCGGTGTGGGAGGGGATGAAGCCAGCGACGCCGGTCAGGAGGACTACTTTGTCCGGCAAGGCGGGTAGAGGCTGTTTGTTGCGGGAAGGCACGGCTATGTTTTAGTGGACGTGGTGGCGAATGTCGATCACGTGCATGCCCGCGGCGAGGGCAGCGCGGACGCCAAAATCAGCGTCTTCGAGGACGGTGCAGGCTGCGGGCTGCATATTCATGCGTTTTGCGGCGAGGAGGAACATTTCAGGATCGGGCTTGCCGCGGGTGACGTCGTTGGCGCAGACGATGATGGGGAAGAGGTCGATGAGGCCGATGGTGGTGAGGGTCGCGGTGACGATGTGGCGTTCGCCGCCGCTGGCCACGGAAATGGGCATGGCGCCGGCGAGGGAACGTGCGAAGTTGGCGACGGGGGCGAGGGGTTTGACCTCGTGGAGAAGGGTGAGGTATTGCTCTTCCTTTTCGCGGGTGACGGTTTCAGGGTCGATGGTGAAGGCGCGCTCTCGGACGAGCAGGCGACAGATTTCGAGGGTGGGCATGCCGGCGAGCTCATCGTGCATGGCGGCGGTGAAGACGTGGCCGTGACGGGCCATGGTTTCGGTCCACGCGCGGGCGTGGATGGGCATGGTGTCTGCAAGGGTGCCGTCGCAGTCGAAGATGACGGCGCGGGTTGTGGGTGGGAGCAGGTGATGCATGTGGTTTACAGGCAACGGAGGACGCGTGCGGAGACGGGAGGGGATGGAGGCGATTGCCGGTTGACCAAAAGATAGAAAGTGCTGCGAACTATTTTATCAGGCCGAGCTGTTTGTACTTGGAGAGGTACTTGTCGTTGAGGCGGGTTTGTTTGTCGGTGAGCTCTATCGGGCGGCCAGCGATCCAGGCGCTGGTGACGTGAGTGGGTTCTTCGAGAATATCACCATCGGCGAGGAAGACTGTGGCGAGTTTGCCGGGCTCGATGGTGCCGACCCGGTCAGAGACGCCGAGAATTTCCGCGGGGAACCTTGTGATGGAGAGGATCGCCTGTTCGCGCGAGAGGCCGTAGGGCACGGCTGCGGCGGCGTGGTACGGCAGCGTTCGGCTCATGCTGGCCCAGCGGTTTGTGGCTATGGCGTACTTGACACCTGCGGCAGAGAGGCGGGCCGGGAGGGTGTAAGCCGCATCGTAAGGATCGCTGCGGCGTTCGGGCATGCGCTGGGTGCCGGTCAGGATGACCGGGATGTTGTGCTTGACGAGCAGCGGCGCTGCGAGGGCGGCGTCGTAACCGCCGACAATGACGAGCTTGAGGTGGCGTTCGACGGTGAAGGCGATGGCGGAGTTGATTTGCTGTAGGTCGTCGGCGCGGACGAGCAGCGGGGACTTCCCCTCAAGGACGGGGATCATGGCTGCCCATTTGGCATCCTGCCCGCTGGCGGGAGAGGTGGAGGCTTTGGCGGCGAGGCGGTAGGCGTTGGCATCGCTGAAGAGTGCTTTGAGTGAAGCGAGCTGATCGTCACGCTGGCGGGTCTGGTCGGCTGCGGTGGAAGTGTCGTCCCAGCTGCGGGCGGGGCGCATGCGGGGCCAGTTGATGACCATTCCGACGCCGCCTTGCAGGGTCATGTCTTCGAAGGTCCAGCCATCGAGTTGCATGACGGCTGCCTGACCGCTGACGAGTCCGCCGGAGGGGACGGTCAGGCACATCAATACGCCATTCATGCGGGCCACGGGAAGAAGGTCGCTGTCGGGGTTGACGGCGCGCTGAGCCAGTACATTCGGGTTGACTGTCCCGGTTTCGGCGCCATCGAGTGTGGCACGGATCGATTCGGTTTCGACGAGTCCGAGGTTGGAAAAGCTGTCGATGAGGCCGGGGTAGAGGCGCTTGCCAGTGCCGTCGATGGTGGTGGCAGTGGCTGGGGCGGCGGCACCGATGGCTGCGACTTTGGCGCCGTCAAGGACGACGGTGGTTGGGCCGGAGAAAGTGCCGTCTGGTAGGAGGACGCGGACGTTTGTGATGGCCGTGGGGGTGGCGGGTCTGGTGGCGGGGACTACGTCACTGGCCCGGGCCGCTGAGACGAGGAGGAGCAAGCTGAGAGTGGAGGAGAGAAGGAGGTTTTTCATGGGGTATTTGCGTGTGTGGAGATTGAGTGATTAGTGGGCGTGGGAGTGGCCGCAGTATTCGTCCTCGTTGGGCCAGAGGACGCGGTTTCCGGGGGCTTCGGATTCATCGGTGGCAGACGCCTCGCCGGAGTCGAGAATCTTTTGGATCAGAGTCGCTTTCCGGGCTTGAAGGAGTTTGCGTGCTTCAAGGTCAGCGGTGAGATCGAAGTACTTCCGGCCGTCGATCCAGGTTTGTTCGCAGCGACTGGTAACGCTGAGGGGGTCGCCGGACCAGATGGCGATATCGGCGTCCTTGCCGACTTCGAGGCTGCCGACGCGGTTGTCGATGTGGAGTTGGCGAGCGGGGTTGAGGGTGACGAACTTCAGGGCTTCGGCCGGGGGAACGCCGCCGTATTTCACGGCCTTGCCGGCTTCGCTGTTGAGGCGGCGGCCGAGTTCGCCGTCATCGGAGTTGAAGCTGACGACGATGCCGAGCTTTTGCATGATGGCGCCGTTGTAGGGGATGGCGTCCATGACTTCCGCCTTGTAGGCCCACCAGTCGCTGAAGGTGCTGGCGGTGGCCCCGTGCTTTTTTATGGCATCGGCGACTTTGTAGCCTTCGAGGATGTGCTGGAGGGAGCCGATGGTGACGCCGAAGTCGTCGCAGGTGCGGATGAGGGCGAGGATTTCGTCCTGGCGGTAGCTGTGGCAGTGGATGATGCGATCATGCGTGAGGATCTGGCCGACGGCCTGCAGCTCGAGATCGACCCGCGGCGGGATCTTTCCGGAAGGATCGGCGGTGTAGGCCTTCCACGCGGCGAGATATTCATTGGCGGCTGTGAACTCGTCCCGGACGAGTTGCTCGACACCCATCCGGGTTTGGGGGTAGCGGGTGGTGTTGTTATCGCCCCAGTTGCTTTGCTTGGGATTTTCGCCGAGGGCGAACTTGATGCCGGGCATGGCGTTTTCGAACTTCATTTCCTCGGGGCCGCTGCCCCAGCGGAGTTTGATGACCTGATTCTGGCCGCCGATGGTGTTGGCAGAGCCGTGGAGGATATTGGCACTGGTGACGCCGCCGGCGAGCTGGCGGTAGATGGTGATGTCGGAAGGGTCGATGAAGTCGCCGATGCGGACTTCGGCGGTAATCGTCTGGCCGGATTCGTTGACGCCGCCATCGGTAGCCATGTGGGAGTGGCAGTCAATGACGCCGGGGGTGAGGTGCCTGCCCGCGAGGTCGATGGTGACGGTGCCTTCGGGTAGGGCTGGGGTGGCGGCACCGGCTGCGAGGACCGCTGCGATTTTGCCTTTCAACACGAGGACGGAAGCTTTTTCGAGTGGTGCAGTTTCGGTGGCGTTGGTCCAGACGGTGGCGTTGGTAAAGAGAACTGCGGGCGGCTGCTCGGGCAGGGAGTTACGGCCGTATTCGCCAAGTGGGTAGTTGGGTTCGAAGGAGGCGGGGCGGGTGCTGGGGCGGGTCGCTGCGCCATCGGCGGAAGTATCGGCACGCATGCCGAAACCGCCGCCTTTTCCGCCGCCGGCTCCCATTCCGCCGCCGCCGCCACGTCGTCCGCCACCGCCGCGGACACGGGTGTTCTGTGGAGTGTCGTCGTCCTTATCCGGGGTGGTGAGGGCGGCGGTGGCCGGGCTGACGGTTCCATCGGGCCAAGCGACAAGGCCGGTCAGATCGTCGCCGACGAGGGTCAGAGAAAACTGAGCGATGCCGGGGGAGCCGAGTTCGGTGACTTTGGCGGTGAAGGTAAGGCCGGAACCGTTGAAGGAGACGGTTTTGCCGTCGGCAGAGGGGCGCGTGCTGGGGGCCGAGGCAGGTTGGGTGGTGGTGGGCTGGGATGTGGGGGGCTGGCTGGCGGGGGAGTGCGGCGGGTGTAGCGTGGTTGTGAGACGCCAGACGTCGCCGGTTTTAGCGTGATCGCCGGCGACGCGGAGGGTATAGGTGGCGGGCGTACCGTCGGGGCGGTTGGTGGTCAGGGTGTAAGTGCCGCGCGGGTCGGCCTGGGGCTTCTCGGTGGCGGGCATGGTGGCGGCGATGGAGGGGGCGGTGGTGGCGGTGGTGGGGTCGAAGCGATCGCCCCTGACCCAAGTTTCAGTGACGGCGGTTTTGTCGGCGAAGATGTCTCCATCGGCGACGATGAGGCTGGCGAACTTGCCAACTTCAACGGTGCCGAGGGTTTGATCGACCCGAAAGAGCTTTGCGGGGGTGGTGGTGAGTGCTGCGAGCGCGGCTGGCTGGGGGAGGCCGCGAGAGACCGCCTGCCGGACTTTGGAGAGGAAATCGGCTTTGCGGCGAAGTCCTTTGGTGCTGAAGGCGATTTTGATGCCAGCCTTTTCGAGGCGGGCGGGGTTTTCGGGGGCAAGATCCCATTCCATCAGGTCTTGGAGGGAGATGGCGATGGCGGCTTCGGGGCTAGCGACATCCGGGGGCTTGGGAAAGTTCACCGGAAGGATGATGGGGTGTCCGGTATCGACGATCTGCTGGAGAAGGCGGAACTCCTGGCCGGAGCCGTTAACGATGATGGGTGCGTCGAACTCCTTGCCGAGCCGGTCGGCGCGGAGGACGTAGAGCTCATCGGGGGCATCGACGATGAGCGGGAGTTTGGTTGTCAGCGCGCTGGCGAGGGCATCCAGAGCGTCATTGCGTTCGATGCGGGGAAGCGCGGGGGCTATGGAAATGGCCTTCTGAGCCTGGCTGTACCAGCGGGCGTCGTAGATGGCCTGACGGACGAGGGTGAGGGCGCCCATGGGGCTGTCGGGGTAGCTCGACACATCGCCCCCCCCGCCCCCGCCCCCCCCCGCGCCGGCGCGGGACTGTGAGGGTGACGTGCTCGGCGATGTCGTCGGAGATGATGGCGTCGTTGGCGGCGGCGCCATTGTTGTGGACGAGAACGCTGGTGCCCCGGATGAGTCCGGGCGGCGGGACGAGCAGGCGGGTGGTGATGCCCTGGGAACGAAGCGTTTTGGCGGCTTCGGCATCGGCGGCGTAGGAGCGACTGGTCTTGAACTGGGGGGTTATGTTGGTGTTCCAGTAACCGGCGCCGCCGATGGTGGGCGATGGCGGGACGGAGGGGGTTGCGCCACGGGCGCGGCGGCCGGCGGGGGTGGCGGCGGTATCTGGTGCGGCATCGGAGCCTTCGCTGGAGGCGTCGATGAAGCCGGCGTAAATGGTTTTGCCGGTGCAGTCGATGGTGCGGGCGTCGGCTGGCGGGGTGATATCGGCACCGATGGCGGTGATGATGCCGTTATTGAAGACGACTGTCCCCTTTTCGATGGTCACTGTGGGGCTGACGACGATCTTGGCGTTCAGGAGGGCCCAGTGGCGGGGTGTCTTTTCGCGGATGCCGGTGGGGGGCTCGGTCACCGGGACCTGTGCCGTGACGACAAAGGCTGTCAGGCTGAGGGCCGAAATAGCGGCTGTTGCTAGGAGGAGGAACGAGGTGGTGGGGAGTGGACGGGGGAGTGGACGGCGGTTCTGGCCCTGCTTAGTCATGTTGGAGTGGGATGCTACACGACGGGCGCGGGCGGAATAAAGCGTGTATTTGAGTGAGTGGCATGGTTTCGCGTGTTTTCAGGCAAATTGGCCACCGCATGACAGTTGACGGGGATCGGGGTAATGTCGAAGCATGGAACGGAAGCCTTTTGAATCGCCGGTGGTGGATGTGATGGGCGGGGACAGCCGCCGGGAAATTCGGGTGCATGATCATGGGCTTGTGGCCTTGGTCGATGTGATGCCGCGGCTGGTGCCTGAGGGGAAGACCGCGGACTTTGCAATTGTTCAGGCGGCGCGGGTTAGCTATGGGCTGGGGACAAAGCTGGTGAATGAGGATCGGGGGCTGGTGAGGTATCTCATGCGGCACCATCACACGACGCCGCTGGAGATGGTGGAGTTCAAGTTTCATCATGTGATGCCGATGTTCGTGGCGCGGCAGTGGATTCGGCACCGGACGGCGAATGTGAATGAGTACTCGGCACGGTATTCGGTGGTGCAGGATCGGTTTTACCGGCCGGAGATGGAGAATATTCGCAAGCAGTCGTTGACCAATCGTCAGGGTGGGACCGAGACGATGGACGCTTCGACAGCGGAGGGGTTTCTGGCTTATCTGGATAAGTCGGAGACGCTGTACGCCGATTATCAGAAGTTGCTGGATAAGGGGATGGCGCGCGAGCAGGCCCGGATTGGCCTGCCCGTGAGTGCTTATACGGAGTGGTATTGGAAGATTGACCTGCACAACCTGCTGCACTTTCTGCATTTGCGTATGGACAGCCATGCCCAGCAGGAGATTCGTGACTATGCCACTGCGATGTACGAGTTGGTCAAGCCGATCTGCCCGGTGACTTGCGAGGCGTTTGAGGATTATCGCGTGGGTGCGGTGCAGCTGAGCCGCCTTGAAGTGGAAGCAATACGGACGAAGCAGCCGCTGGCGACTAGCAACAAACGTGAGGCGGCCGAGTGGGAAGAAAAGAAAGCGAAGCTGGGCTTGTGAGCGGTGTCATCTCGATCGTTGATTACGACATGGGCAACCTGCGCAGCGTGCAGAAGGCGCTGGAGGTGCTTGGTCATTCGGCAAGGGTGGTGCGGACGGCGGAAGAGGTGGCCGCCGCCGAGAAGGTGATCCTGCCGGGCATCGGGTCGTTTGGGGACGCGATGAAGGTGTTAAACGAGCGGGGGCTCAATGGAGCGGTGCGGACTTTCGCGGCAACGGGGAGGCCGCTTCTGGGGGTGTGCCTGGGGATGCAGTTGCTGTTTGAGTTTGGTGAGGAGGATGGCGGGCATCGGGGTTTGGGACTCTTGGACGGTGTTTGCGTGCGCCTTAAAGTGGACGCGCCGCCACTTCGGCTGAAGGTGCCGCACATGGGGTGGAATAAGCTGGTTGTGCGGAACCGGGGTGGCTTACTGGCGGGGGTTGGGCCGGAGCCGTACGTCTATTTTGTGCATAGCTATCACGTGGTGCCCAGGGATCCGACGATTATTTCGGCGAGCGCAGAGTATGGTGGGCCGGTGACGGCGGTCGTTGAGCAGGGGAACATTGCGGCGACCCAGTTTCACCCGGAGAAAAGCCAGCGGGTGGGGTTGAGTATTCTTGAAGCGTTTGGGCGACTGTAGATGAGGCCTGCGGGTAAATGCCGCATTGACAGCGGGCTGATGGGCCTTACTGTGTTAGGCGTGCGGAAAGTTGTCGCTATTTTCCTGACGCTGCACCTCGCGTGGCTGTTCAATGTTTACGTGCCGGGGCATGTGCGCGGAATGATCACGTTTGTGAGCGGGAGTGGGTCGGCGGGTGGGGCGGCCAGTTGTTGTTCTGCACCGGCCGTGAGCAGCCAAACGGGCAAAGCGAAGAGTCCGACGTCCAAGGATCGAGCCGAGTGTGCGGTCTGTCATTTTGCGGCCCGCATCGTTCCGACGATTCCTTTCGTGATCCAAATCAGCCCTGCCCGGAAGTTGGGGCTGTTGCCAGAGCCGGTACTGTTGGGGTGGCGCGGCGGGCAGTTTAGGGCGACGTATTGGGCCTGCGGGCCGCCACGGGCCTAGAACCTGTGTGCGTGCGTGGTGAACGGCTAGAACCGGTGCGCCGCGCGGTATTTAGCGCCGGGATGGCAGGCCGTGCCTGCCGAATAACTTGGGTGTGTCATGGTTGCGAAGCGCACGTTACTGCGCTGGCGCGGGGGGTTTACCCTCGTAGAGCTGCTGGTCGTGATCGGCATTATTGTCGTTCTGATCGGTTTGCTTATACCAGCACTGCGCAAGGCAAGGCAGGCGTCTATGCGGACGCAGTGCCTGGCCAACATCCGGAGCATGGAGACGGCGCAGATGTTGTACGCGTCGGAACAGCATAACCTGCTGGTTGAGCCGGGTGATGGCAGTTACGCGGTGCAGGGGTCGTGGATCGGCATGCTGGAACCGTACGCTGGCAAAGCGCTGGTGCGACGATGCCCGGCGGATGCCAGTCCTTACTTCGCCAGTTCGTATCAGTTGTCAGCATCGCCGGTTTTTCGGTTGACCAGCTACGGACTGAACAATTACGTGACACCGTCCCATGCGCCTCTGGGAACTGTTCCCCCCAAACGCATCACACAGGTGAGGCATTCGTCCTCGGTCATTCAGTTTGGTGAACTGGCCGAGACTGGAAGTTATGCGGTGGCCGACCACATTCATGTGGACGACTTTTATTCACCTTTGCTGCCCAAGACGACATTGGCCCGCATTTGCGGGCAGATGCCGGTGGGGCGACATGGTGGAACGCGGAATTTCTGGAGTGGAGTTTTGAACTTCGGGTTTCTGGACGGCCACGCGGAATCCCTCGCGATTCGCGCGGTTTACACGGACCCGGGGCATAACCGCTTCAACCCGGCTGTTGCGCCCTGAGCGGGCGGAAGCGATCGGGATACATGAAGGAGAAAGTCTTATGAATCTGATTTCATGCTGCGCTGGTGCGCTGACTGCGCTGTCGATCAACTCGCTGGCCTTTGGGCATGCTGGGCCGCGAATCTGGTTGGGTATAAAGGCTGGCAAGGTGGTGACCTACAGGGGGCCATATCCGGCCGATGGGCGTCGGGCCGACTACGTGCCTGCGCAGGTGTTTCCGATGCTCTTGCCGATGGGTCTGGATGACACTCCGCTGAACTTTCAGACACAGTTTCCGGGTTATCAGTCGTATCCGTGGGCAGGTTTGGCTGCTGGTACGAACTTTTCCTACAATATTGTCGGTGAGGTGCAATGGTACAACGCGACCTTACACGTGTTCATGCCGGTGTCGAAGGCTTTTCGGAGTCAGACGCCATTTCTGGCTGTGACGAATGGAATCGGTCAGACGCAGTTTTCCGGCAAGGGGTTTGTTGTCGGGGACCGTGCTTTCAGTTTTAGCGGAAGTGCTTCTGACCATGCCCATCTGACGTACACGATTTGTACGCCGGAGGATCTGGCCAATGGGTTCGACCCGGAAGACGCACCGGCCGGGGTTTATGCCCTGCCGTTGCAGTTCGCTTCGGATCGCGCGGTCAGGCCGTCGGACACTTTTTACATTTTATTTGGCGACAACGTCAGTCAGACGGTCTTGGATGGGGCGGCTCTGGCGGCGAGTTCGACGCTGGTGCCGCCGGGTCTGCCGGGCGGGCCTGACATGGCCGCCGAGACGGTGGCCGAAGTCCGCGTCGTTACCGCTGCAGTGCCTGAACCGGTTTCAGGCAGCTTGGTTGCAGCGGCTTTTGTTAGTTGGTCTGCGGGCCGGAATCGGCGGAAGCACTCGCAGAAATAGTTCCTTTGTCAGCACTTTTTTTAAAGGGTTTCGAAAATGAAAACAATGAGTCAAAGTATTGCGATTCTGGTGGTGCTTGCTGCCGCTGGAACGCCTGTTGTTACGTTTGGTCATGGGCCGACCCTGCAGCTCGCGATCGTGGGTCACCAAGTGGTGACGACGCATTTCTTTCTGGATGAGAATAGCTCGTACCTGCTGAACGGTACGACGTTCAACGGGGCGAACTACAACCCGCTTTACGTGGGTGAAAGTGCCCGGATCGCCCATGTCCCGATGGTGCGGAATGCTGACAACACGACGACATTCGGCATTACGAACAACGGCTGGTATGGCCAGGCGTCTTCGGAGAGTGCCGCTGCGTACACAGGGCCGGGGATTTCGTATGGCGGCAGCGCCGATTTGAACGGCAACGCTGCTGCCAGCGGCTTTGTCGCTGGCAGCAAGATCACTCAGACGCTTGTTGGACCTTTGCAGGTTTGGAACGGATCGGCGTTTGTAGTTTCAACCGCCAATCGCCTGCAGGGAATTCGTGGGAACCTAGGGCCGCCAACGGCGAGTAGTTTGTTCACGTCTCCGACGGGTGCTGAGTCGGGGAGTTGGAGTACGACACCCTCAACCATCACTCCCGGGAGCCACAATCAGGTGGAGTGGCGGCTGGACAAGGCCGGAACACAGGTTCCGGACGTTGCACCGGCGGACGGGATTTTCCTTGCGACTTTGACCGTGGGCAGCAACCAGCTTGTTGATGGCCAGAGCGTAGCGAACTCACTGCCGTTTTACTTTCTGTTTGAGAAGAACGCGGGGTCGGTTGATGCGACTGAGTTTGCGGAGCAGGTGGCGGCGGCTGATAGCTTTGTGCAAAGCAGCCTTATTCCCGAGCCGAGTCAGGTTGGCTTGATGTGTATGGCGGCATGCGTGGTCGCGCGTCGGCGACGGTGAGTCGTGGTGGCACAGTTGTAGCACGGGGCAATGGTCAGCCGTCGCGGCTTTTGCGATAGAGGCCGGGGGGAACGCCGACGACTTTGCGGAAGTGCCGCGTGAAGTAGAAGACGTCTGAATAGCCAACTTCCCGGCTGATGACCTTCAGTGGAAGGTCGGTGTGAGCGAGCATTTCGCGGGCGTGAGAGATCCGGCTGGCGATGAGGTAACTGTGTGGTGCCAGACCGGTCCAGCGGGCGAAGTCACGGCGAAAGGTGCGGGCGGAGATGCCGGCTTCGGCGGCGAGTGTGGGGTAGTCCACATCTGCAACGCCAAGTGCTTCAAGACGTGCTTTGGTGGCTGACAGCCACGGCGGCGGTGATGCGGCATCTGCCTGTGAACTGCGGGCGCGGGCTTCGGCCAGATCGCACAATAAGAGCTCTAGCTCCAAAGTTGCGCGTTGGCGGCTTAGCGCATCTTCCTGACGGGAGAGTTGGAGCATGTGGTCGAATCGGGCGGCTGAATCGAGGCCATTGGTGAAGACGGGTGCGGGCATGGGTGGGATGGGAAACAGACCGTCGGCCTGCCATTGGTCGACAGCGGATCCGCGGAAGGCGAGATAGCGATGGACCCAGTTCTGTGATGGGGCCAAAGGTTTGAACGAGATGCGTGGGCCGGGGTAGCTGGACCACCACCAGCGGCCTTCCATGCGGGTGATGGTCTGGTCAATGCAGAGTTCGACGCCGCCGCCGTGGGAGTATTGGATGACGTGGTAGTCGTTGAAGAATTTGTTGATGTCGTGCGTGCAGCGTGGAAGGAACATGCCGAAGAGGAACGTCAAATCGCTGCGTGCCACGATGGCCAAAAAGTACAACATTCAGCGATGTTGTCCATACCCGAATCGTGCGGACACGGCAGACTGCGAGGGTCGACGACGGGGATAGCGGCATGCGAACGCAGCTAACCCCACCCCCTTCTCACCCTCAGGAGACCACAATGGAAACGCGGCGAATTGGCGTGATTATGAACGGGGTGACCGGCCGCATGGGCACCAACCAGCATTTGGCGAGGTCGGTGGCGGCCATTATCAAGCAGGGGGGCGTCAAGGTTTCCAGCGATCTGGTGCTGATGCCGGACCCGATTCTGACGGGCCGCTCGGAGAGCAAGCTGAAGGCTCTGGCAGAGACGTACGGTGTCAAGCGGTTCACGACGGACCTTGACAGCGCGTTGTCGGACAAAAATTACGAGATCTTTTTTGATGCATCGGGGACGTTGCAGCGGGCTGGCTTTGTGGACAGGGCTGTGAAGGCGGGGAAGTCGATCTATTGCGAAAAGCCGACGGCGGTATCGACGGACGAAGCATTACGCATCGCCCGGCTGTGTGAAACCACCAAGACGAAAAACGGTGTGGTACAGGACAAACTGTTTCTGCCCGGGATTCGGAAACGGGCGCAGTTGGTACGGACTGGATTTTTCGGAAAGATTTTGTCGGTTCGGGGTGAGTTCGGATATTGGGTGTTCACCGGGCATGAGAAGGACCAGCCCGCCCAGCGGCCGAGCTGGAACTATCGAAATGAGGATGGTGGGGGAATCGCGATCGATATGTTCTGCCACTGGCGTTACGTGCTGGATCATACGTTTGGCGCGGTGAAGCAGGTGGTGGCGTGGGCGAATACGGATCTGCATGAACGCGTTGGCGAAGATGGGAAAGCTTACAAGTGCACTGCAGATGACTCGGCGTATGCGATGTTCATCCTCGATGGTGGCATCATGGCGCAGTTCAACAGTAGTTGGTGTACGCGCGTGCGGCGCGACGACCTGCTGACGATTCACGTGGACGGGACGCATGGGTCGGCGGTTGCGGGGCTGAGGGAGTGCCGGGTGCAATCGCAGGCGAATACGCCGCGGCCGGTGTGGAACCCGGATATTGCGCAGCCGATCAATTTCTTTGAAGGCTGGCAGTTGATGCCGGACGCCTGTGCTTATGACAACGCCTTCAAGGTGCAGTGGGAGATGTTCCTGAGGCACGTGGCGTTGGATGAGCCGTATCCGTACACGCTGCGTGAAGGGGCGAAAGGTGTCCAACTGGCTGAGTTGGGTCTGGCCAGTTGGAAGGAACGGAAGTGGAAGGATATTCCGGCGTTACCGCAGTAAGCATGTAAGGGAGTGAGACGGAGGAGTCTGATGGCGAATGAATCACTGCCTCTTGATCGGCTGGCGATCCATACGATTACGACGCGGCCATTGCCGCTGCCACTGGCGTTGGAGGAATACGTCAGGGCGGGCATTGGCGGCGTGACGCTGTGGCGGGAGCACGTTGAGCCGTTGGGCGTTAGGAAGGCGGCCAGAATGGTTGAAGCTTCTGGACTGAAGCCTGTGGCTTTGTGTCGGGGTGGATTCTTTGTCGCGTTGGACTCTGAAGCCCGGGCTGCGGCGGTTGAGGAGAATCGGCGGGTGCTTCACGAGGCGGCCGAGCTGGCGTGCCCGTTAGTGGTGCTGGTGTGTGGTGCAGCGAGAGGCGTTTCCCTCGCGGATGCTCGCGGACAGATACGGGCGGCCATCGAAGCCCTGCTGCCTGAAGCCGAAAGACTGGGTGTGCGGATGGCCATCGAGCCCCTCCATCCGATGTATGCGGACAGCCGGTCAGCGGTGGTGTCATTGGGGCAGGCCAACGACATGGTGGAGGCCATTGATTCCCGGCATGTTGTCGTGGCGCTGGATGTGTATCACACATGGTGGGATGAGCGCCTTGCTGCGGAGATTCGTCGGTGTGCCCGGCTGGACGCGCTGGCTGCGTTTCATGTGTGTGATTACCTCTCGCCAACTCGGGACCTTTTGAATGACCGGGGATTGCCTGGGGACGGTGTTATTCCCGTGCGCGAGATCCGGAAGATGGTGGATGCGGCGGGCTATGGGGGAATGATCGAAGTCGAGGTGTTTTCGACAGAGCTGTGGCAGACCGATCAGAGGAAGCTGGTCGGGCGCGTGGTGGAGAGTTTTCGGAATAATGTTTGATCGACAAAGGAGACGGCAATGACCAACACTGAGCTATTGCAACTCAAGAAGCCGGGGCGAAAGCCGCACGGAATGGCTGCGGTCTTATTGCCTTTTGAGGTCGACGGGCGAGTGGCGTGGGATGCACTGGCCGCATGCGTGCGCGAGACGCATGATGCGGGATTGATTCCGGCCATCAACATGGACACGGGCTATTGCAACTATCTGACGGACGCGGAACATGATGAGGTGATCGAGAAAACGCGACAGGCATTGCCGGCTGGGGGAAGGTTTGCGGCCGGGGCCTACGTCGAGGGACGTGACGGGGATTTGCTGGGCCTTTACCGCAAGCGGCTGACCGCCATCGCCAGCAAGGGCGGCATTCCTGTGGTCATTCAGTCGTCAAGGGCGCACGGATTTACGCCAGTAGAGAAGGCGAAGTTGTACGCGGACATTTGCCGGGGCTTTCCTGAGGTGATTGGGTTTGAGCTGGGGAAAGTGTTTGCACCCAACGGGGAAATCTGGGACGACGAGACTTTTGTTCGCATGATGGAGATTCCGACTTTGACGGGGTCGAAGCACTCTTCGCTTGACCGGATGGTGGAAATAAGGCGGCTGGCCATGCGGGATCAGCATCGGCCGGAGTTCAGGGTCTATACCGGAAATGACTGGGGGATCGACATGATCGAATACGGGAGCGACTACCTGCTGGGGCTGGCGACGTTTTCGCCTGCGAAGTTTGCCGAGCGCGACCGGCTGTGGGCAATTGGTGATCCGGCCTACTACGCGCTGAGCGATGCCCTGCAGTACCTGGGGAACATTGCGTTCAGGGCACCGGTGCCGGCGTACAAGCACTCTGCTGCGAAGTTCCTGCATTTGTTGGGGAAAATACCTTCCGACTTGGCACACCCAAAGTGTCCGGCGCGGCCGATGTGGGACGTGGATATTCTGCGCGATTGTGCTGTTCGTCTGGGACTGTTGTGAGACGCGGAGCCGTTCGAACGGGGCTGTGGATGGGAGTGGGGCCGGCACCGGACAAAGTCGTCCCATACAGGCCCCTTGAATGGACTGTAAAGAGCATCGCCGCAGGCGAGCCTAGAAGTGATAGATGACTGAGAACGTCCAGCGGTAGCCGAAGATACTTTCGCCGCCGGTGAGATCGGTCTCGTAGGCCGCACGGACACCGAGATCTTCGGTGGGACGAATCTCAAAGCCTTAGGCTAGCGTCACGAGGTCGGCACCACCGCCAAGGTTGGCCAGGTCGGCACCGGAGAATGGGAGAGGGTCATTGCTGCCGCGATCGGTGCAGTGATAGCCATTGAGTTCAATGACGGGTGAGAACCACTTGTTGATCCAGTAGTCGGCGTGCAGGTGGTAGGTGATACGGTCGGAGGAGCCCAAGGCGTCCTCGGAGCCAGTGAACTTCAGGTAGTTCAGCGTGGCACCAAGGTGGAGCTTGTCGAATCCCTTGTTCACGGAGACCCAGCCGCGGGCTTCCTGATCGTTCTGCAGGACAGAGGGGTCGCCCACTGCAAACTGGTAACCGAGGCCAACGGCGACGTGGAAGTCGTTTTTGTAGTCCTGAATCAGTGCGTATTTGAGGCCCGCTGCGACGTCATTCCAGCCGGACTCTTTCACGAGTCCTGAGTCCAGGTCGAGGTAACCATCTTTATTGGCAACCAGCTGAAGGCGATCTGTGAGTGCGAGCCGAAGTTCGACTGCATAGTCACGGCCGCTACCGCCGCCGAGGGGTCCTTCTTGGGGGAAGGAGTGATAGGCGAACCACCCCCGAACATCCGTCGTGATGAACGAATCCTCGTGGTAGTAGGGGGCGCTGATGGGTGCGACGGCTTTTCGTTCATCGGGCAGTGCCACGCCATCGGGGTTAGCCTTTCCGAAGAGGGTGAAGTTTGCACTTTGTGCTGCGGCACCAGAGACGGCTGCAAATGTTGCCAGGACGGCAACCCGGGAGAGCAAGTCTTTCATGGGAGCTCCTTCTAAGACGGGAAACGGATCCGAATGTTCCGGCGATCCACTGGAATTGCCGGGGCGATCCAACCGGAAATATAGATTTATGGGTGCTGACTGCAATAGATGTTATGACGTAGTGACAACATGTCACAGAGATCATATAGGACTAAAACAGTACTGTTTTGCGCGTTTTCACACTCGAGTAATGCGGATGTGAACGTGGTCTGAGGCCGCACCTTTTTAGTACTCAATGCGTTGCTGAGGAGGGCGAAAAAGTTACGCACTGACGGGGTAGATTGGGCCGGAGCTCGGGTGGTTGAAAGGCGAAGTATTGCTGAAATTGGGAAGGCGGCGTGAAAAATGGAGTTCTGGATAGGAACATCCCTTGCAAGTGTCGATGCCGCCGTTATTGTGATGGCGGATATTTGGACATGAAGGTCCGATTGTCATGTGATTGGGAGTTTCGATGCAGTTATCTCAAACCGCTGAGTATGCCCTTCGTGCCATCGTGTGGCTTGCGCAACACGCTGGTGACGCCCAGACGAACCAGCAAATTGCGGCCGGGTGCAAGATGCCAGCCGGGTATCTGGCGAAGGTGTTGCAACCTTTGGCTAGGGCGGAGCTTATCACCTCGCAACGGGGCTTGGGTGGGGGTTATGTGCTTGCCCGGTCGCCAGATTCGCTTTCGTTGATCGAGGTCATCAATGCGGTCGAGCCCGTCCAGCGGATCCGCTCGTGCCCGTTGAAGTTGTCGTCGCACGCTGGCCGCCTGTGTGCGTTGCATCAGACCCTGGATGATGCCATGGCCGAGGTGGAGCGAGCGCTTACTGATCGGACAATCGGGCAATTGCTTGCAATGACTACGGGTGTCAAGCCGTTGTGTAACCCGACGGCTCAAGCAGTGGTCCCGTTGAGTATTTCCGCTGGCAAGCTGACCGGTTCGGGGCGGCGGCCTGCTACGGGAGCCAAGGATGCATCCCAGGGGAGCGGGCATGCAAAGCCATCGTAGTTTTCGTCGTTGAAGTGCGGAAAATATTGGATTGAAGGCGAATATTGTCGTGCGTATGGAACGTCACGCGAAAGGTAGGTTGTTGAGAATATGTCCCAAACTGCGCCACTTATGGAAGCTCAAAAATCAGTAGTTTCTTCACCACCTCCCGTGGAGCTGTATTCATACAATGATGCCATTGTCCGGAAGTTTCTTATAGCCATGTATGCGTGGTCGATCGTGGCATTGTTGGTGGGGATTCTGATCGCGCTGGAGCTGGTCTTTCCGCAGATCGCGTTCATTCCGCAGTTGACGTTTGGGCGTCTGCGGCCGCTGCACACGAACGCTGCGATTTTCGCGTTTGCGGGCAATGCGATCTTTGCCGGGATCTACTACTCCACTGAGCGGCTGTGCAAGGCCCGGATGTGGAGCGACAAGCTGTCATTGGCCCACTTCTGGGGCTGGCAGATGATCATTGTGAGTGCCGCCCTGACGCTGCCATTCGGGTTTACGCAGGGCAAGGAGTACGCGGAGCTGGAGTGGCCGATTGATATCGCGATCGCGATGGTCTGGCTTGGTTTCTTTGGGGTCAACTTTTTCATGACGCTGATCAAGCGGCGTGAGCGGCACATGTATGTGGCGCTGTGGTTTTACATTGCGACGATTGTCACGGTGACCGTTCTGCACGTGTTCAACAACCTGTGTGTTCCGGCGGGCTTTTTGAAGAGCTACCCGATTTACGCGGGCGTGCAGGATGCGTTCATGCAGTGGTGGTACGGGCACAATGCCGTCGCGTTCTTTTTGACGACGCCGTTTCTGGGGCTGATGTATTACTTCCTGCCCAAGGCTGCAGAAAGGCCGGTCTTCTCGTATCGGCTGTCGATCATTCACTTCTGGTCGCTGGTGTTCCTTTACATCTGGGCGGGACCGCACCACCTTCACTACACGGCGTTGCCGGACTGGGCCAGCAGCCTGGGAATGGTGTTTTCGCTGATGCTGTGGATGCCCAGTTGGGGCGGGATGATCAATGGCCTCATGACGCTGCGGGGCGCGTGGCACAAGGTGGCCACCGATCCGGTGCTGAAGTTCTTCGTGGTTGCGATCACGTTTTACGGCATGGCGACGTTTGAAGGACCGCTGCTTTCGATCAAGGCTGTCAACTCACTGAGCCACTACACCGATTGGACGATTGCCCACGTGCACGGTGGGGCGTTGGGGTGGAACGGGTTCATGGCGTTTGGGATGATGTATTGGCTGCTACCGCGGTTGTTTCAGACGAAGTTACATAGCGAGAAGCTGGCCACGACGCACTTCTGGCTGGCTACGCTGGGGATTCTGCTTTACATCGTCCCGATCTATGTGGCCGGGATAACGCAGGGACTGATGTGGCGGGCGACGAACGCCGAAGGGCAGTTGGCCTATCCCAACTTTCTTGACACGCTGACGGCTATCCTGCCGATGTATTACCTGCGAGCGGCAGGAGGTGTGCTATATCTGGTTGGCGCACTGGTCGGTGGGTACAACTTCCTTCGGACCTGGCAGGCCCGGCCCGCCGTCTATGCGGAGGCCGTTCATTCAACGGCGTCTTTGACGGCCCACTATGCATTTGATGCGAAGAAGCCGGCACCGACCCTCATTGCGGTTGCTGATGTTGCCAAGACGCTGGAAGTGTTTTCGACGATGTGGTGGCACCGGAAGTGGGAGCGGCTGCCGGTGAAGTTTACCGTGCTGGTGGTCATAGCTGTGATCATTGCATCGCTGTTCGAAATGCTGCCGACGTTTCTTATCCGGTCGAACATCCCGACGATTGCGTCGGTCAAGCCCTACACCCCGCTGGAGCTTGCGGGGCGCGACATTTACATCGCGGAGGGCTGTTACAACTGCCACAGCCAGATGATCCGGCCGATCATTCCAGAGGTGAAGCGCTACGGCGAGTTCTCCAAGGCTGGAGAGTTTGTTTATGACCACCCGTTTCAGTGGGGGTCGCGGCGGATCGGTCCGGACCTTGCCCGGGAAGGCGGTCGACAGTCGGATTACTGGCATCTCCTGCATTTCCGTAACCCTGGGGAGCTGTCACCGGGGTCGATCATGCCGAGCTACCGATACCTTGAGACTTCGCCGATTGATTTCGAGTCCATGGCACTACGGCTGAGGGCTATGCAGATTGTCGGCGTGCCCTATACGGATCTGGATCGTGCTGAAGCGGCAGACAATGCCAAACTGCAGGCGGCCAAGATTGCGGCGAATATGGCAGAGCAGGGCAAGAATCCTGCGTTCGCGGCCTACAAAGACAAGGAAATCGTGGCGTTGGTCGCTTACCTGCAGCGGATGGGGACGGACCTGACCGCGCCGACGCCATCGGCCGCGCCGACGACCGCCCCATCGGCGACAGCGAACAAGGTGGATGGAGAGATCATCGGAGCGGCAGTTCAGGCCAAAGGAGGCAAGTAATGTTCAAAGACGTTCTGAATTACTCAAGACACTTCACGCACTATGCCGAGGTCGGGCTGATCATCTTCTTTGTGGTGTTTGCGGGCGTCAGCATTCAGGCGCTGCGGCGGTCCAAGCAGGACATAAGCGATTGGTCGCGATTGCCTTTGGACGAATGAGAGTGAACGTCTTGCCTGGTCGCTGGATGGTCAGTGAGGCCCGTGGGAACTTTTTAGAAAACCCTTTTGGATCGTAATGATGGAACAATCGACTCAACAACTTCCGAACAATGCCACGGGCGAACTGACGGGTCACGAATATGATGGTATTTGTGAGTACGACAACCCGACACCATCCTGGTGGACCTGGTTGTTTTTGGGGTCGATCGCGTTCTCGGCGGTGTACTTATTTTTTGACCTGCTGTCGGTTGGCACTTTCAGCCCGGTGTCGCTTTATAAGCAGGATTACATCGAGTCGATGAAGCTGCAGTATGGGCAGCTGGGCGATGTCAAGCCCGACACGGCGACCCTGTTAAAGTTGATGAAGGATGACAAGTGGAACCGCGTGGGCCAGTCCATTTTCGCGACCAACTGCACCAGTTGCCATGGGCCGGACGGTTCGGGCTTGTCGGCACCGAATCTGACTGATGACTACTACATCAACGTGCGGAAGCTCGATGACTTCCCGGACGTCATAACGAACGGCCGCAAGAATGGAGCAATGCCAGCGTGGGGTACCCGGCTGCAGCCTGTGGAGATCGTACTTGCGGCCTCGTATGTGGCGTCGCTGCGGGGTCAGAATTTAGCGAGCAAAGGTGGGAGGCCGAAGGAAGGCGATTTGATATCGCCGTGGCCGACAGGGGCCGACACCACGAAGGGCAAATAGGGGCAGGGCATAGGAAGGGTTTTCAACACCATGAATGAAATGCCATCAGTGCTAAAACCCGAAGGGCGTGTTCTGGCGACGCTGGAAGCGGATGGTTCGCGTCGGTGGTTGAATCCGCGGCTGTCGGTGGGGCGGTTCTGGCACGCGCGGCGGCTGGTGGCATACGCGCTGATGGGGGTGTTCACCGCGATCCCATTTATCAATTACCACGGCAAGCCGCTGATGTTGCTGGACATCGTGCACCGGCAGTTCACATTGGTTGGCTACACGTTTTTGCCCAGGGATACGATTCTGCTTGCCCTGCTGATGGTGAGTTATATCTTGGGGATCTTTCTGTTTACGGCTGTATTTGGTCGCGTCTGGTGCGGTTGGGCGTGCCCGCAGACGGTTTATCTGGAGTTCGTCTATCGGCCGATGGAGCGGTTATTCCTGGGTCGGTCTGGCCGGGGTGGCACTCCGTTGAAGAGCACACCAGCATGGCGGTACGGGCTGATGTATGTGGCTTTTCTCTTGATCTCGCTGGGACTTGCGCACACCTGCCTGTCGTACTTCGTCGGTGTGGTCGAACTGCGTCACTGGATGACACAAAGCCCACTGGAGCATCCGGCCAGTTTCATTGCGATTCTGTTGACGACCGGCGGACTGATGTTCGACTTCTGCTATTTTCGCGAGCAGACGTGCACGATTGCGTGCCCTTATGGGCGCATGCAGTCGGTGCTGCTTGACAGCCACTCTCTGGTGGTGCGCTATGACCAGGGACGCGGGGAGCCCCGTACCAAGCGGACCGTTGGTTTGCCGGTGGTGGGGGGCGACTGTGTTGATTGCACCATGTGTGTGCAGGTGTGTCCGACGGGCATTGACATCCGGCAGGGTACGCAGCTTGAGTGCATCAATTGTGCCCAGTGCATTGACGCTTGTGACGACGTGATGGAGAAAATAGGGCGACCGGTGGGGCTGGTGCGGTATGCCTCTTTGGAAGGTTTGGTGGGAGGCAAACGACGGCTGCTCCGGCCTCGGACCATTATCTATGCTTGTGCGTTCACGGCATTGGTGGCGGCGTTGGCCGTTCTGCTGGTGACGAAATCGCCGGTGGACGTTTTGATGGTTAGAAATCAGGGTCTGCCGTTTGTGATGACGCCTGATGGGCGAGTTGAAAACACGATGCGGGTGCAGTTGACCAACCGTACCGACCAACCCATGACGATTACTCTTTCGGTGCTGAGCGCAGGGGTAGAGCTGTTGGAGGCGGCCGACAAAGTGACGCTCGCCCCACAGGAAATGATTCAGAAGCCCGTCCACCTTTTAGCTGTACCGGCAGTCTTCAAGGACGGTCGGCACGTAGCCACTGTGCACCTGGATATGGGGGCGAGTGGCAGTTTGAACCGAGAGTTTCAGATGTTTGGTCCGTCGGAGGAGTTCAGACCATGACACCGCATCACGTGAACGTTACAGCGGCTAGCCTGCCCTCTCAGCCAATGCCGCACGGCGGGAGATTCCGCTGGCCGGTGATTGTGGTCGGCTTGCTTGTCGTGCATGTCTGCCTGATGGGCTGGGCTGTTGCGCTGGCGACGGGTGATCGGAGTGCGATTGTGATTCCGGACTATTACCAAAAATCGCTTCGCTGGGACAGTGACAAGGCCGAGCGGGCGGCCAGTCAGGCATTGGGCTGGCGGATCGTGCTAACGCCAGCAGGGCAAGCTGACACGGTTGGTCAGGTTCCCGTGTTGGTGAGGTTGAGCGATGCAACGGGCACGCCGGTTGTCGCTGACAGCGTCGAGCTGACGTATTGCCATCAGGCGCATGCCGACAGGCCGAAGATAGCGCGATTGGTGGAGGAGTCGGCTCGTCGCGCGGATGGACGGTATGTGCAGGACTTGCAGCTAGGCCAACCGGGCTTCTACTCGTTTTCGGCCGTGGCGAAGCGGGGGAAAGACAAGTACATCATTCAGTGGACACAGCACATTTCAGCGCACGCAGAGGTCATGCCGTGATGTCACTACTGCTTGGAGTATTGGCAGCATCGTTGCTTGGATCGCTTCACTGCGCCGGTATGTGCGGGGCATTTCTGGCCATTGCCATGGGCGACCCACTTGCACCGCGCTTTCAGACTCAGTGCGCTTATCACGGGGGGAGGCTTGCGACGTATGTCGGATTGGGTTTGGTGGCCGGTTTGGCGGGTCAGACGTTGAATCTGGCGGGGAAGCTTGCGGGCTTGCAGCAAATAGCGGGATTACTTGCGGCCGTCACGATGCTGGGGTTTGGTTGTATCTCTTTGGCTGGCATCTTTGGCTTGCGAGTGATGCCAGTGCTGTTGCCTTCCGGCATCCGGCGGCTGTCAAAAGTTGGCCTTGACATGGCGATGAAGTTCTCTGGTCCGCGACGGGCATGGGTCATTGGGTTGAGCACGACGTTGTTACCGTGTGGTTGGCTGTATGCGTTTGTCTCGGTGGCGGCTGGCACGGCCTCACCGGCTAAAGGCGCGGCTGCCATGGCTACCTTTTGGGTGGGGACATTGCCGGTGATGGTGACTCTGGGTGCCGGTGTGACGGCACTGGCGGGTCGACTGTCGCGGTATGTGCCAGCGATCACGTGTTTATTTCTGATAGGCCTGAGTGGCTGGACGCTGGTCAACAGGATGCAACTGTTGCCGTCGACGTTGATGGGCAAAACCTCGCCTGCTGTGGTCATGGGCGGCTTGACTCCGACAGGAGACCACGTTGCGGCGGCTCCCGCTTGCTGCGAGGCAGGGAGTAGCAAGTGACGGCCGTTACAGCATCCATTGATCGGCGGCGAGAGTGTGACGTGCTTTGCGACCACTGTCGGTTGCCTGTACCCACGGGGCTGGTCAATCCGCTGGCCGGGCATCAGTTCTGCTGTGCCGGCTGCGAAGCTGTGTACGAGGCGGTGACTGGATGTGGGATGGACGACTATTACAGGTTGAGGGACGCTGCTGGGGCCACTCTGGTACCAGCGCAGCCCGGCGAAGCGAAGTTTGAATCCTTTGATTCTCTGGGGTTTCAACAGATACATGTGCAGAGCGCTGGTGGATTGTGCTCGGTTGACTTGTTCCTGGAAGGCGTGACATGCGCCGCATGCCTGTGGCTGATTGAACGGTTGCCGCGTGTTGTTGGAGGTGTGGTGGAAGCCCGGCTGAGTTTGCGGCGCGCGACGGTGCGAGTGACGTGGCAGCCGGAGAAGGTCACTCTTTCGCAGATCGCCGCTGTGCTGGATCGATTTGGGTATACGCCACACCCATCGCGCGGGCGGGCGCGCGAGGTCGCGTATCGGACTGAGTTTCGTGCACGATTGGTGAAGCTTGGTGTTGCGGGGGCTATCAGTGGGAACCTGATGCTGGTCGGGGCAGCGATGTATGCCGGATGGTTTGGTGGGGCCGGTAATATGGCGCCTGAGTATCTTCAGCTGTTCCGAATCGTCAGCCTTGTGCTGGGGAGCGTGTGTCTGGCCTGGCCGGGCTCGGAGTTCTTTACGAACGCGTGGACGGCGTGTCGGTCGCGGACGATCAATCTGGATGTCCCGATTGTTTTGGCGCTCATGGCTGGCGGACTGGCTGGAACGGCTAATGTGTTTACAGGGCGGGGAGAGGTTTACTTTGACTCTCTGAGTACGTTGGTTTTTTTGCTGCTGATTGGGCGCTTTTTGCAGTTTCGCCAATTGCGGCAGGCTGAGAGTTCTTTGGATCTTTTGCTGTCATTGATGCCGAGCAACTGTCGGGTGGTAATGGAGGATGGTCAGACGGTTGACATGCCTGCGGCCGCTTTGACGATCGGTTCATTGGTTGAAGTGCGGCCTCAGGAGTTCATTCCGGCGGATAGCACGATTACGCGTGGGCGATCTGAGGTCGATCAGGCCCTGCTGACGGGGGAGTCGGCGCATGTGAAAGTTGATGCTGGGGATGAGGTGTTCGGTGGGACCAAGAATGGTGGCGGCGTGATCTGGCTGCGCGTGTCGCGGGTTGGCGAAGAGAGCCGCATTGGGCAACTGATGAAGTTGCTGGAACGGGGTCTGCTGGAGAAGCCGGGGATCGTGCGGTTTGCCGATAAGGTGAGTGTCTGGTTCGTTCTGTTGGTCAGTGTTGCTGCGCTGGCGACGTTTGTGTGGTGGGCGCGTACGGACTTGCCGGCTGCGATTTCGCATGCTGTGGCGATGCTGATCGTCACCTGCCCCTGTGTGCTGGGTCTGGCAACACCGGTCACGATTGCGATGGCGATGGGGCAACTGGCACGGCGGGACGTGCTGGTGAAGTCAGGGAGTGTGCTGGAGCGGCTGGCTTGTGGTGGGCGGCTGATTCTGGACAAAACCGGGACCCTGACCACCGGCCAAATGACGGTGGTCGATTTTGTGGGATGCCCTGAAGTTTGGCCATCGATTTCGGAGATCGAGCGGCGGTCTAACCACCCTGTAGCGATTGCGCTAGCGCGGCACAGAATTGAGAGCGAGAGGACGAATGGATCGCAGTCACGTTGGGATGTGACCGAGCGTGGTGACGGCGGCGTGAGTGCCACATCGCCGGAAGGTGCGGTGCTCATCGGAAACAGGAGCTTCCTCGAGCGGAATGGTGTCTGTGGAAATGGGGCGGCGTGGGGAGAAGAGATTGAAACGGCCGAGCGGGAGCATGAGGCCGCGGGACATACGGTGGTGCTCGTGGCGATGGACGGGCGCACTTGCGCGCTGATCGCTTTGCGTGACGAGCTGAGGTCTGGCACTGGGGAAGCCATCGAGCATCTTCGTGCGGCCGGGTTTAGGCCAGAAATCTGCTCTGGAGATGCGCAGGGGGCCGTGGATCGGGTGGCCAGCCAGCTTGGTGTGGCGCTTGTGCTGGCTCGTGGCGGTGTGTCGCCCGAGGGAAAACTGTCAGTGTTGCGGGAGTCTGCTGGCATGGGCGTTGTGATGGTCGGGGACGGCGTGAATGATGCGGCAGCTCTGGCGGCAGCGGGCGTGGGGATAGCGGTTCAAGGTGGGGCGGAGGCTGCGCTTGCTGCGGCGGACGTTTACATCGCCCGGCCCGGACTGGAGCCGCTGATTGATCTGGTGGACACAGCCCGGCGGACAATGCGTGTGATTCGAGGGAATTTCGCTATTTCACTGTCGTACAACGTGCTGGCTGGCGGGTTGGCGGCATGTGGGTTCATGAATCCGCTGGTGGCGGCCATTCTGATGCCGCTGAGTTCTGCGACGGTTTTGTCGGTGGCAGCGTTCGCGATGCGGGGACGACGGTCTGGGAAGAATCAAAGTGGGGGTATCCGATGAGCGTTATTTATCTGGTGCTGCCGTTGGCGCTACTGCTTGCCGGCGCGGCAGTGGGGGCTTTTATGCTGGCTGTCAGGTCGGGACAGTTTGATGATCTGGATACACCGCCTGAGCGGATGGTGGTGGACGATGATGATGTGGCGTAGGCCGTGAGCTTGTTTGTTTCAGTCTGGATGGTCGGGGCGTGAGCGTGCTGGGTGAAATCCACCAGACGCCGCTGCCGATACGGGTGTTTGCTTTGTAGGGGCGACGGGCAGAGTCTAGGATATCGGCGTGAAGGTAGCCCGTCAGAACATTAAGCGAACCCGCGTCCTTCTGGCGATGGACTGGCTGGACTATGAGATAATCCTCGGTATCGCGCAGTACGCCCGAGAGGCCGGGTGGATCGTGAATGATCTGATTGTGCACAGTGGCAGCCCGCCGGCGAAATGGACCGGTGATGGCGCGATCGCCATGCTCAATCATCCGACAGGGAAGTTGATTCCGTTTGTGCTCTCGCTGAGCTGCCCGGTGGTGGATCTGGCGAACGAAGTTGACGTTGTAAAGGTGCCGCGGGTGACGCTGGATGATTACGGCATAGGGGCGACGGGGGCAGAACACCTGTTATCGTGCGGCATGAACGACTTCGCTTTTTTGAATCACTGGGACACGCGGCTGGAGCTGGACCGGATGCGGGGCTTCCGCGAGACAGTGGAAAAGGCCGGTCGTACTTTTCATCTGATCCGCAGCTTCGATTTGAATGTTGCTTCTGTGGACGCTGAGGAGCTTTCTGCGTGGATAGGCAGTCGGTTGCTGGAACTGCCGCGTCCGTTGGGGGTCATGGCTCAGCATGATCGCGAGAGCCTGATGGTCATTGATGGGTGTGAGTCTGCGAATCTTGCGGTTCCAGAGGATGTGGCCGTGGTGGGAAGTAACAATGACCTGTTGCTGTGCGAACTCGGGCCTGTACATCTTTCCAGCGTGGATGTGCGTCGTCGGGATCAGGGATATCGGGCCGCCCAACTGCTGAACACCCTTATCAAGGGTGGCAAAGCCCCGGTTGAACCGATCAGGATTCCGGCCGGACCGGTGACGGTGCGCCAGAGTTCTGAGGTGCTGGCAGTGCCAGATGCCGACCTGTCCCGGGCCTTGCAATACATAGCCGACCACTATCGGCAGCCACTCCGGGTGGAGGACATTGTTGAACATGCCGGGACAAGCCGACGCAAACTTTACCAGTTATTTGAGCGTCATCTGGGGCGGCCGATCCATTCGGAAATTCTCCGGCGGCGTTTGGATCACGCACGTCGGTTGTTGTTGAGCACGAATGACAAGCTGTACTCCATAGCGAGGGCGTGCGGATTTCTTGACGACCAGCAACTCAATCGGGCTTTTACCCGCGAGATGGGCTTTTCGCCCAGCCGATACCGTCAACAACAGTCGGGGTCGGGAGAGAAAGCCGGTCCGCGGAATGCGGTGCAGGAGTAGGCAGAGGGAGGGTTGAGGCGAGGTCAAAAGCTCTGGGGCGGGGGGAGTGACAAGGCGGAGACTCACAGGCCGGGGATTTTGATGACGTTGGACTGGAAGTGCTTCTTCCATTTCTCAATGGCCGTCATGGATTCGGTGATGACATCCGGGTGCTGGGAGGAGACGTCGATAAGTTCGTCGGCGTCAGTGGACTTGTCGAAAAGTACGGATGTGCCGCGCGACTCATAGAGGATGAAGTGCCAACGGTCGGTTGTACGGTAGAAAGCCAGTTCGGGGTTGCCCCAGGGATTGTCCGTCGTCGCTGGGCGTCCGGGGCCGACGCGGACCTGAATCATCGAGCCGATTATTTCCGGGCGGGCGAAGTTCTCGCGGCCTTCTGAAGTGGCGCGTAGGGAGTGGCCGTCGCCGCGGTTTTCGGATGAGGCGCCGACGTAGTCGAGGATGGTGGCGTAGAGATCGGTTTGTGACACGAGGCCGGTTTTGCGGGTGCCGGAAGCGATGCCTGGCCCGGCGATGAGAATGGGGGTGCGGAAACCGCTTTCGTGCATGGAAAGCTTGCCGTGATCTCCGGCGAGGGCTGTGCCAATGGGCTGATGAGTGAAGTCGGCTGTTGGAGGCTGCTCCCAGCCGTTGTCATTGATGTAAAGGATGATGGTGTTGTCGAGGAGGTCTTTGTCGCGGAGGTATTTCAGCAGCTGTCCGGCCGCGTCGTCGAAGCGGGTGCAGTTGGCGCAGTACTTGAGCGCGGTGGGCGAGAGCTCGGGCCGATTGGCGTACTGACGGAGGTATTTTTCCGGCGGGTCCATCGGGCTGTGCGGCAACATCGGTGCGTACCAGACGAAGAAGGGTCGGTCGGCGTTCTGGTCAATGAAGTCGTAGACGGGCTGGTTGGTTGTGCGGCCGAGGGCCAGACCCTCAGCGCCTGCGAGAACGAGGACGGGGTGAAGTTTGGAGTTGTCGGTGTTTTTGGCGGTCATGCCGGCGGTGAAGCCGGCCTGATCGTGGGTGACCGTCCAGAGTTTTCCGCCCTCGAACGTGACGTAGCCGCGATTGGCGAGGACCCGGGGGAGCGACTGGGGGTCGTTGGTCAGGAGCTTGCGGGTGAGTTCCATTTCGACCGAGGGGGTCATGGGTATTTTGCCGTGAAAACCTCCGGCGAGTTCGTATTGGTAGGGCGTAAGCCCGGTGAGCATTGTGCTGAGGGTGGGAAGGCAGACGCTGGACGCTGAGTGGCCGCGGGTGAAGAGGGTTCCACGGGCGGCTAGGGCGTCGAGGCTGGGGGTGAGGACGTCGGTGGAACCCATGAAGCCGAAGTAGGGCCAGCCGTGGTCGTCACCTATGAGAAGGACGATATTGGGTTGTCGGGTGCGCTGGCGGGCTTTTGGGGCGATGGGGATGATCTGTGTGCCTGGCGCGGCGAGGGCGACGACGGCTGGGGCGGTGTCGCCCCCCGGTTGGGAAACCGCGAGCTGACAGCCGCAGTTGTAGGGCCAGCCAGATTTGGCGGAATGGTTGGCGGTGCCATGGCACCCCAGAAGGGGAAACGAGACTGCCAGGACAAGAAGTGACCAGGCCGAAGTGACGGTTGCGTGGAGCCTCATGGAAACGAACTCCGTTTGAGATGGATCGTGCTTGAGAGGGCAGGACTACTGCGGGGTGATGCCGTGACGGGTGGCGGTGTAGAGTTTGCCTTGGTGGCGGATGTTGGTGAGGCGGGCATTGGGATCGAAACCGTGGAACTCGGGTTTGGCGGTGATTCCGGTCATTCCCGCGCGGATGCCGAAGATGCCTTCGATCACGACGTTGCACCACGCCCCGCAGCTGGAACAGGTCCAGTCGCAGATCTGGGGAAATTCCTGTGGGGCCTTGCGTGCCCCGCCCTCGTCGAGCGGGATGATGCCGTCGGCGAACTGGGCCTGACCGAACGGGCCCTGATTGGCACTCTTTGCCATGGATTTGTACCAGTCAAAAGCCATCGCGCCGTGGCCGATTTTGTAGAGGCCGAGTGCTGTCATGGCTGGCCAGGCGGTGTAGGCACCGGTCCACTGGTGGTCGGCGCGGGTGTCGAACATGGCATCGTCGTCGCCGGGGGCCAGCGCGATCATCCAAGTGTCTGTCTTGAGTTCGCGGACGAAGAAGTCGGCCATTTCGGACTTCTGAGTCTGGGTCAGGTCGTTGGGAATGGCGTTCAGCACAGCCAAGAGGTCATAGCAGTGGCGGACTTCCCGGGTGGCGCCGCTGGGGTCGCGAGCGTTCCAGTAGCCCTTGCCCTTGACGTAGAGTTCGTTGACGTTTTTGGTGATGCCGAGGGCTTCGTCGCGCATGGCGGCGATTTTGGCCGCGTTTTGGCCGCCGGGGGCGACTTCGAGAATCTCGGCGACAGCCCGGAGCGAAAACGCGTTGGCTGCGTTGAGGCTGGCTACTTCGTGGACATAACTTCCGACACATTCCAGAAGGTTGAGCAGGCCGCCATAGTCAGCCAGACCGTTCTTGGTGCGGAACTGCTGCCAGTTATGAGCGTACTTTTCTAGGTAGCCTTGTACGGTTGACCCGTGGACGGGTCTTTGCAGCAGATCAAAGCCGCCATTGACGCGGAAGTAGTCGCGGGCGATGGTCGCCATGGCGTAATCGTTGACGGCATACCATGGACCCACGCCTGCGCCCGTGAGATATTCCGTTCCGAAATGCTTGTGGATATCGAGCGTCATCCACCGCTGGAGGGCGGAACTCATTTCGACGGGGTCGAGGTACGAATGGACGAGTGAGGAGAGGGAATAATCCCAGAGGAATGTGACTGGCTGCCAGTTTCTGGGGAGGAGCGTGGTGTAGACCCGGCCGTGCACGGAGTCCGGTGATGTGCGTTTGAAGTAAATCGTTCCGAGAACACCCATGTGGTAGTTCTTCAGCACGTCGGCGTCAGTGGTTTCGAGGGTGGGCATGAAGCCGGAGTAGCGGTCATTGCCGGGGGTGAAGCAGGCGGCCAGTTCAGCGTTCCAGTCGTCACGGGCGTGTGTGATAGCGGCATCAGCCCGGCTCGCGAGGTCATCGAACAGGCTCAGAGCCTTTGCAGCCGTTTCGCCGATGGCTGCCACGAAAGAAATGGTTTTGGTCTCTCCGGCCCGGAGTTCGAGTTCGAAATGCAGGGCCTGTGAGGTGATGCGGGCCGGGCGGGGGTACGTTCCCTGCACGATGACTGCGGCGCTTTGCTGGGCGGAAAAGACGATCGCGCCACGCTGTTCGTCCATCGCGACAGTGTTGTCCTTTTCCAGCGGTGGCAGGGCATCGTTCCATGGTCGGCGGGCGTTTGTCACGTTCCCGCGTACGCCGAGTTTGAACTTGGCTGTACGGGAACTACCCGCGCGGTTTTCGATCTTGATCCGCACGACGGTCGCCATCTTGCCGACAACCAGTGCGGTCGTGGTGGACAGAACAAACTCGCCGATCTCGGCGCGGCGTTCGATGCGGTCCGGATACCATGTGATGGTCACCGGCATGTCGGTACCGCCGAAAATGCGGTCATTCCAGAACAGTTTGCCGGTCACGGTGTCGGAGGTGGCAAACGGCGGATAGTTGTGGCTGCGAATGGCCACGGGGTCTACGTCCACCTGCACGCATCCGAGGAAGTTTGTCAGGCCCGGCGGGTTGTAGATGTCGCCGTAACGGTGGGTCATCGGCGAGCTTTTCAGGCTTTCAACGGTGGGGATCATGACTGCTTTCGCGGAGGAGGGAGTAGAGGATGAGTGCTGTAGGAAGACGGCGAGCACTTGCGCCGATTACTGTTCGGAGATTCGTACCGGGTCGGTTCCGTCGGGGCATTTCTTTGCCAGAACGTTCATCGTTGCCCCTGTGCTGTTCTCACGATTCCATCCGGCCTTGCCGGGGTATTTGATCTCCGGGGGCATCATCATCGTGCCCAGCTCTTGAGGGCTGGGCGGGGCATCCGTTGGTTTACGGTTACGGACCTTTTCCAGGATGACCTTTTGGTCAGCGGGGAACCGCAGCATGTAACCGACGTACGGCTTTTGCCCGGGGCACTGGAACACACAGGCCTGCACGACGGTCTTGCCCTCGCGTTGGAATGGGACAAGTGGCCGGGTCTCGTCGGCGAAGAAAGTGACGCCATCATCTTCGGTGAAGTAGGCCGCCATACCAGCCATCGACGGACCCCGCGTTTGCATCCAGATTGCCGCCAGCGCCCCTATTAGTACCAGTACACCAAACCCCCCGGTAATAACCGGTGACTTGCCAATTTGTTCCCTGAATCCCATCAGTCTTTCCCCTTACCAAGCAAAGCCATAGGTGATCTTACCGGCCAGATCCTGAACGACGGCCGCCCCTTTGAGCAGTTCGTGCTTGGGGGGACAGTACTCAGTGTGCCCGTCGAGGAAGAGGACGTTCATTCCCTTGTTGTGTGGGCGGGAGAGTTCCAGAAGATTGTCAGGCAGGTAGATGTTGATCACGCCAACCTGCCGCATCTCGCGGAAGCAATAGTTGTTCAAGTCGTTTTTGCGCCAGACACCGTCCATGAAGAGGGGGATGTCCCGAAGCTCCCAGCGCTTGCCGTTGGCCCCGATGATCTTCTTGTCCTTGAAGAAGTTTGCCTTGATGGAGTCGTTTTCGTTCTTGAAGACCTTGCCACCCGACCAGAACCAGAACTGGTTTTGGGCCATGTTCTCGTTCATTGAGTACGTTCGGCGTTGGCCATTGACCGCGCGCTGGGTAGGACAGGCCAGCAAGCTGTCTTTAGCGCCGCTGGTGTCGTATTCAGGGAAGCGGGCCGCGATGGCGAAGGGGGCGAGCCCCATCGCCTTCGGGAGGGCGTTGTACCAGACGGGGTCCCAGTCCTCGCCGCGACCCGTGTGGCCGAAAGCATCGATCAGAGAATATTGTGGGACTGGTAGAGCGCCCTTGTACTGGTTGTTGTACATCACGGTCGCTGTGTAGAGCTGACGGAGGTTGCTCTGGCAGACCACGGTTTGAGCCTGGACCCGGGCTTTGTTCAGTGAGGGCAACAATATTGAAATGAGCAGGGCAATGATGCCGATGACGACCAACAGTTCTACGAGCGTGAAGGCACTGCGCTGGTTCTGTTTCTGATTCATGACTGACCTCCAGAAATGCATCTCTCATGACGGTACTGGCGAACATCGAAAAGGCGGCTTGGAACCGTCGAACTCAGTACAATCTATCACCAGCCAGCTGGTTTGGCATGTACCGAATGTGCAGCATTGACCCCCGTTCGTGCACCCCATATCTGCCTCGACAAGGCAAAAAAACGGATGCACGAAAAAGCGGCTGGCTGTGACGTGCACGAATTGACCGTTCGATGGAAGAGTCTATGGTGGGACGCAACAATGGCGATTGGCGCAGTCGATCTCGGGGGTACGTTGACGAAAGTCGGCATCGTGGAAGCGGGCCGGGTGGTGGCGCACAACACTGTCGAGTCGCACTCGGCCAGAGGCCTTGGGCGGCACTTGGAAGGGGTCAAGTTGGCGATTCACTCTGCCCTTGCACACGCCGGGTTACCGAAGAGCGCCTTGGAGGGCGTAGCGTTTGGTGTTCCTGGACTGGTCGACCCGGGCCTGGGTCGGATTCTTTCGATTCCGAAGGAAAAGTTTGACGATGCGGCCAGCATGGATTTGCCGGATTGGGGTCGGACGGAATTGGGAGTGCCTCTAAAGGTGGAGAACGACGCGCACGCTGCGCTTTTGGGTGAGTGGAAGTTTGGGGCAGGGCGAGGTGTGTCGAACCTTGTCAATGTGACGCTGGGTACGGGGATCGGCACATCGGTTTTGATCAACGGCCGGCCGCTGCGGGGTAGGCACTTTCAGGCGGGGGTTTTGGGAGGGCATTTTTCGGTGGTGCCGAGGGGAAAGCCGTGCCCTTGCGGTGGGACGGGTTGCTTTGAGACGGAGTGTGGTTCGAGGGCGCTGCCAGAAAAGGCCCGTGCGGACGCTCGGTTTGCATCAAGTGCGCTGGCCGTTGAGGCGCAGGTTGATTTTGAGTCGATATTTCGGTGTGCGGCTGCGGGGGACGAGTTGGCGTTGTCGATTCGAGACTTGGCGTTGGACTGGTGGGACTGCGTTTTGATCACGCTTATTAATGCCTATGACCCGGAGCGGGTGGTTGTCGGTGGGGGAGTGATGCGGAGCAAGGATCTCATCCTGCCACACCTTCAGGCAGCTGCACGGCGGGCATGGACGCCGTGGGGCAGGGTGGACGTTCAGGCCTCTGCGTTGGGCGATGACGCAGGACTGCTGGGACTTTCGGTGCTTTTCGACGCGCCACTGGAATACATTTGAGGCAGCCGAACTACGATAAGTTCCCGCAGGTGAACGTGCCGGGTCAGGCCGATGCGTGCGTGGCAGGTTGGCGCGATATTGGTGCCCGGTTGGCCGGAATTTCGCTTCCGGAGGATGGCATCGTTGTCGTCGAAACGTATCCGGGGGTGACGGACGCAGAGTTGCTGCCGCCATTGCAGAAGATATTTACGCCCACACGGACTGTGCTGGCGGCAAATGCGTTGGTCGGACCTGAAAGGTTGTCGGCGTTGGTGGACCGAGACCTGACGACCGACCGGGTTTTTGCGCGGATGTCGCTGCTAAATCTCGAAGACATCATGGATCTGTCGCAGCGTGTAAAGCCCGGAACTGGGGTGACGCTGGTGTATGGGACGGGCGCATCGTTGCTGGTGGATCGAACGGATCTGTTGATTTATGCGGAAATGGCACGCTGGGAGATTCAGCTTCGTCAGCGCCGCAACATTGCGGGCAACATTGGGCTGCCCGTGACCAAAGGCACGCCTGCTGAGAAGTATAAGCGGGCGTATTTCCTTGACTGGCGGCTTGCGGATCGGCTTAAGCGGCGTGTCTGGCAGCGGATCGATTTTGTGCTGGACACGAACGTGGCGAATGAGCCGAAGCTGGTAGCCGGTGAGGCGGTGCGTGAGGGGTTGCGCCTTGCTTCGCAGCGGCCGTTCAGGGTTGTCCCCTTTTTCGACCCCGGTCCGTGGGGCGGTCAGTGGATGAAGGAAGTGTGTGATCTGGACAGGTCGGCGAGCAACTTTGCCTGGTGCTTTGACTGCGTGCCGGAGGAAAACAGCCTGTTGCTGGGATTCGGGCGGCATCGTGTGGAAGTGCCGAGTATCGATCTGGTGTTTCAAGAGCCGGTCGCGCTGCTGGGCCAGTCTGTTTATCGCAGGTTCGGAGCAGAGTTTCCGATCAGGTTCGATTTTCTGGACACGATGGGAGGGGGCAATCTGTCGCTGCAGGTGCATCCGCTGACGGACTACATGCAGCAGAACTTTGGGATGGCGTACACGCAGGATGAGAGCTATTACCTGCTGGACGTCAGTGAGGGGCGCGGGGAGGCTGGGGCATCGGTTTATCTGGGGTTCAAGGAGGGCGTTGATCGAGCCGAGTTTATTTCGGTTTTGAAGGACGCGCAGGTGACCGGTAGCACGCCTGACATTGACCGCTTCGTGAATCGCTTCCCGGCGAAGAAGCATGACCACTTTCTGATTCCCGCCGGGACGATTCACTGTTCGGGGGCGGGGGCGATGGTGCTGGAGATCAGTGCCACGCCCTACATTTTCACATTCAAGCTTTATGACTGGGGTCGTATGGGGATGGACGGGCGGCCGCGGCCCATTCACCTTGAGCACGGCGAGAACAACCTGAAGTTTGATCGGACGACCGAATGGGTCCGGTCGCGGCTGATGGGGATCGCCGATCCTGTGTCGAGCGGTGACGGGTGGCGCGAAGAGAAGACCGGCCTGCACGAACTAGAGTTCATTGAGACGCGCCGGCACTGGTTCACCCAGCCTGTGGAACACCACACCCACGGCGGAGTGAATGTTTTGAATCTCGTTCAGGGGGAAGAAGCGACGGTGGAAAGCCCGAGCGGGGCGTTTGCGCCGTTCGTCGTGCATTACGCGGAAACTTTTATTGTGCCGGCGGCTGTAGGCAAGTATCGGATTCGGCCATCGGGAATCGCTGCGGGGAAAGAATGTGCCACGCTGAAGGCGTTTGTGAGGACTAATGCTTAGTTGTCACAAAGAGCACGGCGGCAAGGCTGGTGGGTCGGGCCGTTCGGGTTGCCGGGGAATGATTTCGCTGCGCGCTCTGGGCATCTTGGCGGTGGTCGCGATCATCCTTGTCGTTGCAATCATGTGGCAGACAGTCAGGCGGGATCCACGCAAGCAGATTGTTGTGTGGAACATGGGACTGATGGGCTCTGAGATCGGGCTGGCTCTTCACGAGTTTGAGCGGCAGCACCCGGAATACCATGTGGTCAACAGTTCGTCGGTGGCTCCGAACACCACGGCCGATGGGCAGCGGTTGCTGACCGCGATTGCCGGGCAGGTTCCGCCGGACCTGATGGTTTTCGATCGCTTCGCGATTGCCGAGTGGGCCGCGCGCAATGCGCTGACCGACCTGACGCCACTGTTGGACGGGCAACGTGGCGATCAGCCGAACAGGATCGACCTTGGGGATTACTACCCGTGGACGATTGATGAGGGGAGTTATCGGAAGCCGGGGACGTCGGGGAGGCCGGGTATTTACGGCATTCCCGTCACCGTGGATTGTCGTCTGCTGTTCAGCAACACCGACCATCTCAGGCAGGCGGGGATGGTGGACCCACTGACGGGAGAGCCGCAGGCGCCGCGGACTTGGGAGGAACTGCGGGCCGCTGCCAACAAGCTGACGCTGCGCAACCCGACCACGGGCGGGATCTCCCGATTGGGTTTTGCACCGAACTACGGGAACAGTTGGTTGTACATGTACTCGTGGCAGGCGGGTGGGACGTTTCTCACCGCTGATGGGACCCGTGTCACGCTGGACTCGCCGGAGGTGCGACGGGCTCTGCGGTTCATGGTGGATATCTATGACGACCTTGGTGGGGCGGCCAAGGTGAATGCGTTTCAGTCGGGGTTTCAAGGGGGACGGCTGGACCCGTTCCTGACGGGTCAGGTGTCGCTGAAGATCGACAGTACGTGGGCACTTCAGCAGATGATCAACTGGAACCCACGGATGGATTTTTTGTGCACGCCTGCGCCGATTCCGGCCGACCGGCTGGCCGCCGGGGACAAGCCGATCACCTGGGCGGGGGGATTCTCGCTGATCATTCCGGCGACGGCGCAGCAATCGGAGGGCGCGTTCAAGCTGATGCAGTTCCTGGTCAGCAGGAACACGTACCGCTTCATTCAGCAGGCCAACCGGGAGTCGATGGCGGCCGAGGGGAGGCTTTACCTGCCGGAGCCGCAGGCCAACCGGAAACTGTTTGAGGAGATCGAGAAGGAATGGGTGACCGGAGACCCGACCGTGCCGCCGCGGGTAAAGCAGGCCTATGCCGTCATCCGTGAGATGTTACCCAATGCGCGGGTTCGTCCGCCGTCGCCCATTGGGCAGGTGCTGTGGAATCAGCAGGTAAGAGCGATGGACACCGCCATCAACCACAAGTTTGCCGGTCGATACCCCAATAAGGACGATGAAGTAAAAAATACGCTGGCGATGATGGGGGAGGCGGCGCAGACCCAGCTTGATACTTTTCTTCAGCCGCCCCCGCCCAATGAGGTGACTTGGGGCTGGTACCTCTGGGGGTATGCGGCCCTTTTGGTGGCAGCGGCCGTTGCGATGGTTGTGGCGTATCGGCGGAATCGCAGGTCGCACGGTTACAGGGCTGGCGAGGTGGGCTCGGCACTGATGTTTGCCGGGCCGTGGTTTCTGGGCCTGATTTTTCTGACGGGTGGGCCCATTCTGTTCAGTGTGGTTACCAGTTTCACTCGCTACGACGTGCTGAGCCCGGCACGGTACGTCGGGCTGGAAAACTACCATCGTATCCTGACGGACGATGTTTTTTATACCAGCCTTGCGAACACGGCATTCATGGTGATGCGCCTGCCACTGCTGATGGGCCTGGGTCTGTTGATTGCCATGTTGCTCAACAGACCCATTCGGGGGATGGGCATCTACCGGACGGCCTTCTTTGTGCCTTCGATTGTGCCGGTTGTTGCGGCGTCGCTGCTGTGGGTCATGCTGCTGAACCCGAGCTATGGGGCCATCAATACGTTCCTCGCGTGGATTTTCGCGCTGCCCCCGGTGCAGTGGGTGGCGGGCGGTGTGGGCTGGATGTTTGGTACGAAGGTCTTGCTTGAGCCACCTAGCTGGCTGCAGGATCCGGCATGGAGCAAGCCGTCGCTTGTGCTGATGAGTCTTTGGGGCGCGGGCGGGGGGATGATCATCTGGCTGGCAGGGTTGCAGTCGATTCCGAGGCAGCTCTATGAGTCGGCAGAGATTGACGGGGCGGGTGTCTGGGGGCGCTTCCGGCATGTGACCCTACCGATGCTCAGCCCGTACATCCTCTTTAATGCGGTGGTTGGTGTGATTGGGACCATGCAGATTTTCGCAGAGGCCTATGTCATGACGTCGGGCGGCCCGGCAGATTCAACGTTGTTCTACGCGTACTACCTGTTCCGCAATGCATTTCAGTATTTCCGCATGGGGTACGCCAGTGCGCTGGCGTGGATTTTGTTTCTGATCGTTTTGGCGCTGACGCTCTTTCAGCTTTGGGCCAGCAAGAGGTGGGTGCACTATGACCGTACCTGATGTTCGCCATGCGACGAGCGTGTTGCCCCTTCATTATCAGCGGCCGTTGAGATCGCGTTTGTGGCGGCTGGTGGTGGATCATTGGGTTATCCATCTCACGCTGATCACGCTTGCTGGACTCTTTGTCCTCCCGTTCCTGTGGATGATCGGGATGAGTCTGAAGACTGATGACGAGGCTACAAATACGGCCTTATTTCCCTCTGTGCCGACTTTTTGCGGTGTATCACCGTATGTGGTGGAGCCGGCGGCGATCGAGCGCCCGGCTGGAGTTTCTGCGGCGCGATGGAACGGGATATTGCCGCAGTTGACGCAGGTGGTGGAGGCGTCGATGTCGAAGTTACCGCTTCCGTTGGGGACGCCATCAGACTCGGGGGAGAAGCTTTACCGGGCTGCGGAGACCGAAGCGATTACACGCGGCTTGAGCCGATTGGATGCCAGACTCTGGACTCGGGCCGATGGTGATGGAACGGTTGTGGCTGCCTTCCGTGACGGAGTCACTAATGCGGAACTGTCGGCTTTACTGGCTGACCGATTGTCGCGGCTGGAACTTTCCGGGGTGCAAATTCGATCTCTGACGGGTCACGTTGTGCAGGTTGGGGAGCCGGGGCAGGCGGGTGAGTGGAAAGTCTTGGCGGGAGACGCGGACCTCGTGCCGATCGGAGGAAATGGCCTGATGCTGCGGTACCGTTTCGCCAACCCTTCATCGGCGCCGGTCGTGGTGCGATACGACTTTGATGCGACTGTTACTCCAGAAGAGCTGCACCGTCTGATCGTTTCGTATGTGGGTGATGCGTCTTGGAATCGGATTAACGCAGAGGTGCAACTGGGGGAACAGCGGTATGTGTCGGAACAGTCCACATATGTTGCCGAGTCGCGCGGTGCCAGCATCATCTTTCAGCCGCCGACGTTTCAGGATCAGACGCTGGAGCCGAGGAATTGGGTGGCGCTTCGGCCGACGGAACGTGCAGCGGGTCTGGGGCCAACGCGTGCGTCGGTGACGTTGACGCTGAGTCCCAGTTCGACGGTCCGCGCTGTCTACGGGAAGCTTGAACGTAACTATGCCCGCGCGTTTAAGTCCGTCCCCTTTTGGACTTACCTGCTGAATAGTGTGGAACTAGTCGTACTGCAGTTGGGGGGCGCACTGTTCTCGTCTGCGTTCGTCGGCTACGCGTTCGCTCGACTGAACTGGCCCGGCCGGTCGGTGGCCATGGGAATCCTGCTGGCCACGATGATGCTGCCGGGGCAGGTGACCATGATTCCGTCGTTCCTGATCTGGCGGTCGCTGGGTTGGTACAACACGCTCACGCCGTTATGGATCGTTGCCTGGCTGGGCAACTCATTTTTCATCTTCCTGATGGTTCAGCACATGCGCACCATCCCGCGGGAACTGGATGA
The DNA here is from genome assembly GCA_038226785.1 of Tepidisphaerales bacterium. GTDB lineage: Bacteria > Planctomycetota > Phycisphaerae > Tepidisphaerales > Tepidisphaeraceae > JBBRQG01. The sequence goes on along the minus strand of JBBRQG010000013.1, from coordinate 29,385 downwards.
GGCGGCGAAGATTGACGGGATGAGTGCGTTGCAGACATGGTGGTACGTGATCGTGCCGCAGGTGAAGCCGACATTGGCAGCCATAGCGATCATGACGTTTATGGGGGCGTGGAATGACTTTATGGGGCCGCTGATCATGCTGCGGGACCAGGCGAAGTTTCCGCTGAGCTTGGGGCTGTTTTCAATGCGGTTGGACTCGGGGGATGACTGGTCATTGATCATGGCTGGCAACTTGCTGATGACGCTGCCGGTGGTATTGATTTTCTTTCTCTTCCAGCGGTACTTCATTGAGGGTGTGACGGTCACGGGAATGAAGGGGTAGCGGGGGCGGTTGGGGGGATCACAGGTTATCAGGAAACTGCGAAGCCTCTTGGCCGGGCGTGTCGGATTTAGGGCTTTTTGGGCGATTTTCGAACTGGAGTGCCATTTGGGCATGTCGCGATGATGGCAAATCGTGCCAAGTATATGTTGTCAGGGATGGCTAGGCTGGGTGGTCCGAATTCGGCAAATCGTCTGAATCCGGGTAAGAAAACGGTTGTACGCAGCCGAACGGTCGCCGCACACAGGGGGTGGGGGTGTGCACAAAACGTGGTAGACCCCGGTGCGAACATGTCGGATATTGATGGTCAGGGCTCAGGCAGGCGGTGTCTGCGCTGACCCGTGGGCAATCGATATCGTGTCGGTTCCGTAGGTGCCATCGAGGAGGAAAAACAGATGAAGCGATCTATCGAAAATAAGTGGGCTTGTTATGCGTCGGGTGCGGTGGCGGCGGCGGCCGGGACTATGTCGGCGCAGGCCGGGGTCATCAACAAAGAGGTCAACCTTCCGTTTGATCGGACGACACTTGAAGCGCGGATGGATTTTAACAGCGATGGAGTGATCGACTATTCACTGCTTCGCGGCGAGGCAGCGGGGAAGCCGGAGACCGAGCGTGATTACGTCGATCTGAAGCAAGGCGAGTCAGCAAGCTACGGCAATCTGGGAACGACCAACCGGTTTGTGGTCAACAACCTTGCCACCGACAATACCCTGTCCAATCTTGCGGTGGGGACGACTGTCGGCCCCTCGAGCCCGCTGGACAACCATCTTGATTACTCGGGTGCGGGCAGCCAGGTTTATCTTTACGACGAGCGGAACCCGACCAAGAACAATCCTGTCGGCCCGAAGGGAAACTTTCATCCGGATAACATTGTCGGTAATCCCGAGTACATCGGCGTGCGATTCAAGGCTGGCACGACCGGGCCGGATTATTACGGCTGGATAGCCGTGGACTTCGACAACAAAGACGATGTCGCGGGGCATGTGCTGGGTTATGGGTATGAAGACTCTGGCGCGTCGATTCTGACCGGGCAGACCGGTGCGAAGTGGGCGTCGGCGGTCTCGGGCAGCTTCTCGCTGGCGAGCAACTGGAAGAACGGCATTGTGCCGGGCGGTGCCGGGGCATCGGCGAACTTCACGACGCCGATTGCTGCGGGCACTGTGAATGTCAATTCAAGTTCACCGTTGACCCTGGGCTCCCTCTATTTTGACAGCCCCAATACGTACAACCTGACGGGCAGCGCGCTGACGCTGACGAACTCTGACGGTTCGAAAGTGAACGTTGTCAGCGGGGCACACAAGATCAGCATGGCTACGACGCTGACTGATTCGATCACTGTCATAGTGGCCGATGGGGCATCGTTTGAGTTTGCTGCGCCGGTGACGGGAACCTCTGCTACGAGTCTTACGAAGACGGGAACCGGCAGCCTGGCCGTCCGGTCGTTTGCGGGTGGTGCACTTGCGATTAACAGCGGCACCGTGAGCCTGCCTGCAGCGGCCCACACTGTCAGCATTGTGGAAGGACTGACGCTTGCCAACGATGGCGGATCGCTGGGAGCAAGGACCTATACCGCGTCATTGGACGTGGGCAACAGCGATGTGGTGATCCGTAATGGCAGCCTTGTCGACGTGTCTGACATGGCACGAGCAGGCCAGAACGGTGGAAGTCTGTTTGCCGGCGTTGGACTGACCAGCGGCGTGGCCGCAGCCGATGCGGCTGGCCAGCTTCGCTATGCCGTTGGCGTGATTCAAAACAATATCGATGGCAGCACGCTTTATGACACTTTTGACGGTGTGAATGTCGGGCTGACGGATGTGCTGGTGAAGTTCACGTACTTTGGCGATGCCGACTTGAATGGCCTTGTCGATGACACGGACTTCTTCCTGGTTAATAACGGATACGGCAACGGCCTGACTGGTTGGGTCAACGGCGACGTTGACTACAGCGGTACGGTCGACGACACGGACTTCTTTCTGATCAACAACGCTTATGGTTTGCAGGGGCCGGCGTTGCGGGCGGGGGGGTCGGTTCCAGAGCCGACAGGTATGGCCCTCATGGCTCTTGCGGCCGGGTTCGTTGTGGGTGGTCGTCGCCGGTAATGGGTTGAGAAGTTAGGGCGGATGTTTGAGTCAGGTAGGCTTGTGCGAGATCGCGTAGCCCGTAGAGACCAGCCTGCGAACAAAGCGTCCTTTTTAGTAGACAGAGAGGGCTGGCCCGGATGAGGGCTGGCCCTTTCCTATTTTGACAGCGCTGCTTCGTGCTCCACGAAGGTCGGAAAATGTGCCGGTTCCTGTCGAGCGATTGCGTGAGAAGTGGCGGCTTATTACCGCCGTCACAACCCGCACAGGCCATACAACACCACCACGCAGTTTGTGCAATAGTTAAATGCACGCAACCACATATTTGCATTCGTTTGAAATGTGAAATCATCCCATTATAAACGATTGTCTCAGCGGTAAACTTCTTGCACAGCAGGCGGAGATGGATGCACGAAACGTGGTGGACCGCATCACGAAATGTATCATGATGGTAAGACAGCATAGGCCGGAGCCTAGGCGTGATTTGTGAGGAGACGGGACGCGTGCGTGGAATTGGACGGTTGTCGGAGGACGCGACACGCGGACTAAAACAGGAGGGCAACGTGATGAAGAATACGCTCGAGAAAAAGTTTGCTGCATATGGTGCTGCGACCGCAGCGGTGATCGCCGCAACGTCTGCGCACGGTGCGATTGTCGCACAGAGTGTGAACCTGCCTTTCAACCCCACGACGGTTGACGCCAACGTGGACTTCAACAGCGACGGAATCGCCGACTACCAGATTGAGCACGGTCGCAGTTCTGCCGGCGAAGACTTTGTCGATCTGAAGCAGGGATCGTTGGCCGGATTGGCTTCCACGAACCGTTTCGTGCTGGACGTGCCCAGCAACCGAATCGCTTCGCTGACCGGCAATACGCTCGTCGGGCCTTCGAGCTCACTCGACTCCAACTTCGATGGATTGACCTCCTCTGGTGGCAGCGTCAGCCTTTACGACGAACGCAAGCAGGGCAATGGCCAGGCAGGCCCGTCGGGTAACTTCCACCCGGACAACTTGCTCGGTAACCCCGAGTATGTCGGTGTTCGGTTCAAGCTCGGTGGTGCCGGTCAGGATTACTACGGCTGGATCGCCGTCGACTTTACCGACTTCACCGACGTCAGTGGCGTGGTCACGGGCTTCGGCTATGAAGATACCGGGGCTGCTATTCTTACGGGCGACACCGGTTCGGTGCCGGAGCCGACGGGTTTGGCTGGCCTTGCACTGGGTGCTGCTGCACTGCTCCGCCGCAAAGCCCGCTAATCATCTGATTCGCGATATCATCCAGCCCGCCGTCACCCTTCCGGGTGACGGCGGGTCTTGTTTTGGACGATAAGGTGACAAACTATGTCAACTGGAGTGAGCCCCAAGCTTTTAGTCGTCGGATGGGACGCCGCGGATTGGGCCGTCATGTCTCCGCTGATCGAAGCGGGCCGGATGCCGCATCTGAAGGGTTTGATCGATAGGGGCGTAGGTGGTCCGCTGGTCGTCTTCGAGCCGTACGATGCGACGGTAAGTTGGAACACTCTGTTGACGGGGTCGCGGTCATTCGTGCACCGCATCTTGTCGGCCTATGAACCTGATACTCGGGACATCGGGCAGATCCGGAATACACAAAGTTCGACACGAAGGCGGCAGGCGATTTGGAAGATTCTTTCGAGTGCGGGGCGGCCGTCGATCAGCATCGGATTTCCTGCATCGTGCCCTGCCGAGCAGGTGCTGGGTGTGAGCGTATCACGAGAGTTTATTCGGGAAGTCGTGTGTCCGCCGCCAAGGGATACGCGGTTGGTTTTTCCCGAGGACTTGACGGATCGCCTCTCGGAAATGCTCGTCAGGCCGGATCAGCTCGATCCTGACGCGTATCTTTCGTTCATTCCAAAGGCACGAGGGATTGATCAGGCCCGGGATTCGCGGCTTGTGCCGCTCAGTCTCTCGTTGGCGGAGACGGCCACCACCCACTCGGTCGCGACGTTTTGCATGCAGGATCAGGCGTGGGCTGCGCTGGTTGTGCACTTTCCCGGGATCGCCCAGTTGCAGCGTTCGTTCATGGAATATTGTGCGCCGAGGTCGGCGCACGTTGTGGCAGCAGACGTCGAAATGTATGGCGGAGTTGTAGACCAGGCCTACCAGTTTCATGACATGATGCTGGGGCGGCTGCTTGAGATTGCCGGGCCGGATACCAACGTCATGGTTGTGTCAGCCCACGGGTACGTATCGGGCAGCGGGCGGCCGAATCACGCGCCACAAAATGCGGAAGACCTTGAAGAATGGCACCGACGCACGGGTGTTCTGGTGATGGCCGGACCGGCTGTGAAGCACGAGGAGTTTCTGGACGGTGCAACCATCCTGGATGTGCTGCCTACTGCGCTGTCTCTGCTGGGGGTACCCGCTGGCCGCGATATGGAAGGACGCGTTTTATCGGAGGCTCTGATTGAAGGGCACCGCACGGTTGCCACGGTTGACACATGGGAGTTGGCTGCAGGGACTTCAGTCCGCCAGCCTCCCGCACCCGAGGGTCAGCCGGAAAACTCTGAGACGGAAAACGTGATCGCCCATCTTTTGGAGCTTGGCTACAAGCGGCCATCGGTCGACCGCTGGGAAAAGGGTATTCAGTCGGTGGTTGACCGGAATCGTTACAACCTTGCGCGGGCGCTGCTTGAAGCGCAACGGCCGACCGAAGCGGTAGCCATTCTGGAGGACCTGAGCCGACGGCACCCGGACCGGCTTGTCTACGCCAAGGCGCTATTCGACGCCTATGCCGGCAACGGGCAAACGCAAGCGATGGATGATTTGGTCGAGGGCCTATGGAACAAAGGATATCGCGGGCCGTTGGTGCAGTTGGGTAAGGGTGTTGTGGCGTTGGCCCGGCGTCAGCCGGCAGTGGCTTTGGAGCACTTTGATCAGGTGATAAAGTCGGGGATGTACTCGCCTTTGCTGGAAGTTTACGTGGGGCGTGCGTGTTTGCGATTACGTGAGTGGGAGCGTGCGAAGGCAGCGTTCACACGTGCGGTTGCGGCTGATGATCGCAGCGAACACGGGTGGGCGGGGCTGGCCCGGGCTTGTTTGGGTCTGGGGGAAGTGCAGCCCGCGGCGGAGTTTGCCATGGCGGCAGCGGCTATCAGGCCGGATCTGGCGGATGCGCACTACCACCTGGGATTGGCACTCGTGAGAATGGAAGAGCCCCTGCGGGCTGAAATGGCGTTGCAGAGGTGCATTGCCGTAGCGCCACAGTTTCTACCGTCCTATCGGAAGCTGGCAGAACTGTATCTGGGCCCGTTGAAGGATCCGGCGAAAGCGAGAGCTATGACGCTTCACGCAAACAGGATCATGATGTCGCAGCGGACACGGCGGCAGTTACTTGCCCCGCTGCGAGCACCCGCCGGAATGAATGAAACGTCTTAGTGCGTGTACTACCCAGCCTCTTGCTGACGTGCTGAGTATCCTTGTGCTGGGCCATTGCGTGGAAGCGAACAGTCACGCAGTCTGCGTTGTGGCTCCACAAAGCGGCTTCATAACGCAACCAGACACTGGCCCACCCTCCGCGGATGCCTTGCTCGACAATGACGGCATCGCAACTGGAGAGCTGTTCGGCCGGATATATTCGAACCAGTACGCACCCGACAACCTTGTCGTCGAGGACGAGGATTGGTGAGCGATCCCAGTCGAAGGCATCGCTGGTGGAGGAATCCATCATGGGGAGTAGTCGCTCGACTGTACCTCCCAGATGGCGAGCATGAAGGCGGGCCACGGCCAGTTTGTCGGCGTCTTTCAGCGGTATGATCCGGGCATTTGGCGGGATACGACCCCGCTTGACGGACAGCTCGTGAAGCTGGCGCGTGCCGTCTATGACCGACTGGACCTTGCCAAAAAACTCATGTTTGTCCTGAGCGATGGAAAAGCCAAACTTCAGCCACGCCTCTTCAGCGGTACTGCCTTCTTCGGCCCAACCCCAGCTATCTATGGCGGCGATGGAGTGCAGGTCTGACAGTGCGATGATGCGATCAAGGAGGGCCGTGGCGACGCCCTTTTTCCTGTAAGGGAGGATAACATGCAGGTCCGTATACCACCGCTCGTGGTGAGGAGGGCGGGTTTCACATCCCAGTGCCGCGGCGCCGATCACTTTTGTGCCGGTTTCGTCGAGGGCGACCAGTAACTGCAAGTCCTGGACGCCCGGGTCGACTTCAGGCAGTAGCATCCAGCAGGCCATCCGCTCTGCCTGAGTGGGTGCTCGAACTCGCCATTGCGCTTTTGGTTCCATGGGGTCGGGCACTTCTCGCAGGACTGTACATCGGCACAAAGGCGTTTGGGTCTTCTGCATTCGGTGCCAGAAGATTGGCACAATTGGCCTTGCGGGTCGGGCACAGAAGCGGAAAGAATGCCGCTATGCAAAAGATTGTCGTATGCCTGACCGTCCTGCTTCTTACCGCCCAAGCAATGGCCACACCGCAAGAGTATTTCGGCATCCGGATTGTTGATGAGGCCACCGGTCGCGGCGTGCCGCTGGTTGCGCTACAGACGGTCAGCAGGGCGACGTACTACACGGACAGCGCCGGCCGGGTTGCCTTTCTGGAACCGGGTCTGATGGGCCGGGACATCTGGTTCGGCATTACCAGCCCGGGCTATGAATATGTTCCGGAGTCGTTCACCTTCCACGGCGCCTCTCTGAAGACGGTTCCGGGAACGGAAGCCGTGCTGAAAATTCGCCGGATCAATCTGGCAGAGCGCATTTACCGCGCAACCGGTCAGGGTATCTACCGGGATACGCTTCTTCTGGGCAAGGAAGCACCCATCAAGCAGGGGGCGATCAATGCTTCAGTTGTTGGTCAGGACACGGCGTACGCCGTTGTTTACAAGGGTGCCATTTTTTGGCTGTGGGGTGATACGAACCGCATCCAGCACCCGCTCGGCAACTTCGCGGTCACGGCGGCCCGTGTCACGCTTCCTGCCGAAGGTGGCCTGGATCCGTCCGTGGGTGTGAACTACGAGTACTTCGGCAATGCAGAGAACGGGTTTACAAAGGAAATGTGCAGGATCTCGGAAGAACCGAGGCCCATCTGGCTGGATTCGCTGTTGGTGGTCAAGGGCGACAACGGGCAGGATCGACTGATGGCCCACTTTGTACGGGCGGAGGCAAATCTCTCGATCGTGGAGCAGGGCCTTGTTCTTTACAACGATGTCAAGGAGGTCTTCGAACACTACAAGACGTTTAAGCTGGAGGACGCACGTGTCAATTTGAATCACCAACTGCGTGCGGTTGTGGATGGCGTGGAGTACTTCTATGGCGCTTCTCCGTACCCCTGGGTGCGCGTGCCCGCCACCTTCAAGGACCTTGGCGATCCGGAGTCTTACGAGATCTTTACTTGCATGAGCGACAGTAAGGGTCAGACGATTGAGCGCGGTAGTGACGGCAAAGCGATCTGGCGTTGGCGCAAGGGCGTGCAACCATTCACTGCCAGATCGCTTCAGCAACTGTTGAAATCGGGCAATCTGAAACGGGAAGAATGCCCGTTCGACCTGACAGACGCGGCCACCGGCAAGACTGTCGCCCTGCACGGATCATCGGTCTACTGGAATGAATATCGAAAACGATGGGTCATGATCGGTGTGGAGATGGATGGGACATCGTACCTTGGCGAAATCTGGTACGCGGAAGCCATGTCGCCCGAAGGCCCATGGAAGGCTGCAAAAAAGGTTGCCACCCATACCATCAAAGACTGGAACATGGACCTTTATAACCCTGTGATGCACCCCTACCTGAGTCAGCAGGGTGGGCGGATCATTCACTTTGAGGGAACGTATACGAACAGTTTTTCCGGCACGAAGTTTCAGATCCCGAACTATGAATACAACCAGCTGATGTATCGTCTGGATTTGGGAAACCCCAGTCTGAAGCTGCCGGACCCTCCGAAAGGTTTATCCACGGCCACGCCCTCGCCAAACGGGCCGAGCTAGGTTTTTCCTGCGTCTGCGATGGCTGGCGCCTTTAGTTTTTCAAAAGAGATACCGATGACCCCCTTCTCCCTAAGATTCATGATCCTGCCTCTTGTACTTGCTGCCGCAACCGCCCCCGCGGGTTCTACGCCGGAGGCCATGATCAAGCTTCAGTTGGCGTCGCCCTTTGGCGATCACATGGTGCTTCAGCGTGACCAACCTGTACGGGTGTGGGGTATGGCTCCGGCGGGTGCGGTGGTAGGAATTGCACTTGATGGCGCTGGCGTGGCCGAAGCCAAGTCTGATGCGACAGGGAGCTGGAAGGCAATGCTCCCGGCGATGAAGGCGGGCGGCCCCCACAAGCTGACCATCTCAACTGCCGGTGCAAGCATTTCACATCAGGATGTGCTATTTGGAGACGTGTGGCTTTGCTCCGGCCAATCCAATATGCAGTTTCAGCTAAAAGAGTCGGTGGGCGGGCACGAGACGGCGGCAAAGGTGTCCCAATATCCAAACCTGCGGCTTTTGTTGGTGCCGAAGGCGCCTGCGAAGGACATGACGCGATCGTTTACAGCTGAATGGTCGCACGGTGACGAAAAGGCGGCTGGAGAGTTCTCGGCAGTGGCGCTCTATTTTGCCAATGCCTTGGTCGAAAAATCGCCGGCGTTGAAGGACGTGCCAATCGGTTTGATTGACAGTTCATTTGGCGGCACGCGGGTGGAAGGTTGGATGCCTCAGGAGACGCTGGCTGCGTCGTTCAAGCCCGAGGATTTGCATGACTCTATTTTCAACATCAAGCCGACCCAGCTTTATAATGGGATGATCGCTCCGCTGGCGGGCCTGAATCTCAAAGGTGTGTTGTGGTATCAGGGGGAAAGCAACACCGCCCAAGCTGCGACTTACCCGGCGATGTTGAAGACCATGATTACCAAGTGGCGGACTGACTTCCAGAGCGCGACGCTGCCGTTCTACATCGTCCAGCTGCCGAACTATTTAGAGCCATGGGAGGGTTTCGGCTTTGAATGGATGCGTGACGCGCAGGCGAAAGTGGCGGCGACCACGGAAGGGGTGGCGATGGCCGTGACGATCGACACGCCGGACGGCTATGACCTCCATCCTCGGAATAAGCGACTGGTCGGTGAGCGTCTTGCGCTTTTGGCGCGTCAAAGGAGTTATGGCGAATCAATTGTCGCTTCGGGGCCGGTCTTTGCCTCTGCCAGCGTTGAAGGGTCGGGCATGGTCGTTCACTTCGACACGATGGGTTCGAGCCTGGTCGGGAGAGATGATCATCTGCCGGGCTTCGCAGTGGCTGGGAGCGACGGAGTGTATATGGCAGCCAGCGGGAGCATCACGGGCCCGTCGACCGTGAGGGTCCAAAGCGAATTGGTGAAGGAACCGAAGACCGTCCGCTACGCATGGGAAGCCAGTCCAGTCGCGAGCCTCTACAACAAGGAGAGATTGCCCGCACCGCCGTTTCGGACAGATACGAAGCCACAGGAGCCGATGTGTGAAGTTCAGCTTGCCCTGCCTGTTCGACGGGTCGTGACGCAAAAGTATAGCGCAACCATTGATGGCTACGGTTCGTTGACGAGTCTTCAAGTGGACGGGCAGCAGATGCTCAGTTGCGACATGACGGGCGGTTTCATATTGTCGAGTGGCTGGGGCCCCAGGAAGCTGCTGAACTGCACAGAGATGGGGCCGCAGGCGGTCCGCTTCTCCGATGGGGCTTCAAGCGTTACCTATCGTTTTGCGGTCGATCGAATCGTCATCACGGTAGACAACCATTCGGCCGAAGCCCTGCCGGTTCGGTTTGCGATGGCAGATCTGGTTGAACAGGTGGGTACATTTGCCCCCGACACGGCTGCAGTCTTCAAACGCGGCCAGAGCGTTGTGAGCGTCGCGGGCGTGGATGACGTGGCTAGGATTTTCAACATCGTCTACGAACTGAAGGCGGAGGTGGCACCCAAGGCATCGAGGGAACTTCAGCTGACACTGAGTGTTACTCCGCCCGTTGCGAAACCGTGACTATTTGTGGCAGGGGAGGCGGCTACCCTTGGCCCGAAGGTCCAGGCGCGTGAGATGCCACCGACCCAGATTGGCGACAATCAGCTGGTCGAAATTCTCGCCAGTGAATGCGATGTTGGTGGGGTTGGACAGCAGATGACACTCCCAGTCCTCAATCAGAACGTCGGGGCGACGGTCGGAAGGGCGGACCTTATAGATGCGGGCCGGGGCATAGCACGACACATAAAGGTTTCCTGCCGCGTCGAATGCGAGGCCGTCGGGTAGCGACTTGGGAAGACGCACATATACAGTTCTTCGGCCAGCCGTTCCGTCTGGCCGGATCGCCACACGTTCCACGCCAGGCAGCCAGGTGCTGCAAAGATAGACGGCGTCGCGCGTCGGTGAGAGGGCGATGCCGTTGGCAAAGTTGAACGGCCCGCTGTGCCAGACGTCGCCGTGCCCTTGTGGGCTGAACTTAAATATGCGGCCTGAAACTTCCCTGAATGCGCCACTATCCGTGACGTAAAGCGACCCGTCCTCGGCAAATGCCAGATGATTGGGAATCGAAAGTGGCCCGCCGGCAGCCGATGGAGCGACCGTCAGCGCCTTGAGTTTGAGCGTCTTGAGATTGAGCCGCCAGACACACTTGTTGATCAGATCACAGACGGCAAGATGTCGGCCGTCAGGGCTGACCGCCACGCCGAGAATGAAGCCACCGGTGCACGCAATCTGATCTACTTTCTTTCCATCCTTGCTGATCCGGTAGATCTGGCCGGCTTCGCCGCCGGTGTACAGCGTGCCATTTCGGTCGGAGCAGACGCACTCTGGGTGGTCCAGTCCTTCGCAAAAGATGCTGGCTCGTCGTGTGGAGAGTGTCATGATTTATCGCCCGCCCTTCGGTTCTGGGGCCCACCGGCGTTCCGGTACGGTTGCATACCACTCGGGACGCGCAGGATCGCGGTCGTAGGCATAACCCCCTAGAGATCGATAGAGGTCCGAATATTTTCCGAGTTTGTCGTGATCCAGCTCCACTCCCAGGCCGGGTCCGGCGGGGACGGGGATTGCACCGTTCACGAACTTCATCGGGCCACCAACGATGATGTCGTCCATCAGGTGGTGGTAGTGGGCGTCGGCGGCAAACGACAAATTCGGGAGGACCGCGCCGAGGTGCAGCATCGTGGCGAGTTGGATACCGAGTTCGCCGCTGCTGTGCACCGCCACGCCAAGCCGGGCTGCTTCGCAAACAACCGCTGCCTTCCATGCCTGCCGCAAGCCGCCCCAAAAGGTGGTATCGAGCAGGACTACGTCGACTGCACCACCTTTGATGGCCACAGATAGTTGTTCAAAATTGACCACGATTGTATTCGTTGCGATGGGTATGCGAACCATCTCACGCACGCGGCGAAGCGCCTCAATGCCGAAGCAGGGGTCTTCGTAATAATCGTTTCGCAGGCCTTCAATGCGCTGACCGATGGAAATGGAATCCTCCACTGACCACGAGGCATTGGGGTCGATGCGTAGCCGGTCATTCGGGAAGGCGGCGGCGAGTGCACGGAAAACTTCCAGTTCGTACTCCGGCCGAAAAACACCGCTTTTCAGCTTATGCGTCGTGAAGCCGTAGCGCTCTTTTAGATCGCGGCAATGGGCAACCATTTTGTCCGGGGTGTCTTCGCCACCGGCACCCGTCAGTTCGTTGGGATGGCGGTAGAACAGGTAACTGGCAAAGGGAATCTCCTCACGGAGGGCGCCGCCCAGAAGGTCTGATGCCCGGATGCCCAGCTTCTTTCCTATGATATCGATACAGGCAAATTCGATCGCGGCGTGAACCTGTGTGCGATTGTTGTAGAGGGAGGCCGTGGGGTTGCAAATTTTCCAGTACAGCTCTTCAAGCCGCATCGGATCGTGTCCAACCAGATATCGCTCAAGACCGCGAAATGCTGACTCCGCACTTTCACCGCCCCCGCCCATTTCTCCCAGACCGGTGATCCCCTCATCAGTGTCAACTTCGATAATGGTGCGGACAAACCTGCCCCAATGGCACCCGGCCGCATGTCGCAAGGGCGCTTCGAGGGGAACAGTGACTGTGGTTGGTCGAATCCGCGTGATCTTCACGATTGCTTGCTCCCGCCGATGGAAATGCCGAGTCCGCCATCGATCCGGATGTACTGGCCGTTGATGAACGAAGCTTCATCGCTGGCAAGATAGGCGATCAGGCCCGCGATCTCTTCGGCAGTGCCGACGCGCTGTCCCAGATGCATGTGCTGGCACTCGGCGAAAACAGCCTCCGGATCAGGGGATAAGCCGATTGCCCGGCGCAGCATCGGCGTATCCACCGTGCCCGGGCAAACGGCCACGCAGCGTACGGTGGGTGCGAAATCGACGGCGATGCTGCGGGTGAGGCCCAGCAGGGCTGTCTTACTGGTGGTGTACGGCGCCACTGATTTTTGCGTGTGAAATGCCTGAACGCTTGACAGGTTAATTATGACCCCGCCTCGACGCGCCAGCATCATCGGGATTGCACTTTTCGCGCAGAGAAATGCGCTCTTCACGTTTACGCCCATCACGTGATCCCACTCTGCTTCTGAAGTATCCAGTACCGTTCCGTAGTGTTGGAGGCCGGCGTTATTCACCAGAATGTCAACGCCGCCGAGCTCATGGTTGATCTGCTCAAAGGCCCTTTCTACCTCTGCGGCCTTGCTCACATCACAAACGAGGCGCAGGCAGTCGGGGCTGGTGTGACGGTCAGTCTGCTTCAAATCCAGTGAAACCGTTCTCGCCCCCTCCGCGGCCATGCGAGTGATGGTGGCTGAACCAATGCCGGCCTCACCTCCGGTGACCACTACCACTTTGCCAGCGAATCTCATCTTGCGTCCTCATTCACATGTCGCTTCAACTGCCGGCATCCGGGTCACCCCGCGCTGTATGCCCCGTCGATGATAAACGAGCTGCCTGTCACGAAGGCCGAGTCGTCTCCGGCGAAATAGAGCGCGGCTTTCGCGATTTCCTCGGGGGTGCCCATACGGCCGACCGGCTGAGATTCTGTCATCTCCCGATAGGCTGCGGCTGGGTCTGCGTATTCGGCGATGCGTTTGGTTACAAACGGGGTACTTACACGGGCCGGGCAAATGGCATTGAAGCGAACACCGGTTTTAGCGTGGTCAAGTGCCATGCACTTGGTCATGCCAACGACGGCAAACTTTGTGGCACAGTATCCGAATCGGTCCTTAATCCCGACGACCCCGCCGATGGACGCGATGTTGATCACGGAGCCCGTTTGCCTTGCGATCATGCCGGGCAAGAGGCGCTGTGTCATCTGCAAAACACCGAGCACGTTGACCGCAATCATTCGCTGTAAGTCTCCCGGCGAGGTGGTCAACACCGTCCCTACATGCCCAACGCCTGCATTATTGACCAGCACGTCACAGCGCCCACCATTACCGGCTATCCGTCCGCAGATCTCATCACAAGACGCCACATCTGAAACGTCCACGCAAACAGCTGTTGCCCGTCCGCCCTGGGCAGTGATCTCTGCCTCGACAGCGGTGGCGGCGTGCAGGTCACGATCGGCTACGAAGACCACGGCACCTTCCTGGGAAAAACAAAGCGCGATGGCTCGGCCGATGCCAGACCCACTACCGGTCACGACCGCGATTTTGCCTTTAAGCGCTGGCATTGAACGCATTGTGCCACGCGATTGCGCGCCGTCCACCTTTCCTGTTTTGAAGCGGGCAGGAACCCGGGGAAAATCGTGTGTTTGTCGCAGCCGAGCGAACCAGTGGCCTTCGCCCAAAATGATTTGTGAAAAGTTGACGAAAACGCCAAAAAAGAAACGACCTGCATCACTGCAGGTCGTTGTCTGATCACAAGTAGTGGGTGCGTAGTGGTGTTCCGCGGTCCCCGAGAGACCCGTGTAGACATGGCCCCGGTTGGGCACGTCTGGGAGTCTGGAAAGGCACCTTTTTGACATCGGTTAAGAGAGACCGAGACGTGGCGAGACGCGTCTTGGCATGATGTCGGAGGTCCGACATGAAATCCGCGTCGGTCGCGATGACCTCCGTATCCCCAAACCCCACGAACCGTTTCTCGCTGCCAAACTCAACCAGATGGCCCCAAATGGTCGGTTGACGCGCGACAATTCCATTTGCGGGACGAGTCGCGAGGCCTTGGCCGGGGAGACGGCGAACCCAAACTACCGGTCTGGCGTAGGAAGCTTTGGGCCGATATACTCCCCCCGAGCATGCTCCACCGCAGCAGCACATTCCGTTTGTTCGTCACTCTGCTTCTGGCGGTGGCGGTGCCCCTTTGCTGCTGCAACCTACGCATGGGGCTGACCGCGTGCGAACCGTGTGATGCCGCGACGTCTCACGCCACGGTCGAGCCGGTCACCCATGAGCATGCGGATGGGAACGGACACGATCACGAATCCGACCATCACGCATCCACCTCCAAAGAAGGCATCGATCTGGACTCTTCGCCCTGCGGGCCGGGCCATAAAGACGATCACGATTGCACCTGCGGAAAGCAGAACACGCTGCTGACGGTCGCTAAGTCGAACTTGGACCTGCCAACGCCCGTGTTGGTGGCCATCCTCTCGTTCCCGGCGTTCGCCGACATGTCGGCGCTGCCCCTGTTCCGAGCGATTGAACGAGGATTGTGGGTGTCCGCACGACCACCCACAACGCTGCTGCGCCTGCATTGCGCGCTCATCGTGTAGCAACACCCCTTTTTGGTGCCACTTGCCCCCTCCCAGATGAGCATCTGCGCGAGGATCGAAGGGTCGGTGGTAGTCATTGGTCATTTCTGACCCGGTGATTGCACACACATTCCAATTCATCTGATTCCAACCGGAGATTTTGCATGGCACGCTCACGCGCGGCTGTGGCGATCGGCGCAGTGGCGCTCATCGCCGCGGCGGTCCTGATTCCCGTCTACGCCCACGAGGGACATGGCAAGCCCACCGGGGCAACGTTTGATCCCAACGCCCCCAAGAGGGTCTCCGAAGCCACCGCCCTGGCAATCGGACTCAAGACAGCCGAGGTGGACTTCGGACAGGTCGAAGACGTGGTCCGACTCACGGGCATGGTTCGTGCGCGACCCGATTCGTTGGCGGCCGTAGCGCCAAAGTACGCGGGCGTCGTCCGGGCCATCGCTGTGCAGCCGGGCGACGTGGTCGCCAACGGCCAGACCGTCGCCGAAATCGACTCGCCCGAGATTGCGCGGCTCATGTACGACCTCAAGCGTTTGGAAGCCGAGAACGAGCGGCTCCTGGCGGAGGTCACTCGCGCGCGGTCGCAAGTCGCGTCGCTTGAGATTGAGGTGCCTGCACTTGTAACGGGGGCGGAGCTTGCCGAGACGGAGGTGCAGCGTCTGAGCAGCGCCGGCGAAAGCGTTTCGGCCAACTTGCTGGCGCAGCGAAAGGCCGAGTCCTTCAAACTCCGCGCTGAAGTCGGACTTCGCGGAGTTGCGCTCGCACAGGCGCGGGCAGAAGTCGAGTCGCTCAGCCGACAGGCAGAGACCACGCGGCTATCAGCCGAAGCGCTCCTTGGGACGTTGCCGAGCACAAACGGGGGAGCCGAATCCGAAGCACTCGCCGACGCAGCACGGCCCGGGCTTGTTCGGTTCACCTCCCCAATTGACGGCGTGGTCATCAGCCGCAGCGCCGTTGCCGGTCAGGGCGTCAGTGCCGGTGCGGCGATCCTGACCATTGGGAACTTCTCTGCCGTGCAAGTAGAAGGCGAACTGCCTGAGGGACTTCTCGACCGAGTCGGGTCGGTGCAGCAAGCCGTGGTCCGCGTGCGGCGCGGCGTGAGCGCTGTGAGTGATGTGATCGCGGAGGGCAAGGTGCGCTTTATCAGTCCGGTGATCGACGCCACGAAGCGAACGGCGCACTTGATCGTCGACGTGGATAACGCGACAGGACTCCTGAGGCAAGGGCAGTTCGTTGATCTCGCCGTGGTGCTGAGCACCAACGACTCGGCGGTGGTGGTGCCGGCGGCGGCCATCGTCAGAGAAGGTCCGCTGCAGTACGTCTTCGTGCAGGAAGGCAGGGGAGAAAACGCGACTTTCAAGAAGCGAGATGTCGCTACGGGCGTGCGAGACGATCGCATCGTCGAGATCAAGCAGGGGCTCGTGCCAGGCGACGTGATCGTGGTGAGCGGCGCGTTCAGTGTGTCTCAGTTGCGAGGGTTCGTGCCGGGAGCGCCGGAGCCTGCCGTGCCCGCCCCCACGACTGGCAAGAGCGGCGACGGCCACGGACACACTCACTAACGAACAAGCCGCTTCAGGCATCCGATCAGGAAGGACTCCCCCTTGCTCAACTGGATCATCCGATCATCACTCCACAACCGCGTGCTCGTGCTCATCGGCGCGTTGCTGGTCTCGGTCTACGGCCTCTATGTCACCTTCAACACGCCCACCGATGTTCTGCCTGATCTGAATCGCCCGGTCGTCACGATCTTCGGCGAGGCTCCCGGTCTCGCGCCCGAGGAGGTCGAGGCGCAGGTGACCTATCCCATCGAGACAGCGGTGAACGGCGCTCCCGGTGTCGAGCGCGTCCGTAGCCGCAGTGCGCTTGGACTTTCGATCGTGTACGTCGAGTTCGCTTGGGGCACCGACCCCAAGTACAACCGCCAGGTTGTCACCGAGCGGCTCGGCACTGTCGCGGAGAAACTCCCACCGGGGATCGTCCCTGTGATGACTCCCGCTTCGAGCATCATGGGCGAGATCGCCCTGGTCAGCGCATCAAGCAAGACGCTCTCCCCGATGGAGGTGCGGACTCAAGCCGAGTTTGTGCTGCGGCCGGCCATCCTCTCCATCCCGGGCATCGCCCAGGTGACGGTGATGGGCGGGGAACTGAAGCAGTTCCGCGTGCAGGCCGATCCCGACAAACTGCGGCTCTTCGATCTCACACTCGAAGATGTCGAAAGAGCATTGACCGCGGCGAACCAGAACACCGGCGGAGGATTCCTCGTCAGCGGGGCGCAGGAGCTGGTTGTCCGCAACCTCGGCCGCGTCGTTACAGCGGACGACATTGCTTCCTCGCTGGTGGCGACCAGAGCCGGCGACCACGATGCGCCTCCGCGGGCGGTTCTGGTGCGAGATGTGGCAACGGTTGTAGAGGCTGGTCCGACGATCAAGCGCGGCGACGGTTCAGAGAACGCCGCACCCGCCGTGATCATGGCGATCCAGAAGCAACCGGGAGCGGACACGCTCACGCTTACGAGGGCGCTCGACGCAACGCTCGCACAGCTCAAGCCCGCCCTCCCAGCGGGGCTTGCTATCAACGCCGATCTCTTCCGGCAAGAGCACTTCATCAACTCGTCGATCGGGAATGTCGTGGAGGCTCTCCGCGACGGTGCGATTCTTGTCGTGATCGTGCTGATCCTCTTCCTCATGAACGTGCGGACGACGATTGTCACGCTCACCGCACTTCCGTTGTCGCTCATCACCACGTTCATGGTCTTCCACTGGCTGGGAATGAGCGTCAACACCATGACGCTGGGCGGGCTGGCGGTGGCGATCGGCGAGTTGGTAGACGACGCGGTTGTCGATGTTGAGAACGTCTACCGGCGGTTGGGCGAGAATCGCCGGGCCGCCAATCCCAAGCCCATCGTGGACGTGGTCTTCGACGCCTCCAGCGAGATCCGCAACCCGATCATTCTGGGCACAGTTATCGTCAACCTCGTTTTCCTCCCGACATTCTTCCTGCCGGGTATCGAGGGGCGGCTCTTCGCACCGCTCGCCACGGCGTACATCGTGAGCATCTTCGCGTCTCTCCTGGTTGCCCTCACGGTCACCCCCGTGCTGGCGTACTACCTGCTGCCGGGCATCAAGCGCATGGAGCACGGCAAGGACGGGCTGCTTCTCCGCGTGTGCAAGCGGTTGGCGCTGAGGTCGTACTCCATATCGATGCCGCGCCCGATCGTGGTGCTCGGTTCGTTGGGTGTGCTGGTCCTGGGCGCACTCTTCATGGTGACGCGGCTGGGCTCGGAGTTCCTGCCGCCCTTCAACGAAGGCACCGCCACCGTCTCGTTCGCGCTCGCGCCCGGCGTGTCGCTCGAAGAATCGAACCGAATCGCGACGAAGGCCGAGGAGGCCATCCTCTCGATCCCGCAGGTGAAGAACGTGGGCCGCCGCACCGGACGGGCCGAGCAGGACGAGCACGCCGAGGGCGTCCACTCTTCCGAGATCGATGTGGACCTGTGGACCAAGGAAGAGGCCAAGAGCCCCGAGAAGTTCCCATCTGCCAGCGGTCGCACTCCGCCACCCGCAAAGGACATCCGCCCGCGCGAAGAGGTCTTTGCGCAAATCGAAGAGAAACTCTCGGTCTTCCCCGGCGTCAATGTGGGCGTGGGCCAGCCCATCAGCCACCGCATCGAGCATCTTCTCTCCGGCGTCCGGGCTCAGCTGGCTATCAAGATCTTTGGCGACGACCTCAACACCCTGCGCACACTCGCCGAGCAGACCAAGGCCGCGATGGAGGGCATCCCCGGAGTCGCCGACCTCCAGGTCGAGCAACAAGTGCTCGTGCCTCAACTGCAGATCGCCGTCAGCCGCGAGGCAGCGGCCCGTGTGGGCTTCACGCCCGCCGCCCTCACCGACGCGATGGAGACGGCCACCAAGGGCAAGGTCGTGGGCCAGGTACTTGAAGGCCTCAAGTCCTTCGACATCACGCTGACCCTCGATGACCGTCATCGCACCGACCCGACAGCGCTCCAGGATGTACGGCTGGTCTCGCCCACGGGCGCGATCGTGCTCCTGCGCGATGTGGCCGAGGTGGTCGAGAAGCTCGGCCCCAACGAAGTCGCCCGCGAGAACCTCCGACGCCGCATCGTGGTGCAGGCGAATGTGCGGGGCCGCGATCTTGGCTCGACCGTTGAGGAGATCAAGAAGTCCATCGCGATGGATATCCAACTGCCGCAGGGGTACACAATCCAGTACGGCGGGCTGTACGAGGCCCAGCAGGAATCGACCCGGCTGCTGCTGGTGCTCGGCCTCGGCTCGCTCATCGCGATCTTCGTCATCCTCTACACCCACTACCGCTCGGGGATGGTCGCGGCCCAGATCATGCTCAACGTCCCCTTCGCGCTCATCGGCAGCGTAACCGCGCTGGCGATCACCCGCGAGCCGTTCAGCGTCGCCTCGCTGGTGGGATTCATCAGTCTCACCGGCATCGCCACGCGCAACGGCGTGCTCATGGTCAGCCACTACATCCACCTGATGACCGAGGAGCGCCAGCCTTGGAGCAAGGACCTCATCATCCGGGGCAGCCAGGAGCGCGTCGCTCCGGTACTCATGACCGCCGTAACGGCGGGGCTTGGACTCATCCCACTCGTGCTCAGCAAGGGCGAGCCGGGCAAGGAGATCCTGTACCCGGTGGCCATCGTCATCCTCGGCGGCCTTATCACCAGCACACTGCTCGATTTCTTCGTGACCCCGGCGGTCTTCTACCGCTTCGGCAAAACCGCGGCGGAGCGGCTGGCAAAGGAGTATGTGGCAAAGCATGGCCACCAAGTGCCAACCTCTACTCCCCTCACAACCGAACCAACCAAATCCGGGACAGTCGATGCCGCTCCCGTTCAGTCAAGTGACCACGTCGCACCTCCGGCAGGGGCCAGCGACGACGGCCGTGCATCCGCCCCTGCCACAAACCCAGGAAGCCCCAGCCCGACTGATGGGCCGGCCAACTGAAGGAGTTCATCAATGAAGAAGCGTTCTGTCAGTAATCTCTTGGCGGCACTTGCGGCCGCGGCGTTCTGGACCACGCCTGTTCTGGCCCAACATTCCCAAGACGATAAGCCCCAGCCCGGGCACAAGGACGATGGGCACAGCCACGCCCCGGCTAAGGCCGCCGACTCCTACGCCGCGGCGGTGCGCGAGATCGGCGAGCGCATGGCCGCGCTCGACGGGCTGATCGCCAAGGGCGACCTTGACGAGGCCCACGAGCAGTCCGACGCGATCGGCGCGCTGGCCAAGTCGCTCGGGGCGCTCGCGCTCAAGGATGGCTCGGGCGTGGAGAAGGCTCAGGTCAAGGAGATCAACAAGGCGGGCAAGGCCCTCGCCGAGGCCGCCGACGGCGTGCATGAAGCGGGCGAGAAGAAGGATGCCGCCGCCGCCAAGGCCGCGTACGCGCAGATGAAGACCCAGGCCGATGCGCTCGTGGCGTTCGCTCCCGCAAAGTACTTCTGCCCCATGCACTGCGAGGGAGCCAAGACCTACGACAAACCCGGCAAGTGCCCCGTTTGCTCCATGAACCTGAAGAAGCAGACCAGCGACAAGTTCATGGTGGACATCAAGCCCGTGGGCGGCGCGATCACCGTGGGCAAGCCGACGACGCTCGTCTTCACCATCAAGGACCCCACCGGCCTTGCGGTCAAGAAGGTTGAAACCGTCCACGAGAAACTCCTGCACCTCCTGATGGTCAGCAAGGACCTCTCGTGGTACGCGCACGAGCACCCGGAGATCCAGCCCGACGGCACGTTCACCTTCACCTACACCTTCCCCGCCGCGGGCGAGTTCTTTTTCTACAACGACTTCACTCCGCCGAGCGTGGGCCAGCAGGTCGTGATTGTGCCCGTGACGGTCGCGGGCACGGCCCCCGAAGCCAAGGCGCTCAAGATCGACGCGGACGCGCCCAAGACGGTGGACGGGTACACCGTCTCGCTGGACACCGGCGGCCCGGTCAAGACCGGCGCGGCGACGCACCTCGCGTACACCGTGACCAAGGATGGCAAGCCGGTGACGACGCTCGCGCCGTACCTGGGCGCGATGGGGCACCTGGTCATCATCAGCGAGGACCGCAAGGAGTTCGTCCACTCGCATCCGCACGACAGCGAAGGCCACACATCGGGCGGGCCGAAGGTGGACTTCGAGGCCCACTTTGCCGTCCCCGGCACCTACAAGGGCTGGGCCCAGTTCAACGTCGGCACGACCGCGAAGGAGCAGGTCATCACCGTCCCCTTCACGTTCAGCGTTGCCAAGGGCGACGGGAAGGGTGAGGCCGCGCCGCACGAGCATGGCGGAGGCGAGAAGAAGGACGGCGGCCACGACCACAAGTAAGTCGATTACACGCCCTGCGCCGCGAGAGCGACGCCGGGCGATTTCCGATTGGAGAGTTCACGCATGATGCTCCGCCCTATTCCGCGTTCCTTCCCCGTGCCCCGTTTTACATCACGGCGTACTCGCGCACTCGTTCCCGCCGTGCTCATGCTGCTCGCCGTGGTCGGCGGGTGTGCTTCGCTCGACCCCAAGCCCGACATCAACCGGGCCGCTTCGACCGTCGCCGAGCGCTCAGGCGTGACACCGGTGTGGACCGAGCCGTGGGAGTCATCACTCTCGGCGTGGGACGGTCGCTCGCCGCTGAAGGTCGAGCAGGCGGTGGCGATGGCGCTCCGCAACAACCGCGAGATTCGCGGTCAGGTCGAATCCATCGCTGCGTCGCGGGCCGACCTCGTGCAAGCGGGTTTGTTGCCCAATCCTGTGGTGGGGCTGACGCTGCGGTTCCCCTTCGACCCCGTGAGCGGCGGCTCGTTCATCGGCGCGCAGGTGGTGCAGTCGTTCACGGCCCTCTGGCTCCGTGATGGCAAGATCAAAGCCGCCGATGCCCGGCTCAACCAGACGGTGCTGGACATCTCCGACAAGGCGCTGCGGCTTGTGGCCGAGGTCAAGTCCACGCACGCACGCATCACCTTCGGCCAGAGCGACCTCGTGCTCAACGATGACAACCTTGCGACGATCCAGCGGTCGATCGATTCGCTCGATGCGCGCGTCCATGGCGGCGAAGGCACGCCGCTGGATGTCAACCGCGCCAAACAGCAGCAGGCCAAGGCCCAGGCCGAACGAGCCATCGTCCTCCGCGACCTCGCCAAGGAGCGCCGCCGGATGCTGGAGTTGATCGGCTATGCCAGCGAGGGCGCGGATTGGACGGCCGACGTGGGCACGACCGCCATGAGCGATCCGTTACTTGACGAGGCCGCTGCCATCACGCTTGCGGGTTCTCAGCGTTTGGACGTTGCCGCCGCCCGATCCATCGTCGAGTCGCTTCGCGCCGACCTCTCGGTCGAGGAAAAAGGCCGCCTCAAGGATTTCGGAGTGGGGGCAGACTTCGAGCGCGATGTGGACGGGAAGAAAACCATCGGCCCGGTGATCGAAGTCGGCATCCCGATCTTCGATACCAACGCCGCTCAGATCGCCAAGGCCGGTTCGCTCGCCCGCGCGGCGCTCGCCAACTATGAGGCCATCGCGCAGCGGGCCGTCCGCGAGGCACGAGTCGCGTGGGTCGATCTCGACATCGCGTCGCGGCTCGCCGAACAGTACCGCTCCACCGTGCTCGCGATCTCGGAGGGCAACCTCAGGCTCGCGCAGGCCGCGCTCAAGTCGGGCCAGGCCGATGTAACAGTGCTGCTGGACGCCCAGCGAGAGCTCATCGACGCTCGCCGCACGCTCAAAGACCTGGAACGAGATGCCGCCCTCGCCCAGATCGCGCTCGAACAAGCGGTCGGCGGGCTGTTGGTCGGGCGTCCCGCGGATTGCCACGCTGTACCGTAACGGGCCCAATCGTAAGTCACAGACCGTTCCCGCACACGCCACCCAATGAAGTCCTGCAACCTCCCAAGCCGATCCAACTCCAGCACAAGGGGCATCCGATGACCACGATGACCTGGCTCTCCGTCCTGCCCCCGCTATTGACGATTGGCATCGCGATCTGGTCAAAACGGATCATTCCGTCGCTGCTCGTCGGCTTGCTGTTGGGCGGCTACCTGCTCGACCACCGGGTGACCGGTGGTTTCGAGACCGCCGTGGACCAGATCGTCGCGACACTCACGGACAAAGACAGCTTGCAGGTGCTCCTGTTCCTGTACCTGTTCAGCGGTCTGATCGGCATCATCAAGAAAGCGGGGGGCATCCAGGCGTTCTCTGCGCTGGCCGAGAAACGCGTGAAGTCCCAGAAGGGCGTGTTGTACCTTCTCTGGGCGCTCGTCCCGGTGACCTTTATCGACTGCGGTTTCCGGATCATCGGTGCCGGCTCGATCACGCGCCCGCTCGCGGAGAAGAAGGGGATCCCCGGCGAACGACTCGCCTTCATGCTCAACAACTCCGCCAGCCCGGTCGTCGAGCTCATCCCGATCGCGACCACGTTTGTGGGATTCAACCTGGCGATCATCGGGCTGGGCTTGAAGAGCGCCGGCGTGGCCGATCAGACGACCGCCTATTCCGTCTGGCTCAGGGCCATTCCTCTTGAGTTCTTCAGCCTCGCCGTGATCGCCATCACGTTTCTCTCGATGTTCCGCACCGGTCGACGCGGAGACGATCTGCACGCGGCATCGGCGCTCCATGCGCCTCCCGCCAAGACGCACATGGCGATGGACGCCACGGCGTCCGTGATCACGCCACGCATCGTGAATCTCATCGTGCCAATGCTCACTGTCGTCGCGCTGAGCATGTTCTTCTTCTGGCTGTTCGGGTTTGAGCGGTCGAAGGATGCCTCGCTGATCAACGCCATCGCCAATACCGAACCGAATCGGGCCATGCTCGTCGCACTGTTCATCTCGGTCTTCGTGACGGTAGTCTTCTACGCGTTTCAGAGGTATGGCTTCAAGGACATGATCCCGGACTTCATCTCGGGGGCCAATGAGATCATGCCGACACTGGTGATCCTCGCCCTCGCCTGGCCGCTGGCCGCGGTGGCACAGAAGCTCGGGCTGAACGTGTTCATTCAACAACTCGTGGGAGCTTCACTGCCCGTCTGGAGCGTGGCGGTGACGCTCTTCATCCTCTCGGCCACGGTCACCTACTTCATCGGTTCCGGCTGGGGAGCCGCTTCCCTCATCATGCCGTTCGCCATTCCTCTCGCGGTGACTGTCGGGGCCAGTGTCCCGCTCTGCGTTGCCGCCGTCATCACCGGCGGCACGTTTGGCGATGTCACCTCCCCCGTTGCGGGAATGACGAACATGTCGTCGAACGTCGCCCACGCGGACCACGCCAAGTACCTGCGATACGCCGCTCCCTACAACTTCGTCGCCGCCGGAATCGCGGCTGTGTTGTACTTGCTGGCTGGACTCGTGTGGTGATGCCCTTCGAGCCAGGCCTCGCGTCAGAACGCAATCTGGAAAACGCCGCCCCCGCGCGTTCGTCTCCCGACCTCGACGGAAAGCCGCGACTCTCCGGCAGCGTCGCGTGCGGGCGTACGCACATCCAAGTGCACGTTGGTGTGTGAGCCGCGCACCCGCGGCGGTCGGCGCGAATTCCGCGCTAGACCGCCGTCGACGAACCCGGCACTGGTAGGGCCAACCGACTTACTTGCCCATCGCGCGGCACGCGGCAGCACACTCGCGGCACGCCTTGGCGCACGCGCTCATCTCTTCACCGCCGACCTTGTCGCACGCCGCGGCAGTCTGATCGCAACACTTGGCGCAGCACTCCGCCATCGTTGCGGAGAGCGGGCTGTTGCGGCTGACGAAGGCCATGCACGAGGCACAACAGGACCCGCAGTCGGAAGTCAGAGCCGCCATCGCAGCGTGCTCACCCTTGCCGTCCTTGGCCATGGTCGTGCAGTGCTCGCTGGCCTTGCCGCACGCCGCTGCGCACGCGGCGCTCATCTTCATGCAGTGCTCACGCTGGTCGCCGGTCATGGCAGCCATGTTGTGTTTTTCGGCGGGCTGACCGAAGGCGGCGGGCGTGTAGACGGCGAAACCGGCGGCGACGATGGTGGCGGTACAGAGAAGGGACGCGAAAATGTTTCGACGAGTCATGGAAGATTCCTTATTGGGGGCGCTTCATGCGCCCGGTGTTCAGGTCCGACGCTCCGGCGGAGCGCCTTGGACGTGTTGAAAGACTTGGCGCGAACGGCAGCCCGGGCCGAGGTCATGGATGCAGGACGAGGCAGCAGGACCGCTCAGACGGCCGCGCCCGCCATCTTCTCGCAGGCCTTGGCGCACATACGACAAAGCTCGGCGCACTGCTTCATCATCGCGTCGCCCTTGGCGAGCTTGTCGCAGGACTCGGCGCACTCGTTGCAGATTTCCACGCATTCCTTGCAGATGTGGGCGGCGTGGTGTGAGTTGCGGGACATGAAGCAGGCGGCCGTGGCACAGATGCTGGCGCAATCCTGCATGATCCCCTGGTGCTCGGGGGAGGCGTGCGGGCCGCCCATGTGCAGGCAGTGATGGGCGCACTGGGTGCACATGCCGGCGCACTCGCCGCAGACCTTCATGCAGTCGAGTGTTTCCTTGGAGGGCATTTCGTGAGACATGGTGGAGTCCTTTGGAGTGGAGGTGAGGGACGGCGCAGCGCAGCCCGTATACAAGATTCATCATAGGCATGAACCTGCGGTGAAGCAACAGGGGAAAGCTCCTTCATTCGTGTTCAACGCCCCCGGACAAACGGTTGAACCCGGGGCCCCGGTGGACGTAGATACTCGGGGGGAGTATGCTTCCTCCAAGGAGTTTCATATGAATACGACGACTCAGATAATCGGGACCACCACGCTCAACATCGACGGCATGTCCTGCGGGCACTGCGTGCAGGCCGTGACAAAGGCCCTTTCGGCGGTGCCGGGGGTGAAGGTCACGTCGGTGGCGGTCGGTTCGGCGGTGATCGAAACGGCGGACGGGTGGACCACGGGTAAGGCTGTGGCCGCGCTCGAAGAGGCCGGGTATCCGGCGAAGGCGGTGGGCGATACGGCGAGCGCAGGATCGCCAATGCCGGCCAAGAGCGGCGGCGGGTGTTGCGGCGGAGCGAAGAACGCGATGCCGAGCGGGTCACCCGGCGCGAAAGCCTCCGGTGGTTGCTGCGGTTGAGTGTGTGGCCCAGCTTCGACCTAAGGAGAGATGACGATGGCCAAGAGTAAGGCGAGCACAAACGGAACTGAGCGTGCGGCACGTTCAGTGCTGAAAGGCGCTGCGTGCGGGTGCAACCTCGGAGCGGGTTTCAGCACGGGCCAGACCCGCAACGGCGTCGGGCCGGGTGCGCATGCCGTCGGCGTGGATGCGGCGATCAAGGCCGCGAACCTGAAGCACCTCAAGCGGATTGAGGGGCAGGTGCGCGGCATCGCGCAGATGGTTGAGGAAGACCGCTACTGCGCCGACATCATCCAGCAGGCCGCGGCGGTGCAGGAGTCGCTCCGCTCGGTGACCAAGAACCTCTTGCGGAATCACCTCACACACTGCGCGGTCGCCGCGATGCATGAGGATGGAGCCAAGCGGGACGACATGATCGAGGAGCTGCTGGCGTTGGTCGCCAAGGTGGCGCGGTGAGCGTGACTGCCCACGCTGAAAGTGAACATGGACACAAAGACTTCGACGGATACGGCATCAGCGCGGACCGACATGCCCATCGAGGGCATGACCTGCGCCTCGTGCGCCAGCACGATTGAGCGGCGCCTGGCCAAGCAGCCCGGCGTCTCATCGGCGAACGTAAACTTCGCCACCAAGGTGGCGACGGTGAAGTACGACCCGGCGGCGACCGGGCCGGAGAAACTGGCGAAGGCCGTGGACGACATCGGGTACAAGGCGATCGTGCCCGCAGCGCGGCGCGCGGCAGTGAGTCCACCGCACGGACACGCTGGACATGACCACGCGGCGATGCTTGCCGCACAGGGTTCGGGGATGCACGCCGGTCGCGCGATGAACGGTGGGGGCAGCGGCGAGGACCACTCGGCCCACATGAACATCGGCGAGGCACAGACGCGGCTGCTGCTTACCAAGATGATCGTCGGCGCGGTGCTGTCGCTGCCGGTGCTGGTCATCGCCATGTCGCACGGGAAGATCGCGGCGTTCAACGTCCCGTGGATCAACTGGATCCAGCTCGCGCTGACCACGCCCGTCATGTTCTGGTGCGGCTGGCAGTTCTTCCGCTCCGCGTGGAAGAGCCTCCGGCACTTCATCGCCAACATGGACACGCTGGTGGCGATGGGCACCGGCGCGGCGTACCTGTACTCGCTCGCGGCGACGATCTGGCCCGAGTTCTTCGCGGGCGTCGGCGGTACCGCAGCAGGTGCGGCGCACGCGGAGGGCACGATGGGCGGCATGGCGATGGTGCCGGTCTACTACGAGGCCGCGGCGGTCATCATCGTGCTGATCCTACTGGGGAAATACTTTGAGGCCCGGGCGACAGGGCGGACGAGCGCCGCCATCAAGCGGCTGATCGGGATGCAGGCCAGGACCGCTCGGGTCATGCGAGACGGCACCGAGAAGGACGTGCCGATCGAGTCTGTGGTCGTTGGTGACCGCGTGCTGGTGCGGCCCGGCGAGAAGATCCCCGTGGACGGCGCGGTCGAGAGCGGACAATCGGCGGTGGATGAATCGATGCTCACCGGGGAAAGCGTGCCGGTCGAGAAGGTGGCTGGCGACAGCGTCTTCGGCGCGACGATGAATACGACGGGTGCGTTGCGGCTTGTTGCGACCAAGGTCGGGGCCGACTCAGCCCTTCAGCAGATCGTGCGACTCGTGCAGGAGGCGCAGGGGAGCAAGGCTCCAATCGCACGGCTGGCCGACAGAATCAGCGGCGTGTTTGTTCCCATCGTCATCGCCATCGCCCTCGTCACGTTCGTGGTCTGGTGGTTTGTCTCACCGGCGGACTCGCGCCTGGGCATGGCGCTGGTCACAGCCGTCTCCGTGCTCATCATCGCCTGCCCGTGCGCGCTGGGGCTGGCAACACCGACGGCGATCATGGTGGGAACCGGACGCGGCGCGGAGAAGGGCATCTTGATCAAAGGCGGCGAGGCCTTGGAGACCGCCCACAAGCTGACCGCCATCGTGCTCGACAAGACCGGCACGATCACGCACGGCAAGCCCGCCCTCACGGACATCATCCCGGCACCCAACGGCCCAGTCGATGAAGGCGAGCTGCTTCGTCTGGCCGCATCAGCCGAGCAGCACAGCGAGCACCCACTCGCCGCGGCGATCGTGCGTGAGGCCAGGGCACGCGGGCTGCCGCTCACCGAACCGATCGGATTTCAGGCCGTGGTCGGGCATGGGGTCGAGGCTGCGGTGGACGGCCGCGCCGTACTCGTCGGCAAGGCGGCGTTGCTTGAGCAGCGCGGTATCCGCTCCACGCTGGCGGAGAAGGCTGCGGCTCTGGCGGCGATGGGGCGCACCCCTATGTTCGTCGCGGTGGACGGGCGCGAAGCCGGGATCGTTGCGGTCGCCGACACGGTGCGGCCCGAGTCGAAGGAGGCCATCGCCACCATGCACGCCCTTGGGCTGCGTGTGGTCATGATGACCGGCGACAACCAGCGGACGGCCGAGGCGGTGGCCGCACAAGTAGGCGTCGATGTCGTGTTCGCCGAAGTTCTGCCCAAGGACAAGGCAGACAAGATCAAGGCCCTTCAGGCCGAGGGTTACGTCGTGGGAATGGTCGGCGACGGCATAAACGACGCCCCGGCGCTCGCGCAGGCCGATGTAGGCCTCGCGGTCGGAACAGGCACGGATGTGGCGATGGAGTCGGCGGACATCACGCTGATGCGCGGCGACCTGCGAACGGTGCCCGAGGCGATCGCACTCTCTCAGGCGACGATGCGAACGATCAAGCAGAATCTCTTCTGGGCGTTCATCTACAACGTGGTCGGCATCCCCGTCGCGGCGGGCGTGCTGTTTCCGTTTACCGGATGGCTCCTCTCGCCGATCATCGCGAGCGCGGCGATGGCCTTCAGCAGCGTGAGCGTGGTGCTGAACAGCCTCCGATTACGCCACTCTCGCTGAGCGATCAGGCATTCGCACTCCACAACGCGCCGTGCTTCATACGGTTCTCTTCAACCCATGTTCCTGCGAATAGGTGCGCGCCCAGAAGGAAGTGCTTCGCGTTTGGGTTTGACAGCGATTCCCCCACCGTCGGGTGAAAATACGCGGGCGGGTAGAGCGCCACGTCGTGGTACTGGGTGACCACGCGAGCGAGCAACCCCGGTCCGGCTTGATCGCCGACGTACCGGCGCTCGAAGAACGACTCTTCGATCATCGTCACCGCGTGCCACATCGCTGGGTGGTTGGCCGGAAAGCCCATCGCCGCGTTGGAGACGATGTCGAGTTGCTCGCAGGCCGCCCATGCTCGCACCTCGGGCGGGCAC
>JBBRQG010000012.1:0-103774 GCA_038226785.1 Tepidisphaerales bacterium | reverse complement strand
CTCATCGCCGTCGGACGTCTCGTGTGCGTTCGACGAACCGCTCCTGTAAAGCAGTGACTTGGGCCGTCATGCTGTGGCGATGAATGACAAGCGATCGACGGCGGAGGTCTGGAGGGAGAGGATCGAGGTCCAACGGGGCAGCCGGGCAGGGTGGGCGTACGCCGCCCACCACTCGGAGATCCACCCCCTGTCCTCCCGCATTCGTGCACTCATCCCAATATCCCTTCCGCCCACCCCCCCCCCCTCCCGCCCCCCTGAATAGGGGTAAAAACCCGCCTGTTGCGCAACAGGCGAGAGTTGTTTATTCCCAAGCACTTACGCGCCCAAAACCCACAAAATGTGACCACCGGCGCAACACCGCCCCTATAGGTAGAGCCGCTCACTTCCCCCTCCCCACATCCTCAGCCCCCGAATGTCCGCCGCTGTCTGCCATTATCCGAAACTTCAAAACCACCACCCAACTCCCAAACCAACAACTTCTCGCGCCACAGTTACCCATCTTCCGGCAACGCTCCCAAACCTCTGCCACATAACCACTTACAACTTCCCAATGTCAGTTCATGGTACCAAATGTCCGCAAACGCAAAAAACGCATCTCATTCTTGCGTCCAACCTCCAACCTCCAACTTCCAACTTCCCCTCCCCCCCCCAATCATCCAACACACGGCAGTTTCCCGATAGAACCTCAGTCCTGCTGGCCCCGCCCCCCGCTCCCCCGCTCCCCCGTCCCCCCCCGCCCCCCGCTCCCGCCCCATGAACTTCCTCTACATCTCCCCCCATTTTCCCGATACCTCACGGCTCTTTGTCCGCGCCCTCGCGGGCCGCGGCGTCAAGGTCCTCGGGCTGGGCGATGCCCCCGAAAACCAGCTCGACCCCGAGACCCGGGCCAACCTCGCCGGGTATGCCGCCGTCGGCAGTCTGGGCGATGCCTCGCAGGTCGTCCCGGCCGTGCGGCACCTGATCGATCGCTACGGCCCCATCGCACGGCTGGATAGCAACATCGAGTTCTGGCTCGAGAGCGAGGCCCTGCTGCGCGACGCCTTCAAGGTGCCCGGCATGGCGCTAACCGATGTCCGCCACCTCCGCAGCAAATTATTCATGAAGCAGGCCTTCGCCCGGGCCAACATCCCCACCGCCCCCTGCGAGGCCGTGGAAACTCTGGAACAGGTGCGCGTCTTCGCCCGCCGAAACGGCTTCCCCCTCTTTTTCAAGCCCGACACCGGCGTCGGCGCGGGCGGCGCGTTCCGCGTCGATAACGATGCCGACCTCGTCCGGCGGCTGGAAGGCCTGCCGCCGGGTTACATCGTCGAGCCTTTCGTCCGTGGCCGCATCGTCACCTACGACGGACTGATCGATGCCGACGGAAAAATCCTTTTCGCCGCCAGCCACGCCTACCGGCCGGTCAGCGAACTCATCGCCGAAAACGGCGACACCATGTACCACAACATTCTGCCCCAGCCGCCCGAGCTGGTCCGGCTGGGCCGCGAGATGGTCCGCTCGCTGAACGTGCGCGAGCGGTTTTTCCACGGCGAGTTTTTCGAAGCCGATGACGGCCGCTACATCGCCATCGAACTGAACGTCCGCCCGCCCGGCGGCACCTTCATGCACACGATGAACTACTCGGCCGACACCGATCTGTTCGACCGCTGGGCCGCCATGATCTCCGGGCAGGAACTCGGCGATACCGAGCCAGCCACGCCCTACTGGCACGTCGCCCACGTCGGCCGTCGCGATCAGTTCACCTATCAACTGGGCCACGAAGCACTCTGCGCCGCCCTCGGCCCCAACCTGGCCACCACCTTCCCTATGCCCCCCACCGAACGCGCCGGGCTGGGCGATGTCTGCTACATCATCCGCAGCCAAACTTGGAGCGGCCCCGGCGGCCTGAAACAACTCGCCGAACTCGTCCTGAAGCGATAGCCCCCGACCACCCCTCAATCCGCAAGGCTCGCCGCCTTTTTACCCCTGTAGTAGCGCAGCGCATCGCGAGCGACCTCGCCCACCGTACTCGCCCTGGCCCCAGCCTTCCGGTTCGCCGCACCCACCCGAAACAGAATGCTCCACTGCCGAAAAAGCACCCCGTAGGCCCGCAAGAGAGACCAGCCCGGATCGTAAATATTCGTCGACTCACTGGTGGCCCCGTTCAGCTCAATCACCGCCAGATCCCGCCCCGCCTTAAACGCCTCCACAGCGCTGTAACGGACGTCAAACCGGCCGAAATAAAACCCCTGAAAGCTGCGAGCCAGTTCATCCACCGCCGCCTCCAACGCCGGCGTGATCAGATACCCCCCATCGCGGAACAAAGTCCCCTGACAATGATTCCCCGCAACCGCCAGCCGGATCACCACCCCATCTCCCGGCACATCGGAAAGGTTCGCCGCGTGGCGAGCAAAGAACGTCGCAGACTGCAGGCGATAGCGAGGATGAGAAAGGATCAGCGATTCAAGCGACCGGCGTCCGTCCCCGGTGACAAACGGGAAGACTTTGTCGGTGATTGAAAAGATGCGGCCGTGAGGTTCGCCGGGCATGCGGTAGTACATGACCCCCGCCTCAAACGGGCCGGGATGGTAGGGCTGGGCGATGACAGGCCCGACCGCCGCGGCAACGTAGGCGGCCACGTCGTCGTGCGATCTGGCCAGCTTCACGCCCGCGCCGCGCTGGCCGACGTCGGGCTTCAGGATGATGGGCCAACCCCAGCCGCCGGCTTCGACGGCGTGAAGGATGGCCGCAGTGGCTTGCCCGGCGTCGGCGGGGTCATGCCGGGTCGTCGGGACGATGCGTGGGGACTTGCTGAGGGCGAGGATGTCGAACTTGGATTCCCCGACGAGGCCCCCGTGGAGAATGCCGGGGTTGCAGGTGGTGACCACACCGAGGCTGCGGTGACGGATCGCCAGCCACGCGATCCAGAGGAGGACCGGCGGATAAAACAGCCACATGGGCCAGAACTCCCAACGGCGCAGGCGAGCCAGTTTCAGGCGAAGGTCGGCCCGGCCGGCGCCGGTCATCAGCTGCGTGACCAGGTGCAGCGAGCACCACCCGATGAGGACCGCCAGCACCAAAGACAAGCCGCCGCCAAAGTATTTCCGCAGCGGCCCGATCAGTGTGTCACCAAGGAACGCCACGGAGATGACCAGCAGCGGCGTCCAGACCAGTGCCGCAGCCGCAGTGGCGACGAGGAGCCTGAGGGTCCGTCCGCCCATGATGCCCGCCGCCAGATAGGTTGGCAGTCGCAGCCCGGGCACGAAGCGGGCTGTAAAGACGGCCCGCACGGTATTCTCATCCAGCCAGCGGGCTGCGGATTGCAGTCTTGCCGCTGGCAGTCGCCGGGCGATCCAGCCGATTCGCAGGGCCCCTCGTCCCGCGGTCCCCCCGATCGCCCACAACAGTACGTCCCCCAGAAAGATGCCCGCCATGCAGCCGAAGACGGCCACAAACAGGTCCATCATCCCCCGGCTGACGAGTTCGCCGGCCGTGATGCAGGTCAGGTCCTCGCCGGCGAAAGTTGCCAGCGCGAGCGTCAACATGGTTAACGTGGGCCTGGCGATCTGTGCCGGCCGGACCGGTGTCGGGGCGTAACGGGTGGTCCGGGGCGTTGCGGGGGCGGCTGGGTCAATGTGACGGCGAAGAAAAGGAAGGAGTTCATTCGCCAGCGTGCCGGTGAGGCCCTCATCGAACAGCATGAAATGACTGCTGTTGAAGAGTACGTATTCGCTAGTCGGCACGATGCGATGGTGCTCTTCTGCAACCCACGCGTGGACGAGCGGGTCTTGGACGCCGTGCAGGATCAGCAGCGGCGTGCGGAGGCGCTCAAGGATCTGGCGGAGTGGCCGCTGGTCGGTGTCCCAGAAGTTACGAATGAAGGCGTGCCGCAGCGTCCGCGGACCCATCAGCCCGAAGTGCGGAACCAGCTCCGGCCCGATGACGAGGAAGCCATAGCCGAGCCCGTATTTAAGATGCTCCAGTGCGTAGCTGCCGCTACCCTCGCCTTCCTGAATGCCGATGCCGCCGTAGAGGGTGATGCTTGTCAGCCGTTCCGGGCTGATATCCGCCATGTTCAGGGCGACGCCGCTGCCCATGGAAAAACCGAGCACCTGAACCTTATCCACCTTCAGGGCGTCCAGAAGTTCGAACATGTAGCGGGCGTGGGCCCGGATGGAGTAGTCGGGGAGCCACGGATCGGATGCCCCGAACCCCGGCAGGTCGGGAACGATCACATGAAAGTACGGGGTCAACATCGGGACGAGGTGTTCGAAGTTTGCCGCCACGCCGGGGGAGCCATGCAGGAGCAGAAGGGCCGGGGCGGCAGGGCTTCCGTAGGACCTGTAGGCGATTCGTACTGCGACAGAGGGTTGGCCCGAGTCACCGGCGGTGGTTCGTATCGGCACCTGCATGAAGCTGGTGACCGCATCGGCCTGATGTCCGGCGGTGCCGGGGCGGAACCACTGTGTGAGGAACGAGGCGGCCAGAAGGACGGCGTAGAGCTTCCAAGTGAAGAGCCGCCGGAGTTTGGGCAGCCGCGCGGTGATCAAACGTCTGCCGCCCGCAAGGTCAGGTGCCTGCTTGTGTGCTGTGAGGGCGCGTCCGGGGGTCCGTCGAAGTGGTGGCAGACGGCCGTGCCTGTCCCGATTTCAATGACCGTGTAGCTGACGGTTCGTGCATCAGGTCGCGACATGCATACGCTGAGATGCGACGCGTCCGGCCACGCGTGTCGGTGGAACCGGTCCTGAGAGCTGGCCGTCAGTTCGGGCTGTCTCACGACCATCTCTTCAAATAGCGTCCGGCGCGGCTCGGCTACCATGTCGTCACCCAGACCCGAAGAAGAAAACACCACGGCATGCGGTAAACCGGCATGGTAGTCCGGTGTCATCCCGCCGGGCGAACCGATGATCTGACCCATGCCGGCGGCATCGATGGCGATCAGTCGGAAGCACGAATAACTCTGCATCGGCAGCGCCCGGGCAGCCTGAATGCATTGTTCGGCACTTTTCGCGTGCAACAAGAGGGGGATGATTTCGCCGCGGCTTCGCAGTCCGATGAACGGGTTGGGCGGCGTGGGCGTTCGGTTGAGCATGGCCAAGACCACGCCGGCGTCATTCACCGCGATCCAAGTGCCGTCGGACACGGGGTCGATGGGGAGGATGGCCGTTCTGTGGCCGAAGCGGCGGATTTCCAGCGGAAGCGAAGTCGGTCGCGACCGCTGTTCATCCCGATTGCAGGCCACACGGAAGACACCATCGGGCAGGCAAATCAGGCTGACTGTACACATGCCGTCTTCTCAGCGTGTTGCAGCGTCGCGGGTGCGTAACCGAAGGTTTGGGGACGCCATGCGCCCAGCGTCTGCAACATGGCTGAGATCAGGGCGTTGTGGTGGATGGTGTGCGCCAGTACGTACGCGAGTTCGCGTTCCAGGGAGGTGCGCACGATCACTGGCTGGCCGTCGCGGGTCAGGAGCATCTGGAGCCGCAGGTCGTGGTGAGCTTGCCCCGCCCTGAGCTGACTGAGTTCCGCCATGAGCCCTTCTGCCACGGTGAGGGCTGCCTGCCGAGACGTTTCGACGTCAGTGCCACGGTTACGCTGGTCGTAGTCCAGTTCACCTGAATGGGTTGCCCCGATGATCGCACGCACGTGGTCCAGGCAGTGGCGGGTGTGCCCGCCGATGCTGCTGCCGAAAACGCCGACCGGACTTTGCTGGTATTGAGCGTCTGTCAGACGTGTGATTACTGCCGACAACTCTTCCAGCACCCTGATCAGCGGTCCGACGAACATCTCTTCAACGTCTTTTGGTGAACTCACTCGATCTCCTTTTTGAACTGCCCCGGACGTCTGTCAATGTCATCAGGCCCAAGCTTTGGTGAGCGCGAACACCTGACCGCGACGAATGATCAGTACACCCAGACTTCCGAGGAAGGCGATGACCGCAAGGGCGAAGAGCAGACCGCCATCGTCTTTGACTACGATACCTAAAACTGCCAGATGACTTCCTATCGCACCCACCATGATGGCCGCCGCGAGCAGGGCGCCGAAGGCGGTGGTCGCGGGATAGAGCAGCAGCAAGACTGCGATCAGTTCCGCCACGCCGGAGCCGATTCGTCCCCACGGTTCAGCGCCGAGTTTCGAAAAGATGAACTTCGACTCTTCGGCGCCGGTGAACTTGAAAAACAGGGTTTGAAGCAGGATGCCTGCAACAACCAACTGCAGAAACCAGCAGAAGTAGGTAAGGACATTTGATTTCGGCATGACTTTACCTTGCGAGATCGGACCCGTTGATTGGCCACGACCCTACTGCATAACGTTCAACTACTTGGACAGGATTGTCCGCCATGACTTGTCGGCCTTGACGATATTGGCGGGCTCATCTTTTACCCAGTCGTCGATCGCGCTGCCCCAGAAGCCCTTGTAGAACAGGTAGAGTCGGCCACCCGTCACCTTGTAACTGTTCGGATCAATGTCCACTTTGGACCCGTCTTTGGCCAGTGCGGTAGCGCACCATCCGCCGTAGGCCGGGGCGTATTGCTCAGGGCTGGCGGCGAACTTCTGCCGATTTTCGTCGTTGGCGAAGCGGTAAAGAATGCCCTGATGTTCTGCTGTGATCTCTGTCTTGCCAGGCGCCGGTTTGCCGCTGAAGTAGGAGACCGGGTCGTAGCCCTTGAGGCCGAGGTGATCCGAACCGACGTTGGCGTTGCTTGCATCGGAAGCCATGGCCGTGCTTGCGCCGAGTGACAACAACACGGTCATCGCAATGAGGGATGACTTCGTCAGGGCGTTCAACGTCATATTTCTGCCTCTTCCGGGGTTTCAAAATCGCCTGTGCACCGATTAGTCGGCAAGGAACGGCCAGATTTC
The DNA here is from genome assembly GCA_038226785.1 of Tepidisphaerales bacterium. Lineage (GTDB taxonomy): Bacteria > Planctomycetota > Phycisphaerae > Tepidisphaerales > Tepidisphaeraceae > JBBRQG01. Next base: position 96,931 of record JBBRQG010000012.1, on the reverse strand, counting down.
ATCGAATAGTTGCCCAGTAAGTTAGGCAGGCGGAATTTCACGGGGTCAGTCGGTGGACCGTCGCTGGGTCGACCTGCAAATACCGCTGCCCGTCGATCACCACGGGGTGCCCTTGCAGCGTGACCCGGTCGCCAACGAATGGAACCAGCACTTCCACACTTTCGGGAGTGAAGCCTCGGCCATCCGCTTGAGTGAGAAGCCAGCACTCGGCGGGGTGCGCGGAAGAGGGGGCGGACCGCTCGGCCACGAATGCTGGCGGTATGCCGCCCCGGAGGCACAGTGCTGCGCAGGCTTTGTGTGTTTTGCCGTCACCCGGCTTCATGGCGCCGCAGTAGCATTTGGGGTCGACGATTTCACCCGAGAAGGTAAGAGGTGCTGTGGATGTGGTGCGGGCTGGGGCGACGGCGGGCGGTTGTAAAGGGGTGGGGCTGGGTGTCGCGGGCACCGCATCTGCGACCTCAAACAGGGCGAAGTCGTCGCGTCGCAACCAATGTCCGGGGAGCGTGATTTGTTGGCCATCAAAGTCGCGGAGTCGCTGGGCCACGCCGACTTTCCCTTCGCCGACCAGAAGAATGCTGGTGGCGGGCGAGTCGGCGGATGCGGGGGTTACGACCCGTGGGTACGGGTTGATGAAGAAACGCCCTGAGAGCTGCTCGGTCTTGTCAACGGACCAGACGGCACTGCCGGGGTCGCGCTGGCCGAGGCCCATGAGCGTGGCGAGCGTTGCCAGAGCGATTGCGAGGCCGGCGGTAATTGCCCCCAGCCACTTGGAGAGGCGTGATGGGATCGGCAGGTAGCCGACGAAAAAACTTTCCTTGGAAGTGGGCTCAGCCACGGGGCACCTCGACTGATGAGGCCAAAATGAGCGGTTCGACCGGCGTGCCGGGCGGCAGTGGATCGGTGTTGAGCTGAACCAAGTCGCCACGGAGTCGAAGGCGATAGGTGGGCAACTTCTCAGTGAAAGGCGGGGGAGCGCAGCCGTCGCGGGGCCGGTACTGGAAGCCGTGCCACGGACACGTGATGCAGCCGTCGATGATGCGGCCTTCGCCGAGCGGTCCGCCCTGATGTGCACAAACGCTGGCGACGGCCGAGAGGCTCTTGCCATGACGGAAAATGGCGACCGGTGCGGCCCCTTCCGGGTTCACGACGACGGCGCGACCGTCAAATAGGTCTGCCATCGTTCCGACATTCATCCACCCGACTTCGGCGTTGGCATCGGCTGGGTGTCGTTCACGGGCCGACTGCACCCATCCCGCAGCAATGTGCAGGCCGGATACGAGAGCCACAGCGGTTAGCAGGAGGATGAAGTAAAGCGGGTTGCTTTCCGCCTGAAGGGCCCCGAGCGCCACATGAAGCACCAGCAGGCCCCAGGCCGGGTAGACCAACATGTGGATTCCCTTCCAGATCGCGGGCGACAGATTTTTCAGCCAGAAATCGTGGCTGGTGGCCGCCATGACGAACAGGATTGCAAGGGCGATGAGGCCAAGGGTTTCGAAGGGGAAAGCCGAAATGGACCGGTACTGGGTGTTGGCGGTCAAGACGGACAGGATGGGATTCGTCACGCCGAATCCATGGTAGTAGCCGGTGGCCAGTACAGCGTGCAGCAAACCCAGCAGAAAGGCGGTCACACCGAGGTGCCGGCGGTTGTAGAGCAGCGGAAGAAACCGGACATCCAGCCGCGCCAACGGCCCGATGCAGAGGATGATGTTTAGCAAGATGAAGGCAGCCGTGGCGAGGCCACGCAGGATCAGGATCTCGTCGCTCATGCCATGATCACCGCCCCAACGGAGCTTGCCGCAAACGTAAAAGAGGGCGAGGTAACCGATGACGCTGGCCGCCAGAAGGAGGTCGTACCGCCGCTTGAACGGGTTCCATTGCACGGTCTGGTAAGTTGCGCTCATGAGGGGTGCCCCCCTCCCCCCGCTCCCCCCGCTCCCCACCATCCGATTGCCCACGCCCCGAACGTGGCACCCACGAGCACCATCGCCAGCACGGGCCAGAGCCAACGGTGGATCAGTCGTTGCCTAGGCGTCATGGGCAGCGAGTCCTTTGTGATCTCGAGCAACGCGGCTGGCGCGGATCCACCACCGCAGAGCCAGCGGCCACAGGGCCATCAGCCCGGGAAGAAGGATCAGGTGGAAGGGGATGGAACTTCCATGTGCGGCGGGGTCGAGGCGGAGTAGCGCACGAAGTAGAAAACCCGACGCGACGATGGCGCCTATGAAAAGGTAAACAGAGCCGATCGCTATAACCCATGTTGCCATGCGGTGTTGAGCGTAACATCGCCAAGCGACGGCACCAATAACGTGGGTCGACTCGTCGGTGGCGGCCTCAGGGCTTACAACGGGGCGGGAAATTCGCGGCAACTGCAACCTGTTCAAGAACTCGAGACTGATAACAATGAATCATCGCCCTTGTTTTTCTGCCGTCCGGGACATTGCCTTGGGTTGTGTGATTGTTTTCGCGAGTCAAGCTCTGGCGGCTGAGCCTGCGCCAGCGACCACGCCGGAAGTGGAAAAGCGGGTGGAATCGCTGCTGTCGCAACTTACGCTGGACGAGGAACTTTCGCTTTTGTACGGCGACGGGAACATGGGCACGCATGCCGTCGATCGGCTGAAGATTCCAGCGATCAAGTTCAGCGACGCGTCTGTGGGTGTGCGCTGCTGGGGTCCTTCCACCGCGTATCCTGCGACGGTCGCGCTGGCTGCCACCTGGGATGCGGAGCTTTCTGGTGCCATGGGTGTGGCGCTCGGCCGCGATGCGCGCGCTCGGGGCGTGCACGTTTTGCTTGGCCCCGGCATGAATATTGCCCGGCAGCCGCAGGGTGGCCGAAACTTTGAGTACTTGGGTGAAGACCCCTACCTCGCCTCGGTGATGGCGGTCGGCTTCGTCAAGGGGGTGCAGTCGCAGGGTGTCGCGGCGTGTATCAAGCACTTCATCGGCAACGAGCAGGAGGAAGGCCGCAACTCATGGAGTTCGGACATCGACCCGCGCACCTTGCACGAAATTTATCTCCCGCCGTTCAAAGCCTGCGTCCAACAGGGCGGCGCGTGGACGTTGATGAATGCCTACAACAAACTCAATGGGGTTTATTGCTCCGAAAATGCTCTAATCCTCAACCAGATTCTAAAGACCGAGTGGGGTTTCAATGGTATGGTCATGTCGGACTGGGGCTCTACACACAGCCTGATCGGCTGCATGAATGGTGGTCTGGACCTGGAGATGCCCAAGGATGATGTCTACAAGACGGTGGAGATTAAGTCGCTGCTGGCGAGCGGCGAGATTCAAAAGGCAACCATCGACGAGCACGTGCGCCGCCTGCTTCGCGTGATGGTCGCGATGAAGTTCCTTGACAGGCCACAGCAGGATGACTCCATTCCGAAGGTTGATCTCGCCAGCGCGGCGGTGGCCTACAAGGTCGCGGCGGAAGGGACTGTTCTCCTCAAAAACGCGGGCCATATTCTTCCGCTTGATACTGCCCGGATACACAAGATTCTCGTCATCGGACCCCATGCAGTTAAAGCCGTCACTGGCGGCGAAGGGAGTTCTTACACGAAGTCGAATGTGCCCAGCGTATCGGTGGCTGCGGCGGTGGCGGCTGTTGGCGGCAAAGGGGTGACGGTTGAGACTGTGCCGTGGGAAGGTATGACGCTTTCCGGCGCCAAGTCTGTTTACGAGGCCATCGACGGTCAGGTGGGCCTGAAGGCCACTTACTTCGACAACAAGTACCTCAGGGGTGAGCCGGTGCTTACGAGGCAGGATGCGCAGGTCGATTTCAACTGGAAATCGGGAACCCCGGCTGCTGAGGTCAAAGGCAAAAGCTTCAGCGTCCGCTGGGAGGGTAAGATTAAGGCCCCCAAAACCGGTGACTACCTGTTTGCCATCAACAGCGACGACGGCGGCCGGGTCTTTGTGGATGGCAAAGAGGTCTTGAACACGTGGTGGGACCACGAGACGGTGCGAAGGACAACCAGAGTTTCGCTCGCTGCGGATGCGGTTCACGATTTGCGAGTCGAATACTTTAACTCCGGCGGCTTGGCCGAAGTGCAATTCGGCTGGGAAGCTGCCAAACCGCTCATCTCTGATGAACTGGCGGCGAAACTCACGGATGCTGACGCGGTCATCGCGTGTGTCGGCTATTCACCGTCGGAAGGCTACGAAGGTGAAGGCTCGGATCGGACATGGTTGCTGCCGCCGGGGCAGGATGCGTTCCTCAAAGCCGTGGTGGCAGCGAATGCAAAGACGATCGTCGTGCTGAACGCGGGGGGCAGCGTCGACATGCGTTCGTGGCTGGATCACGCGGCCGCGCTCGTACACGCGTGGTACCCCGGCGAAAACGGTAACACGGCAGTCGCTGACATCTTGTTCGGCAAGCGAAATCCCAGCGGCAAGTTGCCCACCACCTTCGAAAAGAGATGGGAAGACGCAGCCGCGTTTGGGAACTTTCCCGGACGGGATCAGCATGTGACGTTCGCTGAAGGCCTGTTTGTCGGTTACCGATGGTTCGACCAGAAAAAGATCGAGCCGGCTTTCCCGTTTGGGTTCGGTCTGTCGTACACCACGTTCACAATCAGCCGGGCCGAAACCAAGAGGGAAGGCGGAAAGGCAACCGTCAGCTTCGATGTCACCAACACCGGCGCAGTCGCCGGTGCCACAGTAGCCCAGGTCTACGTCCGCCCTGCCCCCGCCCCGGTCGAGCGCCCCGATCATGAGCTTAAAGGCTTTGCCCGGGTGGAACTTGCGGCTGGTGAGACAAGGCGGGTTTCCGTCGGGTTGGATGCGACATCGCTGGCGTACTTCGAGGTCGGGTCGAATAGCTGGAAAACGCCGGCTGGGCGCTATCAGGTTGCGATTGGGCTTTCCAGTCGGGAAATCGAGCAAACGGTCGATCTGGACTGGAAATAATGCTGGCTGGCAGAGCGCATTGCCGCAGGGGGGACTTGTTGCCGGTCTGGCGCTTGCCGGGGGGGCGGACTCTTTTTACCATTCCGACCCCGCTCCCCTCACACCGAAGGAAGGTCTCATGGCCAACACAGGCAAGATTACGCAAGTCATTGGTTCGACGTTCGACGCAGAGTTCCCGCAGGAAGGTCTCCCCAAGATCTATAATGCGATCACGATCAACTTCAAGGCTGATGGGAAGGACGTGAAGCTGACCGGTGAAGTGCAGCAGCACCTAGGCGGCGGGCGAGTTCGGGCAGTGGCCCTGGGTTCGACTGACGGTTTGGCCCGCGGCATGGACGTGGCCGACACTGGCGGACCGCTTCAGGTTCCGGTTGGCAAAGAGACGCTGGGGCGGGTGTTCAACCTGCTGGGTGACCCGATCGATCAGCTCGGGCCGGTAGGGGCGACGCAGTTCCGTCCGATCCACCGTGAGCCGCCGGAGTTCGTCGATCTGACGCCGAAGGCCGAAGTTTTCGAAACCGGCATCAAGGTCATCGATTTGCTGACGCCGTTCCTTCGAGGCGGCAAGGCCGGATTGTTCGGCGGTGCTGGTCTGGGTAAGACGGTTGTCATTCAGGAACTGATTGCCCGTATTGCACAGCAGCACGGTGGGTACTCGGTGTTCGCTGGCGTGGGTGAGCGGACACGTGAAGGAACCGACTTGTGGATGGAAATGCAGGAGACGGAAATCGGTAACACCGGCAAGCACGTTATTGACCAGACGGTCATGGTGTTCGGCCAGATGAATGAACCGCCGGGCGCGCGTCTTCGCGTGGCCCTGTCGGCCCTGACGATGGCCGAGTACTTCCGTGATGAATCAGGCGCGGACACGCTGCTGTTCATCGACAACATCTTCCGGTTTACGCAGGCCGGTTCGGAAGTGTCGGCGTTGCTCGGTCGTATGCCGTCGGCCGTGGGTTACCAGCCGACGCTGGCGACGGAAATGGGCGAGTTGCAGGAACGAATCACCAGCACCAAAAAAGGTGCTATTACATCGGTGCAGGCTGTGTACGTCCCGGCTGACGATCCTACGGATCCGGCCCCGGCCAACGCCTTCGCCCACTTGGACGCCTTCATCTATCTGGAGCGTTCGATCGCCAGCAAGGGTATTTACCCGGCCGTGGACCCGCTCGCTTCGGCCAGCCGCGCCCTTGACCCGCTCATCGTCGGTGAAGAGCACTACCGCGTGGCCCGCGCTGTGCAGAACATGCTGCAGCGGTACCGCGATTTGAAGGACATCATCGCGATTCTGGGTGTGGACGAACTCAGCGAAGAAGACAAGCTGATCGTCAGCCGCGCCCGTAAGCTGGAACTGTTCTTCAGCCAGCCGTTCTATGTGGCCCAGCAGTTCACGGGCTTTGAAGGCAAGTATGTGAAGATTGCCGACACCCTCCGCAGCTTCGACGAGATCACCAGCGGCAAGGCCGATGACCTACCCGAGCAGGCGTTCCGGTATGTCGGCGACATCGACGAAGTGCGTGCCAAGGCGAAGTCGCTGAAGTAGGCTCTGAGAAAATTTCGACGTGCTTCAAAATCCCGGCCGGGACAATCGGCCGGGGTTTTTCTTTTTAGACCGGCAATTTGAGGGCAAAATAGCGTGCGATCATTCTGCCGGGTTGGGTACGATACCTGCGTGTAGCCGTTCTTATAGCTGGTTGCCGTGCAGGGAGAACATCATGGGACGTATCACGGGATCGGGCCGTTCGCGGCGGCGGGTCGGCCGCTGGATGATCGAACCGTTGGAGCTGCGGACGTTGTTCGCGGCGAACCTGCACGTTGATTCGGTCTCGATTGTCGATGGCAACGCCAATCCCGTGCCGAACCCGACGATTGGGACGTACGTCTATCTGCGGGTCGATTTTACGACCGTCGATCTCCCGGCTGATGCCTCCTACACGATGTCCCAAACGCTGTACGGGGTGACGTATACCGACACGATCAACTGGGGTGCGGGGTATAACTTTGCGTACTCGTGGTACCACTATTACGGCGGCTGGCTGGTGAATCATTCGGGCCCGGCGACCGGGACCGTGACGATCGATTCGACCAACACGGTGGCTGAGACCTCGGAGTCGGATAACACGGGGACATCAACGATGTTTCCGGTGCAGTTGCCGCTGCCGATGAAGCTGGCCCAACCGCTGGGGGGGACGGCGTTTCGTGACTATGGCTACGTGAATTATGCGGACAAGGATCCGACCAGTTCTGCTAACGTGGATTATCGCGGTGGGCCGTACACGTATGACGGGCATGACGCGATTGATATGACGTTCCCGTCATTCAAGTCGGTGGACGATGGCGTGCCGGTGCTGGCTGCGGCGGCCGGGACGGTCATTTATTCGGCCGATGGGAACTTCGATCGCAACACCTACGCGAACGGCGACGCGAACTTTGTGATCATCGATTACGGCAATGGGTGGCAGAGCGATTATTTCCACCTGCGTAACGGGTCGGTCGGGGTGCAGGTGGGGCAGAAGGTGGTGCAGGGGCAGGTCATCGGGCTGATGGGGTCATCGGGCTATTCTTCGGGTCCGCATCTGCACTTTTCGCTTTACAACGGCGATGCGATTGAGACGTATCAGAATCCGTACGCCTACTGGCAGAACCCGTTGCCCTATCAGGGGGACGTGGATGAGGTGTTGGATTCGGGGATCACGAATTATGACCCGACGTCATTTTTGAATAGCCAAGAACGGCCGCCGGACACGGTGACGATTAAGCAGCAGCCCACGACCATTTTTCCGCGTTTCGCAACGTTTAACACGCCAAACGAACCGATTAATATCACCGTCAAGAAGCCGAATGGAACGGTCCAGTTAAGCTATGACTTTTCGGCCGGGAATTACGCCAATCGGGGCGGGTATTACTACATCTACGATACGTTGCCGTCGGTGCCGGACTTGGGGACTTGGACGGTCAACTTCACCGTCGGCGGCGTCAAGCTTGCTTCCAACACGTTTGCGGTCACCTCGACCGGTGCGCCGCTGAGCAGTGTGACGCAGGGGGCGAACTTTATAGCTAATAACCGGACGACGCCGATTGATTCCGGCGTAATCGCACAGGGATCTTCCGCGACGGCGCAGGTATTCACGGTAACGAATATCGGCTCGGCGGTGATGACGCTGGGGTCGCTGACGGCGCCTGTGGGCTGGACGATTGTCGACCCGCTGGCCGCGTCGCTGGCGGCGGGGGCATCGGATACGTTTTCGATGAAGCCGGATACGGCGGTTGCGGGGTATCGATACGGTTTTGCTTCGTTCACGACGAATGACCCGGGAGCGCCGACGTACAAGTTTTCGCTTTCGGCGGAAGTGACGCCGACCTCGAGCATACCGGTGGTTGCGCTGATTTCACGCAAGACATCGGCGGCCGAGACCGGGTTGGACCCCGGTGTGTTCCGAGTCATTCGCACGGGCGGGGACATCAGCCAGCCGTTGACGGTCAATCTGGTGCGTAGCGGAACGGCCACCTCTGGCTCGGATTTTCAGGTGATTTCCACCACCGTCACCATTCCGGCGTATGAAAGCTCGGTATCGGTCATGGTGACGCCCGTCGATGATGGGAGTCCTGAACCGACCGAGACAGTCATCCTGAGCCTGGGCAGTTCTGCGGCCTATACATTTGCGCCGAACACATCGGCTACGGTCACCATTGCCGACAACGATTCGGCCGGTACGGCGTCGATTTCGGGCACGGTTTATCTGGACAAGAATTTCAACACCTATCGTGATGGAACGGAGACCCCGGCCGTCGGTGTGCAACTGTTTCTGGATGCCAATGCCGACAACATCTGGCAGGCCAGCGAGCCGCTGGTGACGAGCGGTGCCGGGGGGACGTACACGTTTTCATTGCTGCCGGCCGGGCGCTACACGGTGCGCGAGCTGACGACCAGCGGATACATCCTGAGTACGCCGCCGGGTTCGACGACGTTGGTTGCAGGTCAATCGGCTTCTGGCGTGGATGTCGGTGTATTTCCGATCACGTTCACAGGTACGTCGGGGAATGACACGTTTTCCCTTGCGCCGGCAGCGACAGCGAGCCGCATTCTCATCACCGTGAACGGAATTGTTTATGACGCCCTCCGGTCGCAACTTCCGTCGATTGGCTTCATCGGATTAGGCGGTAACGACTTACTGACCGTGGACGCGAGTATGTTCTCACTCGCGCCGGGATTGCTGACGGCTCCGGCGATTACGTTCTCCGGGGATGTCGGGACGGACACGCTGAAGCTGACGAATTCGACGGCCACAGATGATCTGGCGGTTCAGGCCGGGCAACTAACACTGGGGGCCACGACGCTGATTTACACGGGAACCGAGTCGGTGGTGATCGATGGTGTGGTCGGGGCAGCGGTGTCTTTGCACAGTTTGACGCTGACATCGGCGAGAATCACGCTGGCGGCAGGGCATGATCTGACACTGGTGCTCGGTGCGCTGGTTGTCACGGGCACAGGTGTTCTGGATGTCACTGATAATGCGGTGATCGTGCGTGGCGGAAGTCTTTCCGGGTTGACGGCCCTCGCCGCGGACGGGCTTAATGTGAATGGAGCCCAACTCTGGACGGGCAACGGCATCACCTCCAGCATCGCTGCCGCGGAAGCCGCCCCGTTCCATGCGGTGGGAGTGATCTCCAATACGCTGGACGGGTCGTTGCTGTATGACACTTTTCATGGTGTGACCGTCGATGGCGCAGACGTGCTGATCGCTTATACCTTCTTCGGCGATGCGGACTTGTCGGGCACGGTGGACGACACGGATTACTTCCTGACCAACAACGGATTCGGGCTGCATCAGAGCGGCTGGATCAACGGTGACTTTGACTTCAGCGGAACCGTGGATGATACGGATTACTTCCTGCTCAACAGCGGATATGGCCAGCAGTAGTTGTGCACCTCGCCGAGCTTGATGTGATTGGGCTTGTGGCAGTGCCGAGCGGCTTGGTTGCAGCGTTCTTGGCCAGGCAGGAAATTTCGGGCAGGTTTTCTGCTGTTTGTGCGGGGTGGCCGCAACAATTGGCAGCCACTATTGTCTAAAGATGAGCGGTGGAGGATGGGCAACTTCGGGTAAGATTCCGATGGGACTGAATCTGGGAGATTGCACATGCCACAGCACACGCGGAGCGCAAATCAACTTCGGCCGGGTGGTCGTTCTCGTTCAGGAAAACTCGCCAAGGCAGCGTGCTGCGAAATGCTGGAAAGCCGTCGACTTTTTTCGACGGTATTCTGGTCGAACCGGGGTGCCACTAGCGGGCCGAACGACGACGGGTTTAACAGCGTCTTCGGGGCCAATGCCGGGACGGCCCGAGCTGTGGTGGATGCAGCACTGTCATCGTGGGGACAGCAGATTGTCAGCTTCAATTTTCCCGGCGGTGGCAACACCTACACCATGACCATCAAGATGGCCACCAGCGGCACAAGCAACGGTGCCAATGCCGGACCGTCGCACTACACAAGCGACGGGAAGCCGGATACAGGTTCGATGACCATTGGTCGTGGCGGTGACACAGGCAGCGATGGCCTGGGTGATGGTGGGGGGTATTTTCTGGATCCGACGCCGACGGAATCCTCGGAATTTCAGAATTATACCAACAACGCTTTCGCCGCTTATGCAGGAGCAGCCAGCGCAGCCAACAACAAGGCCGACCTTTACGAAGTGGTCCTTCACGAGTTGGGGCATGCAATGGGCTTCAGTCCGGGGACGGTATTCAATGCCCGCAATACCAAGACGACGACAGCCGATTCGGCGGATCCGGCATCGAATGGTGTGGCCGGTCCGATTGGATTTTACTACCGCTTCGATGGGGCAACGACACACGGGCTTTTGACCAGTTATGACTCAGGCGGTCAGAACAGCGGGCCGTTCGATTTTGGCAACGCTGAGCATTACGCACCGGCCGGGACATCGGTCACTGTGAACGGGACAACGTATTTCGGTGCCGACGATCTGATGACGCCATATTATTTAAACAGCCAGCGGCGGCAGATTTCGCAAAACGACATCGGCATGCTGGCGGATGCGTATGGCTATACGGTCAACTCGGGTGCGGCATTCGGTTCGATGTACGATACACTTGATTCCGACGGGACGCTGCGGATCAAGCCGGCGCTTTCGAATAATGGTGAGCAGATCAGTGTTTCGGCTGCCGGGTTGTATGACACGGTGACGATCAGCGGTGGATCGCCGGTGGTGGGTGCGGACCCGACGACCATTACGTCGCAGTTCAATATTTCGCAGGTGAAGAAGATTGTCATCACCATCGGGAATGGCACCAACACGATCACGGTGAGCAACCAGGGGGGCGTGCCGACCACTGTGACTGGCGGCACGGGCAGCGACACGGTGATATTGAATGGTGTAGCCACAGGTGGTGGGACCACCACGTTCACCAACGGCACCATCATCGGGCCGGGGATTGATGTCGCGGCGCTTTACGGAATCAACAGCGTGCAGGTGAATGGGTCATCGGGGAACGATGTCTATAACGTTGCCGATTTGCATGTGAACTATCCCGTTTCCATTAATGGTCTGGGTGGCAACGACACTGTCAACGTCGGGAGTGGAGGGTATCTGGATGAGATAACCCCCGCGATTAATTTTGATGGCGGTTCGGGCACCAATTCCATCGATTACAACGGTACTTATACGGACCTCAGCTGGACGTATTCGATCTATCAGGGAAGTTTCGTCACTGTCTCCGATGGCCAGAACTTTGGGCACAACGCCACTGACTTGCTGCCCAATGTTCAGAATATTTCGGTCGAAACCAGTGCCTATGGCTATGGTGGTACGTTTTTTGTGTATCAGGCGGCTGCGGGTTCGAACATCGGCATTAATGGCGGCGCGGGGAACGACGCCCTGCGGGTGGGCAGCTCGATTGATGGTCGACCGGCGAGTGCGATTCTGGGTACGGTCAACTTTGCCGGTGGAGCGGGGTCGAACTATGTGGAGGTGGATGACACCGGCGCTTCAGCCGGGCGGACGTATACGCTGACCACGCAGTCGGAAATCAGCAATGTTTCAGGGCGCGTCAATTGGGACTATCAGACGCAGGCTTTTTATCTGTCGGGGTCGGCGAACTTCGGCTCGACCTACAACTTTTCCGGCGGCTCGGATAACTCCAGTTACAACATCACCGGCGGCAACGGCAACGATACTTTCAACATCACCGGCGGCGCTTACTATTTCGGTTCCCTGGCGGGCAGCGGCGGCACGGATACGGTCAATGTCGATGATCGTAATCCCAGCTTTACGCTGCAGGCCTATATCATCGGCGCGACATCGTTTACCCGCGACATCGGCCCCGCAGCGTTCCTGTACACGGCTTACACGTTCGCCTATTCCGGCATCGAGGCGTTGGTGGTTCATGAGCCGAACAACGCCCCGACGACGACCATCACGGGTGTGCCGCCCACGCCCGGCAGTCAGTTCACTATTTTCGGCGGCAGTGGTAGCGACTCTTTTACGCTGGTCCCGCATGATCCGGTCACCGACGCGTTGACGATCAACGGGAGCCTCGGCATTTCCGGCGGAGGCGGCGCGGACACGTTTACCGTGGACGACCGGGCCTCGTCGCTCGGGGTCGATTATTCTTTCTCCAATCCGTTTGGGGCCGGGACTCAAGACATCGGGGGCATGGGGCTGGGGTTGGTGGGAATTGGCAACGATGTGGAGTCTCTGGCCATCCGGGCTGGCGACGGTAACGACACGTTCGCGCTGAACTCATACAAGTCGGGTCAGGCGCTTGCTGTGTATGGCGGCGGCGGGAGCGATATTTTCAGTTTCTCGCCGTTGGCCAATGATCTGGCAGCGTCACTGACGAGCATTGCATCATTCCTTTTCGATGGCGGCGTTGGGTACGACGCCTTGTACGTCTATAACAACGCTGTCAGCCAGGCTTGGGCTTACACCCGCGATGCCACGGGGTTGACAGCATCGCGGGCCGGGTACTACGTGCATTTGACCGATACAAACTCAGAGCTCACGGCAATCTATGGCGGGGCGGGTGCCAACGTGTACGACGTGCCGCAACTGGCGTCGGGCGTTGCGTTCACCGCGATCTCCGGGACCGGAAACGACAACGTCAATATCGGAAGCGCCGGTACAACGCAGGACGTGTCAGGGTTGGTCACAGTTTATGGTGATGCAGGCGATGTAGTCACCGTGGATGACCATGCCGATGTCACTGGCCGGACGTTCCACACCGGGCCGTATACCGTGGGCGGCCTTCCCGGCGATGACCTGCTGGGGTCGGGCGGCCAGCTCTACACGCCAAGCGCCGTGAATGTCGTAGTGAATCTGGGCAGCGGGGCGGACACCGTCTACGCACAGCCTGCGATTTACGGCCACATTACGATCAATGGTTCCGACCCGACGGACGCTCCCGGCGACACGCTGGTGCTGGCGTTGGGCGCTTTTGCTGATGCGGTGGTGACGCCGACGTCCGCCACTGACGGTAATGTGACGGTGGGCGATGGCACCGGCGCCAATCAGGTGGAACGGCTGGCGTATACCGGCTTTGAAACCGGGCCGACGACCGACAGCCTGCTGCCGGCGGTGACAGGGATGGTGTTCGTGCCGCTGGCGGATGGTTCGCAGGATCTGGTGGTCTCGTACAATACGGCTTTGATCGGTGACCCCGGCATCTACATCCTTTACTTTGCCAACACTTTGACGGGTGGGGCGTTGTATGCCGACAGCGAGACCTACGACCCGAATACCCTGACGTCGACGTTCCACTTCCTGTCGGGGGACCTGCCGGCGGGTGTTTACCACACGACGATCGCGGCCGGGAATATTGTCAGCCCCAGCGGAAACATTGCGGCGGCGGACGCGACGTATGATTTCATCTGGGTGCCGTCTGGCGTGACGTTGCAGCTGCCGTTGACCGGCGACGGCACCGTGGCGTTTGACACACAGCAAATCGCGATCGACCCGACGGGGACACTGGACATAACGAACAACGTGTTGGTGGTGCGTGGTGGGAATCTAGACTTGTTGACGTCTTTGACGGCGCTGGGCCTGAACGTAAACGGGGTCCATCTTTGGACGGGGACTGGGATCACGTCAAGCCTTGCGGCGGCGGAGACCGACCCGTTGCATGCGGTGGGAGTGATCTCCAACACGCTGGACGGGTCATCGATCTATGACTCGTTCCACGGCGTGAGTGTGGGCGGTTCGGATGTACTGATCGCGTACACGGTATTCGGGGACGCGGACTTGTCCGGGACGGTGGACGACACGGACTACTTCCTGACCAACAGTGGATTCGGTTTGCAGAAAACTGGGTGGCTGTTCGGGGATTTTGATTACAGTGGAGCGATCGACGACACCGATTTCTTCCTGCTGAACAGCGGATACGCCTCTCAGTAAATCCGACGACTGGCCGGGTAGAGTTGAAGAAACAGGCTCGCGATCTCGGGGGCTTTGCTGCCCGGTGGCATCTTGCGGCACTGCATAACTCATTACCCGCCCTAAAAGCGATCAATTGGGCCCTGAAATCGCAAGCGGCGGCGACTTTCGGGTCGAGCAAAACTTTATTTGAGTTTGTTGTCCGGGTGGAGGGGATTTTGTCGCCATTTGTGATGACGGCAGGCTGCGATTGCTGAACCCGTCATTCGTCCCGAGCGACGGGCGAAGCGAGAAATGTAAAATATCAAAATCAAGCGGAGGTAGAGATGCGTGCAGAACTTCTGGGGACGAAGGCGTCGGGCGGTGTGAGCGGTCGCCGGCGAAAAGGGCGGGTACTGCGTGGTGCGGTTTGTGATCCGCTCGAGGACCGGCGCCTGTTCTCAGCGATTACCTGGACGAATCGTGGCGCGTCGTCGGGGGCTAATAACGACAATTTTATTAGCGTTTTCGGTGCCAATGCGGCCACTGCACGATCGGTGGTGGACGCGGCCATTACTTCATGGGCCAGGCTGATCAACAATTTCAACTTTCCGGGCGGTGGGAACACGTACAGCATCGTCATCAAGATGGCGACGGGGGGCGTGAGCCTGGGTGCCAACGCCGGGCCGACGCATTATACGTCTGACGGTAAGCCGGACCAGGGGGCCATGACCATCGGACGCGGTGCGGACACGACTGGCGATAACATCGGTGACGGCGGCGGATATTTTCTGGATCCCACGCCCTATGACTCGTCGGAGTTTCAGAGCTACACGACCAATGCTTTTGCGGCGTACGCGGACCCGACCAGCCCGGCTTTTAATAAGGGCGATCTTTACGAACTGACGCTCCATGAGCTTGGCCATGCAGTGGGCTTCTCCTCGAGCAGCAGTTCCACGGCGTTTTCATCGCACACCGTGAAGACGTCGACGGGAGACACTGTCGATCCGTCGCTGGGTGGGGTGGCTGGTCCGATCGGCTTTTACTATCGCTGGAATGGGTCGGTGCGGACCCTGCTGACCAGCTTTGATTCAGGCGGTCAGGGTGGCGGCGGGCCAGTCGACAGCGGGTCTGCCAGCCACTACGCACCGCCGGGCTCTTCGGTGAACTTTGGTGGCTTTACTTATTACGGGGCTGACGACCTGATGACGCCCTACTACTACTCCGGTCAGCGGCGGTTGGTGTCGCAGAACGACATCACCATGCTCGCTGACGCGTATGGGTACACGGTGACGCCAGCGGGGTATTACGGTAGCCACTACGACACGCTTGACAACAGCGGCATCCTGCGGATCAAGTTGCCAAACAGTGGCAATGACACTGTGACGTTCACGCCGTCGGGGGCGAACATGTATGTGTCGCTGGGGATTGGCGCGGGGACCACCGGGGCTGACCCGTCGGCGATTACATCGGTTTTCGTGACGAGTGCAATTTCTGCGGTGCAGATTGACACCGGGGGTGGCAATGACACGATCACGCTGAACAGCGCTGGCGGGCTTCAGTTCACAATTTATGGGGGTTCGGGGTCAGACAAGCTGGTGATGACCGGCGCATCTGGAACGACGACTGTGACCCCGGGGGGAATTTCGAGTACCGCTGGCAATGTCGTCACGGCGACGGGGCTGGAGTCGATTGAGATCGATGGCTCGGGTGGTGCTGACACATTCAATGTGTCGGGTGCTCCCGTCCTCGGCCGGCTGTATCTGTATGGGTTTGGCGGTAACGACTCCGCCAATATCGGATCCGGTGAGTTGTATAACATGACGTCCGTGACGTTTGACGGGGGTAGCGGCACCGACTCGATAACCTTCAGCAACAGCGCCACCGCTCACGCCTGGAGTTATGGCATTTTTCAAGGCGCGAATGTCAACTGCACCGATCTGACGCTGAGTTACACGAGCTATAACGACGTGCCGAATGTCGAGAACATCGCCATTAATTCTGGAAATCAGGATGATGGGTTTGAGATCTTTTACAGCAATGCAGGGTCGTTCATCACGCTGCACGGGGCTGGTGGGAACGATGGCCTGTCGGTAGCCGATGGGTTGGACGGTCTGTCACTCAGCGACGTTCTGGGGACGGTCAACTTTTTTGCAGATTCCGGGAGCAACACGCTCTATTTGGATGATACGGCTGCCGCCGGTGCCCGCACCTACTCGATCAACTCTTCGACCATCCGGAATAACACTTCGGGTCCGATTAATTTTGACGCGAACTCAACCGCCATACAGCTTTACGGGACAGGTTACGCAGGAACTTATAACTTCACCGCCAGCATTTTCGGGCCACAGTTTTACATCTATGCCGGGGCGTCCAACGACCAGTTCAACTTCACAGCTGGGGCGGCGTTTAATGTCAACATTGACGGCGGCGGCGGATTCAACGCGGTTTTGGTGGATGACCGAGCGGCCGCGAGCCAGCCGTTCAACTACGAAGTCGGCAGCACAGGCATTTCCCGCGACTTCGGACTGTTCGGGCTTTCCTACCGCTACACAATTGGCTATACGAACGTGGGCGCACTGACTGCCTACTACGCCAATAATGGGCCCACCACGCTCATTACGGGTGTGCCGGTCACGGCGGTGGGGCAGCAGTTCACGCTGTTCGGCGGCACCGGCAATGAGACGTTCACTGTGGTTCCGCATGATGTTGACGGGAACCTCACAATCAACGGGCTGATCGGTATCGTCGGCGGCGCTGGTACCGAGTCTTTCACCATCGATGACAGTGCTTCATCGGTGGGCATCGCATACTCGTTTTCCAACCCGTTCGGGTCTGGCACGCAGGACATCTACGGGATGGGGAGCGGCGGTATCGGTGTCGCGAGCGATGTTCCGGCACTGACGATCAAGGGAAGTGCTGGCGACGACACGTTTGACATCAGCGCCTTTAAGACCGGCCAGTCGTTGACGATTCGTGGCAATGGAGGCAGTGACACTGTCAACTGGACGCCCATTTCAGGAAATCTGTCGTCGAACATTACCAATATTGCCAGCTTCACATTCGATGGCGGCGATGGCTTTGACTATATGAACGTCTCCAACACGGCAGCGACCGTGCCTTGGAGCTATTACCGCGATCCTGGCTATCTCTACAGCGCCAAGGCTGGTTACGCGCTCGTCCTCTACGATCCCAACGTCGAATACTGCGGAGTTTCCGGCGGTTCGGGCGGGGATACCTACACCGTACCGACGCTGGCCTCGAGTGTTTACTTCGCCGTCTTCGCCGGTGCCGGGGTCGATCACATCAACGTCGGCGCCAACGGCCTGACCGGCGAGGTCAGCGGAGTGCTGCAAGTCTTTGGGGACGGCAATGACACGGTCACATTGGACGATTCAGCGGATACGACCGGCCGGACGATTCATACCGGGGCCTACACGGTGGGCCAGGTAGTCGGTGACGACCTGCTGGGGAGCGGCGGCCTGCTTTACGCGCCGAGTGCCGTGAACGTGGTGATCAACCTGGGTAGCGGACCTGACACGGTCTATGCCCAGCCAGCGATTTACGGCCACATTACGATCAACGCCGGTGATCCGACGGACGCCCCTGGCGACACGCTGGTGTTGGCGCTCGCGGCTTACCCGGACGCTGTGGTGACGGCGACTTCGGCCACCGACGGCTTCGTGACCGTTGGCGATGGGACCGGGGCGAACCAGGTCGAGCGGCTGGCGTACACGGGCTTTGAGACTGGCCCGACTGTTGACAACCTTCTGCCGGGTATCACGGGCATCGTGCTTGTGCCTGCGGCGGATGGTTCACAAGACCTAGTGGTGGCCTACAACACTGTATTGATTGCTGACCCGGGTATTTACGCCGTGTACTTCCTGAATACATCGACCGGCGGCGCTCAGTACGCCGACTCTGAGACCTATGACCCGGTGACTCTCACTTCGACGTTCCATTTCCTCTCGGGCGATCTGTCGGCCGGGGTTTATCGTGCCACCTTCTCTGCGGGGTACTTGATCAACCCGAGCGGCAACGCTGCTGCGGCCGATGTGACTTATGACTTTATCTGGGTCCCAACTGGCGTGACGCTGCAACTGCCGCCGACAGGTGACGGCACGCAGGCGTTCGTTACGCAGCAGATCGCGATTGACCCCGATGGTGTGCTGGACGTGACGGACAACGCTATCATTGTTCGCGGGGGCGATCTTGACTTCCTGAGCTCGCTTGTGGCGATGGGGCTGAACATCAGCGGCGCCCACCTCTGGACCGGCACCGGGATCACGTCAAGCCTTGCGGCTGCGGAAGACAACCCCTTGCATGCCGTGGGCATCGTGTCCAACACACTGGATGGTTCGACGCTTTATGACACATTCCACGGCGTGTCCGTCGGTGGGTCGGACGTATTGATCGCCTATACCGTGTTCGGCGATGCAGATCTGTCTGGCACGGTGGACGACACCGATTTCTTCCTGACCAATAACGGATTCGGACTGCAAAGCAGCGGATGGATTAACGGTGACTTTGACTTCAGCGGGACGGTGGATGACACCGACTTTTTCCTGCTGAACAGCGGTTACAGCCTGCAGTGATCAGTTCACGGGGCCGAGAGCGCTCCAGCGGCACTTGCCGGGCTGGTTGACGTCGGTGTTGTCGCCATTGACCCAGGGGACCTGTACATCGGTCCACTTCAGCCAGCCGACGTGGCCGTCGGCGAACAGCAGGAACCCGCCGCCGCGGTGGCGGGTGGTGAAGCGCTGGTAGTCGGCTTTGCTCTGTGCGATTTTGTTGTTTGAGCCGTTGGCGTCGATCTTTGCGCCATACTTGGCCGGCCATGCCTTGATGTACTTCTGGACGCCGGCATCGCGGTATTCGCCGGAGTTGGTCAGTTTTTCGGTCATCAGGACCAAGTCGCTGGAAGGCCGGCAGCTCGAGATTTTGATGCGGTTGGTCGCACCGCCGCCGATGGTGTTGGTCAGCTTGGAGTTCCAGACATAGGCAAAGTCGAACTTGAACTGCTTAAGAGTCGTCGTGCCGATGCTGTTCTTGATGGTCCCGGTGGAGTCTTCGCCGAAGAGCATGAAGTAGTTGCCGTCGCCAGAGAACACGTCTTGCGTGCTGCGCGAGGCCGGACGGGTCTGAAGCGGGCACGTGAAGATGCTGCTGGGGCCGCCAGCAAAGGGTGCGGGACGAGCTTTTTTCCAGTCGTCCACCAGCATGTCGTAGTAGGTCTGCTTGCCTAGATACTTGGGAATGGCATTGAACCACACGCTGTCATCGTCATAGCCTTTGACACCGCCGCTGGGGCCGAAGTAGTTATCGGTGGTGTTAGAGCCGTCGGGGCCTTTTTGCGGAAGCGCGCCCTTCGATTGGGTGGTGTACATCGCGATACCGATGCCGAACTGGCGCATGTTGCTTTGGCACACCAGATCGTTGGCTGAGTTGCGTGCCTTTTGCAGTGACGGCAGCAGGATGCCGACCAAGACGGCGATGATGCCGATGACCACGAGAAGCTCGACCAGAGTGAACCCGCCCCGATTATTGACTGACAAGCGCCCCTGAGTCATTTCGTACTCCGATATGGGTGAGAGAAGTGCTGACACTGTTGAACCGCCTGCAACGCCCGCCTTGATGAGGCCCTCCGAACCGGGCCAACAAACCCCCGGCACCCCACAAGGTCGCGACACCATACGGGTGGGGATCGGACTTTAGTATTTGGATCAGGTTAATAACTCTCGTTTGACACGGCTGTGAGTCTGCAAAAACACGAAACAAGCGCCGCACTCATTGAACACAAACATGTCGCGACTAATTTCCGCTTCCCGTGTATTCGGGGAAGGCAGGGCAAGTCCGCAGTTTTTCAGCGGAAAGACCCTTTCATGATGAAGTCGTCATAAAAGTTGGTTGGCGGTCAATCTGGTTTTCGTCCTCAAAACGTCTGGGGCACGGCCAGCGGAGCAGCGGTTCTTTCATCGGCAGGGAGCACAGCAAAATGCGTTCAATGGTCAAGGCAAAGCGTACGCGTTCGGTCCGGTCACGGCTTTCGGTTGCGTCTGCGCCCGTCGTGCAGGCACTTGAAGGCCGGGCCCTGTTCAGCTCGGTGATCACCAGTTGGAGCTTCTCTGCTCCGGCGTCGCCCGTTGTCGTGAACCCGGCCCCGGCCATTGGCTCGGGTACTGCCAAGCCGCTGGGAATGGTCAACCAGTATTCCTACGCGGGCACTGTTGCGACCAACTCGGTCGACAATGAGGACGTGGTCGGTTCGGGCACGTTGTACGTGGCCAACGCCTGGCGCATCCGTGGCAAGTACCAGTTCACTGGGACTTACCCCAACGATGGCACCGCGACCAGCCCCGGCAACGTCAACGGCTGGAACCTGAACGCACCGCAGTACACACAGGGTGCGGAGTTTGATGTCAACACGGTTGGCTATCAGAACATCACCGTCGGCTTTGACTGGTTCGCGACCAGCAACGGCATCCGTACGCTGCAGGAGCAGTATTCAACCGACGGTTCGACCTGGACCAACATTGGCGGCGTGCTGCAGGCGACGGCCAACGACTTCTACGGCGGCGCATCGCACGGCGCGACCATCGACTTATCGGCCATTCCCGGCGCGGCCAACAACCCCGCCTTCGGCATCCGTCTGGTGTCGGCGTATGACCCAGACTACACAGGGGCTGGCGCACCGACTTACACCTCGGCCACGCTTTCCGCTGGCACCCCGGTCGTCTACGGCAACAACTCGGGTAACTGGCGCTTCACGAACGTGACGATCAGCGGCGACACCATTCCGTTCGCCCCATCGATCAGCCTTCAGCCGAGTGCCACGCAGGTTTCGCCGGGTGGGACGGCCAGCTTTGTCGCCGCCGCCAATGGGTTCCCGACGCCCACCGTTCAGTGGCAGGTCAGCAGCAACAACGGCAGCACGTTCAGCGACATCGGTGGCGCAACCGCCACCACTTATACTTTTACTGCCGCGGCCAGTGACAACTCCAAGCAGTATCGGGCCGTCTTTACCAACACTCAGGGTTCGGCGACCACCAACGGCGCGACCCTGACGGTTCCGCAGACGCCGGTTGTCACGGTGAATCCAGGTTCGCAGGCCGTGAATGTCGGCGGCGGCGTGACGTTTGTGGCTGCGGCCACAAGCACCCCGGCCCCCACGGTCAAGTGGCAGGTCAGCACGAACGGTGGCAGCACTTTCAGTGACATCGGTGGTGCCACGTTCACCAGCTACACTGTCGCCACTGTCGCTGGCACCGACACGGGCAAGCAGTACCGTGCGGTGTTCAACAACTCGTTCGGATCGACCAACACAACCGCCGCGACTCTGACGGTGATCGGCACGCCTGTGACGCTGTGGAGTTACAACGCCAACATCCTGCCGGCTTACAACAACCCGATCCCCGTGGTCGGTAGTGGCGCGGCCCAGACACTGGGCATGCAAAACGATTACAGCGGTTTCTTCTCTCTGCCAGAGGCGGACGTCACGCTGAGCCCCAGTGCGGCCAACCCCACCTTCTCGGCCTACACGTGGCGTGTTCGCGGTGGTCTGTCGCCGTCATCGGCCGGCACCCCCAACGGCTGGAGCATCTACGCCCCGGAAAAGACGCAGGGCGCACAGTTCGACATTGATACGACGGGTTACGCCAACCTCACGTTCAGCTTTGACTGGTACAGCACCGCCACCGGTGTTCGTGATATGCAGGAGCAGTACACGATCAACGGCGGGTCGAGCTGGATCGACTTCAACCCCAAGCTTCAGGCCGTTTCGAATGACTTCTATGGTGTGACCGACGCCGTGACCAACCCGACTGGTGTTCTGATGAACCTGCAGGGCGTGGCTGGCGTGGCCAATAACCCGAACTTCGGCATCCGTCTGGTTTCGGCCTATGACGATGCCCTGCCGCTGATCACCGATTACCTTGGCACGCACGGGCAGTATGCCTCGGCCCAGGTCGTCAACGGGACGGTCAGCCCCTATACGGATGGATCGGGTAACTGGCGATTTGCCAACATCTCGCTGAACGGCCTGAAGACGTCCGGTGCCCCCGGTGTCGTGACACAGCCGACCGACGTTTCGGTGATCAGCGGGACATCGGTCTCGTTCACTGCCACCGCCTATGCGGTCGTCGCTCCGACCGTGCAGTGGCAGCGCAGCACGGATGGCGGGTTCACCTTCGCCAACGTGGCAGGCGCGACCGCCACGACATATACGTTCACGGCCGTGACGGCCAACAACGGCTACCAGTATCGTGCCGTGTTTACCAACGCATCGGGCACGGCCACCAGCAACCCTGCCACGCTGAGCGTCGGCACGCCGGCAGCACCGGTCGTGACGAAGAACCCGTCGAATGTTTCGGTGGTCGCGGGCGACACGACCATCTTCACCTCCGCGGCCTCGGGCAATCCGGTGCCCACGGTGCAGTGGCAGGTCAGCAGCAATGGTGGAGTGTCGTTCACCAACGTGGCCGGTGCCACCAAGACAACGCTGAGCGTTGTGACCGCTGCCAACGCCAGCCAGAACGGCTACCAGTATCGCGCGGTCTTTACGAACATCGTCAACGGTTCCAGCACCGCGACGACGACGGCCGCCACGATGAAAGTGTTGCAGGCTGGCGTACCCATCACCGCATGGGACTTCGGCACTGCGGTTGCGGCCCCGGTCAACAATCCGGCCGCCACGTACGGCACTGGTACTTCCAGCATGCTGGGTATGAACAACAACTACTTTGCGGTTCCCGCAGTCGAGGCCGGTGACATTCTGGCCACTGCCGGTACTGCATCGCCCACTTTCAGCCAGAATACGTGGCGCGTCCGCAGCGGACCGACGGCGACCACGGGTGGCGGTACGGCCAACGGCTGGAGCAACCTCGCCCCGCAGTACACGCAGGGTGCCGAGTTCAGGATCAGCACTGCGGGCTACCAGAACGTCTATGCGACGGTTTACTGGTACTCCACCAACCAGGGCATCCGTGACCTGCAGGAGCAGTACACGACCGACGGCGTCAACTTCACCAACCTTGGCGGTCCGATTCAGGCCGCGCCGAACGACTATTACGGCGGTCAGGCCGGTGTCTTGGCTGCGGTCAAGGTTGTTGTCGATACGTCGACGATCCCGGGTGCGAACAACAACCCGAACTTCGGTATTCGTCTGGTTTCGGCCTACAGCTCGCTGCTGCCGGACGTCACCGATGCCAACGGCACGCACGGCCAGTATGCCAGTGCCACGCTGAACACCGATGGCACCGCCAACGTGTACAACGGCACATCAGGCAACTGGCGGTTTGCCAACATCGACTTCGCTGGTACGGCCATTCCCGCGTGGCTGGCACCGAACTCGGTCGCTTCGTGGAACAACACCACCAAGACCCTCACGGTGAGCGGTGCAACCACGATCATCGCCGACCCGGGCAGCGATAACCCGAACATCGTCGCCACGGGCGCAGCCGCACAGGTGTTGATCAACCCGGCCAGCACGCTGACGCCGGTTCATGTCGGCACGGTGACACTGAAGAGTGGCGCCGGCGTGGTGATCGACGCTTCGACGACGTTCTCCAGCCTTTCGCTGCTGGCTTCCAACGCAACGGTGGCCGCCGGTCACTCGGTGGTACTGGACTTCGGTTCGCTGACGGTGGATGGCACCTCGACGCTGGACATCGGCGATGGCAACGGCATCGTCCGCAATGCGACGAGCAACTTCAGTGCCTTGCAGGACCTGCTGGTGCGTGGCATCAACACGGCCGGTTCGAGCCTGTGGACGGGCACCGGCATCACCTCGAGTCTGGCTGCCGCCGATACGAATCTGGTTCATGCCGTCGGCCTTGTCTCCAATACGCTGGACGGTTCGTCGCTGTACGACACGTTCCATGGTGTGTCGGTGGGCGCAACGGACGTTCTGCTGGGTTATGTCATCTTCGGCGACACGGACCTGTCCGGCACGGTTGATGACACCGACTACTTCCTGACCAATGACGGCTACGGCTTGGGCAAGACCGGTTGGGTCCATGGTGACTTCAACTACGACGGCGTGATTGATGACACGGACTTCTTCCTGCTGAACAACGGTTACTCGAACCAGTAGACCGTTTCAGCATCTGCTGATCCCGGGTGAACAAATTTGGCGTCGCGGGCCTAGACGGCTCGCGACGCCAGTCCCCTTAACACGTGCGTGGCTGAGATCGGCGCTGCACACCTGAGCCTCCCTGATTTTGGCGCTATCACTTCAACGGCCGATCGACCCAGCGAGCCGGGACGAAGTTACTTAGCCAGATTGCCATTATCGCGCTAAATTGCTGTCAAATTGAACGCCGGCAAGATTTAACTGGTTTCAGGCGTGGGCACCTGTTAGTAGTGGTAAGAACCGGTTCGGGAATTGTGAATCTTCTTCACTAGGATGGGAGCGATTTCATGCGTTTTCGTGGTCTGAATAAGCGTTCAAATAATAAAAGCCGCACTCGTATGGCCGTGACCGGCCGGGCGGTCGAGCAGCTCGAAGCACGCCAGTTGATGACGGGCACCTGGAGCACCCTGACGAACAACTCGCCGTCGACGATTGGCACCATGATGCTGCTGTCCGATGGGACGGTCATGGCGCACGGCGGTGGCAGCGGATCAGCCAGTAACGCGTGGTACAAGTTGACGCCGAGCGCCACCGGTAGTTATGCCGCTGGAACGTGGTCGACTTTGGCGACGGCTCCGCAGTACCGGCTGTATTACGGTTCGGCGGTTTTGACCGACGGACGCGTGTTCGTTCTGGGTGGCGAGTACTCCGGCCCGAGCACGACCGCCAACTGGATCAACACCGGCGAGATTTATAACCCGGCCACCAATGCGTGGACGGCGATCGCCAACTTCCCACAGAGCCAGTTCGGCGATGACCCCGTCGAAGTGCTACCGAATGGCAACGTCCTTGCCGGGTATCTGTCCGGCCCGCAGACGTACATTTATAACGTTGCAGCAAACACATGGTCGGCTGCGGGCACCAAGCTGAGCAACGACCGCAGCGATGAAGAGACTTGGATCAAGATGGCCGATGGCTCGATACTGTCGTATGACATTTTCGCCGGGCCGAACGCACAGAAATACAGCCCGACGACAAACACATGGACTTCAGCTGGCGCGGCCCCGACCAACCTTCACACCCCCAGCGGGTTTGAACTCGGACCGGGCTTCCTGCTGCCCGACGGCCGGGCATTCCAGGTGGGTGGTATCTCAGCCAACGCGCTTTACACCCCCGCGACCAACACGTGGGCCGCTGCTCCGACCACTCCCGCCGGCCTTGGCGGGAACGATTCTCCGGGCGCGGTCCTTACGAACGGCAAGGTACTGTTCGTGGTGGGTGACACGTCAACAAGCTTCAACCCGCCTTCGACGTTCTACGAATATGACTACACGACCAACGCGCTGACTGCGGTCACGGCCCCTACTGGCGGGGCCACGTTGGGTGTGCAGCCGTTTACCACGCGAATGCTGGATCTTCCGAACGGTCAGGTGTTGTTCTCTGCCGGGGTCAGCGGCGGATCAAAGCTGTATTTGTACACACCCGATGGTGCCCCTCAGGCGGCATGGCTGCCGACGGTCTCGAACATCGTTAACAACGGCGACAACACTTTTACGCTGAGTGGTACGAAGCTGAATGGGATGTCGGAAGGGGCCAGTTACGGCGACGACGCATTGATGGCCAGCAACTACCCGATCGTGAAGGTCTCCAACGGGGCCGGCACGGCGGTTAAGTACCTTAAGACGTACAACTGGAGCAGCGTCGGCGTTCAAACCGGCGCGACGGTAGTTACGACGCAGGTCTCGCTGCCTTCGGGCACCAACCCCAGCGCCTATCTGCTGACGACATCGGCCAACGGTCTGATTTCGCAGGGTGTGCTCAACGTTCAGGTCGGCACGCTGACGACCAATAACGTGACGCTGCGGGTCGACCCCGGCAATCCGGCCAACGTTCAGGTGCTGGCGGGCGTGAGCGTGCTGGATACGTTCCCGCTGTCGTCTTTCAATCAGGTCATCATCAGTGGCAACAGCACGGGTGACACCATTACGTTGGGTTCAGTTCTGGCGGGTAAGACTATCACTGTCAACGGCGGTGCCGGAAACGACAACGTGATTCTTCAGTCGAATTCGCTGCTGGCAACGCTGACCCTGAAGCTGGGTACGGGTGCTGACACCGTGACGCTCTCGACGGATGTCTTCAACGTTTCGACCAACTTCGGCAATGCCGGAGCAAGTGTTTCGGCGGTTGTGAACTTGGGTGCCACGGCCAAATTCCTTGTTGCCCAGACGCTGGCGTCGCTGAACACCACAGCTGGCACACAGACGACAGTGAGTGCGGCCGTGTCATTGGCCGCAGCGTCGTCGCTGGCTGGTAGCACGACCCTGACCACCGGCACACTGACGGCTAACGCGGCCGTGACCAACACCGGAGCCATCCTGATCAACGGTGGTACCGCAAACTTCAACACTTCCTACACCCAGACCGCTGGCAGCATCACCTTCGGTTCTGGCTTCATCAGTTCAGCCACGCCGCTGGCGATCAGCGGGGGCTCGTATGTGGGGAACGCCAACCCGCAGGGTCTGTCGCTGAACATGTCGGGCGCTTCGACGGCCCAGATCAACACCACTTCCCGATTCGGTTCCCTTGCCCTGAGCGGCACGGCCAAGGCACAAATCACGACCGGGCACCTGACGGTGCTGGAACTGGCTGCCCTGACGGTGGGCGCGACAGCCACCCTGGATATGGGTGACGGTGCAGCCATCGTGCGAAACGGAAATCTGGTGACCCTGAACGCACTGGCGGCGTCGGGGATCAACCTTGCTGGCGCACAGTTGTGGACAGGGCCTGGCATCACGTCGAGCCTGGCGGCTGCCGAAATAAGCCCGGTTCACGGCGTGGGCGTCATTTCCAACACGCTGGATGGTGGTCAGCTTTACACCTCGTTCCATGGCATTACCGCCACGGGTACGGATGTGCTGATTGCCTACACGCTGTTTGGTGACGCCGACTTGTCGGGCGTGGTTGATGACACGGATTACTTCTTGGCCAACGACGGACTTGGCGGCCATAAGACCGGCTGGGTCCATGGTGATTTCGACTACAGCGGCCTGATCGACGACACCGACTTCTTCCTGCTGAACACCGGCTTCAGCGCTTAGTACGGCTCCGAGCCGTGTTAGGCTGGAATGTGAAGTGCAGAAAAAAGGCGTCGCCCGGTGTTCCGGGCGACGCCTCTGTTTTGGTCTGATGCTCTGAAGTGCTGCGGTATTACTCAGCCAGCAGTTTCGGGATCATCTCTTCCATGTTCTCGCGGGCGGCGACTGACCGCAGGACGCCCTTCTTGTCGATCAGGAACATCGTCGGGATGCCCTGAATGCCGTACTCGGTGGCCTTGGGGTGCCAGCCGGCGGTGGCTTCATCAAACAGCTGTGTCCAGGGCATGTCCGGGTCGGCGGCCAGGAACTTGGAGAGGTCTTCACCCTTGTTATCGCAGCTGACGCCGACGATCTCCAAGCCCTGCGGATGGTATTTCTTGTAGATCTCCTTCACGCGGGGCAGTTCCTTCTTGCACGGTCCACACCAGGTGGCCCAGAAGTCGACCAGTATCACCTTGCCCTTGTAGCTCTCGGTGCTGAACTGGCCTTTGTTGAATTCCTTGGCGGCGATGACCAGCGGCTTGCCTTCCAGCCCCTTGGTCTTTGCTTCCGCGGCCTGCTGCTCGATGAACTGCTGGGCTGCGGGCGACTTGCCATCAGCCAGCAGCGCGTCGGTCGCGGTCTTGGCGACTTCCGGCGAAATGCCCGGTACTTCGCTGACGCTGGCAAGGGCCGAATCCAGCTGGTTGTCGCCGGGGTGTGCCTTGACCAGGTCGTGAATGGCGTTGACGGCGGCGAGCTGCTTGGCCGAGTCGCCGTCGGCCTTGGTCAGGTCTACCGAAAGCAAGGTGCTCTTGGCGTGGGCAGCGGTGAGATCGGTGCCAGTGGCCGTTTCGGTCAGTTTGGCGGTGGTTTCCTTATCGCCGAGCAGGACCAGCAACTCATCGAGCTGGGCGGTCTGGCCACCCAGACGCTTCTGCAGCATCGGGTTGACCGTACCGGCCTCGACCATCAGGCCCTTGAGCTTTTTGGCTGCGGGGATGGCGGTAGGTGCCACATCTTCCCGGCCGGCGGCTGTGGCCAGCTTTTTCGGGTCTTTCAGGGTCGCGCTTAGCTCAGAGCCGGCGGCCTGTAGATCTTTGAGGATTTCGGGCAGACCGCGTGCGGCGGGGGTGGCCGGTGCGGCGGGGGCCGTCATCGACGGTGCCGACGGTGCCGCAGGAGCAGCCGGGGCCGCAGGAGCAGCCGGGGCCGCAGGAGCAGCGGGTGCCGCCGGTGCGGGGTCTTCCGCACGGACAAGCGACGGAACCGCAGCCAGTAAGGCAGCGGTAAGAACACTGGAAGCCAGACGACGAAGTGACATGACAGCCTCTGAAAATGGAGGAAATTCGACCGGGCTGCGACCATCGCGAACCCGCACAATTGCGGATTGTAGCCTTGCTGAGCCACTTGAGTGAAGTGAGGGGGATTGCGGTTTATCTGTGCCCAGTTGGCCTACAACTGCTCAAAAAAGTCGTTTCCCTTGTCATCCACCACGATGAAGGCCGGGAAGTCTGCCACTGTGACCTTGCGGATTGCTTCCATTCCCAGGTCTTCAAAGTCGACGACTTCCACCGACTTGATGTTCGATTGAGCGAGAATCGCGGCCGGGCCGCCGATGCTGCCGAGGTAGAAACCGCCGTGCTTTTTGCAGGCATCCGTGACCGCCTTGCTACGGTTGCCCTTGGCCAGCATGACCAGCGAGCCGCCGAGGGCCTGAAACTGATCGACGAACGTATCCATTCGTCCGGCCGTGGTCGGGCCGAAGCTGCCAGAGACCATCCCCACAGGCGTCTTGGCCGGGCCGGCGTAATAGACGGGGAACTGCTTGAAGTATTCCGGCATCGGCTGGCCGGCATCGATCATCTGCTTGATGCGGGCGTGGGCGGCATCACGGGCGACGATGATGGGTCCGGTCAGACTGACCCGCGTTTTCACCGGGAACTGGCTGAGGATGGCGCGGATGCGATCCATGCCGAGGGTCAGGTCGATCTTCACCGCCGGGGCGAGGGCCGGGGCCTCGGCCGGGAGGAACTGGGCCGGGTTGAGTTCCAGTTGTTCGATAAAGACGCCATCGGCCGTGATTTTTCCTTTGATCTGCCGGTCGGCCGAGCAGCTGACGCCGATACCCAGCGGCAGGCTGGCCGCATGGCGTGGCAGGCGGATGACACGGGCATCGTGTGCGAAATACTTGCCGCCGAACTGTGCCCCGATTCGGGATTCCTGAGCGATCTTCAGGACGCGTGCTTCCCACGCTGAATCACGGAACGCGCGACCGGACGCATCGCCCGTGGTCGGGAGGTGGTCGTAGTACCCGCAACTCGCCAGCTTGACGGCCTTCATGGTCGCCTCGGCACTGGTCCCGCCGATGACCACGGCCAGGTGATACGGCGGACAGGCGCTGGTGCCGATCTCCTTTAGCTTGGATCGGATGAAGGCCTCCATGTCTTTCTCGTTCAAAATCGCCGGTGAAGGTTGGTAGAAGTACGACTTATTCGCGCTGCCGCCGCCTTTGGCGATGAACAGAAACTCGTAGCTGCTGCCCGCGACGGCCATCAGGTCGAGTTGGGCTGGCAGGTTGGTGCCGGTGTTTTTTTCTTTGAACATCTCCAGCGGGGCCAACTGGCTGTAGCGGAGGTTCCTCTCCTGATACGTCTGGTGGATGCCGCTGGTCAGGGCCGCCTCATCCGTGCCGTCTGTCAGTACTTTGTGCCCGCGTTTGCCGAGCACGATGGCCGTCCCCGTATCCTGACAGCTTGGGAGTTGTCCAGCCGCCGAGACGACAGCGTTCTGCAACTGGGTATAGATCACGAAGCGGTCGTTATCGCTGGCCTCGGGGTCGTCCAGTTCGCTGCGAAGTTTGGCGAGGTGGGCTGTGCGGAAATAGAAGTTGATGTCGATAAAAGCCTGCCTGGCAAGCAGTTCCAGCGCGCCGGGCTGAACGCGGAGATACGACTGCCCCGCGACGTCGATGGTGGAGACGAAGTCGGAACTCAGTTTGCGGTAGACGGTCGTGTCTGAGCCGGTTTGGAAAGTTGGGGTGTAGGGGGACATACCACGCAGTTTACACCGATCTGTTCACCACTTCTTCAATCCCAGATCCACCTGCACCTGATGAACAGGCCAGGCAGAAGTGCCGGCCTTATCTCGCTGGATTAGTTCGTAATAGATGAGAAATGCAGCGGGCATGGCGTCCAGGTATTCCTGACCTACGGGAACCAGCTCGCACCATTCCTTGCTGTGGTCATCAAAGCTGATGCGAAACAGAAGTTCGGCGGCGATCTGACGATTTACGTTTGCTAGCTCGCGGACCATTTTGTGATGGTGAACGGCGCGAAGAATGGCACCGGGTGCCAACGAGACGAGGTCCACCAGAAACACGACGATGCCGACCGCGAGAAAGCCCTCCCATGCCTCTTCCGGGGCATAAAATGATGCCAGACGAACATCCTCGTCATCAAAGACGCCTAGCAAAGTGGCCGTCAGATGCACATCGTGCCGGTGCTGCAACCACGCCACCAAACCACTTAGCGGTAACAGAATGGCCGCCGCCAGAGCGAAGGACGCAAGGCCTGGGGAAAGGGGTCCGCTCCAGCCCAGAATCCCGCCCAAGGCCCACACTGCGATCAGCGTAAAGAAGCAACCCAGACCGATGCCCCAAGTCGCTTTGCGATCCCATGTCGCTTCGACTTTGGCGAGGTACGACCGCGTGGCTGCGACCTTATCGGGGTGAATTCGCACTTTTTACGGCCCGAATGGCGAGGAACATCGGGATCTCTTTCCGCGCAACATTCTCAGCCGGCGCCCGTGGGCCGGAATCGCTGGCCTTGTGGCTGGCCCATTCTTCCATGGCATCCACCAATAGCCCGGCCTTGCCGAGGCCGGTGATGTAGTCGCCGATGGGGCGGTGGAAGGTCCAGGTGTATTGGCCGTCTTTTTTTCCGGGGTGTGTGACGATGGGTTCCTTCCTTGGCGAAAGGTATTTGTCCACCCGGCGGTACTGCACGCGGGTTCCCTCATCCCAGCCCCAATGGCACTCTTTGGGCGAACGGAAGCAGGGGTGCATCATGACGATGACCAGCCTCCCGCCGGGGGCGAGTACACGCGCCACCGACCCGAACAGCGGCGGCAGCGGGTGAATGTTCTGGATGGCCAGCAAACAGGCGGCAGCTGTGAAACTTTCTTCGGCCAGCCTTGACAGGTCGCGTGCATCGGCCGGGAGGTACGGAATCTCAGACGGTCCGCGGGCTTTTGCTGCGGCGATGAGGTCTTCGGCCGCGTCAACGCCCGTGACGGGGATGCCCTTGTTGAACAGTTGCCGGCAAAAAACGCCCTGTCCGCAGGCGAGGTCGATCACGCGGTCGGCGGGCGTTGCGGCCAGCAGGCGCAGTGTGCCGGGAAGGACGACCTTTTGGTGGTACTCGCTGCCCTCGTCGCCGACGAGGTTGTCGTACCACTCGGCGACATCGCCCCAGTCGGTCGCCTTGGAGCCTGCCCCTTTGGACTGGGCGCCTTGGGGGGTGATGGGCCGGGGCGCGGGCGGCAAGGGATTGTTCGGCAGGAGGTGGGCCGGACGGGGAGTCGCGCGTGGGGGCGGTCCTTTTCGGGAAAATTGCGGGCGGGGGGCGGGTGGGGGGCCATCCTGAAAATCTGAACGGTCGGGACGATCAGGGCGGTAGGGCCGGCGGGGCGGGGGGGGCATGGCCGCTATTGTGCGGGCGATTGGGGCAAAAGCGAGTTTGCAGCGGCGGCGGAATAGAACGGGCTCTTTGCCGTTAATAACCGCATGAAGACCAAATGGATCGGTCGGGTTCTCGGCCTGCTTTGCCTCGGTTACCTCGCAGCGGCTGACGCTGCCCCCAATGCCGAGCCGGCCGACCGGGGCGGGTTGCTGCAACGGGCGCTATCGCGGAATACCAACCCAGACCTTCAGCGCAAGACATGGACCGTTGATGGCGTTGAACGCGAAGCATTGGTTTATGTGCCGCCGGGAGTTGCTAAGCGGCCGACGTCGCGGCCGGGGACCGTGGAAAAGATGCCCGTGATATTCGTGTTTCATGGGCACGGGGGCACATCGCGATTTGCTGCGCACGGTGCGTTTGAAAAACTATGGCCGGAAGCGATTGTGGTCTATCCGCAGGGTCTACCCACCACCGGGATGACCGACCCACAGGGGACCAAGGCTGGCTGGCAGCAAAAGGTGGGCGATAAGGGAGATCGCGACCTGAAGTTTGTGGATGCCATGCTGGCCTCTTTGAAGAAAGACCACCCGGTGGACGAGAAGCGGATCTTTTCAACCGGCCACTCCAACGGCGGGAAGATGACGTATCTACTGTGGGAGCAGCGTCCGAACGACTTCGCGGCGTTCGCGCCGTCGGCAGCACCGGCGGGGCTTACGATCAACAGCTATGTGCCCAAGCCGCTGTTTCACATTGGTTCGCCGGAAGACACGCTGGTTCCGTTCGCGTGGCAGAAGAAGTCCTTTGAAGCTGCGCTGAAGGTGGATGGGTGCTCAACCACGAGCAAGAAGTGGGGCGGAACGAGTGAGAGCGAGGGCGAGTGCGACTGGTACGAGAGCAAGAGCGGGACGCCTGTCGTCACACTCATTCACCACGGCGGGCACATCGTGCCGAAGGAGGGGCCAGCGCTGATTGTGCAGTTCTTTAAGGAGGTCACGAAATAGGCGGCGGGCGGGACCGGGGAGACGGCAGTGAGTGAGTTACCACTCCTGCTGGTCGCGGGCGCCGACGATCACCCGTTTGCAGTCGGGGAGGGCATCAAGGAAGAGCTTTCCATAACGTTTGGTGACCACGCGGTTATCAAGGATGACGACGATACCGGTGTCGGTGCTACTGCGGATGAGGCGGCCGAAGCCTTGCTTCAGGCGGATGATGGCCTGCGGCACGCTGAACTCCATGAACGCATTCCCACCGGCTTTTTTGATGGCCTCCAGTTTCGCTTCGACCAGCGGTTCATCGGGTACATCAAAGGGAAGTTTGACGATGATGACGTTGCGAAGGGTATCGCCACGGACGTCCACCCCCTGCCAGAAGCTGGCGGTGCCAAAGAGTACGGAGTTACTTGCGCTGCGGAAGCGGTCGAGCAGGATGGTACGGCTGACTCCCTGGCCTTGAATGTGAAGCGGGAGGCCCATCTCCTTCAGGCGGGCATCCAACAGATTGCCCATTTCGATCATCTGGCGATAGCTGGTGAAGAGCACAAACGCGCCGCCGCCGGTTTCCTTGAGGTAATGCATGATCCGCTCGGCCGCCTCGCGGGCGAAGAATCGGTCGGCCGGGTCGGGTAGCCCGGTTTCGAGATAAAGCGTGGCCTGCTTGCGGTAATCGAATGGGCTGCCAACGGCCAATGTGTCGGACTTGTCGAAGTCGGTCATACCGAGTCGGCCGCGAACGTAGTCGAAGTTGTTCGTGGCCTCGCCCCCCCCGCCCCCTCCGCTTCCTTTTGTCTCTCTGGCAGTGCACATGGTTGCGCTGGTC
The DNA here is from genome assembly GCA_038226785.1 of Tepidisphaerales bacterium. Lineage (GTDB taxonomy): Bacteria > Planctomycetota > Phycisphaerae > Tepidisphaerales > Tepidisphaeraceae > JBBRQG01. Next base: position 63,021 of record JBBRQG010000012.1, on the reverse strand, counting down.
AGCACGACCGAGTGAACCTTGTTGAACAGATGCTGCCGCAGGCCTTCGGCGATGTTGACGGGGGCTGCATGCAGGCTGACGCGTTTGGGCGCGCGCGGCGTGACTTCCATCCAGTAGACCGCGTCGTCCATGGTCTGGCCGATGATCGCTTTCGTAGATTCCGCCATGGCCATCATTTTGTTGGCCATGCTGGTCAGTTCGCTCTGCTCGGCTTCATCGGTGATCTGGATGGTCAGCGCGATCAATCCCTTGGACAGTTCGGAGAGGGCTGCGGAAAGCGGGTCGGCAAAGGCGTTGGGCTGTTTCATCCGGCCGGAAGAGAGGCCATGGCCTTCGTGGTATTGAATGGCACCTTCGAAAAAAGTCTCGTTGGCTTCGTAGGCGGCCAGAACGCGTTCGATGGCGTCGTTGGCCTTGGGGCCATGTGGGCTGAGCATGCCGCGGCCCCGGCGGGGGTCGTAAAGGGTGCGAAGGTTGTAGGCGACGGCGGACTCGCTGATTTTCAGGCCGAAGTGCTGACCGGCCACATCTTCAGCGGTGTGGGCTTCGTCCAGCACGACGATGTCGTACTTAGGCAGGTAAGACGTCCCGGCCATGCGCAGGGCCAGATCGCTGAAGAACAGCGCGTGGTTGACGACCAGGACGTTGCCGCTTTGCATCCGGCGTTTGGCGGCCTGCCAATGGCACTTCTGGTAGTAAGAGCACTTCTTGCCCATGCAGTTACCAGCCTCGGCGCAGACCTTGTCCCAGACGCCGGGGGCGGGCTGTTTTTTCAGATCGGCAAGGCTGCCATCTGTGGTGGTCTCGGCCCACTCTTGGACGTCAACGAGGCTGGAAACTTCGGCATCGGTGTCGAAGAGCATTCCTTGTCGCAGGCGGGCCTGTTCAAGACGGCGAAGGCAGAGGTAGTTACTGCGGCCTTTGACAAGCACAGCGGTGAACTCATCGCCATAGACGCTGCGAATGAGGGGGATGTCTTTTTCGATCAACTGCTCTTGAAGGCTGATGGTGTGCGTGCTGATGATCACGCGCTTGCGGTTTTTCACGGCGTAATCGATGGCCGGGATGAGGTACGCGAAACTTTTGCCGACGCCGGTACCCGCCTCGGCCATCAGATGCCGTCCGGTGGCGAAGGCGTTTTCGACGGAGCGGGCAAGCTCCATCTGCTGCGGACGATATTCGTAGTTTGCGCCCATGCGACGGGCAATCGCGCCGCCGGGAAGGGGGCCGAGAATGTCATCTAAAATGGACATGTGAACGGCCTGGTCGTGCCTAGAGGTGGCTGGGCGCGGAAATGATTTCGGCAACGCGGTTGAAGGTGTTGCAGACGACCACCCGCGACTTGTGCTTTCGCACTTCGTGAGGCTCGACCAGAACGTAACTCATGACGATGACCCGGTTGCCGATGCTGGTGAGCAGCGCGGCCGCACCGTTGATGCCGATCACCCCGCTGCCGCGCTTGCCAAGAATGACGTAAGTTTCAAAGCGGTTGCCGTTGGCGCAATCGGCGATGGTGACGGCCTCGTTGGGTAAAAGGCCGCTGGCCTCGAGGAGATCGGCATCGATTGTGATGGAGCCGTGGTATTCCGGATTGGTTTCGGTCACGACGGCGTGGTGGAGTTTACTTTTGAGTAGTTGGGTGAGCATGGCGGAGGATTGGCTATGTTAGCGGCTATTCCGCTTCCCCGCCGAATCGGGCTCGTAACGCCCGCAGCAGAACGCGGCGTTGTTGCCAGAGCATGCTGTCCGTGCCGGGCGAGGGTTTGCGGCGGATTTCGTCTTCTAGCAGCTCGAGGCTGGCTTCGGCCAGTTCATTTGACAGGCGGCCGTCAGCCCACTGCGCGTTGGCGAGTGTCAAGATGACGACCGGGGCCTCAGCCGGATCAGAAAGTAGCGGGGCGAATTCCTGAAAAACGGCTTCGCCGCCGCCGCGAAGATAGGTCTGGCGCACCATTTGCGCGGTGTCAGACCCGAAGATTTCGGGTGGCCAGAAATCGTGCTCAGGATGGCTGTCGTCGAGGCTGGTCAAGGGAAGGCACGGCGCGGGGCGGGCGGCGAGGGGGGGGGAGGGGAAGGGGGGGCTACCTCTTGGGGCCGTCGGCCGGGGGGGGCGGGGCTGCAGAGGTGGGAATGGCGATGTAGCTGGCCGCGTCATCCCACTGCTTTTCTTCGAACAGCTTTTTGGGGTCAGCGATGATGTGCCCGGCCTTGTTGGTAGAGACTGCCAGGTGCGGCAGGCTGCTTTTTGCCGGCCCCTCCACGCGGCCGCCGTCAAGATTGAAAAAGCTCGAATGGCACGGGCACTTGAGCTGGTCGGCATCCAGCGCGACCAGGCAGCGCTTGTGCGGGCAGATGGCCGACATCACAGCCAGGCGGTCAGCACTCTTGTGAATCAATACGTGTTGCGACTTGACGAGCTTGTCGTAGACACCGTCCTTGGCGTAATCGGTGATCGGGCCGATATCGATCGGTGTTGTGGGCAGCGTTCCCTTGGGCGTCTTACTGCCGGCCGGGCCACCTTGTTCGCCGGGGGCGGCCGTTGCACTCGTGGCGAAGGCTGAGCCAGCCGCGCAGGCACCGGCGATGCCAACGGCAAGAGAGACAACCGTGCGGCGGGTGGGGGCGGGAGTGGGAACGTCGTTTGAACTCATAAACAGATGGTAACGCGCCAAGACCAACGGCGCTGGTGCGGCAGAACGCGCTTCCGGCTGTAGTGACGGGTAGTTGCTAACAGAAAGGGGCGGCCTTGATGCCCGCTGTCGAAGCTGAAGACGGGTGCCGCGACTGTACTTACGCTCTCAACACGCCAGCGCTAGCTGCAGGAATCCGGGCGACGCCAGAGAGCGATCAATATCAACGCATCTGCATGAATCTGCGAGAAAAATATCCAGATTGGTTCGGGTAGACGTGCGTTACCAACTGTTTGTGCAGACGATTTTTCGCGTGAATTCGGTTGATTATACAGCGTCATGCATAGATACAATTTGATGTGTTTTGAAGCACGTTATGTGTGTGATATATCAATAGTGTCGTAGGTGTTTGGAAACCACGTTTAAGGAGAGAAGATGAACCGTTCGATTTTTGCTGCCGCACTGGCAGCTGTTGCATTCACGGCCGCTGCTCAAGCGGATGTCCTCTACAGTTCGGGCCTGCAGGGCCTGACCGGTGGCCCCGGCGTGGGTACCGTCACTGGTGTCGTTGGTCCCATCACAGGTGGCCCCAACTTCAACAAGGGCTTTGGCGATGACTACGTGACTACCGCCGGAACCGGCAGCGTCTCGATGACCTCGTTCATCTTCGCTGGTGGCGTCTCCGCGGCTAATGGTGCTCTCGGGTTTGAGTTCTACAACCCAGACGGCTCCGATGCTGGCACCGGTTTTGCCGTCCAGCTTCCACAGGCCGGCACGTTCATCTGGACCATTACCCTGAACTCTCCGGTGACCATCCCGGCCTCGGGTTACTGCATCATGCAGCCGGTCGTCGCGGGTATTTTCCAGGGCGTCCCGGGCAGCACCGGTAACTTCGGCGTGGCAGATGTCGTCGACGTTGGCGGTAACAACGCCGCCATCACGGCCTCCGTGACCGACGCCGACGTGCTCAGCACCGGCGCGTTCGTCACCTCGCAGTCCGACCAGATTCTGGCCTTCGAAATCCAGGGTCCGGCCGTTCCCGAGCCCACCTCGATGGGCCTGTTGGCAGCCGTCGCTCCGGTGGCCCTCCGCCGCCGTCGCGCCTAAGCCAGTCTGCTTCTGATTCGTAAAAAGAGGGGCCGGTCACTGAAAAGTGACCGGCCCTTACTCTATTAATCTTCCCGCTGCTCAGATCGCGATGCTTACGCCTGCCATGGAATCCAGACCGACGGCAACGTGCTGCCGCTGATCAATGGGCCACTGCGGATCTGGACTTAAATCACGGTTGAAACTCGTAGCCTCCGGCGGCTTCAGCCTGGCCCGCGTTGCCAGTGAATTTATGGGCGACTCCGGAACGCAGCAGTTTTGCCAGTGGTGGCCTTTATGGAAACGTTTGCGATAATGGACGCATGAAACGTTCGGCTAAAAATAGTGGTGCGGTTCGCCTGGTTCTGGCATTTGCTGCGGTCTCGTCAGCATTCCCGAAAGAGGGGTCGGCTTGGGCGGGTGCTGCCGGGCCCATGGCGGCGGTGCGGTCGGACGGGGCGGCCGCGACCAGCGGGTTTCCGCAGATCATCGTCGACCAGATCGGCTACGCACCGGGGACGGACCCCATGGTCATTTTCTCCCTGCCGGTGAAGGGGCAGAACTCGACCCCCGCACTGAGAGCGCGGGTCGCCGCCGGCAAGGGGTTCGGTAAGCAATTCGAGGTCCGCACTGTCGCTGATGACAAGTTGGTACTGACCGGGGACATCAAGCCTTGGAAGCCGCACGAAGCGAAACTGGCGGAAGCGGGTCCGGGCGGCGCGACGATCCAGACCCTTTCGGGCGATGTGGTTTGGTGGGGCGACCTGTCGGCCCTGACAGCGGCGGGGCAGTACTACATTGTGACGCCGGAAACGGGTGACCGGTCCTACGCGTTTGCGGTAGGCAACGACATTTACCACAAGGCCCTGCGCGCAAGCGTCCGTACGTATTACTACCAACGCTGCGGCACGGCGATCGTCGAGAAGTATTCGGGCGATGCGCGGTGGACTCACCCGCCGTGCCATGTCGGTGTGGATCAGGACAAGGCGGCCCGGCTGTACCCAGTGGCCGGGAAAGTGGGCACGGGAGACGACAAAGGAATCGACGCGACCGGCGGCTGGCACGATGCGGGCGATTACACCAAGTACACGTTTTTCACCGTGACCCCGTTGTGGACTCTTCTGGAAGCCCAGCGGATGAACCCGACTGCATTCAGCGACGATACAGAGATTCCGGAAAGTGGGAATGGCGTTCCGGACGTCTTGGATGAGTGCAAGTGGGAGCTGGACTATCTGCTCAAACTTCAGCAGGCCGATGGAGGTGTCTTTAACAGGGTGGGGACGGAGGACTACCCCGTAACGGGCTCGCCGGAGAAAGACATCAAGCCGCGTCGGCGGACACAGGTCACGACGTGGGCGACGGCATGCTTTGCAGGTGTTGCGGCGGACGCGGCTGTCTCGTTTCAACCCTATGAAAAGCAATACCCCGGCTACTCGGCCAAACTCCGCGAGGTGGCCGAGAAGGCGTGGCGCTATCTGGAAGCGCACCCGGACATGCTGCCGGCCGATGGGACAGACGGAGCCAAGGGCAAGGTGGTCTCTGCGCCGGGTGAATCCAACACGAAACAGGACAAGCAGTTTCGCCTGTTCGCCGCGACGCACCTCCTCGCACTTACGGATGAGACCCAATACCGGGATTATTTCGACAACGCCTACAAGGCCATGCCTGCCGACCAGCGGTCAGAGTTTGTGGCCTTCGACGGTGTCAACAACCCGGAGAACAACTACACACTCGTTGGGTATCTGCGTGCCAAGAGTCGCACTCCGGAGATTGCCAGAGAGATTACCGAAGCCCTTCGCAGCCGGGCGGAACTCACCACGCTTTTCGCCGAACACGGGGATGACGCCTATCGAGCGTATGTTTTTGATGGGCATTACTGTTGGGGTAGTAACTCGGTGAAATCGGGCTGGGGAAGCGTGCTGGTGCTGGCCTCACATTTTGTCGGGGAAGGTGGCAAGGCGGAGGTTTATCGCCGGGCCGCGGCCGGGTACATGCACTTTATTCATGGCCGCAATGCGCTGAATCTTTGCTACCTGACCAACGCTGGTTCGCTTGGGGCGAGCCGAAGTGCGATGAAGCCCTACCACACGTGGTTCAATGCAGGGGTCGTGCCGCCACCGGGATACCTGGTGGGCGGGCCGAACCAGTTTTACGACAAGAAGTTCAATGCCCCGCCCTTTGGCGAGCCGCCGATGAAGGCCTATCTGGATTTCCAGCGGAGCTATTCCCAGACGCAGAAGACGACCGAGGATTCCTGGGCGATTACTGAGCCGGCGATTTACTATCAGGGGAACTACACCCTGCTGCTGAGCGAGTTTGCCAAATAGCGAGATCGCCGGGCAGCGGCCTAGTATCGAGCCACTATGCAATACGTGAACATGGGCCGTACCGGCACAAAGGTCTCGAAGATTTGTCTGGGATGCATGACCTATGGGTCAAAATCATGGCGGCCGTGGGTGCTCGACGATGCGGAAAGCCGGCCGTTTATCGCGCGGGCGTGGGAGCTGGGCATCAATTTCTTTGACACGGCGGACATGTATTCGCTGGGCGAGAGCGAGGCTGTGCTCGGGCGGGCGCTGAAATCGCTCTCCATTCCGCGCGAACGGGTGGTGATCGCGACCAAGGTGTACCATCCCACCGGGGAGGACCCCAATCAGCGGGGGCTCTCGCGGAAACACATTCGCCATGCTGTGGAAGATTCGCTTCGGCGATTGGGAACCGACTACATCGACCTTTATCAGATCCATCGTTTCGACTCGACAACGCCGATTGAAGAAACATTGTCGGCCCTGTCAGAGCTGGTGGACGAGGGCAAAGTGCTCTATCTGGGCGCGTCGTCGATGTACGCATGGCAGATGGCGAAGATGCTCTACACGGCCGACAAACTGGGATTGCACCGGTTCGTCACGATGCAGAACCATTACAACCTCGTCTACCGTGAGGAAGAGCGGGAAATGAATCCGCTGTGCGTGGCGGAGGGCGTGGGGCTGATCCCGTGGAGCCCACTGGCCCGCGGTTTTCTGGCCGGCAATCGGAAGGTGGATGCCATGCCGAGCGGCGAGACGATGCGGGCGCAAACCGATGACTTTGCCCACAAACTGTATTACCAGCCCAGCGACTTTGAGGTCGTGGAGCGACTGTCGGCCATTGCCGCGCGACGGGAACTGCCCAACGCACAAGTTGCGCTCGCGTGGATGCTGGCCCAGCCGGGTGTGACGGCCCCGATCATCGGCGCCTCCAAGCCGCACCATCTGGAGGATGCGGTGAAGTCGATCGATGTGAAACTTTCGTCAGAGGAGCTCAAAAAGCTCGGCGAGCCCTACCGGCCGCACGGCATTCTCGGTCACTGATTCGTCCGTTATGATTCCCGGCATGACTGAACAGATCAGTGCAGTGCCCGGACGGCTGCATCAGGCCGTGAAACAACCGCGATGGAAGTTGAACGTCCTCGTTCTGGCAGTGCTGATGTGTGTGGCCGGGGCAGTTGGGCAGTTCACGGGACGGGGTGATGTCACGCTGCGGCAGTTGGGCACGCTGGGCCGAACCGTCGAATCCAAGGCAGAACCGTTACCGGGAGCCGCGCGGAGTGTGGTCGGCGACGCTGGCAGCACGATGCGGGACAGCGGTGCAATGCAAAAGGCCCAGGAAATTGCCCACGACCCGACTTGGCGCGACCGGCTCGCCCATGGCGCAACACGTCTGGGGTTCAGTCTTGCGATCGGCGTTGTACTGGGGGTGATCGGCCGTATTTTTCTACGGATCACAGTCGTGGGCGCCCTTTTGTTGGCGGCAATTGTTGCCGGCATGTCCTACTTCCACATCATCAACATTGATCTGACACCCGTAAAAGAGGGCGTGGAACACAGCGAGGGTTGGCTGGCCGATCAGGCGGGTCGGCTGAAGGCGGTGGTGCTTGATGCGCTGCCCAGCACGGGGGCTGGTGTTTTCGGATTCATCATGGGCTTCAAGAAGTAGGATGTCACAGCGCGCACGGGTTGCCTGTGATGCGCTGGTGTGCTTCCTGATATCGGGCCAGCGTTCCAGCGACGACCTCGTTGGGCAAGGCGGGGCCGGGCGGCGTGCGATCCCATGGCTGCTGCAAGAGCCAGTTGCGAAGGAACTGCTTATCGAAACTGGCCTGATCGCGACCGGGGACGTATTCGGCGGCCGACCAGAAGCGGCTGGAATCGGGCGTGAGGATTTCGTCAATCAGTAGAAGTTGACCGTCTGGCAGAAGCCCGAACTCGAACTTGGTGTCGGCGATAATGATGCCGCGTGCCAGTGCGAACGCAGCGGCCCGGTCGTAGAGGCTGAGTGTCAAGTCGCGGAGCCGGGTGGCTAATGGCTGACCAATCATTTGCACGGATCGCTCGAAGGAAATGTTCTCATCATGCCCGACATCGGCCTTGGTCGCGGGTGTGAAAATCGGGTGCGGGAGCTTGTCGCACTGCTTGAGGCCCGGCGGAAGACTCAGGCCGCAGACGGTCCCCGTTTGTTGGTATTCGACCCATCCGCTACCGGCGAGATACCCGCGTGCGACGCACTCGATGGGAATGACAGCGGTCTTGCGGACCAGACTGGCCTGTCCGGTCAGTCCCCGCGTGTAGGGCTGGAGTGCGGCGGGAAATCGCCCGCTGTCGGTCTCGATCAAGTGATGCGGGATGTCTGTACAGTGATTGAACCAGAATGTGGCCAGGCTCGTCAGGATTTTGCCTTTGCCTGTGATGGGGGTCGGCATGATCACATCAAACGCCGAGATTCGATCGCTGGCGACGATCAGCAGGTGCCCCGGCAGGATGGATTCCAGATCGTAAACGTCACGGACTTTCCCTGAACGGCAGGGAAATGCGTTGATGGACGACTCGGCCGGGATGCTCATGTCCGCCAGTATCGGCCTGTTCCGGCCCGCGACAAGCCATGGCCGGGCAGATTTTGACAGGTGGCGGTAAGATCGCACATGAAAATTCACGTTCTATCTGAGGTGATAATGAGGTTGCGGTTCGAGGTTTACAGCGCGGGTAAACGGCTTACGGAGTTCAATCCGGTCGGCGCATACGCTGTATCCAATGACTCCACGCCCGCATCGGGCGACGTCTATTTTCGCGACGGGTACCTCTGCCTGAACCGGGCCGATGAACTGGCGGCGGGCGTTTGCCTGCTATGGCCGGTGGGTGACGCTGGTGAGTTTCTGCTTGAAACGACCCGGCTCAAGGGGCGGGATACGCCGTACAACCTGAATGTCGAACTGGCACGGGCCCGTCTGATGCGGCTGTTCCAGAAGGAGGAGGATTGGAACCTTCTCGACTTCCCCAAGGCCGAGGAACTCAACCGAAAACTCCGCGCTGCCCATGAAGGCTTCGCGGCGGTGCTGGGAATATTGCACAAACCAGCAGAGGCAGCCGCGAAGGCGGATGAAGTGCTGCGCCACGCACTGACACTGGGCGAGGAGTTGTCAGCGTTTCATGCCGACCTGTTACTGGCCCGGCGGAAAAATGGTGGAGCATTTGTTAAGCATGCTGTGGGAGTCGCCCTTGAATCCACGGCTGGCGGCGGGACCGAAGCACAGCGCGAGCTTGCCATCGGCCACTTTGACTATGCCATAGTGCCTGCGGTGTGGCGTGAAATAGAACCACAACAGGGCAAGGCAAAGTTCGACCAGCCGCGCGCGGCCATCGACCAGCTCATCAACAAGCGCGTGCCAGCGGTGGTCGGCCCCATCATCGATTTTTCACCCCAAGCCGCGCCGGATTGGCTGAGCCTGTTTGAAAATGATTATGACGCACTCCGCGACCTGGTCTTTGATCATGTGACGCAGGTCGTGCAGCAACTGGGCCGGGGCGTGGCCGTCTGGTCGGCCGTGGCCGGCCTGCACGTGCCGGGCGCTATCAACCTGACCTTTGAGCAGTCGATCGATATGACCCGGCTGGTCGTACAGCAGATCAAGTCGCTGCTGCCGCAATCACGGGCGCTGGTGACCATCCGTCAGCCGTTCGGTGAATACCTCGCGCGGCAGCGCCCGGCCGTTCCGCCGATGCTTTATGCCGAAATGGTGGCCCAGTCAGGCGTAGCGTTTGACGCCTTCGGTCTGGAACTCACGATGGGCGTGCCCACGCCCGGCAGCTACTGCCGTGATCTGTTTCAGTTGTCGTGCATGCTCGATCGATTCGCCCCATTCGGACGGCCCGTGTTTGTGACGGCGCTCAACGTGCCCAGCAAGGCCCACCCGGATGCTTCTGCACAGGGCGGCGGAAAGTTGAATCCATCGGCCGCAGGAAAGTGGCGTCGGCCCTGGGATCCCGAGTTGCAAAAGCAGTGGGCCGCAGACGTGTTCAACCTGCTGCTCAGCAAGCCGTTCGTGGAGAGCGTGGCTTGGGGCGGTATTGGCGATCTGGCTTCTGCAACGCCCGGCGGCGGTCTGGTGGATGAAAAGATGGCACCGCGCCCCGTGCTGGCAATGCTTGATGATCTCCGAAACAAGGTGAAAGGTTGGGCGGCGAAGCGACCGGGCGGACCAGCCGTGTAGGTGGTGGCCTAAGATTGCCGTACACACAGCAAGGGCCAGGCTGGGGGGAAGGGGAGAGGATGTCATGCCAGATTTTCAGGTCGTAAGCCCGTATACGCCGCAGGGCGATCAGCCGCAGGCCATTGAAAAGCTGGTCAGCGGTATCGATCGCGGGAAAAAATTCCAGACGCTCATGGGCGTCACCGGTTCTGGCAAAACCTTCACGATGGCCCAGACCATCGCCCGTCTCAACAGACCGACACTTGTGCTGAGTCATAACAAGACCCTCGCAGCCCAGTTGTACGAAGAGTTCAAAGATCTGTTCCCCAACAACGCGGTCGGCTATTTCGTCAGTTACTACGACTACTACCAGCCCGAAGCCTACATCCCCCAGCGCGACATCTATATCGAAAAGGATGCCAGCCGAAACGACGACCTCGACCGCTTGCGACTGGCCGCGACCAGCCATCTAGTCAGTCGACGCGACGTGTTGATTGTCGCCAGCGTCTCGTGCATCTTCGGTTTGGGTTCGCCGATCGAGTATCAGAAGAGCGTCATTCCCATCCGCGTCGGTCAGATCATCGACCGCGACGATCTCCTGCGAAATCTGCTGGATCTGCAGTACCAGCGCAACGACATCGACTTCAAGCGTGCCACGTTCCGCGTGCGCGGCGATGTGGTTGAGCTTCAACCCAGTTACGAAGAGTTCGCCTACCGCATCGAGTTTTTCGGCGATGAGATCACCTCCATCCAGATGATCAACCCGCTGACGGGCGAAATCCTCCAGACGGAAACCGCGATCTTCATCTACCCTGCCGTGCACTACGTCATGCCGCCGGAACGCATCGAGGCCGGCGTGGCCAGCATCCGCGAGGAACTCGACCTGCGGGTCATGGCCCTCCGCAGCGACGGCAAACTGTTGGAAGCCCAGCGCCTGCTCGCGCGAACGAAATACGATCTCGAGATGATCGCCGAAGTGGGCTATTGCTCAGGCATCGAAAATTATTCGCGTCACCTGGACGGCCGAAAGCCTGGCGACAAGCCCTACACCCTGGTCGATTATTTCCCCCCCGATTACCTGCTGGTCATCGACGAAAGCCACGTCACGCTGCCACAGATCAAGGCGATGTATAACGGCGACCGCCAGCGGAAAACCGTACTCGTCGATCATGGCTTCCGTCTCCCCAGCGCACTGGATAACCGCCCGCTGAAGTGGGAGGAATTCGATGCGATGATCAACCAGTGCATCTATGTTTCGGCCACACCCGAGAAGCTGGAAATCGAACGCAGCGAAGGCGAAGTGGTAGAGCAGGTCATCCGGCCGACAGGGCTGATCGACCCCGAAATCACCCTGCACCCTGCTCAGGGGCAGATTCCCCACCTGATGGAGCAAATCCGCAAACGAGTCGAAAGTGGCGACCGCGTTTTGGTTACAACACTGACCAAGCGATTGGCCGAAGATCTATCGGCCTACATCCAGGAGGCCGGCTTCCGCGGGCGGTACCTGCATAGCGAAATTCAAACCATCGAACGTGTCGAGATTCTGGGCGACCTTCGCAAGGGCGATTTCGACGTGCTCATCGGCATCAACCTGCTGCGCGAAGGTCTGGATTTGCCCGAGGTCGCGCTGGTCGCGATTCTCGATGCCGACAAGGCGGGCTTTCTGCGCAGCCGCACTTCCCTCATTCAGACCATCGGCCGGGCCGCACGAAATGTAAACTCGCAGGTCATCCTGTACGCCGACAGCGTCACGCCCGCGATGCAACAGGCGATGGATGAGACCAACCGCCGCCGGGCCATTCAGGTGACGTACAACGAAGCCCACAACATCACACCGACGACGATAAAAAAGGCCATCCGCAGTTCCATCGAATCTGAAGTGAAAGCCCGCAAGACCGCGCGCGAAGCACTTCGCGTCAATGATAACCAATACGACCAGACAGAACTGGTCAAACTGCTCGAAGAAGAAATGCTCGAAGCCGCCAAGAGTCTGGAGTTCGAACGCGCCGCCCAGCTACGCGACAAACTCAACGAAATCCGTCAGGCCCCCGGCATTTCGTCCACCGGCTCCATCCTGCCCACGCACGATGACCCCACCGTCAAGCTCTGGCAGCCCAAGAGCAAAACCGCCCGCGGTCGCAAGCCTGCGAAGTAGTTTCGCGCAGCCTGCCTCACGATCTTTCACAGCCCTTCCCACCGCACACGACTGCGCCCTACGCTACTGCCATGTTGCTGAGCACGTTTCCGGCGGCCGAGTCGTTGATGCCCCTGATCCAACTTGCCCAATCCGAGGACCTCGGCGCACCCCCCGACGACGTCACAAGCCGCCTGATGTTTGCCGAAGGCAAGGAGGGCGTCGCCACGCTGGTGCAGAAGGAGGTCGGCGTCTGTTGCGGCCTGCGCCTCGTGGGCCTGATCTGTCACGCCTACGACCCACGCCTTCGCGTCGAGCAGATCCCCGGCTTCCACGAGGAAATTCTCGAAGGCCGATTCAACGAAGCCCGCACGATGCCGCTTTTGCGCATCCGCGGCCCAATGCGCTCGCTGCTCTCCGCCGAGCGCGTCATCCTCAACTTCCTCCAGCGTTTGTCCGGTGTCGCCACCGCCACCAACCGTTTCGTCCGCCGTGTCGAAGGTACGCAGGCAAAAATCCTTGACACGCGAAAAACCATCCCCGGCTTCCGCCTGCTCGATAAATACGCCGTCCGCGCCGGTGGCGGACACAACCACCGCATGGGCCTCTATGACGGACTGCTCGTCAAAGACAATCACCTGGCGCCGCTGCCCGTCACTGAAATCGCCCCATTCTTAAGAGGGCTCGTTTCAGCCGCCCGCCGGGAAGCCCCCAGCCGACTCGTCGAAGTGGAAGTCGACCGGCTCGATCAGCTGGCCGAAGTCTTCAAGGTCCCCGGCATCGATGTCGTGCTGCTGGACAACATGGACTGCCCGGCCATGGAGCAAGCCGTCGCCATGCGGGCAAAGCTGGCCGATCATCCACCGCAACTGGAAGCGTCCGGCGGCGTCACGCTGGAGACCGTCCGCTCCATTGCGCAGACCGGCGTTGAACGAATCAGCGTTGGTGCCATCACCCATTCCGCCCGGGCACTGGACCTCGGTCTGGATCTGGAAGTCGCGGACTAACGCGGTTCCGCCAGACCAACAACGACATATCGCCAAACATATATTGTTCGACGTTGCCAACTTGTACGGTTGAGGCAGAAATCAGCCGAAACGGGATTGTGCGAGCCCAAGAACAGCGTAAGTTCGCTTACGTAGCCGTAAACTTACGTCCCCTTTTATCGGAGAAATGCACATGCATAAATCAGTTCTTTCGGCACTGGTCGTTGCTGCCGGGTCCTTTGCGGTCTGTTCTGCCCATGCGCAGTTGGTCGTCGGCACGACTTCCAACACTGCCAATAACGTCAGTTCTTACTACATTGACTTGGCCGACCCCCTCAATCCCGTAGCCAAGCCGTTGTGGGCATACACTTCGGCAAACTCAAATGGTGCCAAGGTCAACGGCATGGCCGCCGACCCGGCCAATGGCAAGCTTTACAGCAACAACGCCGCCCGCCTGAATGTTCGCCCCTACGGCGCCGCTCAGGGTGTCGTCCCCACGACCATTGCTGGCATGTACCGCTCCAACGGCACCACAACGTCTGCCACCGGCTTTGACGACCTGTGCATTGCCAATAGCCAGTTGTATGGCTGGACGGCCTTTAGCTCCACCACGTTCAAGCGTGGCATCTACCAGATCCCCACGGTCCCCAATGCCTCGAACCAGTTGATTACCACGGCCCTCTGGCTGGATGCGGGTGCCACGCCTTCATACGACTTCCGCGGCCTCTGTTTTGACCCCAGCTCAGGCAAGTTCATCGGCGTGCAGTACATCACCCCCAGTGTTACGACGCTGGTCGCGGCCGGCATCTACTCGATCGACGCCTTCGGCGACGGTTCAGTGACCAAGCTGGCCGATCTACCCGCTGGCCGGACGCAGTTGGACGGCCTGGCAATCGGGGGTGGCCGATATTGGCTGACCCAGAAAGATGGCACGGCCCAGACCATCAGCATCTTTGCCTTCGATCCGACCAGTGCGACCTACACCGATCAGTATTCCCTCCCCTACGCTGATACCGGCAATCAATCGACCGGTGCGACATGGGCCCCCGGCCTGCTGCCAGAGCCGTCGTTCATGGCGTTTCTGCCTGTAGCCGGTCTTTTGATGGGGCGTCGCCGCAAGTAATCTTAATTTCCGTGCCACCCCCCAAATAGGTTGCCTCTGGGACTAGGTCGGCTATACTGGCTTTAGCGGACGGTGATGTTTGCCGCCCACACGGTCCCCCCCCGGGGCGGAGAGCGCTACCCCCAGCGCCCCGCCCCACTTTTATTTAACTTGCGGTGCACGGCAGAGTACTTGGCGCTCTGTATCTGTCGCATTCAACTGCTCCTCCCACGCAAAAGGCCCCGCATCTTTCGATGCGGGGCCTTCGTATTTACTGCTTCAAACAAGACCGGCCAAACGGCTACCGGTCAAGCGTGATTTACTTGCGGCGGCGGGCCACCAGCAGGCAAGCGACCGGCAGCATGCCGATCATCGTGGGCTCGGGGACCGGGGCGAACTCAAAGGCCAGGTTCGAAGGAGCCGGGGCGGTCAGGCTGATGTTGCCACCGGCGGGGTTGGCAGCCAGACCGGTGTTGGCTGCGGTGCTGGACCACATGAAAGTGTTATCGCTGCTGCCAATGACCGGGGGGTCAGCCAGCGCCTGACCCAGGTTATTGAGCTGGGCCAGGGTCGTACCGGTTGCACCACTGTTGTCAAACAAGGCACCGACCCAGAAAGTCGACGGCAGTGTGATGTTGTTGGCCGTGAAGTCTGCCGTGTAGAGGTTGAGCGACGCACCAGGGTTGGAGAACGCGGCGAAGGACACCGCGGCAATCACAGTACCCGGGGCACCCGCCGCACCGTCGGCCGCATAGAAGCGGATGCGATAACGGGCGGAAACCGCAGCCGAGTTCAGGTTGGCGATGGAGAACGCAGCAGCACCAAGGACGAACGACGAGGCCGGGGCCATTGTCACCTTGTCCATAACCAGCTTTGTTGTCCGCACGGAGGCGACTAGTGCCGCGCCACCGTTCAGGTAGACGTTGCTGCCCGCCGGAATGTTGTCGACGTTGGAGTAAACGGCGTTGGCCTGAATCACTGCCGTGTGGATGATCGGCTCACCGATGGGTGTGCTGCTGCGCAGCACGGCTGGGACGTTGTCAAACTCTATCGGTGCGGCAAAAACGCTGGATGCCGAGACAACCGCAACTGCAGCGGCTGCAATCATTGAAAAACGCATAGACCTCTCCTGTTTCCCGCCCGATCTGAAAACCCACCCCGAGAGGAGCAGTGTTTCGGCAGGGCCACGGGCATTCGGCTCCACCTCACGGCTTTGTTCGATCACTTGCGGCCGTTGCCACACACCAAAGCCTGACAAAGCGAGATTACAGAGAAAAAATACATTGACAATGATTTTGCGCTATGTCTTCATTTAGATGTAAATGAGCTTTGGTGCTATCAACAGTTCATTCATTAGTCATGTCAATGCATCTGAAGCCAGTCGTAATCGCCTGCGGAGCACCGCACCGGCCGGAGCAGTCGCCGGGCAACACAAAAGGCCCCGCATCTTTCGATGCGGGGCCTTCGTATTTACTGCTTCAAACAAGATCGGCCCAATGGCTGCCGATCAAGGATGATTTACTTGCGGCGGCGGGCCACCAGCAGGCCGGCGACCGGCAGGATGCTCAGCATGGTGGGTTCCGGAACCGGAATCGCGCCAACCGTGTAGTAAACGTTGTTGATAGCCGAGGCGAAGGCAGCCGGGCCGGCAGTCAGGCCAGTGCCGGCCTGATAGAAGTAACCGTTGGTCGCGTCAAACTCGCTAAAGCCGACGGTAGCCGCGCCACCGACGATACCACCCTGACGCAGGCTGGTGCCGACAGTCGTGAACTGCTGGGTGATGAGGTAGTCGCCAGCGGGCAGGACGACGGGTGAGCCGAGGCCTTCGAGGCCGGTGTAGTCCAACGTCGTGTAGAAGCCAGCCGCCAGCGGCGAGGCACCGAAGTCAAAGCTACCAACGAAGCCACCGATGGTGCCGGTGGGCAACAGGGTGCCCGGATCAAACGTGCTGAACGTCACGGTGACGGTTCCGCTGTTGATGGTGCCGGTGTTGCCAGCGCTGGAGCTGTTGAAAAGCGCACAGCTGAAGTCTGAGAGGGTGCCGCCAGCGGTCGGCGTCACGTAATCACCGATGGTGCGGTTACCAGCTGTGGCCTTGGCCCACGAGTAACCTGAGGCTACGGCGTGTGCATCGTAAACCAGCGATGCGCCCGGGCTGAGCTGCGTGGTGATGCCGGTGCCCAAGTTCTGGGTGTAGGAGCCGCCGTAGAGGGCGGTTTCCATCGGGCTGTTGACAAGGGTCGTACCGAAAACGCTGGCTGCCGAGACCATGGTGATACCGGCGGCTGCAATCATTGAAAAACGCATAGACCTCTCCTGTTTCCCGCCCGACATCAAAAACAACTCCAAGAGGAGCAGTCTTTCGGCAGAGCCACGGGCAGTTGGCACCACCTAAATTTTTCGTTCAGCTTTGGTGGGTCCCGTTGACACACCGATTGCTGACCCTCTCAACATATCCTGTGTAACTTACATGACAAACACTTTGCGCAATGTGATTGTCTCCATGTGTTTATCCGGACGTGTACCACTGACAATGGTGATGCAATCAATATCCTCGGCCAATCTTCACGTCTTATAACGAAACAGCGGCCGCAGAATCACCCTGATATAGATCGAACTGCATGATTGAATGTTGTCTATCTCGAAAAATTCCGCCGGGACGACACTCTTCTGGACAAAAAAGTCGTGATACCGTTGGCCCGGCAAGTCAGCCGCATTGCCCGATCCGGCGCATAGAACGAAGCCGGTAATGACGTTATTATTCGGTTGGCCGCTATCGCGCCATGCGGCGTGCAAAGGGCCAACTACACATTCATTCGGGATAAGCCGGACCATGAAAACAAACCTCAAAATCGCCATGATCGGCGCAGGCAGCATCGGTTTCACGCGCAGGCTGATGCAGGACCTGCTTGCCGTCCCCGAGTTTGAAGCCACAACCTTCGCCCTGACCGACATCAATGCCCACAACCTAGACATGGTGGCAACGCTGTGTCGTCGCGATATTGAATCTAATAATCTCCACGCAACAGTGGAGGCATCGACCGATCGCCAATCCGTGATTAAAGATGCGGATTATGTCATCTGTATGGTCCGTCAGGGCGGCCTGGAGGCGTTTGCAACCGATATCGACATCCCGCTGAAGTACGGCATCGATCAATGCGTGGGCGACACCATCTGTGCCGGGGGCATCATGTATGCCCAGCGGACCATCGCCGCCCTGTTGGACTTCTGCCGCGATATCAAGGCCCTGGCCAAGCCGGGTGCCCTGTTGCTCAACTATTCCAACCCCATGGCCATGAACACCTGGGCCTGCAACAAGTACGGTGGCGTGACGACCGTAGGCCTGTGCCACGGCGTGCAGGGTGCCCACTGGCAGATCAGCCATGCCGTCGAGGCTTGGGCCAAATCCACCGGCCAACTGGCCCATGATTACCACACGCCCGGCGGCAAACTCAACGCCCCGGAAGACGGGTTGCCCTTCGGCTTCGGCATGGCCCGTCGCGAGGTCGACGCCGTCTTTGCCGGTATCAACCACCAGACATGGCTGACCAAGGCCCACTGGCGCGGGCAGGATGTGATCGACGTCGTCCGAGAATGGATGCCAAAGATCCCGCGTTTCGCCCGCACAGAGAAAGTCCGGCTCGATGTGCTTAAACGCTTCGGCTACTACAGCACCGAGAGCAACGGCCACCTGAGCGAATACGTTCCGTGGTACCGCAAGCGGACCGCAGACATCCAAAACTGGATTGACCTGAGCAGTTGGATCAACGGTGAAACCGGCGGCTACCTGCGTGTCTGCACCGAAGGCCGGAATTGGTTCGAGACCGACTTCCCCAACTGGCTGAAAGAGGCCCCACCAAAGATCGGCCCGCACAATCGCAGCGAAGAGCACGGCAGTTGGATCATCGAAGCTCTGGAGACCGGCCGGACGTACCGCGGGCACTTTAACGTGGTCAATCACAACCATATCACCAATCTGCCCAACGGCTGCATCATCGAGATCCCCGGCTACGTCGACCGGACGGGCATGAATATGCCGGTCTATGGCGACCTGCCGCTGGCGTGCGCCGCCACGTGCTCGGTGAGTGTGCGTGTTCAGGAAATGGGTATGGAGGCCGCCGTACACGGCGACGTCACGCTCCTGAAGCAGGCCATGTTGCACGACCCGCTTGTAGCGGCCGTCTGTGACCCCGAAGAAATCTGGCAGATGACCGACGAAATGCTGGTCGCACAGGCTCAGTGGCTTCCGCAGTACGCCGGACAAATCGAGGCTGCCAAGGCCCGTCTTGCCGCTGCCGATCGCGACGGGACCCGCGTCAAACTTCACAATACGCGCGGCGCCGCCCGGCTGGAGACCAAGACCGTCACCCAGATGCAGGCCGACTCTGCCGCGGCAAGGTCAAACGCAGGCGCAGCCGACAAGGGGAACATGACGGCCAAAGCCGCTTCTCACTGAACCTGCGCTTTGAGAAGCTTTCCCACCTCGGCCTCAAGTCGTGCCAGCTTGTGGGCCCAGTCCTCGGCCGCTGGCACCTGATGGAATGTCGGGTGCGAGGCCCACAAGTCATGCTGGAGCCGCCCGGCCGCAATCGCCTGAGGAGCGTTCTCGAAGCGGGTGGTATTGGTCTCTTTTCCGTCATAAGAGCCCAGCACGGCCCGCGTTTCCAGCCAGATCACCGCGTCGTATCGCTGCAATTCGGCGGCCGCGTCGGCCCGCAGATCGTGCCAATACGCTTCTGGCCCGTCCGGCCAATAGGCGGAACCGTCAATGGTGCCGCGATCAAGCAACAGCACTTTGCCGGGGTTCAGCCGCCGGGTGGCGCTTTCCTGTGCGAGTTGCAGGTGATAGATGGCCCGTTGCACGGCCCGCTGGCCGTCAAGATCAAGCTTGTCCCACGTGGTATTCAATGTGCGATAAACCGCGGTCGCGGCCTCACGAACGGGGGCCAGACGATCCGGGAAGCACTTCAGCAGGTGTTCCAGGGCCTGACTTTTGCCCGCTGCCGGACCTCCGGTCAGAACGATGCTTGTTGGGGACGCGGCCATTGCCAGCGAGCGTACACCAACCGCCCGGCGCAATAAAAAAAGTTGGGCCGACCTTTCGGCCAGCCCAACCTTTTAGAAAAGGACTTTCCACAATTCGCAGGCCAGTCACGCCGGGGTGTTTGCACGCGAACCCCGGGCACGCCTACCTGACTCGAACGGCGGACTCAATCACAAACCTGCAACCAACACTTACCGACGACGGCGACCGAGGACGGCCCCGGCGCCAAGAGCGATCAGGCCCATGCCCGTCGGTTCCGGAACCGCGCCACCAGCACGCAGGGGTGCACCCTGCAGGCCGTAGGCGTTATTGATCAGGAAGAAGTCGGTGTCATCCACCGCGCCACTGTAGTCAAAGTCACCGTTGACCCAGCCGGTCAGGCCGTTGCCGTAACCGTTGTTGACCAGGAAGAAGTCGGTGTCATCGACGAAGCCATTGAGATCGGCATCGCCGAAGTAGGTGAACTTCACCAGCACGTCGTTCAGGCCGACCGTGACACCATCGAAGGTGGTGAAAAGCGGGTCGCCGCCCAGATTGTTCTGGACCACGCCCACCGCATAGCGAAGCTGGCCGTTGGCATCAGCCGCAGCCACGCTGCTGGTCAGACCGTTGGCACCGAACAAAGCGTTCGGGTTACCGGTCTGAGCTGCGCGGGCCATGTCATTCACTGAACCGAACTTGGCGGCCGAATCGGCCTCGTCAAGCCCGCGGACGATCAAGTCGCTGGTGCCGACATCGACCGACGCCGAGTAGACGCGGGTGCCCAGTGCTGCGCCATCGTTGGCGATCACGAGGTTGCTCAGGGTCGAAACAGTGTGCTGGACGGCCGGAAGGCTGACCGTACCGCCTGAAACTGACAGGGACGAAGCATCCAGCGACTTGAGGGCCAGCGTGCCCGCGCCGCTCTTGTTCACGACATATGCCGGGGCCGAGACGGCCGTGGTGACGGTCGTCGTGCCACCCGAGATGGCCGCATCAAGATTGCTGCCGAGGACGACAGCGGTGCTGATCGTGCTGTTGCCCGACCCCTTGAGCAGGGCGTTATCGCCAGCGAACGCCTGCAGCGTCAGGGTGCTCGGGCCACTGATCGTGATGGAGCCGGTGGAACCGAGTTCCAGCGTACCAAGCGTGATGTTCGTATCGAGCGTTACCGTCTTGGAGCCATTGATCACGGCCTGAGCGTTCACGCCGGTGGGCACCGAACTGGTCGACCAGGACGAAGCACTCGACCACACGTGGCTGGCAGTCGCCGATGTGCTGGTGGGGCGTTCGATCGGCAGATAGGTCACGCTCGGGTAGACATCAAAATCAAACTCCGGACCGGGCGAGCCGCCGTCATAGCCGCCCAGATTCGGGGTGCCCTGCGGCAGACCCGGCAGGAACTGATTCGACAGGTAGCGCGAGTTGCCACCAGCGATGAACGCCAGAAGCTTGACCGTGCTGCCCGGCTTCACGTTCAGGAACGCGGCCGAGAAGATGGCTTCGTAACCGGTCTGGCTCGACAGCGGTGCCGCAACGCCTCCTGCTGTGTTGGTGTTGTCGTAGGCGTGCTCGAACGTGCCGTTGATGCCGTTCAGGGCGTAGGTCGCAACCGTGCTGCCCGCCGTGGCCGTGGCAGAGGTGAAGGCGTTGTTGCCAACGTAGTCATCGCTGTTCGGGTCGCCAGCGTGCTTGGCCAGCCAATAGACGTCGGTGTAGTACTGGTCGGCGTAAAGGTTCACGCCGATGCCGTACGACGGGTTGAAGCCGGGTGCAAAGCTCGAACCGGGCTTCAGGTCGTTGACGTTGCTGTTCGGGTTGGTGCCCAGGGCCTGCGTGTAGCGGCCCGGGATGTCGCCAAAGATGCCCTTGCCACCGTTGCCGATGGTGGCGACTGCGCCGCCGCGGCCGTTATCGATCATGATGCAAAGGCCGTTGCCGTTGTTTTCCTGATTGCCGGTGATCATCAAGTGCAGCGAACCGTCCGGGAGGATGCTGGCGTAAGCCGCGTCCATCTGGGAATAGTTCACGCCAAAGCCGGTGTCGGCGGTCTGCTGAGCCAGTGTGAACTGGAACTCGCCGGGGTCGATCCTGCCGTTGACCTGACCGATGGCCTGTGAGGCGACAGCAGCAACCGCAAGAGAAATCGAAGTATGAACCAAGTGACGACGCATGAGTCCTCCCTTTCTGTCTTGTTGGTGGCCTGTTTGTCCACCAATCAAGTAAACCGTTTCAACAACTGAACCAAAATATTGCCGGACTTACACCGGCAACACCACCCGGCCACAGAAACCAGCGGCAAAACGAGCAGTTATGACCAAACTTACCCGCATGGCGGACTAAGTCAACAGTATGTGAAATCGATTTTTTACCGGACCACCGTTTAAGTGGTGCAAACGATCATTGGTGAACAGTTTACAAGCGTTTAGCGCGTTTTTGTGTTTAGTATCGAACACGCCGCATTTATGGCTTGGGCGGAGTCTGCGGCTGGCCAGTGGCAGGCTGGGGGGATTGTGCCGATTGCGCGGCATCCGGGGTCGTCGGTTTCGAGTTTCTCGTATCGTCGGCAATCGACCGGAAGTATTCTTTAACGGTCGACCGCGCCGAAGGCGGCAACCGGCTGGACTGAACTTCGTCGGTCGCCTCGCGAAGTGCCGACTCGGCGGCATCGGTCAGGTCTTGCTTGCTGACCCCTTTGATCATCTGGTCCTTGATCAGAATCGATGCCAGCAGTTTGCCTTTTTCATCGTTCTTTGACGGGCTCTTTTCCTTCTTCACGGCGAACGGCGTCGCCATTTTCTCTGACCGATCACCGGACCCTTCGCCGCCGTTGTTCTGTTGCATGGGTCCGGCCCCCTTGCCCTTTTGCTTTCCGGGTTGTCCGTTGGGCTGCTGGCC
The DNA here is from genome assembly GCA_038226785.1 of Tepidisphaerales bacterium. Lineage (GTDB taxonomy): Bacteria > Planctomycetota > Phycisphaerae > Tepidisphaerales > Tepidisphaeraceae > JBBRQG01. The sequence goes on along the minus strand of JBBRQG010000012.1, from coordinate 40,660 downwards.
ACCGGGTTGACCATTCTGGCCGAGTGCACCATCGCCGGGTTGGCCGCCCTGGCTGTCACCGGGGCTGTTGCCGTTGTCGTTTTGATCCTGATTGCCCTGAGCGGCGTCGTTTAGTTCTTGCTGCTGTTTGGCATCTTCCATCATCGACTGCATCTGCTGCATGGCTTGCTGCACCTGCTGTTGGGCCTGCTGCTGCTGGGCCGGGCTCGGCTGGCCGTTCTGAGCCTGCTGTTGCATGGCCTGGGCCATTTGTTTCATGGCCTGACCAAGTTGCTGTTGCTGCTGGGCCGAGAGTTGCTGGCCGGCTGCTTGCTGTGCCAACTGCTGCAATAGCTGCTGCTGCGGCAGGCTGGCACCTTGACCCTGATTGGCCATCTGCTGGGCCATCTGAATGGCCTTGCTCAGCTGCTGCTGCGCCTGCTGCTGGGCAGCCGGATTGTTCGACTGCTGGGCCTGTGCCAGCGCCTGCGCTGCTTGGGCAATTTGCTGCGAAAGCTGCTTGGCCTGATCGCTGCTGAGTCCCTGCTGTTGAAGGGAATTTTGCAGCTTTTCGGCCGTAGAAGCCTGCGTTTTTTGCTGGGCCGCAGCCATGTCTTGGGCCAGCTTTTCGGCGGCCTTGGCGGTCTCTTTTTTCTGTTCATCCGACATGGACGGCATGAGCTTGGCCATGTCGCCGAGTTTCTGGCTGGCCTGCTGGAGGTTGCCGTTGGCCATGGCCTCGCGGACCTCTTTCATGGCATCATTCGAAGCGTCCGGCCGTGCGTTGAGGTCTTTGAAAAACCGTTCGGAGTTATTGACTTGGGCGGTCAGCTTTTTGTTCTCGCTCTGCTGCTTATCCAAGGCAGTCTTCAGCGCATCGGCCGTTTTCTGGGCCGCCTTGGCAACCTCAGCCGCTTCCACATTGGGCTTGGCCAGTGCCTGCTCCAACGAGTGTGCGGCCTTGGTCAACTCCGGGCTGACAGCCCCGAGTTCTGGCTTTTGCGACAAGGCCGAAGTGACCGTCTTGACCAGTGCCTCGGCCGACTTTTTTTGAGCCTCACTCGCTACTGCCGTCGGCTGTGTGCCGCCGGGGGGGGGCACGACCACGGCCGGTGCTCCGCGTGTCGGGAGGAACGTCATCACCAGCACACCCACCCATGCTGCGGCAGGTAACCACCACGTGGCAGGCACTTTCACGACGAAACTCTGTCGAATGTTCACACGCGAAATCGCGGCCGAAAGCTGGCTGGCCATGGCCCGGCCGAAGGGGTCGGCGGTGAGCACAGACGAATCGCCCAACTGCCAGGTGCTGGCCAGGATGTCTTTCGTGCCGCTGGCCTGATCAATGGCGACCGCAGTCGACAGTTCGCTGGGCCGCTGAAGGTAAGCCCGGATAGGAGCCGCAAGCAGTCCCGCACCTGCACCAATGGCCATGACTGTTCCCCAGCCGCCGGGCACGTTCATCCGAAACCCGCTGAGTTTTTGTGCGCCGATGGCAGCCGCAACCGCGCCAGCCGCGACCAAGAGCGACGGAATCGCCAGATCCAGCGTCCGCTGAAGCATGACGCGACTGCGGGCGGATCGAACAAGCGGTGCAACGGCTGGCTGGCTCATGGCAACAGTGTATCGACCTTCCACGGCATTGCGGCGGAGATTCGTACTGCCGCCCAAACCCTATGTTTTCATGGGCCAGGTGCCCCAATTCTCAGTCCAAGCATACGTGGTGTCCTGCCCGCCGAGCCTCCATTTTCGGGGGGCGGTGGTCGTGAGCCAGTCCAGCGGCTCGGCGTTCGCTTCGCCACCAGAGAGTGCCAGTCGCATGGCAAGGCTCATTGTCTGCTTTACCTCAGCAGTAATCTTTGTCGGATCGACGGAGACGAACAGGGCCGTGCCGCTTCGGGCTACCAAATCCAGAAATTGTTTGTCCTTGTCCCAAGGCGTCTTCTCTGTGTGGGCTACACAATCGGCGTCAACTGCAAAAAAAGTACCGTGTTGGGGCATGCGGAAGGCCAGCGTGTTGACGCCCATTTTCCGCGTCCGTTCCCAGACCCGCCCGGACGTGTCATCGCCCGTCCGCTGGACCTCGAACAAGCCCGCGCCAAGATGGCCGATGGTGTTGCAGCCCAGCAGCATCGCTGCACCTGCCGCCTCGCGTAACACGCGGTAGAGCTGGCGTATGATTTCGGCATTGGTCAGCGATCGATCCGCCCAGTGCCAGCCGGGCTCCGTGATTTCCGCACCCATCTCAAAGCCCCACTTGCCGAAAGCGTCATACGTTGAGAAATCATGCTTGATGAGGTCGTAACCCCAGCCGCGAACCCGCGCGACGTCTTGGCGAATCAGTTCTAGATTTTCCGGCAGGGTCAGATCGAGCGCCTTCTCTGGCGCGTTCTGCGGACCAGCCCGCAGCCGCGATGGCTCGGTCACCGTCATCAGCGCCGTCGGCCGCATCCAGATGCCCGGTCGGACACCTGTGGCTCGAATACTGGCCGCTAGGCCGGGCATGTCTGGGAACTTGTCCGGCGTCCCGGCCGTCCAAGGCCCGCCGGGGCAGACCGTCCCCGGAGACCAGCCAGCATCGATCACGCAGTACGGCCGATTCGCGTGATCACCCACCAGCTCGGCAAGTAATGCGGCGTCACGAAGTACTTGGTGTTGATCGAAGTTCCGCCCGTAGGCGTAATACCAATTGTTGTTGCCGCAGACAGGTGCCGCAGGCAGCCGAGGCTCCGGACACATCCGCTTACAAAGCCGTCGAATCGTGGCAAAAGAGTTTTCGCCAGACGCTGAGGCCGTCGCAACCACAACGCCGGCGGTGATGATGCGATCACCCGGCACAACCGGCATCCCGCCATTGCGAAGGTCCAGCCAGCAAGTGACGCCTTCATCATCAACGGTCCAAGCGACCAGTGCGGCAGGATTACCTGTCTCCACGCCGACCGCTACCGTCTTGCCCCCGGGCCAATGTATCGCCCAATACCACGGTAGCAGTCGCTCCGGCTGTAAATGCCGCCATTGCAGATCGCCGTAGCCACGTTCCCAGTGGTCACCGAGAATCAACACATCGCACGCCAAAGCGGATGCAAAATTCCACCGCATGGCGATACGCGACAGAGTCCTCTTGGGGCAGTAGACCGTGACCATCAGAGAATCGGTACGGGGGTGCGTAGCGACTTCGACCCCATCGACCCTCCAAGCTTCCCCACCCGGCGCTGGCACGGCCGAAGACGGCGGCTGGCCGTCATCGCTGATGAGCCAAACGCTTGAAGGGGGCTGGGCGAACGTTTCGGGTTTCATTGCGAGGAGGTTACCCCGGAGGGACCCAAGTGATATCGCCGCGCGACCTTGGTGATTGCCTTCTACTGGCGTGCCGCCTTTTCCCACTCGCTGACGGGCTGGCCTTCACGGAGTTGGGTGATTCCCGCAGCGCGTACATCCCGCAGGAAGGCATCGAGTTCGGTTCCCTTGGTGTGCCGCTGGCAGATCTCAACATACCGCAGGCAGAGACGGGATTTTGCGATGTAGCGCAGGGCCATGTCGTCCCCGGCGGCAAGTTTCTCCGCCTGATCGTGCAGCTTGTCCCCCTCGGCCAGGGTTGCCGCATCGAGGTAAAACGCCGTCGGCGGGTCGAAGATGTGCATATGCCGCTCGGGCGGGGCGACATTTTTCTGCAGCCGGTCGAACCACGCCCGCATGGGCGGTTCGGCGGGACCGTAAACACCCTTCATCCATTCATTCACCAGTTCATCCAGTGACTGGTTCGGATCCCACAGCAGCTTGGCCAGCACATACGACCGCAGTTCCGCTTCCGACCCCCCTCCCCCCGCCGCATAGTCGCCTTCGAAGAAGACCCCTCGCACCCCCTTGGCCTTGTACATCTTCAGGTTCCCCGCAAGCTCGACGAAGTCCGGCAAGGGCTGGAGGTAGTTTGCGAAGTCGATGTTGTAGTGCCAGATGTACAGGTCATCGGTGAGGGCCGACCAATCGGTCAGGTTCTTCATGAACTTGACCACGGCCGGGTCGGTGCAGGTGAGGTACGGGTGCACGACGCAGTTGTCGATCGGGCAGAGCCGGATGCGGACGTTCGCCCGCGGCGTAATTCCCACCGGGGCCGCCTCGGTGAACTGGTAAGCGATGGTATCGATCAGCAGTTTGGGGTGTTCTTTCTCGATGCGCTCCGCCAACTGATTGACGAACCAGACATACAGACCCGAATGGGATTTATATTTCTCTTCGATGGCGCGGCATTTGTCGCAGGTGCACCAGTTGGCGGTGTCGTTCTGCGAGACGGAAAAAATCGTGGCGGTCGGGTTGGCGGCAATGTCGTGAAGCAACCCCTGATAAGCGACTTCCAGCACTGCAGGGTTGGAGAGACACCGCTGCACGTAGCCGGTTGTGCGTTTGCCTTCGATCAGCGGGAAATACTCCGGGTGATCCTTGAACAGCGACTGCGGCACCAGCGCATCCATCGTGTGGACGAACGGGCCGTAGGTGACGTGTCCGCCGGTCGAATCGTCGAGATGGGCGCTGTTGCCGTTGATTCGCAGGCGGGCCGCCCAGTCCTTGTCAAAGGCCTCGTAGAAGAACGGCTCACGGTATTCGTAGGCGGGGACGCTGGTCTGGTGCAGGTCGGGCAGATTCAGAGAGTCCTGCTTCGGGACACGTGTGATGGATGGGGTGAGGAATTGAATTCCCAGTTGCTCGAGGAATGCCGTTGCCCCGTACATAGTTCCACGCGGCCCCGCGCCCGCGATTCCGATGCGTCCGCCCGCGGTCTCAATTGCGAAGGATTCTCCCGCCCCGGCTCCGCCGCTGTTCACTTCTTTCGGTGCATGGGCAGGCGACCCGGCCACCGTTCCCAGCACGATTGCGTGCGGCGGCAACGCCGCCGGGCCGGCCTGAACGACCTGAAAAGTCGCTCCTGTCATCTGCCCTAGAAACTTCTGCAATTCTGCTGCGGCCCGGCTTTCGGCCGGGGCAGGATGCGTCGGAAGGACGATGACGAAGTCGGTTTTCCCGCCATCAGCCAGGAAGTCCGCGTGCGCCGTCTTACATGCCCAGATGAGAGCCGCCACCGCTAAAAGAGCCGTTTGTCGTTTCATGGGGTATCTCCTACCAGCATCGCTCGTTGAATTCGAGCAGTTGAGGCGGACGATCCATGGCACCGAAGGACACCCACGCCCCGTTCGCTGCGACTCGAATAGAATGTTGAAAAGTGCTTCCTCCCGAACCGGACATCATCGATTACCAGTCCGCTCGTGGGTGGGCACTACCCCCTTCCCGTCCCATCCGCGTTTTTATCATCGCGGGAATGATCTTTCTTGCTGCTTGGACCATCGCCGTGATTACAAACACAATTAATGGATGTGTTTCGTTGGAATACTTCAGATGGGTGCTCCCCTTTTCCATTACCGACAGGTGGGATGTCATCCGTCAGGCCCTGTTTGAATCGACCATCACCGCAGCCGTCTTGTGCGTCCTGATTCTCCCGGTCTACTGTGGTGTGACCGGCAGCCGTTACCCCGCGCGCCGCTTCGTGGCGTTGCTTACTATGTCCGGTTTGACATCACTGGCGTGCCATTTTGTACTCGGGATGTTCTGTGCAATTTGGATCGCGATTAATCCAGGTGATGTGAACATTATTCTGTACGGTTCATCGCCTCCGGGCGCACCCGTTCGATTCGCCTATGTGGCGGGTGCCATCTGGGGCGTCTATCTCGGCGGCTTCGCGACGCTAGTAATTTGTTGCGTGGGAATCGTAAAAAACTGGCGGGCGTTTGTCAGGAGCGAGGTTGGCAGACTGTAAGTGCCGATCAACCTCCGCCATTGAACTGTATCCATTGCGCGTATCAAAGTAGTGCGTTGCAATGTCTCATGAAGGATATCATGCGGCCCCACGAGTCTGGTGCCACAGGTTCATGTACTCATCAACCTGTGTTTCGGCGTCCACCGCAGGCACAGATTCGGCGTACTGAAACCAGTGGCACCAGACCAATAAAATCTACGTCTTGGCTGCTTCCGGTTTGACCGGCATGACGATCTTGACGTGGGCCTCTTTCAACTGGCGATCTTCGATGTGGGCCGGCGCTCCGCACATCAGATCCGCACCGCTCTGCGTCTTGGGGAAGGCGATGACGTCGCGGATGTTGGTGATGCCGCGAAGCAGCATGACCACGCGATCCACACCCAGCGCGATGCCGCCATGCGGGGGCGCACCATATTGCAGGGCGTCCAGGAGGAAGCCGAACTTCTGCCGCTGGGCCTCTGCGTCCACGCCCAGCAATGCGAAGATGCGCTGCTGAATGTCCATCCGGTGAATACGGATGCTGCCGCCGCCGAGTTCGTAGCCGTTCAGTACGATGTCGTAGGCCTTGCTGCGCAGCGATTCGAGCACGGCCGCATCCTTGCTCTCCAGCTTGTCCAGATCGCCATCGAGCGGGCTGGTAAACGGGTGATGTGTCGCGTTCCACTTCTTCTCTTCCTCATCGAACTCGACCAGAGGGAAGTTGACAACCCAGACCCACGCCCACTCGGTTGAAGGCGTCAAAGCCAGATCCTTTGCCATTTTCAGGCGAAGTTCGCCCAGAACCTTATGAACGATCTTCGGCCGGTCGGCCGCGAAGGCCAGCAAGTCGCCTTCCACCGCGCCGGTCCGCTTCAGGATCTCCGCCGCGATGGGTGCGAGGAACTTCGACACACCACCTTCCAGCACGCCGCCGGCCGCGACCTTCGTCACAGCCAGGCCCTTCGCGCCAAAGCCTTTGGCCCACTCGGCCAGTGCATCGGTCTCCTTGCGGCTCATCTTGCCGCCACCCGGAATGGCGATGGCCTTGACCATGCCAGCGCTTTTGAACACGCCGAAGTCGGTCTGAGCGGCAAGGTCCGTCAGGTCGTATAGCTTCATCCCATACCGCAGGTCGGGCCGGTCGCTACCGTAGTTGCTTACGGCGTCGTGGTAATCCATGTGTGCGATGGCCGGAACGTCGACACCCAGCACATCCTTCCACAGCAGCCGCACCAGACCTTCAATGATGCCGATGATGTCATCGCGGTCGATGAAGCTCATCTCCAGATCGAGCTGCGTGAACTCCGCCTGTCGGTCGGCCCGTGGGTCCTCGTCTCGGAAGCACCGCACGATCTGCATGTACTTGTCGCACCCGCCCACCATCAGGATCTGCTTAAACAACTGCGGACTTTGCGGCAGCGCGTAAAAACTCCCCGGAACCAGACGGCTCGGAACGATGAAATCACGGCTGCCTTCCGGCGTGCTGCGGGTCAGCATCGGCGTTTCGATCTCCCAGAAACCCTTGTCGCCGAGGAAATCGCGCATCAGCTTCGTCACTCTGTAGCGCGTCCGCAGCGTCTGCTGCATCTCCGGCCGGCGCAGGTCGATGTACCGGTATTGCAGCCGGCGCTCTTCGTTGACCTGTTCCTTCGTGTCCGGCGTGAACGGCGGCGTGGGCGACTGACTCAGCACCGTCAATCCCGTCGCTTGTACCTCGATCTTGCCGGTGTTCAGCTTGGCGTTCTCGAACCCTGGCTGACGGGCGGCCACCTTACCGGTGACAGAAATAACCCACTCACTACGGGCCGATCGCGCGACATCCATGACGTCGGCCGGCAATGCCTCGGCCGCGAAGACGATCTGTGTCAGCCCATCACGGTCGCGCACGTCGATGAAGACCAGCGCGCCGTGGTCGCGATAGTTGTGCACCCAGCCGGAAAGTGTGACCGTTTCGCCGACCTGCTGCTCGCGCAGTTGGCCGCATGTGTGTGTTCGATAGCGTGTCTTGATGTGTTCCATGATTCTCTTTGTGTTCGTTGAAGTGTGTCAGATGGACGGACGCGGGCGAAAAAAACAGGCTCGAGATTTGGCCGGCGGTGTTGACATCGCAAGGCAAGGGTTGGCAGTTCAAACCCCGTCAAGCGAGACCCGTCACCGCCTAGTGATTGGCGTCCGTCGCACCCGTGCCGTGCGGGTCACCGGGCGGGTTTGGGGGTGTCGCAGTTTGATTCACAGCCGGTGTGTTGCCGCTCGCGCTGGCAGCCCCGGACACGGCCCAGCCGCCCATTTTCCAATACCTCTTCAACACTTCCAGCGCAGGTTTGCCACGCGGCGTGTACCCCTTCTCCTGATCACCCGCATCAGCTGGTTGCCATTCCCACACGCTGAACCCGGCCAGCTGCGGGTGGCCGTACCACGTGCTGAGGAAACCTTCATAAAGCCGTGCCTGCAGTTCAGGGTCGGCCGGCAGCTCGGTGCGGGTGTAATCCCATGACTCGTGAGCAGAGTTCTGCAGGCTGCACCACCCGGCCTCCAGAAACAGAATGGGCTTGCCCTGCTTTGCGGCAAACGGCAGCAGGTCCGGCATGATGACCTTCTGCCAGTCATGCTGAATATCGGCCACGGTGGCCTTCTGTTTCTGTCCGTTGTCCAGACGCCAGTAGCTGTTCAGCCCGATCATGTCGACCTGATCCCAGAACGGCACGAGGTGATACCTGTCCCAGTTACTGCTGTAAGTGATCAGCCCGTGGAAGACCCCACGCACCTGATGAATCGTGCGAACCCACTGTTCTTTTTCTTTTTCGCTGCTCACCAGTTCGCTGCCGACCACCAGCACGTCCACACCGCTGCCTTCAGCGATCCAGGCGAAGTGGGTGATCATGTCGCGGTAGCTGTCGAACCAGGAATCCCAGCTCGGCGGGTTGATGGTGCCACGCCACTCGTTTCCTTCCGTACGGGGCGCGTCCAGCAGCACGATCGGCATCAGCATCACGCGCAGGCCCTTGCCCTTTGCATGACGGATGAGGTCGCTTAGTGCATCCGGCCCCGGCGTCATACGCAGGTCCAGATAAATGCGCCCGGAACTCCCGTTCTCCTGACGCGGATCGACGACGAACAAGACCGTGTCTGCACCCAGCGCGGCGATTTCATCCACACAGACCTTGTACTTCTCCATCCAGTCCGTCCGCTGAATCTGGACGGTCATACTGCGCATCGGCAGATGCGAAACCCGGACGCCGGCGGGTACTTTCGCCAGCCAACTGTCGCTTCCATCAACGCGTGTCGGCCGAACTGCCCCCGCACCGGCCTGACCCGCCCCTCCTCGCTCAGCCAGCACCAGACCCGGCGCAGGCGTCGCGGTGTCCTGCGTGAGAACGCACCCCACCACAACGCCCCACACGGCCAGAGCCAAGAAAATGATAATCCTGCCAATCATGCGGCTGGGAGCATACACGGCCCCTGTTCCCGGTGCACCCGGCGAGTGGCTATCGCTCAACAAGCCGAACCGTTCTCCGTCGCCCCGCTAACGGCTCTGCAACAATCGCTCCCCCTCAGTCCAAGCACGGTGTGTTATTGTTGGCAGGGTCCGGCAGGTCTCTTGGCGGCGCCGCACAGAGGTTATCACGGCTTCCGGTGCAGGCCGATGCCCGGCCTACGATTGATACATCATGGAGTTCTCACGCGCGGAAATCCTGTGGGGCATCGTCCTGCCATTCGTCGTCTCGGCCCTGTCGGTAGCGGTCACATTGCCTAGCCGCCTGAGAGAGTGTTCATGGCTGTTCGGCCTGCTCGGTGTCTGGGCCGCCTTCACTATCGCCTTCTTCACCGGCCAGGCCCGCCAGCCGTGGCCTCCAGCAGACTCGGTCCAATACCTCTGGTGGCTGACACCAGTGGCCGTTGCCAGCCTGATAATCGCGCACATCTTGGGCCACATCGCCTGCCGTAAGTCCGGCCAGTGGTACATGTATGCCGTCTGGTTCGCCGTCATCTTCGCTGCCGCCGTTGCCATCGCCTGGCCGCTGGCCGGGAACCTTCGTGGCGCCAAAGCCGTGGCCGAAGACGGGTTCACCGAAGTCCCCCGATACGCCGCTTCCGCCATTCGATCCGCCGTCGCCGCCATGTCGGCCACCATGGCAATTGCCGGTCTGGCCCTCGCAGGGTGCGTGCACCGAGTGAACTGCCATGCGGATGAGCAGGAGGCCACCGACAACCAGCCACGCGGCAGCATGCTCGCACGGGTAACGGCTCGTCTAACGGCCGGACGTATCACTTCGCTTCAAATCTGGGCGTTGGCGGTCGGCCTGGCAATCGTCCTCGCCATCGGCGGCGCGAATCCGAAAGTCGGACCCATCCGGGCCGGGGCGCTCGCCATCGCCGTCGCGTTGTGGTTCTTCTCGCGAGGCGGCCGGGGATTGCCTGCCACCGGTGCCGCCCTCATCGGCTTGTTGGGCGGCGGTCTCCTCACCGCCGGGATTTACTACTACACGGTTCAGCCATGGCACGCGTGGCTGCTGCTCGCCGCCATCGTCTGGATGTTGGTCAGTGCCCGCTGGAACCGTTGGCTACGGCTCGCTGTCACACTTGCGATGATCGGCGGCCCCATGGCCTACAGCCTCGTTCTGTTCCAAAGGCAGATGCTTGCCGAGTAGCTCCACGCTCTAAAGCCGCACCAGCCGCCATGTCGCGTCGCCAATCAAATACAACCCGAGCGCAAACGTACTGGCGTACACCCACTTCAGGAAAAATGCGTCACTGATCCGCTTGATCACCAACCGCCCCACCACTGCTCCGGCCGCTACCAGCGGCAACCACACGAGCGTCTGCCCGATGTGTGCCTGTTCAAACTGGCCGCTCAGGTAATAAGCCGGCATTTTGGCCATATTCACCATCGCGAAATAAACCGCGCCTGCTGCCACGAATGCCTGCCGCGTCAGGCCCAGCGGCACGATGTATAGGGCAAAGATCGGCCCCGCCGCATGCGCCAGACTGCTGCTGATCCCGATGAAATTTCCCGTAAGCCAGCTCCGCGCCGGCTCGGTCATCAGCCTCGCCCCCTCGCCCCGGCGGATGCGGTACCAGTGAATCGCCACCAGCAGCACGCACTCAAACCCGATCTCCAACCGGATCAACGCGTTGGCCAGATCCACCTGCCGCTTGCCCAGCGAATACAGCCCCCATAACGCAAGCCCGCCCAACACCACACCCATCAAGCTAGGCCACAGGAGCCGCCGCACGTAGTCCAGTCGAAACTCCCGCCAGTACTGCCCCACCGCAATCAAATCACCTGCAATCAGCAGCGGCAACAACAACCCCAGCGCCGCCTTCTCCCCAGCCGAGGTGTGTGCCATTGCAATCGCGGTAATCGGCGGCACGATCAATCCGATCCCAGCCCCGAACCCCGACTTGGTCAGCCCGATCAGGAAGACAGCAAATCCAACAACCAACCAAGCAGGTTCAAAGGGCATTTGGTGAGCCAAGAGGATTCAACGCCGAGTAAGGAAGACAAGATGTTGTATTCCTCCGCGCGCTTTGCGCCTGTGCTGTGAGCTCACTTTCCGCTCCGAGAATCAAGCCAGCCATCCTTGTGGTTCCCGAATTTGTGCATCACAGCCCCCTTCGCCGGGGCCGCCCAGCGGACGCCGTTTTCGATCACCTTCAAGACGTTCTTGTTGTGATACGTCGGATACGTCTCGTGCCCCGGCCGGAAGTAGAAAATCTTCCCCTGCCCGCGCGTATACGTAATGCCGCTGCGGAACACTTCTCCGCCGCTGAACGAACTGATCAGTACGGTCTCCTGCGGTTCGGGAATGTCGAAATACTCCCCGTACATTTCCTCGGCTGGCAGAACAAAATGATCGTCGATCCCTGCCACAATCGGGTGTCCCGGCCGCGTCACCCAGAGGACTTCGCGATCGTTGCTCTCCCGCCACTTCAGGTTGCAGGTCGTCCCCATCAGCCGCTGAAAGATCTTGCTGTAGTGGCCCGAGTGGAGAACGATCAGGCCCATGCCCTCAAGCACACGCTTGTGTACGCGATCCACCGTGGCATCCGCCACGTCCGCGTGCGCCAGATGACCCCACCACGTCAGAACGTCGGTCTTGGCCAGCTTCTTCTCCGATAGCCCGTTTTCAGCATCATCCAGCACAGCCGTGCTGACCTTCAGATCGCGACTTTTCCGCAGGTGCCCGGCAATCGCCTCGTGCATCCCCTTCGGGTAAATCTTGGCGACTTTGGCCTTCTTTTTTTCGTGGCGGTACTCGCCCCAGACGCAGACATTGATTGGCATGGCCGTGGTTCCTCGCAGTGTAAGTCGAGCCGCGAATGGTACGTTTGGCCAAGCAAAACGCTACATCCGAGTCTAGAGCCCCACACCGTTCACCTGGAACCGCAGCAACAGCAACGCCCCATTCAGCTGTGGGTCAACCGACAGCAGGTCCGTCGTCTTCTTGACGGCGCCGGGCTGTCCGCCCGCGCTAGCCTCGCTGTAATGCAGCTTGTCCAGCTCCGTCCGGGCGTTGTTCGCTTCGCGGTACTGTTCCGGCGTAAGGTCGATCCGCACGTCCGGCTCCACGCCCCACTCGGTGCTGTTTTCTTCCTTGTGGATGCACTTGCCGCCGGGAAGGTAGTAGTGGCTCGTCGTCATCTTCAGGTAACTCGTCTCAGCCGTGTCCAGCGGACGCAGCACCTGCACCGAACCCTTGCCGTACGTCCGCTCGCCCACAACCAGCGCCCGTTTCTGATCCTTCAAAGCCCCCGACACGATTTCGCTGGCACTTGCCGAGAACTGGTTCACCAGCACGACCACCGGCATTTTCAACGGCTCGATGTCCGGGTTGGCACGCAGCTCCATCGGCTTGCTCTCCGTCTCGCGGTTCGCCCGGGTCGAGACGATCAGACCATCGTTATAGAACCGGTTGACAACGTCGCGTGCCGTATCCAGAAGCCCGCCGCCATTGTTACGGAGGTCCAGAATCAATCCCTTGGCGCCGCCAGCGGTGATCTCCGTCAGCGCATCCCGCAGTTCCGGGCCAGTGTTCTTGCTGAACGTCGTGATTCGCACATATGCAATGCGCGTCTCTTGATCGACGAACCAGTTCCACCCACCACCCTGCTTGTGTTCGTAGCCCTTGACACTCGTCACTTCAATCTTGTCGCGAAGCAACTTGTAGTCACGGCTGCTCCCATCCGGGCTGCGGATCGTCAGCACCACCGGCGTGCCGCGCACGCCCGTGATGTGCTTGATGGCCATTGTGGCCGTGATGTCCTTGGCGCTCTTCCCATCAATGTGCGTGATCTCATCGTCCGACTTAATCCCCGCTCGATAGGCTGGCGAGTCTTCCAGCGGGCTGATGACCTTCAAATACCCGTTGTCGCCAGCCCCGATCAGGATCCCCACACCGATGAAGTCGCCCTGAATCCCTTTAAGAAATTCCTGAACCTCGTACGGCCACATACAGACCGAAAACGGATCACATTCGGCGAATGCCCCATCGGCGAATTCGTTGTACAGGACTTCTTCAGGCAGATTCACCGTTTGTGCATTGGCCGTGCGCAGCGCCGTCTGCACGATGTTGCGCGCGGTCCGCTGGGCGGTTTCCGCCGTCGCTTCTTTCATCTCCGCAGCCGACTGATCTATGACCGCTAGAAATGCGTCCCGCTTGGCCCCATCCGTCAGTCCCGGGAATTCCGTCTCCAGCCCCTTCGTCGTTACGACCGCGCGAACGCCCTTTAGGCCGCCCGCCACCAGCGTCTGGTAGTCCATCTCGCGCCAGTAGTTCTTTCTGGCATCCGACAGCGCAGACCACACCATGTCCGGCTTCACACCCCTCAGGATGTCGTGCCAGCTCACCTTGAACGATTCGTCCGGTTCTGACTCGGTTGCCGGCCGCGTAGAGGGCTTGGTTGTCGGGTTCAGCAGCTTCTCAACTTCCAGCGAGGCCGCCAGTTCCTGCTCACGCAGGCCCTTCAGCACCGGCGGTGCATACATGCTCAACAGTCGCAACCGCCGATAGGCCGTATTCTTGCCTTCCTTCCACTTCGACACGCTCGGCTGCATGGACTCCAAGTCCTGATACAGCCGGAAAGCCTTGTCCCACTTTTCGTCCTTCTCAGCTGCCGCAGCCAGCTTCGCCGCATCGTCGATCAACGGCGCTACCCACGGCAGCGCAGCAAATGCCTTCTTGTCTTCCGCCAGCGTGTACGCCCCGACAGCAAAATCTGTCGCCGCATCCACCCGGCCCGCCGCCAGCAGTTTCTGAACCTGCCCTTCGGCCTTCAAAAATTGTTTGAGCCGGTCCTTGGCCAACTCCAGCCGGCGACTCTGAAAGTCCGCCGACCACTTCGCCAGCGACTGCAACCCCGGATCCTTTGACTGCTGCGACACCTGCGCGATGACCAAGCTCGCGCCAGCAAAATCCCCGGCGCGCAACGCTTTGGCCGCCTCACCCAGTGTCCGCGTCGTCACGGCCGCAACCGCTTCCGGCGGCGTCGCCGACGGCACTACCAGTTGCTCGGCCGCACTCGCCACCAGCAACGGCTCTTTGTCATCTGCCGCCCGACCCGTAAGGCACATCGCAGCCACGGCCGCTCCGACCAAAGCGAACAACGGCCTCTTCAACTGCTTTTTCTGCGATCTTTTGCTCATGTGCATTATCCTTGCCTGACATTCCACCCGTTCAGCTGTTTTCCAAGCGACCAACCGTCACGAACGGCAAACCTTCTAACAGTATTGTCCCATACGTCTCGAATCAAAGGCTAGTTGGGTGGTGTGCTCCACTCCGTTGAGTGTCGCCTGCCGTCCCCGCCGTTCAGCCTCGTAACCGCTCTTTCTGTATCGGGTGCAATCAGCGGGTAACCTACCGGGCCCCATGTCCTCTATTCCTGCCCCCACTCCTACCGTTGTCACCCCCCGACAGCTCCTCGATTCCCGCCTTAGGGCCGCAATTGAGGCCGTCACCGGCACTGCAGCCGACCCACTATTAGCCGCCAGCAACAACCCGCAGTTCGCGGATTATCAGTCCAACGCCGCCATGTCGCTTGCCAAGACCGTTGCCGAAGCCAGCGGCACGAAGACCAATCCGCGGCAACTGGCCGACAAAATCCTCGCCGCTCTGGATCTGGCGGGCATTGCCGAATCGGTCACGGTCGCCGGCCCCGGGTTCATCAACATCAAACTCTCGCAGGCCTATCTGGCCACCGCCCTCAAAGACTTTACCGGCCCCCAAGGCCAGCCCACCGCCCCACCAGCCGCCCACCCGCTCACCGTCGTCGTCGATCTCTCCGGCCCCAACGTCGCCAAGGAAATGCACGTGGGCCACCTCCGTTCGACCATCATCGGCGACGCCGTCGCCAACGTGCTGAACGCCCTTGGCCATCATGTCGTCCGTCAGAACCATCTGGGCGACTGGGGCACGCAGTTCGGCATGCTCATCGCCTACCTCAAAACCTTGGGCAACGAAGGCAGCGGGGCCATCGCCGATCTCGAGGAGTTTTACCGGCAGGCCAAGGCCAGGTTCGATGCCGATCCCGCCTTCGCCGAGGAAGCCCGCAAGACCGTGGTGCGTCTGCAGGCTGGCGGCGTCGAAGAGCTGCGCCTCTGGAAGCTCATCGGCGACGAAACCCGCCTCGCCTATGAGGCCGTTTACAAACGCCTGCGCGTCAACCTGAAGCGCGAAGACGAACGCGGCGAATCGACCTTCAACCCCATGCTCGCGGGCATCGTGGCCGACCTCAAAGCCCTTGGCCTCGCCAAACAGAGCGAAGGCGCGACCGTTGTCTTCGTTCCCGGCACCGAAAACCCGCTGATGGTCGAGAAAACCGGCGGCGGCTACCTCTACGGCACCACCGACCTCGCAGCCGTTCGCTATCGCGTGGACGTCCTTAAAGCCCAGCGGGCGCTCTACTTCGTGGACGCCCGGCAGGGTCAGCATTTCGCGCTGGTCTTCGCTGTCGCCAGACTGGCGGGCTGGGATAAAGGATGCTCGTTTGAGCATGCCGCCTTCGGCACCATGCTCGGGGCCGACAACAAACCGTTCAAAACACGCACCGGCGGCGTGGTCAAACTGCGCGACCTGCTTGAAGAAGCCGTCGAGCGGGCCAACGCCTTCTTCACCGACCGCGCCGCCAGCATCGGTGGCGGCGGCACCGTGGATGAGCTTTCGGCCACCGACAAGGCCCGCATTGCCGAGGCCGTCGGGATCGGCGCCGTAAAATACGCCGATCTGTCGAAAGATCGCACAAGCGACTACGTCTTCACGTGGGACAAGATGCTCTCGCTGGACGGCAACACCGCCCCCTACCTGCAATACGCGTTTGCTCGCACCCAGTCGATCCTTCGAAAAGCAGCCGACGCTGGCGTAGCCATAGCCCCCGCACCTTCACCCAAAGAACCCGCCGAGCTCGCCCTCGCCAAGCACCTGCTCCGCTACGGCGAAGTCCTGGAAGACGTCGGGCGCGAACTCAAGCCGCACCACCTGTGCGCCTACCTGTACGACCTCGCCGGACGCTTCAGCACGTTCTACGAACAGTGCGATGTTATGAAAGCCGAAGGCGAAACACGCGCCCAGCGGCTGGCACTGGTGGCCGTCACGGGCAAGACCTTGGCAGCCGGCCTGGCCCTGCTCGGCATCGACTGCCCCGAAAAAATGTAGGTTCTCCTCGAAAGCAACAACGGTGGTCGCAGGCACAACATCGCCGGGTCACCGAATGCATACCGCAACATCCGCTTGGGGACGTGCCTACCGCGACTTGCCCCTTCGGATCGCCAGAAGTGTCACCGGGGCTAGGAGGGCAAGTACAGATGGCTCCGGAACGGAGATGGAGCGGCTTCGTAGTACGTTGCCAGCGGCGTCAACAAAATTGACAGTGGCAGTATTCGTATCACCATTTGCTGACACCGATAAAAAACCGAAGCTGCTGGCGTTTGACCAGTTGCCAATCGCCCCAGATGGCGGACCAGAGATGCTGTACAGGGCGTTCCCGCTTGAACCGATCACAAAATACGGCAGTCCCACCGCACCGGCATCGGTGATCGTCATGTCCTGCATGTTGTGGTTATGGCCTGAAAAAACTGCCGTCACACCCCAATCGGCGAAAGGCCATCTCATGGCTGTTTCCGGGCCGTGGGTCGTACCGTAGGTCCACGCGGGCTGGTGAAAGTAGACGAACTTGAACTTGGCCGTGGACGTCTGGATTGCGGTCTTGAAGTAATTGTACTGCTTGGTGCCGGCGGTACGACCATCCACTTCACGCGGGTCAGCACTGACAGCGAAAAACTCCGCATCGCCGCGTGTGAACTTGTAATAGTTGCTGTTGCCGCTTGGGTTCTTCGGAAGGCTGCTGAAATAAGTATTGAATGAAGCGGTGCCCTCGTCGATGTCGTGGTTACCAACCGACGGGAAGAAGTTGTTCACCGCCGAACCGGGGCCAAATGCACTGCCCGCCGGCAGCTTGATGTAGCTGCCGTAGTACTTGCCATTGGTGCGGTCCCAGTTGGCGAAGTCTTGGGCCGCCGTTGACCCAACCGAATACGTGTTGTCGCCCGTGGTACAGACGAACTGGGCATCTGACGCCTTCAAGCGGTTTGCGACGGCCAACTGATTGCCGTTATCCACGCCGTAGTCGCCGATGAAGGCAAACTTGGTGGTCGCGGCACACGCGCCAGCCGTTGTTCCGGTGCCAGCGGCGATGGCAATTAGGAGAGTGAGCTTGTTGTTGAGCATTGTGGAATCCTTTCGATCACAGCGAGTGTGGATAGTACGTCATCCCAGAGGTCACTGGCGAAGACAAACGACGCGAACCGGCGGTCGAGGATTCTCACCTACCCACACCAGTCCCCCCAGTGCACCGCCCCCGGTGCTGTGCAGGAAGGCTGGAGCGGGGAGGGCTTGGGTTGGAACTAGGAAGGGTTAGCGGCGTCGGCGCAAGCCGGCCGTCGCCGCGATGGTCAGTAAGGCCATGGATGTGGGTTCCGGCACCGACCCGGCCGGAATCGCCAGCCCGCGCGCGTTCAGGAACGCGCTGTTGCCGCCAATCACACCCATGTTGCTGATGCCGCCCGTGCCAAGGTTGACCGAGTAAAGGCTGACATTCCCAGCGTTGAAGAACGAGTTGGCAATGATAAACGCCTGACCCGTCGGGGCGATGTCAAACTCGTACGGACTGGTGAACCCGTTCGACGAAACAAAGTTACCCACCGAGTTCAACACTCCGCCAGCCCCATTCCCCGTCGCCAGCCCATAACCGCCGGCGAAGTCGAACAAATATTGGGTCGAACCGCCGGAACCCACGACGTTGTTGTTGTACGCCATTCCGCCGATGCCCACGGCCTTGCCAAAGCGGGCATCGCCCGATGCGTACGCGACATCGCTATCTCGCACGATAACGCCCGTGTCCGGGTCGATCGTATAGTTCAGCCCGTTCGAGATATTGACGTAGTGAATCTTGTCGGCCACCGGGTCAACATCGAATCCGCCGAAGTTGTTGTAGGTCTGCTCAAACGGCGCACCGACCGGAGCGACCTGACCCGTTGTCGGATTGATGGTGTAGAGCGACTTTGTCCCCATTCCGTACAGCTTGCCATTCGACGGCCGGAAGTCGATTTCGTTGATCTGTTCGTTAACTAGGAACCCACTCAGTGCGACCTGACTGGTCAGCAACGCCGGGTTCGTCGTGTCATAGCCAATCAACTTCGTGGAGTTGACGCTGCCGATCAGGCTGTACGCTGGGATGGCTGATGCCGTTCCCATGACAGTCAAAGACAAAATCGACGCGACACCAAAGATGGAACGGTTGTTCATATGCGGATTCTCCGACGCAGAGAATAGTCGATGTGTTGATATATCGGCAGCGAAATTTCCCTCAATGCACCCACCGAATACACGAAAAACGGCAGCGCAGCCCGATTTGAAAGCAATTACCCGATATGCACTGCGCCGCCGTTGAAATGGGCAATCCGCAACACATCACGTGTGCGCAAGCAGATGTTTTCGCATTGCGTCGGCGATCTCCAGCGGGTTCCGGTCCTCCGGCTCATCCTCCCAGCTCAACGCCCCAGCATATCCACGAGCGTTCAGCAACCGCAGGACCGCATCCACCCCCACGCACCCAGCCCCGAGCGGCACGGTGTGATGTGCGCCGTGGGCGGCGACATCTTTGACATGCACATGCCGCACCAGTGGCCCCAACTGCTCCACAAACTCCGTCGCGCCCAGCGTCGATGACGTCGCCACCCACCCTGTATCCAGTGCCACCCCGACCTTGTCGGTTCCGCCATCAATGCGCGCGACGATTTCCGCTGGCGTTTTCGCGGCATGATTTTCAAAGTTAAACCCGATGTGGCTCCCCTTCGTCAGCGACTTCACTGTGTGAATATCCGTGCCCCAAAACCCGCCATTGATCATTCCCGCCCCGAGCGCCTCCGCAATCAGCAGATTTTCCTCCGTGTATGGCCCTGCAACCGAGTGAACGGTAAGCCCATGGTCCCCGGCGATCTTCCGCCGCACCTTAGCCCCCGCCGCCGTCACGGCCGATGGGTGGCAATGGGCCATCCAGAGTTCCACCGCAGTAAATCCCGCCTTGCAGATTTCCCCGCATATCGCTGCAAACTCGGCCTCGGTCGTCGCCTCAATCGTCTTGCGTTCCTGCTCGCCCCACTGGTTGAACTGGAATCGGTAACCGGTCGCCCGGCCCACCAGATTGGCCGTATTGAAAAGTATCTCGCTCATGGTTCAACAAAGCCTATAGCGCAACTTCCGCCATGTCCGGGTTGGCAGGATTATACTTCACCGGAACCGTCCGGCCCGCTGGAAAGTGCCTGGCCCGGTCGCCAAAGATCACCCCGGTGACCGTCCAGTCCCGGCCGCCGGCCGCGTAGTTGACGGTCAGCACCGTTTCAACGTGCCGGTCGGTGGCGGTAATCACGACCCGTTCCTCGGCACCCTGCACAGTCCCAATCGTCCGCGAAGTCATCCGCCGGGCGTTGGTCAGATAAAACTTCTTGAGGAACAGAAAGACACCCACGACCACCAGGGCACCGAAGAAATAGGGAATAATCATGGCAGCTCTCTGTGTTTCAGGTGCAGCACCCACGAATGATAGCTCGTGCGACTGATGCCGACGACTTCGACGTCCGGCCGTACCATGTTGGTATGCGGAGAATCGAACCTGCGATCAATCTTCTTTATGTCGTAGCCATGCTTTTCGCGATTTCTGCCCGTGGCAGTGCTGCCGAACCCCCGTCGGACCCGCGAACCGATAAATACAAAGTGGCAATGGATCAGATGTCTCAAGATCCGGAAGCCAGCTTTAACGCACTCACCGATTTGGCCAAAGAACTGAAAGCCGATCTCCAACTTCACACGGATGACGTGCCGCTAAGGCGTCTGCTCGGCAACGTGCATGTCGCACTGGGCAATTGCCAACGTAGCGGCACCGGAGGCGCAGCCGACCCGGACGCAGCCCGTCAGGAATATGAGGCGGCTATTGCAGCCGATGCCAAGGCCGTGCCGGCTTTCTTTTATCTCGGTGTTCTGGCTATGGACGCCAAACAACCGGAAGAGGCAATCACCCAGTTCCAAAAAGCCGTCTCTCTTGATCCAGACCTTTTGCCGGCGCGAAACAATCTCGGTCAGGTTCTTCAGACGCTGGGCCGCAACACTGAAGCATTGATTCAGTTCAATGAAGCTCACAGGCTGGCACCGGAAGACTGGAAGATCATCCGCAAGCAAATCCAATGCGCTCAGGCCGCGGGCAAGTTGGCCGAACGGGATGCGGCCCGAGCCGATATCTTCAAGTTGGACGCGGCCGGGAAAGTCGACAGCACCCGCTACTGCTGCGAGCAATTTAAGGTCAACGGCGTCGAAGTGATCGCCTATGAAGTCTTTAAACCCAAAGCTCCTGAGCACATCCACTACGCCTTCATCCTTCTGCGACCGGGCGATGGCCAGAAGCACGATCGCCTATCCGTCGGCTCGTTGGATTCAACCGTCGAAGGAATGCGGCAACTGGGTGAACTGAAGGCCGATGAACGTCTTTATCATCTGGATGGCTATCTGGCCGCAGGTGGGCACGACACTTACTGCTTCTTTGAAACCGAGCCTACGTACGAGACCGTCAGGCCGATCGTTCAATCGATCCTAGAGGGTAAAACGGTGCCCGTTTCCGGAATTAGGCCGGGTGTTGGTGGCAAAATCGGGGCGACCAGTGGTCCCACGATCACCATCCAGCCAGAGGCAAGCCCGCCGGACAAATAGAACCCCCCGGCCGATGGCATCGCGGGTCGAAAATCGGTTACTCTCCGCACCCGACATGCCACAGCCGCTGCTCGAAGTCCGCAACCTCAATATCACCTTCAGCACCTCCCGGGGCGTCATCCGGCCGGTGAAGGATTCCAACTGGTCCATCTACCCCGGCCAGACGCTCGCCCTCGTCGGTGAAAGCGGCTGCGGAAAATCCGTCTCCGCGCTCTCCGTCCTGCGGCTCCTTCCCACGCCGCCGGGCAAGATCGAAGGCGAGATCATTTTTCAGGGCCGCGACCTGCTGAAACTCTCCGAGCGTGAAATGCGCAGCGTCCGCGGCCGCGATATCGCGATGATCTTTCAGGAACCGATGACCAGCCTGAACCCGGTCTACACTGTCGGCGATCAGATCGTCGAGGCCATCACCCTGCATCAGAAGGTCAGCAGCAAGGCCGCCTACGACCTCGCCGAACGCAGCCTGAAGGACGTCGGCATCGCCGCCCCGCGCGACCGCCTCGCCACGTACCCGCATCAGCTCTCCGGCGGGATGCGCCAACGCATCATGATCGCCATGGCGCTGGCCTGTCAGCCCAAACTGCTGATCGCCGACGAGCCCACCACCGCCCTTGACGTCACGGTGCAGGCTCAGATCCTCGAACTACTCCGCAACCTGCAAAAGAACACCGGCATGGCCATGCTGTTGATCACACACGACCTCGGCGTCGTGGCCGAAAACGCCGATGCCGTCGGCGTCATGTACGCCAGTCATGTCGTCGAATACGCAAAGGTCGAAGAGCTTTTTGACACGCCAAAGCACCCCTATACGCAGGGTCTGTTCCGCTCCATGCCGACCCTCGGCAGCAAGGGCGGCGCCAGCGGCGACCACCGCGCCCAGCGTCTGGAAACCATTCCCGGAATGGTCCCGCCCCCCACCCGGTTCCCCTCCGGCTGCAAGTTCCACCCCCGCTGCAACCAAATGAACGGCGACGCGACCTGCAGCACCATCGACCCGCAACTTCGCGAGGTAACGGGCCAACATTGGTCCGCCTGCCATCACACCGAAAACTACGTTCAGGCGACCGTCACCCGCCCCAACCTCGATCACCGTCGCACCGTGGAAACTCACGCAGCACAACTGGCGCCATGACTTGACGAGCCCATGTCGCCCCCCCCGCCACCCCCTCCCCTCCCCCCCTGTCCACCGCATCGCGTTATTCCCTCGTCAAGCCAGTCAACCTTTATCCCAAAGTTCACCCCGCATGAGCACTGGAACCCTCAACTACAGCACGCCAATCCCCACGCCCGGCGGCAGTGAAACACCCGTCGTCTCCGTGCGCGACCTCAAAACCTATTTCCCGATCAAAAAGGGGATTCTCGCCAGCGTGGTCGGCCAGGTGAAGGCTGTTGATGGCGTCAGCTTTGATGTGCCCGAAGGAAAGACCCTCGGCCTCGTTGGTGAAAGCGGTTGCGGCAAAACAACCGTCGGCCGCACGCTCCTTCGCCTCATTCCGCCCTCCGGCGGCAGCGTCCGCTATCGTGGTGAGGATTTCTTCGCCCATCAAGGCGAGGCCCTGCGTCGCCTCCGCCGGCGCATGCAGATTGTTTTTCAGGATCCGGTGAGCAGCCTGAACCCCCGTCTGAGCATCGGCAACATCATTGGCGAACCGCTGGAAGTCCATGGCATCGCCAAGGGTCAGGAGAAGCAGGAGCTTGTCGCCAGCCTGCTCTCGCGCGTCGGCCTCGACCCCAGCTATGCCACCCGCTATCCGCACGAGTTTTCCGGCGGCCAGCGGCAGCGCATCGGCATCGCGCGGGCCATCGCCCTCTCACCCGATTTCATCGTCTGCGATGAACCTGTCAGCGCGCTCGATGTCAGCATCCAAAGTCAGATCCTGAACCTGCTGGCCGACTTGCAGCAAGAGCGGAAAATCGCCTACCTGTTCATCGCCCACAACCTGGCGGTGGTGGAACACTTCAGCCACGAAGTGGCGGTCATGTACCTCGGCAAGATTGTGGAGAAGGCCACATCCGCCGACCTGTATGCCCGGCCGCAGCACCCATACACGGTCAGCCTGCTCTCGGCCGTGCCAGAACCGGACCCGCGGCCGACCAAAAAGCGAATCGTCCTCAGTGGCGAAGTACCCAGCCCCGCAAACCCGCCGACAGGGTGCGCCTTCCACCCGCGCTGCCCGCTGACCCGTGTCGAAGCCGCGAGCGCCAACGCCGCCGATACGGTGGAACTCTCCAGCGGAATTGCCACAGCCGAAGGCGGCAAGATATCCCTCCGCGTTCTGAAAAAATGCGCGATGGAAGCCCCACCCCTCGTCCCCGCCTCGGGACTCGGCCCAGACCACACCGTGGCCTGCTGGCTGCGGACCTGATATTGCCACCGATGAGGGCAGGTAAACATTGAGGCCGCCGTTGGGCAAGATATCTACTCTTGTACTCTCCCCGCGTTAGTGGCCGTTCATCGGCGGTTTCAAAAAGCGAATCACGCGATAGACTGGCTGTCCGCAGCGATGACCTCGCTGAAGCAGTCTGAACCGGCAGTTCCACCCCACATCGGAGACCCCGAGATGAGTACCGAAATGACCACATCCCGCAGCCAAAAGGCCGCTGTGAATAAAAAGATCATCCTGAAGGCCATCACCTCCAGCAACGGTTCACCGAAGGGCCGCATGTCCAAGGCCCCCGACACACTCCCGGCGTCCAATCCTCATACCGGCTACCCCGTTCGCATGCCGATGGGCAAGTTCCTGTTCGAGTATCTGCACCGCTGCGGTGTGACGCACTGCTTCGGCGTACCGGGCGATTTCGCTTTACCCACTTTTGCATGGCTCGACAAGAGCAAGATCACCGCTGTAACCATGACGCACGAACCGGGTGCCGGCTTCGCGGCCGATGCGTATGCCCGCGTCAAGGGGCTTGGGCTGGTCTGCGTGACCTACTGCGTCGGCGGGCTGAACGTCCTGAACGCCATCGCCGGGGCCTATGCCGAGAAGAGCCCGGTCGTCGTTGTCAGCGGCGCGCCTGGCAAGAAAGACCGCGAGAAGGACATGCTCCTTCATCACAAGGTCAAAACCTTTGAAACCCAGCGGCGCGTGTATGACGAGGTGACTGTGACTTCGGCGGTGTTGCTGGATGAAGAACGCGCAGCCGGCGAGATCGTCCGCTGCGTGCAGGCCGCCCTGCACCACAAGCGGCCGGTCTACATCGAAGTGCCGTATGACATGGTGGACCGTGAAATCCCGATTCCCGCCAACCTTGAAGCCTACATCACCGCTTATCCCACCAGCAGTGATGAAGGCGCCCTCGATGCGGCCGTGACGGAAGTCATCGGGCTGATCGGCAAGGCCAGGCAGCCAGTACTGCTCGCGGGTGTGGAACTGCACCGTTACGGGCTGGCCGATCTGGCGGTCAAACTGGCTGAACGGCTGAATATCCCCATCGCCAGTGACCTGCTGAGCAAGAGTGCGGTGGCCGAGAACCATCCGCTCTACCTTGGCGTCTACAGCGGCGCGATGAGCAGCAGCGAAGGCGTCCGCAAGTATGTCGAAGATGCCGACTGCGTCCTGATGCTCGGCAGCTTCGTCACCGATATGAACCTCGGTTTCTTCACCGCCAAGCTCGACCGCAAGAACACCGTGCTGGCCACCACCGAAGCGATCGACATCGGCTTCCACCGCTACCACGATGTGCGGTTCAGCGATTTCCTTCGCGGCCTGCTGGCTCGCAAACTCGTCGCCAAGAAGATCAAAAAACTTCCCGCCCGCGAGGTCTTCAAGCCGCTGGCCAAGGGCGAGATGACTCAGCCGCTGAACATGACCGAAGTCATCCGGATTGTCTCGCTGCACATGGATGATTCCTGCTGCGTCATCAGCGATGTGGGCGACGCCATTTTCGGCGCCGTCGGCATCCAGACCAGTAAGCGGGCCGAGTTCATCGCCCCGGCCTATTACCTTTCCATGGGCTTTGCCGTGCCCGCGGCCGTTGGGGTGAGTTTCGCCAGCCCGGATCTGCGTCCTTTCGTTCTTGTGGGCGACGGCGCTTTCCAGATGACCGGCACGGAGGTCAGTACGGCCGTCCGGCTGGGGCTGCGGCCCATCATTCTGATTCTGAACAACGAGGGCTACGGCACCATGCGGAAAATCCGCGACGGCCGATTCAACGTCATCAGCCAGTGGAACTACGGCAAGATCTGCGAGCTGGTCGGCGGCGGGGATTACACCACCGCGACCACCAAGGGCGAACTGGACGGCGCGATCCGCAGTGCCATGGGCAGCCCACAAACCCGCGTCATTGAAGTCCGCGTGCCGCGTAATGATGTCAGCCCACAACTCGCTAATATGACCCGCGAAATGGGCCGTGCCCGCGGCAACGCCGACGCCGGCAAATAAGTCTGCGGCGCGGGAATCACCGCCTGCTCAGGACCTCTTTTTCATAGGTCTTGATCTCGTCCGTCCACGCCCGGCCAACCGGCACGCTCTGCCGCTGGCAGAAGGTCTCCCACACTGCGCCCCAAGGCAGAGATTTGACCTCCTCCTGCCAGGCGAGGCGCATCGTGTAGTCGCCGGCAAGCTCGGTCTGTTTCAACAGCGCTGTCGGTTCCAGCAACGCCTTGAGCAGAGCCTTTTGCATGTTGCGCACCCCGATCACCCACGCCGCCACCCGGTTGATGCTGGCGTCGAAATAGTCCAGCCCGATGTGGACGCGGTTCAGGAAGCCATTGGCCACGATCTCGCGGGCGATATCGCTCAGGGCATCATCCAGCGTGATGACGTGGTCGCTGTCCCACCGCACGCCCCGGCTGACGTGCAACAGCACCTGCGGCAAATGGCACAGCACCGCCGAGATCTTGTCGGCCATGCTCTCCGTCGGGTGGTAATGCCCGGCGTCCAGTGTCAGGAGTGTCCCATGTTTGACGCAGTAACCCAGATAAAACTCGTGGCTGCCGACGACGTAGCTCTCTGAACCGATGCCGAACAGCTTCCCCTCCACCGCATCCAGCGTCAGCCGGGGATCCAGTTTCGATGCCAGCACCTTGTCCAGCGACCCCGCCAGGCGCTGTCGCGGGCCGTATCGGTCGGCGGGCGTGTCTTTCGAGCCGTCGGGAATCCAGATGTTGTCGATGCACACGCTGCCCAGCCGCCTGCCGAACTCGGCCGCGATCTGCCGGCTGGCGATGCAGTGGTCAACCCAGAAGTTCCGGATGCCGCTGTCGGCGTGGCTGAGGGTGTACCCATCGGCGGCCTTGGGGTGGGCGAACAGGCTCGGGTTGAAATCGACCCCGATCCCCAGCGACTTCGCCCAATCCGCCCAGCGACTGAACTGCGAGAAGTCGATTTTGTCACGGTCCACATGCCGGCTGCCGTGTTCGGCATAGAGCGCGTGCAGGTTGATGCGGTGTCGGCCCGGAATCAGCGTCAGCGCCTTGGCGAAGTCGGCCCGTAGTTCATCGGCGGTGCGTGCCCGACCGGGGTAGTTCCCCGTGACGGCCAACCCGCCTCCCGGTGCTGTGGTCGGGTTGTCATACCCCACGACATCATCCCCCTGCCAGCAGTGAATGCTGATGGGAATCGCAGCCAACGCTGTCATGGCCGCGTCGGTATCCACGCCCGATGCGGCGTAAGTGTCGTGTGCTGCGGCGTAGGGAGTGGGCATTTGAGACCTCGGATGAACTCAGACAATCTCAGACGTAACCGGACAGACCGAGACATCGCACGGCAAATAATCGATACGATCGTCTGGGTGGATCGGAGTTGGGAAAGGGAGTGACGAAAGAGGAGACGGCGAGTTTCAGTGTGGGCGCGCGATCGTCATGCCGTCAATAGCGGTTGATCAGATGACCAGTCGCCACAACGCCCCCGACCATTCATACAAACAGAGACACCCGGCGGAAATCCGCCGGGTGTCTGACAAGTCAAAGGACTTTGGTCCTGCTCTGGCAGAGATTAGTTGTCAAGGAAGAAGTTGCGAAGCTTCAGATCCGAGTTCTTCGTATCGCGCCAGCCCTTGGGTTCGACGTGGCCGTCCGAGAAGAGAACGTTGACCACATTGTTCTTACCGTGGCGGAACCGAATCTCGTCACCGGTCGTGGTGATCTTGTTGCCGGCAACGATAACGAACGAGTTGTAACCAGCGTCTTTGTTGGCCGACACGATGGACTGATCCAGTTTGACACCCGTCGTCAACATGCCCGGATAATTATCGATGGCCTGAAGGTTGATTCCATGGCCAACCGCATAGCTATTGTTGGTCAGCCCGGCCTGATCCTGCGGTGCATCAAAAATCATGGCGATTTCAGTGGCGCGCTTGATCTTGCCCAGCTTGTAGGTCTTCAGGTAGGGGGGCTTACCAAGCGCGGTAGCTACGAACATGTCTGATTGATCGAGGTTCGGCATCAGTCGCGGGTGGCAGGTGTAGTGCAGTTTGCGGTCCTGACTGGGCGACTGTGTAGCCGATGGGCAAACAAACATGTTTTGCACGCCGGACTTTTGCGAGCCGTTAATCGTTCCATATGTGCCGTCGCCCTTCTTCAGAACGGTGCTCATCAACAGCAACTGCCAGTCGGCGCCGTTGACCGCATTGCCACTTTGGACAATTCCGTCCGGCGAGCCGATGCCGTCCCAGTACCCATAGGGCAGGCTGCTCTTGCTCTGGCCTGCATACATGATGATCGCCTGACCCATGGACCGCAGATTGGCCGCACACGCCACTGTCTGCGCCTGTCCGCGCGCACGCGCCAAGGACGGCAACAAAATCGAGATCAGCAGCGCGATGATGCCGATGACCACCAGCAATTCCACCAGCGTGAAACCGTTCGTTCGTCCGGCAGCGCTCGACTTTTTGGCTTTTACTTCAAACATATTCAGCTTCCTATTACCTTGAAGACTTCCGACACTTTGGCGCACGGCCGACCGCCGCTGAAGCCACCACAACGCCCGCTTCCTTGGGCGATCCTTCACATGTCACTATCATTTGTCCAGACAACGGTTGCACAACGGTGTTTCGCGTAAATCGCTTTACGTTTTACGCCATTGTGTTAGGATAGCAGCATGCAGCGAATTGGAGTGCAGCTGGATTTGATTGGCGCCTACGGCCGCGATGTCCTCCGCGGGGTCATGCGGTTTGCCAAAGTTGCAGCCGATTGGGAGTTTGTCATGCCCCCGATCTATTCGCTAGGCAGCAAACGGACCGTCAGCCCTGAAACCGTCGATGGCGTCGTCGCGATGATTCATGACACGCGCGATCTGGCGGTTTTCCGTCGCGCTGGCGTGGCCGTCGTCAACGTCGCCCGGACGCTCGAGGAAGACCAGCTCACCGAGCTGGAGCTGCCGAGCGTTTTACCGGATGACCGCCGTGTCGGACAGCTCGCGTGCGAATATTTCTGTGAAAAGGGATTTCGAAATCTGGCGTTCTGCGGACACCCATCGGCCGCGTGGTCCAAGAGCCGAGAGAACGCCTTTCGAGCGGCTGCCGAGGCAGCGAACTGCACCTGCCAGTCGGTCAACATGGCCGATGAGGTGCCGTTGAGCTGGGTGAAGCAGTTGCAGTTGCCGTGTGCCGTGCTTGCAGCCAACGACCGCTACGCCTGGCACGCTGCGGATGCCTGCCGGGCCGTCGGCCTTCGCGTGCCCGAAGACGTGGCGATTCTTGGGGTAGACAACGACGTGCTGCTGGCCGACATGGTCCAGCCGCCGCTTTCCAGCGTCGTGCCGGGGGCTTCCACCATCGGCTTTGAGGCGGGGCGTCTGCTATCCAAGTTGATGCAGGGCGAAGCGCCGCCCATGCGGCCGATGCTGGTCGAGCCCGAGGGCGTGATCACGCGCCGTTCGACGGATGTGCTGGCGATGAGCGATGAAATCGTCACGGCCGCGGTGCGCCTGATCAGCCAGCGGGGGACGGGCAACCTCAGCGTGCAGGACATCGCCAACACGCTGCTGGTCAGCCGCCGGTCGCTGGAGCGTCGCTTTAGGGCTCAGATGGGCCGCAGCCTGCTGGAAGAGATCCGCCGTGTCCGCATCGAACGGGCCCGGCGTCTGCTTTGCGACACCGGCCTAGACATGGCCACCATCACGCGCCAGTGCGGCTTTTCCAGCCACGAACGGTTCAGCACCGTGTTCCGCCAGACCATGAATTGCACACCGACGGAATACCGGCGCAAGCACCGGGTCGATAGATAGCAGTCCATCTGACCAGCGGGACGTAACGGCGCAACGAAGAACGATAAGGCCAACCGTTGTACTGGCGTTGTGGGCGTCTGTGGGTGTCGGTGGTTACTTCGGTGTTTCGGTTGCAGCGGCTTCGTACTGGATGTCATCCAGATAAAACGTGAAGGGCTTGCCCTGTGCTGCGGCTGCCCAGACGAAGCCGGTTTTGATCTTGCTCAGGTCTTTGTCATCAAGGTCAAGGCCGTACTGCTTCCATTCTTTCGTCAGCGTTGCGGTCATGGCCGCACCACCCGAGTCCGGGTATTTCTTTTCGGTGCCCAGAATGCCGAACTTGAAATCGATCTTCTCGCCGCCTTTGGCCCCGCGCGCCCAGAAGGTCAGGCGGGTCGCACCGGAGACGTCTATTGCACCCGGGTGATCGCCCCAGTCGTTTTCGGGGTGCTGCCACACAACGCCGCCGAAGTTGTCCGAGGCCGCGTAAGTCACCTTGAGGCAGAACTCGCCGGTGTGCGGGTTCTCGGTGCACTTTTCATCCATGCTGATCGCGGCGTTGTTGCCCATGTAACCCGATGGGACCCACGGCATGGCCTTCTGCCCGTCGGCATAGACCGCCAACGGCAACTTCACCGAAGGGTGCGCCCCGACGGCGGCCTTCGGCTTGTTGCTGACCAAGAAGGTCGTGTTGGCGACAGCCCCGCCGTCGTGGTTGTCGTGAAGGAATGCGTAAACCCGGTAGACCCCCGGCTCGGTCGGTGCCTTCAGGACCGCGCCCGACAGGTCGGATGAGGTGATATTGTCGGGTAGGTTCTTCGTGGGGGGTTCGGCATCGCCGCCGGTGCCATGCACGACTGTCTCGGCATGCATTTCCCAGACGACGGTCATGGGGTCGTTCTCCGGGTCAACGGCTTTCAGCACCGCGTGCAGCGTGTCGCCGGGCCTGACCTTGCCCGGCTCAGTTAGTTCCAGCGAGTCAATGACCGGGACGCGGTTGGCCGGGGCCTTTCCGCTCCACGCTTCGCCGATCGCATCCACGGCGCCGGTCCGGGCACCGTCGGGAAGAAACATGCCGAACCATGTGGCTGTTGCCTCCTGCTTGCTGCCCCAGGCGAACACGTACGACCCGAGGCACAGCGGATCTTTGGCCAGAACTTCGTAGGCATTTTTGTAAACATTGGCCTTGGCCGAGCTCGATAGCTCCGGGGCGACGCCGAGCTCGTTTTTGCCGACTTCCCAATTGCCGGCCGGGCCGAACTCGGTGATGGCAAACGGCTTCTTTCCGCCGGCCGCACGATAGCGGGTCGGAATGGACGTGATCCCGCCGTAAGAGTTGATACCGACAATATCGATGGCCGGGCACAGCTTATGAATGGACGGAATTCGCTGTCCGCCCACTTCGGCGATGACGGTCATGGTGGGGTGCGCCGGGTCGATTTTCTTGGCCATCTCGGCGATGTCGTTGATGGCTTTCCAGATCAGTGGGTTGCCGCCGTCGGCGTAGCCTTCCATTTCGTTACCAAAGGCCCACATCAGGACGGCGGGGTTGTCCTTGTATTTCAGAACCGTTGCCTTGGCCTTTTCGAACTGCGCGGCCACCTGCTTGGGGTCCGAATATTTGAAGCCGTGCCGCTCGTGCCCCAGCCAGACACCCACGGTTACCTTGAGGCCCAGCTTCTGCGCTTCGGCGAGCTTGTCATCAATCTTGTCGTCCGGCCCGGAACCCCACGTGCGGAACGAGTTTCCACCAAGGCTGGCCAAAAGCTCCTTGGACGCATCACCACCCGCCCCTTTGATCTTGAAGGGCTTGCCATCCACCAGCAGTGTCGCGGTGTCGCCTTCGGTGGTCAGCCGCGTGTCAGCCAGCGCAAAAGGCGTTACGGCCAGCGAAGCAAGTAAGAGTGCGGCGGTGAGACGGGTCATGGGCGAATCTCCGAGAAAGGTGCGTTAGACAACCATTACACGGTAATGCGTCGGCAGCAGTCTGTTGACTGCGAGGGGTATCGCGTCGCAAAACGTCAATCGATTTACGCAATCGGTCTGGTTTGGTGGCCGCCCCCTCACCGCCCCCCCCCTCCCCTCCCCCCGCCCCTCCCCCCGCCCCACACCTCAAGCCCGACTCGCTCACCCTTTCATTCCCGTCATCGTGACGCCCTGAATGAAGTACTTCTGGGCAGAGAAGAACAGCACGATGATCGGTAGCGTGATCAGGACGCTGGCGGCCATGGTCAATGTCGGGTTGTTGGAGACCTGCACCGAGAACGCATACAGACCAAAGGCCAGCGGATAGAGGCGCTGGTCGGCTACGTAGATCAGCGGGCCCATGAAGTCGTTCCAGGTGCCGATGAACGTGAAGATCGCAATCGCTGCCAGCGACGGCTTGATCAGCGGGACGATCACGTGCCAGTAAATCCGCAGGAAGCCGCAGCCGTCAATCCGGGCCGCGTCTTCCAGATCGCGTGGAATACCGCGCATGAACTGCCGGAGGAGGAAGATGAAAAACGCATTGCCGAACGCGGCCCCCAGCCAGAGCGGCGTCAAGGTGTTGTACGCCCCCAGCGACTTCCAGATTAGAAAGTGCGGCACCATCGTCACCTGCCCGGGGATCATCATCGTCGCCAGCATCAACACGAAGCAAAACTCGCGCCCCGGCCACGTGATCCGGGCGAACGCATAAGCCGCCAGCGACGAAAACAGCAGCGACAGCATGATGTTGGCGATCACCAGAAACAGCGACACCCGTACGTACCGCCAGAACGGAATGTGGTCGAGCACGCGCTGGTAGTTCAGGCTCAGCTTGTTATACGCGGCCTGTAGTTTGGTCGCCTTGGACAGATTCAGCGTCAGCGCGATCCGGTTGCCCGTGACATCCGATGGCCCGGCATCCTGCAACACCACCCAGGTCTTGATGCGCGTCGAGCTGTCGTCGGGGCTGGGCAGTTGCAGCGAGAGTGTTGTCCACTCAAAGTCGGAGAGGACGGCCGGCCGTTGGGCCGTGTAGTGCCGGCCACCGACGTCGACCGACAGCTCCACGTTGTGCCATGTGTCATCCGGCCGCAACCGCAACTGAATGCGATGGAAATCTGCGCCGGAGAATGGCAGGTCTGTGCGGGCGGTGAACGTCACATTGTCGATGTTTTGCAGGTCATAACTGACGCGGGCATAGCGGATGATGCCTTCGGCATCGTCTGTCAGGGTGGCCGGGGGAGCAGGGGTGTGGGCGGTGGGATTGGGACCGGCGGCGGTCAGGGTCCACCGCTGCGAAGGGGGCGTGGTGCTGAACAGCTCATGGTCCTGCGTGTCTGTTCCGCGCACCAGAATGGTGCCCAGCAGCAGCTCACGCTTCAGGCTGACAGCCAACTCATTGATCCGTACGACCGACAGGTCGGCGGTGGCGAACTCGATCAGCGCCGGCAGCGGCCCGGCCAGAGTCGCGGCGGGCGCGCGGGTGGGCAATCCGGCCACGGCCTCGATGGCCACGGGCTGAATCGCTTCATCGGGCAACGCCGGGACCCGCTGGCGGATGACGGCCTCCAGCGCAGCCACCAGCGTGGCGTTGCGGGCAGCCTCGCCCTCGACCGGATCAAGCCGGCGGGTTTCGTAGTACGGGCTTTTGGCGCGGGGCAGCGGTTCCTGCGGCAGCACACGCAGCTCGCGCGTGAACAACTCTCGATCCACCTTGACCGAGCTGGCCATCAGCCACACGAACGGGAACGCAAAGATCACTGCGCCAGTGACGAGCACGAGATAGATCAGAAAGGTAGTGAAGGCGGGTCGCTTCATGGGAGTCAGTTAGTCGTTCTCGTAAAACACCCACCGCTTGGAGCCCTTGATCTGGAAGATCGTCAGCACCAGCACGATCACAAACAGTACCCACGCCATGGCCGATGCGTAGCCCATGTTGCCGTAGCGGAAAGCGTGGTTAAACAGGTAATAGACGTAGAACAGGGTCGAGTTGACCGGGCCACCCTGCGTCATGATGAACGCCTGCGAGAAGATCTGGAACGTGCCGATCAGGCCCATGATCAGGTTGAAAAAGATGTAAGGCGTGAGCTGCGGAATCGTCACGTGGAAGAACTGCTGTAACGGCGTCGCGCCATCCACCTCCGCCGCTTCGTACAGCGACTGCGGAATGGCCTTCAGCCCCGCCAGCCAGACGATCATCCCGCCGCCTGCACCCCACAGGCCCATGATGATCAACGACGGTTTGGACCAGGTCTGGTCGTCCAGCCAGCCGGGGCCGGGAATGCCGAAAAACTCCAGGGCATGATTGATCAGCCCGCCTTGCGGATTGAAAATCCAGATCCACAGAACGCTGGACGCGACCATCGGCATGATGCTTGGCAGGTAAAAGAAGGTCCGCCACGCCGGCATGAATCGGATGCTCCGGTTCATCAGCAGTGCTATCGCCAGCGAGGCCACCATGCCAAGGGGGACCGCGATGACCATGTAAACGGTGTTCCATAGAGCCAGCGGGAAGAGTCGATCATCCGTCAGCAGTCGAGCGTAGTTGCCCAGGCCGATCAGCCGCGGGGCCGACAGGACGTCGTAATCAGTCAGACTGATGAACAGCGAAAAAAGCATCGGCCCGCCGCCGAAGATGATGAAACCCAGCACCCACGGCGAGGCGCATATCCAGCCGCCCAACCACTGCTGCCTGAAGATACCCCCGGCCGAACCTTCCACCACGGCATCGCGCCCGACCTTGACCCACGGAAACGCCCGCAGCAGTGCCCGCCGCACATGCAGCCGCGTGTCAAAGAAGTAGACGGTCGTGCCGATGGCGGCGAGCAACAGGCCGTAGCCAGCGAAGAACCATGTCCACGACGTCACCGCCAAACCGGACGGCGGGTTGAGGAAACGGTCCAGCGCACGCTGAACGGTAACGGTCGCTTCGTCCAACGCGGCCTGTGGCGAGAGCTGGCCGTAGAGGGCCGTCTGGGCCGAAGTCACGTGCTCGGCAAAGAGCAGCTGGCCGACGGGGGTTACAGGGCGGAAGTAGCTGACGGCGAGCAGGTCATTGAACTGTTTGACGGCCGCCGCGAACTTGGGGGGCATCTGGGGGTTGCCGGCGACATAAGTCTGATAGGCCCAGCTATTGATCGCCGGCTGGGGGTCTTGTGGGGGGATGAAGAGCTGGCCTTGGGCCTCGGCGATGGCGCGTTCAGATTCGAAACGGATCTTGATCGCCTCGGGCGAGACCATCCAGCGGATGAACTCCCAGGCGGCCTCTTTCTTTTGGGCGGTCGTGGGGATGGCGTAGACCCAGCCGCCGGTCCAGCTCATGTCCCCTTTTTCTGCCAGCACCTTGGCCGGGCGCGGCGGCGGGGCGATGCCGAAGTTCATGCCCCTGCCGAACTGGGCGATGTTGGTCATGGCCCAGTAGCCGTCGATTTTCATCGCGACGCGCTCGGTCAGAAACGGATCGAGCGCTCCGCCCTGAAAGCCCGACTCAAACCCCTTGGCCTCTGCGTATGAGCCGTAGTCGTCGTACAGCGACTTCATGAACGTCAAAGCCTGCACGACGGGTGGCTCGTTCAGCAGCACTTTGCGACCGTCGGCGCTCATGAAGTGGGCGTCGTTCATCCAGCCATACATGTACAGCCAGCTGTTGCCGAACATCGGCAAAAATCCGGCCCGCTGCAGCCGTCCCTTGCCATCGCGCTCGGAAAGCTTTTTGCTGTAATCCGGCAGTTCTTCCCATGTACGCGGCGGTCTGGCCTGACCCTTTTCGTCCACCAACCCCGCACGGACGAGGAGGTCTTTGTTATAGAAAAAAGCACGGTTATCCAAGGCATTCGGGATCCCGTAAACCTTCCCGTTGTACTTGGCTTCGTCCCATGCGGCCGGATAGAAATTCGCAGCCCTGACCGCGTCCGGCCGTGCGGCGTCTGCTGCCAGCATCCCGTCCAGCGGGGTGAAGGCATTGCGGGCGGCCCATTCGGCTACGGCGTAGCGGTCGAAGTAAATGACATCCGGGGGCATGCCCCCGGCGACGGCGACAAGGAACCGTGTCGGGTCTGCGGTCTGGTCACGGGCTGCGTTCTGTCCGGCGATGACGCGGTAGGCGGGTTTGGAAGGGTCGCGCTTATGGGCTTCGATGGAGCGCCGCTCGAATTCACGGACGGCATCGTCCAGTGCGCCCGCCAGCGGCCCGCCGGGACCCATGTAGACGATCTCGACGACACCGTCGTCGGCTGTGGTGGCGATTTGTCTAGACGGATAGAGCCACCAGAGGGAGGCGAACAGTGAGGCGACGAGTAGGAGAACTTTCCAGGGTGTCATGCGGCCGAAAGTGGTTGATAGAACCTTTGCATTGGCAGTCTACAACAGGTCCGCCGTGAGCGCGGAATTGCTCCGCAGAAAATGTCCGGACGTTGTCGCGGCCCCGGTAGCGTTAGCGGTCGATGACGTAGATGGCACGGCCAACCATGCGGCGGGGCTTTTCGGTGGTGACGGGGAAGTTGTAGAACTTGCCCTTGTAAAAACCACCGACGTAAACGTAGCGACTGTCGTGGCCTTTGCTTTCTTTCCACTCATCGATCGGTGCGATGAGCAGGCCGTCGGCACCCTTGGATGCGGCCGTCTCTTTCAACTGATCCACATACACATCGGCCTGAAAGTCGTTGGTCGAGGGGGCCACCTCCACAAAGACGAAACCGTGGTCCTCAAACTTCTTGGGCGCTTTGACGAAAATCTCCACGGCATTAGCGCTCAGAGCGGGACGGGCCGTTGCCGGGACCATATCGGGTGAGCAACCGGCTGCGACAGCCAAGAGTGCGAACGGGACGAGACCAATCAGGTGACGGGACATGGTGTGACTTTCGTGAAGGGTCGGACTGATGAAAGCCCAGACAGCAGGACTTGGAGCCGATTTTCTAACAGTTTGCTGCGGGGGCTGCAAATGGGGGATAGCCCCATCCGGGCTACAGCTCAGGCTTTACCTGAACCGGTTCAGTAGTGATCGGCCCAAAAGCCTTGCTGCGAACGGCACTCCTTCGATCAGATAACGCCGGGCGAGGCGGCCCGGCTCCTGCGACAGGCGGTGCACCCATTCCAGCCCGGTCTTCTGCATCCATACCGGGGCGCGTTGGACATCGCCGGTGATGAAAGAGAGTGAAATACCGATTCCTAGGAACCATGCGCGGGGCAGCAAAGGCGTTAGAACTTCGATCAACTTTTCCTGTTTTGGTGAACCGACGGCGACGTAAACGATGTCGGGGTTGGCTTCGGTGACGGCCGCGGTGATGCGGGCCATTTCGGCGGGGTCGCGGTCGTAGCCCATGGGGGGGCAGTAAGTGCCGGCGATGCGCAGGCCGGGATATCGGGCGATAAGTGCTTCGGCGGCCCGTGGTGCGACGCCTTCGTTGCCGCCGAGGAGGTAGATCGAGCGGCCAGCTTTGGCGGCAGCCTCAGTGAGTGTCAGTACCATGTCGGACCCTGCGACACGTTCTGGCAGCGGCGTACCTTGAAGGCGGGCGGCCCAGATCAGCGGGCGTCCGTCGGCGGTGCGTAGAGAGGCTGTCTTACACATTGCGGAGAAGTCCGGGTTGGCCACGAGGCGTCGCAGGTGATCCAGATTGTGGGTGGCGACCCAGCCGCCGGTTGTGTTCGCCAGGGAAGCGATGATGAACGCGATGGCCTGCTTCTCGGTGACGCTGTGGATCGGTTCGTTCAGCAGGCGGATCATGGGGAACGGCGCGATGGCTGGCGGGTGGGGTGATGTTGCGGGTTGGGTCGAGAACGGTGGCGGCTGGAGTGCCATGTGTCGCGGAAGGGTATCGCGTCGGCCCCGGCCCGTGAAGGAAACGGGCATGCTGGCTCCTGGACGGGGTGTGATTTAGTTCAAGGCCGTGGAAAGCAGACTGTTGGCTGGCCCGGCAGTGCGCGGTGCCAAAGAGCCCGGGGCAGGCGAGACCGGGGCTTTGTAGCCCGTGGACAGCGGCTCTGTGGAGAACGGCTTGTTCTTGCCGGACGCGATGACGGCCACTAGCACACCGGGGTTCTGAGAAAGGCTGATTTTCGGCGTCAGTTTGATGGTTCGCGAACCATTGGCGGCCAGTGCGTCTTTGCCTAGCGAGACGGTGGCCACGGGCGTTTCGGTGCCCGAAGGGGACCGGAGGAAGAGTTTCACGGTCATGCCGGTGGCCGCGATCGTGCCTGTGTTCTTGAGGACCAACTGCACCGCACCCGCCTTGCTGTTGCCGGCGAGCGAGATGATGGACGATGAGAGGTCTACGACCGGGGCTGCCACATTGAGGGTGCCGGATGCAACCACGTTATCGTTTTCATCGGCCTCGGCCAGCGTGGAGTTGGAATCCGCGACGACCAGCAGCTTGCGGGCACCCGGTGAAATGTTCGAGGGCAGGTTGAATTTGGCTGACAGGGCGACCTTTTGACGCGCCTTGAAACTGCCGGTCAGGTCCTGCGAGGCGACGAGCTGATCGCCAGCATCCCACACATCGTCGGTGGAAAGGTAATAGGCGATGCGGGTCTTGCCGGAGAAGGCGGCACCGGCGAAGCGGAGCGAGGCAGTGGCCTTGACAGTAGAGCCGGGAAGGAGCGTCGAGGCGGCCTGAACGCGCAGGCCGGCGACGGAAAGGTCGCTCGGGCCAGCCGGGCGGCGAAGGGTCACGGTGGCCAGTTCGCTGGTGATGCCGTCCCGGGTGGCGAGCAGGGTCCAGTCGCCGTTGTCGGCGGAGTCCCAGGCGCTGCGCGGCGTGGTGACATTCAGAGCAAAGCTTCCAGCCTTGGACTTGCTGACCAGCACGGCCGACAACTCCGTGCCGTTGGCCGAACGAAGCGTGTATTCAAAAGTCGAGGGGTTGACCTTGGTGGGCCAGGCCGGATCGTTGAACAACACATGCAGATCGCGGCGGGAGGTAAAGTTGCTTGTTGCAGTCGCCCCGGGGCTGGAAGTGTTGGAGCCGACGGCCCAGACGTAAACGCTGGCTGAGCTGGTGGCCTGATAGAGATCGGTGATGGCGGTGGCACTGGCAGTGAACGTGCCTTCTGAGGTGTACTGGTGCGTTGTCGAGCGCGCGTCGCCGGGCAGGTCATCGGAGGTACCATCACCCCAGTCGATGTGCCAGCCGGTCAGCAGGTCAGCAGCGTCTTCGTTGATTGCCAGAGTTATGGCAGTGACAACGCTGGCCTGAATCGTGTCCGTGATACCAAGGGACGGGCTGAGTGCGACAGAGGCGACGGTCAGCGGATCTGATGTGGCGCCCGTGTTGCCGGTCTGGGCGGTGGCCTGAACGCTGTACTGTCCGGCGACCGAGTAGACGTGATTGGCCGTGCTGGCCGAGGCCGGCAGGGTATCGATGATGCCGTCGCCCCAGTTGATAAGCCATGCGGTCTGACCCTTGCTGGCCAGCAGTTCGGCGGAGAACTGGGCGATGACGTTGGCTCCGGTGGCCGCAACCGGCTTGACTGAAAGGTTGATGAGGGCGGGTGCAGCGATAGCTGCGATCTGGGCCGAGTCGGACAGGCGGGTGCCGTCGGCGAGGGTGAGCGTGGCCGTGACGGTGAACAGGCCCGGCGCAAAGGTGTGAGTGCCAAGGGTGGCGGCTCCGGCATACGAACTCGTGGTGCCGTCGCCCCAGTCAACAGTCCAGGCGGCAGGGGTATTGCCGGCAGGGTTGCTGTAGCCAAGCGTGCTGGGGACCGACTGACCGGCAATGACTTCGGCCGGGATCGTCAGGGTGGCGTTGCCCTGATCACCAGACTTGGAGGCAACGCTGGTGACTTCGAGTGCGATGTTGCGCTGATAGGTGCCGCTCTGATCGGTGCAGAAGATCTGCACGTTGTATTGACCGTTCGAACTGTAGATCTTTTCGGCCGACGTGACACTACCGGCGAAGGTGCTGGACGTACCATCACCCCAGACGACCTGCCAGCCGGAGATGACGTGGCGACCGTTGCCGCGTGCGATGAGGTCGATGGAGAACAGGGCGCCATCGCCCGGCGTCAGCTGCGGTGTTTCGTGGATGGCGACGCCGCGGAGGTCGAGTGGGGCCGGGGCCACAGTGACGGAGGCGGTGGCACCGTACGTGCCGTCTTCATCGGTGGCGGTGGCGCGGATCACGTAGGTGCCGGGATCGGCGTAGGTTTTGGTGGCGGAGGTCAGGTTGCCCGCGTAGTTGGAAGTGGTGCCGTCGCCCCATTCGATCAGCCAGTTGGCGATGGTGTCGGCGCCGGGGTCGGTGGCGGTGAAGCCGAGGGTCATGGGCGAGCCCTGAACCGGTGAGCCGCTGGGGGCGAGGGCGAGGGTCGGCGCGACGTTGGCAACGGGGAACGTCCAGGAGGACTGATACGAACCGTCTTCATCGGCGGCCGCGATTCGGGCGATGTAGCTGCCGTTATCGGCGTAGGTGTGCACGGCCCAGGTCGCTGTGCCTGCGTAGGTACCGACAGCGCTTCCATCACCCCAGTTGATGGTCCAAAGGGAGATGGTGTCGGTGCCCGGGTCGGTGGCGGAAAATGCGAGAGTGACTTGAGACCCTTCCAGCGGGCTGGGGGTGCCGTTCAGTATGATCGTCGGTGCGACGTTGGCGATCGAGACGACCCGTGTCTTGCTGACGCTGAGGCCTGCCTGGTTGGCAGTCACGCGGACGGTGAAGTTGCCGTTGTCGGGGTAGGCATACGAGGCAGACGAGGCCGCGCCGGCGTAGCTCGTGATATGGCCGTTGCCCCAGTCAACTGTCCAGCCGGTGACGACGTCGGGGCCGGGGTCGGTGGCGAGGAAGGTGATGGAGAGGGGGCTGCCTTCGTTGGCCGACGTGTTACCACCTAGGGTGATAGTCGGTGCAACGTCGGTCACGCCGACCGGTACCACCACGGAGCTGGTCTGGCCGACGGAATCGACGACCTTGAGCGTGACGTTATAGGTGGATGGGCCGTTCAGGCCGGCGGCGTTGAAGGTGACGTTGGCGCCGGTTTCGTTACCGCGGGTGGCGGCCGTACCGGTCTCACCGAAGATGCCGTTGCCATTCAGGTCCCAGAGATAGGTCAGGCTGGAGCCTGTGCTGCCCAGACCGGAGAGGGCGACCGTAGCGCCTTCGGCCACGGTGTAGGGGCCGCCACCGTTGGCAACTGGCGGAGTGGGGGCTGAAGCGCTGATCGTGACAGCGCGGGGGAGGGTGGCGAATGAACCATCTTCATTGGTAGCCGTGACCACAATGTTGAACGAGCCGACCGCTGCATAGGTCTTGACGGCGGATGAGGTGGTGCCGGTGTAGGTGTTGGACGTGCCGTCACCCCAGTTGACGAGCCATTGTGAAATGGTGTCAGTACCGGGGTCGGTCGCGGTGAAAGTCAGGGTGAGGGGGCTGTTCTGCACGCCGGCGGTGGAACCGCCGAGGGTGATGGTGGGGGCAACGTCGGCGACGGCGGCGGTGGTGCTGGTGGTGTAGGAGCCGTCTTCATCGGTCGCGGTGACCTGGATGATGTAGTTCCCGTTGTCGGCGAACGTGTGGAGGGCTGAGGAGACAGTT